>NZ_JAMLDY010000035.1 GCF_024211255.1 Sphingomonas liriopis | reverse complement strand
AACAAGCCCTCACCGCCTGCGCACGGAAACTCCTCATCTACGCCAACACCGTCCTCGCCAGACAAGCCGAATGGATGCCCGCATCATAATGGTTGCTGAGCCTGTCGAAGGGCCTGAGTCTCAAGGTGCTTCGACAGGCTCAGCACGAACGGGGGCTATGTTACCGGCTCCAGCGCGCCCAGATCGCGGTGGGTAGCGCCAACCCGCGCGCTTCCTCGCGGACGCCGAGTTCGCCCGCCTCGACCGTGCCGGGCAGGTCGGCGAACAGTTGGGCGAGCAGTTCGCCGATCGCCAGCGCCGACATGCGCACGGCATAGACGGTGAGGAACAGGAAGCGGCTGTCGGCGTCGATCAGCCGGCGGCAGTCGGCGATCAGGCGGGGGAGGTCCTCCTCCAGCCGCCAGATTTCGCCTTCGGGCCCGCGGCCGTATTTGGGGGGATCGAGCAGGATGCCGTCATAGCGGCGGCCCCGGCGCACCTCGCGCGCGACGAACTTGGCGGCGTCGTCGATGATCCAGCGGACGGGCGCGTCGGCCCTGCCGGACAGCGCGGCATTGGCGCGGGCGGCCTCGACCGATTTCTTGGAGGCATCGACATGGACCATCTTCGCGCCCGCCGTGGCCATCGCCAGCGTGCCGACGCCGGTGTAGCCGAACAGGTTCATGCATTCCGCGCCGGGCTTGTCGGCGACGCGTTCGCGCATCCAGCTCCACACCGGTGCCATGTCGGGGAAGAAGCCCAGATGGCGGAACGGCGTCGTCTGCGCGGTGAAGCGGACCTCGTTCCACTTCAGCGGCCAGCCCTCCCGTGGGACCGGTTCGGCGAAGACCCAGCGGCCGCCGCCGTCCTCGTCACTCGCCGGCACGAACTCGCCCTGCGCTTTCCAGTCTTCGGTAGCGGGCGCCCACATCGCCTGCGGTTCGGGGCGGATGAAGCGGAAGCGGCCGTAGCGCTCCAGCTTGCGGCCGTGACCCGAATCGACCAGGCCATAGTCCGCCCAGGGTTCGCCGATCAGCGTGTCGAGCGTCATGCGCGCGGCGTCGCGCGCTCGGCGATATAGGCGGTGACCGCCTCGAACGTGCCGGGCAGCGATGCGAAGCGCTCCTCGCGGTCGAACAGGTCGCCGATCCGGCCGGGCAGCGCGGGGCGCTGGCCGGTGGCGCGCTCGACCGCGTCGCGGAACTTGGCGGGATGCGCGGTGGCGAGCGTCACGACGGGGACGTCGCTGTCGTGCCGGCGCGCGGCGGCGAGCGCGATCGCGGTATGCGGGTCGATGATCTGCCCCGCATGCTCGTGCGCCCAGCGCATCGCCAGCGTCATGTCGTCGAGGTCGACGCGGTCGCTGGCGAACAGCGAGGCGCCGGTGTGCTGCGCGTTGGTCAGCCGCATCGCGCCCGACGCTTCGAAGCCCTGCATCTGCGCGGCGAGCGCCGCGCCGTCGCGGGCGCCGAGGTCGAAGAGCAGGCGTTCGAAGTTGGAGCTGACCTGGATGTCCATCGACGGGGTCGGCGTCTGCTGGACGACGCCCTTGCTATAGTCGCCTGCCGAGAGTGCGCGATGGAGGATGTCGTTGACGTTGGTCGCGACGATCAGCTTCGCGACCGGCAGGCCCATCTGCGCGGCGACATAGCCGGCGAAGACGTCGCCGAAATTGCCCGTCGGGACGGAGAAGGCGACCGCACGATCGGGCGCGCCCAAGCGGACGGCGGCGTAGAAATAATAGACCACCTGCGCCATCAGCCGCGCCCAGTTGATCGAATTGACCGCCGACAGCGCGAACCGGCCGGAGAAACCGGGGTCGTTGAACATCCGCTTGACCAGCGCCTGCGCGGTGTCGAAGTCGCCGTCGATCGCGATATTGTGGACGTTGGGGGCGAGCACCGTCGTCATCTGGCGGCGCTGCACGTCGCTCACGCGGCCGGCGGGGTGGAGCATGAAGATGTCGACCCCGGCGCGGCCCGCCAGCGCGTCGATCGCCGCCGAACCGGTATCGCCGCTGGTCGCGCCGACGACGGTCAGGTGCTGGCTGCTGCCGGTCAGGAACGTCTCGAACAACAGCCCGAGCAGCTGGAGCGCGACGTCCTTGAACGCGAGCGTGGGCCCGTGGAACAGTTCGAGCAGCCACTGGTCGTGGTCGAGCTGGACGAGCGGCGTCACCGCGGCGTGCGCGAAGCGGCCATAGGCCTGGGTACACAGGTCCTTGAGCTCGTCGGGGGTGAGCGCGTCGCCGACGAAGGGCGTCATCACCGCGACCGCGGTATCGACGTAGGAAAGGCCCGCGAGGCCCGCGATCTGGTCACGGGTCAGGCCGGGCCAGACTTCCGGCAGATAGAGGCCGCCGTCCGACGCCAGCCCGGCGAGGGTGACGTCACGGAAATCGAGCGCGGGCGCGGCCCCGCGGGTGCTGACATAGCGCATCGCGGCTGGGTAGCGGCGCGCGCGCCGGGGGGCAACGGCGGGTTTGCTTGGGTGCGGGTGCGGTCGGGCTATCGCGGAACCGCAGCGGCGCCCGACCGATTCACCGGTGCGACCCCGCGAAAGTTGCCGAAGTTGACGGTACGTCGGGTTTCAAAACGCCGCCCGGCCCGGTGCCGGATGGCACGGTGTCGGGTGAGCGTTGGCTGTACATGCGCCGGAAATACACCTCGCGACGGGTGTAGGACAGGGCGAACATGGTCCGGTAAGTTGGTGGTTGGCCCGACGTGATCGCCCAATAGCGTACGTGGGAGCGAGAGCGTAAAAGGTGATCATGTTGTCCGACAGCCTCCGCGCGCTGCCCTATCTCGTCCATACCAATCGAGAGCTTGGCCTTATGCTGAGAGGCGTCAAGCCGATGGCGATGTTTAGCGATATCGTTGGGAAGGAGCCGGAATGCGTGCTTCGGTATCTCCGTTTGTTCGACCGCTATGTTGATGTAGGCCGCTTCGAACGGCGAATTGTGGATGAGCCAGTCCTGCTTCGTCCAGATTGGCAGTCTCGTCGCATATTCTACTGCCTGCCGGGCGAAGCGTGGCGCATCGACGACATGTTGAAGTTGATCACCCACTATGGCGGATGGACGAACGAGCATGAGCGCAGCTTCGGTACGCTGCTGGGTTATGAGGATTGGCAAAACGACATCTGGCTGGAGCGTCATCCAGTCGGTGGACCAGCGATCGGTCGCTGACCAGATCCGATCACGCGACTGAAAGGTCCCCGTCAACTCGATCCACAAGCCCACCGGTGTGGCAAGCTACCGCCGTCGCCGAACCGCCAGTACGTAGATGACCGTGGCGATGGCCGCGAAGAGGAACCATTGGACGGCGTAGGATAGATGGTTGTTCGGGACCGACGTCAGGTCGGGTTTGCCGTTGGCGCCGAGGCCTAGCGGTGGCGTGTCGGCGATCAGCATCAGGCGCTGGGGCGTCGGATCGAGGAGCGAGCCGATCAGCGAGCGGGCATCGGGGGCGTGGCTGATGAAGCCCGACACCGGGCCGCCCGTCCAGCGACGCTTGAACATCGGATCGGGGGTGGTGCCGAGCTGGACGACGAGGCCGTCGCCGCAATCGGCGATCAGGCGGAAACCCGCCGCGCCCGCGCCGGCGAGGCGCTGGGTGACCGGGTGCGCGCAGGTGGCCGTGGTGCGGCGGAACAGCAGCGTGTCGTCGGGGCGCGCGGGGAAGGCGATCGGCGGCTTGGCGGGATTGGCGGCGAGCTGCGCGAGATACGTTTCTTTTTTGGGCGCGCGATCGAGCAGCTGCCACAGGCCGAGCGCGATCATCGCCGCTACCGCGATGGCGACGACGAGCGTGGGGAGGACGGGAATGCGCCTCATGGCAGCGGGTCCGCCGGTACCTGGGGATCGATGCGGCCTTCGCGCGCGGCGTTGCGATATTCGGCGGACATCAGCGCGCCCTTGGCGAGGCGCAGCGACCAGACGACGCCCGCCAGCGTCACCGGGATCCAGATCAGCATGTGCAGCCACAGCGGCGGGTGCAGCGTCAGTTCGAGCATGATCGCGCCCGCGACGACGAGCGTGCCGAGGATCAGCGTGAGGAAGGCCGCCGGCCCGTCGCCGACGTTGAACTGCGTGAAGTCGAGCCCGCAGGCGCGGCAGCGATCTGCGAAGCGGATCCAGCTGGCGAACAATGTGGGCTTGCCGCACCGCGGGCACAGGCCGCGCAGACCCGCCTGGACGATCGAAGGCGGAACCACGTCCGCGGTGGGCGAGGGCGTTGCGTCCGCGGCGGGGACGGGCGTCGGATCAGTCATGCACGACGCCCATCCCCGTCACGATCAACCGGCGTGGACGGGTGCGCCCCAGCCGCCCCAGACGTAGACGGTGACGAAGAGGAACAGCCACACCACGTCGACGAAATGCCAGTACCAGGCGGCGGCCTCGAAGCCGAAATGCTGGCGTGGGGTGAAGTCGCCCTTATAGGCGCGGATCAGGCAGACGATCAGGAAGATCGTGCCGATCAGGACGTGAAAGCCGTGGAAGCCGGTCGCCATGAAGAAGGACGCGCCATAGTTCAGCCCCTTGAAGGGGAAGGGCGCGTGGGCATACTCATAGGCCTGGATGCTGCTGAACAGCGCGCCGAGGATGACGGTCAGCCACAGCCCCTTGAGCACGCCGTCGCGATTTCCCACGCCGAGCAGGCCCCACAGGCCGGTCTTCTCGCCGCCGCGCTGGTTGTGGATCAGCGCATGGTGCGCCCAGGTGACGGTGGTGCCGCTGGTCAGCAGGATCAGCGTGTTGAGCAGCGGGAATTCGAACGCGTCGATGACCTCGAGGCCCTTGGGCGGCCATTGCGCGGTGATCGCGGTCGCGCCCTCGGCAGCGCGCTCGACCTGGCCGTCGACGAAGCTCATCGCGGTCGGGAACAGCGAAAAGTCGAAGAACGCCCAGAACCAGCCGACGAAGAACATGACTTCGGAGGCGATGAACAGGATCATGCCGTAGCGGAAGTGGAGCTGGACGACGGGGGTATGATCGCCGTGATGCGCCTCGCGCACCACGTCGGCCCACCAGCTGTACATCGTGAACAGCACGCCCGCGAGGCCGGCGAAGAAGATCCAGCCGCCGCCGTTCGCCTTGTCCGCGGCGAGGTGGCCGCCGTGCATCCACATGATGCCGCCGGACGCCATCACCAGCGCCGACAGCGACCCGAACAGCGGCCAGATGCTGGGGGGCAGGATGTGATAATCGTGGTTCTTGGCGCCGGCCATGTCGTGTCCCTGTTCTTATCCTCTTGTCCCACGCTCTAGCCTGCGGATTTGCGGGAATCCACCGGGTAAAATGTGTAGGAGAGGGTGATCGTCTCGACGTCCTTCGCGTCGGGATCGTCCATGATCTTCGGATCGACGAAGAAGATGACCGGCATCCGCTGCGTCTCGCCCGGTTTCAGCGTCTGCTGGGTGAAGCAGAAACACTGGATCTTGGTGAAATATTTGCCGGCCTGGCTGGGCGTGACGTTGAACGTCGCGGTGCCGGTGATCGCCTTGGTATCGGTGTTGGTCGCGGTGAAGAACGCCATGTCGCGCGCGCCGATCTTCACCGTCTCCGACCCCGCTTCGGGGCGGAAGCGCCATTTCATGCCGGGGGCGACATTGCTGTCGAAATCGATGCGGATCAGCTTGTTGACCGCGCCCGGCGCCTCCAGCCCACGCTGCGTGGTGCCGTTGAGGCCCGTGACCTGGCAGAACAGGCGGTAGAGCGGCACGCTGGCCCAGGCGACGCCGGTCATCACGCAGATGCCGAGCACCGCGAACAGCGCGGTGCGGAGCTGGCGGCTGGTGCTGCTCACATCATCCCTTCGCGGATCTTCACGATCGCCACCGCGAAGATGAGGATGACGAAGGCGCCGAGCAGCAGCGCCATGACGCGGGCGCGCGATTGCTGGCGGCGGCGGATCAGGTCGAGGTCTTCAGGGGTCATGACAGCATCCAGCGATCGACGACCAACGCGCCGAACACCACGAAGAGGTAGAGGATCGAATAGCGGAACAGCCGCTTTTCGGGCTTCATCGCGTCGTCGGGCTGCGTCGTGCGGGTCGCGACGATCAGCGCCAGCGCGGCGAAGACGAGCGTGGTGAGCGTTGCGACGCCGCCGTAGATCGCACCGGTCAGCCCGAGCGGCCAGGGCAGCACCGCGGCGATTCCCATCGGGATCGTGTAGAGGCCGATCTGGCGCCGGGTTACGCGTTCGCCCGCGACGACGGGCAGCATCGGCACGCCGGCGTTGGCGTAATCGGTCTTCACGAACAGCGCGAGCGCCCAGAAGTGCGGCGGCGTCCACAGGAAGACGAGGCTGAACAACAGCACCGGCAGCAATGCCACATGCCCGGTCGCGGCGGCCCAGCCGATCAGCGGCGGGAAGGCTCCCGCGGCGCCGCCGATGACGATGTTCTGCGGCGTCCGGCGCTTGAGCCAGACGGTGTAGATCAGCACGTAGAACAGGATCGAGACGGTCAGGATCGCCGCGGCGGTCAGGTTGACCGCGACGTACATCAGGATGACCGAGAAGGCGGCGAGGCCGACGCCGAAGTGCAGCGCCGCCTGCCGGTCCATGCGGCCATCGGGCAGCGGGCGCTTCTGGGTGCGGCGCATCTTCGCGTCGAGGTCCGCCTCATACCATTGGTTGAGCGCCCCCGCCGCGCCCGCGCCCAGCGCGATGCACAGGATCGCGGTGAAGCCCAATACCGGATGGATGCCGACCGGCGCCGCCAGCATGCCGCACAGCCCGGTGAACACGACGAGCGTCATCACCCTGGGCTTGGTCAGCGCCAGGAAATCGCGCCAGTCGGCGGGGGGCAAAAGGGGTGTCGCGGCGGCCATGATCGCGGCGGCTATACGCGCGGGCGACGCGGGGGGGAAGGGCGCCGAACGCGCGCGCGCCTTATCGTCCTAACCCAGGTCAAGCGACTCGGGGGTCGCCGGAACGATACGCCGATCAAGGGGTTAGCCAGCCCCACTAGGAGACTCGAATGGCTACCCGCATCCTCGACGCCGATATCACGGCGTCGCAATTCCTGACCGACAGCTTCCAGCGCGGGCTGGCGCACTGGAACCGGGAGCGGCTGGAACCGACCTTCCCCACCGGCGACTGGCAGCGGGTTCTCGACCGCGACGTGCGGATGCAGCGGCTGGAGGGTGGTTTCCTCGAGGAACTGCGCGCCGAGGTGCAGGCCGAGGCCGCCGCCGCGCCGACCGATGTCGAGGGCTTCATCGCCTGGTTCGAGGAATTGAAGGCGACCGGCCCCGGCCAGCACGACGCGCTGTTCCCGTGGCTTGCCGAAGAGGCGAACCTCGACCAGCTGCGCTGGTTCTTCGAACAGGAGGCCGCGGGCGAGGCGGGGTTCGACGATCTCGTCGCGATGACGCAGGTCAAGCTGCCGACGCTGCCCAAGCTGGAGCTGGCGCGCAATTACTGGGACGAGATGGGGCGCGGCAATGCCAAGGGCATGCACGGGCCGATGCTCGATGCGCTGGTCGAGACGCTGGCGGTGAACCCGGTGATCGAGAATACGCTGTGGCAGAGCCTCAGCCTCGCCAACGCGATGACCGCGATGGCGACCAACCGGCGCTATGCGTGGCATTCGGTGGGGGCGCTCGGCGTGATCGAACTGACCGCGCCGGATCGGTCGGCAGCGACGGCGAAGGGGCTGCGCCGGCTGGGCTTCTCCGACAAGGAGCGGCGCTATTTCGACCTGCACGCGGTGCTCGACATCAAGCATAGCGAGGACTGGAACCGCGAGGCGATCCGTCCCGCGGTCAGCGAGGACCCGCGCCGCGCGACGGCGATGGCGGAGGGCGCGCTGATCCGGCTGCGCTGTGGCGAACGGTGTTTCGAGGCGTATCGCGCGGTGTTGATGGGGTGATCCGCCCCCTGTCGTCGTCATTGCGAGCGTAGCGAAGCAATCCAGGGCCGCACCCCGGACGCTCTGGATTGCTTCGCTACGCTCGCAATGACGAGCGGTTAGATCAGCGCGAGCTCGGCGAGCTTCCCCACCAGCGCAGGCGGCATGACCGACAGTCCATCCGCATCGCCGCCGAGGTCTGCCGGCGCGTCCGCGGCCTCCAGATAGCGCCAGCCCTGATGCGCGCGCTTGGGACGCGCCTGTACCAGCACGAGCGCGGGATCGATATGGATCGCGACGCGGCCGCCCTCCGCCTCGCCGAAGCCGAGGATCGGCGAGCGGGCGACCAGCTGGTGCTTCAATATCCAGAACAGCGACCCTTGGCCCGCCACCTCTTCGTGGCGCTTGGGCAGGTAGCGCGTGGTCAGGAACACCGGGCCGTCGGCGGCGCGCAGCAGCAGCCGTTCGGCGAGATGATCGACGCTCGCCGCGCCGAACGCCACTTTGGTGAGATGCAGCATGGCCGCGCGATGTGGGTCGCGAGCGGGGTAGGTGCAAGGCGTTCGATCCGCTGCCGCATGTACCTCGTCACCCCGGACGTGTTCCGGGTGTGGATTCACAATCGAAGTGCAACGGGAAGAAAACTTCGGCGGGGTTTCGGAAGCCGAGGCATTTCCTGGGTGTGTGGTTGTGTCTGGCGAGGATGGC
>NZ_JAMLDY010000034.1 GCF_024211255.1 Sphingomonas liriopis | reverse complement strand
GCTCCCCCACCCGGCCGCCCACAGAGTATGCTTGATGGGCGGCCGGGTGGGGGAGCGGGCCGGCACCGCCAAACGCGCCGCGGCGCGTTTCCAAACAACCTCTGAGCCCGGACGATGAGCGTCCTGCCGATCCCGTCCCGGTCGGATCGCCAGCGCTGGGCCGCGCCCGGCAGCCGGCACGACCGGCTGATCGGCCTGCTCAACACCGGGCTGCCGGTGGGGATCGGCGTGCTCGCCGCCTTCCTCGTCATGGCGCCGCTCACCGCCGGCAACGAAGTCTCGTTCGTGCTCGACAAGAACAAGGTCGAGGTGGCGAAGGAGCGGATGAAGCTGCAGTCCGCCACCTATCGCGGCCAGGACGACAAGGGACAGGCGTTCGCGCTCAACGCCGGATCGGCGGTGCAGCAGAGCAGCAGCGTGCCGATCGTCCAGATCAACGGCATGGCCGCCGACCTCCAGCTGCAGGACGGACCGGCGACGCTGCGCGCCAACCAGGGCCGCTACGACCTCAACACCGAACAGATGAAGGTCGACGGCCCGATCGCCTTCCGTGGCCCCAACGGCTATCGCCTCGACACCCGCGACGCGACGATCGACCTCAAGGCGAAGACGATGAAGAGCGATGGCGCGGTCACCGGCACCGTGCCGCAGGGCAATTTCAGCGCCAACATGCTCAGCGCCGATCTCGACGGGCGCACCGTGCGATTGAGCGGCAATGCCCGCTTGCGGATCGTGCCCCGAGGGGCGAGATAGCGGGCATGCGCGCCCTTCCCGTCCCGATCGCCCCGTTCGCCACGCTGGCGCTGCTCGCCGCCGCCCCACTGGCGGCGCAGACCGCGCACAATTCGAACGCGCCGATCGATTTCGGTGCCGACCATATCGAATTGCAGGACAAGGCGAATCGCGCGGTGCTGTCGGGCGGAGTGTCGGTGAAGCAGGCGGAAATGACGCTCAACGCCGCACGGATGACGGTGACCTACACGGGCCAGGTCGTCGGCGGCAATCCGCAGGTCTCGCGGCTCGACGCCAGCGGCGGCGTCACCGTCCGCCGGCCGGACCAGACCGCCAAGAGCCAATATGCGATCTACGACCTCAACCGCCGCGTCATCACGATGCTCGGCGCGGTGACGCTGACGCAGGGCGGCAACACCGTCAACGGCGGCCGGCTGACGATCAACCTCGACACCGGCCGCGCGGTGATCGACGGATCGTCGGTACGTGGATCGAGCGGCGCGACCGGCACCACCACCGCTGCCCCCGGCGGCCGCGTCACCGGCACCTTCTCCGTCCCCAAGCGCGACTGACGGCATAGTTACGAACCGTCATGCCAGCGCACGCTGGCATCTCGTGCGGCAAGCGCAGCCCGCGCCAGCGCAAGACCCCAGCCTGCGCTGGGGTGACGACCTTTGGCAGCGCCACAGTATCGCTTCATCCAAACAGCCGCATCGCTTCACCGAAACAGGGGCTTCCCTCCCGCCCCCGCGCGCGCCATGACGCACGGGCATGCACGAAGCCTGCCAAGGTTTCGCTAACCCTTTGCTGCGAAGGCATGAGCTGATGGACGCCGCCGTTTCCGACCTGCAGACCGCCGAAGCGATCCACGAAGCGCCGGTCAATCGCGGGCTGCAGGCGATCTCGATCGCCAAGTCCTACGACAAGCGCGTCGTCCTCACCGACGTGTCGGTCTCGGTCGACCGCGGCGAGGTCGTCGGGCTGCTCGGCCCCAACGGCGCCGGCAAGACGACCTGCTTCTATTCGGTGATGGGCCTCGTGAAGCCCGATTCGGGCCGGATCATGCTCGACGGCGAGGATATCACCAAGCTGCCGATGTACCGCCGCGCGATCCTGGGCCTCGGCTACCTGCCGCAGGAAACCAGCATCTTTCGCGGTCTGTCGATCGAGAAGAACATCGGCGCCGTCCTCGAACTCTCCGAACCCGATGCGGCGAAACGCCCCGCCAAGCTCGACAAATTGCTCGACGAATTCGGCCTCACCCGGCTGCGCGCGTCGCCGGCGATGGCGCTGTCAGGCGGCGAGCGCCGCCGCGCCGAGATCGCCCGCGCGCTCGCCGCCGAACCGTCGATCATGCTGCTCGACGAACCCTTCGCCGGCATCGACCCCATCTCGATCGCCGACATCCGCGATCTGGTGAAGGACTTGAAGCGCCGCGACATCGGCGTGCTCATCACCGACCACAACGTCCGCGAAACGCTCGACATCGTCGACCGCGCCTACATCATCTACGACGGCCGCGTGCTGTTCGCCGGCTCGCCCGCGGAACTCGTCGCCGACGCCAACGTCCGCCGCCTGTACCTCGGCGAGGGCTTCTCGCTGTAGGGCGATGAGGAAAGACTTCGCCTTCCTCCCCTCTCCCATCGGGAGAGGGGCAAGCCGCAAAGCGGCGCGGGGTGAGGGCAGGCGCGACGCATCGTCCGTATCGACCCTCACCCTCCCGCCGCCTGCGGCGGCTCCTTCCCTCTCCCAAGGGGAGAGGGATTCATGAGCCTCGCCCCGCGCCTCGACATCCGCCAGTCGCAATCGCTGGTGATGACGCCGCAGCTGCAGCAGGCGATCAAGCTGCTCGCGCTATCCAATCTCGAGATCGAGGGCTTCATCGCCGAAGAGGTCGAGAAGAACCCGCTGCTCGAAGCGCAGCAGACCGACGAGGTCGTCCGCCCCGAACGCGTCGAACGCGACGAACCCGCCGGCGCCGACGATCTTCTGACCGGCGCGGCAAAGGCCGACCCGATCGACCAGGATTACGCCACCGAAAGCCACCAGCAGGACAGCGTCGCCGACGGCGGCGGCGGGTTCGACGGCGGTCTCTCGATGACCGGCGGCAGCGGCGGCAGCGGGCAGGGCGGCGAGGACGGCCTCGACTTCGATTCGTTCGCGGCGGGCGACGGCAGCCTCGCCGACCATCTGCTCGCGCAGGCGGGCGCGGTGGTCGACGGGCCCGACTGGTTCATCGCCCAGCACCTGATCGACCAGATCGACGAGGCGGGCTACCTCACCGTGCCGCTGCTCGACATCGCCAACCGCCTCGGCACGTCACTGTCCCGCGTCGAGCACGTCCTCACTCAGATCCAGACGCTCGATCCCACCGGCGTCGGTGCGCGCGACCTCGCCGAATGCATCGCGTTGCAGGCGAAGGAGGCGGACCGCTACGACCCCTGCATGGCGCGGCTGATCGACAATCTCGATCTGCTCGCACGCGGCGACCTGACGCGCCTCAAACGCATGTGCGGCGTCGACGACGAGGATATGGCGGACATGATCCGCGAACTGCGCGGCTACGATCCCAAGCCCGGCTGCCGCTACGGCGGCGAACCCGCACTCGCCGTCACCCCCGACCTGTTCGTGGCAAAGACCAAGGCCGGCTGGGGCATCGAACTCAACGCCGCGACGCTGCCCCGCGTCCTCGTCAACCGCCGCTATTATCACGAACTGAGCCACGGCCCGCAGGACAAGGCGTCCAAGGCATGGCTCTCCGACGCGCTCGCCTCCGCCAACTGGCTCATCAAGGCATTGGACCAGCGCCAGCGCACGATCATCAAGGTCGCGACCGAGATCGTGAAGCAGCAGGAGGCATTCTTCCTGAAAGGCGTCGCGCACCTCAAACCGATGACGCTCGCCAAGGTCGCCGAGGCGATCGAGATGCACGAATCGACCGTCAGCCGCGTCACCAGCAACAAGTATCTGAGCTGCGCGCGCGGCGTCTTCGAACTCAAATATTTCTTCACGAGCGCGATCCAGGCCGCCGACGGCGGCGACGCGGTGTCGGCGGAAGCGGTCAAGAGCGCGATCCGCGCGCTGATCGCAGGCGAAGGCGCCAAGATCCTGTCCGACGACACGCTCGTCGAGCTGCTTCAGGCCAAGGGCTTCGATATCGCCCGCCGCACCGTTGCCAAATACCGCGAGGGCATGGGCATCGGCAGCAGCGTGCAACGCCGCCGCGCGCGGACGCTCGAGGGGGCATGATCGCGCGTCGCACCGTGCTGGCGATGCTCGCCGCCACGGGCCTCATCGGCGCGGGTCGGCCGGCGCCGATGCTGATGGTGATGACCTTCAACGTCCGCCTGCCGCTCGCCTCCGACGGCGCCAACGACTGGCCACATCGGCGCGCGCTGTTCGTGGCGACGGTCGCCGCCGCCGATCCCGACCTGTTCGGCACGCAGGAGCTGTTCCAGCGCCAGGGCGACGACATCGTCCGCGCGCTGCCGCGCTATCGCTGGTTCGGCCGCGATCGCCGCGGCGGCCATGGCGACGAGCATATGGGCCTCTTCTACCGCCCAGACCGGCTGACCTTGCTCGCGCAGGGCGATTTCTGGCTGTCCGACACACCCGAGGTGCCCGGTAGCATCAGCTGGGGCCATCCGTATCCGCGCATGGTGACCTGGGGCCGCTTCCGCACGCGCGACGGCCGCCGCTTCGTCGCGCTCGACACCCACTTCCCCTATCGCGCCGAGGACGACGCCGCGCGCGAAAAGGCCGCGACGCTGATCGCCGCGCGCCTGCCCGCCATCGCCGGCGACGATCCGGTCGTCCTGACCGGCGATTTCAACACGATACCCGAGACGCGCACCCACGCGATCCTCACCGCCACCCTGAGCGATGCGTGGCAAAGCACCGCCGCACGCGAGGGACCGGCGATGACCTTCCACAACTTCACCGGCACGCCCGACCGCCGCATCGACTGGATCCTCACCCGCGGCTTCCGCGTGTCGCATGTGGAGACGGTGACGCGCCACGACGGTGCGCTATACCCGTCGGATCATTTCCCGGTCGTGGCGAGGCTGCGCTTCGACCGCTGACGCGAGCTTACGCGGCAGCGACGCAATTTGGTTCACGCGGAGACGCGGAGACGCGGAGGTGTCTCGCCCGCGGCGCAGCCGCCCTCTCTCACTGACGCTTCACCTTGCCGCACGGTCGATGAGGAAGCGGGCCTGCGGCGCCAGGCGCGACACCTCTGCGTCTCCGCGTGAACCACCCTTTTCCACGACCACGAGCGCCTCAATCGTCCTCGTCCTCGAACCCCACCAGCGCGAGCGCGCGCGCCTTCATCTGCCGCTGCTCGCACCAATGCACCAACGCCTCCTCGCGGCCATGCGTCACCCACACCTCGCGCGGGGCGATCTCGGTCAGCGTATCGGTCAGTTCGTCCCAGTCGGCATGATCGGACAGGATCAACGGCAGCTCGATGTTCTTCTGCACCGCCCGCTGCCGCACCCGCATCCAGCCGCTCGCCATCGCAGTGATCGGATCGGGCAGCCGCCGCGACCAGCGATCGTTCAAAGCCCCCGGCGGGCACATCACGACATGCCCCGCGATGTCCGCCTTCTTCGCATCCGCCACCGGCAGCAGCTCGCCCAATCGCACGCCATGCTCCTGATACAGGTCGCACAGCCGCTGCAACGCACCATGGATATAGATCGGCGCTTCATGCCCCCGATCGCGCAGTTCGGCGATCACCCGCTGCGCCTTGCCGAGCGCATAGGCCCCGACGAGGATACAGCGGTCGGGATTGGCGTGCAGCCGCGCGATCAGCTTGTCGATCTCGTCGCCGGTGTCGGGATGCCGGAACACCGGCAGCGCGAAGGTCGCCTCGGTGACGAAGACATCGCATTTCACCGGCTCGAACGGCGTACAGGTCGGATCGGGCCGCCGCTTATAGTCCCCCGACACGACGACGCGCTCGCCGCGATAGTCGAGCACGATCTGCGCCGACCCCAGCACATGCCCCGCCGGCACGAAGCCCACCTCGACCTCGCCCATCCGGATGCTCTCGCCATAGGCGACCGGAATGCCCGGCTGCTCGCCATAGCGCGCATCCATGATCGCCAGCGTCTCCGGCGTCGCCCACACCGCGCCATGCCCGCCGCGCGCGTGGTCAGCATGCCCGTGCGTCACCAGCGCACGCGGTTCGGGCTCGGACGGGTCGATCCACGCGTCGGCGGGCTTCACGTAGATGCCGTGCGGATGCGGTTCCAGCCAGTCGCCCAATCGTGCCATGCTACCTATATGGTTGGGATGCTGGTCGGTTCCGCCTCACCCTCACCCTTCGCCGCCTGCGGCGGCTCTTCCCTCTCCCAATGGGAGAGGGAGGGAGCGGCACAGCCGCGGAAGGGTGAGGGTGAACCGCGATGACCGCCCTCCCCCAGCCGCTCGCCGATTGGTTCGCCACCCGCGGCTGGCGCCCCCGCCGCCACCAGCTCGACATGCTCCGCGAAGGCCGCGCGGGTCGCCACGCCTTGCTCGTCGCCACCACCGGCGCCGGCAAGACGCTCGCCGGCTTCCTCCCGACCCTCGCCGAGCTGATCCAGGCGCCGACCGAGGGCCTCCACACGCTCTACGTCTCGCCGCTGAAGGCGCTGGCGGTCGATATCCAGCGCAACCTCGTCACCCCGCTGGACGAGATGGGCGTCGACATCCGCGTCGAGACCCGCACCGGCGACACGCCATCGGACCGCAAGGCCCGCCAACGGATCAAGCCGCCGCAGATCCTGCTCACCACGCCCGAATCGCTGTCGCTGCTGCTCAGCTATCCCGACAGTTTCACGATGTTCGAAGGGTTGCGCACGATCGTCGTCGACGAGGTCCACGCCTTCGCCACCGGCAAGCGCGGCGACCTGCTCTCGCTGTGCATGGCGCGGCTCCAGCGGATCAGCCCCGGCCTGCGCCGCGTCGCACTCTCCGCCACGGTCGCCGACAGCGACGGCTACCGCGCCTGGCTCGCCCCCGACGGCGACATCGATCAGGTCGCGATGGTGCAGGGCGAGCCGGGCGCCGACCCCAATATCGCGATCCTCCTCCCCGAAGGCCGCGTCCCCTGGTCGGGCCATTCGGGCCGCTACGCCGCCGAACAGGTGATGGCCGAGATCGAGCTGCACAAGACCTCGATCATCTTCTGCAACACCCGCAGCCTCGCCGAGCTGATCTTCCAGGACCTGTGGAAGGTGAACACGCTCTCCCTCCCGATCGGCGTCCACCACGGCAGCCTCGCACTCGAGGCGCGCCGCAAGGTCGAGGGCGCGATGGCGTCGGGCCGGCTGCGCGCATTGGTTGCCACCGCCAGCCTCGACCTCGGCGTCGACTGGGGGGACGTCGATTGCGTCATCCAGATGGGCGCGCCCAAGGGCTCCAGCCGCCTGCTCCAGCGTATCGGCCGCGCCAACCACCGCCTCGACGAGGCATCGGAGGCGATCCTCGTCCCCGGCAACCGCTTCGAATATCTGGAGGCGCGCGCCGCGCTCGACGCGGTCGAGGCGGGCGAGCTCGACCCCGACCTCTTCCGCCCCGGCGCGCTCGACGTGCTCGCCCAGCACGTCATGGCGATCGCCTGCGCCGCGCCGTTCGACCAGGCGGCGCTGCTCGACGAGGTCCGCTCCGCGCTTCCCTATTCGGCGCTCACCGACGAGACGTTCGAGCGCGTCCTCCATTTCATCAGCGACGGCGGCTACAGCCTGAAAGCGTACGACCGCTTCAAGCGGCTGACCAAGGACCCCGACGGCCTGTGGCGGGTCAGCCACCCCAAATTCGTCGCCCAGCACCGGCTCAACGCCGGCATCATCGTCGAGGCGACGATGCTCAACGTCCGCTTCAAGAACGGCCGCAACCTCGGCCGCGTCGAGGAAGGCTTCGCCGCACAACTGTCGCCGGGTGACACCTTCTTCTTCGCCGGCCTCTCCTGCGAGGTGATGAAGATCGACACCGAGGACCTGATCGTCCGCGCCTCGTCGAAGCCCGCCCGCATCCCGACCTACGGCGGCAGCCGCATGCCGCTGTCGACCAACCTCGCCGACCGGGTGCGTGGCTTCCTCGCCGCGCCCGACCAATGGGCGCGCTTCCCCGACGACGTGCGCGAATGGCTCGAATTCCAGGCCAAGCGCTCCGCCCTCCCCCGCCCCGGCCAGCTGCTCGTCGAGACCTTCCCGCGCGAAGGCCGCCACTACATGGTCGCCTACAGCTTCGAAGGATGGAACGCGCACCAGTCGCTCGGCATGCTCATCACCCGCCGGATGGAGGCGGTGGGACTGAAGCCGCTGGGTTTCGTCTCGAACGACTATGCGCTGGCGGTCTACGGCATCGAGAAGATCACCGACCCCGCCGCCTTGTTCAGCCCCGACATCCTCGAACACGAGTTCGTCGACTGGGTCCAGCAATCGCACCTGTTGAAGCGCGCCTTTCGCGAGGTCGCGGTGATCGGCGGCCTCGTCGAGCGCCAGCACCCCGGCAAGCGCAAGACGGGGCGACAGGTGACCTTCTCGACCGACCTCATCTACGACGTGCTGCGCAAGTACGAGCCGAGCCACCTCCTCCTGCAGGCGGCGTGGGACGATGCCCGCGCCCGCATGACCGACGTCGGGCGGCTGGCGGGCCTGCTCGACCGCGCCGCAGAGACGATGCTCCACGTCGACCTCGACCGGGTGACGCCGCTCGCGGTGCCGGTCCTGACGCTAATCGGGCGCGAGAAGGTCGCGACGGGCAGCGCCGACGACCATCTGCTGATCGAAGCGGAAGCGCTGGCGGCCGAAGCGATGCGGATCGACTGACACCCCCGTCATCAAGTCAGTTGTTGTGTGGTGGGAGGGCATCGCGGATGCGTGCGTTGGCGATGGTGATGATCTTACGCATGAGGGCGGCGATGGCGAGGCGCTTGGGTTTGCCGTTGGCGAGGAG
>NZ_JAMLDY010000033.1 GCF_024211255.1 Sphingomonas liriopis | reverse complement strand
TATACCGACGTGATCTTGTCGGACACCGGCGTCGCTGTTGCGGTTGGTCCCCGATCTCTGAACGGCTATACCAAGTCCGCCTATCAGTCGTGGCTGGATCAGGTTGCGGTTGGCCCCCGATCTCTGAACGGCTATACCTCGGGTGCTGATCGCCGACCGGACGCGGCCGTTGCGGTTGGCCCCCGATCTCTGAACGGCTATACCAATCGGATCGGAGAGGTCATCGTACAGCGTGTTGCGGTTGGCCCCCGATCTCTGAACGGCTATACCATAGCTAGTCCGCTCGCCATCCGGTTCCGAGTTGCGGTTGGCCCCCGATCTCTGAACGGCTATACCCATTGCTCCCCGCGCTCCCGCATCAATTTGGTTGCGGTTGGCCCCCGATCTCTGAACGGCTATACCACGGCAAACCCCCGCCCCCATGCGTCGGGCGTTGCGGTTGGCCCCCGATCTCTGAACGGCTATACCCCAGAGGACGGCTGGCGCATCTACGGCGCGTTGCGGTTGGCCCCCGATCTCTGAACGGCTATACCCTACACCGATGGCACCGTAGAGCCGGAGGAGTTGCGGTTGGCCCCCGATCTCTGAACGGCTATACCCCGTGATCTGCTGCTCCTCTGCCGCAGACGTTGCGGTTGGCCCCCGATCTCTGAACGGCTATACCGCGCAATTCGTAACGCAACGCGGTGAGATTGTTGCGGTTGGCCCCCGATCTCTGAACGGCTATACCCTTGCGACCCCACGGCTTCTCGGCAGGGACGTTGCGGTTGGCCCCCGATCTCTGAACGGCTATACCCGGGTGGACCGACGAGACGCTGCGCGCCAAGTTGCGGTTGGCCCCCGATCTCTGAACGGCTATACCCCACCTTTCTCGGCTTCGTGATCGCCGACCAGTTGCGGTTGGCCCCCGATCTCTGAACGGCTATACCGGATGCGAGGGTATCCTGCTCACAAGGCAGGATAAACCTTCGCATCCGGTGGCCACATTCCATGCCATCGAATCAGAACATCGCCAGCTGGTCGGGGTTTTTGCGCACCCGCTGGCGGCGCTGGCTCGAGAAGCGGACGATGTTCTCGTACTGCCGGTCGGTGAAGGTGAGGATGTGCACGTCGCCTTTCTCCGGCAGGTTGCGCTCGATGCGGCCGAGGTGCGAATCGAAGCTTTCCTTGCCGCTGCAGAAACGCGCGTAGACCGAAAACTGGCTCATCTCGAATCCCTCGTCGAGCAGGAATTCGCGGAACCTGGTCGCGGCGCGCGCCTGTGGCTTGGTGCCGACGGGCAGGTCGAACATCACGAAGATCCACATCAGCCGGTATCCGCTCAGGTGATGGAGGTCGCTCACGCCGCCGCGGCCTCCAGATCGTCGAGCCGGGCGAGCGCGCTCCATTCGATCGGCGTCGGCGGGTCGAAGACGGTCAGCGACGGCCGACCCGTCTCGAACGCGCGCGCCAGCGATTGCGCGAGGCGGGTCGCGGCGAGCGACACTGGCGACATCTCGGTCCCGATCGCCAGGTCGAACGCGATCAGCCGTGCGAAACGCCGCTTGAGCGCAGGATCGAGCGTGTCGATCCCCTGCGCCACCATCGCGACGACGAGCGCGTCGACCAGCGGCCGGAACGGCTCGACCAGATCGTCGGCGAGGGCGAAGGCGTTGCCGCGGTTGGCGTGGTTGATGCCGATCGTCGGGTGCAGCCCCGCCGCGACCACCGCCCGCGCGACGGTCGCACGCATCACCGCATAGCCATAGTTGAGCAGCGCGTTGGCGCCGGGGCTGTCGCGATCGCGGCGAAACTCGCGCCCCATCAGCAGCGGCCAGTAGCGCCGCGCCGCCTGCGCCTCCAGATTGTCGGTATCGCCCGACTTCACCCGCCGCGCGATCATCGGGAACGCTTCCGCCCCCGCGACGCCGCGCGCGGCGAGCAGCGATCCCTGCATGACGATCTTCGCCGAGACGACGCGCCGCCACAGCTGCTTGGCGAGCGGCTTCGATGCGTCCCATTGCGCGCGGAAGCGGGCGTTCTGCGCATGATGGCCCTCGATCGGCAGCGTCACCGCGACCGGTGCATGGTTCGATCCGCAGAAGACGACCGGCGCGCCGCGTTCGGCGAGCGCCGCAACCAGGTTGGCGCTCCAGGTCGTGCCGTGCGCATGGACGATCACCGCATGCACGTCGTCGAGCGCGATCCGCCCCACCTCCTCGCGCTCCGCGGTCACCACCAGGAATCCGCGATACAGCGACAGGTGGCGCCCATCGGTCGCGATGTCGACGATCCGGTCCATGCCCCCTGCCCCTTTCGGGTGACAGGCTAGGAAAGCATCGGCGGCTTGTCAGCGTGGGCCGGGGTCGAGAATCCTCCCCAACGGATCGATCCGCACTTGACGTGCCTTCAGCTTCATCAGGCCGTTCGCCGACGACAGGATGTACTTGAACGGATCGGCGTCGTTGGGTGCGGCGTCGCGCGCCTTCAGCGGCCCCGCCTCGTTCGCCTCGGCGAGCGCGATCGTGCCGATGGTCGAGAATTTGACGACGCGGACGAACCGGCGATCCGCCCCCTCGCCGATCGCCAGCATGTCGTTCTGGCGCAGGCTGAGCACCTTCTTCGCCGCCGGATGCGGGCGGCGGTCCTTGCCCGCCGGTGCATGCGCATCGAACATCGAGACGATGTCGGCGACGCACTTGCCGGCCGGCAGCCGCCAGACGTCGAAGCGCGCATTGGCGTCGCCCTTATACCCCTTGTAGGCGCGGCCAGCCTTGTCGCGGATCGGGATGACGTTGAGCGGCTCGCGCACCCGCACACGCCGGATGCCGCCGAATTGCGGATGCGTCTGCGCGAAACGGTGCAGCGCCGCGTCATAGTCCTTGCCAGTCAGCCCCTGCGTCGCGGCGTACAGAGCGTCGCGCAATGCCGCATCGGGGATGCGTTCCGGGTTGGTCAGATCGCCGGGCTTGAGGCTGGCGAGCCCGACGCGATGGACGACGATCGGCGTCCGGCCGTCCGCCGCGACCGCGCCGGTGAAACCGTACGCCGTATCGTTGTGCAGCCGCCCGGCGGTGACGTCGCGGTCCCGCGACGGCCGACCCTTGCGGCCATGGTCGGGCTTGTGACTGGTGGTGACGCGGAACAGCGCCTCGCCGAGCTGTTCGCGAAAGCCCTCCCACGGCTGCGGCAGGTCGGCGAACAACCGGTCGAGATGCTTGTCCTCCGCCTGCCCCGCGGTGCGCGCGATCTGCTGGAGCAGCCCGCGCGTCGTCACCGCGATCACCGCGGCGTCGATCGCATGGTGGCGGTGGTCGAGCCGGTTCTTGGGCGCGTTCGAATGCGCGTTGTCGACATAATTGTGGTCGGGCAGCAGGCTGTTGAGCCCCCACAACCGGCGCAACATCGCAGTCATCCGGCCAGGGATGACATAGACGCTGCCGTCCTCCTTCGCCGGATACAGGCTGCGCAGATATTTGCCCGCCAACCGCGACAGATATTGCGTATCGGTCAGCTGGCGCGCCAGAAAGCCGCCGTCCTTCTCGACCCGCGCCATCGCGTCGGGGCCGAACCGCCACTGCTTCGAGCGGTGCAGCCGCGCGACTTGCCCCGCGATCTTGTCCCAACGCTCCTCGTCGTGCCCCCAGCGCTCATAGGGCGTGCGATTGCCCTTGATGCGGTTGCAATGGCGGTGCGCCACCACCTTGTTGCCGCCGCTGTCGTCGAGCGAGCGCGAATAGGGGATGATGTGGTCGATATCCGCCTCGCCGGAGAACAGCGCGCGCATGCCGATCGGCTCGGCGCAATAGGGGCAGCGGCGGTCGAGCGGGTTGGCGGGGTTCAACTCCTCCCACAATTTGAGCAATGCGCGGTTGCCGCCGGTATCCGGGATACCCTCCTGCGCCAGCTTCACGCCGCGGGCGATCGCCGCCTGTGTATCCTTGCGGATACGGCGATTGTGCTCGTCCTTGTCCTTGTCGTTGAGCTTCAGCTCGCGCGCCAGTTCGACGACGATCTGGTCGGGGCGGCCGTGGACGGCGATGATCGCATTCACCAGTTTCTCGAGCTGGCGCAGGCCAATGTGGACGGTCGGGTTGGTGATCTTGCCCCAATAGCGTTCGACGTCGTCGGCATCGGCGGGATCGAATGTCCCCGGCGGAATGTCGCGCGACAACAGCTCGCCATAATAAGGCAGCCGGTCGAGCACCTCGCCGGTGCGGTCGTCGCTGTGATGCCAGCCGGCGCGCTCGACCGCCTGGCTATAGGTGACGACGTCCTTCTTCAGCTCGGCGAGGATCGCCCGCGTCGCGGTTTCGCCGAGCCGGCCATGGCCGTCGGGCAGCGCCGCCTTGGCGGTCGCCCTCGCGGCATCCTCGTCCAGCCCGCAATCTTCGGTCAGGAAAGCGTGGAGCGCGTCCGGGTCCTCCTCGTCGAGCAGACGCGACGCGATCTCCCATTGCCGCTCCGACGACAGATGCGCCCAGGCCTTGTCGAAACACTTTTTAGCGGCGAGCGCAGCATACACCTCGTCGCCGAGCATCTCGGTACGGATCTCGCTCGCCTTGTTGAAGCTCTCGCCGGGCTGCAGCTTCAGCCGCTTGCCGAGCGCCGCATACGACACCTTGCGCTTGCCGCGCAGTTCGAGAAGCAGTTCGTCCCGCTGTTCGAGCGTCAGCTTGCGCGGCGCCTCGCCCGGCGCAGTGATCTCGAGCTGGTTGACCTCTTCGTACAGGCGCCGCTGCTGGAACAAGGGATGCGCCTTGGGCAGCCGCCGCTCGGTGGGTGGCACGCCGCCGCGACCGGCGAACAGGCAGACGCCGACGTCGGGCGTCTTGAGCGGCCGCTGGAAGAACAGGATACGGTGCAGCGCCGCCCGCGCCTCCTCGGTCAGCAGCGCAGGATGATACCGCGCCTGCTCTTCCCAGATCCGGCCGAACTCGTATTCGATATGGCGGCGCTGCGGGTAGAAGTCGTAGGACTGACTCTCGCCGTTGAGCCGCACGCGCTTCTCGGCGCGGCCGACCAGGAACTGGCCGAGCGTGTCGGCGCCCGCCTCCGCCATCGCCTGATCGAGCTCCCTGGCGCCGCTGGCGATCTTGCCGTCCTCGCTGTCCTTCTGGCCACGCTCCGCCTTGCGGTTCGACTGGAAGCCGCGCCGCTGGTTGAGGTGGAACAGCGCGCGGCCGATCTCGCCCGGCTCCAGCCGTTCGTGCAGCGCACGGGCGCGCAGGTCGTAGGGATCGCGCTCGGCGAGCAGCTTCGCCTCGTCGACATCCGCAGGCATCAATCCGAAACGGATCAGGTTTTCGAGGAAGACCGATCGCCGCCGCAGATAGCGATCGCGCCGCCGTCGCATCGCGCGCGCCGCCCGCCGGTCGACCGCGAGCGAGGCGCCCGACTTGGGATCGCGCCCGTCGCTGAAGATCCGCGATCCGATCGCGACGATCCGCACGTCGTCCTCGATCAGACACCAGCCGATGCTGTTGGTGCCGATGTCCAGTCCCAGTCTGCGCATTGCTACCCCTTCCCCGATGACCGTAACCTCCTTGCCGCACAGGCAAAGGTCAACCGCCTCAATTTCGGTCGGGAGTCCTGGCGTCGCACCGGCTTGACAGTCGTCCGGCCATCGGCGATGCTTGGGCCTCAGAGATCGCGGGCCAACTGTTAACAAGCAGTTCGACTGCACCAAATAAGGGCGGGGCTACGGCCCCGCCTTTTTCTTTTCCAGCATCGTCGGATCATCCGGACATCGCCGCCCACGCCGATAGCGACGTGGCCGATGCAGCGCCTTGCGGTCCTGTCGAAGAAGCTGGTGCACCCGACTGGATTCGAACCAGTGGCCTCTGCCTTCGGAGGGCAGCGCTCTATCCAGCTGAGCTACGGGTGCCTGGAGAGCGCGCCTAGCAAAGGCGGCCGCGGGGCGCCAGTGGTTTATGGCGGCGTTGGCGCGGCCTTGGGCGGCGGCGTCTTGGGTTTGTAGGCGCACAGATCGGCGACGATGCAGCGCCAGCATTCGGGGCGCCGCGCCTTGCACACGTAGCGGCCGTGCAGGATCAGCCAATGGTGCGCGTGGGGGCGGAACGGCTGCGGCGTCGCCTTGTCGAGCTTCAGCTCGACCGCGAGCGGCGTCTTGCCGCGCGCCAGGCCGGTGCGGTTGCCGACGCGGAAGATGTGCGTGTCGACCGCGAACGTCTCCGCGCCGAAGGCGACGTTGAGGACGACGTTCGCCGTCTTGCGGCCGACGCCGGGCAGGCGTTCGAGCCCGGCGCGGTCGTCGGGGACCTGGCTGCCGTGGTCGGCGATCAGCGCCTGCGACAGCGCGATGACGTTCTTCGCCTTGGTGTTGAACAGGCCGATCGTGCGGATGTGCTGCTTGAGGGCGTCGAGACCGAGCGCGACCATCTGTTCGGGGGTCGTCACCGCGGCGAACAGCGCGCGCGTCGCCTTGTTGACACCGGCGTCGGTCGCCTGCGCGGACAGCACCACCGCGACGAGCAGCTGGTACGGATTGCCCGATTCCAGCTCCGTCTCCGGATGCGGGTTCGCCTCCGCCAGCCGGCGGTAGAACTCGAAGACGTCGGCTTTCTTCAAAACATCGCCCTCACAGGCCGAGCACGTCGCCCATGCGGTAGCGGCCGGCGGGCTGGCCGGCGATCCACAGCGCCGCGCGCACCGCGCCACGCGCGAAGATCGAGCGGTCCTGCGCCAGATGCGACAGCTCGATCCGCTCGCCCTCGCTGGCGAACATGACGGTGTGGTCGCCGACGATCGAACCGCCGCGCAAGGACGCCATGCCGATCGTCCCCTCCGTCCGCGCGCCGGTCAGGCCGGCGCGGCCGTCGACGCGCAGTTCGGACAGGGTGGTCCCCCGACCCGTCGCTGCCGCCTCGCCGAGCAGGATCGCGGTGCCCGAGGGCGCGTCGACCTTGTGGCGATGATGGCTCTCGACGATCTCGATGTCCCAGTCGGGCCCAAGCCGCGCCGCCGCCTCGCGCACCAATTGCGCGAGCAGGGTGACGCCCAATGAGGTGTTGCCGGTCTGGAGCACGGCGATCTCGGTCGCGGCGGCGTCGATCGCCTGATGCTGTGCCTGGGTCAGGCCGGTGGTGCCGATGACGATCGGCGTGCGCGCGGCGCGGGCGATGGCGAGATGCGCCTCCAGCGCGGCGGGGGTCGAGAAGTCGACCAGCACGTCGGCGACCCTCGCGAGCGCGGTGGGATCGCCGCCGGCATCGACGCCGCCGGCGAGCGTTGCGCCCTCCGCCGCGATCTGGTCGGCGATGGCGCGGCCCATCCGGCCGCTGCTGCCGTAGATGCCGATCGCGGTCATGCGTGCCTCCAAAGGTCACAAAGGTCACGCAGAAGAGGGTCGGCGGGTGGGCGAGCGGCGGTCATGTTCCTTCCTGTGGCACAGGCCGGCGGCCTAGGACAGCGTGCGCCTGTATCACGTTGATATTACGGCGATTTCACGCTCCCACTTCCTATTGCGCCGATACCCTTCTGCAGAATGCGCGAGGGCGGTAGACGGGACGGATGAGCAGCATCCGCAACATCGTCGTCCTGACCGGTGCCGGCGTCTCGGCCGAATCGGGGATCGCCACCTTTCGCGGGCCGGGCGGTTTGTGGGAGGGGCATCGCTTCGAGGACGTATGCACGCCCCAGGCTCTGACCGCCGATCCGGTGCTGGTGCATCGCTTCTACGACCTGCGGCGCGCGGCGCTGGGGGAGGTGGAGCCGAATGCGGCGCATCTGGCCTTGGCACGGCTCGATCGGGCGTGGCCGGGCGAATTGCTGATCGTGACGCAGAACGTCGACGACCTGCACGAGCGTGCGGGCGCGCGGCGGTTGCTGCATATGCATGGCGAGCTGACGTCTGCCTTGTGCGCGGCGTGCGGGGTGCGGCGCGCATGGCACGCGGCGCTGCCGCCGGGGACACAGTGCGATGCGTGCGGGGCGGCGGCGCTGCGGCCGGACATCGTGTTCTTCGGCGAGATGCCGTACGCGATGGAGCGGATCGAGGCGACGCTGGCGGAGGCCGATCTGTTCGTGTCGATCGGGACGTCGGGTGCGGTCTATCCGGCCGCGGGGTTCGTGCAGCTGGCCGGTGCCTATGGGGCGGACACGCTGGAGCTCAACCTCGAACGGTCGGCGGGGAGCGGGTTTTTCGCCGAGACGCGGTTGGGGCCGGCGGGGGAGCTGGTGCCGGACTGGGTGGAGGCGGTGTTGGCGGATCGGTGATGCGGTGCGCGGACGCCACCCCCAAACGTGCCGTCACCCCGGACTTGTTCCGGGGTCCACTCTGCGGCGAGGCGAATGGCCTGGTAGGTGAGCGATACGCCTGCGGCCCGGTGGACCCCGGAACAAGTCCGGGGTGACGGGGGATGTTGGGCGCGCGTGAGGCACTTCGGCGCGCCGAGCGCCCGCCCTCACTCCACCCAGTCGAGGCCGATGTCGCGATAGACGTCGCGGTCCTCGTCCCAGCCGGGCTTGACCTTGACGTGGAGGTAGAGGTGGACGGGCGAGCCGAGGATGCCGGCCAGTTCGGTCCGCGCGCGGGCGCCGATTTCCCTGATGCGCTGGCCGCCCTTGCCGAGGATGATCGCGCGCTGCGTCGGGCGTTCGACAAGGATCTGCTGGTGGATCTCGACCGATCCGTCCTCGCGCTCGCTGTACTTCTCGGTCTCGACGGTGCTGGCGTAGGGGAGTTCGGCGTGCAGCTGGAGGTAGAGCTGTTCGCGCGTCACCTCGGATGCCAGCGCGCGTTCGGTGGCGTCGGAGACTTGGTCCCCCGGGTAATGCCACGGCCCGGCGGGCATCGCCGCGGCGAGCGCGGATTTGAGTTCGGGCAGGCCGTCGCCGGTCTGCGCCGAGACGAACCAGGTGTCCGCGAAGTGCATCAGCGCGTTGAGCCTTTCCGCGTGGAGCAGCAGCTTCGGCTTGTCGGCGACGTCGACCTTGTTGAGGATCAGGATCTTGGGTTCGGGCCGGTCCTTCAGCGCTTCGGCGATGGCGGTGACCTTCGACCCGATGCCGCCCTTGCCGTCGACGACGAGCGCGATGAGGTCGGCGCCCTCGGTGCCGGTCCAGGCGGCGGCGACCATCGCGCGGTCGAGCCGGCGCTGCGGTTCGAAGATGCCGGGGGTGTCGACGAGCAGGATCTGAGCCGCGTCCTGGATCGCGACGCCGAGGAGCTTGGTACGCGTGGTCTGCGCCTTGGGCGAGACGATCGCGACCTTCTGGCCGACGAGCGCGTTGACGAGCGTCGACTTGCCCGCGTTGGGGGCGCCGACGACGGCGACGAGGCCGCAATACTGGGTCTGGGTCATGGATTGGGGTCCGGGATGGGGGTGTCTGGGGTTGCGAACGCGGGTTCGGTGCTGGTGGACGCGTGCGCTTCGACAGGCTCAGCGCGAACGGGGGTGGGTGTTAGGGATCGATCCGTCGGCGCTTCGCTCGCGGCGAGGTGGGCTTCGACAGGCCCCGCCCGAACGGGAGTGGGTGAGGTGTTCGCCCCCTCTTCTTCCGTTTCTTCTTCCGTTCGCCCTGAGCCTGTCGAAGGGCTGCTCTCCGCCTGGCGATTGCGCGCGAGTCGGGTCAGCGTTTGCCAGTCTGAGCGGATCAGCGCTTCCTTCTTGGCGCGGGACCAGCCTTTGATCCGGCGTTCGGCTTCGAGGGCTTCCAAACGGGAGGGGAAGTCCTGCGCCCAGACCAGCACGACCGGCCGCCGTTCGGGCGTGTAGCCCTTGTATGCGCCGCTCTGGTGCGCGCCGATGCGGGCGTCGAGATTGTCGGTGTGGCCCGTGTAATAGCTACCGTCTTCGCAGCGGAGGATGTAGGCCCAGAATGCCATCAGCGTTTTGCTTGCGGGAACGTGCCCTTCGACAGGCTCAGGGCGAACGGAAGAAGAAGAGGCGCATCCACGACACTCATCCGTTCAACTTCGCCAGCAGCGCCTTGGCCGCTGCCGTCTCCGCCTCCTGCTTGTTCGCACCCTCCGCCGTCGCGTCGGCGAAGGTGCCGATCTTCACCTGCACCTTGAACCTCGGCGCGTGGTGCGGGCCGGAGCGGTCGACCACGACATACTCCGGCGTGCGGCGGTTCGCCGCGGCGGCCCATTCCTGCAGCGCCGACTTGGGATGCTGCGGTGCCTTGTCGCCGCGCTGGACGCGGGCGCCCCAGGCCTGCCGCACGAAGGCGCGCGCGCCGTCGAGGCCGGCTTCGCGATACCAGGCGCCGATCAGTGCCTCCATCACATCGCCGAGGATGTTGTCGCTGTCGTAGGCGCCGTCGTCGCGCGCCTGTTTGCCGAGGCGCAGGTGCGCGCGGACGCCCAATGCGCGGGCGACGTCGGCGCAGACCGCGCCGGTGACCAGCGCGTTGAGGCGTTTCGACAATTGGCCCTCGGGTTCCCTGGGGAACAGCTCCCACAGCCATTCGGCCATGACGAGGCCGAGGACGCGGTCGCCGAGGAATTCGAGCCGCTCGTAGTTTTCCGCCGCCTGGCTGCCGTGGGTCAGCGCGCGTTCGTAGGGCGCGAGATCGGCGGGCGCGCGGCCGAAGGTTGCGGCGAGCCAGCCGGGAAGGTCGGCGCTCAGAAGCCCTCTCCCACCCGGTTCGGCCGCGCCGCGGAGAACCAGCTGACCGGATTGTACCAATGGTAATTGCCGTCGGTGGAGAAGAAGGTGACGACCGCCTTCCCTTCGATGCGCTCCATCGGGATGTAGCCCATGCCGATCGGCGCGGGGAAGCGGCTGTCGGCGCTGTCGTCGCGGTTGTCGCCCATCAGGAAGACGTTGCCGGCGGGCACGGTGTAGAGACCGGTGTCGTCCGCCTGCGGAATGTCCGCCTGGTCGAGCACCATGTAGCTCTTGCCGTTCGGCAGCGTCTCGCGGAAGCGCGGGTAGCGGCAGATCGGCTGGCCGGCCGCACCGACATCGACGAAGGTCGCGCCGCATTTCTGCTCGTCGAAATTGGCGGTGAGCGGCAGCACGAAATCGGCGACGCGCTGCTTGGGGATGGGCCGGCCGTTGAGGATCACCTGACCGCGGCGGACCTGGATCGTGTCGCCGGGCAGGCCGATGACGCGCTTGATGACGTCGTGATCGTCGGGGCCGGGCGAGCGGAAGACGACGACGTCGCCGCGCGTCGGATCGCGGCCGAGGATGCGCCCCGGCACCGGCGGGAAGCCATAGGGCAGCGACCAGCGCGAATAGCCGTAGTTCCACTTGGTGACGAACAGGAAGTCGCCGATCAGCAGCCGCGGCAGCATCGATTCGGAGGGAATCGAAAACGGCGCGAAGATGAAGCTGCGCAGGATCAGCACCGCGATCGCCAGCTTGACGAGGAAGCGGAGCGTCTCGCCGGTTTCGGAGCGCGGCGGCTTGGCGGTCGCGGGAGCGGGGGTCGCAGGGGTGTCGGCCATAGGATGGGAGCCTTAGCGCCGCCCGTGCGTCCTCACCAGTCGTTCCCGCAACGCCGATTATGGGCTTCACCCGCCCCGACCGGATCGATACGGGACTGTCACGAATCCCCCTCCCCGAAGGACGGAACATCATGAGCGACTGGTCTGCCATCGAAGCCCTGCCCTCCCCAAAATTGGTCGAGCTGTTCGACGCCGACAGCGAGCGCTTGTCCAAGCTCAGCCTCGACGTCGCGGGCATCCATTTCGACTGGTCGAAGACGCATCTGACCGGCGAGGCGATCGAGGCGTTCGCGGCGCTCGCCAAGGCACAGGACCTCGCCGGCAAGCGCGACGCGATGTTCGGCGGCGCGCACGTCAACGTCACCGAAGACCGCCCGGTCGAGCACACCGCCGAACGCGGCGAGGGCAATGCCGACAGCGTCGCGCGCGCGCGCAAGCTGCACGAGCGGATGCGCTCGCTGATCGATGCGATCGAAGGCGGCGCGCTGGGCGATATCCGCCACGTCCTCCACATCGGCATCGGCGGGTCGGCGCTGGGGCCGCACCTGCTGGTCGATGCGCTGGGGCGCGAGGATGCGCGCTACGACGTCGCGATCGTCTCCAACGTCGACGGCGTCGCGCTGGAGGATGCGATCAAGGATTTCGATCCGGCGGCGACGCTGCTGGTGCTCGCGTCGAAGACCTTCACGACCAAGGAAACGATGCTCAACGCCGAATCCGCGCTGCAGTGGATGAAGGAGCATAATGTCGAGGACCCGTACGGCAAGGTGATCGCGCTGACCGCGGCGCCCGACAAGGCGATGGAATGGGGCGTCGACGAGACGCGCATCCTCCCCTTCGGCGAGGGCGTCGGCGGGCGTTATTCCTTGTGGTCGTCGATCGGCTTGCCGGCGGCGATCGGTCTGGGCTGGGGCGCGTTCGAGGAACTGCTCGAAGGTGCCGCCGAGATGGACCGGCATTTCCGGCTCACCGCGCTGCACGAGAATGCGCCGGCGCTCGCGGCGTTCGCCGACCTCTATTACACGCAGGTTCGCCATGCCGAGACGCGCGCGCCCTTCGCCTATGACGAGCGGCTGCGACTGCTGCCGAGCTATCTCCAGCAGCTCGAGATGGAATCGAACGGCAAGGGCGTGAAGGTGGACGGTACGCCGGTCGGGCGGCCGACCGCGGCGATCACCTGGGGCGGGGTCGGCACCGATGCGCAGCATGCGGTGTTCCAGCTGCTGCATCAGGGCACGCATCTGGTCCCGGTCGAGTTCATCGCGGTGATCGAGCCGGGCGATACTTTGGCCGAGGATCACCATCGCCAGCTGCTGCTCAACGCCTTCGCGCAAGGGGCAGCGCTGATGAAGGGCAAGCAGGTCGAGGACCCCGCGCGCTCGTACAGCGGCGACCGGCCGTCGTCGACGCTGCTGCTCGACGTGCTCGACCCGCGCACGCTGGGCGCGCTGATCGCCTTCTACGAGCATCGCGTGTTCGTGAACGGCGTGCTGCTCGGGATCAACTCGTTCGACCAGTTCGGGGTCGAGCTGGGCAAGGAGATGGCCAAGGCGGCGGACCAGGGCGGGCAGTCGTTCGATCCGTCGACCGAGGATCTGATCCGGCGCGCCGGGCTGGAGTGACGCCACCGATGGGATCGTCGTGCGTTGGGGCACGATGATCCCGTTCCTGCTCGCCGCGGCGCTCGCGCCGGCTCCCACCACGATCGCCGCGATGCGATGGGAGCGGCGCGTGTTGCTGCTGGCGGCGGCGCGTGACGACGATCCGGGGCTGGCGGCGCAACGCAAGGCGCTGGCGGGCTGGGACAAATCGGCGCGCGAGCGCGATCTGGCGGTGGTGACGGTCGTCGGCGATCAAGTGAGCGGTGCCGACGATACCGCGGCGGCGTTGCGCAAACGCTATCGCCTGCCGGCGGGGCGCTTCGTCGCGATCCTGATCGGCAAGGACGGCGGCGAGAAACTACGCTCCGCCAAACCGATCGCGCCCGGGGTGCTGGCCGAGACGATCGATGCGATGCCTATGCGGCGCGCGGGTGGCCGGTAACGTTGCATCACGGGCTACGACCAATTATGTGTAAGGAACCGGCGGAGCTTACACATGCGGACCAATATCGACATCGATGAAGGCTTGCTCAACGAGGCGATGCAGGCGCTTGGCACGACGACCAAGCGCGATACGGTCATCGAGTCGTTGCGGCGGACGATCCGTGCACGGCGGCAACTCGCGGCTCTGCGCGGCTTGGAGGGGCTGGGCTGGGACGGCGATCTCGACGACATGCGGACGAGCAAATATTCTCCGGATCAGGAATGATCCTGGTCGACAGCAGCGTCTGGATCGACAAGCTGGCGCACCGCCGCACGCTGCAAACCGAGGCGCTGGAAGCGTTGATCCTGGCGGAACAGAACATCGGCGTCGGCGACCTGATGCTGGTCGAGGTGCTGCAGGGCACACGCAGCGACCGGGCTAATCGGGATGCGCAGGCGTATCTTGCCGAATTCGACCTCGTCCAGATCAGCGACCACCGCGTCGCCGTCGAAGCCGCCCGCCATTACCGTCACCTGCGCAACCTCGGCATTACCATTCGCAAGACGATCGACACGCTGATCGCCACGCGCTGCATCCTTGACCGCCTTCCGCTGTTATACAGCGATCGCGATTTCGACCCCTTTGTCCAGCACCTCGGCCTCCGGTCGGCGCTCGTGACCCCGGAGTAAATACCATGGCCGACTACGACTACGACCTCTTCGTCATCGGCGCAGGGTCGGGGGGCACGCGGGCGAGCCGCGTCGCCGCCGCGCATGGCGCGAAGGTCGCCGTCGCGGAGGAATATCGCGTCGGCGGGGCCTGCGTCATCCGCGGCTGCGTGCCGAAGAAGCTGCTGATCTACGGCGCGCATTTCGCCGAGGACCTGAAGGACGCCAAGCGCTTCGGCTGGCAGGTGCCCGACCAGTGCGATTTCGACTGGAAGACGCTGCGCGACAACGTGCTGGAAGAGGTCGACCGGATCAACGGCGCCTATACGCAGACGCTGGAGACCCACGGCGTCGAGATCATCCACCAACGCGCCACCGTCACCGGTCCGAACAGCGTGCGCCTCGCCGACGGGACCGAGAAGACCGCGGCGCGCATCCTGATCGCGGTCGGCGCGCATCCGGCGGTGCCCGATTGCCCCGGCGCCGAGCACGGCATCACCAGCAACGAGGCGTTCCACCTCGACGCGCTGCCCAAGCGCATCCTGATCGCCGGCGCGGGCTATATCGCCAACGAATTCGCCGGCATCTTCCATCAGCTCGGCTCGCACGTCACGATCATGAACCGCACGCAGGACATCCTGCGCGGCTACGACCTGTCGATCCGCGACCGGCTGCTGCAGATCAGCATGATGAAGGGGCTGGAGTTCAAGTTCGACGCCAATTTCGAACGGCTCGACAAGGGCGAGGACGGTTGCCTGACCGTCCATATGTCGAACCACGAACCGGTCACGGTCGACATGGTCATGTTCGCGACCGGCCGCGTGCCCAACACCGAGGGGCTGGGGCTGGAGGAGGCCGGCGTGACGCTGGAAAAGGGCGCGGTCGTGGTCGACGACCAGAATCGCTCCAGCGTCGAGAGCATCTTTGCGGTCGGCGACGTCACCAACCGCGTCCAGCTGACCCCGGTGGCGATCCGCGAAGGCCAGGCGTTCGCCGACACCTTCTATGGCGACAAGCCGACGACGGTCGATTACACCAACATTCCCGCGGCGGTGTTCAGCCACCCGCCGATGGCCGGCGTCGGCATGACCGAGAGCGAGGCGAAGCAGAAACTGGGCTCGATCCGCGTCTATTCGTCCGATTTCCGTCCGATGAAGAACGTGCTGGCCGGGCGCAACGAGCGCGCGCTGTACAAGATGGTGTGCGACGGCGAGACCGGGCGGATCGTCGGGCTGCACATGATCGGCCCCGACGTGCCGGAGATCCTGCAGGCGGCGGCGATCGCGGTCAAGGCGGGGCTGACCAAGGCGCAGTTTGACGACACGGTGGCGCTGCACCCGACGATGGCGGAGGAGCTGGTGCTGATGAAGTGAGGTGGGGGCCTCATTCACTGAGGCGCGCGACGTCAACCACGAACTTCCCCGTCACCCCGGACTTGTTCCGGGGTCCACTGTGCCGCAAGCGTTGAAAAGAGCCTCGAAACGACAGGCTCGCCGAACCGTGGACCCCCCTGAGTTCACAAACGAAGTGCAACACCTGAGACAGGTGCTGCCATGTCGACCTATCGCCAGCTATCGCTTGAGGAACGCTGTTCGATTGCCCGGCTTCATGAAGCCGGGCAATCGATCCGGCAAATCGCTGCAACTCTGGATCGCCAGCCGTCGACCGTCTCGCGCGAGCTGAAGCGCAATGCCGGCGCGACGATC
>NZ_JAMLDY010000032.1 GCF_024211255.1 Sphingomonas liriopis | reverse complement strand
GCGATCCGCTCCCACTGCGCATCGGAAAACCAGAAGAAATCCGCCATTTCACTACCTCCTCACAAAGGTAGTGAATCACCATCAGGCATCCAACGGAAGCCGGTTATTGGGTCCGGACCCTAGAGTCGAACTCGATCACTTCTGGTCGCCCGCACCCTTCGCCGCCTTCGGCGGCTTTTCCCTCTCCCGTCGGGAGAGGGAGGGAGCAGCGAAGCTGCGGAGGGGTGAGGGTGACCACGCCTGATGGGATTCGAGTCTAAGGCCGATGGCAAGGGCCGATGGCGCGGCGGGCGCAACACCTCTGCGCCTCTGCGCGCACAAACCTTTTTGTCTTAGCCAACAGCGAACGGACGACCGTGGAATCGCCCTGACGGCGCGAGACCTTAAGCCTCGCTGACGAGCAATTTGTCGATGCGGCGGCCGTCGAGGTCGACGACCTCGAACCGCCAGCCCTGTTCCTCGAAGCTCTCGCCTTCGGCGGGCAGGTGGCGGAAGGCGGCGAGCGCCAGCCCCGCGACGGTCGCGTAATCGCGGTCCTCGGGCAGGTCGATGCCGAGCCGTTCGGCGAGCGCATCCGCCGCCATCGTGCCCGCGACCAGCAGCGATCCGTCGTCGCGCACCACGACCGAGGGCGCCTCGTCGGGATCGGCGTCGCTGGCGAATTCGCCGGCGATCGCGGCGAGCAGGTCGGCGGGGGTCACGATCCCTTCGAAATGGCCGTATTCGTCGTGGATCAGCGCCATCGGCACCTCCGCTGCACGCAGCGCGATCAGCGCGTCCATCGCGTCGATGCGGTCGATCACGACGGGCGCCTTGCGCATCAGGACCTTGAGGTCGAGCGGCTGCCCGCGGAACAGCGCGGCGGCGATGTCGCGCGCCTGCACGACGCCGATCACCGCATCGACCGAACCGTCGGCGACCGGCAGGCGGGTGTGCGGGGTGCTGAGCAGCGTGTCGCGGATCCCCTCCGGCCCCAGATTGCAGTCGAGCCAGTCGACCTCCGTCCGCGGCGTCATCACCTCGCGCACCGGCCGGTCGGCGAGGCGGACGACGCCGGAGATGATCGTCCGTTCATGCTCCTCGATCACGCCCGACTTGCTCGCTTCGGCGACGATCAGGTGCAGCTCCTCCGCGGTCACCTGATCCTCCGATTCGCGGTTGAGGCCGAGCACACGGAAGATCACCGCGCTGGTCGAATCGAGAACCCAGACGATCGGCGCGGTGCCGATCGCCAGCCAGCGCATCGGCAGCGCCATGATCGCCGCGATCGGTTCGGGCTTGCGCAGCGCGAACTGCTTGGGGACCAACTCGCCGATGACGAGCGAGGCGAAGGTGGTCAGCCCGATGACGACCGCGAAGCCGACCGTCTGCGCGGTTTCCGCCGACAGGCCGAGCGCCTGCAGTCGCAATCCCGTCGGCTGGCCGAGGCTCGACCCCGAATAGGCGCCGGCGAGCACGCCGATCAGCGTGATGCCGATCTGCACGGTCGACAGGAACTTGCCCGGATCGGCGGCGAGCAGCAGCGCCGAACGCGCGCCCTTGCTCCCCGCGCGTGCCATCGCCTCCAGCCGCGCCTTGCGCGCCGAGACGATCGCCAGCTCGCTCATCGCGAACACGCCGTTGAGCGCGACGAGCGCGAGGATGATGAGGACATCGATCCAGGGGAAGGGCGGAAGCGGTGCCATCGGCGTGGGGCCGTCTTTGCCGCACAAGTCGCGCGACGACAACTGTCTGTCTTGGGGTAGAGCGAATATCCCCGTCAGGACCGGTTCAGATCGCAAGCGGAACAAGCCGCTTCGGACCTGAGTTTACCTGCCAGTGATCTACGAAAGGGATGTCATGAAATCCAAGTTTCTCGCCGCCGCCGCGCTCGCCGCGCTGGTCACCACCAGCGCCTGCACCACCGATCCGGAGACGGGCGAGCGTCGCATCTCCAAGACCGCGATCGGCGGCATCGGCGGCGCCTTGGGCGGCTATCTGCTCGGCGACCTCGTCGGCGGACGGCGCGACCGGACCGAGAAGATCCTGGGCGCGGGCATCGGCGGCCTCGCGGGTGCCGGCATCGGCGCGTACATGGACAAGCAGGAGCGCGACCTGCGCGCGCGTACCGCCGGCACCGACGTGCAGGTGACGCGCGAGGGCGACAATCTGGTGCTCAACATCCCGTCGGGCATCACCTTCGCCTATGACAGCGCCGACGTGCAGCCGCAGTTCCGCCGCACGCTCGACCAGGTCGCCGAGACGCTGGCGCAGTACAACCAGACCTATATCGACGTGTACGGCCATACCGATTCGACCGGCTCCGATGCGTACAACCAGGCGCTGTCGCAGCGCCGCGCGGTATCGGTGGCGGACTATCTCGCCGGCCGCGGCGTGCAGCCGGCCCGGATCGGCACGCGCGGCTTCGGCGAGACGCAGCCGATCGCGTCGAACGACACCGATGCGGGGCGCGCGGCGAATCGGCGCGTCGAGGTGAAGATCGTGCCGATCTCGCAGAGCGACCTGCGCTGATTTTTTCGGTGTTATCCGCCGCCTCGGTCTTCGGGTCGGGGCGGCTTTTTTTGATTCACGCGAAGACGCGAAGACGCGAAGATTTTTTGTTCACGCGGAGACGCGGAGGCGCGGAGAAGAAGAAGAAGAAGGTTTGGCGCGCGGAGGCGCAGAGAGCGCAGAGGGCTGATAGGCGACCGCCGCGATAGCGGCTCTCGACACGTCGCTTCGTTGGTTAGCAAGGCGCTTCGCGCCGGGCGAAACCCCTCCGCGTCTCCGCGTGAACCACCTTCTTCTACTTCGCGTCTTCGCGCCTTCGCGTGAACACCAATCTTCTTCAACGCCGCTCGCGAAAGAAATCGCGCAGGAGCGACGCCGCCTCGGCCTCGCCGATGCCGGCATAGACCTCCGGCCGGTGGTGCACCGTCGGTTGGCCGAACAGCCGCGGGCCGTGTTCGATCGCGCCGCCCTTGGGATCGCCGGCGGCGTAATACAGGCGGGCGATGCGGGCGTGCGCGATGGCGCCGGCGCACATCGCGCAGGGCTCCAGCGTCACCCACAGGTCGGCGCCCTCAAGCCGGTCGCGGCCGAGCGTTTCCGCAGCGGCGCGAATCACCCGCATCTCGGCATGCGCGGTCGGGTCGCACAGCGCGCGCGGCGCATTGGCGGCGACCGCGATCACCGTGCCGTCGAGCACCAAAGCAGCACCGACCGGCACCTCGCCGGCCCGCGCCGCCTCCGCCGCGGCGTCGAGCGCGCGGCGCATCGGGATCGGCAGGGGGAACATCGCGTCGTCCCCTGCCGCGCGAATCGGCCCGGGTAAAGCTATTGGGCGTTGCCGGGCTTTTCGACGTTGACCGTGGGGACGTCGACCGTCTTCGTCTCGGTACCGACGCTGACGCGCGCGACGTCCGCCTTGAACTGCGGCGCCTGCACCACGGCGGGGCGGGTCTGGTCGATGTTGACGAGGCCGAAATACATCAGCGCCACGACGACGAGGGCGATGACCCCGATCAGTGCCAGCAACGTGCGCATGCCTTCATCCCCTGTCCATGACCTTTACGATGGCGTAACAACGCCGCGTCGCCGAGTCCGTTGCATGACGCGATTCCCCGCCGGTGGTTGACGCAACAGCGCAGAGCCGCTAGTGGCGCCGGCTTTCCGGGCAACCGAATTCAGGATTAAAAGCCATGTCGCGCATTTGCGAGCTGACCGGCAAGGGCCGGCAGGTGGGGAACAACGTTTCCCACGCCAACAACAAGACCAAGCGCACGTTCCTGCCGAATCTGCAGAACGTCACGCTGATGTCCGATTCGCTCGAGAAGAGCGTGCGTCTGCGCGTGTCGACGCACGGCCTGCGCTCGGTCGAGCACAATGGCGGTCTCGACAACTGGCTGGTCAAGACCGGCGAGGACAAGCTGTCGCTGCGCTGCCGTCGCCTGAAGCGCGAGATCGTCAAGAAGCTGTCGGCGACCAGCGAAGCCGCGTAAGCGCGCATTCGCGAAAGCCGGGGTGCCAAGGCCCGCTGCTCCATGGGAGCGGCGGGCTTTTGGCGTTGGTACATTTCTCCCGTTCGTGCTGAGCCTGTCGAAGCACCGCGCACCACAAACGACGCGCTTGCGGTCAGCAGCCCTTCGACAGGCTCAGGGCGAACGGTGTGGGTGGGGGCGGTAGACCAACAAGCCCGACCGCCGACGCGTCAATCCAGCCGGAACTTGAGCAGCAGCGTGCGCTGCAGCAGCGACTGGTTGTCGTCCGACACCAGCCAGACGATCGTCGCGCCATTCTCGATCGTCGTCGCGAGCCCCTCGAAATTGTCGTGGATCAGCGGCGCGTCGAGCGTCGCGAGCAGCCGTCCACGCACCGCCGCGCCCTGCCGGATCGCCGCGGCAGGGATGAGCGACAGGCGGTTGCTGAACCGGTACGGCACCCGGAACGCGCGATCGAGCACCAGCACGTCGCCGTTGGGCAGCGCGGTCGCGTCGGCGGGGTCGTAGCGGCCGTAGGGCAGATAGGCCCAGTGCACCGGCGCGGTCGTGATCGGATCGCCCGGGAAGAGCAAAGCATCGCGGCTCGCCAGCCGATCCGCCTCGCTCCCCCGCCAGCGCTGCCGCGGGACGTGGCGTTCCTCGCCGATCGTCAGGAAGCGGCCGTCGGGCAGCAGCGCGAGCGATTCGGGGCCGCCATTGTCGGGCCATCCCGCCATCGCGCGCGGCTGCCGCTGCGCCTCGGCGCGCACGAAGCCCGGGGCGTAGCGCCAGATCGCGTTATAGCCTTCGTACCCCACCCAGACCCGTCCCGACGTCGGATCGACGGCCAGCGATTCGCTGTCGCGATCGCGCTTGTCCCAGCCGATGCCGGGGCCGGCGGGCAGGTTGAGGAAAGCGAGCGCCCGCGGCTGCCAGTCCGCGCCCATCGTGAAGGCGACGACATTGCCGCCGTCGCTCAGCATCGTGAAGCGGTTGCCGTCGGCGCGCTGCGCGACGTGCAGCGCCGAATAGCCGCCGAACGCCGGATCGATGCTGCGCAGCGCCACCCCGCCCAGATAGGTGAGCCGGCCGAGCCTGACGTGGCGCGGATCGGCGGGGTCGAGATCGACGCGCGTCGCCACCATCTGCGGCTTGCTCCCGAGCAGCGCCAGCCGCTCCTCGCCGGTCCAGCCGGGGACGATCAGCAGCACCGCGAGGATGACGAACAGGACGCGCATGCCCGCCTCATAGGGGGCGGCGGGCGCAGCGATACCCTGAACGCGCGATAACGGACGCATTCAGGGTCCGCTCAAGGCGAATCGGCCAAATGCCGTCCATCGACGACGGACAGGTCCTCCACCGGGCCGCCGCCGACCGAAACGGATTTTGACGGGAGAAGACCCATGCTGAAGACCCTGAGCCTCGCCGGTGCCGCGCTCGCGATGACCGCCACCGCCCTCGTCCCCGTGACGCCCGCCGCCGCGCAGCGCGGCTATTACGGTGGTGGTTACGAGCGTGGCTACGATCGCGGCTATCGCGGCGACCGGGTCTATCGCGGCGACCGCGGCTATTACCGGGATCGCGGCTATCGCGGCGGCCGCCGCTGCAACGACGGGAGCACCGGCACGATCGTCGGCGCGATCGCCGGCGGGTTGCTCGGTCGTACGATCGACACGCGTGGCGACCGTACGCTGGGGACGCTGGGCGGTGCCGTCGCCGGTGGCCTCGCGGGGCGCGCGATCGAGCGTTCGGATCGTCCCGGTTACTGCCGCTGATCCGGCAGCGACGAGCCCCCGCGTAAAGTGATGGGGGCGGAGGCCCGGTCGCCGGAAGGCGGCCGGGCTTTTGTGCGGCGGCGGGTCGGCTCGAAGACCAATTGGTCTTCGAGTTTAGGGCGGCAACATCTCCGCCGTTCGTGCTGAGCCTGTCGAAGTACGATGAGTCTCACCTGCCCTTCGACAGGCTCAGGGCGAACGGTGGGAGGCGTTGCTATCCGGAACACGGACGCCGGCAAAGCCGTCGTCGGACGGGTTCGCCCCGGTCGGGGCGACCCGCCGGCCGTGCCGGGCGATGCGCGCCGCGCACCGGCGCGGACGTTCCTTCCGCGCCTTCGCCCGTCAGTACATGTGCTGCCCACCATTCAGGCTCAGCGTCGATCCGGTGACGAAGCCCGCTTCCTCCGAGCACAGGAATGCCACGCCGCGCGCGATCTCGCTGGCCTGGCCGAGGCGGCCGACGGGAATCTTCGCGACGATCTTCTCCAGCACGTCGGCGGGGACCGCGGCGACCATGTCGGTGTCGATATAGCCCGGTGCGATCGCGTTGACCGTCACGCCGGCGCGCGCGCCCTCCTGCGCCAGCGCCTTGGTGAAGCCGTGGATGCCCGATTTCGCCGCGGCGTAATTGACCTGGCCATATTGGCCCGCCTGGCCGTTGATCGAACCGATGTTGACGATCCGCCCCCATTTGCGCTCCCGCATCCCGGGGAAGGTCGCCTTCGCCATGTTGAAGCAGCCGCCCAGATTGGTGTCGATCACCTCTTTCCACTGCTGGTAGGTCAGCTTCAGGATCGTGCCGTCGCGGGTGATGCCGGCGTTGTTGACGACGATGTCGACCGGCCCCAGTTCGGCGGCGACCTTGGCGCAGCCTTCCTGACAGGCATCGAAATCGGCGACGTCCCATTTGTACGCGGCGATGCCGGTGCGTTCGGAGAACTCGCGCGCGCGTTCGTCGTTACCCGCGTAACTGGCGGCGACGGTGACGCCCGCGTCCTTGAGCGCGAGGCTGATCGCCTCGCCGATTCCACGCGTACCACCGGTGACGATCGCTACTCTGGCCATGAAACCTCTCCCGTTCGACTTTGATGCGGAGGCTAGGGGCCGCTCCCGGACCTGGCAATGGCCGTAGCGTCATTTGCACATTTCGTTACGCCACCCACCCCATCAGCTCGCGCCCGATCAGGTCGCGCAGCATCGCCATGCCGGGCCCTGAATCGTTGAGGCAGGGCAGATAGGCGAAGTCGGTCCCGCCCGCGCCGACGAAGCTGTCGCGCCCGCGGATCGCCAGTTCCTCCAGCGTTTCCAGACAATCGGCGGAAAAGCCCGGCGCGATCACCGCGACCTTGCGCACGCCCCTGGCGGGCAGCGCCTCCAGCGTCGCGTCGGTCGCCGGCCCCAGCCATTTCGCCGGCCCGAATCGCGACTGGAAGGCGACGATCAGCTCGCGGCCCATCGCCTGCGCCAGCAAGCGCGCGGTCTTCTGGCAATGGCAGTGATAGGGATCGCCGAGTTCCAGCGTCCGCTTGGGCATGCCGTGGAAGCTGCACAGGATCGCATCGGGCACGAAATCGAGGCCCGCGAGCTGCGATTCGACGTTCGCCTTCAGCGCGCCGATATAGGCGGGATCGTCGTGATAGGGCGGCAGGGTGCGGATCGCCGGCTGCCAGCGCATGGCCGCGAGCGCGGCGAACGCCTTGTCGTTGGCGGTCGCGGTCGTCGCCGCGCAATATTGTGGATAGAGCGGCGCGATCAGGATACGTTCGCAGCCGGCGTCCTTCATCGCGGTCAGCCGGTCGGCAATCGCCGGATTGCCATAGCGCATCGCGTAATCGACGATCACGTCGGGCCCGAACGCCCCCTGTAGCGCCGCGCTCTGGCGCCGCGTGATCGCGGCGAGCGGCGAGCCCTCCTCGCTCCAGACGAGGCCGTACGCATGCGCCGACTTCTTCGGCCGGGTGTTGAGGATGATGCCGCGCAGGATCGGCTGCCAGGCGAGTCGAGGGATCTCGACGACGCGGCGGTCGGACAGGAATTCGCCGAGATAGCGTTTCACCGCCCTGGCGTCGGGCGCATCGGGGGTGCCGAGGTTGGTCAGCAGCACGCCGATTTTGCGTGGCGGGATAAGGGGATGGTCGGCGGGTGGGGTCATGCCCCCGGCCTTAGCGGCAGGTGACGCAGCCGCATACCGCTCGCGGCGTGCAGCGCGTTGGCGATCGCCGGCGCGACCGCTGGCACGCCGAGCTCGCCCACCCCGCCCGGCGGCTCGTCGGAGGGGACGAACTGGACGATGATGTCGGGCGTATCGGCGAGCCGCGGCAGGTGCAGTCCGGCAAAGCCGCGCGCGTCGGTGCGCCCTTCGCTCACCCCGGTCGAGGCGCCGAGCGCGTGGGCGAGGCCGAAGATCAGCCCGCCCTCGATCTGTTGCAGCGCCAGATCGGGGTTGATCGTCCGCCCGCAATCGACCGCGGCGACCAGCCGCTCGACGCGCGGGATGCCGCCCTCGCCCATCTCCGCCTCGGCGAGCACCGCGATATGGCTGCCGCGGACGCTGTGGCAGGCGATGCCCTGCCCCGTCCCCGGCGCGCCGCCGTCCCAGCCGCCCAGGGCAGCGACGGTGGTCAGGCAGCGCGCCAGCCGCGCGTCGCCGCCGAGCATGCCGATCCGGTACGACAAAGGCTCGGTGCCGGCGACGCGCGCCAGCTCGTCGAGGAAACATTCGGTGAAGAAACAGGTGTAGCCGTGCGCCCCGCCGCGCAGGTGGCCGGTCGGCACGCCGATGTCGGCGACATGGTGGTCGATCGCGAGCGCCGGGATGCGATAGGGCGGCAATGCGCCGGCCACCGCATAGGGGTCCTTCGCGCCGGTCAACAGCCCCGCACCGGGCAGCAACCGGCGGGCGAGAGCATGGCCCGTGGCGGGCGCGGCGATCCGCGCGTCCCATGCGGCGATCGCGCCGTTGCTCGACAGCCGCGCACGCATCCGCGCCTTTGCGGGCGGGCGGAAGCGGTCGTGGCGGACGTCCTCGCCGCGCGACCAGACGAGGTTGACCGGGCGCTTCAACCGCATCGCGAGCAGCGCCGCCTGTTCGGCGACCAGCGGTTCGAGCGTCGCACCAAAGCCGCCGCCGCCCAGCGTCGGGTGGACGACCACCGCACCCTCGCTCACCCCCGCCGCCTTCGCCGCCGCACGGCGCGCCGCGGCGGGCGCGGCGGTCGGCATCCAGATTTCGAGCCGCCCGTCGCGGAAGGCGGCGGCGGCGCATTGCGTCTCCAGCGCGGCATGGACGCCAAGGCCGGTGCCATAGTCCGCGGTGACGACTCCCCCGCCCTCCAGCAGCGTGCCGATGTCGCCGACCGCCGCCATCCGCACGCCCGGCCGCTCGAGCGCGGCGTCGAGGCTGCGCGCGATGCTCGCGCTGTCGACCAAGGGGCCGTCCATGGCGAATTTGGGGGCCAATGCGTCGAGCGCGCGATTCGCCGCCCACCACGTCGTCGCCACCGCCGCGACCCAGCCGGGGTTGGTCACCACCGCGAGCACGCCGCGGATGCGATCCGCCGCGGCACGGTCGACGGAGACCAGCCGCGCGTCGCCGATCGGGCCCTGCCGGATCGCAGCATGGACCATGTCGGGCAGGCGGATGTCGCCGGCGAACCCGGCCGATCCGTCGACCTTGGCGGGCACGTCGATCCGCGGCAGCGACCGGCCGACCAGCTTGCCCGCCCCCTGCACGCCGATCGGCAACGGATCGGGCACCGTCTCGCCCGCCGCCGCGGCGGCGAGCTCGGCGAAGCGCAGCCGCTGGTCGCCATGCCGCACGAACCCCGCCTCGACCGTGCAATCGGTCCAAGCGACGTTCCAGCGCCGCGCCGCCGCCTTGCACAGCAGCGCGCGCGCCGCCGCGCCGGCGGTGCGGCAATCGTCCTCGAACATCCGCACCGAGGTCGATCCGCCGGTCAGCATCATCCCCGCGCGCGCCGCGAAATCCTGTTCCAGCGCCTCCGGCAGGCGCGACAGCGTGCCCTCGAACAGCTCGTCGAGCGCGAGCGGATTGGCGTAGAGCGGGTTCGCCGGCGCCGCCTCCACGCCCACGGTGCGCCAGTCGGCGCCGAGTTCGTCGGCGACGATCTGCGCCAGCGCGGTATAGACGCCCTGCCCATGCTCCAGCTGCGGCACCGCCACGGTGACGTGCCCGTCGTCGCCGATTTTCAGCCACGCGCCGAACGCCGTCTCCCCCGGCGCGACGGCGAGGTTCGGCGCATAATGCCGCGGCCACAGCCCCCACGCCACGACCAGCCCGACGCCCGCGCCGCCGCCAATCAGGACCTTGCGTCGATCGAGCGTCTTCATCCGCGTCGGCTTATCCGGCGTGCGAGGGTGTTGAAAGGATTTGGTTCACGCGAAGACGCGAAGGCGCGAAGACGTAGAGGTTCACGCGGAGGCGCGGAGGCGCGGAGAAGAAAGGTGGGTTCGCGCAGAGGCGCAGTGAGCGCAGAGATGTCGTGCCTGGCGCGGAGCGCCTGCTCCCGTCATTGGCGTGGCAGCATGAGCGATGCCGCTGGCGCGGCCTCTCTGCGTCCTCTGCGCCTCTGCGCCTCTGCGCGCATAACCTTTTTCTTCTCCGCGCCTCCGCGCCTCCGCGCCTCCGCGTGAACAAACCTCTTCGCGTCTTCGCGCCTTCGCGTGAACCCCGATCAAGCCGCCGTAGCGAGCGCGCGATAGGTGTTGCGCAACGCAACTTTGTCGATCTTCTCGGTCCCCAATCGCGGCAGCGCCACGGACGATATCCAGATCCGCGCCGGCACCTTGAACGCGGCGATATGCTCGGCGAGGAACGCCTGCAACGCGCCCTCGGTCAGGTCGACGCCGTCGCGGGCATGGACCACCGCGCCCGGGATCTCGCCGAACCGTTCGTCGGCGAGGCCGAACACCGCCGCCTCCGCCACGCCCGGATGCGCGTAGAGCGCCGCCTCGACCTCCTGGCAGCTGATGTTCTCGCCGCCGCGGATGATGATGTCCTTCTTGCGGTCGACGATGAACAGGTAACCGTCCGCGTCGAGATAGCCGAGGTCGCCGGTGCGGAAGAAACCGTCCGCAGTCATGCAGGCCGCGGTCGCCTCCGGCCGGTTCCAATAGCCGAGGAAGTTGCAGATCGTGCGGATGCCGATTTCGCCGCGCTCGCCCTGCGCCAGCGCACGACCGGCATCATCGAGGATCGCGATCTCGACCAGCGGCACCGAGGGCCGTCCGGCGCTGTCGGGCTTGGCGAGATAGTTGGTCCGCCAGTTGCCGGTGCCGACCGCATTGGTTTCGGTCAGGCCGTAGCCGATCAGCGGCGCGCCGCCGCCCATCTCGGCATCGAGCCGGCGGACATGCTCGACCGGGCGCGGCGCGCCGCCGGCGGCGAAGTCGGTGACGCTCGACAGGTCGTAATCGCCGCGATCGGGATGGGTCAGCATCTCGAAGCTCATCAGCGGCACGCCGACGAAATAGCTGATCCGTTCGGCCTCGATCAGCCGCATCGCCTCCTTCGCATCCCATTTCGGCATCAGGACCAGCTTGCGCCCCATCGCGAAGCTTTGCAGCATCACCGGAATCTCGGCGGTGACGTGGAACAGCGGCAGCGTGAGCAGGGCCGAGGGCTGTTCGGTCGGCGGATTGCCGTCCTGGCTCACGATGCCGAGCATCATCAGCGCCTGCGCCAGATAGTTGAAGACGCCCTGCACCACGCCGCGATGGTCGGCGAGCGCGCCCTTCGACTGGCCGGTCGAACCCGAGGTGAACAGGATCGTCGCATGATCGGTGGCCGCGACCGCGGGCAACGGCGCATCCGCCTGCGCGGCGGCGGTGACCGCCCCCAGCGCCTGATCGAGCGGCAGCGTGTCGTCGATCGTCACCACCGGCGTCGTGCAGTCCGCCAGCCGCTTCGCACGCGGCCCGTCGGCGAAGACCAGCGTGCAATCGACCTCGCGAATCGCCGCGTCGAGTTCCTCCGCCTGCCACCAGCCGTTGAGTAGCGTCGCGACCCCGCCCGCCATCGTCACGCCCATGTAGAGGGCGATCCACGCCGGCGAATTGCGCATCGCGATACCGACCCGGTCGCCCTTGCCGATGCCGTGGCCCGCGATCAGCGCCTGCGCGACGCGGGTCGCGGCGGCATGGACCGCGGCGAAGGTGAGCCGCTCGTCCCCGGCGACGAGGAAGGTCTTGTCGCCATGCTCCTGACAATAATGCGCAAAATAATAGGGCAGCGACGGCGGCGCGGCGGCGATCATCGGATAGCTGCGGCCGTCGCGCTCCACTTGGCTCAGCGCCAGCATGCCGCCGGGGCCGGTCAGCGCCGCCATGGTCGCGTCCATCCGCTCGTCGAGGATCGTCCGCATATTCGCTCTCCGCTTGGTCTTGTGCCTTTGCCTCACTATGCAGAGGCCGAACCCTGGGGGAAAGCCTTGATCCTGTCCTTGCTCGCCGCTGCCGCCCCCACCGCCGTGTCGGCTCTGCCGGGCACGGGCGGCGGCCATATCCGCTTCGCCGATCTGGGGCTGCACCCGGACGTCTTCTCGATCGGCTTCTTCACGCTGCGCTGGTACAGCCTCGCCTATATCGCGGGCATCCTGGTCGGCTGGTGGTATCTGCTGAAGCTGCTCGCCCAGCCGGGCGCACCGATGGCGCGGCGTCATGCCGACGACCTCGTCTTCTACGCGACATTAGGCATCATCCTCGGCGGGCGGATCGGCTACGTGCTGTTCTACGCGCCCGACATGCTGCTGCATCCCTTGCGCGTCTTCCGCCTGTGGGACGGCGGCATGAGCTTCCACGGCGGCGTGATCGGGACGTCGATCGGGATCATCCTGTTCGCCCGCAAGCACAAGCTCGACTGGCTGCGGGTGCACGATTACATCGCCTGCGTCGTGCCGTTCGGGCTGTTCTTCGGCCGGCTCGCCAATTTCGTGAACGGCGAATTGTGGGGCAAACCCGCCGACGTCCCCTGGGGAATCGTCTTCGAACGCACCGTGCCGTTCGACATGGTCGAACCCGCGCGTCACCCGAGCCAGCTGTACGAGGCCGGGCTGGAGGGGATCGTGCTGTTCGCGATCCTGTGGTTCGCCTTCTGGCGGACCAAATCGCGCTATCAGCCGGGCAAGCTCGTCGGCCTGTTCGTGCTGTTCTACGGCATCGCCCGCTTCATCGTCGAATTCTTCCGCGAACCCGACGCGCAGTTCCGCGGCACGTTCATCGAGGCGACCGGCATCCACATGGGCCAGTGGCTATGCGTGCCGATGATCGCCGGCGGCCTGTACCTGGTGCTGACCGCGCCCGGGCGGCGCACGCGGGTGGAGCCGATCGCGGGGACGCAGAGCGTGGCGTAGGCGCCACCCGTCAGCCGCATATCGTCATCCCAGCGCAAGCTGGGATCTCGTGCGGCAGGTGGAACGCTTCGATCGCAAGAGACCCCAGCTTTCGCTGGGGTGACGGTTTTGACGCTTGCACCGCCCTGCCGCCAACGGCATCCCCGCTCGCGTGACCGACACCTCCGAAGCCCCCCTCCCCGACCGCCTCGCCCGCGCGATCACGCTCGCCGGGCCGATGCCGGTGTCGCAGTTCATGGCCGCCGCCAACGCGCAATATTATGCGACGCGCGATCCGCTCGGCGCGACGGGCGACTTCGTCACCGCGCCCGAGATCAGCCAGATGTTCGGCGAGCTGATCGGCCTGTGGTGCGCCGACCTGTGGGACCGCGCCGGGCGGCCCGCCGCAGCATGGGTCGAACTGGGGCCCGGCCGCGGCACGCTCGCCGCCGATGCGTTGCGCGCGATGGCCAAGGCCGGGTTCGCGCCGCCGGTGCATTTCGTCGAGACCAGCCCGACGCTGCGCGCCGCGCAGGCGGCGCGGGTGCCGGGTGCGACGTGGCACGATTCGGTCGACACGCTGCCCGATGACGTCGCGCTGATCGTCGTCGCCAACGAATTCTTCGACGCGCTCCCCGTTCGCCAGCTGATCCGCCGCGCGGATGGCTGGCGCGAGCGGCTGGTCGCCTGTCAGGACACGTTGTTCCTGCCGATCGCCGGCAAGCCGGTGCCCGACGCGGTGATCCCCGAACCGCTGCGCGACGCGCCGGCGGGATCGGTGCTGGAGATTTCACCGGCGAGCGTCGGCGTCATGGCGGCGCTCGGCCGTCGTATCGCCGCGCAGGGCGGCGCATGCCTCGTGATCGATTACGGCTACGAAGGCCCGGCGCTCGGCGAGACGTTGCAGGCGGTGCGTGGCCACGGTTTCGCCAATCCGTTCGAGACGCCGGGCGACAACGACCTGTCGGCGCACGTCGACTTCACCACGCTCGCCGCCGCGGCGCAGCCGAGCGGCGCGGTCGCCTGGGGTCCGGTGACGCAGCGCGATCTGCTTGGGCAACTCGGCATCGACGGGCGCACCACCGCGCTCGCACGCGCGACGCCGGATCGCGCCGAGGCGCTCGCCGCCGATCGCGCACGGCTGATGGGCGAGATGGGGACGCTGTTTCGCGCACTCGCCGTGACGCACCGCGACTGGCCGACCCCCGCGGCGTTCGGCGCATGACCGCCAGCCTCCGCGCCGCCACCGTCGCCGATGCCGAGGCGATCGCCGCGACGATGGCGGATTGCTTCACCGCGACCTTCGGCCATCTCTACGATCCGGCCGATCTGGCGCAGTTCCTCAGTGAACTGACGCTGGAACGCTGGCGGGCGGAGCTCGCCGATCCTGCCTTCGCCTTCCTCATCGCAGAAGCGGACGGCGCCGCGGTCGGCTTCGCCAAGCTCGGGCCGCATTCGCTGCCCGTCACGCCGACGGGGCCGATGATCGAGCTCAGGCAATTGTACCTCACCGTCAATCAGCAGGGCAGCGGCCTCGCGCAGCGGATGATGGACTGGACAATCGCCACCGCGCGGGAACGCGGCGCGCGGGAGCTGTTCCTGTCGGTCTATGTCGACAACCATCGCGCCCGGCGCTTCTACGAACGCTATGGCTTCGCGGAGGTCGGTGCCTACACCTTCATGGTCGGCAACCACGCCGACGAGGACCATCTGATGCGGCTGCAGCTGTGACGATCGAGCCGATCCATGCGCGCAGCCTCGGCGACGTACCGCACGGCTTCCTTGGTCGCCGTGGTGGCGTGTCGGTGGGCGCAGCCGCCGGGCTGAACGTCGGGCTGGGATCGCAGGACGATCCTGCCGCGATCGCCGAGAACCGCCGCCGCGCCGCCGACGCGGTGCTGCCGGGTGCGCGGTTGGTGACGCTCTATCAGGTCCACTCCGCCGAGGCGGTGACGATCGCCGCACCGCACGACGATGCCGCCCGCCCGCATGCCGACGCGCTGGTCACCGACCGGCCGGGGCTGCTGCTCGGTATCCTCACCGCGGATTGCGCGCCGGTGCTGTTCGCCGACCGCGACGCCGGCGTCGTCGGCGCGGCACATGCCGGGTGGAAGGGCGCGCTCGGCGGCGTCACCGATGCGACGATCGCGGCGATGGAGCGATTGGGCGCGTCCCGCGCGCGGATCGTCGCAGCGATCGGCCCGTGCATCGCGCGCGCCTCCTACGAGGTCGACGACGGTTTCCTGGCGCGCTTTGCCGCAGTCGATGCCGCCAACGAGCGGTTCTTCGCGCCCGGACGTGCGGGTCATCACCAGTTCGACCTCGAAGCCTATGTCGCATCCCGTCTCGCTACGGCCGGGCTCGCTCGGGTCGAGGCGCTGGGTCGCGACACCTATGCCGAGGAGGAGCGCTTCTTCAGCTTCCGCCGCGCGACACATCGCGGCGAGGCGGATTACGGGCGGCAGATCAGTTTGATCGCCGCAGGGTAACGCATCCCCACCGTCATCCCGGCGAACGCCGGGATGACGAATTGAAGTGGATCGGCCTTCCGCCCGCCACACACAGCCGCAAATTGGTGTCATTCGATACGATCCACGTCTATGCTTCCGTCACAAGGAGACGACGATGCCCGACGAAGCAGAGATGACCGGCGTGGAGGGCGGCACCCCCGCCAAGAGCCTCGAGAAGATCGGCGATCGCAAGCTGAAGCCGTCGACGATGATGATGGGCCACGGCTTCGACCCCGCGCTGTCGGAAGGCGCGCTGAAGCCGCCGATCTTCCTCACCTCGACCTTCGTCTTCCCCAACGCCGCCGCCGGCAAGCGCCATTTCGAGGGCGTCACCGGCAAGCGGCCGGGCGGTGCCGACGGCCTCGTCTATTCGCGCTTCAACGGCCCCAACCAGGAGATCCTCGAGGATCGCCTCGCGGTGTGGGACGAGGCGGAGGACGCGCTCGCCTTCTCCAGCGGCATGTCGGCGATCGCCACCCTGTTCCTCGCGATGACCAAGCCCGGCGACACGATCGTCCACTCCGGCCCGCTGTATGCGGCGACCGAGACGCTGATCGGCCGCATCCTCGGCAAGTTCGGGGTGAAGTGGCTCGATTTCCCCGCCGGCGCGACGCGCGAAGAGATCGACGCGGTGCTGACCGAGGCATCGGCGGGCCATGTCGCGCTGATCTACCTCGAAAGCCCCGCCAATCCGACCAATGCTTTGGTCGACGTCGAGGCGGTGCGCGCCAGCCGCGATGCGATCTTCGCCGACATGGACGTGAAGCCGCCGATCGCGATCGACAACACCTTCCTCGGCCCGCTCTGGTCGCAGCCGCTGAAACACGGCGCCGACATCGTCGTCTACAGCCTCACCAAATATGCCGGCGGCCATTCCGACCTCGTCGCGGGCGGCGTGCTGGGGACGAAGGAGCACATCAACACCATCCGCTCGATGCGCAACACGATCGGCACGATCTGCGACCCCAACACCGCCTGGATGCTGCTGCGCAGCCTCGAAACGCTGGAGCTGCGGATGAGCCGCGCCGGCGAGAATGCGATCAAGGTGTGCAAGTTCCTGCGCGAACATCCCAAGGTCGACAGCATGGGTTATCTCGGCTTCATCACCGACGCGCGCCAGCAGGACATCTACGACCGCCATTGCACCGGCGCGGGTTCGACCTTCTCGCTGCTGGTCAAGGGCGGCGAGGCGGAGGCCTTCCGCTTCCTCGACGCGCTGCGCATCGCCAAGCTCGCGGTGTCGCTGGGTGGCACCGAGACGCTGGCCAGCCATCCCGCGGCGATGACGCACCTGTCGGTGCCGCAGGAGCGCAAGACCGCGCTGGGCATCACCGACAATCTCGTCCGCATCTCGATCGGCGTCGAGGATGCCGACGATCTGATCGCCGATTTCGACCAGGCGCTGGCGGCGATCTGATTTCGCGCGGAGGCGCGGAGGCGCGGAGAAGAAGGCAAGGCGTGACGCTCCACGCGATCCGTTCGCCCTCGTCTTAGTGGAATGACGTAGAGTTGGTTTGCCGCGTAGGATGCGGAGCCGGGGTGGGGGTGGCCACCCCCACCCCGGCGGCCGGCTGTCGGATCGGGTTCGTCCGGTTCC
>NZ_JAMLDY010000031.1 GCF_024211255.1 Sphingomonas liriopis | reverse complement strand
CGAGGCGCCGGCAAAAATCACAAACAAGCCCTCACCGCCTGCGCACGGAAACTCCTCATCTACGCCAACACCGTCCTCGCCAGACAAGCCGAATGGATGCCCGCATCATAATGGTTGCTGAGCTTGTCGAAGGGCTGCCCGCCACGGACGTGCTGCCTGTGGGGAGCAGGGCTTCGACAGGCTCAGCCCGAACGGCTTATGGGTTGGGAGTTCGTTCCCCAAATCGCGGTCGTCGCGCTGCGGTTACTCCCAAACCATTCGTCACCCCGGACTTGTTCCGGGGTCCACTCCGCCGCGGGCGGAGCGGCATGAGCCTCTTGCCTTACGCTCGCGGACGGGTGGACCCCGCAACACGTCCGGGTTGACGGAGGATGCCGGGCGGGCGCATGGCCAAGCGACCTACGCGCCCGCCCCGCCGGTCAGATCTTGTCCGGAATCGTATTCTCGTCCGCGATGCCCGCCTGGAACGACTTGGACGCATCCTTGCCGTCGGGCGTGTGCGCCTTCTTCCCACCGTCCTTCGCGCTGCTGCTGCGCAACGACAGCAACGCAGCCGCGGCTGCCGCGCCGACCGCCGCTACGCCGGCGCCGACCGCAGCGACGCCCCACTTGCTGCCACCCTTGTCCGCCTTCGGCTTGGGACCGGGCTTCTTCGCCCCGGGGCGGGGCGCGGCGCGCTTGGTCGAGCGGGGCTTTACCGCCTTGGCGGCGGACGCCACCGCGCCCTCGGCCTTGTCGACCGCGGCCCTGGCACGGCGCGTCGTCTTGGCGGCGGCATCGCCGACCGCGGTTTCGACCTTTTCGATCGTCGAGGCATCGGCCGCCTTGGCACGCGGGGTGCGCGGCTTGGCGGTGCTCGCCTTGGCGGCCGGGCTGCGCGTCGTGCTCGCCTTGCGCGGCGCGCGGCGGCGCGGGGTGGCGGCCGGGGTATCGGTCTTCGGCGTGTCGGTGGTGTCGTCGGCCACGGCGGGAACTCCTGATTGATTCGGGAGCGTAACGCATTAGCCGCGGTTGGTTTCCGACCGCCGCGCCGATTGGCTCAGCGGAACGGCGGCTCGTCGAAGGCGCGCAGCTTGCGGCTGTGCAGCTTTTCGCCCTCGAGGCGCAGCTGTTCGCACGTCTCGATGCCGATCCGCATATGCTCGCTGATCGCGCGCTCATAGAAGCGGTTGGCCTGCCCGGGCAGCTTCAATTCGCCATGCAGCGGCTTGTCGGACACGCAGAGCAGCGTGCCGTAGGGCACGCGGAAGCGATAGCCCTGCGCCGCGATCGTCGCCGATTCCATGTCGATACCGACCGCACGGGAGAGCGAGAAGCGCAGCGCCGACGCGGAATAGCGCAACTCCCAGTTGCGGTCATCGGTGGTGACGATCGTGCCCGTGCGCAGGCGGCGCTTCAGTTCTTCGCCCGACTGGCCGCTGACGATCTCCGACGCGCGGGCGAGCGCCTGCTGCACCTCGGCGATCGCGGGCACGGGGATTTCGGGCGGGAGGACGTCGTCGAGGACATGGTCGTCGCGCAGATAGGCGTGGGCGAGGACGTAGTCGCCGATCCGCTGGCTGGGGCGCAGGCCGCCGCAATGGCCGATCATCAGCCACGCCTCGGGGCGCAGCACCGCGAGGTGGTCGCAGATCGTCTTGGCGTTCGAGGGCCCGACGCCGATGTTGACGAGCGTGATGCCGGTGCGGTCGTCCGCCATCAAATGGTAGGCGGGCATCTGGTGCCGCCGCCACGCGCTGTCGTTGACGAGCTTGTCGACGTCGCCGGGATTGTCGATGACGATATTGCCCGCTCCCGACAGTGCGGTGAAGCGGCTGTCCGGCCCCAGTTGCGAGGCACCCCAGCGAACGAATTCATCGACATAGCGGTGATAGTTGGTGAACAGGACGAAGCGCTGCGTGTGCTCGGACGGCGTGCCCATATAGTGGCGCAGGCGGGCGAGGCTGAAATCGGTGCGCAGCGCGTCGAACAGCGCGAGCGGGCGGCTGCCGCCCTCGGCGATCCACAGGCCGTCGGCGATCTCGTCGCCGATGTGCGCGAGTTCGGTCGCCGGGAAATGCCGCGCGAGCTCGGTCGCCGACACGGTGTCAAGGCTCAGCGCATGGCCGGGATCGAGGACATAGGGGAAGGGGATCTCCTGCCGGCCCTCGACCGCTTCGACCTCGACGTCGTAATCCTCGATCAGCAGGGTGAGCTGTTCGGTCAGGTAATCGGCGAACAGCGCCGGCTTGGTGACGCTGATCGTATAGTCGCCGGGCGACACCAGCCGCCCGAACGAGCGCAGCGGTGCGGGCCGGTTGCCGACGCTGGCGTAGCGCAGGTGGATGACGGGATAGGCGAACGAACCGTCGCTGCGGCTCTGCGGCGAGGGCGGCGTGCCGTCGGTGAGATAGGCGGTGAGCGCGGCCTGCAGGCGGTCGACCGAGGCACGGTACAGGCGGTCGAGGTCCGCGACGATCTGGGATGCGGTTGTCATTGCGGATTGTTACGCAATGGACGTGACGGTGGCAAGACGGGGGTGGGCAACTCCTCCCCGGCACGGGGAGGTGGCACGGCGCAGCCGTGACGGAGGGGGACTTCCGCGAAGGACGTCCAATGTGGAAGCCCCCCTCCACCACCCGGCTGCGCCGGGCGGTCCCCCTCCCCGTGCCGGGGAGGATTTGAGACTTACAGCTCGCCGAGCAGATATTCCGCGCTGCTGACCTTGAATTCGCCGGGTGCCTCGACGTGGAGCTGCTTCACGACGCCGTCCTCGACCAGCATCGTATAGCGCTGGCTGCGCGTGCCCATGCCGAACTTGCTGCCGTCCATCGTCAGGCCGATCGCCTGCGCGAAGTCGCCGTTGCCGTCGGCGAGCATCGTGATCCCCTCCGCCTCGGCGGACTTGGCCCAGGCGCCCATCACGAACGCGTCGTTGACCGAGGTGCAGGCGACCTCGTCGACGCCCCTGGCGGCAAGCTCCTCGCGCTTCTCGACGAAGCCGGGCAGGTGCTTGGCGGAGCAGGTCGGCGTGAACGCGCCCGGTACTGCGAACAGCGCGACGGTGCGGCCGGCGAAGAAGTCCGCCGTGCTGACCTGATCGGGACCATCGGACGTGACCTTGGTCAGGGTGGCGGCAGGGATCGTATCGCCGACGGTGATGGTCATCGTTGTATTCTCCGGGACAGTGTGTGGGCAACAGGTCGGGCAGATGCGTCGCGATTTCAAGCATGGCGCCGGCCCGTGGCATGACTATGATGCCAAGTCATGCAAACGACACGGTATCTTTCCGGACAGTTCCTGCTCGCGATGCCGGGCATGATCGATCCGCGCTTCGACCATGCGGTGATCGCGATGTGCGCGCACGACGCGGATGGCGCGCTGGGCATCGGCATCGGTGCGACGATCGACGGGCTGACGCTCCACGACCTGCTCGACCAGTTCGAGATCGCGCACGGCGCCGCCCCGCCCGCGCCGGTGCATTTCGGCGGGCCGGTCGAGCCGCGCCGCGGCTTCGTGCTCCATTCCGACGACTGGAGCGGGCAGGACACGATCCAGGTCGCCGACCGCTGGGCGCTGTCGAGCACGCTCGACGTGCTGCGCGCCATCGCCGAAGGCAGCGGCCCCGCGCGCTATGTCATCGCGCTGGGCTATGCCGGCTGGGGCGAGGGGCAGCTCGACGGCGAGCTCGCGCGGCCTGGCTGGTTCCACGTCGAGGGCGACGGGGCGCTGCTGTTCGACACGCCCGCCGACCGGCGCTGGACCAGCGCGTTCGCCAAGGCGGGGATCGACCCGCGGCTGCTCGTCGCCGACGCCGGAACCGCGTGACGCACATATAAAGATATCTTTATATTTGATTTGGCGGCGCGTGCGGGGTAAGGGCGGCGCCATCCCTATCCCTTCAGGAGCATGACACGTGGCAACTGCGCTCGCGGTCGAGACCAAAGATTACGTCATCAAGGACATCGCGCTGGCCGATTTCGGCCGCGCCGAGATCCGCATCGCCGAAACCGAGATGCCCGGCCTTATGGCGCTGCGCAGCGAGTTCGGCGCGTCGCAGCCCTTGAAGGGCGCGCGCATCACCGGATCGCTGCACATGACGATCCAGACCGCGGTGCTGATCGAAACGCTGACCGCGTTGGGCGCCGACGTCCGCTGGGCGACGTGCAACATCTTCTCGACGCAGGACCATGCCGCCGCCGCGATCGCCGCGACCGGCGTGCCGGTGTTCGCGGTGAAGGGCGAGAGCCTTGCCGAATATTGGGACTATGTCGGCGACATCTTCTCGTGGGACGCGGACGTCGATGGCCAGACCGCCAACATCATCCTCGACGACGGCGGCGACGCCACCATGTTCGCGCTGTGGGGCGCGAAGCTCGAGGCCGGCGCGACGCTGGGCGAGCCCGAGAATGAAGAAGAGGTCGAGTTCCAGCGCGCGCTCAAGGCGTTCATCGCCAAGAAGCCGGGCTATCTGACCGAGACGGTCAAGAACCTGAAGGGCGTCAGCGAAGAGACGACGACCGGCGTCCACCGCCTGTACGAGATCGCGAAGAAGGGCGAGCTGCCCTTCCCGGCGATCAACGTCAACGACAGCGTCACCAAGTCGAAGTTCGACAACCTGTACGGCTGCAAGGAATCGTTGGTCGACGCGATCCGTCGCGCCACCGACGTGATGCTCGCCGGCAAGGTCGCGGTCGTCGCCGGCTTCGGCGACGTCGGCAAGGGTTCGGCGCAGTCGCTGCGCAACGGCGGCGCCCGCGTGATGGTGACCGAAGTCGATCCGATCTGCGCATTGCAGGCGGCGATGGAAGGCTTCGAGGTCGTGACGATGGACGAGGCGGTCAAGCGCGCCGACATCTTCGTGACGGCGACCGGCAACGCCGACGTCATCACCGCCGATCACATGAAGGCGATGCGCCCGATGTCGATCGTGTGCAACATCGGCCACTTCGACAGCGAGATCCAGATCGCCGCACTGTCGAACTACAAGTGGAGCGAAGTGAAGCCCGGCACCGACCTGGTCGAGTTCCCGGACGGCAAGCAGATCCTCGTCCTCGCCAAGGGCCGCCTCGTGAACCTCGGCTGCGCGACGGGCCACCCGTCGTTCGTGATGAGCGCGAGCTTCACCAACCAGACGCTGGCGCAGATCGAGCTGTGGACCGCGGGGAGCAAGTACAAGAACGAAGTGTACGTGCTCCCGAAGCACCTCGACGAGAAGGTCGCGGCGCTGCACCTCGAGAAGCTGGGCGTGCAGCTGTCGCAGCTGACCCCGAAGCAGGCGAGCTATATCGGCGTGCCGGTCGAAGGGCCGTTCAAGCCGGATCATTACCGCTACTGATCGTTTGCGATCGGTAGGACGGAAGGGGGCGGTGCCGAAAGGTGCCGCCCTTTTTCATTCGCGCGAACATCGCCCCAATCCCCCCGTCACCCCGGACGTGTTCCGGGGTCCACTCCGCGGCGAGGCGTACGGATTGAGGCGCGGGCTTAGGTTGGCGGCGCGGTGGACCCCGGAACAAGTCCGGGGTGACGCAGGAGATGGGGTGAGCGGGGTGGATCTCATGCCTCCGCGTGTCGCGATCACCGACACCCCGTATCAACGACATTGCCGCTGCCCCGCCCGCGTTCTACACTCCCGCCCGAGCGCGCCGCGGGCGGCCGTGGCAAGGGGTAGGCGTTGATCCAGCTTTCGGTGATGGCGGCGGTCGTGTGTGGCGCGGTGCTCGCGCTGCTCGTCGGCGGGGCCGGCTATGCGCTGTACATCGGCTGGCGGCTGCGCGGCGAGGCGCGCGAGGCGCTGGCCGGCCACCGCGAGGCCGAGACGCTGCGCAGCGTCTCGCCGGCGATGGCGATGCTGGTGCGCGCCGACGGCCGGGTCGAGATGCCGCCGCGGCTGGTCGACTGGTTCGGGCTGACCGTCGCGCCGCGTTTCCTGCAGGATCTGTCCGCCGAGGGCGCCGGTCTGCCCGCCGACGAGGCGAAGGCGCTCGCCGCCGATGTGCAGGCTGCGCAACGTGCCGGCCGCGGCTTCGTGCGTGCGCTGCATCCGCAAGGGTCGGGCCGTGCGATCACGATGCGTGGCAGCCGCGCGCCGGGCGAGCTCGGCGCGACCGGCGCGGTCGTGGTGTGGACGCTCGACGCGACCGAGAGCGAGGGCGAGATCGCGCGGTTGCAGGGCGAGGTCGGCGAACTGTCGGTCGCCTATGATGCGCTGACCGGGCTTATCGAGGCGGCGCCGTTGCCGATGTGGTATCGCGGGTCCGACCTGCGGCTGGCGATGGTCAACACCGCCTATGTTCGCGCGGTGGAGGGGGCCGACGCCGCCGACGTCCTTCGGCGGGAGCTGGAGCTGGTCGAGGGGTCCGGGCGCGGCGGCCCGCGCGCCGGCGCACAGGCGGCACGCGCGAGCGGTCGGCCGCAGCGCGAAGTCCTGCCCGCGACGATCGGCGGCGAGCGGCGCAGTCTGGAGGTCCACGATGTGCCGCTGCCGACCGGCGGCGTCGCCAGCTTCGCGGTCGATATCGAGGATCTGGAACAGTCGCGTGCCGGCGCCAAGCGCTTCGCCGAGGCGCAGCGCGCGATGCTCGACCGCCTGTCCGCCGGCGTCGCGCAATTCGGGCCGGACCGCGGGCTCGTCTTCTGCAACCAGCCGTTCCGCCGCATGTTCGCGATGCGCACCGAATGGCTCGCCGACCGGCCGGAGTTCGACCGGGTGCTCGAACGGATGCGCGAGGCCAACCGCCTGCCCGAGGTGCGCGACTTCCCCGGCTGGAAGGCGGAGCGCCGCGCCTGGTTCGTGCCGGGCGAGGACGCCGCCGAAGAGAATTGGCACCTTCCCGGCGGCACGCACCTGCGCGTCGTGGCGCAACCGCTACCCGACGGCGGGCTGCTGACGATCTTCGAGGATCGCACCGAACAGGTGCAGCTGGCGAGCGCGCGCGACACGCTGCTGCGCGTGCGCACCGCCACGTTCGACAATCTGTTCGAGGCGCTCGCGGTGTTCGCCGCGGACGGCAAGTTGCAATTGTGGAACAACCGGATGCGGGGCGTCTGGGGGTTCGAGGAGGAATTCCTCGCCGGCCACCCGCGTGTCGACACCTTCGCCGAGGCCGCCGCGCCCAAGCTCGCGACGCCCAATCGCGCCGCGCTGATCCCCGAGCTGGTGCGATCGGCAACGGTCGAGCGTCAGCAACGTGGTGGCCGCGTCGCGTTCGCCGACGGGCGGCATTTCGAATTCGCCGCGGTGCCGCTGCCCGACGGCAATGCGCTACTGACGATGCTCGACATTTCCGACAGCCGTCGCGCCGAACAGGCGTTGCGTGACCGTGCCAATGCGCTGGAGGCGGCGGACAAGGTCAAGACGCAGTTCGTCGCCAACATGAGCTACGAGCTGCGCACGCCGCTGACCTCGATCAGCGGGTTCGCCGAGATGTTGCACGGCGGCTATGCGGGCGCGCTGACCGAGGATGCGACCGGCTATGTCGAGGCGATCCTGCAATCGGTCGAGCGGCTGGGGCTGTTGATCGACGACGTGCTCGACCTGACGCAGGGTGGCGACGAGGAGGAGATGGTGCGCATCGACGTCGACCTCGCCGCCACCGCACGCGCCGCCGCCGAGACGATCATGCCCGCGGCGAAGCGCCGCAAGCTCGACTTCGCGGTGGAGCTGGCGCGCTCGACCGGACGGGTCAGCGGCGATGCCAAACGGCTGAAGGAGGTGATCGAGCATCTGCTGCGCCATGCCGTCGCCTCGACGCCGGAGGGCGGCCGCATCCTGTTGCACAGCGACGGTAATGCCAGCGCGGCGCGGATCGTCGTGTCCGACGACGGCTTCGGCATGGATGCGGAGAGCGTCGCCAAGGCATTCGATCGCTTCGGCGAACCGGGGATGCAGCCGTCAGGCGAGCGCGCGCTGGGGCTGGGCTTGCCGCTCGCGCGCCAGTTCGTCGAGGCGCATGGCGGGCGGATCGACCTGGTGTCCGAGCCGGGTGAGGGCACGCTGGTGACCGTCGAATTGCCGCGGCGGTGAGGGCTTCCTCTCTCCCCCGTCACCTCGGACTTGTTCCGGGGTCCACCGTGCGGCGGGCGCATCGGACACAGGCTCGACGCCAGCGCTTGCGGATGAGTGGACCCCGGAACACGTCCGGGGTGACGAAGGGGGTGGGGTGGTGACTTCCATCCACCTCCCCGACGCCGTCGCCACCGAAGCCTTCGGCGCGAGCCTCGCCCCCCACGTCCGCCCCGGCGACGTCATCACCCTCAGCGGCGACCTCGGCGCCGGCAAGACCAGCATCGCGCGCGGGCTGCTCGCAGCGCTCGGGCTCGCCGGCGAGGCGCCGTCGCCCAGTTTCGCGATCGTCCAGCCGTACGACCCGCCCGAAGTGCGGTTGCCGGTGCTCCACGTCGACCTCTACCGGATCGATGATCCCGATGAGCTGGAGGAGCTGGGGCTGGACGAGGCACTGTCCGACGCGCTGTTGCTGGTCGAATGGCCCGAGCGCGCGCCAGATCGCTGGCCCGACGCGCTGGCGCTCACCCTGACCGCGGCCCCCGACGGCGGACGAATCTTGACAGCCGACGTCCCGGCGTCATGGAAGCCGCGATGGCCGACATGACCCCGCCCGCCGGCGCGCCCGCCTTTCTCGCCGCCCACGGCTGGGCGGGAGCGATCAGCCCCGTCGCGGGCGATGCCTCCTTCCGTCGCTATTTCCGCGTCGCGTGCGAAGGGCGCAGCGCGATCCTGATGGACGCGCCGCCGCCGCATGAGGACCCGCGACCGTTCATCGCGATCGCGCAATGGCTGCGCGCGCGCGGTTTCGCGGCGCCGGCGATCCATGCCGTCGATCTGGCGCAGGGGCTGGTGCTGCTCGAGGATTTCGGCGACGTCCGCCTGCGCGAAACCGCGGATGCGGACGAGCCCGCCGCGCTGCCGCTCTATGCCGCGGCGGTCGACCTGCTGGTCGAGCTGCGCGCGCATGGCGCCGGCGACCTCGCCCCCTACGATCGCACCGTATTGCACCGCGAGACGGACCTGTTCGCCGACTGGTATTGCCCCGCCGTCGGCCTCGATATCGACATCGACGGCTATCGGGCGGCGTGGGATGCGGTGTTCGATCGTGCGCTGACTGATGAGCCCGTGACCGTGCTGCGCGACTATCATGCCGAAAACCTGATGCTGGTCGGAGCGGCTCAGTCGCTCGGGCTGCTCGATTTCCAGGACGCGCTCGCCGGGCATCCCGCGTACGATCTCGTCTCGCTGCTGCAGGACGCGCGCCGCGACGTCGATCCGTCGCTGGAGGAGGCGATGCTCGCCCGCTATCGCGCCGCGACGGGCGCAGGCGACGACTTCACGGCGGCCTATCACGTCCTCGGCGCGCAGCGGAACGCGAAGATCATCGGCATCTTCACGCGGTTGTGGAAGCGCGACGACAAGCCACGTTATCCGGCGCTGTGCCCGCGCGTCTGGGCCTATCTGGAGCGCGACCTGTCGCAGCCGGTGATGGCGCCGGTCGCGCGCTGGTTCGACGACAACGTGCCGCCCGAATTGCGCGGCGACCCCGCGGTGCTGTCGGCATGACCCGCCAGCGTGCGATCCGCCCCGATCCCGGCGCCCATGTACCCGATACCGCGATGGTGATGGCCGCGGGGCTCGGCAAGCGGATGCGTCCGCTGACCGCAACCCGTCCCAAGCCCTTGGTAGAAGTGGCCGGCAAGCCATTGATCGACCACGTCTTCGACCGCCTGCGCAACGCCGGCGTGCGGCGCGCGGTGGTCAACGTCCATTATCTCGCCGACACGCTGGAGGCGCACGTTTCTGGCATGGACGGGATCGACGTCGCGATCAGCGACGAACGCGCGCAGCTGATGGAGACGGGCGGCGGGCTGGTGCAGGCGCGCGGCCTGCTCGGCGACGACCCGGTGCTCGTCGTCAACAGCGACAATCTGTGGCTCGACGGCCCGGTCGATGCGATCAAGCTGCTCGCCAGCCGCTGGGACGATGCGGCGATGGATGCGCTGCTGCTCGTCGTCCCCTACGCCCGTGCGCATAATCACCGCGGGCAGGGCGATTTCCGCGTCGCCGCCGACGGCCGCATCGTCGGCCGCCGCAAGGAGGGCGCCACCGCACCCTTCGTCTATACCGGCATCCAGATCCTCCACCCGCGCATCATCCGCGACTGGCCGGACGGGCCGTTCTCGACGAATTTGTTCTGGAGCCGCGCGATCGAGGCGGGCCGCGCCTATGCGCAGGTCCATCAGGGTCTGTGGTTCGACGTCGGCACCCCCGCCGCGATCCCCAAGACGGAGGCGATGATCGCCAATGGCTGAGGCGGGCAAGCCCCGGCTGTACACGATCCCCTCGCACAAGGCGTTTGCCGACACGCTCGTCGCCGGGCTGATGCGGCGCACCGGCGGCGATCCGATGGCACTGGCGCGCGGGCTGGTGCTGCTCCCTAACAACCGCGCCGCGCGCGCCGTCACCGCGGCATTCGTCCGCGCGAGCGGGGCGGGTCTGCTGTTGCCGCGGCTGGTGACGCTCGGCAGTCCCGATCTGGGCGAGGCGGTCGGCGTCGCGCTCGATCCGGTGGACGATGCCGATCCGCCGCCACCCGCGGTCGCGCCGATGCAGCGGCGGATGATCCTCGCCCGCCTGGTGTTCGAAGAGCGGACCCGCGCCGGCCAGCCGATCGACGCGGCCGAGGCGGTGCGGCTGGCGGGCGAACTCTGCCACACGCTCGACCAGCTGCTGGTCGAGGAGGTACCGCCCGAGGCGTTGCGCGCGATCGACCTCGCCCCCGAACTGACCGAACATTGGCAGCGCGCGCTGTCGACCTTCACCATCGTGCTCGAACGCTGGCCGGAGGAGCTGGCGCAGCTTGGCCGGATCGATGCGGCGACGCGGCGGCGGATGCTGCTCGACCGGCTGGAGCGGCGCTGGCGCGCAATGCCGCCGCAGGGCTTCGTCTGCGCGGCGGGGATCACCGATCCTGCGCCCGCGGTCGCGCGACTGCTGCGCTGCGTCGCCGAGGCGCCGCAGGGCATGACGGTCTTCGCCGGCCTCGATCTCGCGATGCCGCAGGAGGAATGGGACGCGCTCGGACCGCATGCGCCCGATCCCGTCACCGGCCGCATCCGCCGATCGATCGAAACGCACCCACAATTCCACCTCAAGCTGATCCTCGACCGGATGAGCGTCGGGCGCGGCGAGGTCGCCAACTGGCCGGGCACCGCCGGCCCGGACGCCGGCGCCGTCCGCGGCCGTGCGATCGCCAACGCGCTGGCGCCCGCCGCCTTCACCGGCAAATGGACCGACCTCAAGGCGGAGGACCGCCGCCTGACCGGCGTCGCCGCGGCCGAACTGGCGACCCCCGCCGAGGAGGCACAGACGATCGCGCTCGCGCTGCGTGGCGCGCTGGAGGAGGAGGGGCGCACCGCCGCGCTCGTCACCCCCGACCGCGCGCTCGCCCGCCGTGTCACCGCGCACCTGCGCCGCTGGAATATCGAGGCGAACGATTCCGCCGGCCGGCCGCTCAGCATCCTGCCGCCCGGCACGCTGCTGCTCGCGCTCGCCGAGGCGGCGGCACAACGGTTCGCGCCGCTGGCGTTGCTGGCGCTGCTCAAGCATCCGCTGGTGCGCAACGACCCGAACGACCGCGGCGTCCGCGGCGCGTGGCTCGACGGGACCCGCGGCGTCGATCGTGCGCTGCGCGGACCCCGCCCGGCTGCAGGGCTCGACGGCATCCTCGGCCACCTGCTCGCCCACCGTCGCGAGCGGGCGGCGGCGTGGTTCGGCGAGGCGACCGCGCTGCTGCGGCCGATCGAGCTGGTGTTCGAGGCCGGGCCACAGCCGCTCGCCACGTTGCTGAGCGTTCTGCGCGAGACGGCGCAGACGTTATGCGGCGATGATTTGTGGGCGGGCCCTGCCGGTCGTGCTGCGGCGGAGTTCCTCGACGCACTGGAAGTCGAGGCCGGCGTCGGCCCGCCGCGCGTCGCGCCCGATGGCCTCGCGCCGCTGCTGCGCGGCCTGCTCGACGAGGTGGCGGTGCGCCCCGGTTCGGGCGTAGGGCACCCGCGCATCGCCATTTACGGCCCGATCGAAGCACGGTTGCAGACCGCCGACCTGATGGTGCTGGGCGGCCTCAACGAGGGCGTGTGGCCGGGCCGCCCTGCGCCCGATCCTTGGCTCGCACCGCGCATCCGCGTCGCGCTCGGTCTGCCCGGGCTGGAGCGCGCGGTCGGCGTCGCCGCGCACGACTTCGGCCAGGCGCTCGGTGCCCCACGCGCGCTGGTGACGCGGGCGCGGCGCGATGCGTCGTCGCCGGCGCTCGCCTCGCGGCTGTGGCTGCGGTTGCAGGCGATGGCGGGCGAGCGCTTCACGCGGGCGCACGACCTCGAACATTGGGCACTCGCGCTCGACGATCCGCGCCGGCACGACCCCGCCGATCGCCCCGCGCCGCTCCCCGCCCCGGCGCTGCGGCCACGCGCGATTTCGGTGACCGAGATCGACCGGCTGAAGGCCGACCCCTATGCCTTCTACGCGCGCCGCGTGCTCGGGCTGATGCCGCTCGACCCGGTCGATGCCGATCCCAGCGCGGCATGGCGGGGCACCGCGGTGCACGACATCCTCGAACAATGGTGGAAACAGGACGCCTGCGCACCGGACGCGCTCGTCGCGCGCGCGCAGGCGATGCTCGACGACGAGCGCACGCACCCGATGATGCGCGCGCTCTGGCGGCCGCGGCTGATGGAGGCGATCCACTGGATCGCCGGCGCCGTCACCGCACAGGCCGACGAGGGCCGTAGCGTCGCCTCGGCAGAGGGGCAGGGGCATATCGACATCGCCGGGGTGAAGCTGTCGGGCCGCTACGATCGCGTCGATCGCCTGCCCGACGGCAGCCTCGCGATCGTCGACTACAAGACCGGTAAGCCGCCGTCGGCCGCCGCGGTGCGCGCCGGCTACAGCCTGCAACTGGGCCTGCTCGGCGCGATCGCCGAACGCGGCGGGTTCGCCGACGTCCAGGGCCGTGCCGGCGGGTTCGAATATTGGTCGCTCGGCAAGAAGCGCGACCAGTTCGGCTATGTCGAGACCCCGGTCGATGCCGAGGGCAAGCGCGACAAGATCGTTACCACCGATTTCACCACCATCGCCGTCGCCAATTTCGTCGATGCCGCGGGCAAGTGGCTGACCGGCGGCGAGGCGTTCACCGCCAAGCTGGTGCCCGAATATGCGCCTTATGCCGAATACGACCAGTTGATGCGCCGGGACGAATGGTATGGCCGGGACTGACCTTGCCACCCTGCCGCGGCTGAAGGGCGCGCAGGCGGCGGCGAGCGATCCGCACGCCCATGTCTGGCTGTCCGCGTCGGCCGGCACCGGCAAGACGCAGGTGCTCGCCGCACGCGTGTTCCGCCTGCTGCTGCGCGGCGTCGATCCCGCCGCGATCCTGTGCCTGACCTTCACCAAGGCGGGCGCGGCCGAGATGGCGCAACGGATCAACAACCGCCTCGCCGCCTGGGTGCGCATGCCGGGGCCGCAGCTCGCCGCCGACCTCGACGCACTCGGTGAGAAGGCGACGCCGGAGTTGCAAGCGCGCGCGCGCACGCTGTTCGCCGGCGTGCTCGACGCGCCGGGCGGCGGCCTGCGCATTCAGACGATCCACGGCTTCTGCCAGAGCCTGCTCGCCGCCTTCCCGGTCGAGGCCGGCCTCACCCCCGGTTTCCGCCCGCTCGAGGCGCGCGAGGAGGCGGTGCTGGCGCGCGAGACGCTGGCCGCTCTGCTCACCGACGCCGAACGCGACGGCCGCGAGCGCCCGATCGCGACGATCGGCGCGTTGTCGCTGCGCATGGGCGAGGGCGGGGCGGAGAGCTTCCTGCTCGCCTGCGCGCGATCGCTCGCCGCGCTCGAAGCGCTGCCGAGCGGGATCGGCCCGTGGCTGCGCCGCACGCTCGACCTGCCGCAGGGCGATATCGGCGAGGCGCTGGCGGAGGGGAGCGACTGCATCGACGAGGGGCTGATCGAACGCCTCGCTGCCGCCAACACCGCTTGGGGCGCGGCGACCGGCGTCGGCCATGCCGAGACGCTCAACCGCTGGCTCGCCGCCGCGCCCGCCGATCGCGTCGCGACGCTGGCCGACCTCGCCGGCGTCGTGCTGACCGGCAAGAACGAACCGCGCAAGGCGTCGAAGAAGCTGCTCGATGCCGACCCCGATTACGCCGACCTCGCCGCCGCGCTCGGCCAGCATTGCTTCGACCTCCTCTCGCTCACCAGCCGCGCCGCCTATGCCGACCTGCTCGCCGACGCGCTCGACGTCGGCCGCGAATACGCGCGCGCCTATGCCGCGGCGAAGCGGCGGAGCGGCGCGGTTGATTTCGACGATCTGATCGGCGTCACCGTGCGGCTGCTCGAACAGCCCGGCATCGGCGAATGGGTGCGCTACAAGCTGGACCAGGCGACCGAGCACGTCCTGATCGACGAGGCACAGGACACCAACCTCAACCAGTGGCGGATCGTCACCGCGCTGGCGGGCGAATTCTTCGTCGGCCGCGGCGTCCATGCGCCCTCGACGCGCACGCTGTTCACCGTCGGTGATTTCAAACAGGCGATCTTCGGGTTCCAGGGCACCGACCCGATCAACTTCCGCTGGGCGGAGGGCCATTTCTCGACCCGCGCCGCCGAGGTCGAGGGCGACGACGACTGGCCCGAAGCGGAACGCGGCCTGCCGTTCCAGCAGCTGTCGCTGACCCACAGCTTCCGCTCGACGCGGCCGATCCTCGAATTCGTCGATGCCGCGGTCGCCGCGGCGGGCGAGCCCGGGCTCGGTGCGATCGACGCGATGCAGGAGCATGCCAGCGAGGTCCCCGGCCCCGGCACCGTCGAACTCTGGCCGCCGGTGATCGCCGGCGGCAACGACGAGGACGAGGAAGCGTGGATCGACGATGCCGTCCGCGAACAGGCGGTGCGCATCGCGCGCGCGGTGAAGGGCTGGATCGACGGCGGGCTGATCCTGGAGAGCAAGGGGCGCCTCCTGCGCCCCGAGGACGTCATGATCCTCGTCAAGCGGCGCGGCGATCTCGCCTCGCTGATCGTCGCGCGCCTCTATGCCGAGGGCGTGCCGGTCGCGGGCGTCGACCGGCTGCGGCTCAACGCGCCGCTGGCGGTGCAGGACCTGCTCGCCGCGATCCGCTTCGTGTTGCAGCCCGAGGACGATTTGTCATTGGCCTCGCTGCTGGTATCGCCGCTGATCGGCTGGACGCAGGACGAACTGATGCACGCCGCGCCGCGCGATCACGGCAGCCTGTGGCGCCACCTGACGCTGACGCAGACCGAAGACCGCCTCGCGCCGCTCAGGACGATGCTGCTCCGCGCCGACATCGCGACCCCCTACCAGTTCCTCGAGGAACTGCTGTCGGGGCCCCTGGATGGCCGCCGCAAGCTGCTGCTCCGTCTCGGCGCGGAGGCGCGCGATCCGATCGAGGAACTTCTCAACGCCGCGCTCGCCTTCGAAACGACGTCGACGCCGTCGCTGCAACGCTTCCTCGACTGGTTCGATCGCGGCGATGTCGAGATCGTCCGCGACCCCTCCGCGCCGCTCGACGCCGTCCGCGTGATGACCGCGCATGGCGCCAAGGGCCTGCAGGCGCCGCTGGTGATCCTGGCCGACGCGACCGTCGATCCGACCGCCGCGCCGCGCACGCTGGTGCGCTGGTCGCCCGAACCCGGCGCGCAGCCGATCCCGATCTTCCGCCCCCGCTCCGCCGAACGCGGCGGCCCGCTCGACGAGGCGATCGCCGCGCTCGAACGCCGCGAGCTGGAGGAGCATTGGCGGCTGTTCTACGTCGCCGCGACCCGTGCCGAGGAACGGCTGGTCATCGGCGGCGCGCTCGGCCCGAAGGCGAAGGGCGAACCGCCCGCAGCGAGCTGGTACGCCGCCGCCGCGCGCGCGCTGACCGCGCTCGGCGTCGACGGCATCTTCACCGGCACCGCGCCGCAACCGCCGGTCAAGCCGCGTGCCGCCACGCACGGCGAGGCCGCCGAAGCGATCGTCCTGCCCGACTGGGCGCATCGCCTCGCGCCCGCCGAAAGCCGCCCGTCGCGCCCGCTCGCCCCGTCCGCGCTTGGCGAGGACGAGGTCAGCGATCCGCCCCCCGGTCCGGCGATGCGCGCCGCCGCCGAGCGCGGCCGGCTCTACCATGCCTTGTTCGAGCGCCTGCCGCCGGTCGATCCCGCCGAACGGGCGGCGAGTGCCGATCGCTGGCTGGCGTCCGCCGGCGGCGTCGCCGATGCTCAGGAGCGCGGGGCGATCGTCGCCGGCGTGCTCGCAATCCTCGATGACCCCGCTTACGCCGACCTGTTCGGCCCCGACAGCCTCGCCGAGGCGCCGATCGCCGCGACGCTCGCCAGCGGCCTCGTCGTCTCGGGCACCGTCGACCGGCTGCTCATCGCCCCCGACCGCATCCGCATCGTCGATTTCAAGACCGGCCGCCGCGTGCCGGAGAGCATTGACGACGTGCCGCCCTATCATCTCGACCAGATGGCAGCCTATGCCGCGGCGCTCGCCGTGATCTTCCCCGACCGGCGCATCGAGGCGGCGTTGCTCTACACGGGCGGCCCCCGCCTGTTCGCGCTCGACCCCGCATTGCTCGACGCGCACAAGCCGCGCTTTCGCGGGTCGGAGCAAAGCTAGGCCCCAAGCGGTTGAGCCGGGGTGCGCGCCGTCCTAGATGGGCTGCAAAGGAGATTACCATGGCTACCAAGGCGATTACCGACGCGAGCTTCGACACCGACGTACTCCAGGCCGACGGCCCCGTGCTCGTCGATTTCTGGGCGGAATGGTGCGGCCCCTGCAAGATGATCGGGCCGAGCCTCGAGGAACTGTCCGAGGAACTGGGCGAGCAGGTGACGATCGCCAAGCTCAACATCGACGAGAACCCCGACGTGCCGGGCAAGTACGGCGTGCGCGGCATCCCGACGATGATCCTGTTCAAGGGCGGTGCGCCGGCCGCGACCAAGGTCGGTGCCGAGCCGAAGGGCCGGCTGAAGGCATGGCTGGAAGGCGCGCTGGCGTAAAGTGCGATAAGCCCCTCCCCTTCAGGGGAGGGGTTGGGGGTGGGGGACGTCTCACCGAGACCAACGCCTGATGAGTCCTCCACCCCAACCCCTCCTCTGAAGAGGAGGGTTTTTTTTACCCGAACAACACCTCGACCGCCTGCTCCCACAGCGCCGGCGACGCCGCGGCGATCATCCCCCGCCGCTGGTTGCCGACCCGATACTCCGTCCCATCCGGCCAGCGGACCACGCCGCCCGCCTCGCGCAGGAACAGCGATCCCGGCGCATGGTCCCAGGGCAGCGTCTTCTGGAACAGCGCGACGTCGTTCGTCCCCAGCACCAGCCGCGGATATTGCTCCGCCGCGCAACGCGGCATCGCCGCCACCGTGAACACGTTCTCCGATCGCGCGATCAGGGCCGCGCGCTCGGCGTCGGTCAGATGGTATGATGCGATCCCCGCGATGGGCAGCGCAGCACCGCTCGACCGCGCGAACACCCGCTCGCCATCGACGTAGGCCCCGCCGCCCGCTACCGCATGGCACAGCCGGCCGCTCACCGGATCGAGGATCCATCCCGCCTGCGTCGCGCCATCCTCGACCAGCGCGATCATGATCCCGAACGTCGCGATGCCGCTGGCGTAATTGTTGGTGCCGTCGATCGGATCGATGATCCACACGCCGCCGCGGTCGATGCCCTCGACCAGCGACGCGTCCGCCGCCACCGCTTCCTCGCCGACGACGCGGATGGCGGGGTCGAGCGCCGCCAACCCTTCGGTCAACGCCGCCTCGCTCATCCGGTCGGCGATCGTCACCATGTCGTCGGCGGCTTTCTCCTCGACCTCGTCGGCGGCGAGGTTGCGGAAGCGCGGCATGACGATCTCCGCCGCGACGTGCCGCATCAGCGCGACGACGGCGTCGTGGTGCGGGTGGTGCATGTCGGCTCCGCCTCTCAACTGCGATAGTCGGCGTTGATCGATATGTAGCCGTGCGTCAGGTCGCAGGTCCAAACCGTGGCCGAGCCTTCTCCCAGGCCCAGATCGACGCCGATCTCGATCTCGTGGCCCTTCAGATGCGCGGTGACCGGTGCCTCGTCATAGCCCTCGACCGCGAGGCCGTCGCGCGCGACCTGCGTATCGCCGAAGCGGATCGACAGTCTGTCGCGCTCGGCCGGTTCGCCCGCCTTGCCGACCGCCATGACGATGCGGCCCCAATTGGCGTCCTCGCCGGCGATCGCCGTCTTCACCAGCGGTGAATTGGCGATCGACATCGCGATGCGATGCCCGCTGCGGTCGCTTTCCGCACCGGTGACCGCCACCTCGATCAGCTTGGTCGCGCCCTCGCCATCGCGCACCACCAGCATCGCGAGCTGCGCGCACAGATCGGCGAGCGCCGCGGCGAAGGCATCCGCCCCGTCGCTGTCGGCATCGACCAGCGGCGCATTCCCCGCCGCGCCGGTCGCGAAGGCGAGCACCGTATCGCTGGTCGAGGTGTCGCCATCCACGGTGATGCACGAAAACGTCGTCCGGTTCGCCGCGTTGAGCGCCGCCTGCAGGAACCCCGCATCGACCACCGCATCGGTGAAGACGAAGCCGAGCATCGTCGCCATGTCCGGCGCGATCATCCCCGACCCCTTGATGATCCCGACCAGCGTCACCGTCCGCCCGTCGACGACTGCGGTGGTCGTCGCGCCCTTGGGATAGGTATCGGTCGTCCCGATCGTCTCCGCCGCCGCCTGCCAGCTGCATGGTTCCGCGGCGAAGGCGGCGTCCAGCCCCGCTTCCGCCTTGTCGATCGGCAACGGCACGCCGATCACGCCCGTCGAGGCGACGAACACGTCCGACGGCTGGCAGCCGAGATGCTGCGCGGTCCGCGCCGCGATCGCCTCCACCGCGGCGCGCCCGCGATTGCCGGTGAAGGCGTTGGAATTGCCCGCATTGACCACCAGCGCGCGTGCCTGGCCAAGGGGCAGCGCCTTGCGGCACCATTCGACCTCGGGGGAGGGGCATCTGCTCTGCGTCACCACGCCCGCGACGCTGGTTCCTTCGGCGAGCGTGACGAAGGTGAGATCGCACCGATCCCACGTCTTGTACCGCGCCTGCGCGACGTGCGGTACGACACCGGCAATCGCGGGCAAAGCGGGGAAGGGCGTGGCGAGCGGTGAGATGGACGAGGACATGGCGCTGCCATAGGCTGCTTCCGAGACAGGGCAAAGACGGATGATCGACGAAGAAGGCGAACCACGCAGCCACGTGCTACAGGCAGACGTGAGGCCGACCCCGCAGGTCCGGCGGCGATGGAGCGGCAACGGGCGGGGTCTGATGATCGGCATCATCGGTATGCTGGCCGTGCTCCTCGTCGCATTGATGGTAACCGCCGCATGGTTCGCGCAGCGTGCGTTCGACGCCGTCGAGAACGCCGGGGATACCGATCATCAGGCCCCACCGCGGACATCAAACAGCATGAATCCGGCGGACTGGATCTCGCAGGACGATTATCCGGCCGAAGCGCTGCGCAACAACGAACAGGGTACGGTACGCATCGCGTGGTCGGTGACCCCGGCCGGCCGGGTCCACGACTGCCATGTCGAGCAGAGCAGCGGTCATCGCAGCCTTGATGCCGCCGCCTGCCGGGCGATCACCCGCAACGGCCTCTATCCGCCGACGCCCGCGAACGCGCCGCCGCGCACATTCACCCGGCGCGTCGTCTGGAAGATACCGGAGGACGGCCCCGCCGTTTCCCCCGGCCAGCTTTACGTCCCGGGCAAGCCGATCGACGTCGCGACGACACATATGGATCATTTTGCCTCTGAGGTGGCGATCACGGTCGGATATGACGGCAAGGTCGAACGCTGTCGCGTCGTCGCCGCACGGCCGTCCGTCGCCGGCGATCCCTGCCTCGCCACGCCACCGGGTATGGCGATGGGCCCCGGTTTCGTCCGCAACGGCAAGCCGATCAAGGCCGTCCTCCACAGGCGGATGGAGTCGCGGACGACGTTCGAATGATCCGCGACGAAACGATGCCGATGGACGACGGCCGGCATCTGCAATAGGGACCACGCTCGTGAACCTGTTGCTGCTCCTGTCTGCGTTGCTGTCCGCCCTTACCGGCGGTGCATCGGCGGTGCGTGCGCCGGTGGCGGCGCATGCCGCCGCCCGCGTGGCGGCTGCGGTGCAGGCCGACATCCGGGCCGCGCCTGCCGCCAGTCGGCCGCAGCAGGCGCTGCCGACGATCGCCGCCTTGCCGGCCGCATCGTTCGCGACGTTGGTGCTGATCGCGACCCAGCCTCTCTATGCGAGCCGCCGGCGCGAATAGCGCGACCGCATTGTCCCGGCCGCGGCCGATCCCATCTTCACGACCAACGACGCTGCGCGCCATCGGCTTGCGCGCGTGCCCTTATCCAGGAACCATCCCTTATGTTCGGCGGCTTCGCTAAATCGCTCTTCGGCTCGTCCAACGACCGCTACGTCAAATCGCTCAATCCGATCGTGCAGAAGATCGCCGCGTTCGAACCGACGCTCCAGGCGCTCTCCGACGAGGATCTCGCCGGACAGACCGCCAAGTTCCGCGACCAACTCGCGGGCGGCACCAAGCTCGACGATTTGCTCCCCGAAGCCTTCGCCACGGTGCGCGAAGCGGCGGTGCGCGTGCTCGGCATGCGCCATTTCGACGTGCAGATGATCGGCGGCATCGTCCTCCACCGCGGCGAGATCGCCGAGATGCGCACCGGCGAGGGCAAGACGCTCGTCGCGACGCTCGCCACCTATTTGAACGCGCTGCCCGGCGACGGCGTCCACGTCATTACCGTCAACGACTATCTCGCCGCGCGCGACGCGGAGTGGATGGGGCAGGTCTATCGCTTCCTCGGCCTGACCGTCGGCACGATCATCCCCAACCTGACCGACGAACAGCGCCGCGCCGCGTATAACAGCGACATCACCTACGGCACCAACAACGAATTCGGCTTCGACTACCTGCGCGACAACATGAAGTACGAGCGCAGCTCGATGACCCAGCGCGCCTTCGCGATGGCGATCGTCGACGAGGTCGATTCGGTGCTGATCGACGAGGCGCGCACGCCGCTCATCATCTCGGGGCCGACCGACGACAAGTCGGAGCTGTACATGAGCGTCGACGCGATCGTGAAGCAGCTCAACCCCGACGATTACGAGAAGGACGAGAAGCAGAAGTCGATCATCCTGACCGAATCCGGCACCGAGCGGATCGAGCGGATGCTTGAGGCGGCGGGCCTGCTCGAGGGCGCGAACCTCTACGATTTTGAGAACACGCAGGTCGTCCATCACGTCAACCAGTCGCTGCGCGCGAACATGATGTTCAAGGCGGACACCGACTATATCGTCAAGGACGGCAAGGTCGTCATCATCGACGAATTCACCGGTCGCATGATGGACGGGCGCCGCTGGTCCGACGGCCTGCACCAGGCGGTAGAGGCGAAGGAGGGCGTCAATATCGAGCCCGAGAACCAGACGATGGCTTCGATCACCTTCCAGAATTATTTCCGCATGTACCCGAAACTGTCGGGCATGACCGGCACCGCGGCGACCGAGGCGGCCGAATTCTACGACATCTACAAGATGAACGTCGTCACCATTCCGACCAACGTCGGCGTCCGCCGCGTCGACGAGGAAGACGAATTCTACAAGGACACCACCGACAAATTCCGCGCGATCGCCAAGAAGATCCGCGAACATGCGTCGCTGGGCCAGCCGGTGCTGGTCGGCACCGTGTCGATCGAGAAGTCCGAACTGCTCAGCGAATTCCTGACGCAGGAGGGCGTTGACCATAAGGTGCTCAACGCGCGCTACCACGAGATGGAGGCGCATATCGTCGCGCAGGCCGGGCGCAAGTCGGCGGTGACGATCGCGACCAACATGGCGGGCCGCGGCACCGACATCAAACTGGGCGGCAACCTCGAATTCCGCATGCTCGACGAGCATCCCGACCTGGTCGAGGGCACGCCCGAATATGAGGTCGAGGCATCGCGCATCCGCGACGAGATCGAGGCGGAGAAGCAGGAGGTGCTCGCCGCCGGCGGCCTGTTCGTGCTCGGCACCGAGCGCCACGAATCGCGCCGCATCGACAACCAGCTGCGCGGCCGCTCCGGGCGTCAAGGCGATCCCGGCCTGTCGCGTTTCTACCTCAGCCTCGACGACGATCTGCTCCGCATCTTCGGGCCGGACACGCTGTTCGCCAAGATGATGCGCAACAATATCGAGGATGGTGAGGCGATCGGCAGCAAGTGGCTGTCGAAGGCGATCGAGACCGCGCAGAAGAAGGTCGAGGCGCGCAACTACGACATCCGCAAGCAGGTCGTCGAATATGATGACGTGATGAACGACCAGCGCAAGGTCATCTACGAGCAGCGCGCCGACATCATGGACGCCGATGCGGTCGGCGACGTCGTCAGCGACATGCGCGCCGAGACGGTCAACGTCATCGTCGGCGGCGCCTGCCCGCCGAACTCCTATCCCGAACAGTGGGACATCGCGGGCATGAAGACCGGCCTTGCCGAGGTGCTCAACCTCGACCTGGCCGTGGACGAATGGCTCAAGGAAGAGGCGATCGACCCCGAGATCGTCGAGGAACGCGTCCGCGAGGCCGCCGACGCCGCGATCGCCGCGAAATCGGCCGAGCTGGAGCCGGAGACGTGGACGCAGGTCGAAAAGTCGATCCTGCTCCAGAACCTCGACCATCACTGGAAGGAGCATCTCGCGACGCTCGACGCGCTGCGCCAGGTCGTCCACTTGCGCGCCTATGCGCAGAAGACGCCGATCAACGAGTACAAGCAGGAGGCGTTCTCGCTCTTCCAACGCATGCTCGATTCGATCCGCGAGGATGTGACCAAGACGATCGCGCACGCGCAGTTCCAGATGCAGCCGGTGCCCGAGCTTCCGGAACTCCCGGACTTCATCACGACGCACTTCGACCCGTTCACGGGCGAGGACAATTCGAACGACATTGATGCCGGCACGCTCGGCCGGATCACCACGCAACTGCCGCCGCTGCAGATGATGCAGCCGGACGTGCCGTCGGAGCTCGGCGACAATCCGGAACATTGGGAAGGCCGCGTCAACCGCAACGCGCCATGCCCGTGCGGTTCGGGCCGCAAGTACAAGCATTGCCACGGCGCGGTGACTGTCTGAGACTCACCGCCTCGTCACGCTCCCGCCGTCACCCCGGACGTGTTCCGGGTGTGGATTCACAATCGAAGTGCAACGGGAAGAAAACTTCGGCGGGGTTTCGGAAGCCGAGGCATTTCCTGGGTGTGTGGTTGTGTCTGGCGAGGATGGC
>NZ_JAMLDY010000030.1 GCF_024211255.1 Sphingomonas liriopis | reverse complement strand
TCCTCGCCAACGGCAAACCCAAGCGCCTCGCCATCGCCGCCCTCATGCGTAAGATCATCACCATCGCCAACGCACGCATCCGCGATGCCCTCCCACCACACCAACAACTGACTTGATGACGAAGGGTTTTTGGGCGGGGCGCATGTCCGGTCGCTGAGCCGGCATGCCCCTCAGATCCCGCAAACGTTCTTCCCGCCTTAACCATCTTGCGCCACAACCGCGCGTCATGACCGCGCGCCGCATCTGGCTGATCCTGACCCTCGTCGCCATCGCGTTGCGGCTGCCCGATATCGGCAATCCGCTGGTCGATCTCGACGAGCAGATGTACCTGCTCGTCGGCCAGCGGATGTGGGACGGCGCGATCCCCTATGTCGATATCTGGGACCGCAAGCCGATCGGCCTGTTCCTGATCTACGCCGCCAGCGCCGCGCTGCCCGGTGACCCCGTGATCGCCTATCATCTGGTCGCGCTCGCCGCGGCGATCGGCACCGCTGGCATGATCGCCACTTTCGTCCGTCGTTTCGCCGGTGGGGGCGCCGCGCTTGCCGCCGGCATCCTCTATCTCGTGTGGATCGCGCTGATCGGCGGGCGAGGGGGGCAGTCGCCGGTCTTCTACGACCTGCCGGTCGCCGCCGCGGCGTTGCTGACGTGGGACACGCTTACCGGCCGCGGTCGTGCGGCCGTGCCGGCGATGCTGCTCGCCGGGCTCGCGCTGCAGATCAAGCCGACGGTCGTGTTCGAGGGGTGTTTCCTCGGCTGCGCGCTGCTGCTGGCATCATGGCGTCGTCGTCGCGATTCAGCGCGGATCGCGGCCGCCGCCGCCGTCTACGTCGCAGTCGCGCTGGCGCCGACGATCGCGGCTTGGGCGGTCTATGCCGCGCTGGGCCATGGCGATGCCTGGTGGTTCGCCAACGTCCGGTCGATTTTCCTGCGCCGGGTCGTGCCGGGCGATCCGATTCTCGACCGGCTGCTCGGTGCGGTGCTCGTGCTGGCGGTGCCGATGGCGATCGCGGTGCGTGGGGTGTTCGTGCGGGCGCGACCTATGCGGCTGTTCCTCGGCGGCTGGCTCGTCGTGGCGGTCATCGGCTGGTTGCTCGTGCCGCCCTATTTCAACCATTATGCGCTGCCGCTGGTCGTGCCGATCGCGATCGCCGCCGGCGGTGCGTTCGCGTCGCGGCCGATGCGCTGGCTGGCGGGGGTGGCCGGCGCCGCGCTGCTCATCGCCAGCAGCTATCCGCATTGGGGCGAGACTGCCGATGCCCGCCGTCGCCTCAAGGCACTCGCCACCGTCTTCGGAACGGGACGCGGTTGCCCGTTCGCCTTTCAGGCACCGCCGGCGCTCTACACCGCGGCGCACGCATGCCTGCCGACGCGCTACCCCTTCCCGCCGCACCTCGTCGAAGCAAGCGAGGCGGGCGCGATCGGCATCGACCAGCAGACGGAGATCGCGCGCATCCTCGCCGCCCGCCCGCCGGTCATCGCCGTCGGCCGACCGGTCGGCAACGGCAATCGCGTGGCGTCAGCGATGGTCGAACGGACGCTGGCGCATGGCTATCGCCCCGTCGCCCGCGATCTCGGCGTTACATTATACGCCGCCGACATGCGGTGACCCGAGGATAGCAACCGCCCTGCGCCGCGTTTCCCCCTTCCGCGACCCCGCGAACAGGAGGCGATGATGGCCGATCCCGACGATCCCGACACCGAAGAGCGCCCGATCCCCGACCCCGAACAGGACAACGACGTCGCCGACGAATCCGGCGCTGGCTACGGCAACCACGGCGACGCCGATCAGGTCGACTGACACGAAAGGGGACCCGGAAGCATCGCCTCCGGGTCCCTTTTTTCGTCAAGCTAAATGCTTACGACCAGTTCTGCATCTTCTGCTCGAGGTTGGCGCGCACCGCCTCGAAAAACTGCTCGGTGGTCATCCACGGCTGGTCCGGGCCGATCAGGATCGCGAGATCCTTGGTCATCTGACCGTTCTCGACGCATTCGATGCAGCACCGCTCCAGCGTCTCGGCGAACTTCGTCACGTCGGGCGTGTCGTCGAACTTGCCGCGGTACTTCAGGCCGCCGGTCCACGCGAAGATCGACGCGATCGGGTTGGTGCTGGTCGCCTTGCCCTGTTCGTGCTGGCGATAGTGGCGCGTGACGGTGCCGTGAGCGGCCTCCGCCTCGACCGTCTTGCCGTCCGGGGTCAGCAGTACCGAGGTCATAAGACCCAGCGAACCGAACCCTTGCGCGACCTGATCCGACTGGACGTCGCCGTCGTAGTTCTTGCAGGCCCAGACGAACTCGCCGTTCCACTTCAGCGCCGACGCGACCATGTCGTCGATCAGGCGGTGCTCGTAGACGATGCCCGCTTCCTTGAACTTGTCCTTGAACTCCGCCTCGAACACCTCGGCGAACAGGTCCTTGAAGCGGCCGTCATAGGCTTTCAGGATCGTGTTCTTGGTCGACAGATACACCGGCCACTTGAGGTTCAGGCCATAGTGCATCGACGCCCGCGCGAAATCGCGGATCGAATCGTCGAGGTTGTACATGCCCATCGCGACGCCCGACGAGGGGAACTGGAACACCTCCTCGTCGATCAGCGTGCCGTCGTCGCCCTCGAAAACGAGGCGCAGCTTGCCGGGGCCGGGGACGCGGAAATCGGTCGCCTTATACTGGTCGCCGAAGGCATGGCGGCCGACGACGATCGGGTGCGTCCAGCCCGGGATCAGGCGGGGGACGTTCTTGATGACGATCGGTTCGCGGAAGACGACGCCGCCCAGGATGTTGCGGATCGTGCCGTTGGGCGACTTCCACATCTTCTTGAGGCCGAATTCCTCGACGCGTGCCTCGTCGGGGGTGATCGTCGCACACTTGACCGCGACGCCATATTTCTGCGTCGCCTTGGCGGCATCCACCGTCACCCGGTCCTCGGTCGCGTCGCGATGCTCGATGCCGAGGTCGTAATAGTCGAGCTCGATGTCGAGATACGGCTTGATGAGCCGTTCGCGGATCCACTCCCAGATGATCCGTGTCATCTCGTCGCCGTCGATCTCCACGACGGGCGTCTTCACCTGAATCTTGGCCATGATACTGTCCTTTGGGAGGGGATTTTGCCGATGCGTCTAGGCACAAGCGGGCAGGGGATCAACCATCGCGGGGCACGGCGGGTCCAGGAGCGTTGTGTTGCATGAACGACACGGTTACACTCCATGGTTATGCCATCGCTCGAAAAGCCCCCGCACACGCCGCTGCCGACGACGACCGTCAAGTGGCGCTTCCCCTCGGTCCATCCCGAGGGGCATAAATATGCCGCGATCGCGCTCGGTATCACCCTGCTCGCGACGCTAGTCACCAAGCTGCTGTTCTGGCCATTGCTCGGCGTCGTCGTCTGGGTGCTCACCTTCTTCCGCGATCCGATCCGCACCACGCCGGTCGGCGAAGGGCTGATCGTTGCGCCCGCCGACGGGCTCGTCACGATGATCCAGAAGGTCGCGGTGCCGCGCGAACTGGTCGGCGAGCTGGGCGAAGCGCCGCTGACCCGCGTGTCGATCTTCATGTCGGTGTTCGACGTCCACATCAACCGCACGCCGATCGCCGGAACGATCCGCCAGGTCGTCTATATCAGCGGCAAGTTCCTCAACGCCGACCTCGACAAGGCGTCCGACGAGAACGAGCGGCAGCATATCGTCGTCGAGGGGCGTGACGGCCGCCGCATCGGCTTCACTCAGATCGCCGGGCTCGTCGCACGCCGCATCGTTCCCTTCGTCAAGCCGGGCGACATGGTCGCGACCGGCCAGCGCATCGGCCTGATCCGCTTCGGCAGCCGGGTCGATGTCTTCCTGCCCGACGACATCATTCCGCAGGTGACGCTCGGCCAGCGCTCGATCGCCGGCGAGACGGTCATCGGCCGCGTCGGCGGTACGCCGATCACCGGCATCGCACAGTGAGCGACGATCGCCAGAGCTCACCCGCCGCCGGATACGTTCGCCGCCGCTTGCCACGCCGCCCCCGCGGGCTGCCGCTGCGCGCGGTCGCGCCCAATGCGGTCACCGCGTTGGCGCTGTGTTCGGGCCTCAGCGGCGTCCGATTCGCGATCGGTGGCGAATGGCAGAGCGCGGTGACGATGATCATGGTCGCCGGCGTGCTCGACGGCCTCGACGGGCGGATAGCACGCATGCTGCACGGCGAGAGCCGCTTCGGTGCCGAGCTCGATTCGCTGTCGGACGCGATCTCGTTCGGGGTAGCGCCCGCGCTGATCCTCTACCTCTGGTCGCTCGCCGCCTTGCCGCGAATGGGGTGGATCAGCGCGCTGATCCTCGCGGTGTTCTGTGCGCTGCGCCTCGCGCGTTTCAACGCCAAGATCGACGAGACCGACCAGCCGCACAAATCGGCCGGCTTCCTGACCGGCGTGCCCGCGCCGGCCGGAGCGGGTCTGGCGATGCTGCCGATGTACTTTTGGTTCTGGACCGATGCGCCGGTGTTCGCCTCGCCATGGCTGGTCGCGATCTGGGTCGCGTTCATCGCCGTGCTGATGGTGTCGAGCGTCGCCACCTATTCCTGGACCTCACTCCGCCTGCGCCGCACCGTGCGGTTCGAGGCGATCGCGCTCGTCGTGCTATTGGGGGCCGCGCTGGTGTCGGCACCGTGGCACACGCTCAGCGTGATTTGCGTCGGCTATCTGCTCACGATCCCGTTCAGCGTCGCGAGCTACACGCGGGTCAAGCGGCTGCGCGCAGCCGGCGAACGCCTGCGGGCACCGGAGCCGACGCCCAGCGCCTGACAGCGATGCGGCGCTCGGCCGAGGCGAGCTGCGACAGGGGTGCGAACGCCGGTTCGACCTGGCCCGATGCGAGCGCGGCGATCCGCCGCCATTGCGGTGCGACCGTCGCGGCGATCACCCCGACCGCAGCCAGGAATGCACCGACAAATACCAGACCGCTCAACACTGCAACCATCGAACCAACTCCCTGGCAGGTGCGCGAGCAACCTGTGGATAACTCGCTAAACCAATGTTTTGTCAGCGAGTTCCACGCAGGTTCCATTTTTCCCGTTCCGGCCGCTTACTATCGCAACCGATGTGGGGCGGAACATCCGTGTCCACTGTCTGGACGTGTTATGTTCCATCTACGTTCCATGAGTCAAGCCGGAACGTCGATCTTGCGTTCCGGGAGCGTTCGCGGTAATGGCGCGCCCCTCAACCCCGCATGGGAAGCATCATAGCCCGGTGCGTCCGCCGCAAGGCACGACGTCATCCGCTTCCCAGAGGCTTTAACCGGAAGGAATCATCCTATGGCGGCTCCCGTCGTCACCATGCAGCAGCTTATCGAGACCGGCGCGCACTTCGGCCACCAGACGCACCGCTGGAACCCGAAGATGAAGCCCTACATCTTCGGCGACCGCAACGGCGTCCACATCCTCGATCTGTCGCAGACCGTTCCCCTCTTCGCTCGCGCGCTCGAGTTCGTCTCGTCGTCGGTCGCCGGTGGCGGCAAGGTGCTGTTCGTCGGCACCAAGCGCCAGGCGCAGGATGCCGTCGCCGATGCGGCGCGCCGTTCGGGCCAGCATTTCGTCAACCACCGCTGGCTGGGCGGCATGCTCACCAACTGGAAGACGATCAGCAACTCGATCAAGCGTCTCAAGTCGCTCGAAGAGCAGCTGTCGGGCGATACGCACGGCCTGACCAAGAAGGAAGTGCTGCAGCTGACCCGTGAAAAGGACAAGCTGGAACTCAGCCTGGGCGGCATCCGCGACATGGGCGGCGTGCCCGACGTCATGTTCGTGATCGACGCGAACAAGGAAGAGCTGGCGATCAAGGAAGCCAACACGCTCGGCATCCCCGTCGTCGCGATCCTCGATTCGAACGTGTCGCCGGACGGCATCGCCTTCCCGGTTCCCGCGAACGACGACGCCAGCCGCGCCATCCGCCTGTATTGCGAGGCGATCGCCATCGCCGCGACCCGCGGCAACCAGGAGCAGCAGTCGCGCCGCGGCGTCGATCTGGGTGCGCAGGACGTCGCCCCGGTCGAGGAAGCGCTGACCGTTCCGGCTGCCGAGCCGGAAGCGCAGGCCGCGACCAACGTCGAAGGCGCTGGCGCCGAGACCGAGCGCCAGATCGACGCGTAAGCGCCGTCACGATGCTTTCATGCGGGCGGGGCAGGGCAATCGCTCTACCCCGCCCGCAAACACATTCAGACTAAGAGGATCAAGCACATGGCTGAAGTAACCGCAGCGATGGTCAAGGACCTGCGCGAGAAGAGCGGCGCGGGCATGATGGACTGCAAGAAGGCGCTCAACGAGACGTCGGGCGACATGGACGCCGCGCTGGACTGGCTGCGCACCAAGGGCCTCGCCGCCGCGCAGAAGAAGTCGAGCCGCACCGCCGCCGAGGGCCTGGTCGGCGTCGCGACGCAGGGCACCAAGGGCGCCGCGGTCGAGGTCAATTCGGAAACCGACTTCGTCGCGAAGAACGACCAGTTCCAGCAGTTCGTCCGCGAAGTGACGCAGATCGCGCTCGCCACCGGTGGCGACGTCGAGGCGCTGAAGGCCGAGGCGATGCCGTCGGGCACGACCGTCGCCGAAGTGCTGACCAACAACATCGCGACGATCGGCGAGAACCAGTCGCTGCGTCGCGCCAAGCGCCTCGAAGTGTCGAAGGGTGCGGTCGTGTCCTACGTCCACAACCAGGCATCGCCCGGTCTCGGCAAGATCGGCGTGCTCGTCGCGCTCGAATCGGACGCGTCGGACGAGGTGTTGCAGGGCCTCGGCAAGCAGCTCGCGATGCATATCGCCGCGGCTTTCCCGAAGGCGCTGAACGAGGAGGACCTCGACGAAGCCGAGATCGAGCGCGAGCGCGCGATCGCGACCGAGAAGGCGGCCGAGAGCGGCAAGCCCGCCGACATCATCGCCAAGATGGTCGAGGGTGGCATCGCCAAGTTCCGCAAGGAACATGCCTTGGTCAGCCAGCTGTTCGTCATGGACGGCAAGACCAAGATCAGCGACGTCGTCGCCAAGGCGGGCAAGGATGCCGGCGCCGAGATCAAGCTGGTCGACTACGTCCGCTTCCAGCTCGGCGAAGGCATCGAGAAGGAAGCGTCGGACTTCGCCGCGGAAGTCGCCGCCGCGAGCGGAGTCGCGCAGAAGGGCTGATCCGGCTGCGGCATCCTCGTGGTGCCGCCGGTAAAGACAGAAGGGCGTCGCGCTTCTCGCGCGGCGCTCTTTTTGCGTCTGGGGGCAAGGCCCCTACCGCCCGTCCTTCGTCATCCCCGCGCAGGCGGGGATCCATAAGCACACACCTCGCGCGTCCCGTCGAAGCTCAGCCAGTATGGATCCCAGCCTGCGCAGGGATGACGATCGTTGTCAGGACAGGGCCCCGGTCAAGTCCCCGCAGCGCTCGCCAACGACGAATGGCCGGATTTCTGATCGGAACCCTTCAAGAAATACGCCGTCATCCCGGACGTGTTCGAAACCTCTGCGAAACTCCCCGAGTGCTCCCGCGCAGGCGGGAGCCCAGGATTCACGCATTCCATAAGCCGTTGTTTTGCTTGGCTCTGGGCTCCCGCCTGCGCGGGAGCACTGGAAAGGTATGCGAACTTTCGCAGAGCCCCCGAACACGTCCGGGGTGACGTGGTTTTCCGGTTCAGGTGCCGCGTTCCAAATTTCTGTGGCGTCGTCTGTGGACCTGCCAAGCGAGGGCAGCAGAACACCACGGCCGCCTGCACCGAAACCACACCGCGAACGCGACCAGCCGAAGGTTGCCCCGGCGCGTGGCTGCGCCTAAGGTCCGATCCGCTTTCTCCCACCAGCGATAGGACCTCATGACGTTCGCGCCGCGCTTCAAACGCATCTTGTTGAAACTGTCCGGTGAAGTGTTGATGGGCGAGGGCGGTGGCCTGTCCATCGATCCCGCCGTGACCGCGCGCGTCGCCGAGGAGATCGCCGACGTGAAGGCGCAGGGCTATGAACTGTGCATCGTGGTCGGCGGCGGCAATATCTTTCGCGGCATTTCTGGTGCGGCGCGCGGCATGGAGCGCGCGACCGGCGATTACATGGGGATGCTGGCGACCGTCATGAACGCGCTCGCGGTGCAGAATGCGCTCGAGCAGATCGGCGTCGAGACGCGCGTCCAGTCGGCGATTCCGATGGCGAGCGTGTGCGAACCCTTCATCCGCCGCCGCGCAGAGCGCCACCTCGAGAAGGGCCGCGTCGTGATCTTCGCCGCCGGCGTCGGCAGCCCGTTCTTCACCACCGATTCCGGCGCCGCGCTGCGCGCCGCCGAGATGAAGTGCGATGCGCTGTTCAAGGGCACCAGCGTCGACGGCGTCTACGATGCCGATCCCAAGAAGGTGCCGACCGCAACCCGGTATGATACCGTGAGCTATTCGCGCGTGCTGTCTGACGACCTCAAGGTCATGGACGCCTCCGCGATCGCGCTGTGCCGCGACAACAACATTCCGATCGTCGTCTTCAACATCCGCGAACACGGCAATTTCGCCGCGGTCCTCAGCGGTGAAGGCGTCTCGACGGTCGTCCAGAACGAACAGGAGTAGACGATGGCAGCCTATGACAAGGCCGATCTCGAACGCCGCATGGCGGGCGCGGTCGAATCGCTGAAGCACGATCTCAACGGCTTGCGCACCGGCCGCGCCTCCACCGCGCTGCTCGATCCGGTGACGGTCGAGGTGTATGGCAGCCACATGCCGCTGGTGCAGGTTGCGACCGTTTCGGTGCCCGAGCCGCGGATGCTGTCGGTGCAGGTGTGGGACAAGTCGAACGTCGGACCCGTCGAAAAGGCGATCCGTTCGGCCGGTCTCGGCCTCAACCCGATCAACGATGGCACCACGCTGCGCCTGCCGATCCCCGACCTGACCGAGGAGCGCCGCAAGGAACTCGCCAAGCTCGCCGGCAAGTACGCCGAGGCGTCGCGCATCGCGGTGCGCAACGTGCGCCGAGACGGCATGGACAGCCTGAAGACCGACGAGAAGAAGGGCGTCATCGCCGAGGACGAGCGCAAGCGTCACGAGACCGAGGTCCAGAAGCTGACCGACGCCACGATCGCCGAGCTCGACGCCGCCGCCGCCGCGAAGGAAAAGGAAATCCTGGGCAAGTGACGGACAGGCAGCGTCAGCTGTCTGGCTCATGCCGGGAGCATGAGCGGCCCGTCGCCCCCCGGGAGGCATCGCTATGAGCAGCGCCCCGATCCTGTCCGCCGTCCCCGATGTCGGCCCCGTCCCGCGCCACGTCGCGATCATCATGGACGGCAACGGCCGCTGGGCGAAGGCGCGGCACCTGCCGCGCGTCGCCGGGCACAAGGCGGGGGTGGAGGCGGTGCGCCGCGTCACCCGCGCCGCGCGTGCGCTCGGCATCGAGGCGCTGACGCTCTACGCCTTTTCAAGCGAGAACTGGCGCCGGCCGGAGGATGAAGTCGGCGCGCTGATGGGCCTGCTTCGCCTGTTCATCCGCAGCGATCTTTCCGAACTGGTCGCGGAGAACGTGCGCCTGCGCATCATCGGCGACTATCGCCGCTTTGCCCCCGACCTCGTCGCGCTGGTCGACGATGCGGTGGCGAAGACCGCACGCAACACCGGGCCGGTGCTGGCGATCGCGCTCAACTACGGGTCGCAGGCGGAGCTGGTCGCCGCCGCCCGGCGTCTCGCCGCGCGTGCCGCCGCGGGCGAGATCGATCCCGCATCGATCACCGCCGACCATATCGAGGCGGAACTCGACACTGCCGACCTGCCGCCGCTCGACCTCGTCATCCGTTCGTCGGGCGAGCAGCGGCTGTCCAACTTCCTGCTGTGGCAGGCGGCCTATGCCGAGCTGCTGTTCGTCGACACGCTCTGGCCCGATTTCACTGGCGATACGCTCGCCGATGCGGTCGCCGCCTTCGGCCAGCGCCAGCGGCGCTACGGCGGCCTGTGAGCGACGCCGTTCCGGGCAAGCGCCCGTCCGAGCTGCTGACCCGCACGCTGACCGGTGCCGGCCTCGTCGCGCTGGCGCTGGTCGCGCTGGCGTTCGGCGGCTTCCCCTTCTGGCTGCTCGCGGTGGTCGCGGGGGTGTTCATGATGGCGGAATGGAGCAACCTCCACGTCGCCGAGCCCAAGACCAAGCGGCTTGGCCAGTACGTCCTCTTCGTGCCGCTGGCGATCATGTGCCCGATCGCGGCGGGGCCGAATTTCTTCGCGCTCGGCCTGCTCGCCGGCGCTTTCTTCTTCCTTACCATCGTGACGCGGCGGCCGAGCCTCGGCGCGGGCATCCTCTATTGCGGGCTGCCGGTCTATGCGCTGCTGCTGATCCGCCACGAGCCCGATGGCATTCGCAACGCGCTATGGGCGCTTGCCCTCGTCTGGGCGACCGACATCGGCGCCTATTTCGCCGGCCGGACGATCGGCGGGCCGAAGCTCGCGCCGCGGATCAGCCCCAACAAGACCTGGGCCGGACTGATCGGCGGAATCGTCCTCGCCACGGTCGTCGCGCTCGTCATGCAGCGCGTCTATCTGCTGCCGCTGCGCTTCGTGGTGGCGACGCCTTTGCTCGCGATCCTCGCGCAGGGGGGAGACCTGTTCGAAAGCCACCTCAAGCGTCGCGCGGGGGTCAAGGATTCAGGGTCCGTCATTCCCGGCCATGGCGGCTTCCTCGATCGCCTCGACGGCGTCGTGCCGGTGATGCCGGTCGCGGCGCTGCTCGTCGTCGTGCCGCTGGCCTTCTGACATGAAGACGGTCACCATTTTGGGCGCGACCGGTTCGGTCGGCACCTCGACGCTCGATCTGGTCGAGCGCGAGCCCGACCGGTTCAAGGTGCGCGCGCTGACCGCCAATTGCGACGTCGCCAACCTCGCCGCCGCCGCGATCCGCACGCGGGCGGAGGTCGCCGTCGTCGCCGACGAATCCGGCCTGCCCGCGCTGCGCGAAGCGCTCGCCGGCACCGCGACGCAAGCCGCGGGCGGACGGCAGGCGATCTGCGCCGCCGCGGCGGGCGCCGACTGGACGATGGGGGCGATCGTCGGTTGCGCCGGCCTCGAACCCGTCATGGCGGCGATCGCGCACGGCGGCACGGTGGTGCTGGCCAACAAGGAGCCGCTGGTGTCGGCGGGCGAGGTCATCCTCGCCGCCGCCGCGCGATCGGGCGCGACGCTGCTGCCCGCGGACAGCGAGCACAACGCCATCTACCAGTGTTTCGACTTCGCGCGGCCGGAGCGGGTGCGTCGCATCATCCTCACCGCCAGCGGCGGGCCGTTCCGCGACTGGTCGCTGGACGCGATGGCGGACGTCACCGTCGAACAGGCGGTCGCGCATCCCAATTGGTCGATGGGCGCCAAGATCAGCGTCGACAGCGCGACGATGATGAACAAGGGGCTCGAGCTGATCGAGGCCGCGCGCCTGTTCCCCGTGCCCCACGAGCGAATCGAGGTGGTGATGCACCGCCAGTCGGTGATCCATTCGATGGTCGATTACGTCGACGGATCGATGCTCGCGCAGCTCGGCCCCAGCGACATGCGCGTGCCGATCGCGCATACGCTCGCCTGGCCCGACCGGATGGCGACGCCGATGGAACCGCTCGATCTGGTCGGCATCGGCCGGCTCGATTTCGAGGCATGCGATCCCGTCCGTTTCCCGGCGCTGGCGCTGACGCGGGCCGCGCTGGAGGCGGGCGGCGCGCGGCCGGCGATCCTCAACGCCGCGAACGAGGTCGCGGTCGCGGCGTTTCTCGACCGCCGTATCGGCTTCCTCGAAATTGCCGCAATCGTCGCCGATACGCTGGCGTGTTACGATCCGCCGGCTCCACACACGCTTGAGGCGGTCCTCGCCATCGACGGCGAGGCCCGACGAACGGCGGACGAACAGATACGGGGGCGTATTCAGGGGCGTGTAAAGGTCCACGCGTGAAGGATTGCCGAGCTTGATCCAGTCCCCCGGCGTGGCGATGGCCGTCCTCGCGTTCCTGTGCGCGATCGGTCCGCTCGTCTTCATCCATGAAATGGGCCATTACCTCGCCGGCCGCTGGTTCGGGGTGAAGGCGGAGGCGTTCTCGATCGGCTTCGGGCGCGAGATCGCGGGCTTCACCGATTCGCGCGGCACCCGCTGGAAGTTCGGCTGGCTGCCGCTCGGCGGCTACGTCCGCTTCGCCGGCGACATGAACCCCGCCAGTCAGCCCGACGCGGCGTGGCTGGCGCTGCCCGCCGCCGAGCGGATGCGCACCTTCCAGGCCAAGCCTTTGTGGCAGCGCGCGATCATCGTCGCCGCCGGACCGGCGGTGAATTTGATCCTCGCGGTGCTGATCCTCGCCGGCTTTGCGCACACCTATGGCGTCGATCGCACGCCCGCAGTGGTCGGCGCGGTGGTCGCGGGCGGCGCGGGAGCGAAGGCGGGGCTGTTGCCGGGCGACCGCATCGTCGCGATCGACGGGCGCGGCATCGACACCTTCTCCGACGTCGCGCGCTATGCGCTGATCCGTCCCGGCGAGCGCGTCACGGTGCGCGTGGCGCGCGCCGGCAACGAGGCGGATCGCCCGCTGGTGATCGGCACCGTCCACCAGCGCGACCGCTTCGGCAATGAATACCGCATCGGCCGTATCGGCCTGCAGAGCGGCGATCCCGTGCTCGAACCCGTCGGCCTGCTCGCCGCGCCCGCGGCCGGCGTGCGGATGACGGGGGAGATCATCACCGGCACGCTGGAGACGCTGGGCCAGATCATCAGCGGCCGGCGCTCGATCGACGAACTGGGCGGGCCGATCCGCATCGCCAAGATCTCGGGCGAGCAGATGGCGCTGGGCCTGTCCGCCTTCGTCTGGCTGGTCGCGATGCTGTCGATCAATCTGGGGTTCATCAACCTGCTGCCAGTACCGATGCTCGATGGCGGCCATCTGTTCTTCTATGGAATCGAAGCGATCCGCCGCCGCCCCCTCGAACCCCGGGTACAGGAATGGGCGTTTCGCGGCGGATTGGCCGCGGTGCTGGCGCTGATGCTGGTCGTGACCTTCAACGATTTGAGTGCCGTCGGGCTGTGGCAGCGGTTGGCCGGCTTGATCGGCTGACCGGCTTGGGGCAGGGCAGGTTTCTGCGTCTCCCGGTGGATATTTGTATCCTGACGTATTTGGGGTGGGTTGAGTGACAGCGATGAAGAGTACCAAGTCTGCGGGCCTAGGCGCCGCGCTGCTGGCCGGGACCATGCTGTCGGGCGTGCCCGTCATGGCGCAGACTGCTCCCGCGCCCGCCGCTACGCCGGCCGCGACGGCCGCCCCTGCCGCGACGCAGGCGGCGACGCCCGCGCCGGTGCGCACGATCAAGACGCTGCGCGTCGAGGGATCGCAGCGGATCGAGCCCGAGACGGTGCTGTCCTACACCAAGCTGCGCGTCGGCATCCCCTATACCGCGGAGACGCTCGATCAGGCGCTGAAGGACCTGCAGGCATCGGACCTGTTCGTCGATTATTCGATCTCGGGCGTCGAGACCGGCGACATCGTGCTGCGCATCCGCGAGAACCCGATCATCAACCGCGTGATTCTCGAAGGCAACAAGGCGCTGAAGAGCGACAAGATCACGAAAGAGATCAAGCTCGCGCCGCGCCAGATCTTCACCCGCACCGCGGTGCGGCAGGATGTGTCGCGGATCATCGAACTCTACCGTCGCCAGGGCCGCTTCGCCGCGGTCATCAGCCCCAAGATGGTCAGCCTCGACCAGAACCGCGTCGACGTGGTGTTCGAGATCACCGAAGGGCCCAAGTCCAAGGTCCGCCAGATCAACATCATCGGCAACGAGGTGTTCAACGACGGCAAGCTGCGTGGCGAGATGGTCACCAAGGAATCGCGCTGGTTCCGCCTCCTGTCGTCGAACACGTCCTACGATCAGGATCGCCTGAACTACGACCAGCAGAAGCTGCGCCAATTCTACCTGACGCAGGGCTATGCCGATTTCCGCGTGACGTCCGCGGTCGCCGAGCTGACCCCCGACAAGCGCGACTTCATCATCACCTATGTCGTCGAAGAGGGTAAGCGCTACAAGTTCGGCGACGTCACGGTCGACAGCGAGATCCGCGACTTCGACAACAAGAAGCTCGCCTCGTCGCTGCCGATCAAGAAGGGCGACTGGTACAACGCCAAGCTGGTCGAGGATTCGGTGACGCAGCTCGAGGAGGCGGCCGGCCTGTTCGGCTATGCCTTTACCGACGTCAGCCCCGATTTCCAGCGCGATGCCGAAACGCTGACGATGGGGATGAACTTCCACATCGCGCAGGCGCAGCGCACCTATGTCGAGCGGATCGACATCAACGGCAACACGCAGACGCAGGACAAGGTCGTGCGCCGCGAGATCCGCCTTGCCGAGGGCGATGCGTTCAACAGCTTCCAGGTCAAGCGTTCGCAGGACCGCATCAACAGCCTCGGCTTCTTCCAGGACAAGATGGAGATCAAGCAGAACCCCGGTTCCGCCCCCGATCGCATCGTCCTCGAAACCAACCTCGAAGAGAAATCGACGGGCGAGCTGCAGCTGTCGGTCGGCTATTCGAGCCTCGAGCGCTTCATCATCCAGGCGAACATCACGCAGAACAATTTCCGCGGCAAGGGCCAGGTGCTGCGTGCCGGTGTCAACTATTCGACCTATTCGAAGTCGGTCGAGCTGGGCTTCACCGAACCGTATCTGTTCGACAAGAACGTCGCGATCGGCGTCGACGTGTTCCGCCGCGACTATAATTCGTTCAACTATATCGGCACCGAACGCCAGACGACCTATTCGCAGGTGTCGACCGGCTTCCAGGTCCGCACCGGCGTGCCGCTGACCGAATATTGGTCGCTCGCCGGCCGTTACGGCCTGTCGTACGACGAGGTCAGCCTCGACCAGGGGACGTATTTCACCAACGGTGTCTGCGATCCGCTGAAGGCCGGCCGTTACCTGTGCGAGGCGATCGGCAACCGCTGGACGTCGTCGGCGGGCTATTCGCTGATCTACGACAGCCTCAACAGCCGCCTGCGCCCGACCGCGGGGCAGCGGTTGAGCTTCAGCCAGGATTTCGCCGGTCTGGGCGGCGACGTGAAGTACATCCGTACCCGCCTCGAAGGGTCGAAGTTCTGGAACGTCGGCTCGGGCTTCATCGGCTCGATCGTCGGCGAGGGCGGCTATATCCACTCGCTCGAGGGCAGCCGCGGCGAGGGGATCGACAAGGTCCGCATCACCGACCGCTTCTACCTTGGCGAACCGCAGTTCCGCGGCTTCGACATCCGCGGCATCGGCCCGCGCGTGCAGCGCCAGTCGTACACCACCGACGCGAACGGCAAGCAGGTGCTGGTCACCGATCGCGACCAGATCGTCGACGATGCGCTCGGCGGCCGCGCCTATTACCTCGTCCGTGCCGAGCTCGAGATCCCACTCGGCGCCGGTGCGCGCGAACTCGGCCTGCGTCCGTCGATCTACGTCCAGGCAGGCAGCCTGTTCGGGTTGACCAAGCCGCTGCCGACCGCGACCTTCCCGACGATCACCGATGCGGCGGGCAACGTCACCGTGCTGCCGATCCAGCGGCTGCTGACCGATGCGGCGGGGCGTCAGCTGTATCTGGTGCCCAGTACCGACACGACCAACGCCGGCGCCTACACCACCTGCGCGATCGGCTATGCCGCGACCGCGGGCGGCGCCTGCGCGGGCGCATCGACCAATGCCATCGCCTATGATGCGGCGATCTCGCCGTTCAAGGAAACCTATTACGGCAGCAGCGCCACGCCCCGCGTCAGCGTCGGCGTCGGCGTCAACTGGAACTCGCCGTTCGGCCCGCTCCGTATCGATCTCGCCAAGGCGCTCGTCACCCAGAAGGGCGACGATCCCAAGCTCATCACCTTCAACGTAGGGACCCAGTTCTAATGAAGACCATCACCAGAACCTCGCTAGCGGCGCTCGCCGGCGCCTCGGTCGCGCTGCTCGCCGGCGCCGCCACCGCGCAGACCGCCGGGATCGCCACGGCGCAGGCCGATGCGGCGATCTTCAGCGCCAAGGCGTTCGACGCCGCCAACACGCAGATCTCCACGACGTACAAGGCGCAGCTCGATCAGGCCGCGGCGGCGCAGACCGCGCTGAACACGCAGCTGCGCACGATCCTCGACACCAACAAGGATGGCCAGGTCAGCCAGGCAGAGGCCGCGGCGGCCGAGAGCAACGCGACGCTCGGCAACCAGGTCCGCGCCGCGCAGCAGAAGGCGCAGCCGGGCATCGAGGCCGCGCAGGGCCCCGCGATCAAGGCGCAGGCCTATGCGCTCGAGCAGATCACGCAGAAGTACGACCCCGCGCTGCGCGCCGTGGTCGCCGCGAAGAAGATCAACATCGTGCTCGCGCCCAACGCGATCCAGTTCGCGCCGCCGGCGACCGACATCACGCGCGACATCATCGCCGAGATCGACCGTTCGACCCCGAGCGTGCCGATCACGCCGCCGGCGAACTGGCAGCCGCAGCAGCAGACGGTCGAGCTGCTGCAGCAGTATCGCCAGCTCGTCTACGCGAACGCCGCCCGCCGTCAGCAGGCCGGCGCGCCGGCTCCCGCGGCCGGCACCACCCCGGCGGCGCCCGCGGCCACCGCGCCGCGCACCACGCCGCAGGGCCGCTAAGGCGCGTATCGGGTGACCGACGACCAACCCAGGACCATGGGACCGCTCGATATCGGGCGGGTCATGGCGGCGTTGCCGCATCGCTACCCGATGCTTCTGGTCGACCGCGTCGAGGAGATTGTCCTCGACCGGTCGATCGCGGCGATCAAGGCGGTGACGATCAACGAAGGCTTCTTTCAGGGGCATTTCCCCGGTCGCCCGATCATGCCGGGCGTGCTGATCGTCGAGGCGCTGGCGCAGGCCGCCGGCATCCTGGCGGTCGAGAGCCTGGGGTTGGCCGGGTCGGGCAAGCTCGTCTATTTCATGGCGATCGACGGCGCGAAGTTCAGGAAGCCGGTCGAACCCGGCGTCCTGCTGCGGCTGGAGGCGACCTTCGTCCAGAAGCGCAGCAGCGTGTGCAAGTTCGCAGGCGTTGCGAAGATCGACGGACAAGTCGTTGCCGAGGCGAACTTCACCGCGATGATTGCGGACCCGCCCAAGGCGTAGGCCCTCAATCAGTCATCTCCTCCACCCGTCATCCCGGCGAAAGCCGGGATCCATGGCGGGGATGAATTTGCCGGTACGCAGCACGGCGGCCGTCGGGCTGTCCATGGGTCCCGGCGTTCGCCGGGATGACGATAAGTGGGCAGGCCGGTTCGGTTTGACGTTCCTGTCATACTCACCGTTCGCCCTAAGCCCGTCGAAGAGCCTGTGTCTCACTTGTGCTTCGACAGGCTCAGCACGAATGGGGAGGGGCGCTCGGCCCGCACCTTTTGACTTTCGGGCGGCGCTCCTTTAGGGGCGCCGCTTCACTTTCCGGGCTGGTCGGAACCAGCCATTCGAGGAGCGTTCGACGTGAAGAAAGACACCCACCCCGACTATCACACGATCAAGGTCCAGATGACCGACGGCACCGTGTTCGAGACCCGCTCCACCTGGGGCAAGGAAGGCGACACGATGACGCTCGACATCGATCCGCTGGCGCATCCGGCCTGGACCGGTGGTCGTGGCACGATGCTCGACGCGGGCGGCCAGGTCGCGCGCTTCAACAAGCGGTTCGGCGGCGGGCTCACGCTGCGCAAGGGCTGATTCGGGTAACGCGGCCTTAACCATCGCACGCCTAGGCTTTGGGGATGTTCGCCGCGGAATTCGAACCTGCAGACACCAACGGCCGGCGCCGCTCCGCGCGTGCGCCGGTGTCGTTGGATGCTCGCATCGGCAAGGCGGGGCGCACCCTGTGCAAGGTGGTCGACATCTCGATCCACGGTGCGCGCCTGCACACCTATTCGGCGCTCAAGAAAGACAGCACGATCTGGCTGACCCTGCCCGGGGCAGGATCGATCGCCGCCGACGTCAAATGGGCGGACGATTTCACCGCCGGCTGCCAGTTCAAACAGCCGCTGGAACTCGACGTCTTCGAAAAGCTGGTCGAGCTGAACCGCTAGGGCGGGGCGGCGCCGTACGACCTGCTCCGGTCTAGCACTGTTGAACCCCAAGCCGTTGGATCGGCCTGACCCGTCCCCATCGCTGCACGGCATTGGTTCGGCAAAAGCGTCTTGCTGCGGTGCAGCGTGAGCGGCTATGGCACGGATCATGACCCAATCTTCGACCGAGACGGCGATGCCGACCGGACCGGTGCCGACGATGTTCGAAGCCATCGTCCGCCAGCGTGCCGTCACCGCGACCTATAACAAGGGGACGGTCGTCATGGCCCCCCACATCCTCTACACGCGCCACGGCGAAATCTACGTCGATGCGATCACCGTCGAACGCGACGGCAAGCCGCCGCGCGAGGAAAAGCTGGGCACGTTCAAGCTCGACGGGCTCGGCCAGCCGACGCTGACCGAGACGCCGTTCCGCCCCAGCGCGCTGTTCGAGCCGGAGGCGGAAAAATACGTCGACGTCACGCTGATGGCGGTCGAGCGGGGCTGACCCACCCGACCGCGCGACGATCAGCGGCAGCGGACCTGCGACTGGTTCTGGTCGACCGCCTTGCCGGCCAGCGCGCCGGCCGCACCGCCGAGCAACGTGCCGACGATGCGGCTGTGACCGCCGTCGATGACGTTGCCGAGGATACCGCCCGCCGCCCCGCCGACGATCAGGCCCGTCGTTCCATCGCTGCGCTTGCAGTAATAACGGCCGTCGTTGCCGGCATAGACGCGCTCGTCGGCACTCAGCACGCGCTCGCGATAGGTCGATCCCGACCGGTAATAGCGCGACGCGTCATAGCCGTTTTCGTAGCGGTCCTCGGGATCGTCGTCGTAGCGCGGATCGGCGACGCGGGGGTCGTTGTAGCCGCCGGGCAGCGGCGCCTGGCGATAGCCCCCGTTGCCGACGCCGCCGCGCGTCGAGCGGTAGCGATCGACCTCGGCACGATAGCGCGACAGCTCGGCATCGAATCGCTGCTGCGCGGCGGAGAAGCGCGCCTCGTCGGCGGCGGATTGCGCGACGGCCGGCACGGCGCCGGCCAGCGCGGCGATGGCGGTGACGGCGATCGACAGGGATCTGAACATGGCGATGATCCTCAACATGACCCGCTGATTCGGGTGCGTAACGGTCATACGCCACACGGGCCTTGGCGGTTCCTGAACGATGGTCAGCCGATGGTGACGAAGCTGTCCATCACCCGCTTGCGCCCCGCGGTTTCGAAGTCGATCTCCAGCTTGTTGCCCTCGATCTCCTGAATCGCGCCATAGCCGAACTTCTGGTGGAAGACGCGCAGGCCGACGGACAGGTCGCTACGTCCCTTGTTGCCGATGCTGACGGCGCTCGACCGGCTCTCGACGACACGCGTCGGCGCGGTCGAGAAGCCCGATCCGCTCCCAGCCGCGCGCTGCCAGCCGGGGCCGCGCCCGGTGCCGCGGCCGACATCGGCAAAGGGATCGGCGCGCTCGCTCCAATTGGCGCGCCACAGGCTTTCGCCGCCCGACATCGTCGTCTCGGCGTCGGTATGTTCGGGGGGCAATTCGCCGACGAAGCGGCTCGGGATGCTCGACGTCCACTGGCCGTAGATGCGGCGGTTGGCGGCGTGGAGGATCGTCGCGCGGCGCCGCGCACGGGTGATCGCGACATAGGCGAGGCGGCGTTCCTCCTCGAGGCTCCGGGTGCCGCCTTCGTCGAGCGACCGTTGCGACGGGAACAGCCCTTCCTCCCAGCCGACGAGGAAGACGGTGTCGTATTCCAGCCCCTTTGCGGCGTGGATCGTCATGATCGTCACTTCGGGCGTCGTCGCGCCGCCCTCCCGGTCCATGACAAGGCTGACGTGTTCGAGGAAGGCGCCGAGCGATTCGTATTCCTCCATCGCGCGGACGAGTTCGGACAAATTCTCGAGCCGGCCGGCGGCGTCGACCGATTTTTCGGCCTGCCACATCGCGGTATAGCCGCTCTCGTCGAGCAGCTGGCGGGCGAGTTCGGCATGCGGCAGATCGCGCGCCATGTCGCGCCAGCGCGCGATGTCGCCGACGAGGTTGCCGAGCGCGCGACGCGCCTGTGGGGTCAGTTCGTCGGTGTCGAGGATACGCGCCGATGCGATCGTCAGCGGCACCCCCTCGATGCGGGCGAGCTGGTGGATTTTGGCGAGCGCCTTGTCGCCGAGGCCACGCTTGGGGACGTTGACGATCCGTTCGAAGGCGAGGTCGTCGGATGGCTGGTTGACGATGCGCAGATAGGCGAGCGCGTCGCGGATCTCGGCGCGTTCGTAGAAGCGATAGCCGCCGACGATCCGATACGGCATGCCGATCGCGATGAAGCGGTCCTCGAACTCGCGCGTCTGGTGCTGCGCGCGAACCAGAATGGCGACGTCGTCGAGGCTCTTGCCATTGCGCTGCGCCGCCTCGATCTCCTCGCCGACGCGGCGGGCTTCCTCGGGGCCGTCCCACACGCCGACGACGCGTACCTTGTCGCCCGCGTCGAGCTCGGTCCACAGCGTTTTGCCGAGCCGGCCGCCGTTGTTGGCGATGACGCCCGACGCGGCGCCGAGGATGTGCGGGGTCGACCGGTAATTCTGTTCGAGCCGGATCACCTTGGCGCCGAGGAAGTCCTTCTCGAACTTCAGGATGTTCTCGACCTGCGCGCCGCGCCACGAATAGATCGACTGGTCGTCGTCGCCGACACAGGCGATGTTCTTGCGCGCCTGCGCAAGCAGCCGCAGCCAGAGATACTGGACGACGTTGGTGTCCTGATATTCGTCGACCATGATGTACTTGAACCGCTCCTGGTACGTTTTCAGTACCTCGGGATAGGTTTTCAGCACGGTCAGCATGTGAAGCAGCAGGTCGCCGAAATCGCAGGCGTTGAGTGCCTTCAGCCGTTCCTGATATTGCGCGTACAGCTCGCCGCCGCGGCCGTTGGCGTAGCGTTCGCTCTCGCCGGCATCGATGTCGGCGGGGACCAGCCCGCGGTTCTTCCAGTCGTCGATCAGCCCGGCGAGGCTGCGCGCCGGAAAGCGTTTCTCGTCAAGATCGGCGGCGACGATCAATTGCTTCAGCAACCGCAGCTGGTCGTCGGTGTCGAGGATGCTGAAATTGCTCTGCAACCCAACGAGTTCGGCATGGCGGCGCAGCATCTTGGCGCCGATCGCGTGGAAGGTGCCCAGCCACGGCATGCCCTCGACCACGTCGCCGACAAGGCGGCCGACGCGTTCGCGCATCTCGCGCGCCGCCTTGTTGGTGAAGGTGACGCTGAGGATCTCCGACGGCCACGCCTTCTTCGTCCACAACAGGTGCGCAAGCCGCGCGGTGAGTGCCGCGGTCTTGCCGGTGCCAGCGCCCGCCAGCATCAGCACCGGGCCTTCGGTGGTCAGCACCGCCTCGCGTTGCGGCGGGTTCAGGCCCTTGAGATAGGGCGGGTCTTGCAGGGCATGCGCAGGGGAGGCGAGATCGGTCACCGGCGAACAGGTAGGGAACGGCGCGCGTGGCGGCAAGCCCGATCGGGTGTGTCGTCCTGCCATATCACTGACTTGGTCGTGTAGCGGAAGCGCCACGAAGCGCGGCTAAGGATGGTGCGCCGGCGACCTCTCCGGCCCCGAACGGCCCACCCGGCAGAGGCGTGGCGGCGGGGACCGGGGCGCCAGGCGTTCATCGATCGCAGGAGCCATAGCATGAAGAACCCGACCCACGCCGCCGTCGCGGCGATCGCCTTGTCGTGCCTGTCCGCCGGAAGCGCGCTCGCCGCGCCGATGGATGCACGGCGCGAAGCCGTCTCGATGCGCGTCTCGCACGTCGGCCTCGACCTGCGCACCGCCGCCGGCCGTACCCGATTCGACGCCCGCGTCCGCCGCGCGGCGAACTTCGCCTGCGTGCCCGTCGGTGGCTCGGTCGAGCAGCGCATGGATGCGCAGCGGTGCATCAAGGAGATGGTCGACGATGCCGCGGTGCAGCTCGCCGCGCGCTTCAGGGACGACGGCACGCAGCTGGCCAGCAGCCGCTGACCTATGGCAGGAGCGGTCGCGCATTCGCGGGCCGCTCTTCCGGTCGATGGCGGGATTTGAAAAATCGGGGCAGCCGCGGTGCGACCGCCCCGTAGTTCAGGGAGCGCCGATCGACAGGGGAGGCGATCGGCACGTCGCTACCCACAGGGGGAGAGGAGCAGCGACCCGATCCTTCTAGGCGCGATTTGTTGCGAACGGATTTCAACTTTGTTGCCCGATCCGTTTTTTTCGCGATTAGGGTGGCAAGCATGAGCCAGTCCCTCGCATCCCCCTCCGCCCGGCGCATCCTGACCGCGAGCCTGGTCGGCACCGCGGTCGAATTCTACGATTTCTACATTTACGCGACCGCCGCGGCGCTGGTGTTCGGCCAGCTGTTCTTCCCGGCGGAAAGCGGCACTGCGCAGCAGATGCTGAGCTATGCGAGCTTCGGCCTCGCCTTCGTCGCGCGGCCGGTGGGGGCGATCGTCTTCGGCCATTTCGGCGACCGCGTCGGACGCAAATCGACGCTCGTCGCCAGCCTGATGCTGATGGGCGGATCGACCGTCGCGATCGCCTTCCTGCCGACCTACGACCAGGTCGGCTGGGTCGCGCCGCTCTTGCTGTGCGTGATGCGGCTGGGGCAGGGGTTGGGGCTGGGCGGCGAATGGGGCGGCGCGGCGCTGCTCGCGGTCGAGAACGCACCACCGCACCGGCGCAACACCTGGGGCATGTTCCCGCCATTGGGCGCGCCCGTCGGGTTTCTGATGGCCAACGGCCTGTTCCTGATCCTCGGCCTCGCGCTCGACGATGCGCAGTTCCGCGACTGGGGCTGGCGGCTGCCGTTCCTGGTCAGCGCGATCCTTGTCGCGCTCGGCCTGTGGGTGCGGCTGAAGCTGACCGAGACGCCGGCCTTCCTCGAAGCCGCCGAGGCGGAGGCGCTACCCAAGGTGCCGATCGCGACGCTGGTCGCGCATCACGGCCGCGCGCTGCTGGCGGGGACGGGGGCGGTGATCGCCTGTTTCGCGCTCTTCTATCTCGCGACCGCCTTCGCGCTCGGCTACGGCACCAAGACGCTGGGCTATGGCCGGCAGGCGATGCTCGGGGTCGAACTCGCCGCGATCCTGTTCCTCGCCGCAGGGGTGATCGTTGCCAGCGTCATCGCCGATCGTACGGGTGCGCGGCGGATGCTGGTCATCGGCTTTCTTGGCTGCATCGTCGCGGGCGGGCTGATGGGGCCGATGCTGGGTGCCGGGTCGCTGTTCGTCGTCTTCCTGTGGCTGGCCTTCGCATTGTTCGTAATGGGGTTCGCCTACGGGCCGCTCGGCGGCTGGCTGCCGAGCCTGTTTCCGGCGGGCGTGCGTTACACCGGCGTGTCGATGACGTTCAACCTGGGCGGGATCATCGGCGGGGCGCTGGCGCCGCTCGCCGCCGAGGGGCTCGCATCGCACGGTCTGGCGTGGGTCGGGCTGTATCTGGTCGGTGCAGGCGTGCTGAGCCTCGCCGGGCTCGCCTTGCTGCGCGGGGTCAGGACCGACCCCTGAACCACCGCCCCCAGCGCGGGCGGTGATCGTCGGGCACGTCGGCGGCGGAATGGTCGGTGACCCTGAGCAGGAAGCTGGCGAGCAGCAGCGCCTGGTTGCGGGTCAGCACCAGCCGCGTCGTCGCGACCCGATCCTCGCCGAGCGCGAAGGCGGAGGGAGTCGTCTGCACCTGTAGCTCGATGCCCTGTGGCAACGGGCGATGAACCCAGCCGACCACCGCCTGCGGGGCGGGATCGGGAGCGGTGCCGTCTTTTGTCGCCATGTCGGGTCCCCGGTCGATCATGCGGCTCGCAGCAGCGTCAGCCGCGCCTTGCCATGGACCCGGCTGACATCGACCGCGAACCCGGCGGGCGCGATCTCTTCGCTGCGACCGGTTTCGATGCTGATCCACGTCGCGGGCGATGTCCAGCCGAGCCGGGCGAGCTTGTCGAGCGCGACCAGTCCCGCGCCGGTGCCATAGGGCGGGTCCATCATGATGAGGTCGAGCGGCGCGCGCGCCGGCCCGAGCGCCATCACCGATCCGGCGCGCACGTCGCCGCGCGTGCCGAGCTTCGCCAGATTGGCCTTGAGCGCGTCGAGCGCGGCGCCATCCTGTTCGACGAACAGGCACGACCCCGCGCCGCGCGACAGCGCTTCGATCCCGAGCGCGCCCGATCCGGCGAACAAATCCGCCACCGCCAGCCCCTCGAAACTGCCGAGCCGGCTGGTCAGCATCGAGAACAGCGCCTCGCGCGTGCGATCGGCGGTGGGGCGCGTCGCGTCGCCCTTGGGCGCGACCAGCGGGCGGCCGCGCCATTGGCCCGCGATGATCCTCATCGCCGGCCGCCCTTGGGGCCGCCGCGTGGCGTGCCGCCGGCAGGACGGCCGTTCGATCCGCCGGGTCGCGGCGAGCCGCGGCCCGAGGCGGGGCCGCCGCGCGGGGCGTCGCCGTCGCGGGGCGGCCGGGCGCC
>NZ_JAMLDY010000003.1 GCF_024211255.1 Sphingomonas liriopis | reverse complement strand
CGCTCCCCCACCCGGCCGCCCATCAAGGATACTCTGTGGGCGGCCGGGTGGGGGAGCGGGCCGGCACCGCCGCGAAACTCGCTCTTCCGCGCGTTTCCAAACGGACTCTAACCGGCGTCGATGCTGGTGCCGAGTGCGGCATGGACCAGACCGCCGTCGACGGTGATCGTCTCGCCGATCACGTAATCGCCGGCGCGGCTGGCGAGGTAGATCGCCGCGCCCGCCATGTCCTCGTCGACGCCGATCCGGCCGGCGGGGATGCCGCGCGCGATCGCCTCGCCATGGTCGCGCGCCGCCTTGTTCATGTCGCTGGGGAAGGCGCCCGGCGCGATCGAGGTGACGTTGACGTGGTCGCGCACCAGCCGCGCCGCCATCCGCTTGGTGAGATAGATCAGCGCCGACTTCGACGCGTGATAGCTGTACGTCTCCCACGGGTTGAGCCGCTGGCCATCGATCGAGGTGATGTTGATGACCTTCGCCGGGCGCGCCGCCGATCCCCCCACCTTCAGCAGACCATGCAGCGCCTGCGTCAGGAAGAAGGGCGATTTGACGTTGAGGTCCATCACCTTGTCCCAGCCGACCTCCGAAAACTCCTCGAACGGCACGCCCCAGGCGGCGCCGGCGTTGTTGACGAGGATGTCGAGGCGTTCCTCATGCTCCGCGAGTTGCGCGGCCAACGCCTTGCAGCCGGCGACGGTGCTGACGTCCTGCGGCAGCGCGATGCAGTTCGGGCCGAGTTCTTTCGCGGCTTCCTCGCAGATATCGGCCTTGCGCGACGAGATGTAGACCCGCGCACCTTGCGCGATGAAGCCCGCCGCGATCATCTTGCCGATGCCGCGGCTGCCGCCGGTGACGAGGGCGATTCGGCCGTCGAGGCGGAAGAGGGTAGTGGTGTCCATGATGGGTTCTCCTGTCGAATGGGCTGGCACTCTCCCCGTCCGTTCGCCCTGAGCCTGTCGAAGGGCCTGAGTCTCACTGTGCTTCGACAGGCTCGGCACGAACGGGGGAGGGGGCGTACTGGCGTAGTGAACGCGGCGCCTACCCCCCGCGCTTCATCGTCTCGCGGGCGATGATGACCTGCTGGATCTGGCTGGTGCCTTCGTAGATGCGGAACAGGCGGACGTCGCGGTACAGGCGTTCGATGCCGTAATCGGCGATATAACCGGCGCCGCCGTAGATCTGCACCGCCTTGTCGGCGACGCGGCCGACCATCTCGGACGCGAAATATTTGGCCGCGGCGGATTCGAGGACGACGTCCTCGCCGCGATCCTTCGCCGCCGCGGTCTCCAGCACCATCGCGCGGGCGACCAGCGCCTCGGTCTTCATATCGGCGATCATGCCCTGGATCAGCTGGTGTGCGGCGATCGGCTGGCCGAACTGATGGCGACCGCCGGCATAGGCGACGCTGTCGGCGATCAGCCGCTCGGCGACGCCGACGCAGACCGCGCTGATGTGCAACCGGCCGCGGTCGAGCACGCGCATCGCGATCTTGAAGCCTTCGCCCTCCGCGCCCAGCCGGTTGGCGGCGGGGACGGGGACGTCGTCGAAATGGACGTCGGCGACCTTCGCGCCCTTCTGCCCCATCTTCTTCTCGGGTTCGCCGATGGTGACGCCGGGCAGGTCCTTCGGCACCAGGAAGGCGGAGACGCCGCGCGCGCCCTTCTCCTCGCCGGTGCGCGCCATCACGGTGAACAGCTGCGCCTTGTCGGCGTTGGTGATGTAGCGTTTGGTGCCCGACAGGCGGTAGACGTCGCCGTCACGCACCGCGCGCGTTTTCACGCTACCCGAATCGCTGCCGACGTCGGGTTCGGTCAGCGCAAAGCTGGTGACGATCTCGCCGCTCGCGATCCGCGGCAGCCATTCCGCCTTCTGTTCAGGCGTGCCCGCCATCACCAGCCCCTGGCTGCCGATGCCGACGTTGGTGCCGAAGGTCGAACGGAAGGCGGGCGTGGTGCGCCCCATCTCGATCGCGACGCGGCACTCCTCGATCATATTCAGCCCCAGCCCGCCGAACTCGTCCGCGATCGACAGGCCGAACAGGCCCATGTCCTTCATCGCCGCGATCACCGCGTCGGGGATGGCATCCGCCGCCTCGACCTCCGCCTCGAGCGGGCGCAGCCGTTCGGCGACGAAGCGGCGGACGGTGTCGATCAGCGCGTCGAAGGTTTCGGGGTCGAGGGCCATACCGATTCCACTGTGAGGCTCTCGAGCGAGCCGGTTGTCGTCAGTGACGAGGTTAAGGGCTGTGTCGCGGCGCTGCAAACCCGAATTTCGAAAGCGCATCGGTTGACCGGGCTTGCCACGCGCTTATGCTCGGTGGCAACAGATGGGAGCGGTCATGGGTCTGGCAGGAACGCGCACGGGCGCCACGGCGGCGGGCGTCCCCGCCGCGCGGCGGCTGGGAAGCGGTACGATGGGCAGCTATGCTTTCGGTGCCGTCGCCTATGGCGTCAAGGATGCCGGGTTCGGCACCTTCCTGCTGCTGTTCTACAACCAGGTCGTCGGCCTGCCGTCCGCCACCGTCGGGCTGGTGGTGATGATGGCGCTGGTCATCGACGCCTTCGTCGATCCGATGGTCGGTTTCTTCTCCGACCGGACGCGGACGCGCTGGGGGCGGCGGCATCCGTGGATGTACGGGTCGGCGCTGCCGATCATGGTCGGCTGGGTGCTGCTGTGGAACCCGCCGGCGACGCTGTCGCAGCCCGCGACACTGGGCTGGCTGTTCGTCGCCGCGGTGCTCGTGCGGACGGCGGTGAGTTGCTATGAAGTGCCCTCGGTCGCGCTGACGCCGGAACTGTCGTCGGATTACGACGAACGGACGCGGATCATGGCGTGGCGCTATCTGTTCGGCTGGGCGGGTGGGCTGACCATGCTGGTGTCGGCGTATCTGTATTTCCTCGCGCCCACCGCCGCCTTTCCCAACGGGCTGCTCAACCGCGCGGGCTATGCGGGCTATTCGCTGCTCGGCGCCGCGCTGATGGGCGTGGCGATCCTGCTGTCCGCCTGGGGCACGCATCGCGAGATCCCGAACCTGCCGCATCCGCCGATCGAGCGGCAATCGCTGTGGGCGAGCTTTCGCGAACTCGCGCAGACGGTGAAGAACCGCGCCTTCGCGATCCTGATGCTCGCAGGGCTCTGCGCCTATACGGTGCAGGGGATCAGCTATGCGATGTCGACCTATCTTTACACCTATGTCTGGGGGTTCCGCGGCATCGTCTTCGTCTATGCGACCGTGGCGCTGTTCGGCGGCGTGCTCGTCGCGTTCGTCGTCGCGCCACGCATCGGCCAGCACGTGAGCAAGCCGCGCGCGGCGACGCTGGCGGTGCTGTTCGGCGCCGGGTTCAACATCCTGCCCTACGCGCTGCGGCTGCTCGGCGCGATGCCGGCGGTGGGGACGCCGATGCTGTTGCCAGTGCTGCTCGGCTTCTTCGTCCTGTCGACCGCATGCAACGTCACCGCCTTCATCCTCGGCGCGTCGATGATGGCCGACGTGGTCGAGGATTCGGAGGCGAAGACCGGCCGCCGGTCGGAGGGGGTGTTCTTCGCCGGATCCTTCTTCGTGCAGAAATGCACGTCGGGCGTCGGCATCTTCCTCGCCGGCCTGATCCTCGCGGTGGCGGGGTTCCCGAAACAGGCGGTGCCGGGGCAGGTGCCGGTCGCGACGATCGACCGGCTGACGCTGATCTTCGGCATCATCTATCTGGTCATCGCGGCGCTGGCGGCATTCTGTTTCAGCCGATTCCCGTTCGGCCGCGCGGAGCACGACGCGCGGATCGCGCGGCTGGGGGCGATCGCGCAGCCCGATTCCTGACGGAAACGGCCGTTCATCGGCGATAAAGGGACAGGGCTTCGGACGCGCTTCGTCGTCTCGTCGGCGCGCAAACACCGTTCGCCGCTTATGGTTCCCGCGGCCATTGGAGAAACCGGAACCCCCGGCTAGCGACATCCTCGACGAACGGGTTTTGACCGGGGGGTCAGCAAATGACTGTGAAGACGTTGGCGGCGCGCGTTGCGCTGGTGTTCTCGTGCGCCTTGATGACGGCGACCCCTGCGATGGCGCAGTTCTGGCAGTGCGCGCCCTATGCGCGCGAGATTTCGGGCATCGATATCCACGGCAACGCCAACACCTGGTGGGGCCAGGCCGCCGGCAAATACGAGCGTGGCCATGCGCCCAAGGTCGGCGCGGTGCTCGCCTTCCAGTCCACCCGCCGCATGCGCGTCGGCCATGTCGCGATGGTGTCGCAGGTGGTGTCGAACCGCGAAGTGCTGCTGACCCACGCCAACTGGTCGCGCCCCGGCGCGATCGAGCGCAACGTCCGCGCGATCGACGTCTCGGCCGCGGGCGACTGGAGCGAAGTCAAGGTGTGGTACGGCCCGACCGGCGGTCTCGGCACCTCGAGCTATCCGACCAACGGCTTCATCTATTCGGGCCATGCGCCGGCCGTCGACGCCGCGCCGGCCAGCGACACCCGCGTCATCGCCACCGCCGCCGCCGTGCCGGTGGTTCCGGTCGCGGGGGAGTAAGCCAACTCTCCAGCCTATGTCATCCCCGCGCAGGCGGGGATGACGATGGTTGTGCGTGATGGGACGGCGATCGTCCGGCTGCTACCCCGCGCGGAACGTCATCGCCACGCCGTTCATGCAATAGCGCTTGCCGGTCGGCTTGGGCCCGTCGTCGAAGACATGGCCCAGATGTCCGCCGCAGCGGCGGCAATGCACCTCCACCCGCTCCATCATCAGCGATCCGTCGGTGCGCGTCGCGACCGCATTGGGCAGCGGCGCGTAGAAACTGGGCCAGCCGGTGCCGCTCTCGAACTTGGTCTTCGATGAAAACAGCGGCTGCGCGCAGCCCTTGCACGCGAACGTGCCGGCGCGATGTTCGTCGTTGAGCGGGCTGGAATAGGGGCGTTCGGTGCTCTCGTGGCGCAGCACGCTCCACGCGGCGTCGCCCAGTTTCTTGCGCCACGCGGCGTCGCTCATCTCGACCGGATAGCGCTGCGCGGCAGCGGCAGGCGCGCTACGGCAGCCCCATAATGCCGCACCGGCGATCCCGGCGGCGGCGAGCGAGAACAGCGAGCGGCGGGTGGGATCTTGCGTCATCGCAAGGATATAGGATCGGCCTGCGGGCGTCGCATCCCCTCGCGGGAACCGGTCGCCGGGTCGCGCGCTTTTCCTGCACGAAAGGTGACCCATGTCGTTCCAGCAGCTCGATCCGCCCTTGCCCGTCCACGTCCTCGACAAGGGGGCGGGCTATGCTTTCGCCGTCATCGACTATGGGCAGGAGCACAATCTGATCTGGGTCACCGCGATCAACGATACCGGCGAGATCTGGTGCGCGCCCAACCCGCGCGTACGGTTGCAGGCGAACTGGACGATGGGCCGCAAGAAGCCGGGCGCGGTCGTCGCGCGCGAACAGGGCGAGTGTTCCGGCGCGCCCGAGCCGATCAGCGTCGAGACGATCAAGCCCAACTGACGCGTCAGGCGGGTGCGAACGTCCGCATCACGCCGATATGGTCGGACAGCTGCGAACCGTCGGGCGCGGTGCCGAAGCTGACCGGGAGGCCCGTCGCGCCCAGCCGGCCGCGATAGGCGAGGATCGTCTTGGCATGCGCGATGCCCGGCACGGCGGCGAGGTTGCGGCAACCCGACCCGCACGCGCTCTCCGACGCGGCGACGGTCAGCCCGTCATTGCCGATCAGCCCCTGCGCCAGCACGCGCTGGCGTGCGGCATCGTTACCGACGTTGAAATCGCCCGCCAGCACGACCGCCGATCCGTCGCGTTCCAGGCTGATGACGAATGCCCGCAGCGCCGCGACCTGCCGCGCATAGGCGAACAGGCTGCGCGCGTCGCCGACGCCCGATGCGGTGCGCGCGTTGAGGTGCGTATCAATGACGATCAGCGGCTTCGCCTGGCCCGGCAGGCGGAGTGCCACCGCCAGCATGCCCTTGTTGGCGAGGCAGTCGTAACCCGCGCAGGCGAAGGCGGGGAAGGGGACGCGCCGCGCCCACAGCACCGGATAGTCGGAGAAGATGGCAAGGCCGCTGTCCTCGCGCGGTGCCTCGGTCTCGCCATGCCACAGGCTGGCGTCGGCGACGAACGCCTGGTCGGCGGCGGTGACCGCGGCGGCGCGCGGCATTGCCGCGTCGGGGCCATAGACGGTGTAGCGATAGCCGGCGGCGCGGCCGATGCCCTTTTGCGCGTCGCCGAACGCCTCCTGCACCGCGACCACCTGCGGCGCGGCACCGGACTCATGCAGGCTGCGCAACTCGGCGGCGATCGCCGCGGCGGCGCCGGTGCGGCCATGCGTCAGCGGCCAGGGCAGCCCCTCGACGTTATAGGATAGAAGGGTGACCGGCCCCGCCGCGGGGGCGGCATGGGGCACGGGCGCCTGTACCGCCTGCACGGCGAACGGCTCCGCGGAGCCGGCGACGAGCACGATCGCCGCCACAATCATGATACCCAGCCGACGCACGCGATGCCCTCCCCCAAGGAACAGGGCCGATCCGTACACATATCCGCATGACGGCGCTACGGCGTAGCGATGACAAGGCCGTCATCTGCGCTCAATAGCGGCTGATCTCCACCGGCAGCTGGCGATAGCCGTGGACGAAGCAGGCGGCGACCCGCGTCGGCTCCTCGAGCACGTTTACCCGCATCCGCCGCTTCGCCATCTCTTCGAGCAGGATGCCGATCTGCAATTCGGCGAGCCGCGCGCCGACGCAGCGGTGGATGCCGTGGCCGAAGGCGAGGTGACGGCGTGCATTGGGACGATCGACGACGAGGTCGTTCGCGTCCGGCCCGAACACGCTCTCGTCGCGATTGGCGGACAGATACCACAGCGCCAGCTTGTCGCCTTCGCGGATCGTCTGCCCCATCAGCTCGGTATCGCGCGTCGCGGTACGGCGCATGTGCGCGAGCGGCGTCTGCCAGCGGATGATCTCCTGCGTCGCATTGGCGATCAGCGCCGGGTCCGCCTCCAGCTTGGCACGGCTCTCCGGGAATTTATCGAGGCCGTAGGCGAGCGCCGACATCGAATTGCGCGTCGTGTCGTTGCCGCCGACGATCAGCAGGATCAGGTTTCCGATGAATTCGAAATGATCCATGTGGCTCATCGCGTCTGAATGGATCATCATGCTGATGAGGTCGGGGGTCTGTTCCTTGCCGACCTTGGCGTTCCACAGCCCCTGAAAATAGGCGCCGCATTCGTACATGTAGCCCAGCCGCTGCTTGCGCAGTTCCTCGTTCTTGACCAGCTCGATATCGCCCGCCCAGTCGGACCAGAAGGTCAGCTTGCGCCGGTCCTCCCACGGGAAGTCGAACAGGATCGCCAGCATCTGCGTGGTCAGTTCGATCGACACGGTATCGACCCAGTCGAAGCGCGTGTTCCACGGCAGGCTGTCGAGCAGTTCCTCCGTCCGGAGGCGGATGTCGCCGCTCATCCGCGTCATTTCCGACGGGGTGAAGGCGGGCGCGACGGTGCGGCGCTGGCCGGTGTGGACGGGCCGGTCGCGCGCGATGAACATCGGCATGCGCACGTCGCTTTCGGGCAGGAAGTCGGCGAGCGTGATCCCGCCTGCCTCCGACGAGTAGAGTTCGGGGAGCGATTCGACCTCGACGATCGGCTTGTAGGTCGAAACCGACCAATAGGGGCCGTAGTCGCTGTGCTCGCAACGATAGACCGGCGCCTCGGCACGCAGTCGGGCGAAGGGTTCGTGCCAGGTGTCGTCGCGGTACAGTTCCGCGCGGCTGACGTCGAGCGGATCGACGCGCGATTCGGCCGCCTGCATCAGGGTCGCCATCATCTCTCTCCTGCTTTTTGCGCAGGAGATACCGGACTGACACTTATGTCAATTGGGTAACGTTATGGTGAGGCGTGGAGGGGCGTTGAACTGCCAGATCGCGCCGTCACCCCGGGCTTGTTCCGGGTCCACCCGGCCGCAGGCGAACGGCAGGAGGCTCGGGCCGTATGCCTCGCCGCAGAGTGGACCCCGGAACAAGTCCGGGGTGACGGGGGGGCTTGGGGCAGGGCGTCAGCCCCTCGCGCGCTTCCAGAACGGCTTGGCGCTGCCCGATTGCAGCACGCCGCGGCGGAACAGGCGGGCGCCGAGCGTGATGAAGATCGTCACCCACAGCAATTGCCACGCGATCGCCGCGATATGCGGCCACAGGTCGGGCGAGGTCGCGGCGCGCCCCGCCATCGCGAAGGGCGAGGATAGCGGAAACATCTGTGCGACGGTCGCGATCCAGCCGTCGGGCCGCGCGGTGCCGGCGAGCGCCAGCGCCAGCATCCCCATCTGCAGCACCGAGATCGGCAGCGCGAGCATCTGGATCTCGCGCGGGGTCGATGCCTGCGCGCCGACGACGAGGAAGGCGGAGCCGAGCAGCAGGTAGGCCATCGTGAAATAGGTGACGAACAGCACGACGAACGCCGGTGTGCCGACCGCCGCCTGGATCGCCAGCGCCGAGGCGACGTCGGGCGGCAGCAACGATCCCAGCTTGGCGATGATCGTCCCCCAGAAGCCGACGAACAGGATCGCGACGCCGAACATGCCGAGCAGCTTGCCGAGGAACACGCTTTCCAGCGGCACCGCGGCGGCGAGCACCTCGATCACCTTGTTGTTCCGCTCCTCCGCCATCGTGCCGACGACCTGGCTGGCGAGGAACAGGTTGAGCAGGAATACGCCGAACACCGCGAACGACGCGGACTGGCGGCGGTTGCCCGCCGATCCGCCCTGCCGCTCCAGCGCCGTCTTGACCGCGGTGACGCGCGGCACGTCGCCGTTCAGCCGGTTGGCGGCGAGCGTCTCGGCGGCGAGCAACCCCAGGTAATCGGCGGCGCGCTTGCCGCGCGGGCCGTAGAGCACCTGCGGCGTCTCGAGCGGGCCGTAGAGGACCGCGGTCGCCTCATAATCCTTGCTCGCGAAGGCGGCACGCGCCTGCGCGGCGGGATCGCCGGCGGGGCGCAGCGTGGTGAGGCCCGGTGGCGCCTCCTCGTCGCGGCGGAAGACGGCGCGCAGGCGGGTGTCCGCCTCGGCGATCGTGCGGGCGTTCGCATCGGGGACAATCGCGACGATGCGCGTCTTGTCGGCGCGGCCGTCGGCGACGCTCGCCGCGCCCATGCCGCCGATCGCGCCGAACGATCCCATGATGACCGGCGCGAACAGGAACAGGAGGAAGATCGGCGTGAACACCGTCGCGATGAAGTCGCGCCGTGCGATGGTCATCGCCTGGCGCAGCGTGCGCAGCAGGTTGCTCATGCCGGCTCTCCTTCGGCGGCATCGCGCCCGACGATGCGGACGAAGGCGTCGTGCAACCCGGGCCGCTCGATCGACAGCCCGCCGATGCCGTAGCCGCGTTCGATCAGCGTCACCAGCAACCCCTCGATCCCCTCGCGCGGCAGCTGGAAGCGCCAGCCATCCCCGTCCGGCGTCGCATCGTGCGGCAGGACCTCCGCGACGCCCGCTTGCGGACGCGCGGGCAGGTAGCGGACCCGGCTGGGCAGCGTCCCGCGCGCCTCGTCCACCGTACCTTCGAACCGGCGCTTGCCGCCGGCGATGATCGCGAGGCGATCGCAGACACGCTCGGCATGCGCCATGATGTGCGTCGAAAACAGCACGGTCGCGCCGCGATCCCGCTCGGCGAGGATCAGCGCCTCCAGCTTCTCCTGATTGACCGGGTCGAGGCCTGAGAAGGGCTCGTCGAGCACCAGCAGGTCGGGACGATGCACCACCGATCCGAGCAGCTGGACGAGCTGCGCCATCCCCTTCGACAGCTTCTTGATCTTCTCGTCGATCGCGTGGCCGAGGCCGGCAGCCTCCATCATCTCGGCGGCCCGCGTCCGGCCGGTGCGGCGGTCGAGCCCGCGCAGCGCGCCCATGAAGGCGATCGCGTCGCGTGCCTTCATCGACGGATACAGGCCGCGCTCCTCGGGCAGATAGCCGACGCGGTCGCTCGCCTCGCGGGGGCTGAAATGGCCGAGGATCGACCGGCGGCCCTCGTCGGGTTCGATGATGCCGAGCAGCGTGCGCAGCGTCGTCGTCTTGCCGGCGCCATTGGGGCCGAGCACGCCGTAGATCGCGCCGCGCGGCACGATCAGGTCGATGCCGTCGACGACGCGGCGTTCGCCGAAGCGCTTCACCAGATGTTCGGCGAACACCGCCGGATCGTTCACTGTCACGCTGTATCCCCGTTCATGGATTGTGGTAGCGGGGCGACGTGTCCGAACACAAGCGACAAGCCAGTATCGAAGATCGGATCAAGGCGAAGGCAGCGGAGCTCGGCTTCGTCGCCTGCGGCATCGCGCGTGCCGACGCCGCGCCGAGGAGCGGCGAGCGGCTGCGGCAATGGCTTCACGAAGGACGCCACGGCGGCATGATCTGGATGGAAGAGCGCAGCCATCATCGCGGCTCGCCCGCCGGCCTGTGGGACGCGGTGCGCAGCGTCGTGTCGCTCGGCATGAGCTACGCCCCCGCCGCCGATCCGCTGCGGCTGGCGGAGGAGGGGGAGGTCGGGCGTATCTCGATCTATGCGCAGGGCGGCGACTATCACGACGTCGTCAAGAAGGCGCTGAAGGCGCTCGGCCGCTGGCTGGCGCAGGAGGCGGGATGCGACCTCAAGGTGTTCGTCGACACCGCGCCGGTGATGGAGAAGCCGCTCGCCGAGGCGGCGGGATTGGGCTGGCAGGGCAAGCACACCAACCTCGTCAGCCGCGCGCATGGCAGCTGGCTGTTCCTCGGCGCGATCTATACGACGCTTGATCTGGTGCCGGACGCGCCGGGGCACGACAGCTGCGGTTCGTGCGACGCGTGCCAACGGGTGTGTCCGACCGATGCTTTCCCGGCGCCCTACCGGCTCGATGCGCGGCGCTGCATCTCGTACCTGACGATCGAGCATGCCGGGCCGATCCCCGAGGAGTTCCGCGCAGGGATCGGCAATCGCATCTACGGCTGCGACGATTGTCTGGCGGTCTGTCCGTGGAACAAGTTCGCGGCGTCGGCGGCGGCGAACATGGCGTTTCATCCGCGTGCCGAGCTGACCGCGCCGCCGCTGGCCGACCTGCTGGCGCTGGACGATGCCGGCTTTCGACAGGTGTTCTCGGGATCGCCGATCAAGCGGATCGGGCGCAATCGCATGGTCCGCAACGCGGCGATCGCCGCGGGGAACAGTGGCGCCCCCTCGCTGCTGCCGGTGCTGGAGCGATTGCGCGAGGATGCCGATCCCGTGGTGGCGGAGGCCGCCATCTGGGCGATCGCGCGGCTGCGGGATGAGGGTTGACGGGCGTGGGTGCTAGAGCAGAATGACGCCAGACGGGATCGCCTTTTCCACCGTTCGCCCTGAGCCTGTCGAAGGGCTGGCTTCCGCAGGCGTCGGGCTTGTGGAGAGCAGGGCTTCGACAGGCTCAGCCCGAACGGGTCAGGTTCATGTCATCCCGGTCTAGGCCGGCGATTTGGAGACCGCGGGCCGGCACAGTTGCCGGACGCGAGGTATCCCTGACAAGCTATAACTCTTCGGCTTGTGAAATGGTCGAAACGGATAGAGCCACAAGCCGGGCTCTTCGTTACGAAGGTTGGCTGACAGTATCGCATTCAAGTCCGAGGCGCGGTTATAGGCTTTGCGAACGTCGGACCAGTCCGCCTGCGTAAGAAAGGATGCGCGTTCGAGTGCGCGAAACTCCCGCCAAATGCTGCGCTCGTCCTTGATGACCTCGTCGAAGGTCCGATAGACACCGATTGGCTCGAAAAACTTGGCCTGATCGGTTATCGGCATGTGCGAGAACGCCTGACTGGCGATCGCCATGTCAAATGCATAGGTCTGAACCACGCTGGCAGTAGGAGCGCCTATCGGGCCGACGATACCCAGTGGCTCGCCCTGATCGTGACGGGAGAGGATCGTCGCAATGTCGCCAAGGCGTCGGTCGACGCATGACTGCATCTCCTGTCGCGACAGCATCGCGCCATAGGCATCCTCCACAGTAGCGCTCAGCGACTCCTTGGTCTCGCCGACCACATGCCGCCAATGGAGCGACTCTACGGCTTGCTCACCACCGAGCGCGATCAACACGCCGATGACGATCACGCCTATTTCATTGATGAATTCGCGCCAGCTGTGAACAGGTTTGGGCTTGTGAATGTCCAATTGCTCTTCCCCGTCCACATCGCGAGCGAGGACCGGTGACGCGTCAGGCGCTCCGTCTGCGCTTGTCAGCGCTTCATGCTGCCCTTTATCCCCCACCTTCCCATTGTGCCAATCCCGCCCGGAGTTGGCAACGTGAATGTCCAAATTGGGCATGTGCTGCCACCGCCGCATTGGCTTCCATGGTCGATGCGTGGGGCATGAGTCTCACCTGTGCTTCGACAGGCTCGGCACGAACGGGAGAGGTGGGGGCGAGCTACGGCGACGCGGTCAGAAGCCGCCCGGTCTGCGGCCGAAGCCGCCGGCCGACTTGCGCGGGACCAGCGGGTTGGCCTCGCGCTCCAGCAGGTTGAGCGTTTCGAAGAACAGCGGGCGCAGGCGGACGACATGCTCCAGCGCCTCTTCGCAGGTATCCTGCCGCTCGACGCAGTCGCGGGCGATCTCCTCGATCGTCTCGGCGAGGCTGGCGAGCGGTTCGGCGCCGAACTGGCGGGCCTCGCCCTTCAGCGTGTGCGCCGGGATGACCATCGCCGCGGCGCTCTTGCCGCGCATCGCCTGCTCGATGACCGATACCGACTTCACGCCATCCTCGCGGAAATAGCCCAGGATGCGCACGAATCCGGCGCCGAGCTCGGCGCGCGCCCGCGCGAACGCCGTCCAATCCACCAACGTGCTGCCTTCGAACGACACTGCGACCTCCTCACACGATGGATCGTCCCATCACGGATCGGAGACCTGTCTACGCCCAAGCGGTAAACACGAAGTTGCCGCCGTACGTTACTCCTTATCGGCGAAGGGATTTTTTGGCGCGCGGAAGGTGATGCGGACGGGCACCGCGCCGAAATCCAGATCCTTGCGCATCGAATTGACCAGATAGCGTTCGTAGCTCGCCGGCAATTGGTCGACGCGGGTGCCGAAGATCACGAAGCTGGGCGGGCGCGTCTTGACCTGCGTCACGTAGCGCATCTTGATCCGCTTGCCGCCGGGGGCGGGGGGCGGATTGGCCTCGATCGCGCGTTCGAACCAGCGGTTGAGCTCGCCGGTGCCGACGCGCTTCGACCACGCCTCGCGCGTCTCGAACGCGGCCTGGATCAGCTGGTCGATGCCCTTGCCAGTCGCCGCCGACACGGTCATCACGGTGACGCCCTTTACCTGGCTGAGGCCATCCTCCAGCGCGCGCTTGACGCCGTTGAACAGCGACGAGGCATTCTCGGCGACGTCCCATTTGTTGAGCGCGATGACGAGCGCGCGACCCTCTTCGAGCACCTTGTCGGCGATGCGCAGGTCCTGCGCCTCCAGCCCCAATGTCGCGTCGAGGAGGAGCACGACGACCTCGGCGAAGTCGACCGCGTGGAGCGCGTCGGCGACCGACAGTTTTTCCAGCTTGTCCTGTACCTTGGCGCGCTTGCGCATGCCGGCGGTGTCGATCAGGCGGACGGGGCGGGGGGCGCCCAGACGGTCGTACCACATCCAGTCGACCGCGATCGAATCGCGCGTGATCCCGGCTTCGGGACCGGTAATCATCCGGTCCTCGCCGAGCATCTTGTTGATGAGGGTCGATTTGCCCGCATTGGGGCGGCCGACGATCGCGAGCTTCAGCGGCGCGTCGGGGCGGTCGTCGTCTTCCTCTTCGGGCATCGCCTCGAGCGCGGCCTCGATATGCGGCAGCAGCGCCTCGAACAGGTCGCCCATGCCCTCGCCATGTTCGGCGGACAGCTGCACCGGATCGCCGAAGCCGAGGCTGAGCGATTCGAGGATGCCCTGTTCGCCCGCTTTCCCTTCCGCCTTGTTGGCGGCGAGCACGACGGGGGTGGAGGAGGAGCGCAGCCAGCGGGCGATCTCCTCGTCCAGCGGCACGATGCCGGCGCGCGCGTCGAACAGGAACAGCGCGACATCGGCCTGGCCGATCGCCGCCTCGGTCTGCAGCCGCATCCGGCCGGGCAGCGTCTGCGCGTCGTGATCCTCGTAGCCCGCGGTGTCGATGACGCGGAAATCGAGGCCGATCAGGCTGGCGTCGCCCTCGCGCCGGTCGCGCGTCACGCCCGGACGGTCGTCCACCAGCGCGAGTTTCTTGCCGACGAGGCGGTTGAACAGCGTGGACTTGCCGACATTGGGACGGCCGACGATCGCGACGGTGGGAAGACGGGACATGGTCGCGCTTTAGGGGAGGCGGGGGGAAACACCAAATGTTCGCGGGGTGGGGGGAGGGGCCTATGTACAGATGCAGCGCGGCGCCAAATCTCCTCCGTCACCCCGGACGTGTTCCGGGGTCCACCGTGCGGCAAGGCGCAGCGCCCGATATGGGAGCGATGCGCCCGCGGAATAGTGGACCCCGGAACACGTCCGGGGTGACGGTTTCCTTGGGGCGGTGACGCGCGTCACACGACGATGCGCGCCCGCTAGTTCTACTTGTACGCGGTGATCTTACCCGACTGGCCCAGCGTGTACAGCGTGCCGTTGGCGACGACCGGCGGCAGGGCGAAGCTGTCCTTGGCGTCGATCGTGTTCACCACGCTGCCGTCGTTGGCGGAGGCGAAGACGACCTGGCCCAGCGAATTGGTCAGTACCAGGCGGTTGCCCGCCAGGATCGGCCCGAACCAGGTGACCTGCGGCCCCTTGCTCTTCTTGGCGTTCTTGAAGCGCTGCAGCGAGGCGATCCAGCGCGCCTTGCCGTTCGAGCGGGCGAGGCAGATCAGCCGCGCATCGTCGGTGACGACGAACAGCCAGTCGCCCGCGATCCACGGCGTCGAGATGCCGGCGAAATTCTGCTCCCACAGCCGCTGGCCGGTGGCGAGGTCGAGGCTGACCATGCGTCCGCCCTGCCCGACCGCGAAAACGCGGCCGTTGTCGATCACCGGCGCGGCGTCGATGTCCGACAGGCTCGACACCGACGTGGTGATCGAGGTGCGCGACAGCGCGTCGCCCCACAGCACACGTCCGTTTTCGTAGCGATAGGCGTTGAGTTCGCCGCTCGAGAAGCCGGCGACGACGGTGCCCTGGCTCGCCGAGGGCGCGGCGACGCCGAACACGCCCTGCGTCTCCAGCGTCCCCGACTGCGCCCACTGGACCTTGCCGTCGGCCTGATCGAGCGCGAAGATCTGGTTGTCCTGACTCAGCACGTAGACCGATCCGTTGGCGACCGTCGGCGCACCGCGCAGCGGGCCGCCGGGCTTGGCGCGCCAGACTTCCTTGCCGTCCGCGGCGTTGACCGCGACGACGTCGCCGACGCCATCGGTGGCGAACACCTTGCCGCCGTCATAGCTGACGCCGCCGCCGAAGCGCGCCGGGCGGTTCTCGTCGCCGCTGCTGACCGTGGCGGTCCACAGTTTCGCACCGGTGTCGGCGGCGAAGGCGTGGAGCTGCGCCTGTACGTCGACGACGAACAGCTTGTTCTCGGCGATCACCGGCGCGGCGCCCAGGCGCTCGCGGTTCGACCCGCCGTTGACCGACGCCTGCCAGCTGCGCGACGGGCTTTCGCCCAAGGCCAGCTGCCCCATCGACTTGGCGGCATTGCCACCCGGCTGCGTCCAGGAATCGTTCGCCGCGGGCGCGGGCAGCGTCACCTGGATATCGGCGAGCGTGCGATCGGCCTCGATCGCGTTCTCCGACGTCAGGATCGGCACGCGCTCGCCGACCGTCGGCGTCTTCTTCGGCCCGCCGCCCTTGAAGATGCCGCAGGCGGACAGCGCCATCAGGGCGGCGATACCGACGGTGGCCCGGAACTTGGTCGTCATTGCGCGGGTGCTTCCTTGGATGATGCGGCGGATACGCTGGCGGGGCTGACCACGCGCACGCTGGCGGCGGCGGCATCGACGCCCATCGTGCCGGCCATCTGAACGGCGCGTTGACGGATCGAATCGGGCACGGTCTCGCTCTGCGCGAGCTGGCCGAACAATGGCCCGGCGAGATCCTTGCGACCGCTGTCGAGATAGGCGATCGCGACCAGTTCGCCCGCGCTGCCGAAATAGGCGTTGCCGGGGACCGCCAGCGACCGCAGCCGCTCGATCACCACCTGCGGCTTCAGCGTGTCGTATTCGGCGACGGTCTGGCGGATCAGCGCGAGATCGCGGAACGGCTGGGCGATGCTCGCGTCGCCGGCGATCGCGGCGAATTTGGCGGCGGCGGCCTTGTCCTGCTTCTTGCTGAGTAGGATATCGGCCTGCGTCATCAACGCCAGCGCCTTGTACCCGTCGCGGCCCTCGCTCGCGATCGGCGCCAGCGTCTTGGCGGCGGCGTCGGGCTGGGTGTTGCCGAGCGCGTCATAGGCGACCTGCAGCTGCTCGCCCTGCACGCCCGCGGCCTCGGCCCGGCGATGCTGCCAGTAGAGGAAGCCGGCGAAGGCGGCGAGCGCGACCACCACCGCGGCGATCGTCCAGCGGCCGTAGCGTTCCCAGAAGGTCATCAGCTGGTCGCGGCGCAGTTCGTCGTCGACTTCGCGCAGGAAGGCTTCGTTGTTTTGCGGCGTAAGGGCCAAGGAGGGCTCCGGACGAAAGTGGATGAAGGGCGCGCACTCTTAGCGGCGACGGTTGCGAAACAAAAGGTCACGCAAACGGTCGGGGCCGATCATGGCTTGGACGGATAGATCTGATCGGGTCCCGGGAAGCTGCGCGCCCTGACTTCGCCGGCATAGGCCTCGGCTGCGGCGGAAATGCGGCCGGCCATGTCGTCGTAGCGCTTCACGAAGCGCGCGGTGCGTTCGAACAGGCCGAGCATGTCCTCGGCGACCAGTACCTGCCCGTCGCAGCGCGCCGATGCGCCGATGCCGATCGTCGGGCAGGCGACCTCTTCGGTGATGCGGATCGCGATGGGCTCCATCACGCCCTCGATGACGATCGCGAAGGCGCCGGCGTCGGCGATCGCGGTCGCGTCGGCGACGATCTTCGCCGCTTCCGCGTCGCTCTTGCCGCGGGCGCCGTAGCCGCCGAGCACGTTGACCGCCTGCGGCGTCAGGCCGACATGGCCCATCACCGGAATGCCGCGCTCGCTGAGGAAACGCACGGTCGGCGCCATCGCCTCGCCGCCCTCCAGCTTCACCGCCGCTGCGCCGGTCTGCTTGAGCAGCGTCGCCGCGCTCTCGAACGCCTGTTGCGGCGAGGCTTCGTAGCTGCCGAACGGCATGTCGATGACGACGACCGCATGATGGCTGCCGCGGACCACCGCCGCGCCGTGCGCCGCCATCATCTCGAGCGTCACCGGCACGGTCGAGGGCAGGCCGTAGATCACCTGCCCAAGGCTGTCGCCGACCAGCAGCATGTCGCAATGCGGATCGAGCAGCTGCGCGGTGCGCACCGTATAGGCGGTCAGCATCACCAGCGGCTCGGCATCCGGCCCCTTGCGGCGGCGGATCGCCGGCACGGTCAGCCGCCGGGCGAGCGACGGCGTCGGGTTGGCGCGGCTGGTCGCGGTGTCGATCGTGAAGGTCGTGGACATGGGGTGCGCCTTATCCGCTCGCGCCTATCCGATCCATCCCTGCCGCCGCGCATGGCGGGACAGCCAGAGGCCGAAGGCGGCGACCGCGGCGATGAAGACGGGGAAGGGGACGACCTGCGCCGCGCCGCGCACCGCGATCAGGTCGGTTGCGGCGAACAGCCAGCCGAACTGGATGACGATGGCGACCAGTGACACGGCGAACAACGGGCCTGCGAACCGGCTGCGCAGCGCCAGCGCCAGCGCCGCCGCCAGCCCGCTGAAGGTCGCGACGGCGTAGACCGGATTGTACCAGAACGGGAGGGTCGCATAGAGCCGCCGGTAATAGGCATCCGCCGGCCCCATCGCCTCCGCGCCGAGCCGCAGCTGCTGGACGCACGCGAACACCCCGACCGCGCCCCAGATCACCAGCACCACCGCGACGATCCCGAACCACGCCGGTGGCCGCCTGTCCGATTGCGTCATCCTCGCCCCCTCTCTCGATCGGACGGGATGCTGCGCGTTTCGCGGCCCCTGCGCAACCTCAGCCGAGCGCCGCCGCCCAGCCATCGGGCTTGAACCCGACGAGCAGCACGCCGTCCCGCTCCAGCACCGGCCGCTTGATGATCGACGGCTGCGCGAGCATCAGCGCGATCGCCCTGGCGGTATCGATGTCGGCTTTGTCCGCGTCGGGCAGCTTGCGGAACGTCGTGCCCGCGCGATTGAGCAACGCCTCCCACCCGAGCCGGTCGACCCAGGCCGTCAGCCGCTCGCGGTCGACGCCCATCGTCTTATAGTCGTGAAAGTCGTACGCGATCCCCTCGGCATCGAGCCACGCCCGCGCCTTCTTCACCGTGTCGCAGTTGCGGATGCCGTAGAGCGTGGTCGTCATCGTCGTGTCCCTGGAGAGCTACGCCGGGATAGCCCCGCTACCGGCAAAATGCAGCACGTTCGATGGATCGCAGACGTCCTTTGGGGGAGGGGAGTTGACGGCGGCTTTCGCCCCAACGGCGGACGTTCGAGTGGATGACTGTCCGACCCCTTACGCGTTCATTGTAACGGAACAATGCTCGCGTTCGAGAACTTGATCCACGTCAAAGGAGACTGACATGTCCATCAAACTACTGATCGCTGCTATTGCCTTGGCTGGTATTGGAACCCCTGCACTGGCCGACATGCCCGGCAAAGGCTGGATTAGCAGCGCGAAAGTGAAGAACATACTTGCGAAACGTGGCTACAGAGTAACCAAATTAGAAGCAGATGATGGACATTGGGAAGGTGAAGCCACGAAAGCGAACATCAAATTCGAGTTCCATGTCGATCCGCGTTCGGGTGCGATAACGAAAATGGAACGCGATCACAGTTGAGCTCGTCGGAAAGCAAACTGCGCTGTAAGGGAGGCAGGCGAAATATGTTCGCTAGCCACCAGAACTCGCCATTCGCTTCAACTCGGTCGCCGGCGAATGATGCCCAGTCGTTTCATGTTAGCCAGTTGCGCCCGTCTCCAGATACCGGTTGAGCCATTGGCCGATGGCGGCGTTATCGCTGGCGCCGGCTAGCGACTGCGTCGCCGTCTCGCGCAGCGTCGGGTCGATGTCCGGCGCGCGGTGGGCGGCGATCAGGGCGGTGGCGTAGGGGGCGTCGAATTCCGGGTGGAATTGCAGCGTCAGCGCTGCGCCGTCCGCATAGGCGAGCGCGGCGCAGGGGGTGAAGGCGCTCGCGGCCAGTATCTCGGCACCGTCGGGCGCGGCGACGACCTGATCCTGATGCGATGCCATCGCAGTGACCGCCTGGCCCAGTTCGGGGACCGGGCAGGCGAGGGCGTAGCGGTGGAGGCCGAGGCCCCAGCCTTGCGGTGCCTTGACCACGGTGCCGCCGAAGGCGTGCGCGATCGCCTGATGACCGAAGCAGATGCCGATCAGCCGTGCCTTGCCGCGCGCGTCGCGCAGGAAGCGGAACAGCGATTCGGTCCAGCCTAGGCCGTCGTGGACCCCGGCGGCGGAGCCGGTGACGACATAGGCGTCGCACGCTGTCACCGCCGTCGGCAGGTCGCCGCCGCGGACGTCGTAGCGCGCGTAGCGGTGGCGGGGACCGAGAAGCCGCGCGACCATCGCGGAATAATCGCCGTGCTCGACCGCGAGATCGCCCGGCGGCGCGCCGGTTTCGAGGATGCCGATATGCATGGGGTCATGCCATAGCCGGTGCGATGGGCCGGGGGAACCGCGGGGGAGAATCGGAATGCGCCGATCGACTCGATCCCCCGCGCCCCGAACACGCCGTTGCCGGTTTTACCGGCTGGCTCCGCTCCGCTTATATCTCGTTGACGGCGCGTTCTGGGCGAGGGGGTTCCTACGCCGAATCGCAGCCAAAAAAAAGGCCGGTCAGGGACCGGCCGAAAAGTTTTTAGGAGAGGATGCCTGAAAGGCACAGTCGTTGTGCATCGCAGCACGATCCGGCGCAATTGCAAAAGGTGCAATCAAGCGTTCGTCCGGCGCAATCGTATCCGATTTTCGCGCGAGTCGGGCAGCTTGCGCCAAGGGCGTACTGCGCATAGCGAACGCGAACGATGCGTCTTTCCATGATCCTGCTCGCAGCCGCAGCGCTGGCCGGTGCTGCACCTGCAGCTGCACCGCGCGGCCCGGCGCTCGTCCGCGTCCGCCTCGACACGCCTTATGGCCCGATCGTCCTCGCGCTGGAGGCGCGCCGCGCACCGCGCACCGTCGCCAATTTCATGGGCTATGTCGACGACGGGCGCTTCGACGGGATGAGCTTCTACCGGTCGGCGCGCAATCGCAGCGCGCCGACCTATGGCTTCATCCAGGGCGGCATTCGCACCGATGCGCGCCGCATCCTGCCGCCGTTCCCGCTGGAGACGACCGCGATGACCGGCATCAGGCATCTCGACGGCACGATCTCGATGGCGCGGCGCGCCGAGGCGGGGTCGGCGGGCGGCAATTTCTTCATCACCGTGGGACCGATGCCGAGCATGGACGCGAAGGGCAGCTATCCCGGCTATGCCGCCTTCGGCCACGTCGAGTCGGGGATGCCGGTGATCCGCCGCATCCTGGCGCTGCCGACCGGCGGCGGGATGGGCGGGCAGCTGCTGCTGCGCCCGATCAAGCTGCTCCGCGCACGGCGGCTGACCGGCACGCCGCGCCCGACCGGGCTGGTCAAGCCATGGCTGGTCAAGACCAAGGCGCCGGCGCCGAAATAGGACAGTGCCTGCAACCAACCGCCGCGATGCGCGGTTATCCCGCTGCTATTGGCAAGGAGGATGACCGATGAAGACCGGATGGCTCGCCGTATTGGCGATGGTGACGATGGCGTCGCCGGTGACGACGGGTGCGGCGATGGCGCAGCGCGGCGATTATCGCTGGCAGGGCGACCGCGGCGGCCGTTGGGAGCCCGCCGACCATTACCGGTCGGGCAAGTATCGCGAACGCCGGCTGAGCCGCAACGACCGCATCTACAAGGGGCGCGACGGCCGTGCCTATTGCCGGCGCAGCGACGGGACCACCGGGCTGGTGGTCGGCGCGCTCGGTGGTGGCGTGCTCGGCAACCTCGTCGGTGGCGGGACGCTCGGCACGTTGCTCGGCGCGGGCGGCGGTGCGGTGCTCGGCCGCTCGATCGACCGCGGCAATGTGAAATGCCGCTGATCTAAACCGGACCGGCGCCGCAGCGGATGCGGCGCCGGTCAGCGTTCGGCGGCGATCAGCAGCAGCGCGGCATCGACCGCCGCGGTTGCCGACCCGTCCGCCGGCATGTCGTTGGCATAGCTGGCGAAGATCAGCGTCCGGCCGCTGCGCGCCGTCATGAATCCGGCGAGCGCGGACGCCGCGTTGAGCGTGCCGGTCTTGGCCATGATGCGCCGGTCGAGCGCGGTCCCGGCGAAGCGGCGGCGCAGCGTGCCATCGACGCCGCCGACCGGCAGCGTCGCGCGCCACGCGGCCCCCCAGCGCTGGCTCTGCGTCCAGCGCAGGAACCGTGCGACCCCGCGCGGCGAGACCCGATTGTAGCTCGACATCCCCGATCCGTCGGCCAGGTCGTAGCGCCAGCGCTCGACACCGGCGCGGGTCAGCATCGCCGAGACGCGCGCCTGCCCGTCGAGGATCGAGCCGCTGCCGGTGATCCGTCCGATCCGGCGCAGCAGCAGTTCGGCATGGAGGTTCTGGCTGACCCTGTTGGTAAGCGCCAGATCCTCGGCGAGCGGGCCCGGCGTGGCCTGCGCCAGCGCCGGCGGCGCAGGTAGGCGGGCGACGGGGGCGCCGCCACGCGTCGCGGGATCGTCGTCCGGTGCGGGCGGCCGGTGGCGGACGGTCACCGTGCCCGTCACCCGCACCCCGCGCGCGATCAACAGTGCGTGCAGCCGCCACGCGGCGTAATCCGCGGGATCGTCGATGCCGACGCGCAACGGCTCGGGCGCCGCACCGGGCGCGATCGTTCCCTCGACCCGCAGCGTGCGGCTGCCGGGCAGCCGGTCGAGGCGGATCGCGGTGCGGCCGCCGGTAGTGACGCGATTGTCGAGCGTATAATAAGGCAGCATCGCGATCCGTGCCGGGCCATGGCCGGCGGCGGGGGTGACCGTGACGCGCAATTCGTTGTCGTCGAGCGTCAGCGCCGACACGCCGGTGCCCGATCGCGTGGGGATGTTGTTCCAGCTCATCCCCGGGCTCCAGCGCTCGTTGGGGAACAGGCTGTCGTCGCCCACCACGTCGCGTACCCTCCGGGTTTTCGCCGCGACCGCATCGGCGAGCGATGCGAGGCAATCGGCCGCGCAATCGTCGGCGCTCGACAGGCGCGCGTCGCCGTGGCCGGTGAGGATCACGTCGCCGCGTTCGATCCGCACGCTGGCCCCCGATTCGCGATCGGGCTGCGTCACGTCGCCGAGCGCGTCGAACGCCGCGGCGGTGGTGAAGATCTTGGTGTTGGAGGCAGGGACGAAGCGGTCGTCGGGCGCGATCGCGACGATCTCGGCGCCCGTATCGTCGAGCACGACCAGTCCGAACCGCGTGCCGGGGCCTGCGCTGCGCAGCGTCGCGGCGACCCGGTCCTGCAATCCTGCCCGCTCGTCGGCGGCGGCCGGAGCCGCCGCCGACATCAGCAATACCGCGGCGATCGTCATCCTGCGCATCGGGCGGCAGCCTATAGACTGACGACGGCGAGTCTATCCTGCTTTGCGCCGTTCGCTCTGGTGACCAGGCGAAGCGCCCGCGGGGGACCTTTCACCTGTTCACTGTCCGTGTGCCTGAGACCCACCGGTGCTTCGACAGGCTCAGCACGAACGGATTGGGCGCATCGCGTTGCCCGAAGCGCGTCAGCCCTTCAGGTAGGGCGCGGCGCCCGCCTTGGGCGAATCATGCTCGCTGATCGAATTGAGCTGGACGTAATTGTGGATGCCCATCCGCTCGATCATCTCGAACTGGCGTTCGAGCGTGTCGACATGCTCTTCCTCGCTGGCGAGGATGCGCGCGAACAGGTCGCGGCTGATATAGTCGCGGACTTCCTCGCAATAGGCGATCGCGCCCTTCAGCTGGACGACCGCCTCTTCCTCCATCGCGAGGTCGGAGCGGAGCACTTCCTCGACCGTCTCGCCGATGCGCAGGCGGCCGAGCAGCTGGAAATTGGGCAGGCCGTCGAGGAACAGGATGCGCTCCGACAGCCAGTCGGCGTGCTTCATCTCGTCGATCGATTCCATCCGCTCATACTGAGCGAGCTTGTAGACGCCCCAATGGTCGAGCATCCGGTAATGGAGCCAATATTGGTTGATCGCGGTCAGCTCGTTCTTGAGCGCCTCGTTCAGATATTCGATGACCCGCGGGTCGCCCTTGATCGCCATGTGCCAAACCTTTCGAACCGATGGCGCGGATGTACGCGCCACGGGCTCGTTACGGCAAGTCAAAAATGGCGGAAATCTGCGGTTTTTCGGGTTTGCGAACGTTATGCAGCAGCGCGTTCGGTATCGATAATGGCTCGCGCTACCACTGTGCACTGGCCGCATTTCGGCTGGCAGCCGAGCGACCGGTAGGCCTGGCACGCCGTCAGGCAGCCGCTGCGCGCGGCGGCCCGGACCTGGGTCTCACGGATGGCATTGCAGACGCAGACGACCATGAACGCTCCTTCGCTTCGCCCTGACGGATAGGGCTAATGCGAAACGTTCGCAAGCTGGTTTGCGACTGATTCGCAGTCGCTGGCGCTCGGTTCGTCGCAAATGAAGGGGGCTGGTTCTTTGACACCTGCGCGCATTCAACCGTTTGGCAGGCGCAGTCCGTTCTCCAATCCCTTCGTCACCCCGGATTTGTTCCGGGGTCCACGGTTGGGCAGGCGTGAAGCTTGAGCCTCTTGTCCGACGCCCGCGGCCCAGTGGACCCCGGAACGAGTCCGGGGTGACGGGGGGAGGCTGGGCGATCGGACGAACGCCTCACGCCACCGCGGCGTCGGTCCCCATCAGCTTGGGGAAGAAGCCTTCATGCGCGCTGCGCAGGTCGTCGATCGCCACCACGTCGTCGCGATCGGGGCGTTCGAAGATCAGCCGCTTGCCGCCGGTGCGACCCAGCGGTTCCGCTTCGACGCCGGCGGCATGCGCGGCGCCGAGGAAGTCGAGCAGCGCATGGTCGTGGACGGTGACGACATAGACGCCCTGGTCCTCCGCGAAGAAGGAACGGGCGCAGCCGAACGGCTGCTTGCGGTCGATCATCGCGCCGATATTGCCGGCTAGCGCCATCTCGGCGAGGGTCACCGCGATGCCGCCGTCCGACACGTCGTGGACTGCCGACAGCTGGCCCTCAAGAATCGCGGTGCGGATCAGGTCGCCGGTCTTGCGCTCGGCGGCGAGATCGACCGGCGGCGGCGGGCCTTCCTCGCGGCCGTGGCACTCGCGCAGGTAGAGCGACTGGCCGAGATGGCCGCCGCGCTTGCCGACGGCGAGGATGATGTCGCCGGTGCCCTTGAAGGCGATCGTCGCGTTCTTCGTCCAGTCCTTGAGCAGGCCGACGCCGCCGATCGCGGGGGTCGGCAGGATCGCGCTGCCGCCGCCGGTCGCCTTCGATTCGTTGTAGAGGCTGACGTTGCCCGAGACGATCGGGAAGTCGAGCGCGCGGCACGCCTGCGCCATGCCGTCGAGGCAACCGACGATCTGGCCCATGATCTCGGGGCGCTGCGGATTGGCGAAGTTGAGGCAATTGGTGATCGCAAGCGGCGTCGCGCCGACTGCGGTCAGGTTGCGCCACGCCTCGGCGACCGCCTGCTTGCCGCCTTCGATGGGGTCGGCGAAGCAATAGCGCGGGGTGCAATCGGTGGTGATCGCCAGCGCCTTGTCGGTGCCGTGGACGCGGACGACCGCGGAATCGCCGCCTGGGGCCTGTACCGTGTCGGCGCCGACCATGTGGTCATATTGTTCCCAGATCCAGCGGCGACTGGCGACGTCGGGCGAGCCCATCAGCGTCAGCAGGTCGGCGGCGATGTCCTTGCTTTCCGGCACGTCGGTGAGCGGCGCGGGCTTCGGCGTCGGCACGTGCGGGCGGTCGTAGAGCGGCGCCTCGTCGGCGAGCGGGCCGAGCGGGATGTCGCAGACGGTCTCGCCCTTCCACGTCAGCACCATGCGGCCGGTGTCGGTGACGCGGCCGATGACCGCAAAGTCGAGCTCCCATTTGCGGAAGATCTTCTCGGCCTCCGCCTCGCGGCCGGGTTTCAGGACCATCAGCATGCGCTCCTGCGATTCGGAGAGCATCATCTCGTACGGCGTCATGCCGGTTTCGCGCTGGGGGACGTCGTCCATCACCAGCTCGATGCCGACGCCGCCCTTCGACGCCATCTCGACGCTGGAGGAGGTGAGGCCGGCGGCGCCCATGTCCTGGATCGCGACGATCACGTCGGTCGCCATCAGTTCGAGGCAGGCCTCGATCAGCAGCTTTTCGGTGAAGGGATCGCCGACCTGCACGGTGGGGCGCTTGGCGTCGGCATCCTCGCCGAAATCGGCCGAGGCCATCGTCGCGCCGTGGATGCCGTCGCGGCCGGTCTTGCTGCCGACGTGGACGATCGGGTTGCCGATGCCGCTGGCGGCGGAATAGAAGATCTTGTCCTGATCGGCGACGCCGACGGTCATCGCGTTGACGAGGATGTTGCCGTCATAGGCGGGGTGGAAATTGACCTCGCCGCCCACCGTGGGGACGCCGACGCAATTGCCATAGCCGCCGATGCCGTGGACGACGCCGCTGATGAGGTGGCGCATTTTCGGGTGCGTCGGCGAGCCGAAGCGCAGCGCGTTCATGTTGGCGATCGGCCGCGCGCCCATCGTGAAGACGTCGCGCAGGATGCCGCCAACGCCGGTCGCGGCGCCCTGATACGGCTCGATGTACGACGGGTGATTGTGGCTCTCCATCTTGAAGATGGCGGCCTGGCCGTCGCCGATGTCGATCACGCCGGCATTCTCGCCGGGCCCGCAGATCACCTGCGGGCCTTCGGTGGGGAGCTTCTTCAGATGGATGCGCGAGGATTTGTAGCTGCAATGCTCGGACCACATCACCGAGAAGATGCCGAGTTCGACGAGATTGGGCGTCCGGCCCAGCGCGGCGAGGACGCGCTCATATTCTTCAACGGACAGGCCGTGGTCGGCAACGATCTGGGGCGTGATCTCGGTCATGGCCGCGCCTTAGCGGGGCGGGGCGGTTTCGTCACCATCGCTGATCGGTTGCACCGCACCGGCGGCGGGGGCAGGGGGCGACCGAACCGGAGACGATCATGGCCACTATCCCTTTCGACATTCCCCACGCCCTCGGCCGCGACGAGGCGCGCCGCCGGATCGAGGCGGGGCTGCCCAAGCTCGCGCAGCATATCCCCGGCGGCGGCACGGTGGAGGCGGAATGGACCGGGCCGGATGCGCTGGTGCTGGGAATCGTCGCGATGGGGCAGAAGGTCGGCGTCGACATGGCGGTGGGCGAGGGCAGCGTCGGGGGCACGGTCAAGGTGCCGATGATGCTGGCGATGATGTCCGGCCCGATCGCCGAGTTCGTGAAGACGAGTGCGGAGAAGATGCTGGCGAAGGAGGCCTGAACGACCTGCGTGGTCGGCGAGCACGCTCGCACCTATTTCCTCGTCACCCCGGACTTGTTCCGGGGTCTACGGCGCGGCAGGCGTAAAGGCTAGAGGCTCCAGTCCGACGCTTGCGGAACAGTGGACCCGGGAACAAGTCCGGGGTGACGAAGAGGGGTTGGGCTATTTCAACCGTTCGGCATGCCAGGCGAGATGATCGGCCATGAAGGTCGCGATGAAATAGTAGCTGTGGTCGTAGCCCGGCTGCATCCGCAGCGTCAGGTCGATGCCCGCCGCTGCGCACGCTTCCGCCAGCAGATGCGGTTTCAGCTGTTCCTCCAGAAACTGGTCCGCATCGCCCTGATCGACCAGCAGCGCCGGCACCCGCGCGCCATCCTCGATCAGCGAGACCGCGTCGTGGCGGCGCCATGCCGCACGATCGTCGCCGAGATAGCCGCCGAGCGCCTTCTCGCCCCACGGCACCCGTGACGGCGCGACAATCGGGGCGAAGGCGGACACCGCGCGGAACCGCTCGGGCAGCGTCAGGCCGATGGTCAGCGCGCCGTGGCCGCCCATCGAATGGCCCATGATCGACTGGCGCGCCATGTCGGCGGGGAAATGCGCGGCGATCAGCGGAGGCAGCTCCTCGGTGACGTAGGACCACATGCGGAAATGCGGCGCCCAGGGCGCCTGCATCGCATCGACGTAGAAGCCGGCGCCCTGGCCGAAGTCGTAGGCGGGATCGTCCGCGACGTCCTCGCCGCGCGGGCTCGTGTCGGGCGCGACGAAGATCAGCCCCAGTTCGGCGCAGGCGCGGCGATAGTCGCCCTTGTCGGTGACATTGGCGTGCGTGCAGGTGAGGCCCGACAGATACCAGACCACCGGCAGCCGCGCGCCCTCGTCATGCGGGGGCACATAGACCGAGAAGGTCATCGGCGTGCCCGTCGCCGTGGACTGATGGCGATAAACGCCCTGCGTGCCGCCATAGGCCCTGGCGGTGGATAGCGTTTCGAATGTCATCGGAAAATCACCGTGCGGTTGCCGTTGAGGAAGACGCGCCGTTCGCCGACCCAGGCGACGGCGCGGGCGAGCACCTGCGCCTCGATATCGCGGCCGATGCGGATGAGGTCGTCGACGCTGGCACGATGGTCGACGCGTTCGACCGCCTGTTCGATGATCGGCCCCTCGTCGAGGTCGGCGGTGACGAAATGCGCGGTCGCGCCGATCAGCTTCACCCCGCGGGCATGCGCGCGATGATAGGGCTGCGCGCCCTTGAAGCCGGGCAGGAAGCTGTGGTGGATGTTGATGCAGCGCCCGGCCAGCCCCTCGACCAGCCGCGGCCCCAGCACCTGCATGTAGCGTGCGAGGACGAGGTAATCGGCGCGGGTGTCCGCCATTAGCGACAGGATCGCCGCCTCCTGCGCATCGCGCGTCGCGGCCTCGACGGGCAGATGGTGCCAGGGCAGGCCGTGCCATTCGACCAGCGGCCGCAGGCTGTCGTGGTTGGACAGGACGCCGACGATCTCGACCGGGAGCGTCCTGGTCTGCCAGCGGTGGAGCAGGTCGTTGAGACAGTGCGAGCCCTTCGACACCGCGATCAGCACGCGCGGGCGGTGATCCGCCGCGTCGAGGCTCCAGTCGAAGCCGAAGGTGTCGGCCACCGGCGCGAGTGCGGCACGCACCCCGGCCGGGTCGGCGGGAAAACGCTCGCCGGCGCCCGTGAAGACGACGCGCATGAAGAAGCGCCCCGTCTCCAGATCGGCATATTGCTGGCTGTCGAGGATGAAGCCGTCGATACCGGCCAGCGCGCCCGATACCGCCGCGACGATGCCGACACGGTCCTGGCAGGCGAGCGTCAGGACGCTGACGGCGCCGGGAACCGTGCCGGCGCCGGTCACGCCGGCACGCGGTGCATCGCGCACACCTTGTTGCCCGCGGGATCGCGCAGATAGGCGAGGTAGAGCTTGCCGAACGGCGCCTCGCGGATGCCGGGTTCGTCCTCGATCGCGGTGCCGCCCGCCGCGACGCCGGCGGCGTGCCAGGCATCCGCCGCCTCGGGGCTGGCGGCGGCGAACCCGATCGTTCCGCCATTGGCATGGCAGGCGGGCTCGCCGTTGATCGGTCGGGTCAGCAGAAACGCGCCTGCAGGGTGCATGTAGATCACCCGCCCCTTGGGATCGACCCGCCCCGGCGCGATGCCGAGCGCGCCGAGCGTCGCGTCGTAGAAGGTCTTGGCGGCGTCGAGATCGTCGGTGCCGAGCATGACGTGGCTGAACATAATGGTCCTCTCTTGTTGATTATTCGTGTTCGTGTTGCGCCTGCCTCATGTCCCCCGTCACCCCGGACTTGTTCCGGGGTCCACTCCGCGGCGAGGCAATCGGCAAGAGCCTCTTGTCCCAAGCTTGCGGCGCGGTGGACCCCGGAACAAGGGACCCCATCGAAGTAATACTTTGATGGGACCCAAATCCGGGGTGACGAAAGGGTGGGGCGGGGTTAGTAGATCACCACCGACCGGATGCTCTCGCCCGCGTGCATCAGGTCGAAGCCCTTGTTGATCTCGTCGAGCGTCAGGCGGTGGGTAATCATCGGGTCGATCTGGATCATCCCGTCCATGTACCAGTCGACGATCTTGGGCGTATCCGTCCGTCCGCGCGCGCCGCCGAAGGCGGTGCCGCGCCAGTTGCGCCCCGTGACCAGCTGGAACGGGCGGGTGCTGATCTCCTTGCCCGCCTCCGCCACGCCGATGACGATCGACGTGCCCCAGCCGCGGTGGCAGCATTCGAGTGCCTGGCGCATCACGTCGGTGTTGCCGGTCGCGTCGAAGCTGTAGTCGGCGCCGCCGTCGGTCAGCTGAACGATATGCGGCACGATGTCGCCCACCACCTTGGGGTTGGCGAAATGCGTCATCCCGAATTTGCGGCCCCAGTCTTCGCGGGTCGCGTTGATGTCGACGCCGACGATCATCTTCGCGCCCGCGAGCCTCGCGCCCTGGATGACGTTGAGGCCGATGCCGCCGAGGCCGAAGACGACGACGGTGTCGCCCGGCTGCACCTTGGCGGTGTGGACCACCGCACCGACGCCGGTGGTGACGCCGCAGCCGACGTAGCAGCTGGTGTCGAACGGCGCGTCTTCGCGAATCTTCGCCACCGCGATCTCGGGCAGCACGGTGAAGTTCGAGAAGGTCGAACAGCCCATGTAGTGGAAGATCGGCTGACCCTTGTAGCTGAACCGCGTCGTGCCGTCGGGCATCAGCCCCTTGCCCTGCGTCGCGCGGATCGCGGTGCACAGGTTCGTCTTGCCGCTGAGGCACGACTTACACTGGCGACATTCGGGCGTGTAGAGCGGGATGACGTGGTCGCCGGGGGCGACGCTGGTGACGCCCGCGCCGACCTCGCGGACGATGCCCGCGCCTTCGTGGCCGAGCACGCTGGGGAACAGCCCCTCGCTGTCCAGCCCGTCGAGCGTATAGGCGTCGGTATGGCAGATGCCGGTCGCCATGATCTCGACCAGCACCTCGCCGGCCTTCGGCCCTTCGAGATCGAGTTCGACGATCTCGAGCGGGCGTTTCGCTTCGAAGGCGACGGCGGCGCGGGTCTTCATGGGGCTGCTCCGATGACAATGGCCATCGCGGTTACCGCCGGATCATCGCCGGGGGCAAGCCCAGGCGGCGCGAGGCTGCCCGCGATCGACCGTCATCGGTTGCCCAGCATGCCGCGGATCCGGGTCGCGAGCGCATCGACCGCGAACGGCTTGGTCATCATCTCCATGCCATGGTCGAGGAAGCCGCCGCGCACCGCGGCATTCTCCGCATAGCCGGTGACGAACAGGATCTGGAGCTCGGGCCGGCTTTGCCGCGCGATCTCGGCGAGCTGGCGGCCGTTCATGCCGGGCAGGCCGACGTCGGATACCAGCAGGTCGATCCGCCGCGGCGATTGCAGGATCGGGATCGCGGTGCGCGCATCGTCGGCCTCGACGACCTGATAGCGCAATTCCTCCAGCACCTCGCGCACGATCAGCCGGACGGCGGCATCGTCCTCGACGATCATCACCGTCTCGCCCGCACCCGCCGGCGCCTCGCGCGGTTCGGCCCGCGCCGGCTGCGCCTCGCCCTCGAAACGGGGGATGTAGAGGCGGATCGTCGTGCCGCGGCCCAGCTCGCTCTCGATACGGACGTGGCCGCCCGACTGGCGGACGAAGCCGTAGATCATCGACAGGCCGAGGCCGGTGCCCTGGCCGACCGGCTTGGTGGTGAAGAAGGGTTCGAACACCTTCTCGACCGTTTCCGCCGACATGCCGGTGCCGGTGTCCGCGACGCTCAGCATGACATAGTCGCCGGGCTCGACCTCGGCATGCTCGCTGGCGTAGCGCGCATCGAGGTGGACGTCGGCGGTCGCGATCGTCAGCCGGCCGCCGTCGGGCATCGCGTCGCGCGCGTTGATGCACAGGTTGAGCAGCGCATTCTCGAGCTGGTTGGCGTCGGTATGCGCGGGCGCCAGCGGCACGGCGAGCCGCGTGTCCAGCGCCACCTGTTCGCCGAGCGTGCTGTGCAGCAGCGATTCGATGCCGGTGACGAGTGCGTTGACGTCGATCGACTGGAGATCGAGCGACTGGCGCCGCCCGAAGGCGAGCAGCCGCGCGGTCAGCGCCGCGGCGCGCTGCGCCGAGCTGTTCGCCGCCTCGATATACCGATCGACGCGGTCCATCCGGCCGCTCGCGATATAGCGCTGGACGAGGTCGAGGCTGCCGATCACGCCGGTCAGCATGTTGTTGAAATCGTGCGCGATGCCGCCGGTCAGCTGGCCGACCGCCTCCATCTTCTGCGCCTGGCGCAATGCCTCTTCGGTGCGCATCAGCGCGGCGGCCTGTTCGCGCTCGCCGGTGATGTCCCGGCCGACCGCGTGGATGAAGCGATCGTCGGGCACCGCGGTCCACGAGATCCAGCTATAGCTGCCGTCGCGATGGCGATAGCGGTTCTCGAAGCGCAGCGTGGTGCGCCCGCTTTCCAGCTTGCCGACCTCCGCCACCGTAGCGTCGCGATCGTCGGGGTGGACCAGGGTGAGGAAGTCGTCGCCGATCAGTTCCTCCGCGTCCCAGCCGAGCAGCGTCGACCAGGCGGGGTTCACCGCCGCGACCCGTCCGTCGAACCCGGCGACGAGCATGACGTCGGTCGACAGCCGCCACATCCGGTCGCGATCCTGCGTCCGCGCCTCGACCTGATCGGACAGTGAGGCGTTGAGCCGGCGCAGCCGTTCCTCCATCGTCTTGCGGTCTGAGATGTCGCTGAAGAAGATCGCGACGCGATGGTCGGCGGGATCGCCGGTGCGGATCGCGCGCACGTCGTACCAGCGACCGAAGACGTCGGCGGGATTTTCGAAATGCGCCGGCTCGCCGGTCCTGGCGACATGGCCGTAGCGGTCGAACCAATGCTGTTCGAGGCCGGGGGCGACCTCGCTAACCCATTTGCCCAGCCAGTCGACCAGACCGGTCTGCCGCTCGAACGCGGGATTGCCCTCGACCAGCCGATAGTCGACGGCGACGCCATCTGCGTCGAACTTTATCTCGATCACGCAGAAGCCGACGTCGATCGCCTCGACGACGGTGCGATAGCGTTCCTCGGCATCGCGCGCGGCGGCGGCGGCCAGCGTGCGGTCGGTGACGTCGGCGCCCTCGACGAAGATGCCGGTGACCGCGCCGGACGCGTTGCGGATGGGCTGGTAGACGAAATCGACGTAGCGGTCGTGGACCGGTTCGTCGGGGCCGGCCTGCACCGCATAGTGCAGGCCGCTCGCGGCATAGGGGACGCCGGTCCGGTAGACGCCGTCGAGCAGCGCGACATAGCCCTGCGCGGCGGCATCGGGCAGCACCTCCGCCACCGTCCGGCCGATGACGTCGCGGTGGTCGACCAGCCGGGTATAGCCGGGATTGGCGCGCGCGAAGCGATGCTCGGGCCCTTCGAGCAGCGCCATGAAGGTCGGCGCCTGTTCGAACATCTGCGCGAGCAGCTCGCGTTCCGCGGCCAGCGCCTCGCGGGTGCGGACGCGGTCGGTGATGTCGAGCGCGACACCGGCGAAGCCGATCGGATGCCCCGTCGCATCACGCTGGATCTCGCCGCGGCGGGCGATCCAGCGCAATTCGCCGGTGTCGGCGCGACGGATGCGATATTCGACGTCGAGCGGCGCGGTGCCCGCGGCGCGGGTGTCGGCGGCGGACACCAGATGGCGGTCCTCCGCCACGACCAGCGCCTCGAACGCCGTGGCCGGCAGCGTCTCGCACACGTCGAGGCCGTACAGGCGGCAGAATTCGGGGGTACCGTGCAGGACGCCGTCCTCGCCGACCTCGAAGATGCCGACGCCGCCGGCCTCCTGCGCCCAGCGCAGCCGGCCTTTCGCCTCGGCGAGCGCGGTGGTGGCGCGATTGTCCTCGGTACGGTCGCGCAGCGTCTGGACGAAGCCGCGGTGCCGGCCGTCGGCATCGCGCAGCGGCGACAGCGTGCCGCTCGCCCGGAACCGTTCGCCATCGCCGCGTGCGTACCAGCGTTCGACCCCAGCGCCGCCGTGCGCGACCGCATCGCGCATCGTCTGCGCGACCACCGCCACGGCGTCGTCGTCGGCCAGGATCACGGCGAGGCTCTGCCCGACCATATCGGCTTCCGGCCGGGCGAAGATCGCCTCGGCGCCGGCGCTCCAGTCGGTGATCCGGCCGTCCATGTCGGTGACGATGATCGCGGCGTCGCGCGCGCTGTCGACGATCGCGCGGTGGCGGGCACGCTCGCGCTCCGCCTCCATCGCGGCGAGCCGCAGGTCGAGCGCGGTCATCACCTGCCGCGCCAGCGTCCGCAGCGCCTGCTGCTGCACCGCATCGAGGTCACGCGGGCGATGGTCGAGCACGCACAGCGTCCCGATCGGGTGCCCGTCGCCGGTCTTGAGCAGCGCGCCGGCATAGAAGCGCAGATGCGGTTCGCCGGCGACCAGCGGGCTGTTCGCGAAACACGGATCGGCGGCGGCGTCGGGGATCAGGAGGAAATCCTCCTCCAGCAGGGCCCTGACGCAGAACGAGGTTTCGAGCGGGGTGGAGCGGACGCCGAGGCCGACCTCCGCCTTGAAATACTGGCGGCCGTCGCCGATGAAATTGACGATCGCGATCGGCGCGCCGCAGATCGCCGCGGCGAGCGAGGCGATCTCGTCGAACGCGGGTTCGCTCGGCGTGTCGAGCACGGCATAGCGCGAAAGCGCCGCGAGCCGCCGGGCCTCGCGTGGGAAAGCGTCGTCCATGGCGCCATCCCTTAGGCGAGCGTCGCGCGCGGACCAATGGCATGTGCGGTTTTCCGAAGGGGCAATCGGCCGTTGTCGCGGCCCGGTGCCGCATTGGCACAAAAATTAACGCTTCTTCCATGTTTTGGCGGGGTGCGAAGCCGCCGGGGTTCCTGCTAGGGGATCGCCCTATTTTCCGTGCTCACGCCAGCGAACACGGACGACCAGGCGACGGAACGGGGACTTTCCATGGCGAACGCAGCGACGATCACGCTCGACGGCAACCTCAACGACTGGACCGCGGGCGATCGGATCGACCGGGGGCTGGGCGCGGGCTATGCGATCTACGCCAAGGCCGACGGCACCGATTTCGTCTTCGCGATGACCGCGCCGACCGCGATCGGCGCGAACACCACCGCCTGGCTCAACACCGATCGCAACGCGACGACGGGCTATCAGGTGTTCGGCTTCGCCGGCGGTGCCGAATATAACGTCAACTTCGCCGCCGACGGCACCGTGTCGCTGTTCAAGGGCGGTGCGGGCGAGACGTTGGTGCAGGCAGGATTGCAGGCGGTGTGGAACGCCGATCGTACGACGGTCGAGTTTCGCGTGCCCAAGGCAGCGATCGGCAATCCGCAGGCGATCGACACGATCTACGACGTCAACGACAGCGTCTATTTGCCCGGCAATTACTCGTCGACGCCGTTCACCGTCTTCAACGATACCGGCGTCACCGCCGCCGCCGATCACCGTATCGCGATCGTCTGGTCGGAGACGACGGCCAACAACTATTTCAGCAAGACCGCCTATTCGCAGCTGTTCATGGCCGCGCAGAGCCAGGCGATGCAGGCCGGCGTGCCGTTCGACATCCTGCAGGAAAGCGACCTCACCAGCCTGGCGACGCTCGCCAAGTACGACACGATCGTCTTCCCATCGTTCCGCAACGTCGCCGCCGACAAGGCCGACCTGATCGCGCAGACGCTGGAGCAGGCGACCAAGCAGTTCGGCATCGGGCTGGTCGCGGCGGGCGAATTCATGACCAACGGCGCCGACAATGCCGCGCTGGCCGGCGACAGCTATGCGCGGATGAAGCTGCTGTTCGATGCGACGCGCGTCACCGGCGGTTTTCCGGCGGACGTCACCGTCAAGGCGAGCGACCCGGCGCATCTGGTGCTCGACGGCTATACCGACGGCCAGACCATCCGCCAGTATACCGGCGTCGGCTGGAACGCGTTCGAAAGCGTCAGCAAGACCGGCACGACGATCGCCACCGAGACGGTGAACGGCCAGAATTACGCCGCCGCGCTCGCGACGCAGACCGGCGGGCGCAACGTGCTGTTCTCCAGCGAAGCGGTGATGGCCGACGACAACCTGCTGCAGAAGGCGATCGATTATTCGGTCCACGGCAGCGGCCTGTCGGTCGGGCTGCAGATGACGCGACAGAGCGGCATGTTCGCCTCGCGCACCGACATGGACCAGAGCCAGGAGAAGGACGAGGTCAATCCGGCGAACAACGCGCCCGGCATCTACGACAAGCTGATCCCGATCCTGACCGAATGGAAGACCAACTACAATTTCGTCGGCAGCTATTACGTCAACGTCGGCAACAGCCCGACGACGGGGCAGAGCACCGACTGGGCGGTGTCGCTGCCCTATTACAAGGCGCTGCTCGACATGGGCAACGAGCTGGGCTCGCACAGCTATACCCACCCCGAGAACACCAACATCCTGACCGACGAACAGATCAAGTTCGAATTCGGCCAGTCGCGCGCCGAGCTGGAAAAGCAGCTCTCCGCCTTCCTCGGCAAGACGGTCAGCGTCGGCGGCGCGGCGGTGCCGGGCGCGCCCGAACAGATCGCGACCAGCCAGGAAATCCTGAAGTACGTGACGTACCTGTCGGGCGGCTATTCGGGCGTCGGCGCAGGGTATCCCAATGCGATCGGCTATATGACCCCGCAGAACGCCGCGGACGACAAGGTCTATATCGCGCCCAACACCTTCTTCGACTTCACGCTGATCGAGTTCCAGAAGAAGACGGTCGCCGAGGCGCAGGCCGAATGGGCGAAGGAGTTCGCGACGCTGACCAAGGGCGCCGATGCACCGGTGGTCGTGTGGCCGTGGCACGATTACGGCCCGACGATGTGGACCAGCGACGGCACGATCAGCGGCTATACCAAGCAGATGTTCACCGACTTCATCGCGCAGGCGGCCGCCGCCGGCATGGAGTTCGTGACGCTCGCCGACCTCGCCAACCGGGTCAACGCCTTCCACGACACGACGATCACCTCGACCGTCGCCGGCGACACGATCACCGCGACCGTCGGCGCGACGACGGGCACGTTCAGCCTCGACGTCGATGGCCAGGCGAGCGGACAGGTGATCCAGAACGTCGCCGGCTGGTACGCCTATGGCGCGGACAAGGTGTTCCTGCCCAAGGCGGGGGGCACCTTCACGATCACGATGGGCGCGGTCGCCGACGACGTGACGCACATCACCGCGCTGCCGATGCGCGCCGAGCTCGTTTCGGTGAGCGGCGACGGACGCGACCTGTCGGCGACTTTGGTCGGCGAAGGCACGATGACGGTCGACCTGAAGGCGCCCGGCACCGACTGGGCCACCGTCACCGGCGGCAAGGTGGTCAGCCAGATCGGCGAGATCCTGACGGTCGACATCGGCACGATCGGCACGCACGACATCCGGATCGGCCATGAGGCGAACGTCGGCCCGGTGCTGACCTCGTTCGGCGGCGGCACCACCGGCACGCTGTCGGTCGCGGAGAACACCGCGGGCGCGCTGACCACGATCACCGCGACCGACGCCAACATCGTCTGGGGCGATTCGATCAAATATTCGATTCAGGCGGGCGGCGACGGCAGCGCCTTCACGATCGACGCCACCACCGGCGTGCTGAAGTTCGTCAATGCGCCGGATTTCGAGGCGCCGACCGACGCCAACCACGACAACGTCTATGCGGTCACTGTCGTCGCCACCGACGCGCGCGGCGCGATCGACACGCAGACGCTGTCGATCGGCGTCACCGACGTGGTCGGCATCACCAAGACCGGGACGATCTTCGCCGATACGATCACCGGCACCAGCGAACAGGACGTCATCGACGGCGGCTGGGGCAACGACGTCCTCAACGGCCTCGGCGGCAACGACCGGCTGACCGGCGGGCTGGGCGACGACCGGCTCGACGGCGGCGCGGGCAACGACTGGCTGAACGGCGGCGACGGCAAGGACGTGCTGATCGGCGGCGACGGCGACGACACGCTGATCGGCGGCCGCGGCACCGACACGCTGACCGGCGGCGCGGGCAAGGACATCTTCCGCTTCGAGAGCACCGCGGACAGCGTCGCCGGTTCGGCGCGCGACGTCATCACCGATTTCCTGAGCGGCACCGACAAGATCGATCTGTCGGCGATCGACGCCAACAGCTCGATCTTCGCGCGCGGCGACCAGGCGTTCACCTTCATCGGAACGGGCAAGTTCACCGCCGCCGGGCAGCTGCGCTACAGCTACCAGATGATCGGCGGCAAGGAATATACCGTGGTCGAGGGCAATACCGACATCCTCAATTCCGCCGATTTCTCGGTCGCGCTGCTGGGGCATCACAATCTGACCGCAAACGACTTCTTCATGTGATCGGTGGCATGAGGCCGCCGATATGGCCGGCATAGGGTTCCAGCTCGCGAAGACCGCACGGGAGGGGGGCGTCGGCGGGATCGCCGGGGCCGCCGCCTTCGGTGCGCTCATCAGCGCCGGGCCCTGGCTGATGACCGCGATCGCCATGGTATGTCTGCAGGCGTGGACGGCGCGGCATCTGGAGGGGGCGGGCGAACGCGTCGTCCAGACGGTGCTGGTCTATGCGTTCAGCCTGTCGGCGCTGGCGGCGGCGCCGATCGGTATACTCGCGACGCGGATGGCGGCAGATCGCATCTTCGCGCGCGACGCGGCGGGGGTGAACGGCATCATGCTGGCGGCGCTGGCGGCGGGCGGGGTGATCGCGCTGGGCCTCGGGGCGTTCGTGTTCGGCGTGCTCGCCGCGCTGCCGCCGGGACAGGCGGCGTTCGCGACGCTGACGCTCGCGTGGCTGACGCAGGTGTGGATCGCCGCGCCGCTGCTGACCGCATTGCGCCGCTATCGCGCGGTGCCGCTCGCCTATCTGCTCGGCATCGTCGCGGGCGGCGGCGTGCTGGCGCTGCTGCCGCGGCCGGGCGTGACGCTGGTGCTGGCGGTGATCGCGGTCAGCGTCGGGCTGACGCTGGCGGTGATCGTCCGCGCGATCCGCCGCCATTTCGTCGCGGTGCCCGCGCTACCCGCGCCCGATGCGATCGCGCCGCGTCTGGCACAGATCGTCGCCGCCGCCGGCGTCGCCGCGGTCGCGGCGATCTGGATCGACAAATGGCTGCTGTGGTTCGGGCCGGACAGCGTCGCGGCGATCGGCCGGCTGCGGCTCAACCCGATCAACGATTCGGGCAGCTTCCTGGGGCTGCTGACGATGGTGCCGGGGCTGACGCTGATCCTGATCGTCGGCGAGACGCGGTTCGACCGCGCGTTCGGCGACCTGATCGCGCGCTGCACCGGCACGTCGACGCTCGAGCGGATCGAGGAGGCGCGCAGCGGAGTCACCCGCACGCTGCTCGACGCGCTGCGGCTGCTGGTGCTGGTGCAGGCGCTGGTCGCGGCGCTCGCCTGGGTGCTGGCAGTGCCGCTGCTCGACCTGATCGGTGCGGATACGCGTGCGATCTTCGCGTTCCGGCAGACGTCGCTGGGTGCGGTGTTCCACCTGATCGCGATCGCGGCGACGGTGGTGCTCGCCTACTACGATCTGTTCGGGCGCATCCTGCTGACCTGGGCGCTGTTCGCGATCGGCAGCGGCATCGCGACGCTGGCGCAATGGGATGCGGGGTTCGCCGCCTTCGGCTGGGGCTATATGGCCGGCGCGGTCGTCGGCGCGTCGGTCGGGCTGGCGCTGGTCGCGGAGGCGACGGTCAACCTCACCTATCTGCTGTTCGTCGGCAACAACCCTTCGGTGGTCGGCCATGGGGGGCGGTTGCTGTGATGGCGCGGCGGCGAATGCTCGCGCTCGGCGCGGCGGGGCTGGCGCTGGGGTTGCGCGCGATACCGGGTGCGAGCGCGGAACGAGCCGGCGGCGGCAGGGACGACGGCTGGCGCTGGGGTGTCGATTACGGCGCGGCGACCGATCCGGCGCTGGCGCGCACGTTCCGGCTGCTGGTGCTGGAGCCGCATCATGCAAGGCCCATCGCGCCGCTGCGCGGGCCCGGCAGTCGGCTGCTCGGCTATGTCAGCCTGGGCGAGGTCGAGCGCAGCCGGCCGTATTTCGCCGAGCTGGATGCGGCGGGCGCGCTGGGGCCGGCCAATCCGAACTGGCCCGACGCGCGCATGTTCGACCTGCGCCATCCGCAGGCGCGGCGAATCGTGCTGGAGCGGATGGTGCCCGAGGTGCTGACGCTCGGCTATGACGGGATCTTCATCGATACGATCGATAGCGTCGAGGCGATGGAGGCGCGCGATCCGATCGGTAACAAGGGCATGGTCGCCGCCGCGGCGACGCTGATCGGCGAACTGCGCGCACGCTTTCCCCGGATCGGGATCATGCTCAACCGCGGCTATGCGGTGCTGCCCGCGGTCGCGCCGCAGATCGACTATCTGCTGGCCGAGGCGATGGCGTCGCGCTGGAATTTCGCGGCCGGCACGTATGAGATGGTGAGCGACGCCGACTGGCAGTGGCAGGCGGAGCGGCTGCGCGCGGCGCAGGCGCGCAACCCGGCGCTGGTGATGGCGACGCTCGATTACTGGAACCCCGACGAACCCAAGCGGATCGCCGCGCTGTACGCGCGTGAGCGGGCGGCGGGGTTCCGCCCCTATGTCGCGACGCTGGCGCTCGACCGGCTGATCGCGGAGCCGGCGCGATGATGGCGGGCGTCCGACCCGGGCGGCTCGCGGTGGTGGTGCCGGTGGTGACCGGCGTCGGCCTGCTGGTCGCCGCGGCGCTGCTGCTGCCCGGCCGGCTGGAGGTCGATCAGGCGGAGCGGCGCGCGCTGCCCGAGCCGGCCGCGACGGCGGTCTCGTCGCTGCCGCCGGTCGCGACCCCCGCGCCGACGCCCGTACCGTCGCCGCCGCGCCCGCTGCCACCGGCACCGCCGTCGCTCGCGGTGCTGATCCCGACCGCCGATGCCGCCGATCTGGCGGCGCTGACCGCGCGGCTGATCGGCGAGGGGCAGAAGGTGTCGACCGCGCAGGTCGCCTACGATCTCGTCGCGCGGCGGAGGCCGGCGGTGGCGCTCGCCTATCTGGCGGCGCGGCCCGACGGGTCGGCGCCGGCGACGTGGCGGTTGCGTATCGACCTGCTGCACAAGGCGGGCCGTCATGCGGAGGCTGCGGCGCTGGTCGCGGCGGCGGTCAAAGCCAAGGGTGCGGTGCCGCCGGCCGATCTGATCGCCGCGGCCTATGCGATCGACCAGCCCGATCTGGTGATCGCCGCGGCGGCGAGCGGCGCGATCCCGCCGCCCGATGGTGCGCTGGCGCTCGATCTCGCGCGGCGTGCCGACAAAGCAGGGCGGGGCGACTGGATCGTGGCGCTCGACCGGGCGACGCGGGCGGACTGGCGCGCCGCCGATCCATGGCTGGCGATCCGCGTCGCGGCACGCAACGGCGATAGCGCGGCGGGCCTGCGCGCGGCGGCGCGGCTGCCTGCCGACCAGCGCGACGCGGCGCGCGAGGCGATCCTGACCCGCGCCGGGGACAAGGCCGGGTTGCGCCGGCTGTTGTTGGCGCGCGCCGAGGCACCGGGGGCGGCGCGCGAGGGGATCGCCGAGCAGCTGCTGGCGGCGGGCTATCGCGACGATGCGGCGGCGGTGCTGCGCCGTGCCGCGGCGGGCGGGTCGCCGTCAACGCCGGCGGCGCGGCGGTTGCTGTACCTGATCGGGCCACGACCGGGGGCGGCGGACCTGGCCTGGCTGCGCGAGCAGGCGGGGCGGGGCAGCGCGGCGGAGCAGCTCGCGTGGCTGACCGTCTATGCCGACCGCGCGCGGCCGCGCGAGGCGCTGGCGACGCTGGCCGCGCATCCGCTGGGCGGACGCACCGACGTGTTGCTGCTGCGCGCATCGCTGGCGCGCGCGAGCGGCGACGATGCGGGTGCACGCGCGGCGGTGGCGGGACTGCTCGATGGCCGGCCGCTGGATGGTGCTCAGCTGCGGCGGCTGTCGGCGGTGGTGCCGGCGGATCGCGATCCCGCGCAGGCGGCGGCGATCGCGAAGCGGCGGATCGCCGGCGGCGTCGCGAAGCCGCGCGATGCGCTCGATCTCGCCTGGGCGGCGTGGAACGGCGGCGATGCGGCGGGTACGGTGCGCGGGCTGCAGCCGTATCTCGCCGCGCATCCGCGCGACCCCGGTGCGCTGCGGCTGATGGCGGACGCGCAGGCGCGCACCGGCGGCGCGCGGGCGGCGCGGCCGTGGCTCGAGCGTGCGCTGGCGACGACCGACGATGGGCGGACGCAGGTCGAGCTGTTGGAACGGCTGGGGCAGCGCGGCGAGGCGGTGGCGTTGGTGGAGCAATTGCGTGCCGAGGCGCCGCAGGACCGCTCGCTCGCCGCGCTCCACGCGCGGCTGCTGATCGCGCAGGGCAAGCCGGGCGCGGCGCAAGCGGTGCTGGCGCGATGATCGCCGCGCTGCTCCTCCTCGCCGATGCGCCGCCGCGCCTGGCCGTCCCGGCGGCGGTGTTCGCCGATGCGCAGGTCGCTTTGCCGTCCGCGCGGCTCGTCTGGCCGGCGGGCACGCGGTTGCGCGTCGAGGCGGGGGAGGGGGAACTCGTCGTCCGCGCCGACCGGCCGCTGCCTGCCGATGCGATCGACGCGTTTCGCGATGCGGCGGGAGAGGCGATCGGCGATCTGCGCTGGAACGACGACAGCCTCGTCCTGCGCGCCGCGCCGGGCAGGGACATGCGCTGGCGGCAGTCGGGGGTGACGGTCACGGTCGCCTTCGCACCGCCGCCCGTCGTCGCTGCACCGGTGACCGCTGGCGTCGACGAAGCCGCGATCGCGGGGATCGAGGCGGATGCGGCGGCGGGCTATCCTGGGCGGGCGCGGCGCGGGGCGCTGGCGTTGCGGCGGCGCTACCCAGACGACCGCCGCGTCGCGCGGCTGGTCGCCGATACGCAGGCCGCCGATGGCGACGTGCGCGGTGCGGCGCGGGGCTATCGCGCGCTCGATGCGCGGGACCGCTCGGCACGGCGCGCCATCGCCGCGGCGCCGGGCACCGCGAGCCTCGGCGTCGTCGCACGCGACGGCAGCGACATGGCGCAGGCCGAGTTCGGCGCGCGGATCGATGCCGCGGTGGACGACCGGATCGCGGTCGGCGGCGGGCTGCGCCATATCGCCAGCAAGGTCGTCGGCGCACGCAGCGCGGGTGCGAGCGTGGTCGATGCCTCGGTCACCGCCCGGCTCGCCGAAACGGTGCGCGTACAGTTGCTTGCCTCCGCCGCGCTCGACGATGCGGTGACCGGCGGCGGCGCGCGGCTGGTCGCGGGATCGGCCGACGCGCAATTCCGCGCGACGCTGACCGCGCACATGCCCGATTATTCGACCCCGGCGCAGGTGCTGGCGGGCGGCTATCTGTCACGTGCGCTGATCGGCGTCACTTATCGCCTGACCCCCGGCGTCGTCGTGCAGGCCGATGGCGGCGTGCAGCGCTACGGCCTCGCCGGCGATGGCGGCGCGAGCGACACGATCGTCGCCAGCGCGGGCGCCGATTACCTCATCCGCCGCCAGTTCCCCGCGCTCGGCCTCACCTATCGCTACGAGGCGGAATATGTGCAGCGGATGCTGCGCCGCGCCGATGGCGTGCCGGTGATCCCGCTGGCCAGCCGCGAGAACCATACGTTGCAGGGCTTCGCCAGCCTGCCGACCGGCGCGGTACAATGGACCGCGCTCGCCGGCTGGACGGTCGATCGCCTCGGCGGCGATGGCCCGACCGCGAGCCTGGGCCTCGCCGCGCCGATCGGCATCGGCTGGCGCGTCGAGGCCAGCGGCGGCATCACCTCGATCGCGCGCGCCGGCTTCTCCGGGCGGCAGCTGTTCGCGCGCGCCGCGCTGACCCGCAGCCTGGGGGATGCGCCATGACTCCCGCTACCCCTGCACGCTGGCGGCGACCGCTGCGCATCGCGGTCGAGATGGCGGTCGGCTTCGGCGGGCTCGCCGCGCTCGACTGGTTCCTGATCGGCGGGTTCGGGTTCGAACGCGTCCAGCCCAACCCCTATTGGCTGCCGGTGCTCGTCGCTGCGCTCGCCTATGGTACCGCGCCGGGGGTGATCGCGGCCGCGATCGCCTCGGCCTTGTGGGTGCTCGCGGGGCATCATCATGCCGGCGAGCGCGACTATCTCGACCATCTGTTCCATCTGTCGCTGCTGCCTCTGCTGTGGTTCGTCAGCGCGGTGGTGATCGGCGAGGTGACGATCGTGCGCACCGGGCGGCAGGCGCGGCTGGAACGGCGCGGCCGCGTCGCGACGCGCAACGTCGCGCGGCTGAGCGAGGCGTTCGACGCGCTGTCGCGCACCAACCGCCGGTTGCAGGTGCAGATCGCGACCGAGGCGGGGACGCTGGGCCATGTCATCGCCACCGCGACGCACCTGTCGTCCGCGGCGCCGGGCGAGCGGCGCGAAGCGATCGTGCGGCTGATCGCGCTCGCCGCCCGCAGCGAGGATTTCACCTGCTACCGCGTCGCCGGCGACGAGGCGCGGGCGTGGCTGCGCTCGTCGCAGTCGAGCGGGCGGCGCGACGTCCTGCCGGTAATGCTGATGGAGCGGCTGATCCGCCGCCGCGGCATCGTCCACGTCGCGCGGCGCAGCGACCGCGCGTCGCTGGACGGCGTCGGGGTCGCCGCGGTGCCGCTGATCGATGGCGCGGGCAGGCTTGCCGGTTGCCTCGTCCTCCATGCGCTGCCGTTCGCGGCGCTCAACGCCGGCCGCGTCGCCGAGCTGACCGAGATCGCGACGTGGCTGACGCCGCTGCTCGCCGACGCGCCGCGCACGCTGCATCGGCCGGCGGGGCTGGTCGCGTGACGGTGCGGCTGGTGGCGCTGGCGGTGCTCGATCTCGCCGCGGTGGCGCTGGCGGCGATGGCGGGCGCCGCGGGCTGGGGGCTGGCGGGGCATGCGCTGGCGAGCGGCGCGGGTTACGCGATCTGGCTGCATACGGCCGAGGACAAGGGCTTTGCCGCGGCGATCGGCGGCGTGCTGGGGCCGGTGGGGCTGTTGGTCGGACGCCCGTTCGATCGCCGGTCGCGGCCTGCGGCCAGCCACGCAGCGTTCGATCCCGCCACGCCGTCCCGTACGTCGAGCGGCGCGGGGCCATCGGTCGCACGGATGCTCGACGGGCGTATCCATCATGCCGCGCCGGAGACGCTGGGGTCGCTCGTCACCATCCTGCGCCATGGCGACATCGTCGCGCGGCGGCGGGCGCTGGAGACGGTGGTGCGCTCGTTCGAGCCGTCGCTGTCGCCGCTGATCGCGCAGGCGCTGACCGACGGCGACCAGACGATCCGTGCGCTCGCCGCCGCCGCCTCCGCGCGCGTCGCGCAGAACCTCGCCCTCGCGCGCAGCGGGGAAAGCGCCGGCCCGGCCGCCACCGCGACGCTGGCGGCGCTGCTCGCCGACCACGCGCGCGCCGACGTGCTGCTGTCCGATTCGCAGCGCGGGCATCTGCGCGAAGACGCGGTGGCGCTCGCCCCTGAGGGTATCGCCCTGCAGGTCGAGGCGGCATGGGCGGCGGGCGATTATGCCACGATCGACCGGCTGGCCGCGGCGGAGGATGCTCCAGACGATGTGGCCCGCTGGTGGCGATCGGAAGCGACGGCGTGAGCGCGGATGACGGTTACGACGCCGACGTCTGCCTGATCGTCGAGGGCGCCTATCCGTACGTGATCGGCGGCGTGTCCGGCTGGTTGCAGGATCTCGTCACGCATCTGCCCGACATCCGCTTCGCGATCGCGGCGATCAAGCCGAGCGGCGAATCGCTGCCGTTCCGCCTGACGCCGCCGCCCAATGTCGTCATGGTCACCGAGATCGCGCTCGCGCCCGAAGCGTGCATGCCGCGCGCCATCCCCGAGAGGATCGCGGTGCCGATCGCCGATGCGCTCGTCGCCTTCGTCGCGACCGGCGACGTCGGGCGGCTGGCGGCGTTGATCGACCTGATCGGCGGGATGCGCGCATCGGTCGTGACCGGCGATATCCTGGCGCATCCGGCGGTGTTCGCGCGGCTGCGCCGTCATTATCAGGCGATCCTGCCCAAGGCGTCGTTCCACCATTATTTCTGGGCGATGCGCGTGCTGCTCGGCGGCCTGCTCGCGGTGCTGACCGCGCCGCTGCCGCGCGCGCGGGCGTATCACACCATTTCGACCGGGTTCGCCGGGCTGCTCGCCGCGCGCGCGGCACGGGCGACGGGGCGGCCGGCGTTCATCACCGAACATGGCATCTACCTGCTCGAACGGCAGATCGAGGTGATGATGGCCGACTGGATCGGCGACCAAGTCGATACCGGCCTCGAGCTGGAGCGCAGCGTCCGCGACCTGCGCGACCTGTGGGTGCGTGCGTTCACCAGCTATGCCGAGGCGTGCTACGCCGCCTGCGACCCGATCGTCGCGCTGTATGGCGAGAATACGCTCGTCCAGCGCCGGCTCGGCGCCGCGGCGGAGCGGGTGCGCGTCATCCCCAACGGCATCGACGCGCGCCGCTTCGCCGCCTTGCCCGATGCGCGCGACCCGGCGCAGCCGCTCGTCGCGCTGCTCGGCCGGGTGGTGCCGATCAAGGACGTCAAGACCTTCATCCGCGCCGCCGCGATCGTCCATGCCGCACGCCCCGACATCCGCTTCGTCGTGCTGGGGCCGGAGGACGAGGACCCCGAATATGCCGCCGAATGCGCGCGGCTGGTCGCGGACCTCGATCTCGGCGCGGTGTTCGCCTTCGCCGGGCGGGTGAGGATCGAGGACTGGATGGCGCGGATCGACCTGCTGGTCCTCACCAGCCTGTCGGAGGCGCAGCCGCTGGTGATCCTGGAGGGCGGCGCCTGCGGCATCCCCGTCGTCGCGCCCGACGTCGGCAGCTGCCGCGAGATGATCGAGGGGCGCGGCGGTGACGATGTCGGCCATGGCGGGATCGTCACGCCGCTGGTCAATCCGGCGGCGACCGCGGCGGGGATCCTGGCGATCGCCGGCGATCCCGAACGCCGCGCCGCGATGGGTGAGACGATGCGCGCGCGGGTGCTGCGCGACTACGACCACGATGCGATCATCGGGTCGTATCGGGAGCTATACGGGTCGCTGATCGCGCGGTAGGCGATGGCTGCGGGGGAGCCAAAAGCGATCCGTCACCCCGGACTTGTTCCGGGGTCCACCCGTCCGCGAAACCAGACGTCTAAGCTTGCGGAACGGTGGATGCCGGAACAAGTCCGGCATGACGGAGGAGGGGTGTGACGTTCGAACCTCCCAATGGCGTCAGGACCCGCCGGTCACCACCGTATCGCTCAGATCCGTCGCCACCGGCCCGCGCAGCACCGGCACGATCGGCAACGCGCCGCCCATCGGCCCCGGCAACGTCTGCACTACCGCCGGCCGCACGCGCGCATCGACCGCGGGCGCCAGCACCGGCGCCGGCCGCGCCCGGCCGCTCGGCACCTGCGCGCGGTCGATGGGCGCGAGGATGGGGTCGAACGGTCCGAAGGTCTGCGCCTTCACCCGCCGCGTGTTGCGCGCCGGATCGTAGGCCGGCACGTCGCGGTCGATCGCCGCCGCCTGCAACCGTCCCAGCGTCGCCAACAGCCGGGCCTGCGCCGCATAAGCGGCATAGGTCGCGTTGACGAACACCACCTGCGCGGTGAGCAACCGCTGCTCCGAATCGAGCACCTCGAAATTCGACCGGAAGCCTTCCGCGAAGCCGCGCTGGACGCCGGTCAGCGCCGCCTCGGCGGCCTCGGTCGCCTCTCGCCCCGAATCCATCTGCGAATCCGCGGCGACCGCCTGGTTCCAGGCGTTCTGCGCCTCGGCGAGCGCGGCGCGCCGCGCGGTCTCGACCTCGAAGCCCAGTTGCTGGCGTTCGGCGACCGCGGCGCGGATGCGCGATCCGATCACGCCGCCGCTCAGCAGCGGCACACGCACGGTGACGCCGCCGGTGACCTGCGGCCCGGCGTCGCGCAGCTGGTAGGAATAGGGGCTGGCATAGCCGTAGCTGCCCGACAGCGCGACGATCGGCGCGCGTTCGGCACGCTGCGCGGCGATGCGCGCGTCGCCCGCCTTGGTCGCCATGATCGCCTGCCACAGGCTGGGGCTTTCCTGTTCGACGATCGCGAAAGCGGCGTCGAGCGAGGCGGGCAGGCCGGGCAGCGTCGGCGGCAGCGCGAGATTGCCGGGATTGCGCCCCACGACGGTGGCGAAGCGCGCACGGCTCGCCTGCAGATTGGCCGCCGCCTGCGCCGCCTGCGCGCGGACGATCTCGCGTTGCGCCCGCGCCTGCGCGATATCGGTGCGGGTCAGGTCGCCGCCCCGCTCGCGCGCGATCGCCTGCGTCAGCTGGCGGCCGTAGGAGGCGAGCGAGCGCTGCTGGATCGCGACCAGCGCCTGGTCACGGCGCACCGACACGTACGCGTCGACCACCTCGTAGAGGATGCTGTTCTCCGCCTCGCGCAGCCGCTCGCGCCCGGCCAGCACGCTGGCTTCGGCGGCGGAGACCTGCGCCGCGGTGCGCCCGCCGTTGAGCAGGATCTGCGACACGGTGACGCTGGCGCCCATCGTCCGGCTGCGCAGCGTGTCGAATTCTCCGAGCAACCCGCGCTGTTCCTGCGAACGATATTGCAGCGCCAGATCGAGGTTGGCGTTGAGCCGGTAAGGCGAGGCGGCCTGGACGATCTGTTCGTCGAGCGCGCGCAATTGCGCCCGCTGCCCCTCCAGCTGCGGGTTGGAGCGATAGGCGTCGGCGATCGCCTGTCCCAGCGTCTCGGGGACGCCGGGCCGCGCCTCGATATAGATCGGCGGCGGGTCGCTCTCCTGCGCCTGCACCGGCAGGGCGGCGAGCGCGGAGGCGGCGAGGAGGGTGTGGCGGGTTCTAGCGTTCATGGAGCGACCGTGAAAAAGCCTCGGTCAACGGATCGAGGAGATAACCCAGAGCGGTGCGCGAGCGCAGCTTGACCAGCACGCTGACCGGCACGCCGGCGCGGATGCCGGTGTCGCCGCCGCGCACCGCCTCGATCCGCGCGATCTGGTCGCGCGGCACCGCGATCTCGGCGCTGAAATAGCTGTGGCCGGAGGCCTCGTCGCGCAGCGCATCGGCGGAGACGGTGCGCACGGTGCCGGTCAGGATCGGCAGGTCGCGTTCGTGCAGCGACAGGAACTTTACCTCCGCCTCGCGGCCCGCGAACACGCCGTCGATATCGCCGGGCGCGAAATTGGCGCGCACCACCAGCGGCGCGGCGTCGGGGACGATATCGAGGATCGGCTGCCCCGGCTGGATCACCCCGCCGACCGAGAAGACGCGCAGGCCGACGACGGTGCCGGTTACCGGCGCGCGGATGATCGTGCGCGCCAGCTGGTCGCGCGCCGCGGTCCATTTCGGCAGCATCTCGTTGAGCTGGAACTGCGTGTCGCGGAGCAGCGCGGCGCTGTCCTCGACGTATTTGCGGCGGTTCTGCACCGCCTCGGCCCGCGTCTGGCCGATCTGTTCGCGCGCGGCAGCGGAGCGCGAGACATAGTCGGCATCGGCGCCGTCCAGTTGCTGGATCGACCGTTCGATCGCGCGCACCGTGTTGCGCGAGACATAGCCCTGATCGGCGAGCGCGCGGGTGCTTTCGAGCTGTTGGCGGAGCGAGGCACGCTGGCGAGCGGTCGCCTGCGCCTGCGCGTTGAAACCGTTGGTCTGTTGCGCGACGCTCGCCGCCTGCTGCTGCAGCACCGCGCCGTTGGCGGCGAGCGCGGCGGCGCGCGCAGAGCGCTGCGCGACCTGCAGCGTCTTCGCGCGATCGACCAGCCGGCGGTCGTCGCCGGTCGCGGTGGCGAAGTCCGCGGGCCATAGGATCGCACCGCCGCGCACGTCCGCCTCCAGCCGCGCGCGCTGCGCCTGCAGGTCGATGACGCTCGCGGCGAGCGCGCGTTCGCCGGCGGTGACCTCCGCGCCCTCGAGCCGGAAGAGCACGTCGCCCGCCTTGACGTGTGCGCCGTCGCGCACCGCCAGCGCGGCGACGATGCCGCCTTCGCGATGCTGGACGGTCTGGCGGTTGCCGGCGACGACGACCTGGCCTTCGCCAGCCGCCGCCGCGTCGAGCCGCGCGAACGCCGCCCAGCCGAGCCCGACGACGAAGAACAGGAAGGCGACGACCCCGCCGATCAGGATCGCATGGCGCGGCGAATCGTCGAGGCGCAGCCGCTCGGCGATCTGCCGGCGCGGGTCGTTGGACAAAGCGACCGGCGCGTTCATCGTTGGCCTCCCGCGGCGACGGGCGCGGGGCCGGCGGTGCGGATCACCTTGGCGCGCTCGTCGTAGATCTGGATCGTGCCGCCGCGCAGCACCATGATCTTGTCGACCGCCTGCAACAATCCGGTGCGGTGCGTCGAGACGACCACCGTCGCGCCGCGCTGGCGCAGCGCCGCCAGCGTCGCGACCAGCCGCGCCTCGCCCTCGCTGTCGAGGTGGGCATTGGGTTCGTCGAGGAACAGGATCGTCGGTTCGCCGAACAGCGCGCGGGCGAGCGCGACCGACTGGTTCTGCCCCGCCGACAACCCGCCGCCCTCCGCCGTCGACAGCATCGTCGCATAGCCGTGGCGCAGGCCCAGGATCACCTCATGCGCGCCGGCCGCCTGTGCCGCGGTGACGACCGCGGCGTCGAGGCCCTCGCTCTCACCCGCCAGCACCGCCTGGAAGCGCGAGATGTTGGTGTGCACCGTGGTCGGGAACAGCGACGGCGTCTGCGGCATATAGCCGATGTGCCGGCCCAGTTGTTCGCGGTTCCAGTCGGTCAGGCTGGCGCCGTCGATCCTCACCTCGCCGCTGTCGGGCATCACCGCGCCGGACAGGACGCGCAGCAGCGTCGATTTGCCCGCGCCGCTCGGGCCGACCAGCGCGACGATCTCGCCCGGCGCGACGGAGAAGCTGATGTCGGACAGCAGCGCGCGTTCGCCCTCGCCGGCGAGGACCGAGACGTCGCGCACGTCGATCCGGCCGACCGGCGCGGGCAGCGCGGTGGTGCTCGCGCCGGGGCCGGGCAGGCGGCAGAAGGCGTCAAGGTCGCGCCAGGCATTGCGCGCGGCGGCGAGCGGCTTCATCGCGCCGAGGATCTGCTCGACCGGCTGCAATGCGCGGCCGAGCAGCAGCGACGCGGCGAAGATCGCCCCGCCCGATATGTCCTGCCGGATCGCCAGCCATGCGCCCAATGCAAGGGCGAGCGACTGGAGCAGCAGCCGCAGGAATTTGGTCACCGCGAGGAACTGGCCAGAGGTGCCCGCGAGCGCCGCCTGCCGTCGCACCAGCTCGGCGCGTTCGAGCAGGTGGCGGGTGATGAGCGCGTTGCGCATGCCGAGCACGCGCGCGACTTCGGACCCGTGGATCGACACGTCCTGTTCGCGCGTCGCCAGCATCGCCCGCGCCTGCGTATCGCGCGCCGCGGTCGCGGTGACGCGGTCGCTGAGGATCGCGATACCGCCGAGCAGCAGCGCGCTGACCAGCGCCAGCACGCCGATCCACGGATGCAGCAGGAAGGCGATGAGGATGTAGATCGGCGCCCAGGGCGCATCGAACAGCGCGATGATCGTCGGCCCGGTCAGCGTGCCGCGGATCGTGTCGAAATCACGCATCGCCTGCCCGCGCTGCGCGGCGCTCGCATTGTCGGTGCCGAGGATGCGGAGCAGGATGCCGGGCGCCGCCTGCCGCTCCAGCCGCATGCTCGCGCGCAGCAGCAGCCGCATGCGCACCGCATCGAGGATCGCGAAGACGATCAGCGCGACGACGAGGATCAGCGTCAGCAGCAACAACGTCGCGCCGCCGCGGGTCGGCACGACGCGGTCGTAGACCTGCAGCATGAAGAGCGAGGGCGCGAGGTACAGGACGTTGACCAGCCCCGAAAACGCCGCCGCGAAGGTCAGGTGCCGCCGGCACGCCCGGATCGCGCCGGCCAGCACGCTGTCGTCGCGCCCGGGCGTCACCCGATCGGTGGGATTCGCGACAGGAACCGTGCGGAAAGCTGACATGGCCGCCGCTGTACCGGGGAAAGGTTAAACAGAGCGTATCCCTGTCTGCCGCCGCATTCCGGTCGCGAACGAACGGGTGCGCGTCACCGTCCGCCAGTAGAAGGCGGCGGCATCGCCGGTCACTTCGGCGACGCGCTGGAAGCCCACGACCTTGGGCACCTGCGTATTGGCGTGCAGGCCGTCGAGCGGATCGCGTGCCTTGGCGAGCGGCGCGAGCAGCGCCTCGTGCGAGAAGCGGCGGGCGAGCATCCGATCCACCCCCTCCATCCGGTCATGCCGAGCTTGTCGAAGCAGGGTGAGTCTCATCGTACTTCGATGAGCTCAGTACGAACGGGGGGACGAAGGGGCCGGAACCAAGCCGATCGTTCGCGCCCGGCTTGGCCTGCCGTCTGATATTCAACAGCGCCGGATCGCCCCGTTCGGATCGGTAGCTGACGCTGTCCCAGAGCCACGCGCGACCCACCCCCCGACCGGTCATGCTGAGCTTGTCGAAGCACGGTGAGACTCACCTCCTCACGTACCGTAATACAGCCTCAGATATTCAACAGCGCCGGATCGCCCCCTTGCGCGGTGATGTTGACCGAGACCGCGCGCTCGACTGAATAGCGGAGCAGCGCATGCGGCCCGCCCGCCTTCGGCCCGGTGCCCGACAGCCCCTCACCCCCGAACGGCTGCACGCCGACCACCGCGCCGATGATCGAACGGTTGACGTACACATTGCCCGCGGGGACCAGCGCGCGCACCCGGTTGGCGAACCCCTCGATCCGGCTGTGGATGCCGAGCGTCAGGCCATAGCCGGTGTCGGCAAGCTGCCGCGCGATCCCCTCCAGCTCATCTGCCTTGTAGCGGTAGATGTGGAGGATCGGGCCGAACACCTCCTGCGCGAGGAAGTCGGCACGCGGCACCTCGGCGATGACGGGGCCGAAGAAATACCCGCGGTCGCTCCACACCCCCGGATCGCGGCGTGCGAGGACCATCGCCTCGCGCTCCAGCCGCGCACGATGCGCCTCCAGCATCGCCAGCGCGTCGGCGTCGATCACCGGGCCGACGTCGGTCGCGGCATCGGCGGGATCGCCGATGACCAGCGTGTCGAGCGCACCGGTCAGCGTCGCGATCAGCTCGTCCGCGGATTCCTCGGGAACGAACAGCAGCCGCAGCGCCGAACAGCGCTGCCCCGCAGACCCGATCGCCGAGACGATAACGTCGTCGACCACCTGTTCCTTGAGCGCGGTCGTGTCGACGAACATCGCGTTGAGGCCACCGGTCTCGGCGATGAACGGCAGGATCGGCCCGCGGCGTTCGGCGAGGCTGCGGTTGATGCCCCACGCGGTGTCGGTGCCGCCGGTAAAGGCGACGCCCGCGATCCCCGGATGCGCGACCAGCGCCGCACCGACGGTCGCGCCGTCGCCGGGCAGCAGCGCGAGCAGATCGGGGTCGAGGCCGGCGGCGTGGAACAGCCGCACCGCCTCGGCGGCGACGAGCGGCGTCTGTTCGGCGGGCTTCGCCAGCACCGCATTGCCCGCCGCCAGCGCCGCGGCGATCTGACCCGTGAAGATCGCCAGCGGGAAATTCCATGGGGAGATGCAGACGAACGTGCCGCGCCCGCGCAGCTCGAGATGGTTGGTCTCGCCGACCGGGCCGGGCAGCGGTTGCAGCCCGTTGAACTGCGTTTCGGCGAGATGCGCGTAATAGCGGCAGAAATCGACTGCCTCGCGCACCTCGGCGACGCCGTCGTTGAGCGTCTTGCCCGCCTCGCGCGACAGCAAGGCGATCAGCGGGTCCATCGCGCCCTCCAGCGCGTCGCCCATCGCGCGCAGCACCCGGCCGCGCGCGACGCCGCCCGCCGCGTCCCAGCGCGGCTGCGCGGCGCGGGCGAGGGTGGCGGCGCGGTCGATGTCGGCGGGTGTCGCTTCGGCGACGGTGCCGATCAGCCGGCTGCGATCGACCGGGCTGTGCACCGGCTGCGGCCCGGTGCCGGCGAGCAGTTGCCCGCCGACGATCGGGCCTGCGGCGATCGTGTCCGCCGCACCGACCTGCGCCGTGCGCGCCGCGGCGGCGCGTTCGCTGTCGCGGCTGTAGTCGCGCCCCGGCGGATTGGCGCGGGTGGCGCCGTACAGGTCGGCGGGGGTCGGGATGCGCGGGTGGCGATCGGGCTGCGCGCGAACGGTGTCGACGGGATCGCTGACCACGAGCTCGGCCGGCACGCGCTCGTCGAGCAGCGCATGGACGAAGCTGGTGTTGGCGCCATTCTCGAGCAGGCGACGGACGAGATAGGGGAGCAACTCCTCATGGCCGCCGACGGGGGCGTAGGCACGCAAGCTGAGATTGCCGCCCGCCGCCTTGTACAGCGCCTCGCCCATGCCGTGCAGCCGCTGGTGCTCGATCCGCACGCCGCGGCGCGTCGCCATCAGGCTGACCGCGGCGAGCGTGTGCGCATTGTGCGTCGCGAATTGCGGATAGAGCGCCGGGCTGGCTTCGATCAGCGCCGCGGCGCAGACGAGATAGGACAAATCGGTCGCGGGCTTGGTGGTGAAGACGGGATAATCGGGCCGGCCGGCGACCTGCGCGCGCTTGATCTCGCTGTCCCAATAGGCGCCCTTGACGAGGCGGACCATGATTCGCCGCCCGGTGCTGCGGGCGAGTGCCGCCAGTCCCTCGATCACCGCGAGGCCCCGCTTCTGATACGCCTGCACGACGACGCCGAGGCCGGTCCAGTCGCCCAATTCCTCCTCTCGCGCCAGCCGGTCGACGAGGCGCAGCGAGATCACCAGCCGGTCGGCCTCCTCCGCGTCGATCGCGAAGTTGAGATTGTGGCGCGCGGCGATCAGCGCGAGGCGCTTCACGCGCGGGTACAATTCCTCCCAGACGCGCGCTTCCTGCACCGCCTCGTAGCGCGGGCAGAGCGCGGACAATTTGACCGAGACGCCGTGGCCGTCCTCCGGGCTGAGGCCGGGCGCGCGCGCCGCGCCGACCGCTTCGATCGCATTGGCATAGATCGACTCGTAGCGCGCGGCGTCCGCCGCGGTGCGCGCGCCCTCGCCGAGCATGTCGAACGAGCAGAGATAGCCCTCCTTGCGCGCGCGCTCCAGCCCGCCCTCGATCGTGCGGCCGAGGACGAACTGTTCGCCCATCATCTTGACCGCGGCGCCGACCGCCTGGCGGATGACGGGTTCGCCCAATCGCGCGGTCAGCCGCCTGAACCAGCCGCCCAGATCCGTCTTCGCCTCGGCATCGACGTCGATCAGCTTGCCGGTCAGCATCAGCCCCCAGGTCGAGGCGTTGACGAACAGGCTGTCCGACCCGCCGAGGTGGCTGCCCCAGTCGGCGGCGCCGATCTTTTCCGCGATCAGCCGGTCGCGCGTCTCGGCATCGGGCGTGCGCAGCATCGCCTCGGCGAGACACATCAGCGCGAGGCCCTCCTTGGTGCCGAGCGAATATTCCTGCAGGAAGCTCTCGACCACGCCCTGTTTCTTCGTGGAGGTGCGGGCGGCCTGCACCAGCGTCACCGCCTGCGCCGACACCGCTTCGCGTTCGGCATCCGACAAGGGCACCGCGCGCAGCAGCGCGCCGACCGATTCGGCCTCGTCCTGATATTTGGCGGTGTCGAGGCGGTCCCAGTCGAAGGTGCGAAGCATGAAGGATGTTCCGGTAAGGGGCGATCGTTCGTCTATATCGCGCTTCGCGACGGAGGTGCTTTGCGTTTGCGCAGACGTGACCGAAGGATTATCCGGCAAGCGCCCCAAAGCCGAAGGATGTTCGCATGGACGCGATGGACGCCCGATTGCTGCGCGCGTTGCAGGCCGATGGCCGGATCACCAACCAGGCGCTCGCCGCGCAATGCGGCCTGTCGCCCGCCGCCTGTTTCGACCGGGTGAAAAGGCTGCGCGCCAGCGGCGTCATCACCGGCTATACCACGCTGCTCGACCCCGCCAAGCTCGGCCGCGCGCTGATGATCTTCGTCGAGGTGCTGCTCGACCGGACGTCCGACGACGTCTTCGCCGCCTTCGCCGCGCATGTCGAGCGGCTGCCCGAGGTGCTCGAATGCCATATGGTCGCGGGCGGGTTCGACTACCTCCTCAAAGTGCGCGTCGCCGACATGGCGGCGTATCGCGTGTTCCTGGGGTCGACGCTGGTCGACCTGCCCGGCATCCGCGAGACGCGGACATACGCGGTGCTCGAGGAGGTCAAGGCGACGACGCAGCTGCCGATCTGACGCGCCGCCGCAGCGTCACCACCGTCGGCGTCGTCCCAGGCGGGATCGTATAGCCGCCCCGCTCGATCGCCGCGTCGGCGACCGCTTCGTCCACGAACGCTATATCGGCGGTCGCTTCATCGGCCGGGCCAAGGCGGCGACGACGCTCGGCGGCCAGCCGGCGATCGTCCCGTCGATCGAAGGGTCGGCGATCGCCACCGGATTCAACACGATATGCATTGATCGGGCCGATTCCTTCTGGAATGGCTTCCAGGTCCAGTGAAGCAGGCGTCGGCGAACCGTCGTCGCGCGTGCCGTTCGCCTGTGGAGAGCCGGCCATGACCAGCATCGTCGTGCGTACCCTGTCGGAGCGGGTCTTCGAGATCGTGCGCGAACAGATCGTCATCGGGCGCCTCGCCACCGATACGCCGATCCGCCAGGACGCGCTCGCCGCGCAACTGGGGGTCAGCAAGATTCCGCTGCGCGAAGCGCTCGCCCGGCTGGAACAGGAAGGGCTGCTCGTCAGCCACGCCAACCGCGGCTATTTCGTCCAGCCGATGTCGGCCGAGCAGGTCGACGAGATCTACGCGCTGCGCCTGACCATCGAACCCGCCGCGGCGGCGCATGCCGCGCTGGTCGCCGACGGCGCGGCGCGCGCGCAGACGGCGGAGGCGTTCGAACGGCTCGACAGCGCCGCCGGCTCCAACCTCGCCGAGGTGGCAGTGCGCAACCGCGATTTCCACACCGCACTCGTCCGGCCCGGCGGCCGGCTGCTGACGACGCAGCTCGTCGAGCGGCTGTCGATCCTCGCCGAACGCTATGTCGTCGCGCACCTTCAGCCCGCGGGACGCGAATCGCGCGCGCATCTGGAACATCGCGGACTGCTCGATGCGTGGATGGCGCGCGACGCGGTCACGCTCGAAGCGCTGCTGTTGCAGCATATCGCCGGGACGCTGGACGACCTGAAACAGCAATTCGCCGCCGGTACCGAGCGAAAGGTCCGGATCGCCGAGTTTAGCTCTCCGTCCTTAGCCGATAACCGACACCAAGTTCGTTAGCGATCACAGTTCCTACCAGCGCTGGCGCTTCCAATTTCTGTCGCAGATTGCGAATGACGATCCGAAGATACTCGACGCGCGGCTCCTCCTCGCCGCCCCAGCACGCGGAGAGCAGCTTCTCATGAGTGACGATCCTGCCAATGTGCCGGGCAAGGACCTCCAGCACATCGTGCTCCTTACGCGTGAGATGCACCTCCTGCTCGTTCCGCGAAACGGTCCGGAGGTCGAGATCGATCGTCAGGTCGCCTCGGCGGACAATCCTGGGCGGCGCTCCCAGCATTTGATGAAGGCGCAACGCGACACGAAGGCGCGCAAGGAGCTCGTCCGTGTCGAAGGGCTTGGTGACGAAGTCTTCGGCGCCAAGGTCGAGCGCCGCCACCTTGTCGTCCACCGCCTCGCGGGCTGACACGACGAGGATAGCCGCATCGCTGTGGGAGCGCAGGAGCGGTATGATGCTGAGGCCGTCACGATCCGGAAGCCCGAGATCGAGAAGGATCGCGCTGGGTTGTTCGGCGGCAGCCTGACGCAATGCGCCCTTGGCGTCCGCTGCCTCGACCACGGTGTAGCTCGCGCGGACAAGCGTATTGCGGAGCAGACGACGGATCGCGGCATCGTCGTCGACGACGAGGATCTTGGCGGGCATTCAGGTCAGCCTTTCCGGCGCAGGCTCGCGGACAATCAGTGCCGACGGAAAGGCGAGGGTGAAGGCAGCACCATCCTCTCGGTTCTCGGCCTCGACGGTCATGCCCATCGCCTCAGCAAACGCCTTTACGATCGCGAGGCCAAGACCGGTACCCCCGATCGCGCGATCGGAGCCTTCCAGGCGCGTGAACGTCTCGAACACCTCGGCTTCGCTCCCATTCGGCAGCCCGGGGCCATGGTCGAGCACGGCGAGGCGAACCTCACCGTAGCGGTTGCTGCCCTCGATGACGATCTCGGTGCCAGGGTCGCCATAGCGGCCGGCATTGTCGAGAAGGTTGAGGAGGCAGTGATGGAGGAGCTGCGGATCGACGCGGACCAGCGGAAGATCGGGTGGAACGTCGAGCCGGATGGGATGGCCCTCCAGCGCGCGACGGGCATCATGCGCGGCGCTCGTCACCGCGTCGCTCAGGTCGATCGGCTCGACGGCGAGCTTGATCGCGCCCGCCTCGACGCGGGCCATGTCGAGGAGGTTGGATACGAACCGGTTGAGCCTCGCGGCCTCGGCCTGGATGGTACCGATCAGCTCGGGCGTGCAGCCATGGTCGAGCTCGCCGGCGGCACCGATCACCGCGGTCAGCGGCGTGCGCAGATCATGGCTGACCGAGGAGAGCAGCGCCGCGCGCAGCCGGTCGCGGGTGCGGACGACGTCGACGTCGCGCATCTCGGTCTGGAGCCGCAGCCGCTCCATGACGAGCGCCGACTGGTCGATCAGACTGCTGAGCAGCGGCTGCTGGTCGGCGCGGACTGGTTGGCCGCCCGCCTCGTTCGCAACGCCCAGCACGGCAACGACGCGATCACCCGCCCTTAGCGGCTGGAAAAGCCATCCCGATGCGGCGAGCGTTCCCGAGCCCATGCCGGTCGGCACGCCGTTGTCGAACGCCCACCGCGCCGCGGCATTGTCCATCGTGTCCAACCGGTAACCCGGATCGCTCGCGGCGAGCACGTCCAGCTCGGTGCCGCCGGGCGAACCCAGCAGCACAACCTGCACATCGAGCAGGCGGCGGACATCGTCGCAGATCATCTGCGCGGCGACGTCGGGATCGTTGACGCTCGCGATCTGGCGCAGGAACCCGGCGAGCGTGGCGTTGGTCCGCGCGCTCGCCGTCGCCAGATCCGCCTGCGCCCGCACGCGCGCCGTCAACTGGCTCGTCGCGAACGCGATGCCGAGCAGCACGATCACCGAGACGACGTTCTCGGGGTTGCTGATGCTGAGTGTGCCGACCGGGGGCAGGAAGAAGAAATTGTAGGCCAGGCTGGAGGTCAGGCCGGCGAACAGGCCGGTGCGCAGGCCGTAGAGGCTCGCCCCCACCATCACCGGTAGCAGGTAGAGGAGGGCTAGATTGCCGAGGTCGAAAGCCGGCTGCAAGGCGATGCCGCCGGCGGTAATCGCGGCGATGAGGCCACCCGTCGCTACGTATCCCACGGGTGTTCCCCAACGTGCCGGCGGGCGGATGCCTCGCGGTTCGCGACCGCCCGTTCCGCCAACCGGCATGACGTGGATGGCGACACCCGGGGTCGCGCGGATCAGCCAGTCCACGACCGAGCCGTGGCGCAGCTCGAACCAGCGCGACCGCCGCGACTTGCCGATCACCAGCTGCGTGGCACGGGCGTCGGCGAGGAAGTTCTGGATGCCCTCGACGACGCTGGTCGCGGGCACGGTGGCAACGGCCGCGCCGAGCTGCGTCGCCAGGGTCATCGCCGCCGCGACGCGGGCGTGCTGCACGTCGGTGAAATGGGCGGCGCGGGGCGTCTCTACGAACAGCGCAGTCCACGGGCCCCGCAGGCCGTCGGCGACACGCTTGGCGGCGCGCACGAGCGCCTCGGCGCCCGGTAGTTCGTTGATCGCGACGACGATGCGGTCGCTGCCCGCCCAGGTGCCGCCGAGCCCCAGCGCACGCACGTCGTCGAGCATACGCGCATCGACCGCCTGCGCCGCGCGGCGCAGCGCCAGCTCGCGCAATGCCGACAGGTTGGACCTGGAGAAGAAATGCCCGAGCGCTCGGGTCGCCTCCTCCGACAGATAGACCTTGCCCGCCCTCAACCGCTCGATCAGCTCGTCGGGCGGGATGTCGACGACCTCGATCTCGGCCCGCTCCAACACGCTGTCGGGCACCGTCTCGCGGACGCGGACGCGGGTGAAACTGGCGACGATGTCGTTCAGGCTCTCGACGTGCTGGATGTTGATGGTCGAATAGACGTCGATGCCGGCGGCGAGCAGCTCCTCGACGTCCTGGTAGCGCTTGGGGTGGCGGCTGCCAGGGGCGTTGGTGTGCGCCAGTTCGTCGACCAGCACCAGTCGCGGCGCGCGGGCGAGGATAGCGTCGAGGTCCATCTCGTGCAGCGTCCGCCCCTCATAGGGCACGTCGCGGCGCGACACGATCTCGTGGCCGCGAGTCAGCGCCTCGGTCTCCGTGCGGCCATGGGTCTCGACCACCCCGACGATGACGTCCACCCCGTCGCGCCGGCGTGCCGCGCCCTCGGACAGCATTTCGTAGGTCTTGCCGACGCCCGGTGCGGCACCGAGGAAGATCTTCAGCCGCCCGCGCCCCTCCTGCGCGGCGGAGCGCAGAAGCGCGTCGGGATCGGGGCGTCCGGCCCCCGGATCGGGGTTGGTGTCTGGCATCAGCGCGAGGGGCTACCGGACGCGAGGCTGTCGAGCGCGCGGTTGAGTGCGAGCACGTTGACGTGCGGAACGCCGAACAGCGAGTCCTCGGTTTGCTCGGCCACCAGCGCCCGGACGCGCTCCCACGCGATGCCGCGGGCCCGGGCCACCCGCGGCGCCTGCGCGAGCGCGGCGGCGGGCGACAGGTCGGGATCGAGTCCCGAGCCGCTGGCGGTGACAAGGTCGGCAGGGATCGGCCCGGCGATGCCCTCGTGACGGCGCCGGTCGACGTCAGGCTTCACCCGGTCAACCAGCGCCTGCGCGGCCGGCCCAAGGTTCGATCCCGACGAGGCGAGCCCATCGTAGCCCTTGCCGGCGGCGGACGGACGCGTCTGAAAATAGCGGTCGGCGGCGAACGCCTGCCCGACGATCTCCGAGCCGATCACCCGGCCCTGCGCGTCGGCGATCAGGCTGCCGTTCGCCTGATGCGGGAACAGCGCCTGGCCGATTCCGGTCATCGCCAGCGGATAGGCCAGCCCGAGGAGCGCAGCGAACAGGATCGTCATGACGATCGCCGGCCGCAGCGCGGAAGTGAAGTCCTTGCCCATGTTCCTGTACCCTTTACGCGAGGCCGATGCCGCCGACCACGAGATCGATGATCTTGATGCCGACGAACGGCGCGACGAGGCCGCCCAGGCCGTAGACGGCGAGATTGCGCGCGAGCAGCGCCCCCGCCCCCATCGGTCGGTAGGCGACGCCCTTCAGCGCCAGCGGCACCAGCAGCGGGATGATGACCGCGTTGAAGATGATCGCCGACAGGATCGCCGACTGTGGCGTCGCCAGCCGCATGACGTTGAGCACATCCAATCCTGGATAGAGCACCACGAACATCGCCGGGATGATCGCGAAATACTTCGCGACGTCGTTGGCGACCGAGAAGGTGGTGAGCGCGCCGCGCGTCATCAGCAGCTGCTTGCCGAGGCCGACGACCTCGATCAGCTTGGTCGGATCGCTGTCGAGGTCGACCATGTTGCCCGCTTCGCGCGCGGCCTGCGTGCCGGTGTTCATCGCCACGCCGACGTCCGCCTGCGCCAGCGCGGGCGCGTCGTTGGTGCCGTCGCCGCACATCGCGACCAGCTTGCCGCCCGCCTGCTCCTTGCGGATCAGCGCCAGCTTGTCCTCGGGCGTCGCCTGGGCGAGGAAGTCGTCGACCCCCGCCTCCGCAGCGATCGCGGCGGCGGTCAGCGGGTTGTCGCCGGTGATCATCACCGTGCGGATGCCCATCGTGCGGAGTTCGCCGAAGCGTTCGCGAATGCCGGCCTTGACCACGTCCTTCAGGAAGATCGCGCCGAGCAGCCGGCCGTCCTTCGCAACCGCCAGCGGCGTGCCGCCGGCACGGGCGATCTCGTCGGTGATCCGGCGCAGCTCGGTCGCCGCGGCGGTCTCGCCCGAACCCGGATTGGCGCGCAGGATCGAATCGACCGCGCCCTTCTGGATCAGCGTGCCGTCGAACCGCAGTCCGGAGACGCGGGTCTGCGCTGTGAATGGGATCACCTCGCAGCCCCGCGGCATCGACCGCTGCAGGTCGAACCGGTCACGCGCGAGCACGACGACCGATCGGCCCTCGGGCGTCTCATCGGCCAGGCTGGCGAGCAGCGCCGCCTCGGCGAGTTCCGCCTCGCTCGCGCCGCCGACGGCGCGGAACTCGGACGCCTGGCGATCGCCGATCGTGATCGTGCCCGTCTTGTCGAGCAGCAGCACGTCGACGTCGCCCGCCGCCTCTACCGCGCGCCCCGACTTGGCGAGCACGTTGAACCGCACCAGCCGGTCCATGCCGGCGATGCCGATCGCCGAGAGGAGTGCGGCGATCGTCGTCGGGATCAGCGTGACGAGCAGCGCCGCGAGCATCGCGACCGGGATCGACCCGCCCGCGTAGGAGGCGAAGCCGGGGATGGTGCCGACCGCGATCAGGAAGATGATCGTCAGCCCGACGAGCAGGATAGTGAGCGCCACCTCGTTGGGCGTCTTCTGCCGCTCGGCGCCCTCGACCAGCGCGATCATCCGGTCGAGAAAGCCGTGGCCGGGCTCCACCGTCACCTTCACGCGAACCTCGTCGGAGATGACGCGCGTGCCCGCGGTCACCGCCGAACGGTCGCCGCCCGCCTCGCGGATCACCGGCGCGCTCTCGCCGGTGATCGCGGCCTCGTTGACCGAGGCGACACCGGCGACGACATCGCCGTCCGACGGGATCAGGTCGCCCGTCTCGACCAGCACGATGTCGCCGACCTTCAGCTGGCTGGCGGGCACGTCGTCGTAGTCGCGGTCTGCTCCTCTCAGCCGCTTGGCGGTCAGCTCCGCCTTGGTCGCGCGCAAGCTTGCCGCCTGCGCCTTGCCGCGGCCTTCCGCCAGCGCCTCGGCGAAGGTGCCGAATAGCACCGTCAGCCACAGCCACACGGCGAGCTGGAGCTTGAAGCCGAGCCCCAGATCATCGTGCCCGACGACGAGCAGCACCGTCATCAGCGCCGCGACCGCGGCGGTGACGAACATCACCGGGTTGCGGACCAGCTCGCGCGGGTCGAGCTTCAGGAACGACGCCTTGATCGCGGGAACGACGAGGTCGGCCGTGAACAGGCTCTTTGTCTGCGTATTCGCCATGGTGGCTTCCGATCAGGACAGCTGGCCGCGGATCATCGCGAGATGATCGGCGATGGGGCCGAGCGCGAGGCTCGGGAGGAAGGTGAGACCGCCCAGGATCAGGATGATCCCGACGAGCAGGCCGACCCACAGGCCGCCCGTGGTCGGGAAGGAGCCTGCGCTCTCCGGCGTATGCTTCTTCGCGGCGAGCGAGCCGGCGATCGCCAGCATCGGCACGATGACGAAGAAGCGGCCGGCCCACATCGCGACGCCGAGCAGCCCGTCGTACCATGGCGTGCTGGCGGTGAGACCGGCGAAGGCCGAGCCGTTGTTCCCGACCGCGCTGGTGAAGGCGTACAGGATCTCCGAGAAGCCGTGCGGCCCCTTGTTGAGCGGCCCCGCCAGCCCCTGCGCGGCCACGCTCGACAACGCGGTCAGCCCCAGGATCATCAGCGGCAGCACCGCGATGGCGAGCACCGCCAGCTTCACCTCGCGCGCCTCGATCTTCTTGCCAACGTACTCGGGCGTGCGGCCGACCATCAGCCCGGCGACGAACACCGCCAGGATCGCGAACAGCAGGAAACCGTAGATGCCGGCGCCGACACCACCGATCACGACCTCGCCCAGCTGCATGTTGAACAGCGGGATCATGCCGCCCAATGCGGTGAAGCTGTCGTGCATCGCGTTGACCGCGCCGCATGAGGCGGCGGTGGTGACGACGGCGAACAGCGACGAGGCGGCGATGCCGAAGCGCACTTCCTTGCCCTCCATGTTGCCGCCGGCGACGCCGAGGTGATGGAGGACGGGATTGCCCGCCGCTTCCTGCCAGTAGGTCACGGTCACGCCGGCGAGGAACAGGATCACCATCGCCGACAGGATCGCCCAGCCCTGGCGCGTGTTGCCGACCGCCCTGCCGAAGCACCAGGTCAGGCCGAAGCCGACGACGAAGATCGACAGCATCTGGACGAAGTTGGTGAGCGCCGTCGGGTTCTCGAACGGGTGCGCGGAATTGGCGTTGAAGAAGCCGCCACCGTTGGTGCCGAGCATCTTGATCGCCTCCTGGCTGGCGACCGGGCCGGTGGCGAGCACCTGGCGTATCCCCTCCAGCGTATCGACCTCGATCGTCGCGGCCAGCGTCTGCGGCACGCCCGACGCGATCAGAAACAGCGTGTAGACGATACAGAGCGGCAGCAGCAGGTACAGCGTGACCCGCGTCACGTCCGCCCAGAAGTTGCCCACCGTTTTCGCCTCGGCCCGCGCGAACCCGCGGAACAGCGCGAAGGCGAGCGCGATGCCGGTCGCCGCGGACAGGAAGTTGTGGATGGCCAGCCCCAGCATCTGGCTGAGGTTCGACATGGTGCTTTCGCCGCCGTAGCTCTGCCAGTTGGTGTTGGTGGCGAAGCTGATCGCGGTATTGAAGGCGAGGTGCGGGCTGAGCCCCGCCAGCCTTTGCGGATTTCCCGGCAGCACGCCCTGCAGGCGCAGCACCGCGTAGGTGAAGGCCATCAGCACGACGTTGAAGAGCAGCATGTGCAGCGCGTAGCGGCGCCAGCCCTGCTCGGCGGCCGGGTCGATGCCCGAAAGGCGGTAGAAGCCGCGCTCGACCGGGCCGAGCACGCGGTGAAGCGGCGTGCGGCGGCCTTCGTACAGCGCGTGCAACCACAGGCCGACCGGCTTGGTCAGCGCCAGCAGGAGGCCGATAAAGGCGAGGATCAGGAACCAGCCCTGGAGTGTCATCGGTCCGCTCCCTTCAGAAGCGTTCGGGGCGGATCAGGACCGCCACCAGATAGACGAGGAGGCCGAGCGCGGTCAGCGCCGCCAGCCAGAGATCGAGCGTCATGGCCGCGCCCTCACGCCTGATCGCACAGGCGGGCGTAGGCGAGCGTCGCCGCCACCAGCCCCACCATGACGAGGATCCAGAGAAGATCGTTCATCACCATGCTCCTCAAAGCGCCGCGGTCAGCGAGGCGAAGACGGTGCTGCCGGCGATCGAGCCGGTGCCGTCCTGGCCCTTGCTGAAGCTGGGCTGCAGATAGGCCGCCTCGCGGCGCGAGATGTCGGTGTCGATCCAGCTGACGTTGACCGTCAGCGGCGTGTGCGGAATCGCGTAGTCGGCGCCGAGCTGCCAGTCCCAATACTCGCCTGTCGGCGCCGCGCTTGTCGCGTTCGGCCCCAGACCGCCGTTGCCCTTCGACCAACCGATGTGCGCCTTGGCGGTCAGCGGCGTGTTCGGCACCGCGATCGCGCCGTCGCCCCAGAGGTACAGATTGTCCTCCTTGTCGCCCGGATCGGAGTAGACGCCCGCCGCCGCCTCGGCACCGTTGCGATACCATTTGCCCAGCGCCTGCTGCTCGGGTGCGTAGGCGACGCCGGCGAGCAGCGTCATGGGCCCCGCGGTGCCGGACAGCTTGGCGAATGCTTCCGCGTAATCCGTCTTGTCGGCGCCGCCCGGATACATGTACCAGGTCAAGCCGGCATCGATCGTGGCGCTGCCCACGGTGTTCCTGAACCCGCCGATCGCATCGAGTTCCAGGTTCGACCCGCCGAACGTTCCCCAGCCCGCGAGGTTCGAGGCGAAGGCGCCGACATAGAAGCCACTCTCGTGCGCGATCGTCAGCGCCCCCTGTACGGCCGGATCGCGGTCGCTTTGCGACACGCCGCGCAGGCGATAGTCGGTGAGCACCGCAACGCTGCCCGACACCGTGATCGGATTGGTCGGTGCCGCCTGCGGTTCGGCTGGATCCTGTGGAACGCCCGGCTTTGCAAACTCCTGCGCAAGCGCAGGCGACGCGGCCGACAGCGCGGCCAACAAGAGCAGCGCGGCGGAATAGGTGAACTTCATGGACGCCCCTGTAGATCGGCACCCACGACCGTCGGGGCACCATCAGCGACCCGCTATGAAGACCTCCCTACGTAGCATTACGAGATCGATTTCGAGAAAAGGCATAGCGCTCGCATATAGCTGGCGCTTTTTCTTGCATCTGTTGTGTACGCCGGCCTCAAGACCGAGGGAGCGAATATGTTTGGTTGGCTGGCGGAGCAATTCGATCCACCCCGGAGTCGACGCGGATCAGCGCGCTCCTTTCACAAGATCCCGCTACTGGTTCATAAGTGCCGGCGACATCCTCATGCTTGAGCTGTCGCGCGACGATGAGCGCCAGGCATTCCCTGCTGGGCTCGTCGATGATGGTGAGGATGCGGAACTTGCGCCCATCATGCATCCGACCCTCGACGAAGTCGTAGGCCCACACATGCCCCGGATATTGCGGCCGCAGGCGGGTGCATGATCCGTCGTTTAGCCATAGACGCCCGCGCTTCGGCTGACGCTGCGGGACCTTGAGCCCTTCACGCCGCCAAATCCGCTCGACACGCTTATGGTTCACCGTCCAACCCGCATGGCACAGCAATGCCGTCACCCGGCGATAGCCTTCGACCCAAGGCGGTCCATATTGAACCATCACAGCCAAATTATTTTGGGGGACGAGAGGATGTCGCTAATCGCACCGTGTCCGCAAAAAGCGCAGATTTCTGCCGCTTTTGCCTTGACAATGGTGACCCCTACGGGAATCGAACCCGTGCTTCAGCCGTGAAAGGGCCGCGTCCTAACCGCTAGACGAAGGGGCCAGCGGGGGTGCTGCTAGAAGAGGGGGGGCGGGGGGTCAAGGGGTTTGTGCCGTCAATCCGCCCAGGCGGCGTCTTCGAGGTGCAGTTCGGCCGCCGGGCGGCTGCCCCAGTCGTCGATCCTGGCGCGGCCGGCGAGCCACAGGCGGCGGTGCGGCGGTGCGGCGAGCAGCGCCTGGCCGAGCGGCGTGTCGGCCGCGCGGAAGGCGACCGCCTTGAAACTGCGGCCGTCGTCGCCGGCGACGATCGCGCGGACGTGGCCGTTGCCGACGATGTCGGCCTTGACGATGCGCAACGGGCCGACGGCGATGCGCGGCGCGGGCCAGCCCATGCCGTAGGGGCCGCCGACGTCGAGCGATTCGACCAGCGCGGGGGTGATGCCGCCTGGGGCGAGGACGGTGTCGACCAGCAGCGCACGTTCGCCGACCGCGCGGGTCACCGCAGGCGCGAGCCGCTCTTCGAGGAAGTCGGCGAAGTCGGCGATCCGGTCGGCGGCGATCGTCAGGCCCGCCGCCATCGCATGGCCGCCACCGGCGACGAGCAGGCCGTGCTCCTTCGCGGCGAGCACCGCCGCGCCGAGATCGACCCCGGCGACCGAGCGGCCCGAACCCTTGCCGAGCCCGTCCTCGCCGATCGCGATGACGATCGCCGGGCGGCCGAGCTTTTCCTTGAGCCGGCCGGCGACGATGCCGATCACGCCGGGGTGCCAGCCGTCGCCGGCGACGACCGCGACCATCCGGTCCTCCGCCGCCATCGCCTCGGCGGCCTGTTGCACGCCCGCCTCGATCAGGCGGCGTTCGTCGTTGAGGCGGTCGAGCTCGTCGGCGATGACGCGCGCCTCGTCGGGGTCCTGCGTGGTGAGCAGGCGCACGCCGAGGTCGGCGCGGCCGACGCGGCCGCCGGCGTTGATCCGCGGCCCGAGCGCGAAGCCGAGGTCGCTGCAGGTCGGTGCGCGGGTGAGGCGCGATGCCTCGATCAGCGCGGCGAGGCCGGGATTGCGGCGCTGCGCCATCACCTTCAGCCCCTGCGCGACGAACGCGCGGTTGAGGCCGCGCAGCTGCGCGACGTCGGCGACGGTGCCCAATGCGACGATGTCGAGATGGTCGATCAGCCGCGGTTCGGACCTGTCCGCGAAGAAGCCGCGGCCGCGCAACGTGCGGATCAGCGCGGCGGCGAGGAGGAAGCAGACGCCGACCGCGGCGAGATGGCCGTGCGCGGCGCCCTCGTCCTCGTCGAGGCGGTTGGGATTGACGAGCGCGTGCGCGAGCGGCAGCGCGGCGGCGCATTTGTGGTGATCGACGACGACGACGTCGACCGGGTGGGCGTGCGCCATCGCCAGCGCCTCGAACGCCTGCGCGCCGCAATCGACGGTGACGATCAGCGAGGCGCCCTCGTTGGCCAGCCGGACGAGCGCGTCGCCCGAAGGGCCATAGCCTTCGAGCAGCCGATCGGGGATATAGGGGTGCGCTTCGATCCCGAGATCGCGCAGGACGAGAATGAGCAGCGCCGCCGAGGTCGCGCCGTCGACGTCGTAATCGCCGAACACCGCGATCCGCTCGCCCGCCTGAACCGCGTCGGCGAGGCGCGTGGCCGCGCGGTCCATGTCGCGGAACACCGACGGGTCGGGCATGAAGGCGCGGATCGAGGGTGCGCGGTGCTGGTCGAGCGTTTCGCGCGGGGCACCGCGGGCGAGCAGCAGTTGCGTGACGAGATCGTCTGCGCCGAAGCCGTCGCGCGCGTCCGCGGCGAGGGCGCGCCAATGCCAGGGCTGGCCGAGAATCGAGGCGGTGACGCCGAGGACGGGGGGCATGGGTTTCGAGCGGTTCCGGGGTGGGCGCGAGGGCGCGTGGGGGTGTCCTAGGCTTACAACCGGCAGGGGTAAACCGGGGCGATGATCCATGCGCCCGCCATATCCCTACGTCACCCCGGACTTGTTCCGGGGTCCACCGGGCAGCGGGCGTATCGTTCGAGCCTCTTGCGTTATGCCTCGCCGCGGAGTGGACCCCGGAACAAGTCCGGGGTGACGAAGGAAGTGGTGCGACCGTTGGGCCCTCTCGGCGCGGCGAGGCTTCGACACCGCGGCGCTCGCCCCCTATATGAACGCCAATGGCCGATTCCTTTGATCTGGGCGAACCGCCGCAGCCTGCCGCCAAGGCCAACCCGTATCGCGTGCTCGCGCGCAAATACCGTCCGCAGACGTTCCGCGAGCTGATCGGGCAGGATGCGATGGTGACGACGCTGGGTAACGCCATCAAGCGCGACCGGCTGGCGCATGCTTTCTTGATGACCGGCGTACGCGGGGTGGGCAAGACCTCGACCGCGCGGCTGATCGCCAAGGCGCTCAACTGCGTCGGGCCGGACGGCACCGGCGGGCCGACGATCGATCCATGCGGGGTCTGCGAGCCATGCCGCGCGATCGCCGAGGGGCGCCATATCGACGTGATCGAGATGGACGCCGCGAGCCACACCGGTGTCGACGACGTGCGCGAGATCATCGACGCGGCGCGCTATGCCGCGGTGTCGGCGCGCTACAAGATCTACATCGTGGACGAGGTCCACATGCTGTCCAAGAATGCGTTCAACGCATTGCTCAAGACGCTCGAGGAGCCGCCCGCGCACGTCAAGTTCCTGTTCGCCACGACCGAGGTGAACAAGGTGCCGATCACCGTGCTGTCGCGCTGCCAACGGTTCGACCTGCGGCGGATCTCGGCCGAGCAGCTGGCGGCGCATTTCGCCTTCGTCTGCGGCGAGGAGGGGGTGCAGGCCGAGCCCGAGGCGCTGATGCTGATCGCGCGGGCGGCGGAAGGGTCGGCGCGCGACGGGCTGTCGATCCTCGATCAGGGGATCGCGCATGCGGGGCTGGAGGGTGGCGGCGTGACCGCGGACGCGGTGCGGCAGATGCTCGGCCTGTCCGATCGCGGTGCGGTGCGCGACCTGTTGGGGCTGGTGCTCGCGGGCGATGCGGCAAGGGCGCTCGCCAGCCTGCGCCGGCAATATGATTATGGCGTCGATCCGCAATCGGTGCTGCGCTCGCTGCTCGAAACGGTGCACGGCATCACGCTCGCCAAGGTCGGCACCGCCGAGGACCCGGCGCAGGCGATCGAGGAGCGCAACGCGCGCAGCGAATGGGCGGACAAGCTGTCCTTTCCGGCGTTGCACCGGCTGTGGCAATTGTTCCTGAAGGGGCATGACGAGGTCGCCAAAGCGGCGCTGCCGATCGAGGCGGCGGAGATGGCGCTGCTGCGCGCGATCCATGCCTCGACATTGCCCGATCCGGGCGAGCTGGCGAAGCAGATCGCCAGCGGCAAGCTCGGTGCGCTGCCCGCATCGGCGGCGCCCGCCGCCGCGGCGCAACCGGCGCCGGTCGCCGAGGAACGCGGCGGCATGCCGGCGGACTTTCCGGCGATGGTCGCGCTGCTCGAGGACAAGGGGCATCATGCCGTCGCCGCGCAGCTGGGCCATGGCGCGCGCGTCGTCCGCTATGCGCCGCCCGAACTGGTACTCAGCGGATCGCGGCCGATGTCGGCGGACACGCTGCGCGACGTCGCCGAGGCGCTCAAGAAGACGACCGGGCAGGTTTGGAAGATTGGCTTGGAGGATGCGCCCGGCGCGCCTACCTTGCGCGAGAAGGACAAGGCGGATGAAGAGGCGACGCGTCTGGCGATCCTCGACACGCCGCTGGTGAAGGCGGCGTTCGCGGCCTTCCCGGAGGCGGAACTGGAAGCCTGGCCCGGCAAACGGAGTATCGCATGAAGAACCTCGATGAAATCCTCGCGATGGCGCAGAACGTCCAGAGCGAGTTGCAGAAGGCGCAGGACCAGCTCGACACGATCGAGGTCGAGGGCGTGTCGGGCGGCGGCCTCGTCAAGGTGAAGGCGAGCGCCAAGGGGCGCATCATCAACATCGCGATCGACGATTCGCTGATCGAGGTCAGCGAGAAGCAGATGCTCGAGGATCTGCTGGCGGCGGCGTTCAACGACGCGCGGACCAAGGCGGATGCGGTGTCGGGTGCCGAGATGTCGAAGATGACCAGCGGGCTGCCGCTGCCACCGGGCTTCAAACTGCCGTTCTGAGGCGCGCGTGGACGGGGCGCTGGGATCGATCGCCAAGGCGGCGCCGGCGATCGCGATGCTCGGGTGCTTCGCCTGCCTGATCGGCGGCGGGGCGCTGATCGCGCGTGGGCATGACCGGCGGAAGGGCGTGCTGCTGCTGGTGATGGCGGCGGTGTTGCTGGGGAATGTGGTGATCTGGCAGTTGTGAGCGGGGGGCGGCGTGCGGGCTGTCGCTCGATGGCGCCGTCCCGAGAGGCGTGCCGACGCCCGTTCCACCTCCTCCGTCACCCCGGACTTGTTCCGGGGTCCACTCCGCGGCGAGGCATAACGCCAGAGGCTCGAACGATACGCCCGCGGCTCAGTGGACCCCGGAACAAGTCCGGGGTGACGAAGGGATGGTACTGAGGGTGTACGACCTCGCCGGGCGGTCGCCCCATCGCCCGGCATGGGCGAAGCCCATGCCGTCAGTCGGTGCTGCGCACCGCTGGCCGGGCTGGCGATTGACGGCGGATTAGCTGCGCTACTCCGCCACGCCAGCCTTCACCGTATCGGGCTGTTCGGATCCAGCCGCATATCCAGATAATTGTCGACCGAGCGCATCAGCTCGGGCGTTTCGTTCTCGAAGAAGTGGTTCGCCTTCGGGATCGTGTCGTGGTGGATGGTGATGTGCTTTTGCGTGCGCAGCTTGTCGACCAGCTTCTGCGTCGCGCCCGGGGTCGCGACCTCGTCGGCCTCGCCCTGGATGATGATGCCCGACGACGGGCAGGGGGCGAGGAACGAGAAGTCGTACATGTTCGCGGGCGGCGCGATCGAGATGAAGCCGCGGATTTCCGGGCGGCGCATCAGCAGCTGCATGCCGATCCACGCGCCGAAGCTGACGCCCGCGATCCAGGTGGTCGAGGCTTCCGGGTGGAAGCTCTGCACCCAGTCGAGCGCGCTCGCCGCGTCGGAGAGTTCGCCGACGCCGTTGTCGAACACGCCCTGGCTCTTGCCGACGCCGCGGAAGTTGAAGCGCAGCGTCGCGAAGCCGCGGCGCTGGAAGGTCTTGTAGAGCTCCTGCACCAGCCGGTTGTTCATCGTGCCGCCCGCGCTAGGGTGCGGATGCAGGATCATCGCGACGGGTGCGCGCGGGCGGGGAGCGGGGGCGAAGCGCCCTTCGAGACGGCCCTCGGGACCGGGGAAAATGACTTCGGGCATGGATCTCGCCACAGCTAGGAGGCGCGCCGGTGCAGCGCGGGATGTTGCGCGCTATATAGGCGTCACGTCCTCTGGCGCAAATGGAACGCATGCTGACCGACCGTATCTATCTGGACCATGCCGCGACGACCCCGATGACCGTCGCCGCGCGCGCCGCGGTGGCGCAGGGGCTGGCGCTGTGGGCGAACCCGTCGTCGCCGCATGCCGAGGGGCGGCGCGCACGCGCGGCGCTGGAGGAGGCACGGCGTACGATCGCCGCCGCGCACGGCTGGCGCGGTGAGACGATCCTGACCAGCGGTGCGAGCGAATCGCTGGCGATCGCGCTGGGGCGCACCACCGCGGGCCGACGCTTCATCACCGCGGTCGAGCATGATGCGGTGATGCGCGCCGGCGGCGATGCGGGCGTGGTGCCGGTCGATGCGGGCGGGATCGTCGATCCGGGCGCGCTCGCGGCGATGCTGGCGGGCGCGCCGGCGCTGGTCTGCGTGCAATGGGCGAACAGCGAGACGGGGGTGCGCCAGCCGATCGCGGCGATCGCCGAGGTGGTGCACGCCGCCGGTGGCCAGCTGCTGGTCGATGCGGCGCAGATGCCCGCGTCGGCCGAACTGGCGGAGATCGCCGACATGATCGCGCTGTCGGCGCACAAGCGCGGCGGGCCGCCGGGCGTCGGCGCGCTGCTGGTGCGCGATCTGGCGCTGCTCCATCCGAGCGGCGGGCAGGAGCGCGGCTATCGGCCGGGCACCGAGAATCTGCCGGGCGTGCTCGGCTATGCGGCGGCGCTGGCCGAGCCGGAGGCGGATCATGGCGACCTGCGTGCGCGGCTCGACGATGCGATCCTGCGCTCGGGTGGCGAGATCGTCGGGGCGGGAAGCCCGCGGCATCCGGCGATCGGTTCGTACCGGTTGCGCGGCAGCGCGGCGGCGGCGCAGCTGATCTTGCTCGACAGCGCCGGCTTCGCGGTATCGGCGGGCAGCGCCTGTTCGAGCGGCAGCATGAAGCCGAGCCACGTCCTCGCCGCGATGGGCTGGGAGGAGGCCGCCGGGCGCGAGGTGATCCGGGTGAGCTTCGGGCGCACCACGACGGTCGAACAGGTCGACGCCTTCATCGCCGCGTGGCGCGCGATGGCGAAGCAGATGCGGCGGGCGGCATGATCTACCTCGACTATCAGGCGACGACGCCGCTCGCGCCGGAGGCGCTGGCGGCGATGATGCCTTGGCTCGCCGACCAGCATGCCAACCCGCACTCGCCGCACCGGCCGGGACGTGCGGCGAAGGCTGCGGTCGAGGTCGCGCGCGACCAGGTCGCTGCGCTGCTGCCGCCGGGGGGACGCGTGGTGTTCACCAGCGGCGCGACCGAGGCGCTCAACTGGGCGATCAAGGGGACGCGCGGCCCCATCGTGACGGTGGCGACCGAACATGCCGCGGTGCTCGACAGCGTTCGCCACGAGCGCGAGACCGGGCGGAGCGCGACGGTGCTGCCCGTCGACGGCGACGGGCAGGTCGATGCCGGGGCGGTCGTGACCGAAGGCGGGCTGGTCGCGGCGATGCTGGTCAACAACGAGATCGGCACGATCCAGCCAGTCGCCGAGCTTGCCGGAGCCGCCCGCGGGACGGGCGCGCTGCTGCTGTGCGATGCGGTGCAGGGCTATGGCCGGGCGGCGATCCCCGCCGGCGTCGATCTGGTCGCGGTGTCGGCGCACAAGATCTACGGGCCCAAGGGCATCGGCGCGCTGTGGATCCGCGACGGGGTGCGGCTCGAACCGCTGCTGCACGGCGGCGATCAGGAGGGCGGGCGGTCGGGCACGCTGTCGCCAGCGCTGTGCGCCGGATTCGGCGTCGCGGCGCGGTTGATGGCGGAGCGGCGCGACGCGGATGCCGCGCATGTCGAACGCCTGTGGGGTCTCGCGACCGAGCGGTTGCCGGGCTGGACGATCAACGGCGCGATCGAGGCGCGCTATCGCGGCAACCTCAACGTGCGGCGCGACGGGCTCGACGTCGCGCGGCTGATGTCGGACTGCCGCACCATCGCCTTTTCGGCGGGGTCGGCGTGCGCGAGCGGGTCGGGGCGGTCGAGCCATGTGTTGCGCGCGATCGGCCTCACCGAGGCGCAGGCGCGGTCGAGCATCCGGCTCGGCTGGGGCCGTTACACGACCGAGGCGGACCTGCGCGAGGCGCTCGACCAGATCGTCGCCGCTGCGAACCGCCAGCGGGTGGCGGCATGATCCGGGTGCGGTTTGTCGGCGCCGATGGCGTGGTCCGCGAGGCGTTCGGAATCGAGGGTGCGCGGCTGCTCGACGTCGCGCAGGCGGATGGGCAGCCACTGGAGGGCACCTGCAACGGCGATATGGCGTGCGCGACCTGTCACGTCGTCGTCGCCGCCGACGATGCCGGCCGTTTGCCGCCGCCGCGCGAGGAGGAGGAGGACCTGCTCGATCTGGTGCCCGCGGCGACGCGGACCAGCCGGCTGGCGTGCCAGATCCGGCTGAGCGCGGCGCTCGACGGGCTGACGGTGACGGTGCCGGGGTAGTCGGCGAAGCTGACGCTACGACAACGACGGGTTCAGGGATCGTCCATCGCGGTTGCGCGATTGTCCGCTCATGCCCGCATCGTCGGGTCGCATGAGAGGAGTATCGATCATGAAGCTCATCGCCTTGTTCGGCGCCGTCGCGCTCGCCGCCGGCACCGTCGTCACCGCCGCCCCCGCCGAGGCGCAACGGGGCCCCGATCGCGGCTGGCACGGCCATCGTGGTCCCGGTTGGGATCGCGGACCTGGCTGGAATCGCGGACCACGCTGGGATCACGGCCGGCGCTGGGACCGCCGCGGGCCGCGCTGGCATGGCGGCTATGGCTATCGGGGAGGCTATGGCCGGCCGGGCTACGGTTATGGCCGCGGCCGTGTCGTATGCCGGATGGAACGCGGCTATTACGGGCCCGTGCGCCGCTGCTTCCGCGTCTATCGCTGAGGCAGAGGCTTGATCCCGCCGCCCGATCCCGCCATATGCGCCGCGGGAGTCGGGCGGACGTGGTCGTCGCCAACCCGGTCAGGTCCGGAAGGAAGCAGCCGCAACGATTTCGCCGCGGGTCGTCCCGGCTCCCACCGCAGCATGAGCAAGCTCATGCTGCGCGGCCAGCGGCGCACGGCGCCGTCTGACGTCACGGCTTTGCCGTGACGCGCCTCACACCGAAAAATCGCATCACCCACACTCCCTCCGTTCGCCCTGAGCCTGTCGAAGGGCCTGAGTCTCACCTGTGCTTCGACAGGCTCAGCACGAACGGTTCGGGGGGTGTGGCCCGGCACGATGGGTTCGGGTGACGGTAGCTCGGCACAAACGGTTTTGAAACCGGCAGGCCATCCACCCCCGGATTACCGCTTGAGCCAAGACCGCTCGCGGAACCACTTGGTCACGATATACTTCGTGCCCTCCACCACATCGGTGCCTTCGTGCAGCGTCAATTCGTTGGGCGTGCCGTCCGGGTTCATGTTGTTCCAGGCGAGCAGCAGCCCGCGGCGCGGCGCGATCTTGAAGCCGGCCTGCGGGAACCAGGTCGCGCCGCCCTCCGCCACGTCGTTGAGATAGGCCATCGTCGTCCAGGTGCGCTGGCCGCCCGACGCCTGCATCTGCTGCCAGTAGCTTTCGCCTTCGTGGAAATAATCGTGGTGCGCACGGAAATGCTGGCCGGGGGCATAGCGCTGGCCCTGCAGCGTCTCGCCATTTTCCGCGGGCAGGCCGAGCAACGCGGCGATCGCCTCGTCGATCGGCTGCACGTCCGGCGCGTAGCGGTTTAGGTCGCAGCTTTCGCTGGTGCGGAAATCGGCGCCGGCCTTGTCCGACAACAGCGACGAGGGGCGCCGGTCGGCGTCGATCATCGCGATCAGCGTGTCGCATTGTGCGGCATCGAGGAAATCGAGGTGATAATAGACCTGGACGCCGGTCACGTCGGCGCGGGTGACGGCCGGGTTGGCGTCGAGCCGCGCCGCGACCTCGGCCCCCATCCGCTGGCGAAGGGGCTGGGTGGCGGGGGCTTTCCGGCGCGAGAACATCGGCCGGAGATGCCGATCCGCAGCCGATAAGACAAGAGGCCCGGCATCGCCGCCGGACCTCTCGCGCTTGTCCCGACGAGGGATCAGTAGAAGATGCCGTAGACCGTATCGACCACCTGTCCGCTGCGCAGATCGACGAGCAGCGCGTCGTCGTAATAGCGCACCCAGCGGTACGGGCCGTACGCCTCGGGCAGGCGATAGGTGTAGGGATCGTCGATCCAGTAGTTGCGGCCGAACAGGCCCGCCGACAGCGACACGCCGACCGAGAAGCGACGATAGCCATAGCTCCAGCCCGACGGCGCATAATAGCGCGGCAGGCGATAGGCGCCGCGGTTCAGTTGGCGGTTGCGGTTCCAGTCGTAGCGGCCGTCGTTGCGCCAGCCGCGGTTCCACGCGCCACCCCGCTGGTCGTAGCGAGCGCGGTTGTCGTTCCAGCCGCCGCGATCGTTGCGCCCGTCGTTCCAGCCGCCGCGATCGTTGCGCCCGTCGTTCCAGCCGCGGCCGTCGTTGCCGCGCCACTGGCCGCGCTGGGCCTGGTCCTGACGCCAGTCGGGACGCGGGGCCTGGCGGTCGCCGCGATCGGCCTGGCGCCAGTCGTTGCCGGGGTTCGACCGCGCGTCGCGACGATCGTCGCGGGCGGTGTCGCGGTTCGCCTGCCAGCCGGCGCCCGGACCACGCTGGTCAAGTCCGCGCTGGTCGGGGCCACGCTGGTCCGGGCCGCGCTGAACGTCCGGCCGGCCACCGGGGCCGTCGTCGCGCGCCGGTTGCGGGCGATCGGTATGGAAGTCGCCACGCTGCGGGCGTTCGGCACGCACCTGCGCCTCGACGCCGATGTCGGCGCTGCGTTCGGGACGCTGCGCGCGTTCGCCCCAGTCGCCGCCGCGGCGGCCGGGACCGCGCTCGCGGCCGTCCTGTTCCTGCGCCTGCGCGGCGATCGGCATCAGCATCGATGCGGCGAGCAGCGCCTTGATAACGGTCTTCATCCCGGTTCGTCCTCATGTACCGGCGCACGAGCCGGCCCCGATGATGAACACGCTTTGCACCCGTCGCGGTGTGCCGAAGCTGAATTGGTTCGTCAGCGTTGCGAAAGCTTTGCTGATACTTGGGTAGGCGGGACGGCTATTTGCGCGGCGGCGGGACGAGCGCGGGAACGACACGCGCGGCATCGGCGGGATCGATGCCGGGGCGGGCGCCGGCGGGGATCGTCTCCTCGCCGCGCATCGCGCGCGCGGCGCGCTGGATCGCCTCGACCAGCCGCGGATAGATGCCGCAGCGGCACAGGTTGCGGATCGCGGCGCGGATCGCCGTCTCGTCGGGACCGCTGTTGCGCTTGAGCAGCACGGACGCCGCCATGATGATGCCGGGGATGCAGTATCCGCATTGCGGCACGTTGGCGGCGATGAAGGCGAGTTGCAGTGGATGGTTGCGCTCGCGCGACAGCCCCTCGATCGTGGTGACGTAGCTGCCCTCGACGGCGCCGACCGCGACCTGGCACGACAGCACCGCGCGACCGTCGATGTCGACGGTGCAGGCGCCGCAATGGCCGGTGCCGCAGCCATATTTGGTGCCGGTCAGGTTCGACGCGTCGCGCAGCGCCCAGAGCAGCGGCGTGGCGGGATCGAGCCGGTATTCGACCGGCTGATTGTTGACCGTGAGGCGCGACATGCCGGGTGTTTAGGGAAACGCGGCGTTTCGATCCAGACGGTTGCGGCCGCGCGGGCGAGGGGCGACGTTCGTGGCATGACGCTTCCCACGCTCTTCGTGCCGCATGGCGGCGGCCCCTGTTTCTTCATGGACCCCGATGGCGGCCCGCCCGATCCGATGTGGCGGCCGATGCAGGCGTATCTCGCCGGGCTGATCGATTCGCTGCCCGAGAGACCGCGTGCCATCCTGATGGTCTCGGGCCATTGGGAAACGCCGGTGCCGACCGTGCATGTCGGCGCGGCGCCGTCGCTGCTGTTCGATTATTACGGCTTTCCCGCACACACCTATCGGCTGCGCTGGGATGCGCCGGGTGCGCCCGACGTCGCGCGCCGTGCCGCCGACCTGCTGCGCGCGGCGGGGCATGAGGTGGGCGAGGAGGCGACGCGCGGCTGGGACCATGGCGTGTTCATTCCGATGATGGTCGCCAACCCGGCGGCGGACATCCCGTTGGTGCAGCTGTCGCTGCGCGCCGATCTCGATCCCGTAGCGCATATCGCGATCGGGCGGGCGCTCGCCCCGTTACGCGACGAGGGCGTGCTGATCGTCGGATCGGGGATGAGCTTCCACAATCTGCGTGCGCCGGGGGCCGCAGGTGACGCCGGTCGCGGCGGAATGGGACGCGGCGCTGACGGACGCGGTGACCGACCCCGATCCGCGCCGCCGCGCCGAACGGCTGGCGCGCTGGCAGGACCTGCCGCACGCGCACTTCGCGCACCCGGAGGCCGAACATCTGCTGCCGCTGATGGTGGCGATGGGCGCGGGCGGCGAGGGGCCGGCGATACGCGATTATCACGACGTGGTGATGGGTTGGGCGGTGTCGGGCTTCCGTTTCGGCTGAGCCGCGCTTATGCCCGGGCGCAACGATCTTTCGGGAGGGCGCCACCGTTATGGCCATGCACGTCGATACCACCCCCGCCGCCGCGGCCTCCGGCGATGCCGCGCACGGCTATGACGCGCCAGACCTGCGCGTCTTCGTCATCGCGCTGTTCTTCATCTTCGGCGGCATCACCAGCCTCAACGACATCATCATCCCGAAGCTGAAGGAGCTGTTCACGCTCGACCACGCGACGTCGATGCTGGTCCAGTCGGCATTCTTCCTCGCCTACGCCCTGTTCTCGCTGCCCGCCGCGGCGATCGTGCGGCGCGCCGGCTATATGCGCACCGCGTCGATCGGCCTCGTCACGATGATGGTCGGCTGCCTGCTGTTCATCCCTGCCGCACAGAGCGCCAGGTTCGAGATGTTCCTCGCCGCGCTGTTCGTGCTCGGCGCCGGCATCACCATCGTGCAGGTGGTCGCCAACCCGCTGATCTCGCTGCTCGGCAAGCCCGAGACCGCGTCGAGCCGGCTGACCTTCGCACAGGCGTTCAACTCTCTCGGCACGACGATCTTCCCGCGCGTCGGTTCGTCGCTGATCCTCGGCGGGCTCGCCAGCGTCAGCGCGGCGTCGCTGAGCGGGGCGGCGCTGGTCAGTTACCGGCAGGAGGCGTCGCAGGCGATCGTCCACACCTATATCGGCCTCGCCATCGCGCTGGCGATCATCGCCGCGGTGGTCTGGACGCGCCGCAACCGGCTGAAGGAAGAGCAAGACCAGACCGGCAGCATCTTCCACGCCTTCACCCTCCTGAAGCGCCCGCGCTTCGCGATGGGGGCGGCGTGCATCTTCCTCTACGTCGGCGCCGAGGTGTCGATCGGCTCGGTCATCGTCCTCTATCTGATGCAGGCGTCGGTGTTCGGCATCGCCGACCAGGCAGCGGGCAATTACGTCGCCTATTACTGGGGCGGCGCGCTGGTCGGGCGGTTCATCGGCTCGTACGTGCTGACCCGCGTTGCGCCGGGCAAGGTGCTCGCCGCGGTGGCGACGGGGGCGATCGCGCTGATCCTGATCTCCGCCAACACCACCGGCACGCTGGCGGGCTGGGCGCTGCTCGCGATCGGGCTGATGAACGCGATCATGTTCCCGACGATCTTCAGCCTCGCCAGCGAGGGCCTCGGCAAGCGCGCGGCGGAGGGATCGGGCGTGATCGCCACCGCGATCGTCGGCGGCGCGATCCTGCCGCCGCTGACCGGGCTGATCGCCGACGTCACCGGATCGATGCAATTCTCGCTACTGATCCCGGCGATCTGTTACGCGATCATCCTCGCCTACGGTCTCTACGCCCGCCGGCCGGTGCGCGAGGTCGAGCGCGCCGCCTAAAGGCCCAGCGCGGCGACCTCGGCGGGCGAAAAGCCGAGGTCGGCGAGTACTGCGGCATCATCGCGCGCGGTGGCCATCGCCGGCGCGACGGTGACGCTCGCGGTGTAGCGCGGGGCGGGGGCCGGCTGGACGACGCCGCCCGCGGTGACGAAGGCGGCGCGGTCGCGGTTGTGCGGATGCGCCGCCGCCTCGTCGAAGCCGAGCACCGGGGTGACGCAGGCTTCCGTGCCGGCGAAGGCGGCGACCCAGGTGTCGCGCGGGCGGGTGCGGAAGCGCGCGGCGAGCGCCTCGCGCATCGCCGGCCAGGCGGCGGGGTCGAACTGGCGGTCCCACAGCGCATCGTCCAACCCCAGCACGCGGCGGAGCGCAGCGTAGAAGGCGGGCTCGATCGCGCCGACCGCGATCCACCCGCCGTCCTGCGTTTCGTAAGTGTCGTAGAAAGGCGCGCCGCCGTCGAGCAAATTGGTGCCGCGCGCATCGCTCCACCGGCCCATCGCGCGAAAGCCCCAGATCATGCTCATCAGCAGCGCCGATCCCTCGGTCATCGCCGCATCGACCACCTGGCCCTCGCCGCTGCGTTGCGCGTGGAGCAGCGCGGCGAGCATGCCGAAGGCGAGGAGCATGCCGCCGCCGCCGAAATCGCCGACCATGTTGATCGGCGCCGCCGGCTTGCCCCCCGCCGGCCCAAAGGCATGGAGCGCGCCCGACAGCGCGATATAGTTGATGTCGTGCCCCGGCTCGTGTGCGAGGGGGCCATCCTGCCCCCAGCCGGTCATCCGCCCGTAGACGAGCCGGGGGTTGTCGGCGAGCAGCACCTCCGGCCCGAGGCCGAGCCGCTCCATCACGCCGGGGCGGAAGCCCTCGATCAGCCCGTCGGCGGTGGCCGCGATGCGGCGCACCGCGGCGATCCCCGGCGGCGTCTTGAGGTCGAGCGCGACCGAGCGGCGCGAGCGGAGCAGCGGATCCCTTGCCGGATCGCTGAACCCCGGCTGGACGCCGCGATCGATGCGGATCACCTCCGCGCCATGGTCGGCGAGCATCATGCCGGCGAACGGGCCGGGGCCGATGCCGGCCATCTCGACGATGCGCAAGCCGGCGAGAGGTGGGGTGGCCATGGATGCTCTCCTGATTTTTTGAAGAGGGTATGCGCAGGGGGGGCGTGGCACAACAAATGTTATGGCTGGCCAATCCTCCCCGGCACGGGGAGGGGGACCGTTCGGCATCAGCCGAATGGTGGAGGGGGGTCTCCGCAGGCGACCCCGCGTAAGGAAGCCCCCTCCGTCACCGCTACGCGGTGCCACCTCCCCGTGCCGGGGAGGATTTAGAGTGTGATGACCGCCATTCTACCGTTCGCCCTGAGCCTGTCGAAGGGCTGGTCTCCGCCCGCGGTGCCGTCCTTTGCGGAAACGGGTGCTTCGACAGGCTCGGCACGAACGGGTTCGTTTCACGGCGTCAGGCTCGAAGCGATCAGCCCCCCGACCCCAGCCGCGGTGCCGGCCGGCCGGTCGCAAGCTCGGCATCCGAAAAGCGGATCGGCGTCCTGAGCCCCCTGATCGGCCCGCCCTCCAGCACCATGTCGCGCGCCAGGACCTGTGGATCGTTCAGCGCCTGTTCGACGGTGTTGATCGGCCCCGCCGGCACCCCTGCCGCCTCCAGCCGCGCGAGCAGGTCGTCGCGCGCGAACGCCTTCGTCGCTACCGTGATCGCCGCGAACAGCGGCTCGCGATGCTCCAGCCGTAGCGCGTTGGTGGCGTAGCGCGGATCGGCGGCGTCCATCCCCACCATGCCGCAGAAGCGGCGGAACTGGCCGTCGTTCCCGACCGCGAGGATGAACCAGCCGTCCGCGGTCTCGAACACCGCATAGGGGCAGACGTTGAGGTGCGCGTTGCCGACCCGCGGTGGCGTCACGCCACTTGCGAAGTAATTCGCCGCCTGGTTGGCGAGCACGCCGGTCATCGTGTCGAGCAGCGCCATGTCGATATGCTGCCCCCGCCCGGTGCGTGCCCGCATCGCCAGCGCCGCCTGGATCGCGATCACCGCGTACAGGCCGGTGGTGATGTCCGCCATCGCGACGCCGATCTTCTGCGGCGCGCCATCGGGATCGCCGGTGAGGTCCATCATCCCGCTCATCCCCTGCACGATGAAGTCGTAGCCGGCACGCGGCGCATAGGGACCGTCCTGGCCGAAGCCGGTGATCGAGCAATAGACCAGCCGCGGATTGAGCGCGGAGAGGCTGGCATAGTCGAGGCCATATTTGGCGAGGCCGCCGACCTTGAAATTTTCGATCAGGACGTCCGCCTGTGCGGCGAGGTCGCGGACCTGTTGCTGGCCTTGCGGAGTGGTGAAGTCGATGACGATCGAGGTCTTGCCGCGGTTGCAGGCGTGGAAATAGGCGGCATCGCGCGTGCCGTCGCCGTTGTCGACGAAGGGCGGGCCCCAGCTGCGGGTGTCGTCGCCGGCGGGGGATTCGACCTTGGTCACCTCCGCGCCGAGGTCGGCGAGGACTTGCCCGGCCCAGGGGCCGGCGAGGATGCGCGCGAGTTCGAGGACCTTCAGGCCGGCGAGGGGGGCAGACTTAAGCCCCTCCCCCTTGGGGGAGGGGTTGGGGTAGGGCCTGTCCGCGGGCTCCGGTCTCGGTGAGACCTCGCCCACCCCCAACCCCTCCCCTGAAGGGGAGGGGCTTTCGGTCGCGCTCAAAACGCCGCGATTCCCGTGATCGCGCGGCCGAGGATCAGCGCGTGGACGTCGTGTGCGCCTTCGTAGGTGTTGACCGTCTCGAGGTTCATCGCATGGCGCATCACCTGATACTCCCCCGAGATGCCGTTGCCGCCATGCATGTCGCGGCTCATCCGCGCGATATCGAGCGCCTTGCCGACGTTGTTGCGCTTGACGATCGAGACCATTTCCGGCGCGAACCGCCCTTCGTCCATCAAGCGGCCGACGCGCAACGACGCCTGCAACCCGAGCGCGATCTCCGTCTCCATGTCGGCGAGCTTCTTCTGGTACAACTGCCGCCCGGCGAGCGGCGTGCCGAACTGCTTGCGGTCGAGCCCGTATTGGCGCGCGGCGTGGAAGCAGAATTCCGCCGCGCCCAGGGCGCCCCAGCTGATCCCGTAGCGCGCACGGTTGAGGCAGCCGAACGGACCCTTCAGCCCCTCGACGCCGGGCAGCAGCGCGTCCTCGCCGAGCTCGACGTCCTCCATCACGATTCCGCCGGTGATCGAGGCGCGCAGGGAGAGCTTGCCCTCGATCTTGGGGGCGGACAGACCCTTCATCCCCTTGGTCAACACGAAGCCGCGGATCGCGCCATGATGCGCGTCGGATTTCGCCCAGACGACGAAGACGTCGGCGATCGGGCTGTTCGAAATCCAGGTCTTGGCGCCGGACAGGACATAGCCGCCATCGACCTTGCGCGCGCGCGTCGTCATGCCGCCGGGGTCGGAGCCCGCGTCGGGCTCGGTCAGGCCGAAGCAGCCGATATATTCGCCGCTGGCGAGCCTGGGCAGGAAGGCACGCTTCTGCTCTTCCGAGCCGTAGGCGTAGATCGGGTACATCACGAGGCTCGACTGGACGCTCATCATCGAGCGATAGCCGCTGTCGATCCGCTCGACCTCACGCGCGACGAGGCCATAGGCGACGTAACCCGCGCCGACGCCGCCGTATTCCTCGGGGATCGTCGGGCCGAGCAGGCCGAGTTCGCCCATCTCGCGGAAGATCGCGGGATCGGTCACCTCGTTCTGGAAGGCATCGACGATCCGCGGCGCGAGCTTGTCCTCGGCATAGCTTTTCGCGGTATCGCGGATCATCCGCTCGTCCTCGCTCAACTGGTCGTCGAGCAGGAAGGGATCGGCCCAGTCGAACTTGCCCATGCCGGCCATCGCATCGTCTCCTCTTTTGAGGATGCGGTACGGGAGGACGCGGGAGGGGGCAAGGGGTGACCCCAGGTGCCTCGTCACTCCGGACTTGGTCCGGGGGCCACCGGGCCGCGGGTGTATCGCGCTGAGCCTCTTGCCGGATGCCTCGCCGCGGAGTGGACCCCGGAACAAGTCCGGGGTGACGGAGGATTTGTGGCGCGGGGCCGGTCCTTACAGTCCGAACCGCAGCGTCACGCGGATGTCGCGGCCCGCGAGCGGCGCGAAGTCCTTCAGGAAGCTCGAATGCCGCCGCGCGACGACGTCGAAGATGTTGTTCGCCGAGAGCAGCAGGCTGGTCTTGCTGTCCTTGCCGAACGGGCTGAGCGAGGCGGTGGCGTTGACCATCGTGTAATCGTCGGTGCGCGTTTCGAACGCGGCGAGGCGGTTCTGCGGGAAGACGTGTTCGACCTCGACGCGGCCGCCGATCCGGTCGCCCTGCGCCTCGACCCCGCCGAGCACGCGCGCCGGCGGGATGCGCGGCACGGGCCCCACGTCGACGATATTGGCGTGGACGTAATCGCCGAGCAGGTCGGCGTTGATCGTATAGCCGCCGATCCGCGCGAGCCGCACCGAGGCGTCCGCCTCGAATCCGTAATAGCGCGCGTCGCCCTGCTGATACTGGAAGCAGGGCAGGTCGACCTCGTCCGAACGCGCCTCGCACACCGACTGCGCGACGCGGTTTTCGGAAATGTAGTTGGAGAAGCTGTTGTAATAGGCCGAGGCATCGAAGCTGTAGCCGTCGCCATGCGCGTGCAACGTCGCCTCCAGCCCCCACGACTTTTCCAGCCGGAAGTCGGGGCTGCCGAGCTCATAGGCCTGCGTGCCGGCATGCGGGCCGTTGGCGAGCAGTTCCTCAGCGGAAGGCGCGCGCTCGGTACGCGAGCCGTTGAGGCCGATGCGCACCCCGTCGGCAATCGCGTAGGAGGCGCCGATCGACCCCGACAGCGCCTCGAAATGGCGGTTGCCGCCGAAGAAGCGGTCGTTGCCATAGGGCACGCGGCCGGCGACGTCGGTCAGTTCGTAGCGCAGCCCGCCCTCGGCACGGAACGGGCCGGCGCTGTACTGTTGCAGCGTGAAGAAACCGGTCTGGTTGGTCTCGTTCTTGGGCAGGAAGGCTTCGTCGCCGACGACGTTGAAGATGCGGTTGAAATACTGGACGCCGCTCGCCCCCTGCCAGCCGCCGCGGTTGGCCTGGACCAGTTCGAGCCGCCCTTCGAGCCCCTTGTTGTAGAAAGCGGTGCCGACGCTGCCGTCCTCCTCCAGTTCGAAATGGCGGTAGGTCGCCTGGCCCGCCCGGATGCGGATCTTGTCGAGGAAGCCGCCGCCGGTGTTCACCTCGCCGCGCAGGTCGACGCGATTCTGCACGACCGACAGCCGCGGCGCCTCCTGCTCCTGCCCGACCGCGGTCGCGTAGCGGATAGGGACGCCGTAGAGGCTGTCGTAATGGCTGTACGAGACGCCGAGGTTGCCGGTGTCGGTGATGATCGACGCGCCCGCGCCGGCGGTCCACGTCTCGGCGGCCGAATTGGGCAGGCGGTCGCGCAACGCGGCGGACGCGGCAAAGTCGATCGGCTCGTCGGCGCCCGGCTGCGGCAGGCCGACCTGGCTCAGCGCGGCGGCGCGCGCCTGCGGCGACAGGAGATAGCCCTTGCCGGTGCGCAGGTCGTCGGACTTGAGGTAGGATCCGTCCGCGTGGAGGACGAGATGCTCGCCGACCGCGACGTCGCCCGCCGCGCCGCCCGAGCGCTCGTTCGCGGCCGATCCGTAATTGGCGATGCCGTTCAGGCGATAGCCGCTGGCCGGCACGGTGCGCGGGATGCGGGTGTCGATGACGTTGACGACGCCGCCGACCGCGGACGATCCGAACAGCAGCGCCGACGGGCCGCGCAGCACCTCGATCCGCTCGGCGAGCAGGGGATCGATGATGACCGCGTGATCGACGCTGGTGTTGCTGACGTCGATCGAGCCGATACCGTCGGTCAGCACGCGGATGCGGTCGCCCTGGAAGCCGCGCAGGATCGGCCGCGATGCGCTGGGGCCGAACGAGGTTGCCGACACGCCGGGCTGGCGCGCGAGCGTCTCGCCGATCGTCGGGCGCAAGTTGCGGGCGAGTTCCTCGCCGGTGATGACCGAGGTGCCCTGCAGCACGTCGCGCTCGCTCTGCGGCAGCGCGGCGGTGACGATGATGTCGCGGCCTTGCGGCGCAGGAGCAGGGGGCGGCGTGGGATCGGGGGTGGTCTGGGCGACGGCGGGGCTGGCGAGCAGGACGGCGCCGGCGAGCAGGGTGAACTTCAACATCGAAACTCCGCGAACGACTGGCCCATGCCTCCTCCGGGAAGCGCAGGCATTGTGCAGGTGCGAAGCGTTTGTAACGGCAATGTTACGTTATATCAAAATGAATTTAGCGTCATGTCCATCGCGGTTCGTCGCATCACAGGCTCGTGCGGACGTCGAGCAGCTCGGGGAAGAAGCGCTGTTCGACGACGCGCGCGAGATAGGGCACGCCTGCGGTGCCGCCGGTGCCGGTCTTGAAGCCGATGACGCGCTCGACCGTCTTGAGGTGGCCGAATCGCCAGAGCTGGACGTGATATTCGAGGTCGACGAGCTTTTCGGCGAGCTCGTAAAGGTCCCAAAAGTCATGCGGACGACCATAGACGGTCGCCCAGCACGCCTCGACTGCGGAAGAGGGGGCGGCGACCTGCGCGAAGTCGCGCTCCAGCCGCTCGGCCGGCACCGGCAGGCCGCGGCGGGCGAGCAGGCGCAGCGTCTCGTCGTACAGGCTGGGGCGGGCGAGTTCGTCCGCCAGCCGCTCGCGCACCTCCGGCTCGTCGAAGACGGCGACCATCGCCGGATTGCGGTTGCCCATCACGAACTCCAGCTGCCGATACTGGTCCGACTGGAAGCCCGAACTCGACCCCAGGCTGCCGCGCATCGCGGCGTAATCGGCCGGAGTCATCGTCGCCAGCACCTCCCACGACTGGATCAGCTGCGCCTGGATGCGGCTGACCCGCGCCATCATCTTGAGCGCAGGCGGCACGTCGTCCGCGGCGATGCGGCGGCGCGCCTCGCCCAGTTCGTGCAGGCACAGTTTCATCCATAATTCCGATGCCTGGTGGATGGTGACGAACAGCAGTTCGTCGTGCACCCCGCTCAAGGGAGTCTGGACGGTGAGCAGTTCGGGCAGGCGCAGGTAGCTGCGATAGGTGATCGTCATGGTGGCGAGTGTAGCGCGTGATGGCGCGGGATGCAGCCCGACGCACATGGAGACCCACCTGCCCTTCGACAGACTCGGGGCGAACGGGTGGGGGATGTGACTATGCCTCGAGCAGGAGCACCTCCAGCGTCGTGGCATCGTCGTGGGTCCGGACGACGAGATCGGCGACGAGTCGCCCGGGCACCGGCAGATCCTCCTCGGGCAAAGCGTTCAGCCACGCCGCGGAATCGCCGCCGGCGATGGCGACGGCCAGCGTCAGGTGCTGGCCGGTGAACGTGGCGCTCGACCAGGCGCGCTCCTGCGATTCGATCAGGCACAGCGTCAGCCCGTGTCCCCGCGCGCTGGCGTCGAGCGCGCGCAGCAGCCGCGCCGCGGGGCTGCGCGTCATGCCGGCCGCTCCGCGATGAACCGCTCGATCCGCGCCTGCATCTCCGGGCCGACGATCCGGCCGCGCATCATGTCGGTGACCAGCCGCGGATCGTTGGCCGCCAGCCGGCCGAACTGGGTGCGCGACATGCTGGTGTGGCGCAGATAGCGATCGATCTTGATGAGCAGGCACATCCTCTCCCTCCCGAGTCCCAAAGGCAATGTTCGCGATCTGTTCCGGTCTTTCCAACTTGTCTAGGAAAATTTCCTAGAGTATCGATCGATGGTGGAAGGCGACGATCCGAGGGGCCGGTTGCGGGCACTGGCCGATGCACGCGGCGACAGCCTGATGGCGCTGTCGGCGATGCTCGGACGCAACGCCGCCTATCTGCAGCAGTTCGTGACGCGCGGATCGCCGCGGCGGCTGGCGGCCGAGGACCGGCGGCGGCTGGCGGATTATTTCGGGGTGGACGAGGTCGAACTGGGCGCGGACCCCGGCCGGCGCGCCTTTACGGTGCCGCGGCTCGATGTCGCCGCGTCGGCGGGGCCGGGGGCATTCGTCGATGGCGAGATCGTGCTGGGTGCCGAAGCGCTCGATCCGGCGCTCGCAGCGCGACTGGGGCTACGCGAGGGGATGGCGGCAATCGTCCGCGTCCGTGGCGATTCGATGCAGCCGGGGCTGGTCGACGGCGACCTGATCGTCGTCGATCGCGCGCGGCGGACCCCCGATGCGCGCGGTGCGGTCTTCGTGATCCGCATCGACGAGGCGGTAATGGTCAAGCGCGTCCGCCGGGGGCGCGACGGGCTGATCGCGGCGAGCGACAACCCCGCCGCCGCACCGGTGCCCGACGGCGCGATCGAGGTAATCGGCCGCGTCGTCTGGCTGATGCGCGAACCCCGGTAAAAACGGTAATAGGTAGGGAAGGTTAGCGGCGCTGATCCCGCAGCCACACCGCGATCGCGCCGAGGCTGCCGATGCCGAGCCCGGCGAGGAAGCCGATCGTCACCTGTCCCTGCATCAGTCCGACCACGGCGCCGCCGATCGAGCAGATCGCGATCAGGATGCCGCCGGCGGCGGAAGGAGGAGTGTCGGCCATGGCATCGCCCCTGCCACGTCCCGCGCCGGGACGCCAGCGTCCCGCGACGGCACAGGCGGGACGGCCGCCGAGACGGTGTTTACCATCGCATGTCGCCGCGCGGCGCCGCCGTGTCGAACTGGCACGTCGCTTGTAGAACGACCGGGGCCCGCGCAGTTTCAGGAGTTTGTGAATGGCCGCCATGTATCTCGCCGACGCCCAGCAGGTCGCCGAAGCGGCGGACCTGATCGCGACGTTCGGCGAGCATGCCGTGGTCGAGGCCGCCATCCGCGCCGGCCATATGCGCGACATCGGCAACGTCGTGCACTTCTGCCGCTGGCGCCAGACCGAACGGCTGGTCGAGTTGATGGCGTCGGACGAGGCGGTGGGCACGGTGCACTGACCAGCGCGATATTGACAAACGCTATTGTGTGTATAGGTGTGTATCGGTAGGTTTACGTCGGAACACGTTATGCCCATTGCGATCTACCCTGCCATCGTCGAGCGATCCGACACGGGGTTCAGCCTGTTCTTCCCCGATTTGCCGGGATGCACATCGGCGGGCACGACGGTTCAGCAAGCGGCGCTAAACGCGGAAGAGGCGCTGGCTGGTCATCTGCTGGTGTCCGCGCAATTCGGCGATACGGTCGCCGATCCGACCCCCCTCGACCGGCTTGAGCCTGATCCCGATATTCATGAGGTCGGACGGATCCTGGTGCGGGCGGAGCGTCCCGGCAAATCGGTCCGCCTCAATATCACGCTGGACGAGGGACTGGTTGCGGCGATCGATCGCGTGACGACGAACCGGTCGGGGTTTCTGGCCGATGCTGCGCGTCACGCGCTGGCGGTTCGTCGCGACGAAGCGGCCTAACAGTTATCGGCGCAGGCTCACGCCGCTTTGGCGCTCGATGCTTTTCAGCGTTCCGATGGCGAGGTCCGATTTGGGATGAGGAACGGTGACCGTTCCGGGTTTCGTGGGATGACGAAACTGGATGTGGCTGCCTTGCTGCCGTACCGCCGCCCAGCCATCGGCTTCCAACCGTGTGATGACCTCCCGGCTCCGCACGTCGGTATCTCCTTCGCAAACTGCCGGCGGTTCTAGCCCTTTTTCCGATTGGCGGGGAAGACGTCGATGCGGTGCGGCGCTTCCGCAAACCGGCTGATCGGAAAAGCATCGGCGATGGGGCTGTCGCACGCGCGCGGCCCGCGCTAGGACGGGGCATGGCGTCGCGTTTGGGGTGGTTCGGGCTGGGCGCGACTGCCGTGCTTCTTGTTGCCCCACCGCTCGCGGCGCAGACCGGCCCTGCGCAGACCGTGCCGGCTGCCCCGCCCGCGTCGGCCGCTGCCGATCCGCCGCTCGACCCCAATGCGCCGCTCGCGCCGCTGCCCGATATCGGCGTCGCCTGGCCCGATCTCGGCACCGGCACCGCGACGACCAATGTCGTGCAGACCACCGATGGCGCCGCCGAGACGCGCTATGCGTGGCGGATCGACGGGATCGATGCCGCCGCGACGCCGCTGCTGCGCCAGCGCTTCGACGAACTCTCCACGCTGTCCGCCAACGATCGCAGCGCCGCCAATGCCGCGCAGCTCGACCGGCGGGCGCGCGAGGACGCCGACCTGCTCCAGACGCTGCTGCGCGGCGAGGGCTATTACGACGCGCGGGTGACGACGCGGGTCGAGCCGGGGGCGAAGCCGCTGGTCGTGCTCGCCGCCGAGCCGGGCACGCTCTACCGCTTCCGCGACGTGACGCTCGGCGGGATCGCGGCGGCGGACGGCAAGGCGCCGGCGCTGCGCGACGCGTTCGGCGTCAAGGCGGACGATCCGGTCAATGCCGATGCGATCGTTGCGGGCGAGGCGCGGCTGAAGACGCAGATCGGGCAGGCGGGCTTTCCCTTCGCCGACGTCGGCGAATCGCAGATCGTCGTCGATCGCGCGGCGAAGACCGCGACGCTCGCGCTCGCCGTCGCGCCGGGTGGGGCGCGGCGCTTCGGACAGGTGGTGGCGTTGCCCGGCAACCGCGTGTTCGACGCGGACCACGTCCAGGATATCGCGCGCTTCGCGCCCGGCGATCCCTATGACGCCGCGTCGCTCGACGATTTGCGCCGCGCGCTGATCCAGACCGGGCTCGTCTCGTCGGTCGAGGTGAAGCCGGTGGAGAGCGCGACGCCGGGTGCGGTCGATATCGGCGTCAAGCTGGAACCCGCCCCGCCACGCACGATCGCGGGCGAGCTGGGCTATGGCACCGGGGAGGGCGCGCGGTCGGAGATCAGCTGGACGCATCGCAACCTGTTCCCGCCAGAGGGCGGACTGACGCTGCGCGGCGTGCTCGGCACGCGCGAACAGCTCGGCAACATCGTCTTCCGCCGCAACAACGTGAACGGCCGCGACCGCGTGCTGACCGCGCAGCTCGCCGCCAGCCATGTCGTGCGCGACGCCTATGAGGCGAAGACCTTCACGCTGGCGGGCGGGCTGGAGCGGCAGACGACGATCTTCTTCCAGAAGGCATGGACCTGGTCGCTGGGCGGCGAGCTGCTCGCCTCGGACGAGCGCGACGTCATCGCCGCGACCGGCGAGCCGCGACGGCGCACCTTCTTCATCGCCGCGACGCCGACCAGCCTCAACTACGACGGCTCGGACGACCTGCTCAATCCGACGCGCGGCTTTCGCCTCGGCGGCCGGTTCAGCCCGGAGTTTTCGTTGCAGGGATCGGCGTTCGGCTATGCGCGACTACAGGTCGATGGCAGCGCCTACCAGCCGGTCAGCCCACGCGTCGTGCTCGCCGAGCGCGTCCGGCTGGGGTCGATCCTCGGCGCGCCGCGCGACCGGATCGCGCCGTCGCGGCGCTTCTACGCGGGCGGCGGCGCGTCGGTGCGCGGCTATGGCTATCAGGCGATCGGGCCGCGCGACGTCAACAACGATCCGATCGGCGGGCTCAGCCTCGCCGAATTCTCGATCGAGGCGCGGGTCAAGACGTTCGGCAATTTCGGCATCGTCCCCTTCCTCGACGGTGGCACGATCTACACCAGCGCGCTGCCGCGCCTGTCCGATTTCCAGTACGGTGCCGGGGTCGGCGTGCGCTATTATTCCAACTTCGGGCCGATCCGCCTCGACGTCGGCACGCCGCTCAATCCGCAGCCGGGCGACAGCCGCATCGCGGTCTACGTGTCGCTGGGGCAGGCGTTTTGAGGCGCTGGCTGCGGCGGATCGGGATCGCGCTCGCGGCGCTGGTCGCGGTGTTCGCGCTGGCGCTGGTCATCGTCGATACCGACGTCGGCCATCGCTGGGTGGCGCAGCGGATCGGCGCGATCCGTACCGCCAACGGCCTGCGCTTCACGATCGGCCGGATCGACGGGTCGCTGTACGGCAAGGCGCGGTTGAAGGACGTGCGCGTCCACGATCTCGACGGTCTGCTGGTGCAGGCGCCGGCGGTGACGCTCGACTGGGCGCCGTGGCTGTGGCTGCGCAATCGGTTGGTGATCGAGCGGCTGGCGATCGCGCAGGCGACGCTGTTCCATACGCCGCACACCCGCCCCTCGGCGAAGCGCGGGCCGATCCTGCCCGATTTCGACATCCATATCGGATCGCTGGCGATCGACCGGCTGGTGCTGGCGAAGCCGGTGCTCGGCAGCGAGCGCGTCGGGCGGGTGGCCGGCCGCGCGGATATCCGTCGCGGGCGGGCGCTGGTGCGGCTTGATGCGCTGGTCGCCGGGTCCGACCGGCTGGCGGTGCGGATCGATGCGGCGCCGGATCGCGACCGGTTCGATATCGACGTGCGCGCCGGCGGCGCGGCGGGCGGCGTGCTGGCACGTGCGATGGGGCTGAAACGCGCGGTGACGCTGGAGGTCGGCGGCGATGGTAGCTGGTCGCATTGGCGCGGGCGCGCGATCGGTCGGGCGGGGACGACGCGCGCGCTCGACCTCGCGCTCGCCGCCGATGCCGGACGCTACACGCTGTCGGGTGATGTCGTCACCGCCGGCCTCGTCGGCGGATTGGCGCAGCGACTGGCGGCCCCCCGTGTACGCGTGGCGGGGCAGGCGACCTTCGCCGGGCGACGGCTCGACGGCACGCTGGCGCTGCGCAGTCCCGCGCTGGCGCTGGAGGCGGCGGGGATCGTCGATCTCGGCGCCAATGCGTGGCGCGACGTGCGGCTGACCGCGCGGCTGCTGCGGCCGGCGGTGGTGATCCCGGCGATGAGCGGCAGCGGCGTCGTGCTGCGCGCGGTGCTCGACGGCGATTTCGCCACCGCGCGCTTCGACTATCGGCTGCGTGCCGACCGGCTGGCGGTGGACCGGACGGGGATGAGCGTCGTCCGGCTCGCGGGCAGCGGCCGGCTGGGGCAGCGGGTGCTGACGATGCCGGTGCGCTTCACCGCGGCGGAGGTGACCGGCGTCGGCGCGGTCGCGGGCGGCGTGCTGCGCAACCTCAGCCTCGACGGGCCGCTGCGGCTCAACGGTTCGCTGCTCACCGGCGACGCGCTGCGGCTGCGATCGGACCAGCTCGCCGCGCGGATCATGCTGGCGCTCGACCTCGCCACCGGCCGCTACGAAGTCGGGCTCAGCGGCTCGCTCAACCGGCTCTACATCAAGGGGCTGGGGGTGGTCGACCTGCGCTCCGACCTGCGCGTCGTGCCCGGGGCGGGGGGCAAGGGCACGCGGATCGTCGGACGCGGCATCGCGCAGGTGGTGCGGCTCGACAACACTTTCCTGCGCGGGTTGACCGGCGGACTGCCGCGGATCGTCACGGGACTCGAGCGTTCGCCCGATGGCATGCTGCGGTTCACGAACATGGTGCTGACCTCACCGCTGCTCACCCTGCGCGGCAACGGCTATCGGCGCCGCGACGAGACCTTCCATATCGAGGCGGTCGGGCGGCACGGCAAATACGGCCCGGTCACGCTGCGGCTGGACGGCAAGATCGACCGGCCGACGCTCGACCTCGTCTTCGCTGCGCCCAACGACACGCTCGGCCTGTCGCAGGTACGTGGCCACCTCGACCCGACGCCGACGGGGTTCGTCTGGCGTGCCGAGGGCGGCTCGCGGCTCGGCCCGTTCACCGCGGCGGGATCGATCCTGCTGCTGCCTCCCGGTGTCGACGATATCCTGGTGATCGACCGGCTGGCGGTGAGCGGCAGTACCGCATCGGGCCGGCTCGCGATGGGCCATGGCGGCTTCGCCGGCACGCTGGCGGTGGTCGGCCCGGTGTCGGGCGAACTGCTGTTCCGCCCTGTCGATACGGTGCAGCGGATCGAGATGCACCTCGACGCCGCCAATGCGCAACTGGCGTCGGCGACGCTGCGGCGCGGGCACCTCGACGCGGTGCTGCTGCTCGATCCCGCCGGCACGACGCTGGAGGCGACCGCGACCGGGCAGGGGCTGCGGCAGGGGCGGCTGAGCCTTGCGCGGTTCGCCGGCAATGCGCGGCTGCGCGGCGGCGCAGGCGAAGTGCGCGCGTCGATCGCCGGATCGCGCGGCCGGGCGTTCGACATCCAGACCGTCACGCAGGTCGCGTCGGATCGCTATGCGGTGATGGCGCAGGGGACGCTCGACCGTCGGCCGCTCAAGCTCATCACCCCCGCGGCGATCACGCGCGAGGGTGACGGCTGGCGGCTGGCGCCCACCAAATTGAGCTTCGCCGGCGGGCAGGGCGAAATCGGCGGGCGGTTCGGCGGGGGAGGCATGGCGATCGACGCGTCGCTGACCGCGATGCCGCTCGCCATCCTCGACATCGGCTTCCCGCGGCTGGGGCTCGGCGGTACCGCCTCGGGCAGCTTCTTCTATGCGACCGCGGCGGGGCAGGCGCCGACCGGCAAGGTCGATCTGACCGTGCGCGGATTGAGCCGTGCGGGGCTCGTGCTGTCGTCGCGGCCGATCGACCTCGGCCTCGCCAGCGTGCTGTCCGCCGACCGCCTTGGCGTACGCGCGGTGATGGCGTCGGGCGGCAAGACGATCGGCCGCGCGCAGGCCTTGCTGCGCCCGCTCGGCGCGGGCGATCTCGCCGACCGCATCGCCGCTGCGCCGCTGTTCGCGCAGCTCCGCTATCAGGGGCCAGCGGATACCCTGTGGCGGCTGACCGGGGTCGAATTGTTCGACCTGTCCGGCCCCGTCGCGATCGGTGCCGACGTCAGCGGCCGCATCGGCGCGCCGGTGATCCGCGGCGTGCTGCAGGCGAACGGCGCGCGGATCGAGAGCGCCAATACCGGCACCGTGCTGACCAACGTCGTGGCATCCGGCCGCTTCGGCGGATCGAAGCTGCAGATCGACCGCTTCGCCGCCGACGCGGGCAAGGGCGGGCGCGTGACCGGCAGCGGCGGATTCGACTTCGCGGCGGCGAACGGCATCGGCCTCGACATCCGCCTCGCCGCCGATCACGCCGTCATGATCAACCGCGACGACATCGGGGCGACCGTCACCGGCCCGCTGACCTTCACCTCCGACGGCACCGGCGGCCGGATCGCGGGCGACGTCGTGCTCAACCGCAGCCGCTACCGGCTGGGGCAGGCGAGTGCCGCCACCGCCGTGCCGCGGCTCAACATCCGCGAGATCAACCTGCCCGAGGGCGGCGAGGAGGACGAGGTGCCGCTTGCCCCCTGGACGCTGGCGATCCGCGCGAAGGCGAACGACAAGGTCATCGTCAGCGGCCTCGGCCTGTCGAGCGAATGGTCCGCCGACGTCGCCATCGCCGGCCAGCCCGCCAACCCGGCGATCACCGGCCAGGCGACGCTGGTGCGCGGCGACTATGAGTTTGCGGGTCGCAAGTTCGAGCTCGCCCGCGGCATCATCCGTTTCGCCGGCGAGGTGCCCGCCAATCCGGCCCTTGATATCGAGGCGAACGCCGACACCACCGGCCTCAGCGCATCGATCCGTGTCACCGGCACCGCGCTGAAGCCCGAGATCGGCTTTTCCAGCGTCCCCGCGCTGCCGCAGGACGAGCTATTGTCGCGCCTGTTGTTCGGCACCTCGATCACCAAATTGTCCGCGCCCGAGGCGCTGCAGCTCGCCGCGGCGGTCGCGGCGCTGCAGAACGGCGGCAACGGCCTCAACCCGATCAACGCGGTGCGCCGCGCGGCGGGGCTCGATCGCCTGCGCATCCTGCCCGCCGATCCGCAGACCGGGCAGGGCACGTCGATCGCCGCGGGCAAATACGTCACGCGGCGGCTGTATGCGGAGATCGTCACCGACGGTCAGGGCTATTCCGCGACGCAGGTCGAGTTCCAGGTGACGCGCTGGCTGTCGCTGCTGTCGAGCATCTCGACGCTCGGTCGGCAGAGCGCCAACGTCCGCGTGTCGAAGGATTATTGAGCGCGCGGGCACCGCATCTGCGGAATGCACCGGTCGCGCGTCGTCAAGCCCCGGCCCGTGACGCGGCGTCCATCGGCGGCCCCCGACGCGGCGGGGGCCGGCCGGCGTTACTTCTTGCGGGCCTTTCGCGCGGCGTAGCGTGCGTCGCGGGCGGCCTTCATCTCGGCCTCGGTCGGGATCTTCGGCTTCGCCTTGGCGGCGGCTTCGGCGGCGGCGAGCGCGGCGGCTTCGGCGGCGGCCTTCTTCTCGGCGATCGCCTGTTCGCGCGCGGCCTTCTTCTCGGCACTGGCCTTCAGGCGGGCGGCTTCCTTCGCTTCCGCGGCGGCGCGGCGCTCGGCGAGCACCGCCTCGTCGACCGGCGGACGCGACTTCAATTTCTCGAGCGCGGCCTGCTTGGCCTGGGCGGACAGCGCGGCGCGCTCCTGGAACGTCTGGGGCTTATAGGCTGGCATGTGGGGAATAGGGGTCCTTGATCGTGGGCGCTTTCGCATCGCGCGAGGCGTTCCGCGGCGCGCGTTACAGCAAAACGCCGCATTCTCCAAAACTATGCCATAGGGCGGGCGCCCATTCCCGAAGAAAGACGGAAAAAACGCCATGACGCCGCGCGAACTGCTGGGAATTGCCGAGGTGCCGGGCGGCGAGCCGCTGCGATTGTTCCGGCGCGGCGGCGACTTCATGATCGTGCTCGAGCGCAACGAATTGATGAACAGCCGGATGAGCGGGTCGGAAGAGGCGCTCGCGACGATGACGATCGACCGGCTGGCGACGAAGGCGCCGCATCTGCTGGTCGGCGGCTATGGCATGGGCTTCACGCTGCGCGCGGCATTGGCGAAACTGGGCGCGCAGGCGCGCGTCACCGTCGCCGAACTCGTGCCCGAGATCGTCGCATGGGCGCGGGGACCGATGGCGGACCTGACCGCCGGCGGCCTCGACGATCCGCGCGTCGACGTGCGCTACGGCGATGTCGCGGATGCGATTTGCGAAGGGGCTGGGCGGTACGACGCGATCCTGCTCGACGTCGACAACGGCCCGGACGGGCTGGTCCGCGCCGCCAACGACCGGCTCTATGCGGCGCGCGGGCTGGCGGCGGCGCGGAGCGCGCTGCGCCCGGGCGGGGTGCTGGCGGTATGGTCGGCGGCGAAGGACGCCGCCTTCGCCCGCCGCCTGCGCGAGGGCGGCTTCGCGGTGGACGAGGTCACCGTCCGCGCGCGCAGCAACGGCAAGGGCGCGATGCACACGATCTGGTTCGCAAGCGCGCGGTAAGCCCGCCAAACATACCCTGTCACCCCGGACTTGGTCCGGGGTCCACTGTGCCGCGGGCGCATCGGCAAGAGCATCATACCGTGTGCCTGCCGCCCGGTGGACCCCGGAACAAGTCCGGGGTGACGCACATGGTGGGAAGCCTTACCCCGGCTCGCCGACGATCGTCTTGACCTCCATGAAATCGGCGATGCCGTATTTGCCGCCCTCGCGGCCGTTGCCCGATTGCTTGTAACCGCCGAACGGCGTGCCGATCGTCCCGCTCCACGCGTTGATCGTCACCAGCCCAGCGCGCAGCCGCGGCGCGACGGTCGCCGCGTCGGCGGGATCGCCAGAGATCGCCGCGGACAGGCCGTATTCGGTCGCGTTGGCGAGTCGGATCGCCTCGTCACGGGTCGCATAGCGGGTGATCGTCGCGACCGGCCCGAACGTCTCCTCGCGCGCGATGCGCATCTCGGGCGTCACGTCGGCGAAGACGGTCGGGCGGACGAAATAGCCCGCGTTGCGCCCGTCCGGGCGGCCGGTGCCGCCGGTGACGAGCGTCGCGCCCTCGTCGATCGCCGACTGGATCAGGTCCTGGATCTTGTCGAACTGCGCCTTGTTGACCACCGGGCCGATATGCGCGCCCATTTCGGCGGGATCGCCGACCGGCGTCGCTTCGAAGATCGCCTTGGCGACGGTGGCCGCCTCGTCCGCCTGGCTGTCGTGGACCAGCAGGCGCGTCGGCGCGATGCAGCTCTGCCCCGAATTGGCGAGCACGCCCTGCAGCGTCGGCGGCAGCACGCTGGCGAGGTCTGCGCCCTCCAGCACCAGATTGGGCGCCTTGCCGCCCAGTTCCTGATGCACGCGCTTGACGGTCGCCGCCGCCGCCTGCGCCACCGCGATCCCCGCGCGCGTCGATCCGGTGAAGCTGACCATATCGACCTTCGGATGCTGCGACAGCGCCGCGCCCACCGTCGGCCCGTCGCCGTTGACGAGGTTGAAGACGCCTGCCGGCACCCCCGCCTCGTGCAGGATCTCGGCAAGGATCATCGCGCAACTCGGCGCTTCCTCCGACGGCTTCAGCACCATCGTATTGCCCGCGGCGAGCGCCGGCGCGACCTTGGCGCAGATCTGGTTGAGCGGCCAGTTCCACGGCGTGATCATCGCCACCACGCCGACGGGTTCGTGCACGACGCGCGCCTTGCCGACCTGTTCGGAGAAGCTGAACTCGCGCAGCGCCTTCACCGTGCCCATGATATAGCCGAGCCCCGCGGGCGCCTGCGCGGCTTGCGCGAAGCCGATCGGCGCGCCCATCTCCTGGCTGACCGCCTTGGCGAGGTCGGGGATCCGCGTCTTGTAGACCTCGACGATCCGGTCGAGCAGGTCGGCGCGTTTTTCCGGCGTGGTCTGCGAAAAGCTCTCGAACGCGCGCGCCGCGGCGGCGACCGCCTTGTCGACGTCGGCTTGCGTGCCGAGCGTGATCGTCGTCACCGGCTGTTCGGTCGAAGGATCGATCACCTGATGCGGGCGGCCGCCCTCGCTCGCTACCCAGGCACCGTCGATATAGAAGCTCAAGGGATCGGTCATCGCGTCGCTCTCCATGGGTTCTGCTTTGCCGGCAGGATGTGCGACGCCGGCGGAAAGGTTGCAACCCGAAACGCGTGTCGGCCGTTTCGAGGTGGGTATGAAAGGACAGGCATGATGAGCGAACGCGTGGCACGGATCACCCGCACCGGCGGGCCGGAGGTGATCGAATGGGTCGACGTCGACCTGCCGCCGCCGGCCGCGGGCGAGGTCCGCATGCGCCACCATGCCGTCGGCCTCAACTATATCGACACCTATCACCGCAGCGGCGTCTATCCGGTCGACTTGCCTGCCGGGCTCGGCAGCGAGGCGGCGGGCGTGGTCGAGGCGGTGGGCGAGGGCGTCACCGACTTCGCGGTCGGCGACCGTGTCGGCACCTTTGGCCCGACCCGCGGGGCCTATGCGACCGCGCGCAACGTCGCCGCGACGCAGTTGCTCCGCCTGCCCGACGCGGTCGGCGACCGTACCGCCGCGGCGCTGCTGCTCAAGGGCTGCACCACCGAATGTCTCGTCGAACGCTGCGCGCGCGTGCAGCCGGGGCAGGCGGTGCTGGTCTGGGCCGCGGCGGGCGGCGTCGGACAATTGCTCGTCGGCTGGCTGAAGGCGATCGGCGCGACCGTCATCGGCGTCGCCGGATCGGCCGACAAGGCGGCGCATGCGCGTGCCGCCGGCGCCGACCATGTCCTCAACCACCGCGACGAGGATATCGCCGCCCGCGTGCGCGCGATCACCGACGGCCGCGGCGTCGCGGTCGCCTTCGACGGCGTCGGCCGGGCGACGTGGGACGCGACGCTCGCCGCCACCGCGCGACGCGGGCTGGTCGTCAGCTACGGCAATGCCGGCGGCGCGGTCACCGGCCTCAACCTCGGCACGCTCGCGGCGAAGGGCTCGCTGTTCGTCACTCGCCCGACATTGTTCGACTATTATGTCACGCCCGACGAACGGCAGGCCGGCGTCGCCCGCGTCTTCGCCATGCTGGCCGATGGCGCCATCCGCCCCGACATCGGCCAGACCTTCGCCCTGGAAGACGCCGCTGACGCGCATCGTGCGCTGGAAGCGGGCGAGACCCGGGGGAGCAGCGTGCTGCTGGTGTGATTTTCGTCATCCAGAGGCGCTTCGATGACGGCTTTGTCATCCGCGCGTCTTGATCGCGCCACGGACTTTGACGCATGGCGGCATGCGGAGTGTCCCGCATGTCTCAGCATCCCGTGTTCTTCGACGCCAGTGGTCGGCGCAAACGGCGGTTCACGCTGGGCGTGGTCGCGTTCATCGTGCTGCTGCTGCTGGCCATCGGCGTCTTCGCGGTGTCGATCGGCGCCGTGCCCGTCGCGCCACTGCTGCCGGTCGAGGTCGAGCACCCACCGCTGCAACGGCTCGCGCCGCCGCACGGGGTGATCCGCCGGGCACGGCGCAGCATCGCTTATTATGAGAACCGGTTGTTCGGGACCGGCCGCGGCACCGCGTCCGCGTCGGGCAACCCGTCGCTCGCCATCGCCTTCCACACCCCCTGGGACCCGTCGAGCGCGGCGAGCCTCAAGCGTCACGTCGAACAGCTCGACTGGGTGATCCCCGGCTGGGTCTCGGTGACGGGGGCCAACCACAGCATCACCGTCTTCCGCGACGCTACGGGGCGGGCGATCCTCAACCGGGCGGTCCACCGGCCTGTCGTGGTGCCGATGATCCAGAATGCGATCAACGGCGAATGGGACGGCGCGGGCACCGCCGCGCTGCTCGCCGATCCGCGCGCGCGGGCGACGCTGCTGGCGAAACTGGTGCCATGGCTGGCGGCGAACCGCGCCGGCGGCATCTTCTTCGACTTCGAGGAATTGCCGGCGGGCGCGCAGGCGAACTATCGCACCTTCCTCGCCGAGGTGCAGCGTCAGTTCGCCCCGCGCGGCTGGGTGGTGGCGATCGCCGCGCCGGTCGGCAATGCGGATTGGGACCTGCCGGCCTATGCCAGGGTCACCGACAAGGTGTTCCTGATGGCCTATGACGAGCATGAGACGTCGGGGCCGGCGGGGCCGATCGCCTCGCAGCACTGGTTCGCCGAACAGGTCGCAACCGCCGCGCGCGGTATTCCGGCGGCGAAGCTGGTCGTCGCGGTCGGCTCCTACGCCTACGACTGGCACGACGGCGGCGGCGAACCGCTCAGCATCGAAGAGGCGTGGCAGACCGCACGCGATTCGGGCACCGTGCCCATGTTCGATCGCGCGAGCGGCAACAGCGGCTTCGCCTATCGCGAGGGCGATACCAGCCATGTCGTCTGGCTGCTCGACGCGGCATCGGCGTACAACCAGATCGCCTTCCTGCGCCGCGCCGGGGTCAGCAGCGTCGCGCTGTGGCGGCTGGGATCGGAGGATCCCGGCCTGTGGTCGCTGTTTGGGCGCGATCATCGCACCCTGCCGCCGGTGTCGGCGATCGACGCGATCCCCGCCGGTACCGAAGTCGATATCGAGGGCGCCGGCGAGATCCTGAAAATCGGCGGCACCCCGGTCGCCGGCGTCCGCCGCGCGACCGCCGCCCCGGACGGCAGCATCGCCGACGTCCGCTTCGACCGCCTGCCCTCGCCCTATGAGGTCGACCGCACCGGCTATCGCAGGAAGCAGATCGCGCTGACCTTCGACGACGGTCCCGATCCGACCTGGACGCCGCAGGTGCTCGACGTGCTGAAACAGCGCCACGTTCCGGCGACCTTCTTCATCATAGGCGAGAATGCGCTGACCCAGCGCCCCCTGCTGCAGCGCATGATTCTGGAGGGGCATGAGGTCGGCAGCCACACCTATACCCATCCCAACCTCGCCACCGCATCGCCGGGGCAGGTGATGTTCGAGCTCAACGCCAACCAGCGGCTGTTCCAGGCGTTCACCGGCCGCTCGCTCCGCCTGTTCCGCGCGCCCTATTTCGGTGACGCCGAACCGACCACCGCCGACGAAATCCTGCCGGCGTTGCAGGCGCAGCAGCGCGGCTATATCTCGGTCGGGCTGCACGTCGATCCCGGCGACTGGAAGCGGCCGGGCGTGCAACAGATCATCGACGCGACGATCGCGCGGATCACCAGCGCGCCCGACAATTGCACCAGCGATTCGGATGCCGATTGCAGCCGCAACGTCGTGCTGCTCCACGACGCCGGCGGCAACCGCGCGCAGACCGTCGCGGCGCTGCCGGTCATCATCGACCGGCTGCGCGCGATGGGCTATCATTTCGTCCCCGTCTCGACGCTCGCCGGCCTGTCGCGCAATGCGTCGATGCCCCCGATCAGCGCCAGCGACCAGCTTGCGGCGCGTGCCGATCTCGCGCTGTTCACCGCGCTCGGCGGGCTGGTGATCGGCCTGCGCTGGCTGTTCATCATCGCGATCACCGTCGGCATCCTGCGCGCGCTGGCGCTGTCGGCGCTGGCGCTGCTCCAGGCGCGGCGCGAGGGGCGGACGGTGTTCCCGGCGATCGACCCCACCCGCTTCGTCACAGTGATGATCCCCGCATACAACGAGGAACGCGTGATCGAACGCGCGGTGCGCGGTGTGCTCGCCTCGACCGACGTGGCGATCGAGGTGCTGGTGATCGACGACGGGTCGAAGGACGCGACCTCCGCCGTGGTGCGCGCCGCGTTCGGCGACGATCCGCGCGTCCGCCTGCTGACGCTGCAGAACGGCGGCAAAGCGCGCGCGCTCAACACCGCGCTGGAACAGGCAAAGGGCGAGATCGTCATCGCGCTCGACGCCGACACGCAGTTCGAACCGACGACGATCGCGCGGCTGGCGCGCTGGTTCGACGATCCGGCGCTCGGCGCGGTGGCGGGCAATGCCAAGGTCGGCAACCGAGTCAACATCGTCACCAAATGGCAGGCGCTCGAATATATCACCGCGCAGAATCTCGAGCGGCGCGCGTTCGCGCGGCTCAACGCGATCACGGTGGTGCCGGGTGCGGTCGGCGCATGGCGGCTGGCGGCGATCCGGCAGGTCGGTGGCTATCCGCACGACACGCTGGCCGAGGACCAGGACCTCACCATCGCGATCCAGCGCGCCGGCTGGCGGGTGCAGTACGACCAGTATGCCGTCGCCTGGACCGAGGCGCCCGAGAGCTTCCGCGCGCTCGCCAAGCAGCGGTTCCGCTGGGCGTTCGGCACCCTGCAATGCCTGTGGAAACACCGTTCCGCGATCGGCGGCAGCAACCCTCGCGGGCTCGGTTGGGTCGGGTTGCCGCAGGCGATCGTCTTCCAGATCCTGCTTGCCGCGATCAGCCCGATCATCGACCTTGCGCTGCTGGTCAGTTTCCTGACGACCTATGTCGACATCCAGGCGCATGGCTGGGCGCAGACCAGCCACGACGTGTACACGATGCTCGCCTTCTGGCTGGTGTTCACCGCGATCGACCTGCTCGCCGCCACGATCGCCTTCGCGCTCGAACGGCGCGAGAAGTGGCGGCTGCTCTGGCTGCTGATCCCGCAACGGATCGGCTATCGGCAGGTGATGTACTACGTCGTGCTGAAGGCGATCGCCCAGGCGCTGCGCGGACCGATGGTCGGCTGGGGCAAGCTGCAGCGCACCGGGCGGGTGCAGGCAGCCGGATCGGCGCATTAGGCACGGGACGGATCGCCAGCGGCGTCAGGCGAGACGATGCGGCGAAGGGTCGCCCCGTTCTACGACGAGCGCGCGCGCGGCCGCGGCGTGATGCAAGCGATAGGATGCGGTGACCTCGTCGAGGGCGCGACCGGTCTGTGCGGCGAGCGCGGCGCATACCCCCGCTTCGTCGTGACGAACCAGCAAGGCCGTCGCTACATGCATGTCCAGACCCAGTTCCCCCGCCAGCGCGCGCGTCGCCCGGGCACGGACGCGAAAGGCGAAGTCGACCAGGCGTGAGGTCTCATATTCCTCTTTGCGATGCAAAGCGGCGGCGAGATCGAACGTCATGCCGGCAGGATAGCGGCATGAAGCGGCTGTCGCCATGGCCGATAAGGAGATGCGCCGACCGCCCCGCGCTGTATACCCGAATGATCGACCGTAGCCGACCAAGGTGCCCGCATGATCCGATCGTTGCTGATGTTCCTGACGCTGCTGGCGGCCGCACCGGCGCTGGCGCAAGGCAAGCCGCCACTGGTTCTCGCCGCCGCCAGCCTGCAGGAATCGATGAACGCGGCCGCGGACGCCTGGGCGACGGCTGGGCATCCGCGCCCGGTGATCTCGTTCGCGGCGTCGTCGGCGCTGGCGCGGCAGGTGGAGGCTGGGGGCGATGCCGATCTGTTCGTGTCGGCGGATCAGGAGTGGATGGATGCGCTCGCCGCCAAGCGGCTGATCGTCCCGGCGAGCCGCGTCACCTTCCTCGGCAACCGGCTGGTGGTCGTCGCGGCGAAGGGCAATCCGGTGCGCATCCCGGTGCGACCGGCCGCAGCGCTGGCGAAGGTGCTGGCGGCGGGGCCGCTGGCGATGGCGGACGCACCGGTGCCGGCGGGCAAATACGGCGAGGCGGCGCTGCGTTCGCTCGGTGTGTGGGCCACGGTCGCACCCAAGGTGGTGCGCGGCGACAGCGTACGCGCGGCGCTGACGCTGGTCGAGCGCGGCGCCGCGCCGCTCGGCATCGTCTATGCGACCGATGCCAAGGCGTCGCGGGCGGTGCGGATCGCGGGCGTCTTCCCGGCCGGCAGCCACCCGCCAATCACCTATCCCGTCGCGCGGCTGGCGCGATCGACCAATCCGGAGGGCGAAGCGTTCCGCCGCTTCCTCGTCAGCCGCGCCGGCAAGGCCGTCTTCGTTCGCTATGGATTCATCGCGCGCTGATGCTGACGGCGGCGGAATGGGGGATCGTCGCGCTGTCGCTGAAGGTCGGCGGGGTGGCGATGGCCGCGGTGCTGCCGATCGCCTTCGCGCTCGCCTGGGTGCTGGCGCGGGTGCGGTTTCCGGGCAAGCTGCTGCTCGATGCGGTTGTTCATCTGCCACTGGTCGTGCCGCCGGTCGTCACCGGCTGGGTGCTGCTGCTCGCCTTCGCACCGGCGGGGCCGCTCGGCGGGTGGCTCGAGCGCTGGTTCGGTGTCAGCGTGCTGTTCCGCTGGACCGGCGCGGCGATCGCGGCGGGGATCATGGCGCTGCCGCTGATGGTGCGTGCGATGCGGCTGTCGATCGAGGCGGTCGACCGGCGGCTGGAGAGCGCGGCACGCACGCTCGGCGCGGGACCCACGCGGGTCTTCTGGACGCTGACGCTGCCGCTCAGCCTGCCGGGCGTGCTGGCCGGCGCGGTGCTGGGGTTCGCGCGCTCGATCGGCGAATTCGGCGCGACCATCACCTTCGTCAGCAACGTGCCGGGCGAGACGCAGACGCTGCCGCTGGCGATCTATTCGGCGTTGCAGCAGCCGGGCGCGGAGGCGACGGTGTGGCGGCTGTCGGCGATGTCGGTGGGCTTGAGCCTGATCGCGCTGCTGGTGTCCGAGCTGCTGACGCGGCGCGTGCGGCGGGGTCTGCATGTCCTTTGAGATCCGCGTGACCAAGCGGCTGGGCGAGGCGGACGTGTCGCTCGACCTGACCGCGGGCGAGGGGCTGACGGTGCTGTTCGGGCCGTCGGGGATCGGCAAGACCAGCGTGCTCAACATGGTGGCGGGGCTGCTGCGTCCCGATGCCGGGCGGATCGCGGTGGCGGGGCGGATGCTGTTCGACGATGCGGACGGCATCGACGTCGCCCCCGAGCGGCGGCGCGCGGGCTATGTCTTTCAGGAGCCGCGGTTGTTCCCGCACCGCCGGGTGCGCGCGAACCTGCTCTACGGCGCGGCGGACGAGGACGGGCTGGCGGCGACGGTCGCGATGCTGGGGATCGGCCACCTGCTCGACCGCTGGCCGCGAACGCTGTCGGGCGGCGAGGCACGGCGCGTGGCGATCGGCCGCGCGTTGCTCAGCGATCCGGCATTCCTGCTGCTCGACGAGCCGCTGTCGTCGCTCGACCGCGGGCGGCGGGGCGAGATCATGGACGCGATCCTGCGCGTGCGTGATGAGGCCGGGTTGCCGATCTTGATGGTGACGCACGATCCTGACGAGGCGGAGCGGTTGGGGACGCGGATCGTGGGGGTTTAGATACTTCCCGGCACGGGGGGCTATCGCACAACGGCAATTGCCTGGCGTCACGGTTCCCCATTCCTCCGTCACCCCGGACTTGTTCCGGGGTCCACTTGCCCGCAAGCGTAGGACAAGATGCTCTGACTGTCCGCTTGCCGAACAGTGGACCCCGGAACAAGTCCGGGGTGACGCAGCGTTTTGGGCAATCGATCGGTTACCAGATCATAGGTGATAGCCTGCCGGGGCGGGGAGGATCCTAGACCAACTCGAACTGCTTTTGTTCACCACCCACCGAACTCGTCGCGACCCACACGTGGAACGTGCCGGGTTCGACCACCCACTTGCCATCCATCCAGAAGCGCAGGTCCTCGCGCGTCAGCGTGAAGCGCACCTGCTTCGACTGGCCGGGCGCCAGGCTGACGCGCTGGAAGCCCTTCAACTCGCGGATCGGGCGGGTGTGGCTCGCGACGACGTCGTGGATGTACAGCTGCACGACCTCGTCGCCCGCACGGCTGCCGGTGTTGGCGACGGTCGCGGTCACCTCGAGCCGGTCGTTCATCTGCGCCGGCACGACGACGTTCGACACCGCGAAGCCGGTGTAGCTGAGCCCATGCCCGAACGGGTACAGCGCCTCATTGCGCGTCTCGCGATAGCGCGCCTTGTATTCGGACAGCGGGCCGTCGGGCTGCGGGCGGCCGGTGATCTTGTGGTTGTAGAAATAGGGTTCCTGCCCGCTGAACACCGGGAAGCTGGCCGACAGTTTGGCGGACGGATTGACGTCGCCGAACAGCACGTCGGCGATCGCATTGCCGCTTTCCGAGCCGAGGAACCAGGTGGCGAGGATCGCCGGTGCGGCCTTCACCGCACCCTCCAGCGCCAGTGCGCGGCCGTGGCGGAGCAGCACGACGACGGGCTTGCCGGTCGCCGCGATCGCCTCGGCGAGCGCCATCTGCGCCGGCGGCACGGTGATCTCGACGCGCGCCTGCGCCTCGCCCGACATCAGCTGCGTCTCGCCGATCGCGAGCAGCACGACGTCCGCCGCCCGCGCCGCCGCGACCGCCGCATCGATGCCGCCGGGGATGGCGGCCTCGACGTCCGAACCCTTCACCACCGTCACGTTCGCCTTGCGGTTGCGCAGCCCCGCGGCGATCGAGACGTTGAGCGCCTTGTCGGCCATGAACGCCCAGGTGCCGACGACATTGTCGGTATCCTCGGCGAACGGCCCCACCAGTGCGATTCTGGCCGTCTTCGCGAGCGGCAAGACGTTGCCATCGTTCTTGAGCAGCACGATCGACCGCGCGCCCGCCTCGCGGCTGAGCTTGAGCATCGCCGGGGTCGCGACGCTGGTCCGCTCGGCCTTCTGGCTGACCGAGCGATAGGGATTGTCGAACAGCCCGACCCGTTCCTTGAGATGGAGCACGCGGCGTACGCCCTCGTCGAGCCGCGCGACCGGCACCTCGCCCTTCTCGACCAGGTCGGGCAGCCACAGATTGAACAGGTTGGACTGCATGGCCATGTCCATGCCGGCGAGGAACGCCTTCTTGGCGGCGTCGCGGCCGTCCTTGGCGTAACCGTGCGCGATCAGTTCCTCGTCGGCGGTATAGTCGCCCACCACCATGCCGCCAAATTTCCATTGGCCGCGCAGCAGGTCGGTCATCAGCCATCTGTTGCCCGAGGCGGGCACACCATCGATGTCGTTGAACGCGCTCATCAGCGTCGCGACGCCGGCGTCGACCGCCGCCCTGAACGGCGCGAGATGGACCTCGTGCAGCGTCGACGGACTGATTTCGGTATAATTGTACTCCATCCCGCCCGACACCGCGCCGTAGGCGGCGAAATGCTTGGCGCAGGCGGCGACGCGGGTCGCGTCCTTCAGATTGTCGCCCTGGAAGCCCTTTACGCGGGCGACACCGAGCAAGGTACCAAGATACGGGTCCTCACCCGATCCTTCGGCGACGCGGCCCCAGCGCTGGTCGCGTGCGACGTCGACCATCGGCGCGAAGGTCCAGTGGATGCCGAGTGCGGTGCTCTCCAGCGCCGCGGCGCGCGCGGTGCGCATCGCGAGGTCGGGATCGAACGCGCACGCCTCGGCGATCGGGAGCGGATAGGCGGTGCGCAGGCCGTGGATGACGTCGCCGGCGAAGATCAGCGGGATCTTGAGCCGCGTCTGCAGCGCCGCATCCTGCGCCGCCTTGGCGCCCGCATAGCCGACGCCGTTGAACAGCATGCCGATCGCGCCGGTCCTGATCTTCGCCAGCTGTTCGTTGGCGCCGCCGCTGGCGAGGCCGGGATTGAACGGTACGCCGATCGGGCGGATCTGGTCGGAGAAGCACGACAGCTGCCCCGCCTTTTCCTGCGGGGTCATCTTCGCGATCAGAGTTTCGATCCGGTTGCTCTGCGCGAAGACGGGAGCGCCGAGCGTCAGCCCGGCGATGGTCGCACCGCCGCTGAGAACCTGACGGCGATCGAGGATGGCGGGCATGACGGGGGCTCCTGCGCGTGTTCTGTCGTTGGACCCGCGGCTAGACCCGGTGCCGGGCGAGGGCAACCCGTTCGGCCCTTCCGCCATCGCCAGCAACGGTCGCGCAACGCAAAAGGGCGGCCCATCGCTGGACCGCCCCTTTCGGAACTCGACGTCTGGCCACGCCGTCGGACGTGAACGGCTTCGCCGTTCCCGCCGCCCGCCGCGGCCTGTCCTTGGATTGCTGGTGCAATCCAAGGTGGCCCGCACTTAGCGCTTCGAGAACTGGAACGAACGACGTGCCTTCGCACGGCCATACTTCTTACGCTCGACCGTACGGCTGTCGCGGGTCAGGAACCCGGCGGCCTTCACCGGCGCGCGCAGGATCGGCTCGAAGCGGGTCAGCGCCTGGCTGATGCCGTGCTTGACCGCGCCGGCCTGGCCCGACAGGCCGCCGCCCTTGACGGTGCAGACGACGTCATACTGGCCTTCGCGTTCGGTGATGCCGAACACCTGGTTGATGACGAGGCGCAGCGTCGGACGCGCGAAATAGACTTCCTGGTCGCGGCCGTTGATCGTGATCTTGCCCGAACCCGGCTTCAGCCAGACGCGCGCGACGGCGTCCTTGCGGCGGCCGGTCGCATAGGCGCGGCCGAACTTGTCGAGGATCTGCTCGCGCAGCGGCGTCACCGGCAGGACCTGCGTCGGGGCGGCGGGGGCCTCGCCATCGGTCGTGATCGCGGGCGCACCGGCGGTCGCCGGCGCCGGCTGCTGCGTCAGCGACGCGAGGTCGGAAAGGGACTGGCGATTGTCGGTCATTACGCGCCCACCTTGTTCTTGCGGTTCATGCCCGCGATATCCAGAGCTTCGGGGTTCTGGGCCTCGTGCGGATGCTCGGTGCCCTTGAAGATGCGCAGGTTGCGCATCTGCTCGCGACCCAGCGGCCCGCGCGGGATCATCCGCTCGACGGCCTTTTCGAGGACGCGCTCGGGGAAGCGGCCGTCGAGGACCTTGGCGGCGGTGATGCCCTTGATGCCGCCGGCATAGCCGGTGTGCTTGTAATAGACCTTCTTCGCGGCCTTGTTGCCGGTGAAGCGGATCTTGTCGGCGTTGATGACGATGACGTTGTCACCGCAGTCGACGTGCGGGGTGAACGACGGCTTGTGCTTGCCGCGCAGGATGTTGGCGATGATCGATGCGGTGCGGCCGACCACCAGGTCGGTGGCATCGATGATATGCCACTTCTTCTCCACCTCGTGCGGCTTGGCCGACTTGGTGGTCTTCATGAGCGCCTTCATGGGCGTAGACCTTTCGGTTTGAAACGATACACGCCGCCCCGAAGGACGGCGTGGTTGACGGCGCTACTGCTGGAACGCCTCCCGAAAGTCAAGCAAAGCGCGGCTTTGCTGACGGGTAAAATGATACCATGGGGTCGTTCACATGGCGCGGCGGCCGGTGGCATGCGCGGCGCAGACCGCCGCGATCAGCAGCAGCGCGGCATTGCCCTGATGCGCGACGGCGACGTCGATCTGTACGCCGCTGAGCAGCGTCGCGATGCCGAGCGCGATCTGCAGCGTCACCAGCGCGACGACCCAGATCCCCGCCTTCGAACCGTTGCGCGTCGCACGGATCGCCAGCCAGACGAGCCCGGCGGCGGCGGCGAACGCCCACCAGCGGTGGATGAACTGGACGACGATGGGATTGTCGACCGCGTTGCGCCACGAGGGATCGACCATCGGCACACCCGCCGGGAACAGCGCATCGCCCATCAGCGGCCAGCTGGCGAAGGCGTAGCCCGCGTCGAGCCCCGCCGTGAACGCGCCATAGACGAGCTGGACGAACAGCAGCGCCAGCGCGAGTACCGCGACCCCGGTCAGCCGCGCGGGGTGGGCGAGCGGGTGACGGTGCAGCGCCATCAGGTCGAGCGCGGTCCATACGATGCCCGCCAGAATGGTGAGCGCGGTGAGCAAGTGGACGGCGAGCCGCACATGGCTGACGTCGGTGCGCACCGACAGGCCCGACGCGACCATCCACCAGCCGATCGCCCCCTGCAACCCGCCGAGCGCGAGCAGCGCGACCAGCCGCCAGCCATAGCCCCCCGGAATCTGCCGCCGCATCGCGAACCACAGCAGCGGCAAGGCAAACGCCGCACCGATGACGCGCCCGAGCAGTCGGTGGAGATACTCCCAGAAGAAGATGCGCTTGAACCCGGCGAGCGTCATGTCCTGGTTGAACGCGGCATATTCGGGGATCCGGCGATAGCCGGCGAACTCCGCCTGCCATTGCGCCTCGTTCAGCGGCGGGACGATACCGCTGATCGGCTTCCACGTCGTGATCGACAGCCCGGATTCGGTCAGCCGGGTGATCCCGCCGATGACGACCATCGCGACGATCAGCCCGGCGACGACGAACAGCCAGCGCGCGACGCTGCGCGGCCGGGCACGCGACAGGAAGGCGGCATTGGGTTGTAGCATGGCCGCGCTCATAGGCCGATCGGCGCAGCCCCGCCAGCAGCGATGGCCTGTGTCACGCACGCGCCGCGTTCAGCGCTGCGGCGGCGCGGACCAGTGCGACGAACGCCTCCTCGTCGAGCCGGTCGCCGGCGCGCAGGTCGATCGCCCGGCGCGTCCCGCCATCCAGCCCCGCGTTGAAGAGCGCGGCGGGGTCGGCCAGTGCGGCGCCCCGCGCGAACGTCAGCTTCACCTTGTCCTTGTACCGCTCGCCCGTGCATATCATGCCATGGCAGGACCAGACCGGGACCCCATCGGGATTGGTCGGCTTGCGCCATTTGACCTCCTCGACGACATCCGGCGCGGCTTGGCGGATGAGGTGCCCAACCCGCGCCAGCATCCGGCTGCGCCAGTCGTCGGGTACGGCAGTCGGGTCGGCGGGTTGCGATTCCGGTTTTTCCGCACGCGGGGCGGCCATGGGACATCGCTCCTTTCGGGATGGCTGCAGGCGACGATGCCAGCGACGGTGGATGGCGGCAACGGGTTGCCGTCCGAAAAGTGTCGTGGTTGATTGGATGTGATATTGTAACCTGTCGGCAATCGTCCTAGATGGTCGCCACGGATGGCACATGCGACCCACTTCGTACGCCGCTTCGGCTGGGCCTGGCTCGATCGCGCCGCGATCGCGCTGTCGGGGTTGTGCGTCGTCCATTGTCTCGCGAGCGCAGTGTTGCTGGCGATGCTGTCTGCCGCCGGCGGGCTGCTGCTCAACCCGATCTTCCACGAAGTCGGCCTGACGATCGCGATCGTGCTCGGCGCGATCGCGCTGGGGCGCGGCGTGATGGAGCATGGCTATGTCATGCCGGCGTCGATGGGCGCGTTCGGGCTCGGCATCATGGCAGGGGCGATGACGCTGCCGCACGAGGGCGGCGGCGGGGCGGAGACGCTGTGGACGGTGATCGGCGTCGGGCTGCTCGCCTTCGGGCACGACCTCAACCGTCGCGCGGTGATCTGACGCCGCTTGTCGCAGGCGCGGCGACGCCCTAAATTTGCGGCATGGCATCCCACGCGCATCACGACCACCACGAGCCGCAGGGCGCCGACTTGATGAAGGCCGCGCAGGCGACGCTGGAGAAATCCGGCGAACAATGGACGCAGATGCGCGCCAACGTGTTCGAGGCGCTCGCCGCCTTCGCCAAGCCCGCCAGCGCCTATGACATCGCCGAGGCGCTGTCGAAGAGCGAGGGCCGCCGCGTCGCCGCCAACAGCATCTATCGCATCCTCGACGTGTTCGTCGCCGCGAACCTCGCGCGCAAGGTCGAAAGCTCGAACGCCTATGTCGCCAACGCGCATCCCGATTGCCTGCACGACTGCATCTTCCTGGTGTGCGATTCCTGTGGACAGACGGTGCACCTCGACGACGACGTCGTGACGCGCGGCGTCAGGAGCGCGGCGCAAGCCGCTGGATTCCTGCCGGTTCGTCCGGTGATCGAGGTGCGTGGCAAATGCGCCGATTGCGCCTGAACCTCGGTGCGGGCCCAATCGACAGCGTGATTGCAAGCGCGTAGACGGGCGCGATGGCCGAATTACCCGCTACGCCGCTGCTCGATACCGTCAACACGCCGGAAGAGCTGCGAAAACTGAAGCCCGAACAGCTCCGCCAGCTCGCCGACGAGCTGCGGCAGGAGACGATTTCGGCGGTCGGCACCACCGGCGGTCACCTCGGTTCAGGGCTCGGCGTCGTCGAGCTGACCACAGCGATCCATTACGTCTTCGACACGCCGCGCGACCGGCTGGTGTGGGACGTCGGCCACCAATGCTATCCGCACAAGATCCTGACCGGCCGCCGCGACCGTATCCGTACTTTGCGTCAGGGCGGCGGCCTCAGTGGCTTCACCAAGCGTAGCGAGAGCGAATACGATCCGTTCGGCGCGGCGCACAGCTCGACCTCGATCTCCGCGGCGCTGGGCTTCGCGGTCGCCAACAAGCTGGCCGGCACACCCGGGCGCGGCATCGCGGTGATCGGCGACGGATCGATGTCCGCGGGCATGGCGTACGAGGCGATGAACAACGCCGAACAGGCGGGTAGCCGGCTGGTCGTCATCCTCAACGACAACGACATGTCGATCGCGCCGCCGGTCGGCGGGCTGTCGGCCTATCTGTCGCGCATCGTGTCGAGCCGCGAATTCCTCGGCATCCGCGAGATCCTGAAGAAATTCGCCCGTCGCCTGCCGCGCCCCTTCCATCAGGCGGCGCGCAAGACCGACGAATTCGCCCGCGGCATGACGATGGGCGGCACGCTGTTCGAGGAGCTGGGCTTCTATTACGTCGGCCCGATCGACGGTCATAACCTCGATCATCTGATCCCGGTGCTGGAGAACGTCCGCGACGCCGAGGAAGGTCCGATCCTGGTCCACGTCGTCACCAAGAAGGGCAAGGGCTATGCCCCGGCCGAGGCGGCGGCGGACAAATATCATGGCGTCCAGAAGTTCGACGTCATCACCGGCGCGCAGGCCAAGGCGCCGCCGGGGCCGCCGCAATACCAGAACGTCTTCGGCGACGCGCTGATCGAGGAGGGCAAGCGCGATTCCACGATCGTCGCGATCACCGCGGCGATGCCGTCGGGCACCGGCGTTGACCGCTTCGCCAAGGCCTTCCCCGACCGTGCCTTCGACGTCGGCATCGCCGAACAGCATGCCGTTACCTTCGCCGCCGGCCTCGCCGCGCAGGGGATGCGGCCGTTCTGCGCGATCTATTCGACCTTCCTCCAGCGCGCCTATGACCAGGTCGTGCACGACGTCGCGATCCAGAACCTGCCGGTGCGCTTCGCGATCGACCGCGCCGGGCTGGTCGGCGCCGACGGCGCGACGCACGCCGGGTCGTTCGACGTCACCTATCTGGCGACGCTCCCCAATTTCGTCGTGATGGCGGCGGCGGACGAGGCCGAGCTGGTCCATATGACGCACACTGCCGCGGTCCATGACAGTGGCCCGATCGCCGTGCGCTATCCGCGTGGTGCCGGCACCGGCGTAGCGCTTCCACAAGTCCCGCAGCGGCTGGAGATCGGCAAGGGCCGGATCGTCCGCGAGGGCAAGACGGTCGCCATCCTGTCGCTCGGCACGCGGCTGGAGGAGGCGCTGAAGGCCGCCGAGATACTCGAGGCGAAGGGGCTGTCGACCACCGTCGCCGACCTGCGCTTCGCCAAGCCGTTGGACGAGGCACTGATCCGCCGCCTGCTGACCAGCCACGAGGTCGCGGTGACGATCGAGGAGGGCGCGGTCGGCGGCTTCGGCGCGCATGTGCTGACGCTGGCGAGCGACGAGGGGCTGATCGACGGCGGCCTAAAGCTGCGTACGATGCGCCTGCCCGACGCCTTCCAGGATCAGGACAAGCCCGAGAAGCAATATGCCGAGGCCGGGCTCGATGCCGATCACATCGTCCAGACCGTGCTGAAGACGCTGCGCCACAACAGCACCGAGGTCACCGAAGGCGCGCGCGCGTGAAGGGCTGGACTGCGGTCGCCGTCATCACCGGCCTCGCGCTGGTGATGCTCATCGGCCTCAACGTCCGCCTCTATCGCGCGATGAAGGCCGCCACCGCCAAGGGGCGCGAGGCCGAGGGACGCGGGGACTGAATCGCGTCAAACTCCTCCTCCTGGCGGGCAAGCTGTCGCATATGATCGCATAATTGACCGACTGCCCAAAATCCCCCGTCACCCCGGACGTGTTCCGGAGTCCACCGGGCCGCAAGCGTAGGACAAGAGGCTCCGGCTTCACGCTTGCCGAACAGTCGACCCCGGAACACGTCCGGGGTGACGGAGCAAAAGCCGTGACGCCAGCCGATCGGCCATATGCGATAGCCCTGCCTTGGCGGGGGAGGAATTGTCAGCGCTTGGACGACCTCGCGGAGCCCACCGCCCTCATGATCGTTGGCAAGGCGTCGCCGCCGCGGCATCAGGCGGCGGACGTTCCGCGATTCGAGAGATCCCATGACCCAGACCGCCTTCATCACCGGTGCCACCTCCGGCATCGGCGCCGCCGCCGTCCGTGAATTCGTCGGCGCCGGCTGGCGGGTGATCGCGACCGGGCGGCGTGCCGACCGGCTGGCGGCGCTGGTCGACGAACTGGGCGCGGATGCGGTGCACACGCTCGCCTTCGATGTCGCCGACGATGCGGCGGTCGATCGGGCGCTGGCCGATTTGCCCGCGGAATGGCGGGGAATCGACCTGCTCATCAACAACGCCGGCCTCGCGCTCGGCACCAAGCCGGCGCAGGAGGCGAGCCTGACCGACTGGCGAACGATGATCGCGACCAACGTCACCGCGCTCGTCGCGTTGACGCACCGGCTGCTGCCCGGGCTGGTCGAACGCAAGGGAGCGATCATCAACCTGTCGTCGGTCGCCGCGACCTATCCGTACACCGGCGGCAACGTCTATGGCGGGACCAAGGCGTTCGTCGAGCAATTCTCGCTCGGCCTGCGGTCAGACCTGCACGGCAAGGGCGTGCGCGTCACCTCGATCGAGCCGGGGATGGTCGAGACGGAGTTCACCAAGGTCCGCAACCACGGCGACCAGGCGGCCTCCGACGCGCTGTACAAGGGCGCCGACCCGATGACCGCAGAGGATATCGCCGAGACCATGCTGTGGGTCGCGACGCTGCCGCCGCACCTCAACGTCAACCGGCTGGAGCTGATGCCGGTCAGCCAGTCGTTCGCGGGGTTTCAGGTGGCGCGGAACGCCTGATCCACGGCGCAAAGCCCCACCGTTCGTGCTGAGCCTGTCGAAGGGCTCGCTTCCACGATCGATGACCGTGATTGTGGAACCGAGTGCTTCGACAGGCTCAGCACGAACGGGCCATCCATCAAGCAGCCCGAGCCTCGGCACACGGATCGCGCAGATGGGCGGAGAGGAAGGCGATCAGCGCCTCGACCCGCGCCGGGCGCAGCGCGCTGGGCGGGGTCAGGATGTGGAGGCCGACCGGGTCCGGTGCCCAGTCAGGCAGGATCTCGACCACTGCGCCGCTGCTGATATGCGGCCCGACGATGAAGCCCGGCAGCCGCGCGATGCCGAGGCCGGCGATGAGCGCGGGGAGCAGCGCCTCGCCGCTGTTCGCGGTCAGCGGCCCCTGCGGACGGATCGCGACGTCGCTGCCGTCGGCATGCTGGAAGCGCCATAGCCCGAGGATGTTGGAATAGCCGAGGAAGCGGTGTGCCGAGAGCGCCGCCGCATGCGTCGGAGTGCCGTGCGCGGCGAGATAGGCCGGCGCGGCGACCAGATGCGTTGCGATGTCGCACAGGCGGCGCGCGCGCAGGCTGCTGTCGGGCAGGTCGCCGATACGCAGCGCGACGTCGAACCCCTCGGCGACGATATCGACCCGCGCGTCGGAGCAATGCAGGTCGATCTCGACGCCCGGATGCGCGGCGAGAAACGTCGCGAGCAGCGGCGCGACGTTGCGGACCCCGAAGCTCATCGGCGCCGCGAGGCGGACGCGCCCCGTCGGCGCGCTGGCGGCATCGCGCGCCGCTTCTTCGGCGGCCTCCGCCTCGGCAAGGATGCGCGCGGCGTGCTGTGCCAGTGGCTTGCCCGCCTCGGTGAGCGCGAGCCGGCGCGAGGTGCGATGAAACAGCGACTGGCCGATATGCGCCTCCAGCCGGGTGATCGCCTTCGACACCGTCGCCTTGCTGAGGCCGATCGCATCGGCGGCGCCGCTGAACGAGCGATGCTCGACGACCGCGGCGAAGATCGCCCAGGCCTCCAGATCGGGTAGTCGCATCGCAAGGGTCCTCCAGCCGGTCGGGAGGAACCTAGCGCGGAAACGATCGGTTTCCAGCGTTTCCGTTTACGGGATGATCGGCAGCGACCATCTTGGCGGAAACCCCGAGGTGGAGACGTTCGCATGACCAAGGTTCTGGTGCTCTATTATTCGTCCTACGGCCATATCGAGCAAATGGCGGATGCCGTCGCCGAGGGCGCGCGCGCGGGCGGCGCCGAAGTCGACATCCGCCGCGTCGCCGAGACCGCGCCAGCCGAGGTCGCCAAGGCGGCGCATTTCAAGACCGACACCGCGCACGCCGAGATCGAAGGCGCCGATGCGCTGGCGCACTACGACGCGATCATCGTCGGCGCGCCGACCCGCTATGGCCGCATGCCGAGCCAGATGGCGGCATTCTGGGACACGACCGGCGGACTGTGGGCGAAGGGCGCGCTGATCGGCAAGGTCGGCGGCGCCTTCACCTCCACCGCCAGCCAGCATGGCGGGCAGGAGACGACGTTGTTCTCGATCCTGACCAATCTGCTGCACCACGGGATGACGATCGTCGGGCTGGATTACGGCTTCCAGGGCCAGATGGGCGTCGACGAGGTGCGCGGCGGTTCGCCCTACGGCGCGACGACGATCGCCGCCGGCGACGGTTCGCGCCAGCCGCACGAGGAGGAGCTTGCCGGCGCGCGCTATCAGGGCAAGCGGATCGCGGAGACCGCGGCGAAGCTGAAGTAGCGTTTCTTCTCGTCCCCAACGTGCAAGAGGCGGTGGGGTGTCGTCGTAGGAATGGCGGCACGCTTCAAAAATCACGTCGTCACCCCGGACTTGTTCCGGGGTCCACCGGGCGGCAAGCGTATCGATCGAGCTTCCTGCGATAGGCCTCGCCGCCAAGTGGACCCCGGAACAAGTCCGGGGTGACGAGACGTTGGCCGCAGCGTGGTCGGACCCCGTGAACGCCAGACATGTGCCACGGCTCTCCTCGGAAGAGCAGGGGCAAGGATAGATCGCGCTCCCCGGCAAACCGCTCTACACTCCCCGCATGCCTCCCCACGCCACCCGCCAGCCATCGCCCGCGCCAGAGGATGCCGCGGCGCGCAACATGCGGCAGCTGGTGCTGCTGCGCTGGCTGGCGGTCAGTGGACAGCTCGCGACGATCCTCACCGTCCACTACGTCTTCGGCATCGCGCTGCCGATCGCGCCGATGATCGTCGTGCTGGTCGCGCTGGTCATGGTCAACGTGATGACCTGGCTCGGCCATCCCGACTGGCCGGTGACCAATTTCCAGCTGTTCGCCACCCTCGTCTGCGATGTCGTCGCGCTGAGCGTGCAGCTGTACCTGAGCGGCGGCGCGACCAATCCGTTCGTGTCGCTGTACCTGTTGCAGGTGGTGATGGGTGCGGTGCTGCTTCACGCCTGGTCGAGCTGGGCGCTGGTCGGGCTGACGTCGGCCGCCTTCGCGACCGTGGCGCTGGTCAGCCCGCCGCTGGCGCTGCCGCCGTGGTTCGCGACGACGCTGTCGCCCGCCTATCTGCTGGCCCTGTGGTGCAATTTCGTGCTCGCCGCGGTGCTGCTGGTGTGGTTCGTCACGCGCATCGCCGCCAATCTGCGTGAGCGCGACGCGCATCTCGCGGGTCTGCGCGAACGCGCGGTCGAGGAGGACCAGATCGTCCGCATGGGCCTGCTCGCCAGCGGCGCGGCGCATGAGCTGGGGACGCCGCTCGCCTCGATCGCGGTGCTGCTCGGCGACTGGAAGGGCGAGCCGCTGATCCGCGGCGACGCGCGCCTCGCCGCCGAGGTCGACGAGATGCAGGCCGAGGTGATGCGCTGCAAGACGATCGTGTCGGGCATCCTGTTCGCCGCGGGCGAGGTGACGGGGGAGGCACCCGAGCGCACGACGCTGCGCCGCTTCCTGTCCGGTATCGTCGCGGCATGGCCCGGGCGCGTCGCCTTTGCCGACGATCTGGGCGAGGACCGGCCGATCGTCGCCGACCGCGCGCTGGGGCAGGTGCTGACCAATCTGCTGGACAATGCCGCCGAGGCCGGCGCGCGGGACATCGTGTTCGCCGCGACGGTCGATGGCGACACGCTGGTGCTGACGGTCGGCGATGACGGCAGCGGCTTTCCTGCGGCGGTGCTCGCCAGTCTGGGGCGGCCGTACAACACCAGCAAGGACCGGCGCGGCGCCGGGCTGGGGTTGTTCCTCGCCACCAACGTGCTGCGCACGCTGGGCGGCACGCTGGCCGCGCGCAACCGGCCGGGCGGCGGCGCGGAAACGGTGCTGCGGCTGCCGATCGACGCGCTGGCGCTCGAGGCGGCGGCATGACCCAGCGACGGCTGCTGATCGTCGAGGACGATGCGAATTTCGCCCGCACGCTCGGCCGCTCGTTCGAGCGGCGGGACTATGCGGTGGCGATGCTGCCGGGACCGGACGGGCTGGACGCGGCGGTGCGCGACTTCCGCCCCGACCATGCGGTGGTCGACCTGCGGCTGGGCGGCGCGTCGGGGCTGACCTGCGTCGCGGCGCTGCACGCGCTCGATCCCGAGATCAAGATCGTCGTCCTCACCGGCTTCGCCAGCATCGCCACCGCGGTCGAGGCGATCAAGCTGGGCGCGACCAATTACCTGACGAAACCCGCCAACACCGATGATATCGAGGCGGCCTTCGCCCGCGTCGCCGGCGACGCCGACGCGACGATCGCACCCGCGCCGCCGACCTCGATCAAGACGCTGGAATGGGAGCATATCCACCAGACGCTGGCGGACGTCGACTTCAACATTTCGGAAGCCGCGCGACGGCTGGGGATGCACCGGCGGACGTTGGCGCGGAAGCTCGACAAAAGGCACATGGGGTGAGGCGATCCGGCGCGGTGCGGGACGATCACATGGCCGACTGGCTGGCGCGGCGGCATCCCAAATTCCTCCGTCACCCCGGACTTGTTCCGGGGTGACGGAGGATGCTGGGCGGGCGATCTAGCGATCGTCCCACAGCACCGGAGCGTCTACTTCAGCAGCTTCGGCGCTTCCTGCTGGATCACGTCGCGGATCTTGCCCGCGAACAGCCCCAGGAACCCCGGCAGGTCGACGATCGCATGGACGTTGGCGTCGGACACCGTCGCGCGGCAGCCGATCGACTGGCCCATCGCGCCGACGGTGAAGTGCATCGTGTCGCCCTCCCACCGGTGGTCGACCTGCGCGCCGCCGGGGATCATCCGGCCGATCTTGCCGATGCCGCCGTCCAGCCGGTCGCGCACCGCCTGCTTGCCGAGGCTGTGGGGAATGTCGAGTTCGATCGGCGCGCTCATACGGAATCCTTCGTGGTGGCGAACAGCATCGCGTCGTCGGCGAACGCCTTGAATTCGAGCGCGTTGCCGGAGGGGTCGGAAAAGAACATCGTCGCCTGTTCGCCCGGCTGGCCGGCGAAGCGGATGTGCGGCGCGATGCCGAACGGTACACCCGCGGCGGCGACGCGATCCGCCAGCGCGCGCCAGTCGGTCATGGTCAGCACGACGCCGAAATGCGGCACCGGTACGTCATGGCCGTCGACCGCGTTTGCCACCCGGACGGCGCGCGCGGCGGGGTCGAGATGCGCGACGATCTGATGGCCGAACAGGTCGAAGTCGATCCATCGCTCGCTCGATCGCCCCTCAGGGCAGCCGAGCGTGCCGCCGTAGAAGGCACGCGCCGCGGTCAGATCGTGGACGGGAAAGGCGAGATGGAAGGGGCGCAGGGTCACGCGATCCGAGATAGGGCAGGGCGACCGCCGATGCCAGACCACGCTGGCGGCATCACCTCCGGCTCACTGTCGAAGGGCCTGAGACCCATCTGTGCTTCGACAGGCTCAGCACGAACGGTGCAGGGAGCGGTTTTAACGCGTCGTCGCCCGCGTATAGGGCGTGAAGGCGGAAAACCGGCAATAGGCCGAAGGGATGGACAGCCCGGGCGTCACGACCCGGAACCGGTCGTTGCGGCACAATTGGCCGCCGTATATCTCGACCACCATCGTGCTGAGCGGTTCGAGCGACGGGCAGGCGCCGATCGGGCCGGTTTTCCACACCCGCCGCCCGGCGCCTTCGGTGTACAGGATGGTATGCGCGTCGACGATCGACGGGCCGTTGGTGCGCGAAACCGTGATGCAATTTTCCGCTGGCCCCGCGATCCGGCCGGCGAGGGGGTCGGAGGCCGCACCCAGCAGCGGCAGCGCCAGCGCGACGGCGACCGGCGGCCGCCTCATCTCACGATCCCTTGGTGTAGCGGACGAACGGCCCGAACGAGCAGCTGCCGCTGAACGTCCGCGATCCCGAATCGATCGTCTGCGCGATATCGCCCTGGCACAACTGGCCGGTGGGGGAGCGGGTGATGAGAATGTCGCCGCGCCCGACGCGTTCGCAACCGCCCGCGGTGTCGCTGCGGAATTTGAGGCCGCGGCTGACCGTGTAGACGATCGTCGGGCCATAGGCCTTGACCTGCGTCGTCGGATAACGCGGCATGCATCCCGAGGTTTCGCGCGGGGTCAGCCCGGCGAGCTCCTTGCCCAGATCGACCGCCGCGGCGGCATCGGCGCGCTCCGTCGCCAGCCGCTGCTGCGGTGTCTGCGCGCAACCCGCGACGCCGCATAGGATGATCGCCGCCAATACCGCTTTCATGATCCTGTTCTCCTGCAACCGTCCGAACGCATCAGCCCTGAAAATTATCCTTTTGCGACCGCAGCTTGGCCAGTTCCTCCGCATCGACGGCGCGCAGGAACGGATTGGTCGCGCGTTCCAGCCCGATCGTCGTCGGCACGGTTGCCTCGCCCGCCGCGCGTGCCGCATCGACGTCGTGCATCCGGGCGACGAGTGCGGCATTGTCCGGCTCGACCGTCAGCGCAAAGCGGCCGTTCGACTGGGTATATTCATGCCCGCAATAGACGCGCGTCGCATCGGGCAGTTCGGCATAGCGCGCCATGTTGGCGAACATCTCCGCCGCCGTGCCCTCGAACAACCGGCCGCAGCCGAGCGCGAACAGGGTATCGCCGGTGAAGATCACGTCATCCTCGGCAAGGTAAAAGGCGATGTGCCCCGCGGTATGGCCGGGGACGTGGAGCACGGTCGCGACCTCCGTCCCGATCCGCACCGTGTCACCTTCCGCGACGGTGACGTCGAGCGTCGGAATCTTCGCCGCCTCTGCCGCGGGGCCGGTGATCCGCGCGCCGGCCGCCTGCAACGCCGCGTTGCCGCCGGTGTGGTCGGGGTGCCAGTGCGTCGTCCACACCTGATCGATGGTCCAGCCGCGCGCCGCGGCGGCGGCCTGCACCGGCGCCGCCTCGCCCGGATCGACCGCGACCGTCTCGCCGCTGGCGGGATCGTGGACCAGCCAGGCGTAATTGTCGCTGAGCACCGGGACGCGGACGATCTCCAGCGGCATCACCAGGTCCCGGTGTTCGGCATCGATGCCCAGGGCTCGGCCGGATCGAGCACGCCGTTCTGCAACAACTCGATCGAGATGCCGTCGGGGGTCTTGACGAACGCCATATGGCCGTCGCGCGGCGGGCGGTTGATCGTGACGCCGCCATCCATCAACCGCTGGCAGGTGTCGTAGATATTGTCGACGCGATAGGCGAGATGGCCGAAATTGCGGCCGCTGCCATACTCCTCCGGGTCCCAATTATGGGTCAGCTCGACCTCGGCCTTGGCGCGTTCGCCGGGTGCGTTCATATCCTCGTCCGCGGCGAGGAAGATCAGCGTGAAGCGGCCCTTCTCATTCTCCAGCCGTCGCACCTCCTTCAGCCCGAGCAGTTCGAAGAAGGCGATCGTCGCATCTGGATCGGTGACGCGGATCATCGTGTGGAGGTAATGCATGCAAGGGTCCTGCGCTGGTTCGGGTGCGTGTTACGCCCCCAACGCGCAGGTGGCCAGAGCGTGCCGGGGGGGGCGTTTGCTGCCCCCAAGCTTTCCAAAAGCCCCCCGTCACCCCGGACTTGTTCCGGGGCCCACCGGGCCGGGCGCGTGCGCTCTCGTCTCCGGCCGTATGCCTCGCCGCGGAGTGGACCCTGGAACAGGTCCGGGGTGACGGGGGAGGTTTGGGCGGGGTGGGGTGCGAACCTTATGTGGCCGCCACAGCCGGATCAGCGTCCCGCCGGCACCGCCCGTTGCGGCGCATCGCCGAACTGCGCCAGCGCCGCCAGCGCGTTCTTACCCGCCGGTGCGTTCGGCGCGAGCCTTGCGGCCTCGGTCCATGCCGCGCGCGCTCCCGCTTCGTCACGACCCAGCGCCGCGATATTGCCCGCCTCCAGCTGCACCGAGGCATCGTCCGCCGAGCGTTTCAATGCCTCGCCGATATCCTTCTTCGCGCGCGGCAGGTCGCCGTCGCGTCGCGCCAGCGTCGCCGACAGCAGCCACGCGAGCGGATCGTCGCCGGCGGTCGCCAGCGCCATGTCGATATCGCGCCGTGCCGCTTCGGTCTCACCGGCAGCGACCAGCACGCGTGCATGGTCGAGCTGCGCCTCGCCGAGCGCCAGCCCCTGCAGCGTCCCCGCGACGATCGCGGTGTCGAGCGCGACCCGCGCCCGCGGCACGTCGCCCGCCGCCAGCCGCGCATTGCCGGCCTGCGCCCAGTAATTGGCGGCGCGCTTGTCGTGCGCCAGCTCTGCCGCCTTCGCCGCCGCCTCGAACTCGCCCGCCGCGGCGGCGAAATCGCCCTGCTGCGCATAAGCGAGGCCGGCGCATTGCCGCGCGAACCAGCCGCCGCCCGCCGCGCCCCAGCGTACCGCCTCCGCTCGCGCCGCGGCGGGATCGCTCGCCGCCAGCGCGACGCAGCGGTCGTAGCGCGCCTCGCGCGGGTCGGCGGGCCTGGCGGCGGCGGCCTGCAGGGCGACGGCAAGGATCAGGATCATAAGCGGTGCAGCACGTCCTCGACCGCCCGGACGATCAGCGCGACGTCGGCGTCGCGCGACAGGCGGTGGTCGCCGTCCTTGACCAGCCACGTCTGCACGTCGGCTGAACGGATCAGCCCGGCGAGCGCCACCGTGCGGTGCCAGGGCACGTCGGGATCGGCCTGTCCCTGCACCAGCCGCACCGGGCCGTCGAAGGGGATCGCGCCGAACATCGTCCGGTTCGCCTCGCCCGACTGGAAGAAGCCGCGCGTATAGACGGTCGGTTCGGGGCCATAGGGGTTGGCACGTTCCAGCCGTCCCTCGGTCAGCATCGTCATCTTGTCCTCGGTCGAAAAACCCCAGTCGGTGAAGTCAGGCGCCGGCGCGATGCCGATCAGGCCCACCACCTGTTCCGGCCGTGCCCTGGCGGCGAGCAGCATCAGCCAGCCGCCCATCGACGATCCGACGAGCACCGCCGGCCCCGTGGCGATCTGGTCGAGCATCGCGACCGTATCGTCGCGCCAGCCGGCGAGCGTCTGCTCCTCGAACGCGCCCTCGCTCTCGCCGCAGCCGCCATAGTCGAAGCGCAGAAACGCGCGTCCCTCCGCTCGCGCCCATGCCTCCAGCGCCAGCGCCTTGGTGCCGTTCATGTCGGAGGCGTAGCCGGGCAGGAAGACGATCGTCGGTCCGCTGCCGGGGCTGTGGCGGTAGGCGAGGCGGGGGCGGGGGGCTTGGGTCATTGCATGGCTTTACCGTCCCGCGCCGCGCGCGTCATCCGGGCGAACGTCGCGCCGGTAACCGATCTGCGCCTGTCCTCCACCTATTTCGCCAGGAACGCCATGAGCGCCGCCCGGAACGCCGCTGGCTGGTCCAGCATCACCATATGCGCGGCATCGCCGATATCGACATAGTCGATCCGCGGGGCGGCGGCATATTGCCGGCGATAGAAGGGATCGGCCATCGCCTTGGTCGGGCCGCCCGCGTTCCACGGGTAGACCAAGGTGATCGGCGTCGTGATCGACGCCAGTGCAGGCCGCAGATCGGTGGTGAGATCCTCGTACATCGCCTGTGCTGTCACTCGCGCGTCGGCCGCCATCGCCCAGCGTTTCATCGTCGCGACGCTCGCGGGCTTGAGCGCGAGGCCGCGGGTCTGGGCGTCCAGCGTCGCCGCATCCAGCGGCTTGCCGTAGTTGGCTGCGATCCCGTCGCGCATCTTCGCTGCCTGGGGCGCGACCATGGCCGGGGTGGGATCGACGCCGGGCGGCGCCATCAGCACCGCGAAATAGGGCAGCGAATCGACGATCATCAACCTGCCGGCGTCGCCGGGATGTGCCTTCGCCAGCATCATCGCGACCAGCCCGCCCATCGAATGGCCGACGACCGCGACGTCCCGCAGTCGCTCGCGCCCGATATAGCCATGGAGGTCGGCGACGATCCCGTCGAGGATGCCCGGCTTCAGATTGGCGCCCGGCGCATCGCCGCCGAACCCGTTGACCTGCACCAGGATGACGCGATGCGTCCTGGCGAGGTCGGCGACGACGTCGTCATAGACCGCGCGCGGGCAGGCGAGGCCGGGGATCAGGATCACCGGCGATCCCTTGCCGGTGGCGACGACCGAGATATGCGCCATCTGCGTGACCGGCGCCGGCGTCGCGGCATGGCTCGCGGCGGGATGGAGGACGACGCCCAGCGTGAGCGCGGAGGCGGCGAGGCGGAGGCCGAGATACTTCATGTCACTTCTCCTTGGACGGGCTGACGAAGACGTCTTCGATGGTGAGGCCGAACAGTTCGGCGATCCTGAAGGCGAGGGGGAGCGACGGGTCGTAGCGCCCCGTCTCGATCGCGTTGACGCTCTGGCGGCTGACCTCGAGCTGGTCGCCGAGGTGTTGCTGCGACCAGCCGCGTGCGTTGCGCAGATCGCGCAGACGGTTGTTCATGCCGCCCTCCGCTCGATCGCGGCATTAACGCCCGCGCCGAAGCCGAGCCCGGCGAACCAGACGATCGGCCAGGCATAGCCGACGACGTGCGGCAGCAGGTCGAACCCTTCGAGAAAGCCCCAGAAGGTCGCCGCGGTCATCGCCACCCCGGTCGCGATCAGCGACTGGCGGACGAGCAGCATGCGCAGATATTCGTCGCGCTCCTGGGCGAGATACAGGCCGATCGCCACGAAGAACCCCGATACCGGCAAGGCGGGCAGCGCGCCGAGCAGATAGGCGAGCGGGCCGTGGACGAGGTGGCGCGCGAACAGCCAGCATACCGGCAGCAGCACGGCGGCATAGACGATCGCAAGAATGACGACGCGCCAATTGTAGCGGCGCTGGGCGGGAGAGACGGCCATGGGAAACCTCCTTCGATTCGTTGTGAAGGAAGCTTTACATGGAAAGCGAGCTTTACGTCAAGCGAGCTTTACATCAGATCACGAATTCGACCGTGCGCTTCTGCACCTCGTCGGCGCGCTTGGCGACGATCTCGCCGTGCAGCGCCTCGATCGTGCGGCTGCCGGTAGTGGTGAACAGGAAGGGGAAGACGCCGTGGACCAGCGCGGCGACGCCGCCGCCGATCATCCGCAACCCGAAGCGGGTCGCGACACGCCAGTGCGCGGGGTAGCTTTCGCCGACCGAGGCCGGGTAATCGGTGAAGGGGTTCATCGCGTACCTCCCACAGCAAAACTATCCCCGCGCGCGCAGCGTTCCCAGCATGTCGGCGGCGAGCAGGCTCAACGTGTCGTCGCGTGCGCCCATCACGACGATCCGATCGCCGGCCTGCGCCATGTCGACCAGCCGCGCCGCCGCGGTCGCGCGATCCGCGACGTGATGCGCTTCGCGCCCGCTCGCGACGACATCGGCGACGATGGCCGCGCTGCCGACCTCTCGCGCGACGGTGCCGCCGAAATAGACCGGGTCGGGCAGCACCAGCACGTCGCCGGGCGCCAGTTTCTCTGCGAACATCGCGACCAGCTCGTGGCGCATGACCTTCAGAGGACCGTAACCGTGCGGCTGGAACAGTACGAGCAACCGCCCCGGAAAGGCGTGCAGCGTATCGAGCGTCGCGGCGATCTTGTCGGGGTTGTGGCCGAAATCGTCGATCACCGCGACGCCGCCGGCCTCTCCAACGAGATCGAAGCGGCGGCGCAGCCCGGTGAAGCCGCCGATCGCCGCCGCCGCCTCGGCCAGCGGGACGCCCGCCGCCACCGCGGCGGCGATCGCGGCGAGCGCGTTGGCGACGTTGTGCCGGCCGGGCACCTGCAGCGCGACCGCGATCGCCGCGCCGCCGCCGGCGATCAGGTCGAAACGCACCGCGAACGGCGCCTCGACGATCCCGCGCGCGGCGAAATCGGCGTCGCGGTCGAGCGCGAAGGTCGCGACCCGCTCGGGCGGCAGCGTCGCGGCGATCGCGGCGGCTTCGTCATTGTCGATGTTGACGATCGCCGTCTCCGCCTTGGCGATGAAGCCGGCGAACAGGGTGCGCAATTCGTCCAGCCCCTTGTGGTCGAGGCTGACGTTGTTGAGCACCGCGATCCGCGGCCGGTAATCGGCGATCGACCCGTCGCTCTCGTCCACCTCGCTGACGAACGCCGCGCCGTCGCCGACCAGCGCGCTGGCGAAGGGGGCTTGCGGATGTGCGAAATTCTTCATCACCGCGCCGTTCATCACCGTCGGGTCGCGGCCGGTGGCGTGCAGGATCCAGCCGATCATCCCGGTGACGGTCGACTTGCCGCTGGTCCCGGCGACGCCGATCGGCAGCGCGCTTTGGTTGAACAGCGTGCTGAGCAATTGCGCGCGGCTGGCGCGGGCGCAGCCCAGACGGTCGGCGGCGACGATGTCGGCGACGTCCTCCTCGACCGCGGCGGAGGCGACGACGATCTGGTCGGGCGACACCAGCCCGCTGCCGTCCTGCGGGAACAGCGCGACGCCACGCGCGCGCAGCGCATCGAACTTGGCGGGCACGCGCCCCTGATCGAGACTGCGGTCGGAACCCTCGACGATCGCGCCGCGGCCGGCGAGGATCGTCGCGAGGGGCATCATCCCCGACCCGCCGATGCCGACGAGGAAGAAGCGCTGGCCCGCGAGCGAGCCTGACAGGTTGCCGGTAAGCATGGCGCTGCGCTATCGCCGCGGGCGGACAGGGGCAAGGCTCCGCGATCGACCGGAGCATTTGCGACATGCGGATTGGAGTGGTGGCCCCCGCCAGCATCGGCAACAAGGATGCCGAGGCGCCGTTCGTCGCCTTCGCCGCCTTGGCCTATCCGGAGGTCGATCTGGTCGTCCATCCGCAATGCTGGGAGACCGCGGGGCATTTCGCCGGCGACGACACGCGGCGAGCGTCGGCGTTTCTGGAGTTCGCCAACGATCCCGGCTTCGATGCGATCTGGTTCCTGCGCGGCGGCTATGGCTCGAACCGCATCCTGCCGCTGGTAATGCCGCGGCTCGGGCCGGCGGCGCGGCACAAGAGCTATCTCGGCTATTCCGACATGGGGTTCCTGTTGGGCGCGCTCTACGCCGCGCGAATCGGGCGACCGGTCCACGGCCCGATGGCGAGCGATATCCGTCGCAAGGGGGGCGACCAGACGATCGCCCGCTCGCTCGGCTGGCTCGCTCGCGGCGACCGGCAGGGGCTTGAGCCGGGGCTCGACGGCCGGCCGGCGGCGGCGTTCAACCTGTCGATCCTGGGGAGCCTGATCGGCACGCCCTATCTGCCCGACCTCACCGACCATGTCCTCATCATCGAGGAGGTGTCGGAACCGATGTACAATATCGACCGGCTGCTGTTCCACATGGGCCATGCGACGCAGCTGAAGGGGATCGCCGGCGTGCGGCTGGGCAGCGTCACCGCGGTGACGCCGAACGAGCCTGAATTCGGCGACACCCTCGAATTCATGATCCGCCGCTGGTGCGGGGATCTCGGCGTGCCGTATCTCGGCCGCGCGGACATCGGCCATACGCAGAGCAACCGCGTCGTGCCGTTCGGCATGATCTGACCGATCGGGCGCCCCCGATACATCGTCACCCCGGACTTGTTCCGGGGTCCACCGGTGTACGGGCGTATCGCTCCCGTGTCGGGCCATGCGCATCGCCGCGCGGTGGACCGGAACAAGTCCGGGGTGACGCGAGAAGTTTGGCGACGTTAGCCCTCCCGAAAGGGCAATCGCGGCAACGCTTGCCTATATACCCTGCGCCGCTTTATTCGCGGGCGCCTCAACCAACCTGAAAGTCCATCATGTCCGCCATGTTCCGTATCACGCTGCCCGACGGTTCCGTCCGCGAGGTTGCGCCCGGGACTACCCCCGCGGACGTCGCCGCCGCGATCGGCCCGGGGCTCGCCAAGGCGGCGCTCGCTGCGCGGATCGACGGGCAGGTGCGCGACCTCAACCGCCCATTCGAGGGCGACACCAACCTTGCGCTGGTGACGGCGAAGGACGAGGCGGACGCACTCGAACTCGTCCGCCACGACCTCGCGCACGTCATGGCGGAGGCGGTGCAGCACCTGTTCCCCGGCACGCAGATCACCTTCGGCCCGGCGACCGACGACGGCTTCTACTACGACTTCGCGCCGAAGGACCGTCCGTTCACCGAGGAGGACCTGCCCGCGATCGAAGCGGAGATGCGCGCGATCATCGCCCGCAACGAACCGTTCACGCGCGAGGTCTGGACACGCGAGCAGCTGATCGAGACGTGGCAGAAGCAGGGCGAGACCTTCAAGGCCGAATGGGCCGCCGAACTGCCCGACAACGAGGAACTGACAATCTATCGTCAGGGCGAATGGCTCGACATGTGCCGCGGGCCGCACATGGTCTCGACCGGCAAGCTCGATCCGCAGGCGTTCAAGCTGACCCGCGTATCGGGCGCCTATTGGCGCGGCGACCAGAAGAACGCGATGCTCAGCCGCATCTACGGCACCGGCTGGCTCAACAAGAAGCAGCTCGACCAGCACCTCTTCATGCTCGAGGAGGCCGCCAAGCGCGACCATCGCAAGATTGGCGCGGAGATGGACCTGTTCCACCTCCAGTCCGAGGCGCAGGGCTCGGTCTTCTGGCACCCCAAGGGCTTCGTGCTGTGGCGGCAGATGGAGGCGTATATGCGCCGCCGCCTCGACGCCGCCGATTATGCCGAGGTCAAGACCCCGCAGCTGATGGACGCGCGCCAGTGGGAGCAGTCGGGCCACTGGGGCAAGTATCGCGAGAACATGTTCGTCGTCCCCGACGAGGTCCCCAATACCGAGGATGAGGGCGCGGTCCTGTCGGGAACAAGCGACCTGATGGCGCTCAAGCCGATGAATTGCCCCGCGCACGTCCTGATCTTCAAGCAGGGAATCAAATCGTACCGCGACCTCCCCATCCGCATGGCCGAATTCGGCTGCTGCCACCGCAACGAGCCGCACGGCGCGCTGCACGGCATCATGCGCGTCCGCCAGTTCACGCAGGACGACGCGCATATCTTCGTGCGCGAGGATCAGCTGGTCGACGAGGTGCGGAAGTTTTGCGAGTTGCTCGACAGCGTCTACAACGACCTCGGCTTCACCGATTACGCCGTGAAGCTGGCGCTGCGCCCCGACAAGCGCTTCGGCTCGGATGCAATGTGGGACCAGGCCGAACAGGAACTGCGCGACGCGGTGCAGGCCTCCAACCTGCCCGAACCGATCAAGGCAAAATTCGAAGAATTGCCCGGCGAAGGCGCCTTCTACGCCCCGAAGCTCGAATTCCACCTGACCGACGCGATCGGCCGGACGTGGCAGGTCGGCACGATCCAGTCCGACCGCGTGCTGCCCGACCGACTCGACGCGAGCTACGTCGGCGAGGACGGCAATCGCCATCGCCCGATCATGCTCCATCGCGCGATCCTCGGCACGTTCGAACGCTTCATCGGCATATTGATCGAACACCACGCCGGCCGCTTCCCGCTGTGGCTGTCGCCGGTACAAGCGGTCGTCGCGACGATCGTGTCGGACGCGGACGGCTATGCCGAAGACGTGGCGGCGACGCTGCGCAAGGCCGGCATCCGCGTCGAAACCGACCTGCGCAACGAGAAGATCAACTACAAGGTCCGCGAGCATTCGGTCGCCAAGGTCCCGGTCCTCCTCGTCGTCGGCAAGCGCGAGGCGGAAGAGGGCAAGGTCGCCATCCGCCGCCTCGGCAGCCAGGCGCAGCAGATCGTGACGGTCGAGGAAGCGGTCGCTATGTTGCGCGAGGAAGCGACGCCGCCCGATCAGCGGTGAAGGATGCAAGCCGCGTCGGCGCCCCGACGAAACCTGGTTCTGGGGGCGCCTGTTTGAGATTTTATCGTCATTGCGAGCGCAGCGAAGCAATCCAGAGCCGGACCAGGATGCTTTGGATTGCTTCGCTGTGCTCGCAATGACGAGTGTCGATGTCGGCTGATACCTGACGCTCGACCGGCGAACACGTCTGTTGGAGTTAGCGTTTCAGGATAAGCCATCCATCGAGCAGTTCGTACCGGCCGGGCAACGCCAGCGCGGTTTCTGCCGTGCCGACCAGCGGACTGGATGCCCGCGACAGAGCAGCGCGCATTCGGCATCGGTCAGCGGGAAGGGAATATCGTCGGGCCAGACCTTGAGAACGCGCCTTTCTGCCACCATTGCCGTTTCGTCGTGTGCAGGCATCTTCCGTAAGCGCTCCAAAACACCTATATACGTCTGCAAACCACCACAGGAGCAATACCCATACGTCCTCCCATGATGCGCCGGCCGAACCAGGCGCCGCCAATGAATGGTCCTCGATTCAACGAATGGATCGTCAGCCCCAAGGTCCGCGTGATCGATCATGAGGGCGAGAATCTCGGCGTGATGTACACGCGCGAGGCGATGGCGCAGGCGCAGGAACTCGGCCTCGATCTGGTCGAGGTGTCGCCCAACGCCGATCCGCCCGTCGCCAAGTTCCTCGACGTCGGCAAGTTCAAGTACGAGGCGCAGAAAAAAGCGAACCTCGCGAGGAAGTCGCAGAAGACGCAGGAGATCAAGGAGATCAAGATGCGTCCGAACATCGACGACCACGATTACGACACCAAGATGAAGAAGGTCGCCGAGTTCATTGACGAGGGCGACAAGGTGAAGGTCACCATGCGCTTCCGCGGTCGCGAACTCAGCCACGGCCAGCTCGGCATGGCGGTCCTCCAGCGCGTCGCCGAACAGGTCGCGGAGATCGCCAAGGTCGAGGCCTATCCCCGCATGGAAGGCCGGCAGATGCTGATGGTGCTCGCACCCAAGTAAGTACTGCTTCCCCACTTCATACCGGTTCGACGCTTTCCGTAGCGTCGGGCATTTTCGAACACCGGGTCTGGCAACAGGCCCGGTGTTGCGCATTGGCGACACTAGGTTCGAAAATACAGACCGAAGGCACAAATCGGTGGACGCTTGGCGCCTTGCGCCCCTAGCCTGAAAAGAAAACCCGATATTCGAAAAAACGAAATCGTTCAGGAGAGAATGCCATGCGCCTTACCGCGTACCTGCTGTCGGCAGCGACGATCGCGATTGCCACCCCCGCGATGGCGCAAAACAATTCCCCGGAGCCGTCGAGCCCGGTGACGCAGACGACCTCGACCGCCACGGCCGGCTCGGTGACGCAGGACGATGCGCAGAACACCGATATCGTCGTCACCGCGCAGGGTCGCGCACAGGCGCTGGCCGACGTGCCGGTCGCCATCTCCGCCGTGTCGGCGGAGAGCCTGCAGAATTCGGGCGCCAACGACATCCGTCAGCTCAACCAGCTCGCGCCGTCGCTGTTGGTGTCGTCGACCGGGTCTGAGGCCAACGGCTCGGCCCGTATCCGCGGCATCGGCACGGTCGGCGACAATCCGGGCCTCGAAAGCTCGGTCGCGGTGTTCATCGACGGCGTCTATCGCTCGCGCTCGGGTATCGGTCTCACCGAACTGGGCGAGATCGACCGCGTCGAGGTGCTGCGCGGCCCGCAGGGCACGCTCGGCGGGCGCAATTCGTCGGCCGGTCTCATCAGCATCATCAGCAAGGCCCCCTCGTTCCAGGGCTTCAGCGGCGGCGCCGAGGCGACCTACGGCAATTACGACTTCTACCGCGTCGCGGGAAATCTGAACCTGCCGCTGTCGGAGACGATCGCGGCGCGCGTCGACGGCGTCTACGTCAAGCGCGACGGCTTCTATCGCGACTACACCAACAACACCGACGTCAACGATCGCGACCGTTACTTCGTCCGCGGCCAGCTGCTGTTCGAGCCGAGCAGCGACATCAGTTTCCGCCTGATCGGCGACTATACGCATCGCAACGAGAAGTGCTGCGCCGCGACCTATGTCGATCGCAGCGTCAACCCGGCGATCGGCAACCTCAACGAACCGGTAACCTCGGTCAACGCGGGCCTCGCCGCGGGATCGAACGGCAACAACATCGTCAACGTCATCACCGATCTCGGCCAGCCGCTAGGCCTGGTCAACCGCCCCGGCTACAGCCGCGACGTGTCGGTCAGCCAGGGCCGCAGCTTTGCCGGCAAGACCAAGGACTGGGGCGTCTCGGGCCAGCTCGACTGGAACTTCGGCACGACCAAGCTGACCTCGATCACCGCCTATCGCGATTACGATTCGGATCAGGGGTCGGACACCGATTACAGCCGCGTCGACATCCTGTACCGCGCCGCCAACGGCAATTCGGCGCGCCGCTTCCGCACCTTCACGCAGGAACTGCGCCTTAACGGGTCGCTGTTCGACGACAAGCTCGACTGGCTGGTCGGCGGCTTCTTCGCCAACGAGAATCTGCGCGTGCTCGATAACCTGCGCTTCGGCAGCCAGTACGGCCGCTTCGCGACCTGCCGCCTCGTCTCGGGCAGCGCGCTCGCGCAATTCTACGCGCCCGGCAATGCGGGCTGCCTCAGCGCGACGGGACGCGCCGTGCTCAGCGGCGTCGTGCCCGGCGTCGCCTCGCCGTTCGGCGCGGCCGGTTCGACCATCGTCGGCGCGATCGATACGCTGGATGCGATCAACGACAAGGGTTCGACCCGCGACGTCTACAACCAGAACAGCCGCAATTACGCGCTGTTCACGCACAACATCTTCCACGTCACCAGCACGGTCGATCTGACGCTGGGCGTGCGCTACACCAACGAGCGCAAGAAGTTCGACGCGACCTTCACCAACGACAACGTCGGCTGCGTCACCAACCAGCGCGCGTTGACGCCGTTCCTGGCCAACGCCGGGCTGGCCGCCACGGCGGCGGGCATCATCGGCCTGTCGTGCCAGGGCAATTCGACCGCCGAGCTCAACGGCGTGTCGATCAACAGCACGCGCAAGGAAGACAAGTTCACCGGCACCGCGATCCTGTCGTGGAAGCCGATCGACGACCTGCTCCTCTACGGCAGCTATTCGCGCGGCTACAAGGCGGGCGGCTTCAACCTCGATCGCTCGGCGCTGAAGCAGCCGGTGGCGAGCTTTGCCTCGGTCGGCGGCGCGCAGGCGCTGGCGAACGGGCTGCAGTTCGCGCCGGAGACGGTCAATTCCTATGAAATCGGCGCCAAATACGCGACCGGGCCGTTCACCCTGTCGGCGGCAGCGTTCATCCAGGATTTCAGCAACTTCCAGCTGAACACCTTCAACGGCACCGTCTTCCTGGTGCAGAACATCAACGGGTGTTCGTCGAGCCTCGGCGGCGGCGATCGCGACCAGAGCAAGTTCACGGGCGCCGCCAATTACAATGCCGCGGCATCGACCACCGGCGCCTGCCCGTCGGGCGATGTCGGCTATGGCGTGCGCGCCAAGGGCGTCGAGCTGGAGGCGTCGCTGGTCCCGGCCCGCGACTTCCGCGTGACGATGGGCCTGACGCTGACCGATACCAAATATCGCGACCAGATCGTCGGTTCGTCGGCGGGCGCGCCGCTCGACCAGGCGCTGCGCCTGCTGCCGGGGCAGACGCTGTCCAACTCGGCGGATATCGTCGCGACCTCGTCGGCATCGTGGACGCCGCAGCTCGGCGGCGGCTATTCGGCGCTGTTCTACGTCGATACGCGCATGACCAGCGACTATAACACCGGCTCAGACCTGTTCCCGCAGAAGGCGCAGGATGGCTATGCGATCGTCAACGCGCGCATCGGCCTGCGGACGCCGGATGAGAAGTTCAGCCTGGAATTCTGGGGGCAGAACCTGTTCAACGTGAATTACGCGCAGGTCGCGTTCAATTCGCCGTTCCAGGAAGGTGCGGCGACGGCCGCGTTCCAGGACCCGCAGTATCCGGGCGGCCGCCAGCTGTTCTCGCAATATCTCGCCGAGCCGCGCACCTATGGCGCGACGATCCGCGCGCGGTTCTAAGCGTTCGACAGGCAACGACCACCTCGGCCGGCCGCAGCGATGCGCGCCGGCCGTTTCGTTTCAGGCGGCCAGCCCCTCCGTCTCGCCCGCGGCGGCGGCGTGGAGCCGGCGTTCCAGCGTCTTCACCCGCGTCGGCGCGACGATGCGGTCGCCGGTCAGGTCGGTGACGTAGAAGGTATCGACCGCGCGCTCGCCATAGGTGGCGACATGCGCCGAATGCAGCGTCACCTTCGACTGGAACAGCGCCTGCGCGAGCTGGTTGAGCAGCGCCGGCCGGTCGCGCGCATTGACCTCGATCACGGTGAAGCGGTTCGAGGCGCGGTTGTCGATCAGCACGTTGGGGACGATCTCGAACGCGTCGGCGCGGGTGCGCGCGGCGGGCTTGGCGACGAGCCGGTCGGCGAGCTTGCCGCGATTGGCGAGCGCATCCTCGATCGCGGTGGTCAGCCGGGCCAGCTGATCGCGATCGTCGAACGGCCGCCCGAACGGGTCCTGGACCAGGAAATTGTCGATCGCCATGCCGTCGCGCGTCGTATGGATGCGCGCGTCGATGATATTGCCGCCGGCGACGTGGATCGCGCCGGCGATGCGGTAGAACAGACCCGGATGATCGGCGGCGTAGATCGTCACCAGCGTGGCGCCGCGCGTCGCATAGACCTGTGCATCGATCGATAGCTGTGCATCGCCCGCCGCGGCGACGAAGCGGGCGTTGTGGGCGAGCACGTCGTCGGGCTCGGCGATCCAATAGGCTTCGGGGAAACGGCGGACGAAGGCGGCGAAGCGCGTATCGTCCCAGCCCAGCGCCGCCTGCAACGTCGCCTGTCGCGCCGCGATCCGTTCGCCGCGCCCGCGCTGCTTGTGGCCGAGCCGCAGCACCTCCTCCGCCGCCTCGTACAGATCGGCGAGCAGCTGGCGCTTCCAGCCGTTCCACGTGCCCGGCCCCACCGCGCGGATATCGACGATGGTGAGGACGAGCAGCAGCCGGAGCCGCTCGGGGCTCTGCACTACCTCGCAGAAATCGAGGATCGTCTTGAAGTCCGACAGGTCGCGCTTGAACGCGGTCGCCGACATGAGGAGATGCCAGCGCACCAGCCACACCACCGTCTCGGTCTCGGCGGGGGTCAGGCCGAAGCGCGGGCACAGCCGCTCGGCGACCTCCGCCCCCAGGATCGAATGGTCGCCGCCGCGCCCCTTGGCGATGTCGTGGAGCAGCACCGCGACGTAAAGCGCGCGGCGCGACACGATATGCTTGATGATCGCAGAGGCGAGGGGATGATCGTCCCTGATGTCGCCCTTGTCGATCCGCGACAGCAGCCCGATCGCGCGGATCGTATGTTCGTCGACGGTATAATGGTGGTACATATCGAACTGCATCTGCGCGACGACGCGGCCGAAATCGGGCACGAAGCGGCCGAACACCCCCGCCTCGTTCATCCAGCGCAGCACCAGCTCGGGATCGCGCGGCGAGGTGAGCACGTCGAGGAACAGCGCATTGGCGCGCGGATCGCGGCGATGGCCCGCGATCAGCCGCGCATCGCGGTTGGCGGCGCGCATCGCCAGCGGATGAATCTCGACACCGTGGAGGTCGGCGAGCTGGAAGATCTCGATCAGCCGCACCGGGTCCTCGGCGAAAAAGTCGTCGCGGGGCAAAGCCAGCCGGCCGCGGTCGAGGACGAAGCCGTGCAATTTGACCGGCCGCCGCCGGATCGTCGGCAGCCCGAAGCGTCGCCCGCGCGCCGCGAACCGTTCGTCGAGATGCGCGAGGAACACGCCGGTCAGGTCGCCGACCGTCTTCGCCTGCAGGAAGTAATATTGCATGAACCGTTCGACCGCGGATTTGCCGGGCCGGTCGGAAAAGCGCATCCGCATCGCGATCTCGCGCTGCACGTCGAAGGTCAGGCGATCCTCGGCACGGCGGGTGACGGTGTGGAGGTGACAGCGCACCGCCTGCAGGAAATTGTCCGCGCGGTGGAACAGCTTGTATTCCTCCGCGGTCAGCAGCCCGACGCCGACGAGGTCGGCCCCGCGCTGGACGTCGTGGATGTACTTGCCGATCCAGAACAGGGTGTGGAGATCGCGCAGGCCGCCCTTGCCCTCCTTGACGTTGGGTTCGACGACGTAGCGCGTGTCGCCCATCTTGCGGTGGCGCGCGTCGCGCTCGGCGAGCTTGTCGGCGATGAACTGGCGCTCGGTGCCGTGCTGCACCTCCGCCTTGAAGCGCTTCGCCGCCTCGTCGTACAGCGCGATGTCGCCGGTGACGTAGCGCGCCTCGAGCAGCGCGGTGCGGATGGTGACGTCGCTCTTCGACTGGCGGACCATCTCGTCGAGCGAGCGGCTGGAATGGCCGACCTTCAGCCCCGTATCCCAGAGCGCGTAGAGCATCGATTCGATGACCTGTTCGGCCCAGGGCGTCTGTTTGCCCGGGGTCAGAAAGCCGATGTCGACGTCGGAGAAGGGCGCCATCTCGGCCCGGCCATAGCCGCCGACCGCGATCAGCGTCAGCCGCTCGCCCGCGGTGGGGTTGGCGAGCGGATGCAGCCGCTGCGTCGCGAGGTCGAACAGGACGCGCAGCAGCTGGTCGACGAGATACGCCTGCGCATTCGACGCCTCGAGCCCGCGCGAGGGATGCGCGGCGAGGCGCCGTTCGATCTCGGCGCGCCCCTCGGCGAGCGCGGCCTTGAGCATCTGCGTCGCCTGCGCGCGCAGCGCGGCGTCGCTCGCCTCGATCGTCGCGATCCGCTCGGCGAGCGCGCGGCGGTCGACGATCAGGCGGCGGTTGGGGATATGGTCAAAACGGCCGTGCATGGGGGCGTCATAGCGGTGTGAGAGCTGATGCGACACCGGGTTTGGGGGGGTGTATGTTCATCGTCCTCCCCTCCACACTCATCGTCATCCCCCGCGAAGGCGGGGATCCATGCTGGCTGCCGTACCGGCTCCATCCCGATGGTCAGTGATTATGGATTCCCGTCTTCGCGGGGATGACGAAGGGGGCGGGGCGGGGGCGACGTGTCTGCACGTGTGCAGGGTGATGAAGGTTGCCCAAAATCCGCCGTCACCCCGGACTTGTTCCGGGGTCCACCGTGCAGCGAGCGGAACGGCAGGAGGCGCGCACTGTTCGCCTCGCCGCGGAGTGGACCCCGGAACAAGTCCGGGGTGACGAAGGGGTGGGGAGAGGGTGGCATCTCCGCAGACGTCGGACGGACGCGACAACGTCCCCCGGCCGCGATACAGCGTGGGGCATGCCTGCCATCCTGTCCCGCCGTCCCGCCTTGCTCGCGCTCCTGCTCGGCGCGCTCGCCGCGACGGGGTTCGCGCCGCTTCAGTTCTGGCCGCTCACGTTGCTCGGGCTCGCGGGCCTTGCGGCGCTGGTCCATGCCGCACCGACCCTCAAGCGCGCCAGCTGGATCGGCTGGTGTTGGGGCGTCGGGCATTTCACGATCAACAACAACTGGTTCCAGCACGCCTTCGACTTCCAGGACAAGATGCCCCCCGTGCTCGGCTATTTCGCCGCGGTGGGGCTGGCGCTGTATCTGGCGGTCTTCCCGATGCTGGCGGCGGGGATCGGTTGGCGGTTCGGGCGGCGCGGGGTGCCGGACGCGGGCTATGCGCTGGTGTTCGCGGCGGCGTGGATCGGTAGCGAATATCTCCGCGCCACGCTGTTCACCGGTTATGCCTGGGATCCGATCGCGGTGATCTGGCTGCCCGTGATCGGCGTCGCGCGGCTGTCGGCGTGGATCGGCACCTATGCGCTGTCGGGCGTCACCGTGCTGGCGGCGGTGTCGCTCTTGTTACTAGCACGGCGGCGCTGGCGTCTGCCGGCGGGGCTGGCAGCGGCGCTGGCGCTCGCCGCGCTGTCGGGGATATGGACCGACGCCCCCGCCGCCGGGCCCGACGCGCCGTTGTTGCAGGTCGTCCAGCCCAACATCGGCCAGGACGCGCGCGGGCAGGACGATCAGGAACGCATGCTCGCCGCGCTGGCGCGCTGGTCGGGGACGCCGGGCGCGCGTCCGCGGCTGGTCTTGTGGCCAGAAGGCGTGATGCGCGATTATCTGGAAAGCGGCTACCCGCGCTGGATCTACGACGGCCAGAGCCCGCTGTTCAACCGCTGGCGACTGGCGCGATTGCTGGGACCGCGCGACGTGCTGCTCACGGGCCATACGCCGCTGCGCTTCGATGCGGCGGGCGACGTCGTCGGCGCGTCCAATTCGGTGTTCGCGATCGACAGCAACGCCCGGATCGTCGGGCGCTACGACAAGGCGCACCTCGTCCCCTATGGCGAATATCTGCCGCTACCGTGGCTGATGAAGCCGCTCGGCCTTGCCCGGCTGGTGCCCGGCGACATCGATTTCGACGATGGCCCGGGTCCGCGCACGCTCGCAATCCCCGGCTTCGGCGCGATCGGGTTCCAGACCTGCTACGAGATCATCTTTTCGGGCCAGGTCGTCGACGAAGCCCACCGGCCGCGGATGATCTTCAATCCCTCGACCGACGCGTGGTTCGGCCGCTGGGGTCCGCCGCAGCATCTGGCACAGGCGCGGATGAGGGCGATCGAGGAAGGGCTGCCGATCGTCCGTTCGACCCCCACCGGCATCTCGGCGGTGATCGCCGCCGACGGCCGCCTGCTGGCCACCGTGCCGCACGAAACCGCGGGCACGATCCGCATGACGATGCCGCCCGCGCTGCCGCCGACGCCGTTCAGCCGGCTGGGCAATTGGGCGGCGCTGATCGTCGCGCTCGCCTTCCTCGCGCTCGCGATTGCAAACCGCCGCGCCCGACGCTAGAGAGCTCATATAAAGGTTTCTTTATATCGTTATGAGGCAGTGATGCGCAGCAGCTATATCTTCACGTCCGAGTCCGTTTCCGAAGGTCATCCCGACAAGGTCGCCGACCAGATCAGCGACACGATCGTCGATCTGTTCCTGTCCAAGGACCCCGAGGCGCGCATCGCCTGCGAGACGCTGACCACCACCAACCTCGTCGTGCTGGCGGGCGAAATCCGCTGCAAGGGCGTGTACGAGAACGGCGCCTGGGCCGATGGCGCGCTCGCCGAGATCGAGGCGGCGGTGCGCGCCACCGTCAAGCGGATCGGCTACGAACAGTCGGGCTTCCACTGGGAGACCTTCGCGTTCCAGAACAACCTGCACGGCCAGTCGGCGGAAATCGCGATGGGCGTCGACGAGGGTTCGAACAAGGACGAGGGCGCGGGCGACCAGGGCATCATGTTCGGTTACGCGACCGACGAGACGCCGGGCCTGATGCCGGCGACGCTGTATTACAGCCACAAGATCCTCGAGACGATGGCGGCCGACCGCCATTCGGGCAAGGCGCCGTTCCTGGAGCCCGACGCCAAGAGCCAGGTGACGCTGCAGTACGAGAACGGCGTGCCGACCGGTGCGGTCGCGCTGGTCGTCTCAACGCAGCACAAGGCGGGTTATTGCCTGCAGGGCGACAATGCCGATGCCGCCAAGTACGACGTGCTCAAGGATTACGTGACGGGCGTGCTCAAGAGCACGCTGCCCGAGGGCTTCGTCACCGACGCGACCAAGCTGTACATCAACCCGACCGGCGCGTTCGAGATCGGTGGCCCCGACGGTGACGCCGGCGTCACCGGCCGCAAGATCATCGTCGACACCTACGGCGGTGCCGCTCCGCACGGCGGCGGCGCGTTCAGCGGCAAGGACCCGACCAAGGTCGACCGTTCCGCGGCTTACGTGGCACGCTACCTTGCCAAGAACGTCGTGGCGGCCGGCCTCGCGAAGCGCTGCACGATCCAGCTGTCGTACGCGATCGGTATCGCCGAGCCGCTGTCGGTGTATGTCGATACGCACGGCACCGGCACGGTCGACGAAGCGAAGCTGGAGCAGGTGCTGCCGCAGCTCGTCCGCCTGACGCCCAAGGGCATCCGCCAGCACCTCAAGCTCAACGCGCCGATCTATGTGAAGTCGGCGGCCTACGGTCACTTCGGCCGCGAGCCGGAAGGCGACCTGTTCACGTGGGAAAAGACCGATCTGGTCGATCAGCTGAAGGCGGCGGTCGCGTAAGGCGACCCACCAGTTTGCGGGTTACGACGCCCTCCCTCGCGGCATGCGGGGGAGGGCGTTTTGCTATTGGGATAAAACCGGTCGCCCTGCGCGTGGGACTCTCGGGAACATGACGACGTAACCAGACCGTTCGTGCTGAGCCTGTCGAAGCACAGGTGAGACTCAGGCCCCCTTCGACGCCGCCTGCGGCGTCGCTCAGGACAGGCTTCGACAAGCTCAGGGCGAACGGTGAGAAGCTGGGTCCATCTTACGTCAGACGGTCGAAGTCCCCCTCATCCCCCCAGATAATGCGTCTGCGCCGCATCCGTCGCGTTGATCGCCAGGATCGAGCGGGCATCTCCCGGCGCACGGACGCGGCCATGGCCATCGGTGCCCGCGGTGATGATGCGGTCGAGCAATTCCTGCCCTTCGCGCCACCAGCCGATGCCACTCGCCGCATTGAGGTGCCCCTGCGGTCCCGCATCGACGAAATGGCTGCCCCATTGCGCCGCGAGGCTGTGCGCGCGGTCGATGCCGATCCAGGGATCGTCGCTGGAGGCGACCACGATTGAGGGGAAAGGGAGGGGCGTGCGTGGTGTCGGGGCGAAAGCGCGCAGCTCGTCGGGCGCGCCCGGCCGGTCGACGTCGGCCGGCGCCACCAGCAGCGCGCCTGCCACCGGCCAGCCGTAGGGCTGCGGGCTGAGCTCCGCCCACCACGCCACCGCGAGGCAGCCGAGGCTGTGGGCGGCGAGGATCACCGGTGCCTCGGCCTGCGATATCGCCTGGTCGAGCTTGGTCACCCAGGCGTTGCGGTGCGGCGTGTTCCACATGCCGAGTTCGACCCGCACCGTGTCGGGCCGGGCGTCTTCCCATAAGGTCTGCCAATGCGAGGGGCCGGAACCGCCCAGACCCGGCACGGTCAGGATGGTCGGTTGCGCGGCGTCGAAACTGGAAAATCCGGTCATGGCTGCATCTCCCTCCGTTGAAGGGGGCGTGTCGGGTCGGCGCTCTAGGGCACGCCGCCGGCACGCCCCCCGTTCCAGGAGATAAACCTACTAAATCGATCGGCAATCGCGTTGCGCCCAGTCGAAGACGCGATGCGGCGGATGGAAAGCCGCGGCTGCGGGGGTGGCGAGGGGCATGTCGCAGCGCTAGGGCGGGGCATGGCCAAGACCCGTGCAGACCAGATGCTCGTGACCCGCGGACTCGCCGAATCGAAGACGCGGGCGCAGGCGCTCATCATGGCGGGGCTGGTGTTCGCGGGGACGAAGAAGGTCGACAAGCCCGGACAGGCGTTCGCGGACGACGTCGTGCTCGACGTGCGCGGGCGCGATCACCCCTGGGTGTCGCGCGGGGGCGTCAAGCTGGCGCACGGCCTCGATCATTTCGGCTGGGACGTCGCGGGCGCGGTGGCGATCGACGTCGGTTCGTCGACCGGCGGCTTCACCGACGTATTGCTGACCCGCGGCGCGGCGCGCGTCTATGCGGTCGACAGCGGCACCAACCAGCTCGCGTGGAAGCTGCGCCAGGACCCGCGCGTGATCGTCCACGAACAGACCAGCGCGCGCATCCTCGATGCGACGCACATTCCCGAGGGGATCGACCTGATCGTCTGCGACGCGAGCTTCATCGGGCTGGCCAAGGTGCTCGAACGCCCGATGACCTTCGCGGCGCCCGATGCGCGGCTGATGGCGCTCATCAAGCCGCAGTTCGAGGCGGGGCGCGAGGAGGTGGGGAAGGGCGGCGTCGTCCGCGATCCCGCGATCCGCGCGCGGGTGTGCGACGCGGTCGCCACATGGCTGACCGGAGCCGGCTGGAGCGTCGCCGGGATCGCCGAAAGCCCGATCACCGGGCCGGAGGGCAATGTGGAATATCTGGTCGCGGCGTCCCGGAACGGATCGCTGACGGAACGATAATCGCATCGGACGCTTTACGAAGCTTGTGCAGCGCGGCAAGGCGGCGGCGCAGCATCCGAGGGAGCAAGACGTGGGCGGCATCGCATCCAGAGGTCAATTGCGGATGTCGTTCCTGCGCTGGGCAGTGGTCACCGTGCCGCTGGTCCTGCTGCTCGGCTTCGCGTCGGGGCGGGCGGTGCCTGCGGGTAGCGAGAACAGCTGGTACGTCGCGTTGCAGAAACCGGCGCTGACCCCGCCGGGCTGGGTCTTTCCGGTCGCCTGGACCTCGCTCTACATCCTGCTCGGCCTCGCGGTGGCGGTGATCCTGCACGCACGCGGCGCGCGGCTGCGTGGCGTGGCACTCGGCGTGTTCGCGGTGCAGTTCGTCCTCAATCTCGCCTGGACGCCGCTGTTCTTCGGCATGCACCAGGTCGGCACCGCGCTGCTGGTCATCGTCGCGATGCTGGTACTGGCGATCGTCGCGACGCTGTTGTTCGGCCGCATCCGGCCGCTCGCGGCGTGGCTGATGGTGCCGTATCTGGTGTGGATCAGCTTCGCCGGCGTGCTGACCTGGCGGATCGGCCAGCTCAATCCCGACGCGGAAACGCTTGTACCGGCGGCGCATACCTCCCAGATGCTGTGACAGATGCACCTGTCGTGCCGGGAATAGTGAAACCATGCAGTCCGAAAACCGCCTGTTCGATGATTTCGTGAAGCTGATGAACGGCGCCGCCGGCACGCTCGCCGGCGTCGGGCGAGAGGCCGAATCGGGCGCACGGGCGCGGGCGCGCGAGTGGATCGGCGGGCTCGACTTCGTCAGCCGCGACGAGTTCGAGGTGGTGAAGGCGATGGCTGTCGCCGCGCGTGACGAGAATGACGCGCTGCGCGCGCGGCTCGACGCGCTGGAGGCGAAGCAGGCCGATACGCCGCCGCCCGCCGCCTGACGCGGTTTTCCACAGCTTTATCGACAGCCTTGTCCACGAAGGGCTTGCCGCGGCGATTTTGCCTCGGCAGCCTTGTCGTGCGATAAGAGGCGCAATGATGCTCGATTCCGCCGAAGCTGACCAGGACCCCGCCGCCCCCATCGACATGCTCGAGGCCTATTACGCCGCGCATGGCTGGGAACACGAGCGGCACGACGACGAGATCGTCGCGACGGTCAAGGGCAGCTGGACGAGCTACGAATTGCGCGCGCTGTGGCGAGAGGACGACAGCGTCCTCCAGTTCCTCGCCTTCCCCGACATCAAGGTGACCGACGATCGCCGCGCCGGAGTCTACGAGGCGATCGGGCTGGTCAACGAGCAATTGTGGATCGGCCATTTCGAGCTGTGGTCGTCGTCGGGCGTGCTGCTCTATCGCCACGCCGCGATGATCAATGGCGAGGAGGAGGGCACGATGTCCTTGGGCGCCACCGAATTGCTCGTCGAATCGGCGATCGAGGAGTGCGAGCGCTTCTATCCCGTCTTCCAGTTCGTCCTGTGGGGCGGCAAGACCCCGCGCGAGGCGCTCGCCGCCGCGCTGATCGAGACGCAGGGCGAGGCCTGATTCCATGCGGTTGCTGATGGTCGGCGCCGGCAACATAGGCGGCGCGATGCTGCGCCGCTGGCTCGCCGCGGGGATGGACCCGGCTGACGTGACGGTGGTGTCGCCCAGCGGTCGCGCGATGCCCGATGGCGTCACCGTCGTGCCGGTGATCCCCGATGCCGGCGACGGGCCGCGGTTCGACGTCATCCTGCTCGGGCTGAAGCCGCAACAGCTCGCCACGTTGCGCGACGGCCCGCTTGGCAGACACGCTCCCGATCTGCTGGTGTCGATCCTCGCAGGGGTGGAGGTGGCGACGCTCGCCGGCCTGTGCGCGGCCGGTGCGGTCGTGCGGGCGATGCCCAATCTGCCCGTCGCGATCGGCAAGGGCGTGGTCGCGCTCCATGCACCGGATGCGGACGACGCGGCGCGGGCGCGGGTGACGGACTGGATGCAGCCGCTGGGCCTGGTCGAATGGATCGCCGACGAGGCGCGCTTCGACGACGTCACCGCGCTCGCCGGCTGCGGCCCGGCGTTCGTCTTTCGCTTCGCCGATGCGCTGGCGCAGGCGGGGACGGCGCTGGGACTGCCCGCCGATCAGGCGGCGCGGCTGGCACTCGCCACGCTGCACGGCGCCGCGCGCATGGCGGCGGAGGCGGACGTCAGCCCCGCGACGCTCGCCGACCGCGTCGCCAGCCCCGGCGGTTCGACGCGCGAGGGGTTGAACGTCCTCGACCGGCCCGACGGCCTCGTCGCGCTGCTGACCGAAACGCTGGCCGCATCGGCAAGGCGCAATCGCGAGATGGCCGCCGCGGCGCGATAGGCTGGGGGACCTCCACACACGATCCGTTCGGGCTGAGCCTGTCGAAGCCCATTGAGTTTCATCTGCCCTTCGACAAGCTCAGGGCGAACGGCGAGAGAATGTACCCCGCTTCGAGCGGGACGATCCCTAGGACCGCAGCTTTTCCACCTGCGCCCGGTCGGGGTCGGGGATCATCCCCTCCAGCACCGCCCAATAGCCCGATACCGCATCCTGCCCTGCCGCCTGATAGGCCTGCGACATCTTGATGCGCACCGCCTCGAACAACTCGCTTTCCAGCCGCGCGCCTTCCTCGGTCAGGCGCAGCAGGCGCTGGCGGCGGTCGCGTTCGCCCGGGCGGGTCTCGACCAGCTTGCGATCCGTCAGCTCGTTGAGTACGCGCCCCAGGGACTGTTTGGTGATCGCCAGCATCGCCAGCAACTCGCTGACCGTCAGATCGGGCCGGCGAGCGATGAAGTACAGGGCACGATGGTGCGCGCGGCCCAGCCCCTGGGCGGCAAGCCCCTGATCGACGGAGCGGGTGAGATGGCTATGGCCGAAGTACAACAGCTCCATGCCCCGACGAAGTTCGGATTCGCGCAAGAATTGCGCAGACGCGGAGGGAGCTGTGGCAGCCATGTTGACCGGTTTAGCCACCGTCCGTACGCATCCGCAACCCCTGATGCCTGAGAGAAATCGATGAACGCTCAATTGATGTCCGGCGCGGCCGCTTTCCGCTTCGATCCCAGCACGACTCCGGTCGATGCCAACGACCGCGCCGCCAGGCTGGTCGACCCGGGTTTCGGCCGCGTCTTCACCGATCATATGGCGGTGATCCGCTATAGCGAGGACAAGGGCTGGCACGACGCCGCGATCACCGCGCGCGCACCGATCACCGTCGACCCCTCCATCGCGGTGCTGCATTATGCACAGGAAATTTTCGAAGGGCTCAAGGCCTATCGCCTCGACGACGGCGGCACCGCGCTGTTCCGCCCCGACGCCAACGCGCGCCGCTTCAACAATTCCGCGCGCCGGCTGGCGATGCCCGAGCTGCCCGAAGAATTGTTCCTCGAATCGTGCCGACAGCTGGTGACGACCGAGCGCGACTGGTTCCCGCAGGTCGACGGCGGCGCGTTGTACCTGCGCCCGTTCATGTTCGCGAGCGAGGCGTTCCTCGGCGTCAAGCCGTCGTCCGAATATCTCTACATGGTCATCGCCTCCTCGGTCGGCTCCTACTGGAAGGGCGAGGCGCGCGCGGTGTCGATCTGGGTCAGCCAGGATTACACCCGCGCCGCGCCCGGCGGCACCGGCGAGGCGAAGTGCGGCGGCAATTATGCCGCCAGCCTCGCCGCGCAGCAGGAGGCGATCCGCCAGGGCTGCGACCAGGTCGTCTTCCTCGACGCGGTCGAGCGCCGCTGGGTCGAGGAACTGGGCGGCATGAACGTCTTCTTCGTGTTCGACGACGGATCGATGGTGACGCCGCCGCTGACCGGCACGATCCTGCCCGGCATCACCCGCGATTCGATCCTGCGCATCGCCCGCGACCAGGGCATCGAGGTCCGCGAGGAACTCTACGGCATCGACCAGTGGCGCGCCGACGCAGGCAGCGGCCGCCTGACCGAAGCCTTCGCCTGCGGCACCGCCGCGGTCGTCACCCCGATCGGCGAGGTCGTCGGCCCCGACGGCCGCTTCACCATCGGCGGCGGCGGCACGGGCCAGCTGACCCAACGCATGCTCGACGCGCTATCCGCGATCCAGCGCGGCCGCGCACCCGATCCGCACGGCTGGTTGCAGCGCCTCGGCTGAGCCGGGCGGCAGCGGTGAAAAGTGGTGTCGGCGGGGCTTTCCAACCCCGCCGACGCGGCTATAAGGCCGCCTCTCCGTTGGGGCGTCGCCAAGTGGTAAGGCAGCGGCTTTTGGTGCCGCCATCCGCAGGTTCGAATCCTGCCGCCCCAGCCATGTTTCCCCTAAGATACTGACCAGTATCGGTTTTGTGGGCGGTGCCGGAACCGTGGTGGGGTTTTGCTACAGAACCCTGCTACAGAGCCGGGGCTTTGTGGCGATGGGAGCGATCCCGAATACGGTCAGGCGCGGTGGCGTCTATCACTTCCGCAGGGCCGTGCCGGCGGCGCTGCGCATGCGGTTGGCCCGTGCAGAATTGACATGCAGCCTCCACACGCACGAAGCAGGCGCGGCGCGAACGCTGTCGCGCTGCCTGTACCTGCGGTCGGAGGAATTGTTCGGTGTTCTCGAATGCGCGCCCATGCTGAGCGACGACGACATCGCGGCGCTGGTGCGGGACTTTTATGCCACCATCTTGCGGCAGGACGACAATGAGCGCTTGCTGAGCGACGCTCCCGATGCCTTCCGGGAACATCGGGCGGAGCACTATCGCCAGCTTGCGGAACGCAGCCGGATCGACCTCGCGAGCAATGCCTTTGGATCGGTGCGGCAGATGACCGCCGTCATGCTTGCGCGTCGATACGGCATGGAGGCGCGCTTCGACAAACTGAGTGTTCGCAAAGCGGGGCAAGCCATGCTGCGTGCTGGCGTCGAGATAGCCGAGACATTGCGCGCCAGGGCGGAAGGCGACTTCAATTACGAACCTGCCGACAAGCTGCTGGCGGCGGCGCTTGCCGAACGGGCGGTACAGCCGCAATCCGCTTCCCCAGCCCAGGCCTCTGCACCCTCAAGTCCAATGTTTTCCGTCGAAGCGGAGCAGTTCCGCGAGACGCAGGTTCGTCGAGGTGTGTGGGAGAAGCAAACGGCCTTGCAGGCGCGCAAGACCTATGCGCTGTTCGTACAGCATTTCGGGGATCGACCCCTCGAGGGATTTGCACGGAGCGATGCCGCGTCTTTCAAGGAACTGCTCAGCGATCTGCCGGCCAATTACGGCAAGGCGGCTGAGTTTCGCGGCATGCCCGCGGCCGAGATCGTCGCGGCTACCAAAGCGGTCGATACCGATCGTCTGACGCCCCGCACCATTCAGCGGCATTTCAACGCACTCGCGGCGCTGTGGTCCGTGGCGTTGGAGAAGGGGCAGGTGGCATCGAACATCTTTGCCGACTGGAAATTTCCTTCGGCGAAGCGCGCTAAGGATCAGCGCGAGCATTGGACACGTGAGCAGCTAGCAGAACTGTTCGAGACGCCGATTTGGAAAGGGTGCTATTCGATCGCACGGCGGTCTAGACCGGGATCGGTGATCGAGCGGGACGAGAGGTTCTGGCTGCCGCTCATCGCTTTGTTCTCCGGCATGCGACAGGAGGAAATCTGTCAACTTCGGCTGGCCGACATCCGCCAGGAAGAGAGCGTCTGGCTGTTCGATCTCAACACCCGTGACGGGCAGCAGTTGAAGAACGCCAATGCTGTTCGGCGCGTACCGCTTCACTCCAAACTGATCGAATTGGGGCTACTGGTGTACGTCGAGCAGCTACGCCGAAGCGGCGATAAGATGCTGTTTCCCAACCTCCAACCCGGAGGTGCCGATGGCCGTTTCGGGCATAATTATTCGAAGTGGTTCAGCCGGTATCGACAGGATGTAAAGCTGTTCGTACCCGGCCGTGACTTCCATTCTTTCCGTCACAGCGCAACGACGTTCATGCGACAGGCCGGCGTAGATGAGCCGACGATCGATGAATTGACTGGTCACGCGACCGTCGGCGAAACCGCGCGATATTCGAAGGGTCTCACCATAGCCAATTTGCGCAGTGCGATCGAACGCATTGACATTGGCGTAGACCTGTCTCGTCTAAGTCAGGATAAATTTAGCGAGATCGCTGGGGAGGTTATTATCTCATAGCGTAGACAAAATTTGGCATCGAGCGCATAGAATAGGCGCGCCTTGCGCTTTACCTATCTACCTATCTACCTATCTACCTATCTACCTATACCTATACCTATACCTATACCTATACCTATACCTATACCTATACCTATACCTATACCTATACCTATACCCCTTTAGCTATCTATTAACCTTTATCTCTCCGCCGGAGGGAAATGGCTAAAGGAGGCTGATGTGAGGTTCAGTGTTATGCCAGCGGCGGCGCCGCGCTCGGGAGATTCTCCTGACATGACCGAAGCAATCGATCGTTTGTTGCGCCTCGGCTTCGATGTTCGTCGCCCACAGGGAAACTCCTATCAGATCAAGGTAGCGCCTTTCGTCAGCTACTATCCCACGACGGGGCGGATCGTCCCCGATGGGCGACAGCCACTGCAACAACGCGGCCTTGGCGAGTTGATCCGCATGCTGGAACGAGGCGTGATCGAACCGGGTGAATAGATGGCCGATGCGGGTGGATCCTTCCTGTCCGCAATCTGGCGGGCGATCATTCAGGAGGATTCATGGCACCCGAACGCGGCGAGCGGTTGGATCAGCTTCCCATCGTGCCTGTTGAAGTTCTGAAGCGTCATCACGTCCACGAGCAATTCGACACCCGTTTCCGCGCTTGCGCTCGGCTGCTTCAATCGCTGTGGCGCGATCGCCAGGGCCTGCCACCCGGCAATCATCAGGACCGCGCGGGACGCAAGCGCCGGCTGGGATCGCTGCTCAGTGGTGCCGCCGCAGATGCGGGACGCAACTTCATGACCCCATCGATCGCGCATCTGGTGCGACGAGAAGTGGCCTATCAGGAAGCCGGCGCCCTCATCGAACAGGGGCGGCTGTACGGCAACCTTCTGTCGTCGATGCCGCTGACGTTCAACGCGTTCGCACCCCTCCGCTTCGATCTTGCTTTGGCGACGAAAACCTTGCGTGCGCTGCTGCCACAGCGGGACATTGCCGCCGTTCGGCACATCTGGTTCGAACACAACCCCGGTCGCCGAGACCCGACGCTGACCGGCGACCGAAGCGCGTTCGACGTCGCCATGGTGTACGACCGTGCCGACGGTAAGTCTGGATTTGTCGGCATCGAGGTGAAATATTCCGAGGGCCTGACCGAGCCTTCGCCGACCGAATTGAACGCCAGCTATGACCGCTTGGCGCCAGCGTGTGGTTTGTTCAAGGAACCCGGCCATGCCGCTCTGCGGGTCAACCCGATGCAGCAACTCTTTCGCGAGCATTTGCTTGCTCAGGCTATGCTCATGCGCGGCGACTATGCTGAGACGGCGTTCATGGTGATCGCGCCGCGGCACAACACGTCGGTCCAGCAGGCTGTTAAGCTGTACGGGGCCTTCCTATGCGATCCTGCAGATGGACCTGTGCCATTCGCCAATGTGACGTTGGAGGCCTTAATCGACGCCATCTATTGGGCGGGCGCACGGGAGGCTGCCGCTGCGCTGTTTGACCGCTACCTCGACTGGCATCAGGTCGATCACGCAGTCGAATGCGCGCTCGCCGATAGGCGAGGGGAGTGGCATCTTGCGCCCCCAGTCTTGGCGCCGCTTCGTCTGGTCGCGGGAGGGGCGTAATGCGCGAGCTTGTCTTACCCGCCGCCATCATCGATCGCCTGATCGACAACGGGCGGCGTACCGCCGCCGGCGAAGACATCGACCCGATTCCCGTCGTGAAGCTTTTCACCCCGGACGCCGCGGCCACATGGCTTCTGACCGAACTCGATCCCATCGACCGCGATCGGGCCTTTGGCTTGTGCGGTCTCGGACTCGGGGAAGTGGAGCTAGGCTACGTCAGCCTCGCCGAGCTGGTGAGCATCCGCGGAAGGCTGGGCCTACCGGTCGAGATCGATCGCTCCTTTGAGCCGCGTGCGCCACTCTCTCGCTATGTCGAGGTGTCGCGATCGGCATGCAGGATTGTCGACTTGGCTGCCGGATAGCGCGGTGGCACGACGTGGGAGATGCAGGCTTTATCGTCGGTCAACGAGTGTTCTTCTGGACGGGACGAGGATCACGAGGCCAGGGCACGATCCGCGCGATAGCGGGCGATCGCGTCTTCATCGATCCTGACGACGACGCCTGCCGCGGAAGTGACTACCGGATGTTTCCAGTAGGATCGCGAAGGCGCGATGTCTGGGCGCCGCGCGATTATGGCGTCCGGTTCGGTCAGCTGAATACACTGCCGAACCCATGGTTCGAAGACAGCTGATGTTGGCGTGACCTTGCATTTCTCATCCGGCGGCGGTTAGGGTCGGAACGCCTCCGCAATACTCGGGGGCGGGGCGTGGAAACCTCTTTGGCGATGTACCTGGTCGAGCTTCTCGGCCGGGTGGCATGCGCGCATGTCCAGCCGGCTTGCCGGTAAAGGCGCATGCGCGCTGAGCATCGCCAGTGTTTCCAACATCCGGCTTAGGCCGCCGCCCCGAACGGACGAAGGGGCGGCGTTGCAAGCGGGTGTATCTCTGTAACGAGGTTGATGTGCGGTGGTCCGCGATGGCGGCCTGCTGTTCCCGTGACTGCGCCGTTCGACGATTTATCAGGGGGAAGCACATGCGTTTCATCGTCGACTTATACCGATGGCTTATTCTGCTGGCGCTCGCAGTGATGCTCGTGATGGCGTCGTGGCTGGGCGCATCGCTGATGTTCGGCCCGCTTTCAACCATCCCTTTCCGCGACGCATATCTCGGCGCCCTCGCTGGTGGGGCAGTGGTCGTAATCCTGATGCTCGGCATCACCGCAACGTTCATCTCGATGCACGATCGCCTTTCCGATGTGGCGGACGCGTTGGATCGCCTTACGCCGGCAACCGATCGGGCCTCGCTGTGAAGGGGCGCCACGTACAGGTCGGGCTGCTGTTCATCGCCGTCTGCGTCGTCATCGGCCTAGCGATCGCGCTGTTCACGATGGGGAGAACGGAAGGGGCTCGCGAGCACGCGGATGACAATGTCGCTGCGACAGCGGCACCGGTCGGGATCTCACCAGCGCCTGCGGCTGCGAAGGCACCCGCGACGGTCGCAGCGGCCACGCCCGATTTCCTGGTAACGGACGAACTTCGGCGGAATAGGCCGACTTGGGAAGAGCTCGGGCAAGGCCCCGATGCGGTCGTATTTTGCGTCGGTGCAAAGGCGCGGCTCACGAATGGGTCGGCGCGCCCGCTCAACCTGAATGTGGTGGTCGCGGAAAGTGACGACAGTTCTCCCCTCGGCACGGTGGCGCCCGGTCAGACGATTTCCTTCGATCCCGGCAATGAGGGAACATGGAATCTGACGGACGCCGGTGATGGAGGTCCGCTGTTTCAGTACGAGGTTCAGAAATGCGATCGGCCTGCGGCCGCCACCGTGACTGCGACCCAGGCCAAGACCCTACGTGGTCGCTGCCGGCTGAAGGTCTCCGGCGTGAAGTACATCGACGGGCCTTGCTATTATTATTGGTATGTCGATCATACTGGATGGGGTATCAGCGATAAGCCGGATGAAAGCGGCTACCTCGCCACCCTGGAGATCGATCAGGGCGAAGCAACTGGGATGTGGAATGGCCGGCCGGGAGGGGACAAGATCAATAACCCGCTCGGCGATGGCGATCCACTGACGCGCAACGGTGCGTGCTGGGCAAAGGGTGAGGACGAAATCTGCCTTTGGGCTTGAGCCTCTGACGGGATGTGGTTTTGGGGGGCGCGCGTTTTGAGGGGACCGGCTATCCATACGATTAGCCGGCCCTTGTCCTTCGTTTCCTGAGCCGCCGATTTGCCGAGCGCATAGTAAGTGCATGGGCTCTTTTCTTATTAATGGCTTAGGATCGGAAAATCTCCGGTTTAGGTCCGAATCTCTCCGGTTTCAGCGTCGTCCTCCAGTCATATCCGTAGGTTCAGAAGCTGCTCTCCCAGTTCGCCGTGGCGCAGGAAGTACTCGTCGTAGCGCAGGCCAAGTCGCTGATCCCTGTCACCCCATATGTCGGCTGTGCCGATGTCGTTCTCCAGGCGCGCGAGCGCGGCAGGGCCGATATTCTTCGTGTGACCGACCCTCCGCCCCGTTATTCGGCCTTGAGGGGTGGGCTTCACGCCTGAGACTTCCCTCAACAGAAATTCGCGATGCGTGTGCTCGATCATGATCGTGCCCTCGTCGTCGAGCGCTTTCATCATGTATCGAAAGACATTCCATTGCTGGCGGGTGTCGTTGCCGAACCAGCTTGTATGGCTGGGGCGAAGTTTCGCCGGCGGCTGGCGGGGGTCCGGCGCCGGTAACTCCAAGAGCCTACGGACCGCTTTCGCCACCCAGGAGCGGAACGTCACGTTCCAAAATTCGGGCACGTTCAACAGGAAATGGCTGTGCAGGCCGAGGTGCTGTCCCACCTCTTTTACCCATATCACCGGCATGGGTATCGGATGGTCTAGTTTGGCCTTCTGGCGGTCATTGGCCCATGCCTGCATGCTGGCGAGAAAACGGGAATGTAGCGATGCGATATGATCGGGGTCACGGACGCCGCCGACCTCCCAGGACACCGTGACGAAAGTGTTCAGGATCAGGCCTTGCATGTTGGCCGTGGCGACGGCCTTGTACATGCGCATGAAGTCCTGCTCGGTGATGACGTCGGATACCGGCTTGGCCCGTGAGCGCCGGATTTCTTCCCAAGCTTGAAGCCGTTGCGAGTACAGCCCGGTGCCGAGTGGCACCCGCGGCCGGCCTTGACGATCGACGAGATCCTCGCCGTCACGCCACATGGCGGCTATCCGCTGCTCGGAAGGCGGTAGGTCTCGAAACCGATCGCTCCCGGTGTCGAGGTCTCGTTCCCTTCCATGAAGGTAGGGGTCTGGCTGAATGGGCGACGTCTCCCACCCTTCCACGGGTACGGAAAGTGGCATTTCCATCTATTTTCTCCGGAGGGGGCTGGACTGCGCCAGCCCCCCGATAGTCAGGCGTAGTACGTGAGCAGCTGCTGGATCAGCGTGTACATCTGGTGTGGAGCTGCACGCCGGATGTCGCGTCCGAGCGGCTGCAGTTCGCAATACCCGCCCAACCAGTCAGACAGCGCCCGCATCCGATCTGGCTCAAAAGGAGCCTTGCCGCTGGGATTGCTTCTCAGAGCTAGAGCCAGTTCCGCTATTGCTGCGATCAGAACCGTGCCGGGGTGGATGGCGTCCACGGCTGAATACGGAATGGACACCTTCATCCGGTAGCGGCGGGTGTCGTAAAGGCTGTCGGTTAGCGAAAGCGCTATATCGTATGCGCCGGCCGCCTGCGGTATGAGCATGGCATCGCTTGCGTCGAGGATGCGCTTGGTAAGCCTATTATGTAGCGTCCTCTCCCGTGACGATATGGGAGCAGTGGCCTCTGAGGTCGACAACAAGCCGGGTATTAGATATTCAAGGGTGCCGAGGCTGGCAGATGGGAGCGACCGGCTTGCAAGCGGGTGGCGCGGATCGCCATGTGCTGGATAGGTAGTTGCGGTTATTGTAAGCATGCGCTTTCCCCTTAATCATTCGGGTGGGCGCAATGGCGAGTTTGCCACTGCCTACACATATAGCGAAAATTCCGCCAACCCTTCACTTGCCGCGGGGACGAATAGAGAACATCAGGGCGGCTGACGTTGTTTCTCTGTGCGTGTGTTGCTTTTGTGCAACGTTTTGATCGACTTTGCCGACTAAGCAGCCTTGGGGCCGGCGAGGGGCCGTTGGCGGAGGTTCGTTGAGGTAGCTGGGCAGCGACGTTGGACATCCTGAAGTGGTGGAGAGCGACCCGTCCGCTTTCAGGCGCGGGAGCGTGTTTCCGGCCGTTCGTTCCTCCGCAATCCGACTATCGCTGTCAGGTCGCGCGGACCGCCGCCGCGATCAGCGCCACTGCCCGTTCGACTTCCTCGATCCTCGTGCCGGGGCCAGTGCTGAGACGGATCGTCCGTTCAGCTTCAACGGCAGAAAGTCCGATCGCTCGCAGGACGTGGCTTGGCTCGGGCGTGCCGGATGTGCACGCCGATCCGCGCGAGACCGCGAGCCGTGGTTGGAGCCGCGCCACAACGGCGGCGGCGTCGCCATCGGGCAGCAGAACGCTGAGATTTCCCGGATGGCGCGGACTCGGTGCTCCGTTGAGCCGCAGCCCCGGGATGGCGCCTCTCAGTCCGGCCAGTAGGTGATCGGTGACCTCCCGCCAGCGCTCGATCCCATCCTCGTCCGGGAGATCGGTGCAGGCGGCGCCGAAGCCGACGCAGAGCGGCGTCGGCAGCGTGCCGGGTCTAAGCCCGTTCTCCTGATCGCCGCCGTGGATTACGGGCGCGATCCTGTCGGCGGATGTGGAGGACACGAACAGCGCGCCCACGCCCTTTGGCCCACCGGCCTTGTGCGCCGAGACGCTCGCGAAATCGACGCCAGCCGCCTCCACGTCGACCGCGCCCCATGCGAGCCCTTGCGTCGCGTCGCTATGGAGCAGCGCGCCGGCGTCGCGACAGATCCGCGAGATGTCGGCGAGGCGCTGAACAGAGCCGATCTCGTTGTTCACCGCGCCGATCGACACCAGCAGCGTGTCGTCGTTTACCAAATCGCCGAGCACGGCGAGGTCGATCGCGCCGTCGTCATCGACGGGCGCGATGTGGACTTTGAAACCGCGTCGCCCCAAGGCGCGGGCAGGCGCGAGGACGGACTTGTGATCGATCGCGCCGACGACGATCGCCCGCCTGTCGGTGGCGGCCTCAGCCACGCCGAGGATCGCGATGTTGTTCGCCTCGGTCGCGCCCGACGTGAACACGATCTCGCCGGTCTCGGCCCCCAGCGCGCCGGCGACATGCGCGCGCGCCGCCTCGACTGCGTCTGAGGCGGCCCATCCCGCGGCGTGGTCGTCACTGTGCGGGTTTGCGTAAATGCCTGAGATGAATGGCATCATTGCGCTTAGCACTGTTGGGCTTGGTGGGGCCGAGGCCTGATGATCGAGGTAGATACCAATATCGGCCATTTGCATGTTCCTGGTATGTCCCTGTTCTACTGGCGAGTTCTGCCAGCGTTGACGGCCGCTTTGCTGACGCCTATGCCCGACTGGATATATTGTCCAGTGGGAAGACCTGTATGCGAAGCCTCCTAGATCGGGCGGACGTCAGATTGCAGTTCGCGGGGCATGAGACGTTCCCCTGCCGCTACGGATGGCTGAAGAAGTCGTACGACGCCGTCGTGTCGGCACCCGACGAGGATGCCCGTCGGCGCGCATTCGCGCCGGACGTCGCGATCTCCGAGTTCGGCGTTGGCAAGAACATGGTGGCGTCGATGCGCCACTGGTCGCTCGCCTGCGGGGTGCTTGAGAGCCACGGCCTAGGCGGCCGAATCGGCGAGTTGGCGCCGACGGAACTCGGCACGCTCCTCTTCGGCTCAGTCGACCCGTATCTCGAGCGGCCCGACTCGCTATGGGCTCTGCATTGGAAGCTGGCATCCTCCCCGGGACGCGCTACCGCGTGGTACTACGCCTTTAACGAGTTCAACGAGACGATCTTCACGAAGGACTCCCTTGCCGCGCGCCTCATGTCGCGGGTCGATGAACTGCGCGACGCGGGCCGTCTCGCCGGTAGCCGCATTGCGCGTGCGACGATCGACCGCGACGTCGAGTGCCTCATCCGCACCTATGTTCCGCGGACGGGCGGGCGGATGGGGGCCGAGGACGGCCTCGAGTGTCCGTTCGCGGAGCTCGGGCTGATCACGCCGCTCGCAGGTGTCGGAGCGGTGCAGTTCCGACGCGGGCCGAAGCCGACGCTGTCTGACGAGGTCTTCGCCTCGGCGCTCGTGGAGTTCTGGCAGTCTCAGCTCGCGACGCGCGGCGCGCTCTCGGTCGAGGCCGTCACGCATGAGCCCGGTTCGCCCGGTCGGGCCTTCCTTCTGGACGACGAGTCCATCGCGGAACGGCTGGAACGGCTGGAGCGGGTGACGGGCGGTGCGCTCGCCTGGGACGAGAGCACGGGTTTGCGGCAGATCTCGGCGCGGGTCCCGATCGCGACTATCTCCGCGACCGGGCTGCTCGGGCCAGCCTACCTCCCGAGGAAGGCGGCGTGACCGCGCTCGTCGACACGGTCTCCGTCCGGCGGCGATTTCAGCGGTCGGTGCGCATCGACGGCGACATCGGCGCCGAAGCCACGTCCGGCTTCGTGTGCACCTCGACTGCCGCGCAGGCGCTCAGGACGACGATCGAGCACGTCTCCCGGCTTGGGCATGGGGCGTTCACGTGGACCGGGCCCTACGGTTGCGGGAAGTCCAGCCTCGCGGTCGTGCTGGCCACGGCGCTCGGCCCTGACGGCCCCGGTCGTCAGGGCGCGATGGCCGTGTTGCCCCACGATGTGGCCGCCCGCTTCGCTGACGACTTGAGGTGGGCCGGCGACGGTTGGAGCGTGGTCCCCGTCACCGGCCGGCGCGCCGACGCGGAGGAGGTCATTGGGGACGCCCTCGACGAGCACCGCATCCCGCAGCGAAAGGGCGGGGTCATACCCAGACTCGTGGCGGCGGCCGGCCATGGCATCGGACTGGTCCTGATCGTCGACGAGATGGGCAAGCTGCTCGAGCACGCCGCGGCTGGCCATTCCGACGCGTTCTTCTTCCAGGAGCTGGCGGAGGCGGCTTCGCGTTCGGAAGGCCGCCTGATCGTGATCGGCATCCTGCATCAGGCCTTCGATGACTACGCCTACCGTTTGGCGCGTGAGACGCGTGACGACTGGCTGAAGGTGCAGGGGCGCTACGTCGACGTGCCTCTTAACCCGGTCGGCGAGGAGCAGCTCGCCCTTCTCGCGACCGCGATCGACGCGCCCGGGGCGCCGGAGGTTCAGCCGGCGGCCGCGGCCGTCGCGGCCGCGATCCGCGTTGGTTCCGGCGTCGTCGGGGGCATCGAGGCCACGCTTCGCGGCTGCTGGCCGCTGAGCCCCGTCGTGGCGTGTCTGCTTGGGCCGCTTTCCCGCCGGCGCTTCGGCCAGAACCAGCGCAGCCTCTTCGGCTTCCTCGGTTCCGCGGAGCCGTATGGCTTCCAGGACTATCTCGCCTCAACCCAGGTCGACGACGCGCGGCCATACGACGTCGGACTGCTCTGGAACTACCTCCGCGCGAACTTGGAGCCGTCGATCCTCGCGTCGCCCGACGGTCACCGGTGGTCGCTCGCTGTGGACGCGGTGGAGCGCTGCGAGGCGCGCGGCGGCACCGAGCACCAGCTGCGATTGGTCAAGGCGATCGCGTTGGTCGACATGTTCCGCGAGCGGTCCGGGCTGGTTGCGGGCGTGGACATCCTCGGCGCGGCGTTGCCCGACGTCCCCGAGGCGGATCTGCGGCAGGACCTCGAGACGCTCAAGGCGTGGTCGGTGATTGTCTATAGACGGCACCTCGACGCGTTCTCGCTCTACGCCGGTTCTGACTTCGACATCGAGCATGCGGTCTCCGGCCTGCTCTCGGCGACGATGGCGTGCGACTATGGGCGATTGAGGAGCACGGGCGTCTTCGGCCCCATCCTCGCCAAGCGCCACTATCACGACACCGGTGCAATGCGGTGGTTCGAGGTGGACGTCGCGTCCCTCGACGCGGCGGAGGAGCGGATCGCCCGCTTCCGCGGCGACAGCGGAGCCGTCGGGTTGTTCCTCCTCCTGATCAACGAGGCGGGCGCCAGTGCGGGTACCGTCCGCCGGCGGGTGGCGCTGCTCCGGGAGCGCATCGGCGGGCGGGCGATCGCCATCGGCGTGGCGACTGATAGCTTTATGCTGCGCGAGCTCAGCCTCGAGCTGATCGCACTGGAGTCGATCCAGTCCACCCGGCCCGAGCTGAAGGGCGACCCGGTCGCCCGTCGCGAGGTCGCGAGCCGCATCGCCCGAGTCGGTGGCGAGCTGGAGGAGCGGCTACGCGCCAGCCTCGCAGTGACCTCGTGGCACATCCCCGACGAGGGTGAGCGGGCGGACGCGGACGGCTCCGAGGGCCCGGCGCGCCTGAGCCTGCTAGCGTCGCGGCTCGCGGGAGCGATGTTCCCGGCGTCCCCGCGCATCCGCAACGAGCTCATGAACCGCTCGAAGCCGTCGTCGAACGCGATGGCGGCCGCCCGCGCGCTCATGGTCGCCATGGTCCGGTCAGCCGATCGGCCGAGGCTCGGCATTGAGGACTTCCCGGCCGAGGGCGGCCTGTACGCATCGATTCTCGAACGCTCTGGACTTCATGGTCCTGTCTCGGACGGCGGCCATGGCTTCCGCACTCCGCCCAACGACGCTGACGGCGCCCGCCTCCTGCCGCTATGGGACGGCGCGGACGCGCTGCTTGCGGAAGCCGGATCCGCCGGGATGCAGTTGTCCGACCTCTTCGACCGGTGGCGCGCGCGGCCGTTCGGGGTGAAGGACGGGCTGCTCCCGATCCTCGGCCTCGCCTTCATCCTGTCGCGCGGCGAGGAAGTCTCCGTCTACCTCGACGGTGCGTTCATCTCGCGGATCGGCGACCTGTTCGTTGACCGCCTCCTGCAGGACGCGGGCAGTGTGAGGTTGCGGCGGAACGACATCTCGGAAGACCATGTCCGCATCCTCCAGGGGATCGCCGAGACCACCGCCGAGCTCCTGGGCGAGGAGATGCCCCCACAGGTGGATCCGCTGAGCGTCGGTCGTCAACTCGTCGCCGTCGTCACGGGAGCACAGGGATGGGTGCGCCGGACCGCCCGCATGGGCCCGGCCGCGACGCGGGTGCGCGACCTTGCGGCGTCTGCCCACGACCCGAACAAGTTCATGCTCGACGACCTGCCCACGATCTTCGCCGACGGCGACGCGACGGCGCAGGAGGTGATCGGCCAGATCAGGGACGGACTGGTCGAGATCTCGACCGCCTACGACCACATGGTCGCGGACCTCGCGGACAGGATGCTTGCGGAGCTCGCGGTTGGCGACGGGGACGATGCCCTGGACCGCCTGCGTAAGCGGGCCGCGACGGTGGTAGGGCTGACCGGCAACTACCGCTTGGATGCGTTCGCGACCCGTCTCGCGTCCTTTCACGGCGGCAACGAGGCGATTGAGGGGCTCGCGAGTCTGGCGGCCAACAAGCCCCCGCGCGACTGGGTGGACCGTGACGTCGACGCCGCGACTATCGAGCTCGCCGCGCTTTCGCAGGAGTTCCTCCGGGCGGAGGGGCTGGCCCACGTAAAGGGTCGGGACAGCTCGCGCATCCGGATGGCGTTCTACATGTCGGATCCCGGCCGCCCTGCGCTGGTGGCGCCCGAGTTCAGTGTCGATGACCTTGACCGGCAGCGGGCGCGGTCGCTCGCGACGAAGCTGCGGGGCGCAATCGACAGTAGGACGTCCCGCGAGGTGGCGCTCGCCGCCATCATTGAGCTCGGTGCGCAGCTCGCCGACGAATTGACGCCGTCCAGCCTACCGGCGTCGAGCGGCCCCAAGCGGAAGGCCGGCTGATGGCGGAACGTCATGTCCTTGGACTGTCCGGCGGCCGCGACAGCGCCGCGCTCGCGGTGCACATGGCTCAGGCCCATCCGGAACTCGAGCTGGAGTATTTTTTCACGGACACCGGGAAGGAGCTGCCGGAGGTCTACGAATACCTGGGACGTCTCGAGGGTTTCGTCGGCAAGCCCATCGAGCGGTTGAACCCCGACCGCGACTTCGACTTCTGGCTTAGGCAGTACAACTCGTTCCTTCCGAGCCCGCGTACGCGGTGGTGCACTCGGCAGTTGAAGATCCGGCCGTTCGAGCAGTGGCTCTGGCCGTCGCTCGACGCTGGCGACACTGTCGTCAGCTACGTCGCGATCCGTTCGGACGAGAGCTACCGCGAGGGCTACGCCTCCACGCACCCGAACCTCAAGGTGCGCCTCCCGTTCCGCGAGGTCGGAATCGATAAGGCGGCGGTGATAGACATCCTCAACGCCAGCGGGCTCGGATTGCCGCGTTATTATGACTGGCGCTCTCGGTCCGGCTGCACGTTCTGCTTCTTCCAGCAGAAGATTGAGTGGGTCCGGTTGATGGAGCGCCATCCGGAGAGCTTCGAGGAGGCCAAGGCGTACGAGAAGAACGCGGTGGACCACGGATCGCCCTTTACCTGGAGCCAGGGGGAGTCGCTTGACGAGCTGGCGCGACCGGACCGCGTTGCGCAGATCCGAGCCGATCACGACCGCAGGGTGGCGCGCGCCGCGTCGCGCCGCGTGGTCAACCCGCTGCGGCGGGACGACGACCCCATCGACATGGACGAGCTGTATGGCGCGTCCAAGGTCTGCCTCACCTGCCATAAGTGACCGGGTGGGCCGGGCTGCGGAAGGCTAGGTCCGAAAGTCCATTGGCAGCAGCACTTCGAAGGGCACTTCGAGGTCGAACGCCTCGGTGTCGGCTTCTTCCTCCAGCATGTCTTCCGTCACGATCGGTAGCTCGCGCAGGCCTTTCACGACCTTTTGCGCCTCTTCCGCCGTAAGGATGCACGGCAGATAGGCCCGCATCTGTACCCGCGGCCCGTCTATGGACAGGAAGAACGCATCCGTACCGCATCCATTGACAAGTGCGGATATGGCGTCGGACGCGATCGTACCGGTGGCAAGCCGTGCCTCGATGACGAGATACCTGTGAACGCGGCTCACGACTGGCACCTGCCACTGGTCTTCGCCCAACGCGATGCTTGCGAGCCAGTCCTCGACGATCAAGCGGTAAGGATCTGGGACGGTCTCCGGCGTGAGCGGCTTTATCGCCCTCCGTTGGGACCGATAGTGGGCTGTCATCTCCTCGACCAGCGTCCTGAACTCGCGCACGCTCCGCATGTCGCGATCGGTCAGGCGCCGGAAGTGGGCGACCTTGTTCCGCAACGCGTTGAACACCTTGAACGAGGACGCAAAGATGTCCTGTGGTGGCCAGCGATTCTTCAGAATCAGCCACACCGCTTCGGATAGCATGACGTCCTTGAGCTCCGTCAACAGCAGGTAGGACAGTATGTTGCGCTCGTCGGCGTCGATGATGCGAAGGTCGCGCTCGTTGCGCTGCGCGGCCTTGGCGGTCGCGTCGGCGGCGCCGAGCAGCGTCCGCCACTGCCGACCTCGGGCGGCCACGATCTCGAACCGGACCATGTGCCGCAGGTACGCCTCGATGTTGTAGACGAGCCGGTAGCCTTCCTCGGCGTTACCCGAGCAGAAGTCGGCGCGCCCGTCGGCGCTGAACACCTTAGCTGCCTCTCAGCGTACCGCGGAGGTGCTCGTATCGCTGTTTGACCAGGCGTTCATACTGGCCTGAGTCGTCGTCGAACCCCCGCGCGAGCGCGAACTTCGCCATTCCCCACCTGATAGGGCGGTTGGCCTCGAGGTCGAGGTAGTAGCAAAGCGTCTTCGAGGGCGCACCCCCGACGCTGCTGTCGAGGCGATCGAACGCCGGTGCCTCCGGTCCGAGGAGCTTGAGGATGAAGCCGACCTCGAGCCAGCTTCGCATCCGTTCTGCGCCAGCGTTCGTGAACTCGATCGTGTCATCGGCCGAGAGACCCGAGCCGGCCCAGAAATAGTCGTTTTTCAGTTGCGCGTAGACTTCGTCGAGCCCTTCCTCGTGTAGCGTATTCATGTATTCGATAAATGCCTCGGCAGCGGTCTCGCGCGAGGGTGCTGTCTTGAAGTACTGGCCGGGGCCGCGGAGCACGTTGATGTAGGCACGGTAGAGCGCGCGCTGGAACACGACCTTGAAGGCCCAGCTGTCCTCCTTGATCTCGTCGATCGCCGCGAGCGGCTTGTCGTAGCGCTTGCTCAGCGACCAGCCGGGCTCCGCTTGCTTGGCCGCTTCCTCGAGGCGCTTGCTTCGCTCCTGGCCAGCCTTCGCGGGCATGACCTCCTTCGATACGTAGAGGTTGACAAACTGTGGCCCGAGCAGGTCGTGCTCCTCGGCATATGTCCATAGGGCGGAATAAGGTGCGTAGTCGCGTAGAAGGGCGCGCATATGCGGACGCCAGTTCGCATCGAAGGACTGCTGGAGGATTTTGATCTGGTTGGGGAGCCAGCTGAGGCGGGTCTGGAGCCGGGCGCATTGCCGGATCTGACCCAGCACCTCTTCCCTCGCGCCGACGTCCTCGACGGGGAGCGTCGCATCCAGCCACTTCTCCACCTTAGCGACGCTGTTGTCGTCCTCGTCCATCTGCAGGTCGGGGACCGCGAGCAGTTGTCGGACCGCCTCATGCAGCAGCGTGACGGTGGTGATGAAGGGACCGTCCTCAATTTTGTTGCGGTCCGTCATCCAGTCGACGAGCGACAGTGGTATGCGCTCGGCATCGCCGGTGTCACCGAGCGATCGTCCCATCAGGGAGCGCGTGGCGACGCTTACGATGCTGAGGTCGTCGAGCAGGATCGTGCGGCTCGGCGAGACCGGCTTGGCGTTCTTGTTTAGGTCGATGAAGACGCTGCGCAGTGCCGACACTGTGCGCGAGGAGTCGCTGTCGGCATGGGGCGTTTTGAAACCCACGCGCGCGTCAGCGATCAGGAAGATGACCGGCACCGATGCGCCTTCCCACCGGTCCTTCTTCGCCTCCTTTACGAAGCGCTTGATGGCCGCCAAGCGATGCTGGCCGTCCACGGCGACGGCGTCCACGCGGTCGGTCGCCCAGCGCATCTTGCCGGCTCCGGCTACCTGGTCCTCGTCAGAATCATAGAACTGGATCTGGATGCCGCCCATCCCGATGGGTGCGCCGAGGCCGGGGTCGGTGAGCCTCGGCATGTCCCCCGCGGGACCGAAATCCCCCCCGAGGCTGTCGGTATGGCTCGGCATAAGGGCGACGGTCAGCGCGTTGAAGAACTGCGGACGGGTCGGGCTGTTTAGGTATGCGAGGATCTCGTTATCGACCCGATCCCAGGAGATGTCGCGCTGGAACAGCTCCTCGAGGGTCCACTCGGCGGTGTCCGCCTGAGGTAGCTCCTCGAAGAGCTTAAAGTACTTCTCCGCGAAGACGAGGGGGACGTTCGTTGTGAAGAACGGGATCGAGTAGTTCCAGAGCGACACGCTGCCCTTCAGGAACACGATCTCTGGGGTGAGCGCCTCGGGGACCGTGGCCTTTATCGAGAATGCCAAGCTAGCTTACTCCTGATATCGCTTTCTCGAACCTACCGAACACGCGTTCGCGGGCAAGCCAATTAGCGACGAGTACCCGCCAGCCACGAAAAGGATTGCCACCGTATTGGAGCGAGCGCCGCGCAGGCGACAGCAGCAGCCCCGCTCGTGCGGCCAGCGGCAGGCCGAGGCTGTCGCAAGGTACGCGCTGCCTCTATATCATGTGGCCATGTCGGGTGAAAAAACAGTGACGCCACCGCTGCTGGACGCGGACACGGTCTACAGGGAACTGTGCGCCGACTTCCGGTCGCTCAACGCGGTGCTGTGGCAGACGCCACTCCTTTTCATGACGCTGACCGGCGGCCTCTGGTTCGGGGTCGCGAGCCTCGCCGTGACCGAAGCGGCGCGCGTCGGCCTCCTGGCCTTCGCGGGCCTCGCCAACCTCGTCATGATCGTGGCGCTCTATCGCCTGCGTTACGTCATGCAGCGTATCCAAGAACAGATCCTAACCCGGGACGGCCGTGCCGTCATCGGACCCAACTATATGATCGTCACGTGCTTCGCGGTGCTGCTGCTGGTCGCCGCCTGCGGGTCGCTGTGGGCCGCCGCCGTCCCGGAGCGCGTCTTCCCAGCAGCTGCGAAGGCCCCGCGGTGAGCCGTCCGGGCTCAGCGCCGCTCGCGTCGGTCGACTACTACGACAACCTCGCGGTGACGCTGTCGGGCGCGTACGACTCGATCTCGTTCGAGGAGGTGCATCCCGGCGTAGCCCCGCATCTTCCAACGTTGCCCTCAAATGTGCTCGACGTCGGTGCGGGCAGTGGTCGCGACGCGCGGGCGCTCGCCGCAATGGGCCACCGCGTCGTCGCGGTGGAACCCTCCGAGGCGTTCCGATCCGTTGCCGTCCGTGAAGGCGACCGCCTGCGCTGGGTCGATGATCGCTTGCCTGACCTGCCGCATTTGGTTGCGGAGGCCCAGAGGTTCCGCTTCATCTTATGTTCGGCGGTATTGATGCTCGTTCCGGCGACGCGGTTAGAACGCTGCTTCACGACGTTCGCGACGCTGCTGACGCCCGGCGGCGCACTCGCTGTCAGCCTCCGTGCGCCGGCCCCGGGCGAGCCGGCAGACGTCTTCCACGCACATGCAGACGCGGACGTCGTAGAAGCCGCGGAGACCGCGGGTTTCAGGCTCACCGAGCAGGCCACGCCGCCGGATGCCCTTGGACGTCAGACCCTGCGGTGGCGATCGTTCGTGTTCACGTCGGGGGAATAGCGACACTGTGTCGACGCGCGGGTTGCCGGAGCAAGTGCGCCACACCCGATCGTTGCGATGGGCTACCGCATGGGCCGCGGCTTGCGGCGGGTGACGTAGCTCCTCGGCGCGATCTCCAGCGTGTCCCCCAGGAAGTGCGTCATCCAGTCCCGCACGACGACCCATTGCAGCTCGGGCTCCATGGTCGACTCGCCGGGGAGCGCGGCGATCATTGCGACCGCGTCCTCGTCGCCGAGGTCGCCGTCGACGGCGGCAAGGATGGCTGCGAGGACCGGCATTGTCGTGAGTGACGTGGACACCGCCGCCCTGAAGGCAGGCTCTGAAAGCCCGGGGAGAATCGCGAGCGCCTCTAGGTCGTGCCGTGCGGCCTCCAGGGACGCGGCCGTCAGTCGGTCTGCGCCGAGCCCATTGTAGACCTGGTAGAGCCGCGCCGGGGCGGCGAGCCGGGGCATCCAGTTCGTCGCCCTCGCTTCGTCCACCTCCGTCGCCTCTACTGATCGCGGCACCTTCAGCGATGCCGCCTCGCTGGCGATGCGGTCGCGCTCCTCGGCGGTCGCCAGGCGGGCGGCGGCGGCCTCCTCGACGCAGCGCGCTATCGACGGGTCACCCGTCCCGGCCTCGAGCAGTATCTCGAGGTTCGACCGATCGCACCAGCCTAGCGCCGTGGCCGTCAGGTTTGCCGATCCGACCAGGGCCCTGTCGTCCGCGAGGTACAGCTTCGCATGGAGCCGGTCGATTAGCCTCAGCTCCGAGCCCGGACGGGCCGCCACTATGTCGAACGTCTCCAGGTCGCTCACCCCCGCGGCGACCTCGTCCGCATGCCATCTGGTCACGACGCATACGCCGACGTCCGGGTTCATCGCCGCCAGTAGCCGCCGCAGCACGGCGGCCTTGATGAACGGCGCGCACAGGATGAGCTGCCTGGTCGCCGCGGCGACGTGCGCGAGGAGTATGTCGCCGTCGCGGCGCAAGCTAGAAGCCCGCCACGTCGTCGGGCTCGAGGAAGTCGCGCGCCAGCTTGCCCCAGCTCTCGCGCACCCGCTCGTAGGTGCGCTGGTGGGGCGGGTCCTCGCGCTCCATGCGCGCCCAGGCGGCGAAGAGCAGCTGAACCGCCCTGCCGGCCTTCAGCAGGCGCTCCTCCAACTCGCCGGACGACAGGTGCTCCAGGTCGTCGTCGGCCGACACCGTGTCGAAGATCATGTCGAACGCGGGGTGCCGCCGGTTGAACACGACCTCGGTTGCTGGACCCCGGTTGACCACCGTGAACAGCTCGGATGAGCCGCCGAGCGTCTTGTCGATGAAGAGCACCTTAAGGTCGCCCGAGACGATCCGAGCCACGATCTCGGAGGTGTCCTCGTCGCTGCGGCCGTCCTCGCTCAGGTCGTCGGAGATCTCCTTCACGTCGCCCGGCGACGGCTTCTCGGGAGTATCTGGAAGCGGATTCGTCTCGTCCCGCTTCTTCCACTTCTCGTTGGCCGCCTCGGTCGGGTCCCCGGCCTCGTGGCGCTCACCCTTGCGGCGCGTGCCCTTGCCCTGGACCTTGATGGTGGTGCGTATCGAGGCGAGGTTGTCCTTGATGGTCTTGCTCAGTTCGAGCAGCACCCCCTTGGGATCGCCCTCGTCGCGCAGGCGCTTCACGACGTCGGGCATCGTCTCGTCGGGCTCGGCCAGCTCGTCCCAAGTCAGGCTCGATAGTTCGTTGAAGACGGTCGCGGCCTGCTTGTTGTTGGTTACGCCGAAGATCTCGTCCAGCTCGGCCGGGAACTCGACCTCGCATCCCCACCACCGGTCGCGGGGATCGTATTGGATCGTCCAGGAGCGATCCAGCATCAGCTCGCGCCCCGCCCGCATTACCGACACGCCGATGTTGTCCGCGGCATCCTTGCCGTAGGCGGTGTCGCCGCGGTTCGCCGTGCCGGCCAGCTCGATCGTGAGCGGCTTGGCAACCGAGTAGCGGGTGTGCACGGTGTGCACCCTGCCGTCGACCTCAATGTCGACGGGGATGTCGTAGAGGTGCTCGAACATCTGCTGCACGTTGAACGGCGTTGGCATAGTCGGCGCCGGAGTCAGGTACATCGGGTCGTTGATCGTGACGAAGCTCTCCTCGAGCGCGTCCTCCTCTCCGCCGGCCATCCGGATGGACAGGGTCTTGTTCCCGATGAACCGCCGGTGGATGCGGCCCAGGAGCCAACCTGTGTTCTTCAGGGTCGCCTTCGCGCCCTTCCACGTTAGCCGGTCCGCACCGAGCTTCGTCCACACCACCAGGGTGCCCGACTTGCCAATGGTGCGTGCCCGCGCGCGCCACACCGCCGGCACGGGGTCGAGCTGCGGCGGTGGCACGTCCCGGGTCTTCCGTTCGCGGATCTCCTGCACGTCGAGCCAGGTGTGGAGCGCGTTGTCCGCGCCGTTCTGCCAGCTCCAGACATCGACGCGCCCGGCCTGGGATATCGATGCGTTGGGGAGCCCCATGCCGAAGCGGCCGATGCCAGATCGGTCGTTTAGCCGCGTCCCGTTCCCGAACTGCAGCGACTTGCGGAGCACCTTGGCATCCATCCCGTCGCCGTCGTCGAGGACGGCGATCTCGCACAACCGCTTGCGCGACCGCGTGGCGAGTTGGGTCATCGCCTCCACGCAGATGATCTCGCAATTCTCTGCGTTTGCCTGCACCGAGTTGTCGACGAGTTCGGCGAGCGCATAGGCTGTGTTCTTGTAGCCGCTGTCGCGCATCGCCTGAATCGCGAGCTCCGCGGGGATGAATGGGGCCTCCTCGACGTCCACCTCGACCTCACTCGCCATTCCAAACATCCTCCCAGTTGAAGAAGGCGTCGGCGATGTCGCCGAAGCCCGGGAATGCGGGATCGTGGACCGTCAGGATCTCGCACGTCTCGTTGCCACCAGCCTTCGGGCCCCGCGTCGCGCGGCCGACCATCTGGCTGTACAGTACCAACGACTTCGTCGGTCGCGCGATGATCGCCGCGCTCGTCCGCGGTGCGTCGAAGCCGGTCGTGAGGACGCCGAAGTTGCACACAACCATCGGCGCCTCGCTGGCGGATTTGAAGGCCCGCAGCGTCGCGGCCCGCCGGCCGGCTGGCGTCTCCCCGGTTACCACGGACGAGGCGATGCCGTTCGCCTCCAGTGCGTCGGCGAGGATCTCCGCGTTGCCGACGCTGACGGCGAAAAGGATGATACGGCGGTGGCCACGTTCTACGAGACCCTTCACCGCCGCGATGATCGCAACGTTCCGGGCAGTGTCCGCGGCGAACGCCTCGAGCGAGGCGTCGGGGAAGTCGTCGGCGCGCGCGATGCGCCGCAACTCCTCCTCGCTCGGCGTCCTCGCTGGCGTATACTCGATCGGCTTGAAGACTGGCCGCGCTAGGTAGCCCTGGTCGAGTAGGTACTTGACCGGGTTGTCATCGTCGCCGGCCTCGAGCACCACCTTCGAGCCCTCGAAGTAATCCGAGAGCTCGCGGTCCGCCTCCATGTCGTTCCAGGTCCGCCCCGGCGTCGCAGTCAGTCCGAGCAGCGCGTTGTCGGCACCCGCTCCGCAGAGTCCGTCGATGAGCGCCCGGTATGTCGGCGCGATGGCCTGGTGAGCCTCGTCGATGACCACGAGCGAAGTGCGGCCCGCCAGGCGTTGGAAGTCGAGCGGGCGCCGTTCGCGCCAGGCGTGCAGCTTGGCGAGGCCCGCCACGAGCAGCCCGTCCGCGAGCGCGGTTGGCGGTTCGCCAAAATTCGCCCAGAAGCGCTGCAGCGTCACGGTCCGGTTTCCAAGCTGGGACCAGGCCAGCCCGAAGGTCTCCGCGGCCTGCTCGACGAGTTCACGGCTGGACGCCAGCCACACCACGAGGGCTGGTTCCGCCTCGTTCAGCGCGCGCGCGACGATGTGCATCGCCGTGCGGGTCTTGCCCGCCCCGGTAGGCATATGGACGACGGTCCGCCCCTTGCCGCCGCCAATGATCGCGACGGTTCGGCGCACGACTGCCCGTTGGTGGGGGAAGAGCCCGAAGCCGACTTCCCGTTCCTCCACGGGTAGTGCCGCGACGACGCTCGCGGCGTCGGCCGGGTCGAGGCCGAAGAAGCCGGAGGCCGTCGGCCAATGCGCCTTTTCGGCGAGGCCTGCGGGATCACCGTTCAGACGGTGCCGGAGTTCCTCGAGCTTGCCGGGATCTAGGTTGCGAAGGATCGTCCGGCGCTGCGCGGCGTCGGCAAACACCGCCAAGGGCCGTTCCGCGAGGATGCGGTTCGCCGCCGCCTCGATCCCGCTCCTGTCAGCAGGATCGAGAGTGGGCAGGAGTGGCAGCACCGCGGGACCGACAATTAGTTCGAGATCGCGCTTGGTCAGTCTCGACACGACGCGACTGAGGTCCTGCCCGGGCGATGCCCCGGCGAACCCACGGATCGCATCGAAATCGTTCATACCCGAAATTTTCCCCCGCGAACATTAGAGCAGAGCGCTAGGCCGAAATCCAGCGTGGTCGACCGTGGAGTCTCGGCTTGCCCTAGAAGCGCGGCGTTAGCTGTTGTTCAACGCCTCAGGCTCCGTCAAGGGTTGATCTGCGTAAGCAGTTTCACCATCAACGGAACGAGCTTGCCACCAAGGTCGGCCTCAGCCCGCCTAAAGCAAAGGTACTCTGCGCGCACCTCGGCATCGATAACGACCTGACTTGCTGTCACGTCTTTGAGTTTGGGGCGCAGAAGATTCCATGTTCCTCCGATAATGCCAAGCGACGGATGGAGGAGGCGCTACCGAATATTGACATGGCCGAACTCTGGGCCAACCGAAACGGTTTGCAGACTTCAGCGGGCTGACCGCCGAGAGAAGCTGCGGATGGGTGAGGTGAACGAACGGCCGGAATCGAGGAACCGGAAGGGCGGCCTGAACGTCCGGGTATGGGTCGATGCTGCAATTATCGCGCAATCGAGCCGTCCAGCGGGTGGAGAATCACCTCGTCGCGTCGAGAATGACGGCGACTGTCTCCTCCGGCGTGTCCCACATCGGAAAGTGCCCGCTGCCATCAAACCAGTGCAGCTCGGCGCCGGGAAAGGCTGCCTGCGCGCGCGCAGCCTGTCTGGGGAGGCAGAGCCGGTCGTACCTGCCCCACCCGATGACGACCCGGCCGGTGCCGGCAGCGGCGGGGCCGGACTGCTCAGGCCCCGTGGCAAGGCTCCGGACCAGCGCATCGAATGTCGGCGTCTTACTGAGACCTTCCAGCTCGGTCGCGACGGTCTCCCCGTCAAGCGCCCAAGGACGCGCAGAGAGCTGAGCGAGCAGGGCCGTGCGCGACGCTGCATTCCGGCTCAACGCCGGCAGGGCCGGCCGGATGGCCCGCAGTAAGCGACCGGAGGCGCCGATGGTGGTTCTGAAGAAGGTGCGCTCCCAGCCCCGCCAGAAGCCGCCCGGATCAAGCGCGACCACGTTGCCGACGAGTCCACGCCGCGCGAGCTCAAGTACAATCCGCGCACCCATGGAACTGCCGACGACATCGACGCCGGACAAGCCAGCCTCCGCGATATAACGCTCGACGCTGCCGACCAGACCATCGAACGTCCCGCTGTCGGACTCGGCATGGGTAGCCCCATGGCCGGGAAGGTCGACCGCGATGACCTTTCGCGAGGCGCTGAGTGGGTCCAAGACGGTGCTCCACGATTGCCAACTCCCGCCCAGGCCGTGGATCAGAAGCAGCGTGCGTCCAGCGCCTCGCTCAATCGTGTTCATGCCGTCTCCGCCTTGTCGCTGTGGGAACCTCAACGCGCACGGTCGCTTCGCGGGCCCGGCCTTTATCGGCTGACGGGCGCTGGAGATCGGCCCCTAAGCCCACGCCGGCAAGCGGTGGGGCCGGGTATTTTGCCTGTTCAGAAAAGAGTCATTGGACATGAACGAGCGACCGCTTGCGAGTAGCGCTACGCTTGCACTGAATGGCCGATTATGGGTCTGCACGGACTCAACTGAGTGTTCGGTAAGCGACCCCATTCCTGCGTCGATCCAGCCGTTTAAGCGACACGCCGCCGTCAGCCTTGACCCGCCCCTACAGCCTTCTGCTACAGAGGTTGCGTCGATCGGCATCAATCGCAAAGGTGAAAACGGCAGTTTCGCTGGGGATCAGAAACTTGGATGAGGCTCCTGCCGCCCCAGCCAGTACAATTTCCAGGGACGTCTCACCACGTCCCGGAACGTCCCGATAAACACTGGCTGATCAGCAACTTAAAGCGGTTTGGCGTCCTGGAAGGTCTCACGACCGACCGTTGCGGCCTGAGCTGCTGCCGATTTCGCGGACACGAGGTTAAGCTACCTGCGCTTGCCGCTCGAAGTCCATGGGGCTGAGATAACCCAGGGTCGAGTGGCGTCGCGTCGGATTGTAGAAGCGCTCGATGTAGTCGAACACGTCTGCCTTTGCGTGATTGCGCGTGCGGTAGGTTTTACGTCCGACCCGCTCGGTCTTCAGCGAGGAGAAGAAGCTCTCCATCGCCGCGTTGTCCCAGACGTTGCCCGACCGGCTCATCGAGCAGGTCACGCCGTTGTCGGCCATCAGCCGTTGGAACTTCTCGCTCGTATATTGGCTGCCCTGATCCGAGTGGTGCAGCAGGGCAAATGCACTAACTAACAACTTGGACCACCCTGTGGGGGCTGCTCAGCTCGGTGCGGGCCGCCTGCGGGTTCGGCTATCGCAGGAACGTGATCGCGACTCTTGGCTATCGCTGGTGATCGGAGGGAGGGGAAAAGCCGCCGTTGCTTATCCGCGGCTGGGCGTAACTATGGAATAGTCCTCTCGACATAGAGCGCCTTCGCCAAAGCGAACCGCCTAAGCCCGAACGTCGCCTGTTACCAGCTTGCCACTCATACCAAATCTCATACGATCATAGAAATGTTGCGTATCCGCCTTTGATTCGTCATCAAGGTGTCGCTTTGGTAGTTCGAGGGGGGCAGATGGCCGTGAATTCAATCAAGAGCCGTGTTCGGCGCTTCTTCCTGATGACGACAGCGGTGACGTTTGCGTCTGCTGCGCCCGCGTTCGCGCAGGATTCCACTCCCGCAACGCCGGACGCTGCGGCGCCGACTTCGCCGAACATCAACGGGCAGGGTGATATCATCGTCACCGCCCAGAAGCGATCGGAGCGGCTTCTGTCGGTGCCGGTGCCTGTAACGGCGATTGCACCGTCCACACTGCTCAGTGAGAGCCGGACACAGTTGCAGGATTACTTCGACAAGATCCCAGGGCTTAGCCTGCTCTCGTCAGGCAGTGGCCAGTTCACGTTGGCCGTGCGCGGTATCAGCACGAGTTCGTCCAGTAATCCCACCGTTGGCATCGTGATCGACGATGTGCCGTTTGGTGCAAGCAGCGTGACCTCTTACTCGTCGCGTTTGATACCGGATCTCGATCCCTCGGATCTGGCCCAGGTCGAGGTGCTGCGCGGCCCGCAAGGGACTCTGTACGGTGCCAGCAGCATGGGTGGGCTGCTTAAATATGTAACAGTCGATCCCTCGACCCGCGGAGTATCGGGTCAAGTGCAGTCCAACTTGACGTCGGTGGACGGCGGCGGCGTGGGCGCTGGCCTGCGAGGAGCGATCAACGTGCCGCTCGACGACCAATTGGCGGTCCGCGTGAGCGGCTTTGGGCGCCGCGATCCCGGATATGTCGATAACGCAACAACCCGCAAGGACGATGTCAATTCGGCTAATGCTTATGGCGGCAGGATATCGCTTCTCTGGCGGCCGGATGCTAACATTTCCTGGAAGGTTTCGGCCCTCCTGCAGAATACCGATGGTAACGGAACATCCGAAGTCGATTCGGACAGCCTTTTCCAGGCAAATACAAGCGAGCTTTCCCAGGCGCGCTTGCCAGGAACCGGCCAGTATCGCAGCCGGGTTCGGCTTTACAGTTCCACCATAACGGCGAATATTGCTGGTTTCACACTAACGGCGCTGACTGGCTACGGGCAGAGTAAATACAACGCCATTTACGACTATTCCCCGAGTTACGGCGTGTATTCTGCCCTATTCAGCGGCAATCCCGCGGCTACCGGCGCAACGTTCCACAATATCTACGATACGCGGAAGTTCACACAGGAGGTGCGCGCCGACCGTTCGATTGGCGATCTCTTGGACGTCACGGTGGGCGGCTATTATGGCCGCGAACGAACCTCAGGTCAGCAGATCATCAATGGCGTCCTACAGAGCGCAAACCAGGTAGCGATAAACCTCGCGACGATCAGTTCGCACACCAAGCTGGATGAGTTGGCGGCTTTTGGAGACGTGACGCTTCACTTGGGAGCCTTCGCCCTGCAGGCAGGCGGGCGTTACGCCCACAACAACCAGTCCTACCCGCGCACTGCGGCCGGGGTGCTGGTCGCGCCGGGGACAACCGACATCGGCTCGAAAAGCGACCTCGGCACCTTCCTGGTGTCGCCACAGTACAAGTTCTCCGACAATGCGATGCTTTATGCGCGTATAGCCTCGGGATATCGCATCGGAGGCCCCAATCCCAACGCCGCCGCCGGCGTGCCTGCCAGCTATGCGCCCGATAAGACGGTCAATTACGAGATCGGCTTCAAGGGAAGCTTCTGGGATCGACGGCTGACGATCGACACGTCGCTCTTCTACATCGACTGGCGGAACATTCAGCTTTCGTTGAGCAACCCGACGACCGGCTTGACCTATTTTACCAACGGGCCACGCGCAAAGAGCGAAGGCGTCGAAGCGGCGATCACCCTCAATCCAACCGACGGGCTCACGATCGCCGCCAACGGCACCTACAACGTGGCCGAGTTGACGCGCGATCTGCCTGTCGGAGGGGGAGCCGGACTCGACGGCGATCGTCTGCCGTTCAGCAGCCGCTTCGCAGGCAACATCGCCATCGACCAGACTATTCCTCTAAACGGCACGACCAGCGCCACCTTCGGTGGCACGGTAACCTATGTTGGTGACCGCTACAGCGACTTCCAGCGAACGTTAAGTCTGTTGCGGCCGCGTTACCCTGCCTATACCACCTTCGATCTTCGCGCAGGGCTCAAGCAGGGGCCGTGGTCAGTGAACGCGTTTTTGACGAACGTGACGAACCGACGGGGCGTGATCGGCGGCGCTACGCGTAGTTTGCAATCGCTCGCGAGTGCGCCCTTCGCAGCTGTCTATATCCGGCCGCGCACGGTTGGGTTGTCACTCAGCCGGACTTTCTGACGCACCATGGCGGGGGGCGCACGCATGCTGAAGTCAATGGGCGGGTCCGTAGCCCGGTTCACGCTGATATGCGGCGTATTCGCAACACCGGGCACGATGTCCGCAGTTGCCGCAACACCCCCGCCAACGCCGCAGACATCGTCAGCGTCAGCGTCAGCGCCGTCACCGGCTGTCGCCTCCAGCCCTTCAGAAAGCTCGGCATCGCAAACGACGGTAACGGCACCCTCTGTCGCTACCAGATATACCGGCAAGCATTTGTCGCTCGCCGATGTTCCACCACCGCGTCGCTTTGTCACCCAGCATGTGGCCACCATCGGAGGGCGGAAGATCGCGTTTACGGCAACCGCCGAAGAGAGCTACGTCACCAATATCGAGGGTGAGCCGACCGGTCGGTTCTTCACGTTCAGTTATGTGAAGACGGGTGCCCGCGATCCTAATCGGCCTGTCCTCTTCCTCTTCAACGGCGGTCCCGGTTCGGCATCGTGCTGGTTGCAGATGGGGGCGATGGGGCCATGGAGGGCGTTCCTCGACCACAGCGTCAATCCGAGCAACGTCCCTCCGTTCGGCTATTCCGAAAATCCGGACTCGCCGCTGGACGTCGCCGACCTCGTCTTCATCGATCCAGTCGGGACCGGATTCAGCCACGCTGCGGGAGCCGCCGAGGATAGCGACTTCGCGGGCGTCGATGCCGACGCCGACAGCGTCGCGCGTTTCATCGAGGGGTGGTTGCAGCGTAACGGTCGGTTTACGTCGCCCAAGTTCGTGCTTGGCGAGAGCTACGGCGGCTTCCGCGCTGCCATGATGCCGCGCGCGCTTCTCGGCGGTATCCGCTATGTCGGCGTGATGCGGGGGATAACGCTGGACGGCGTGATCATTGTCGGGGCGCCACTCAGCCTGGGGGCCAATAGCGGCGCCGCTCCCGCTACCGATGCCGGCATCGGCGGGGGTGCACTGATCCCCGGCATGGCGATTACCGCGGATTATCATCGTGGGGGCGCCTCCGCGCCCGACGTCGCAACCCGGTACGGTGAAGTTTCTGACTATGTGGGCGGTCCGTACGCAGACGCGCTTCGGCGACTGAAAGACGGCGCGTTACCGCAAAGCGTTGAAGCGGAGGTGGCTGATCGCCTGGCACTTTATACCGGCGTTCCTGCCAAAACCTGGATCGACAGACATCTGGCATTGTCGCCTCCTGAATATTCCGCTCTGGCGCTGGCCGGGTCGGGCCTGAAGGTTGGACTGTATGACAGCCGCTATACTTTGCCCGCGTCGCACGACGGGGGCGACTTCGTCGCAGACGATCCGGCGATGGCGCAATATGTGCCCGGGATCGTCGCCGGCTTTCAGCAGATGATCCACGACGAACTGAAGGTCGACATGCCGATCCCCTATGAGGCGATCGTCTGGGAGGGCGTATTCAGTCGTTGGAACAACCGTCGGGCGGGCGTCGCGCCCGACCAGACATACGGTGACGATCTCGCGATCGCGATGCGACGCCAGCCGCAGCTGCGGGTGATGCTGATGACGGGCTATTACGATCTGCTGGCGACGCCGCTGGCGACGGCAAGCAGCGCCAGAGCCGCAGGTCTGCCTCCGGAACGCGTGACACTGCATAGTTATGCTTCGGGTCACATGTCCTACCTGGGTGAGACTGCACCGCAATTCGGTCGCGATGTGCGACAATTCATCCTTGATACGCTCGCCAGCCATTCATCCGCCGCGGCGACGCCGTTGCCGGCATCGCCGATCCGCAATGATCAACCCAGAACAGACAGAGATCACAGCAAATGAGGCGCTTCGTCCTTGCCCTTCTGTCCACGGCCGCCATTGCTGCGGCTGTGACCAGCACACAGGCGCAGATCGCGCCGCAGCCGCTCGTGCCCCTTACGATGACCTCGCAGCCGGGGCCGCGGATCTTCCGCAGTTCGCACGAGGGCATTTTCGACGGAAGGGAGCTTTCCTACACCGCCGAGGTGTCGGAAACGATCATCAAGGATATCGCTACCGGCAAGCCGACGGCGAGCCTCTTCGCCACCTCCTATGTCGCGACAACGCCGACCGGAAAGCCGCGTCCCGTTATCTTCGCGTTTAATGGCGGCCCGGGTGCCTCGGCGGTCTTTCTGCAGTTCGGTGCGCTCGGACCCAAAATCGTATCCGACATTGGACATCCCGATCGGGGGCTGATCGACAATCCGCGTTCGCCATTGGCTGTCGCCGACCTCGTATTCCTCGACATGCCCGAGACAGGATATAGCCATATCTTGCCCGACGGTCAGAAGAGCGCGTTCGCCTCCGTCGACGGCGATTCGGCGGCGATGTCGCGGATGGCGGTAACCTGGCTGCAGAGCCACGGCCGGCTGAACGCGCCCGTTTACATCTATGGGGAAAGCTACGGCACGATGCGGGCGGTGGCGATGGCACGCGACCTGGCCCGCGGCCAACCGGCGATCAAGGTTGCCGGGTTGATGCTTGGGGGAAATAGCCTCGGCTATTTCCAGAAGGGCCAAATGCCCGACATTCTATATGCTGCCAATGCCCTGCCCATGATGGCGTCCGTCGCCTGGTATCACGGCCGCATCGACAATAAGGGCCAGACCTGGCAGCAGGCAGTCGATAAGGCCCGGCTGTTCGCGCGCACGGACTATATCGCGGCGCTCATGCAAGGGTATGAACTGACCGAGGCGGAGCGGGACCGGGTGATTGCCCGCCTCCCGGCACTGATCGGCCTCCCGGCGGAAAATTTCACCGGGCGCAACTCGATCGTCCCGGCCGATTTCCAGGCGGAACTGCTGGCCGATCGCCATCTCGTCGTTGATGGTGACGACGGGCGCATTACCCATCCGGCAGGCGAGCGTGAGTCGCTGACGCAAATGCTCGCGCTCTATGACAAATTGATGGCTGACTATGCCGCAACACAGATCGGGGTTACCGGCCTCGGCGCCTACCACGGTTTCAATACGGTGCTCAATCCGGGGTGGAACTACTATACGTCAGGCGCGATGGCGCTAGACGTCACGCTGGCCGACGAGATGAAAGCTGATCCGTCGCTACGGGTGATGCTGGTGCAGGGGCGCTTCGATACGCTGACGACCATCGGCAACAGCGAATATATCATGCGTCAGGCGAAGCTCGACCGTAGCCGCTACAGCATCGCTTATTATGACGGCGGGCACCGACTGATCGCTCAGCCCGAAGTCCTCGATGCGATTTCCACATTCGTAACGCAACGCTGACCGGATAGGAACCATTATGCAGATCGATCGACGAACCCTGCTGATCGGTGCCGGCACGATGGCAGTAGCCGCTACCTCCGCGGTCGCAGCGCCGCGCGAGCGAAAGCCGGCGGTACTCGTCAAGAACGTGCGGCTGTTCGACGGCGTGTCGCCGAAGCTTGTCGATAGCCATCTGCTGGCGGAAGGGCCGTTGATTACCCGCGTCTCCACCTCGCCGATCGATCCGCCATCGGGATGCATCGTCATCGATGGCCGCGGTCAGACGCTGATGCCGGGCCTGACCGACGCCCATTGGCATTTGGCGCTCGCGGCTAACCGGCCGGCGGACCTGGACGCGGCGGACGATGGCCTGATGTTCGCCGACATGGTGGCGGAAGCCCAGCGCCAGCTGTTGCGCGGCTTCACCACGGTTCGCGACTGCGCAGGGCCGACGTTCGGCATCAAGCGTGCGATCGATGAAGGTCGGATAGCTGGACCGCGTATCTATCCAAGTGGCGCGATACTCTCGCAGACCTCCGGCCACGGTGATCACGCGGCCGCCTACGCCCTTTCGCCGACGTTCGCGGGAACCCCTTCGCGCTTTCAGCAACTCGGACTCGAGCTGGTCGTCGACGGCGTGCCTGCGGTCCTGGCCGGCGCGCGGCAGCAGTTGCGGCGTGGCGCGAGCCAGATCAAGATCGCGGCGGGGGGTGGGATCGTGTCCGATTTCGACCCGATCGACAGCGCTCAATTTACGATGGAGGAATTGTCGGCCGCGGTCGAAGCAGCGCAGGCGTGGGGCACGTACGTGATGGCCCATGCGTATTCATCGAACAGCATCCGGCGGTGCATTGAGGCTGGCGTTGCCTGCATAGAGCACGGGCATTTGATGGACGAGGCGACAATGGCGCTGCTCGGCCAGAAAGGCGTCTGGCTTAGTACGCAGGCGTTCTCCGCGGGAGATCAGCCTGTGTCTCCTGAAATGCATGCGAAGGGCGCCCCGGTGAACGGTGCCTATGAGCATCTGCTGCGCTGGGCGCAGAAGCATGGGGTTCGCGTCGCATTTGGGACGGACCTGGTTTTCCAGCCGGATAGCCCCGTCGAGAATCGGATGCTCACGAAGTTTGCGACGGTGTACTCGAATGCCGAGACGCTGCGGATCGCAACGTCGGGCAACGCCGCGCTGTTCGCGATGAGCGGCGCACGAAACCCGTACAGGGCTGCACCGCTCGGAGTGCTGAAACCGGGCGCTTGGGCCGACTTTCTGCTCGTCAAGGGCAATCCGTTGGAAGCGATCGATATCCTCGCCAACTACGAGGACAATCTTCTCCTGATTTGCAAGAATGGCGAGATCCACAAAAACATAGTTACGGCGTAACGCAGAGGGGCCGGCAACCTGGCGAAAGCCACCGGAAAAGATCGACAATGTATAATCAGAAGATATGGATAGCAGAAAGTCGGTGTCGGACGTGCCTCGTCATGGATCAGGAGGGGCAGGGTGGCACATGCGCGTAAGTCACCGCTAGCCGGTACGACACGGCTCGGATGGGCGGTCGGCGAGTTTGCTATCGCCAGCCATATGGCGATCCTGTCGATCTACCTGCTTTATTACCTCACCGACGTGCAAAAGGTGCCGAGCGCGCTTGCCGGCACGCTGATCCTGGTGCCGCGCCTGTGGAACGTCATATCGGATCCTCTGATGGGCGGAGTGTCTGATCGGTTCCGGTCCCGCTGGGGCAGGCGCCGTCCGTTCCTGCTGGTGGGTTCGCTTGTCTGGGGCATCGCTTATGCCGCAATGTTCGCGATTCCGACCGACTGGACTTTGACGGCCAAGGCTGCGTGGTTCCTCGCGGCGTGCTTTGCAGTCAACACCGGACTCAGCCTCTACCACGTCCCGTATTCTGCGATGCTGCCGGAGATGACGGATGACGTATCCGAACGGCTGGCGCTAACCGGCTACAAAGAAATTGCAGCACGTTTCGCGGTCCTCCTCACCGTGATGGCGAGTCCGCTGATCGTCCGCGCGGCGCCTGATCCGGTCGCTGGCCATCGGTGGGTGGGTTTCATCACAGGAGCGTTCATCATCCTGTCGGGGCTTACCGCCTTTTTCGCAACCGCGCGCGCGCCGAGCAGGGCCCTGCAAATGACGAACGCCAGCCTTGCCCAGCAATGGCGGAGCTTCCGCACGAATCGGCAGCTGTTCCGACTGTCCGGCGCCTATCTGTTCAGCAGCGCCAGCGACGCCTTCTACAGCGCCATGATGATCTATTTCGTCACGATCACCCTGCGTCTCGACGGAGGCCTGATGGGAGCATTGTACCCGGTTGGATCGATTACGGCGATCGTGACGACGCCGCTCTGGGCGGCGCTCGGGCGACGCATAGGACGACGGCGCGCCTGTGCGATCGCCTATTCGGGTGCGGCTACGGTATTCTGTCTCGCTCTGCTCGTGCCGGTCGGGGTGCCGGCGCTGATGTTCCCGCTCATGGTTTTGATCGGGGCGTTCTTTGGCGGGGTCTTCATGTTGCCGAGCGCGATGACGCCGGACACTGTTGAACTGGACGAGAAACTCAGCGGCCAGCGGAGGGAAGGCGCCATTTACGGTACGTGGATCTTCACCCAGCAGACGGGAATGTCGATCGGCGCGTTCCTGGTAGGGCTCTATCTCGACCTCATCGGCTACCATTCCGGTACTGCCGCTACAGCGGTGGCCAACACGCCGGCGGCGAGCGCCATACGATACGGCTTTGCTCTCGTGCCCGCGGGGCTACTCATCGTCGCGGCAGCTCTGGTCCGTGGACTTACGATCGGCGGTCCCACGGTCAAGTCGGGAGGCGAACCGCTCTCGCCCTACGCGATGGCGCCGGAACCCCTCGCGGAACGAAGCCTCGATTAACCGGCCCGCCTCAGGCTCGTTTGCGCCGGCCGGTTTTGTTGGTTGCTGTCGTCAAGGCTGCACGCGACGTATGCCAAGGACTGAGCGTAATTTATTATTGTACCATAAGATTTCCTAATATAAAATTGCTTCTCTATGAAGGTTCCCTGGCGATGAACATCGTCGGGCACGGGTGAAAATGGCTTGGTTGCCGAAGGTATGAACGAATGATCGTATTGAACCATGATGATGTCGCGGCGCTGCTTCCGTGGACGGTGCTTACCGACCACCTCGCGTGCTCCCTCGGCGGAGACACGAGCGTATCCCCTCCGCGTCTCCAGTTTGAACTTTCGGGTGGCGCAAATGACGTCGGTACGTTGCTGGTCATGCCGGCCTGGCGCAACGATGCGGTGATCGGGCTCAAGACGGTGACGTTCTGGGAAAGCAATCGTGCTCGCGGGCAGGCATCGCATGGCGCCAGCTATATCATCATCAACGCAAGATCGGGTATCGTCGAGGCGATCCTCGATGGTGGCATGCTGACCGAGCGGCGTACCGCCGCGCTGTCGGCAGCGGCCGCATCCCGCCTGATGCGCAAGGATGCGACGCGCATGCTGATCGTCGGCACCGGACCGGTCGCTCGAGCGCTGGCGCAGGCGCACGCCGCGTGCCATGGCTTTGAAAGCATCGAGATATTCGGCCGGCAGGAAAAGGTAGCGTCAGAAATGGCGCTCGAGCTTCGCGACGCGGGATTGCCGGCAACGCAGTGCGGGAGCCTTGAGCAAGCGGTGCGCTGCGCCGATCTTATCGTGACGGCGACCAGCGCCACGACGCCTGTCGTCCACGGACGCTGGCTCAAGACCGGGGCGCATCTCAGCCTTGTCGGCAGTTTCAAGCCGACGATGCGGGAGGTGGACGGTGAGGCCTTCCGCCGTGCCGGGCAGATATGGCTCGATGATCACGCGGCACTCGCCGAATCCGGAGATCTGCTGGACGCCATTGCCGAGGGGTGTCTCGACGAGAGCCGTATCGACGGAGACCTTCGTTCACTCCTGCGGAGTTCCGTCCGCCCGGAGCGAGAGGATATCACGATCTTCAAATGCGCAGGTTTTGCCGCAGCGGACCTGATAGCCGCCGAGTTCGCGCTGGCGAGAACGAAGAGCGGCACACTTGATGCTTTACCGATGGCGCTGGCGTCGTGATGGCTCTACGCGCCTTCCAAATTCACGCCTTTACCTCAAAGGTGTTCGGCGGCAATCCTGCGGGCGTGTGTCTGCTCGACACGTGGCCGACAGATGCCGTGTTGGCGCGCATCGCCCACGATTTTGGCCCTTCCGTCACCGCCTTTGTCGGGCCGGGAGAGGATACCCGTGGTCTGCGCTGGTTCACACGAGGCGAGCGGGAGGTGATGAGCTTCTGCGGTCACGCGACGTTTGCAGCTGCCCATGCTGTGCTGCACGAGACTGGCGCGGATGCTATTCAATTCGCCACGGTTAGTGGCATCCGACCGGCAGCGATGGTGGACGGCGGGATCAGCATGGGAATTCCCTGCTGGTCCTACACTCAGGCCGGCAGCCCTGCACAGCTGGGTCCGGCGCTGCGCGCAATGCCCGTCAGCGTCCATCGCAGCGAGCGCGACTGGATTGCGCTCTTTGAAACACCGGAGCAGGTCGCCGCACTTGCGCCAGATTACGACGTCATGCGCGCCTTCGGCGATTCGGCAGTGATCGCCACCGCCTTGGCGGGAACGGACGTCGTTTTCCGATTCTTCTGCCCCGGCTTCTCAATCGGCGAGCAGGAGGACCCTGCGACCGGCTCGGCGATCAGTGCGCTTGCGCCTTTCTGGAACGCACGGCTTGGGCAAGCGTCCCTTGACTTTATTCAAGTGTCGTCGAGGGGCGGGGCCTTCCGTGCGACGCTCGCCGGTGATGCGTTGACGCTGGTGTCGAAATGCGTGACGTTCAGCCGCGGGTGGCTTGACCTCCCCGATCCCGCGGCGACATGAAAAGGGCTAGGCGCTCCGTTCGCCCTCGTCTGAAGCGCCGGAATTGACGTGGGTCATTGCATCGGGATGCGAGCAGATCCACATCACCTCGGCATCTTCCTCGCCGATCGAAGCCAGGGCATGGCCCGATCGGCTATCGAAATATACGCAATCACCGACCTCGAGATCCAACGGCTCGTAATGCTCGCTGAACAGGCGGACACTGCCTTTCAATACATAGACAAATTCTTCGCCGTCATGGGCGGGAAGCTCATTCCAGGAAACACGCTCACGCGCCTTGATGGTCGTTAGCAGCGGGATAAACTCTTTGCGTGAGACGTCGTTGACCAACGCTTGATAGGCGTAATTCGGGGTGGTGTATTGGACGCCCCCACCCCGACGGGTAACGCCGCGCCGTCCCGTAGCGGCATTCTGCTGCGGCGCACGGAACATGTCGGCAACGTCGATCCCGAGTCCTTGCGCCAGACGGACGATAATCTCATAGCCAGGGGAGAGCTGGCCACCCTCGATCTTTGAGATCGTCGATGCCGCCACGTTGGCGCGCTGCGCCAACTCGTTCAGGGTCATTTTCGCATTCTGGCGGAAAGCCTTGACGATCATGGCGATACCTGACGGCGGAGCGACCGGCGATCGCGCCGGCCGCTTGCTCCCCGGCTTTGCAGGTTTTCTCGCCGTACGGAGATTTGCCATTTAGCTACACTTCCAGTTTGTTGGTCTGCGTTGATAGCAGATAGTAAATTGCGAAGGCTAGCGCGTCTGCGATTGCGCACTCACAGTGGGAGAGGGCGCCTTTACCGGACAGGCGCGGCCTTGTCATAGAAGCGCTCGATGTCTGCGAGCATCTGACGGCGGACGGTGTCGTCGGTATAGGCCATGTGCCCGGCATCATAGTATTTGTATGTGATATTGTTGGCCAATGCGCGCGGGATCTTGAGATGGTGATAATCGTAAACCGCACCGTAGAAGATCGTCGAGAGATCAAACAGGCCATTCAGGGTGAGCACTTGCAGCCGTGGATTGACCGTCATCGCATGAGCCAGATCATCGCCGTAACTGCCAAAGGCACTGGAGAAAGCGCCGTTGCCGGCCCGCCGGAAATCGAACGCCCTGGACGTTTCCGGATCGGATCGCCGGTATTCGAGATCCGTGCTGAAACCGAGGTCGCCGTGGATATAGCTATTCATCTGGCTGACGATGATCCGGAAGGTGCCGTTGCCGGAGGGATCGAACGTCGGGGCGTCGCGGGTTCCTGGCGGTTCATCTGCGGTATAGCGCGCGTCGAGTTCGCCGACCGCGACGCCCTGATCGCGCAGTAACTCGGCTCGGAATTTATCCGGATCGACGCGTAGGTCGTTTTGCAGAATGAACTGCTCGGGCAGGCCAGAATATTGCGCGAGTTGCCGGGCTGTGCTTGCCCTTTCGCTGTTGCTCAGCGTAGTGCCCTTGGCGAGCGCCTGTGCGTAAGGTCCCTCTGCCCACTGGATCGCGGAGGAAATCAAGCTCTGTTGGTCACCCGAGTGCGCGATCCGTCGATGAAAGGCGGCTGTGACCGCGTAGCTGGGCACGATCGTAATGAAGAGGCGGTCGTCTTGGTTGATGACCCGGGAGATATCCAGGATCGAACCGAGCGCGATGACCCCGTTCATCTGGACGCCGTCGCGCTGCAGACGATCTACCAGTGCGGCATTGCGCGCAGTTCCATAAGATTCGCCGAACAGGAATTTCGGCGCGTTCCAGCGATCGTGCAAGGTGAGAAAGCGCTCGATACCTTTGGCAAAAGCCTCGGCGTCTGCATCTGCGGTCAAGAAGTCACGCGCTGCGACGCCGGGCGCGGGGCGCGAATAGCCCGTGCTGATCGCGTCGAGAAAGACGAGGTCCGATTTGGGTAGCAACGTCTGCTGATTGTCGATCAGTTCATAGGGCGGGTTCCCGGCCGCTTGTCCCGGGCCCGGCAATTCGGCGCGTTTCGGCCCGAAGGAGCCGAGGTGAATCCAGACGCTCGATGAGCCGGGGCCGCCGTTATAGAGAAAGGTGACCGGGCGTGAGCGGTCATTCGGGTCGAGCATATACGCCACGTAGAACATGCTTGCCCGGGGCTGGCCCTTATCGTCGCGGATGGTGAGCGTACCGGCGACGGCCGTGTATTTGACGGGCTTGCCCCCGATCCTGATCTGATGCCGCGTCCGCACCGATTGCTCGGCTACGGGCTTGAGAGCTTCACTGCTCTGGGCGGGCGGATCCGGCTCCGCCATCGCTGGCGAATGCACCAATGAAAGTGACGCCAGGGCAACTAAGGTTAGAAGGGCAACTCGCATGCAAGCCTCCGTCAGCAAACGCCGGACTAAATTACGAGGGTCCGTCCGCACCGCGATTGCAACTCACGCGGCAGTGGTCAGGGGCGCAATCGCCGTCGCGGCCCGGCGACGAGCGTTACCATACGAAAGATTCAGATCAATCGGAAAAAACAACCGTCTCCTCCTTGTTTTAGACCGTTGACGAGTTGGGCCTATGCCACGGATAGCCAATCTCCAGTACGGTGTAGACATGCGAAAACTCCGATGATAAAAAAAACGTATTAAATGCGCGAATCGATGGCGTACTATAAAAATGGGGGGTTAAATGAGAAATCCGGTTGCTCGCACCCACTTCGCTGGCCTGATGACAGGCGCGGCCCTTATTATGGTAATCTGCGCACCTTCGGCGCGCGCGCAGTCCGATCCGCCACAGCCTCACCCCGATCCGGCGCAATCCGAAGTCTCCGAAAACACCGTTTCCACTGACATTGTCGTAACGGCTCAGAAGCGGGCCGAGCGCCTGCAAGATGTGCCCATGGCGATCACCGCCCTTTCGTCCGAGGCGCTGACTGCAAAGGGGGCAACGCGCCTTCAGGATTTTTACCAGCAAGTCCCCGGCTTGTCGGTTCAGGCCGTCGATTCCGGGCAGACCGGAGTCGCTATCCGGGGCGTGGTGACCGGCGTCGCCGGCAACCCAACGGTGGGCATCACGATCGACGACGTTCCCGTTGGCGCGAGCACCGTAACGGCGGCGGGCGCGGTCCGCATCCCTGATCTCGACCCATCCGATCTTCAGCGTATCGAGGCCCTTAAAGGTCCTCAGGGCACGCTTTACGGCGCGTCGAGCATGGGTGGCTTGCTGAAATATGTGACGACCGACGCGGACACCGTCAATAGCTTCGGCCTCGTCGGGGTAAGCGGTTCGACCGTCGCGCACGGCAACAGCGGCTTCGGGATACGTGGAGCCGTGAACACGCCGATCGTTACCGACGTGCTCGGCGTGCGCGTCAGCGGCTTTTACCGGCAGGATCCTGGCTACATCGACAACGTGAACTCCGGTAAATCGAACGTCAACGAGGGGCGCTCTTATGGTGCGCGCCTTGGAGCCTTGTGGAAGATCGCACCGGACGTCAGTTTGAAGGTGACCGCGCTGTATCAACGTGATCATTATCTCGGCTCCTCACAGGTCGAGGTCAATTACCTGACCAGGCCGGTGTACGGCGATCTTACGCAGATCTTCATTCCGGGCACGGGTGAGGCGGTCAGCCGCAGCCAGCTTTACTCCGCTGCGTTCAACGCGGTTCTCGGCCACGGACTGACCTTCACGTCTATTACTGGCTATGGGATCAGCAACTATAAACTCTTTCGCGATTATTCCGGCTATGCCGGCGGGGCGGCACAGGCACTTTATGGGGTGCGCGGCGCGGCCTATGATCCCTACGCTTACAATACCAAAAAGTTTAGCGAGGAAGTGCGCATCGCCAGCGACCAGAATGCGCCGATCAGCGGGCTCGTCGGGGCATTTTACACGCGCGAACACAGCGATAACAATCTCACCCTGAATGCCTATAACCCGACGAGCGGAGCCAAGGCGGGCTTCATCTCGCAGACGACCGACGATCCGCTATACCGCGAATATTCGGTGTTCGGATCTGCTCGTGTGAAGATAGTCGGCGGATTGGATATCGAAGGGGGCTTACGCTACGCCAAGAACCATCAGGCTGATGTCGGTATCACCACCGGCGCAAGCGGGACGCGTACCGTCATTCCATCGTCTGCGGACGACAGCGCTGTGACCTGGTCGGTCAGCCCGCGGTGGAAGGTCAATCGCGATCTGACCGTTTACGCGCGCGTCGCGACCGGTTTCCGCGCCGGCGGCGCCAATGCCGGCGTTGCCCCGGGCATTCCACTGACGTACAAATCCGACAAGACCACCAATTACGAGATCGGCGCCAAGGGAAGCACCCCGAACAAGGTCTTCGCATATGACCTGTCAGTCTACCGGATCGACTGGGATGGGATCCAGATCACGTCGACCGCCGTGGTGAACAACATCACCTATTCCTATGTTGGCAATCTCGGCAAGGCACGTATCAACGGTGTTGAGGCCGCGCTTCAGTTCAATCCACTCCAAGATACCCATCTGTTCTTCAACGGATCCTACAGTTCGTCTAAGTTGCGGGATAATCTCATTGCCGCCGGTTCGATCTACGCGCTTCGCGGCGAACGCCTCATCAACGCACCCGTCTGGAGCGGTTCAGCGGGGTTTGATCGGGATTTTCAGGTGAGCGAAAGTGCGACATTGTTCGCAGGCGCTACGGTCGGCTACACCGGTAAACGTTACGGTCCCTTCGCGCGCGGCGCCCCAGCGACCGGCAATGTTCGCCAGACGCTGCCTGATTATACCACGATCGATCTGCGACTGGGGCTGCGCCAAACCACGTGGACGGTGTCTGCCTATCTCAACAACGTGACCGACAGCCGCGGGATCATTTACTCTTCCTTCTCGGCGGTGCCCGCGACTGCAACGTCGCGCTATTATGCGAATGTCATTCGGCCACGCACATTCGGTGTTTCGCTCCAGTACAATTTTGGTGGTCGATGAGACTTGGTGGGGCAAGCGGCCGGGAGTCGCCTGCCCCACATTCACATCAGCGAGGGAGGCAGATCATGCGTGCAAAATTTCTTAACTTGATCGCGGCGGCGACGGTTCTGGTGGCCACCGGCGAAGTCGAATCCGCGCAGGCCCAAGTCCTCGGCACGGTCGTTGCACCGCCTGAACAAACGTACTGTGCCGAGCCGGGCTATCGCGCGCTGGATTTCCTTGAGGGCGACTGGCTCGTGTTCGAAAACGGGCAGCCGATGGCCTTTGCACATGCGGAGAGCCGCCAACGTGGCTGCTGGCTCTCGCTCGAAAGCAAATGGATCAATGACAAATATCGCAAGCCGGGGCAGGAATTTCACTTCGCCGCCAATGATATCATTGCCTACGCCCATGGTGTCTGGACGCTGATGTCGGTCGATATCATGGGCCAACCTTTCATCGCCCGCGGCCGGCAGGGGCCCGACGGAATCATCCGTTTCGTCTCGATCGAGCCGCGAAAGGATCGTTATGTCCGCGCCTATTTCGAACGCCTTCCTGACGGCAGCGTACGCTCATCTGCCGAATATTCCGACAAGCCGGAAATGGGCGCGTGGAAGCCGATGTTCGAATATCTCTACAAAAAATTGGGGTAGGCAAGTCGCGTTCAACCTGGGGCCTCCTATGATCGCAGCCCCTGCCTTGCAGGATGGGCCGGGCAGGGGGAGCCGCTTGCACTGCCGCGGCCGCTGGTGCTTGCATCCTCCAGCGGCTGCGAAGGACGCAATGACGCAATCAGCAAAGCCGAGCGACAAAGTCGCTCAGGACGATGGTCCTATAGCCGTGATTTTGCGCGCTAACTCGATGTCTTTCGGCGTGAGGCCACCTGCGTCGTGTGTCGTGAGGACAATGGACACCTTGCCATAGACATTGGACCATTCCGGATGGTGATCAACCTTCTCTGCCATGATCGCGACGGCCGTCATGAACGAGAATGCGCTGACGAAGTCCCCGCATTCGAAATTTCGGACGATGGCGTCTCGCCCAGCGTCGTGCGTCCATCCTGGGAGGGAGATGAGGGCCTCGTTCCGTTCCTGATCGTCGAGCACTTTCATTGCCCCACCTTCACTTTCTGGTCTATCGTGCCGAAGATCGGCCTACCGTCTTCGTCGTCCATCCAGATACGGACGCGATCGTCGTGCTTGAGGAAGGGCGTGGCTGGACCCCCGGTGAGGATTGTCTGCACCATGCGGGCCTCGGCGATGCAGCTATACCCGAGCCCTCCGTCGGCCGCCGGACGTCCGGGACCGCCATTGGCATCGCGGTTCGAAACTGTTCCGGAACCCACGATCGTGCCTGCAGCCAGTGAACGCGTTGCAGCGAGATGCGCGATAAGGGTGCCGAAATCGAACGTCATATCGATTCCGGCGTCGGCTCGCCCGAAGGGTTGGTCGTTAAGATCGACCTTCAGTGTGCCGTACAGTTTGCCATCTCGCCACCGTGGGCCGAGCGAGTCGGGCGTTACGAACACCGACGAAAGGCCGCTAGCTGGCTTGGATTGGTAAAAGCCAAAGCCCTTGGCCAGTTCAGCGGGAATGAGGTTCCGCAGTGATACATCGTTCACCAGCCCGATCAGCCGGATCAGGCTTATAGCCGCCTCGCGGCTGACGCCCTGCGGCACGTCGTCGGTGACCACGACGACTTCTGCCTCCATGTCGCAGCCCCAGTCTTCGTTGGACAGAGATATCGGGTCATGGCTTCCCAGGAAGCCATCGGACCCACCCTGGTAGATCAGCGGATCGTGCCAGAAACTGTCCGGCAGCTCGGCGCCTCGAGCCTGCCGAACAAGGGCGACATGATTTACATAGGCCGATCCGTCGGCCCACTGATAGGCGCGTGGAAGAGGAGCGGCGAGTGCAGCCTCGTGGAATGGCAGGCCCGCAGGGCTGCCACGGTCGAGGTTAGAGGCCAGTTGCTCGAGCCGCGGCGCGACTGCAGACCAATCGTCAAGCGCCGCCTGTAATGTGGGCGCAACGGTGCCTGCCTCGACGTAGGTCGAGAGGTCATTAGACACGACGACGAGACGGCCATCCCGGCCCCCCTTTAGACTGGCAAGCTTCATGCGGTGGGTTCCTTGTGCAGCCATTCCGCGTATCGCGGGGCACGCTTGGTCCGGCTCCATTCCTCGAGCATCAGCGGGGCGACGCGCTTCAGATCGTCATATTGTTCGGGGGTGCCGATGTTGCAGGCAAGTTCGACGCGGTGTCCGTTTGGGTCGAAGAAATAGATCGATCTGAAAACGCCGTGACAGGTGGGCCCACACCGAGCAGCCCTGCGCTTCGATGTGCGCCTTGGCAGCGAGCAACGCCGCCCCATCCTGAACTTCGAAGGCGAGATGCTGAACCCAGCCGGCGGTATTTGGGTCCCGGCTCATCGGAGGCTGGTTCGGCAACTCGAAGAAGGCCAAGACGTTGCCGCCGCCACAATCGAGGAAGATGTGCATATACGGATCGTCCCCGCCCGTGGACGGAACCTTGTCCTCGGCGAAGGCGGTCTCGTCGATCTGTCCGCCGCCGGCTTTGCCTTCCTCATTGAGCGGAATTCGGATTTGGCCGTCGGGCGCGGTCATCGCCTTGCTGGCGAGGCCGGTATATTCGCCCCTGATATCGAAGTAGCGGATTTCGCGGAAGCCGGCGATGCGCTCGCAGAACGCAGCCCAGTGCGCCATCCGACCACCATAGACGTTGTGTGTGAGATGATCGATACGCTGAAGTCCGGCACCCACCGGCTGGCGATCAATGTCCGGCTCGTAGGCGAAGTCGATGTCGTAGATGGAGAGCGCGCCGTTCCCCTCGGCGACAGGTCGCCACTCGACGCGCCGGCCAGATGAAGAACGCCAGACAGGCCGCGGAGGCGATGGGCAGCAATCCCGATCGCTTGCGCCGCCGCCTCGGAATGCGCGAGATCTTCACACTCGATCATCAACGGCGATGCATCAGAGGCCGCTCTGACCACGATACGCGCGACCTTATGCCCCGCTTGCTCCAGAATGTCGGCGGTAGCAGTTCCGAGCGCGCCTGCCGCGCCAGTTACAATCACTTTCATTTGAACGCGCTTTTGGCCGTCGCGGCAAATGCCTGCGGGATGCCGACCCCTTTTTCGAGGTGAGGTAGCAACCCCTCGACGAAACGCGGGAGATTGATTTCGTTCAGGCCCGCGATATTGATCCGGCCATCCGCCGGCATGTAGATCCCATGGGTCTGGCGAATCGCCGGGACGGCGCTCGGTGCGATCGGCAGAAGCGAGAAGAGCCCGCGTTGGGACGCGACAGACGTCAAGGCCGGATGCGCCGTTGCCAGCAGCACCCTCATCTTGTTCAATCGGTCCCGCATGCGATCAAGTTCGTCGCCCCAGGAGAGGCGCAGTTCGCCGTCATCCAGAATCGTGCGGACCACCGCAGCACCATGGTCTGGCGGCATCGACCAGAGGCTGCGGGCCAGCGCGAGCGCATTGGCCCGCGTCACCTCGCCCAGGTCGCTTGTCGGCGTCTGGACAAAGAGCGCGCCAACCCGATCGCGGTATAATGCGAAGTTCTTGTCGCAGCTATAAGCAACGAGCGCTGTCGGAACAGCATCGAGAAGTCGGTGCGCACCTTCGCCGTCTGCAGTGATCCCATTGCCGAGGCCCTGGTAGGCCAGGTCGACGAAGGGGACGATGTCGCGCTCATTGCAGAGCGCCGCCAGCGCCTCCCACTGCTCCAGCGTGAATTGCGTGCCCGTCGGGTTGTGGCAACAGCCGTGAAGCAGGAGGACGTCACCTGCTCGCGACTGCTGCAGCGCCTCGAGCATGGCATCGAAGGCGATGCCGCGGCTTTCGACATCGAAATAGGGATGAAGGCGCGTGGCAAGACCGGCCTCAGCGAAGATCGGCGCGTGATTTGGCCAGGTCGGCTCGCTCAACCACACGCGCGACGATGGCGCCGCGCGCGCCAGAAGCTGCGCACCGAGCCGTAAGGCCCCGGTGCCGCCGGGCGTCTGCAGCCCGAAGCGTCTCGCATCGCTCTGCCCCTCACCGAAGACCAGTTTCATCAGGAGTTCGGCAAAGCGGACGTCGCCTTCCGCGCCAAGATAGGATTTGCTCTGTTGCTCCGCGTGCAAGCGCCCTTCGGCAGCTTTGACCGCTTGCATGACCGGCGTAAGCCCTGCCTCGTCGCGATAGACTCCAACGCCCACGTCGATCTTGTCAAGACGCGAATCGGCGCGGTGCATGGCGATGAGCGCCAGCAGCGCGTCGGGCTTCTGCGGCCGAAGGGCCGCGAACGGCATCAGATCCCCGCTCATGCGCGTACCCCGGCCTTGGCATAGGCCTGCGTACCGACGTGGAGAATCCTGTCGGATGGCAACAGGTCTCCGACGTCGATAGCGTCCCTGTCGCGAAGGCGTTCGTAGATGGGCCCGAAGTCGGTGTCCCGGGTCTGGCGCAGCAAGTCCTCGAAACTGTCGATCACAAAGTAGTTCTGCTGATAGTCGTCAATGCGATAGCGCGTCCGCATCACCCGTTCGATGTCGAAACCGATCCTGTTGGGGGAGGGGTCGTCGAGGGCGAAGACACTTTCGCCGTAGGAAGAGACGATGCCGGCGCCGTATAGCTTGAGATCCGAGCCGTCCCGGATCAGGCCAAATTCTACCGTGTACCAGTATAGCCGTGCCAGTGCCTCGATCATACCGAGCTTGGCGGCACGCAGGCCCCCTTCGCCATAGGCCTGCATATAGTCTGCGAACACGGGATGAACGAGCAGCGGCACGTGGCCGAACACGTCGTGGAAGATATCCGGCTCCTGCAGGTAGTCGAGCTGTTCCGGCGTCCGAATGAAGCGGCCGGCAACGAAGCGCCGGTTGGCGAGATGCTCGAAAAATATCTCGTCCGGAACCAGCCCCGGCACCGCAACGACCTGCCAGCCGGTCGCATCGGAAAGGCGGGCGTTCAACTCGTCGAAGTCAGGAATGCCTGGCTTCGTCATTCGCAACATATCCAGGCCTTCCATGAAGGCGGGAACGACACGTGCCGGCAGCATCTCGGCTTGGCGCGCAAAGAGACGATCCCACACGGTATGTTCCTCTGCGGAATAGGAGTGCCAGTCCTGCGCGACGGTCCAATCGGGCGCGGCATGCGAGGGTCGAGTAAGGTCGGTAGCCATGGTGTAAATATATCGGAAAGTGACGAAATACGATCTCAAATATGGAATAAACGGCTATAGATGTGATAGGTTCTTTTCATAATATGCCAGGATACGAATTGATTTGATCAACACGGTGCGGGCATGCGATAGCCGAAGCGACGAGAGCGAGATTTGCAGATGGAGTACGAGCGAAACGGAACAGAGGCAGCGCATCCATCCCTACGACTCCACGGCTACTGGCGTTCCTCAGTCGCCTATCGAGTAAGGATCGGACTCCTCAAGGGACTGAGCTATAGCCAGGTCACGCACGAACTGCGCAGTGGAGCGCAGCACGATCCGGTTACTTGGCATTGGCGGCGATCGGATTGGTCCGTCGAACTCGCCGCATACCCCGCGCTTTTGAAGATTGCGGCTGCTTGCCTGTCCCTTGAAGCGTTCGACAGGGCGAGGCCGGAATTGCAGCCTGACGCTGATCCCGTGGCGCCATGAGTAGGGCTCGAGAACTCGATGCGATCGACCGCAAGCTGCTCGTCGAACTGCAACGCGACGCGTCCCTCAGCCACGCCGATCTCGCTGAGCGGGTCGGCGCTTCCACAGCGTCCTGCTGGCGCCGGATCCGGGCGCTGGAAGCCGCCGGCGTGCTAGGGCGGCATGTTCGCCTTGTTGATCCCGAGAGCGTCGGCCGCGGCGTGAACGTGCTGTGCCACATTCGGATGAAGGATCACTCGGCGAAGGCCACAGAAGCTTTCGAGACCTTTGTCGCTTCGCGGGACGAAATAATGGAGTGCTACTCAATGTCTGGTGACTGGGACTATCTTCTGCGGATCATCGTCACCGACGTAGACCATTATAATCACTTTTTAATGCGGATCGTATTACGTCACCCTTCGGTTGCGACCGGCTCATCGCATTTTTCCTTGGCTCAGGTAAAGTACATCACGGCTATCCCCTTATGAGCGGTCAGAATGTTCGACTGACATGTCCATTACATCTCTTCCCGATCTCTCCAAGCGGCCCGCACAGTCGCCATCGGCAAGACGCGCGTATGCTGCGCCTTCGGCACGCAAATGTCCTCGAATCGGGCTGCGTTCCGAATGACGGGAGGAGGCGGTTTGCATAAACGGTGACGTGGTTGAAGCCGGCTACCATCACCGATGCCAGACCGAGCCGGAAGAGCTCGTCGAGGAAAGCAGTCCACAAATTGGCGGAACCCGATCGAGATCGTCGGGAGAAACGCAGTCGAGCGACACCCGGGCATTCTACAACGGTCTCATCAACCGCGATCGCCAGACGCTGCGGGCGGGCCTCGCGTATTTCCGTTCGATGGACGACGTATTCCAGCCAATCGTGCACGCATGGAGACCCGTCTCGCTATGACGGTGTGAGGCTTTGCGGGAAGCTGGCCTACGCCTGCGCGGTAAGGGAGCGGCTGGGGCGTGTGCGCTCGGTGCGCGACCGCGCCAGTCGCAAAAGCCGGTGCGCGACACGCCGAGCATGCGGCACATGACGTTCACCGGCCAGATGGACGCATGCTGCTCGATAAAGGCGAACTTCATCGCGGCATCTCCGCAAAGATGCCGACGGCTTTTTTAGGGGTTCTGCGCCAGCACCTGCGGCACCAGCACCGCCAGGCCATCAAACCCCTTGCGCATGTCGGTCACCCCGCACGCCAGGAACACCCGTGTCGGCAGAGGCACGGGGTTCATCGCAGCACCGACAGCACCCGTGCCAGCGCCCCTGCATCCACCGCAGCATCCACGCTCACCCGCACGCCACCCGGCAGTTCGATATGGATGAACTCCGGTGGACACGGCGCCGGCTGCGGTGTCAGCACGACCGGTTCCAGCACGTACCACCACGTCTGTAATTATATTGGGGTGCTACAGGGGGTGTCTGCCAAAACCCCGCAGAAAACGCCAAATGATTACAGGCATTTACGATGCCACGAAGGACGATTGTGGGTACTGTTCCCGCAACCACCGACAGCGCCGTCTTGCGCATTTGCAAGCCAGCCACGCGGATTGCCAAAAACGGTGTCGAGGGAGACCGCTGGTCGCGCTTCCGGTGTCGGTCCTAAGATTAGTTGCATCCAAGAACGTCTCGGAACAGCCCATCAAATGGTTGGTCTAAATGATGGTAGAAGGGGAGGTGGCGGAGCCAATAGTGTGAGAATTCAGGATCATACGACAAAACCCTGAATCCTGCCGCCCCAGCCAATCCACTATCAGGGTCATCGAACCGCGCCGTGCGCTGCGCAGCGGCGTCCCGTCGATGCGTGCCCTCCCGTGAACGGATGCGATCTGTCCTGCGGCACGCCGCATGCTATTGATCCCCGGATCTCACGGATGGGAGGGGCGGTGATGATCGGTCGGCGGGCGATGTTGGGTGGGGGGATCGCCAGCCTGGGTGCGGCGGCGGTCGGTCGTTCTCGCACGGGGGCGGACGGCGATGCGGCGCGGTGGCGGACGCTTGGCGAGAGGGTCAAGGCGGAGATGGCCTGGGCGTGGGACGCCTATCGCGCGCATGCCTGGGGGAAGGACGAGATCAGGCCGGTCAGCGGCACCGTCTCCAGCTTTCCGTTGAAAGGGCACCACCTCGGCCTCAGCCTGATCGAGGCGCTCGATACCTTGTGGGTCATGGGGCTGGACGGCCGCTTCGCCGACGGCGTCGCGTGGATCAAGGCGGAGCTCGACTTCGACGTCGATGGCGAGGTGTCGGTGTTCGAAACCTCGATTCGGCTCGTCGGCGGGTTGCTGTCCGCGCATCATGCCTGCGGCGACCCGGTGCTGCTGGCGAAGGCGCGCGATCTGGCGGATCGGCTGCTGCCCGCGTTCGATACGCCGACCGGCTTTCCCTATCGCTTCATCAACCTCAGGACGGGCGTCCGCCGCGATCCCGCGACCAATCCTGCCGAGATCGGCAGCTTCCTGCCCGAATGGGGGACGCTGAGCCGGCTGACCGGCGATCCGCGCTATCGCGACGTCACCCGCCGCGCGATGGTGGCGCTGTTCGCCAGGCGCTCGCGGCTCGACCTGCTGGCGGTCAGGATCGATGCGCTGAGCGGCGAATGGCTCGATTCGCGCGCGACGGTCGGCTCCTATGCGGACAGCTATTACGAATATCTGTGGGACAGCTGGCAGCTGTTCGGCGATGCCGAATGCCGGCGCATGTACGAGGTCTGCACCGCCGCGATCCTGCGCCACCAGCAGGTCTGGCGGAACGGCCGGCTGTGGATCGCCGATGTGGATTTTCGCACCGGCGCGGTGGTCAGCACCGAACAGGACGAGCTCGCGTCCTTCTACGGCGGGCTGCTGGCGCAAGGCGGCGCGGCGAAGGAAGGGGCGGCGGTGACCGAGACCTGGGCCGCGCTGCAGGACCGCTTCGGGGTGCTGCCCGAAGGGTATGATTATGCGACCGGCACGCCGACCGCACCCGGCAATGCGCTGCGCCCCGAACTCGTCGATGCCGCGTTCAACCTGTGGCTGATCGACCGGTCGCCGCGCTGGCGTGAGATCGCGGCGCGGCATTTCGCCGCGATGCTGCGCTGGAACAAGGCGCGCTACGGCTACACCGATCTCGCCGACGTCACCGCGACGCCGAAGCGGCAGGCCGATCACTGTCCGGGCTATTGGTGGTCGGAACAGATGAAATATTATTATCTGATCTTCTCGGATACGCCGCGATTCGATTATGCGAAGAACTATCTGACGACCGAGGGCAACGTGCTGCTCGGGTTCCGGCAGTCCGCCGTCACGGCGCCGTCGGCCTGACGCTTATCATTCCGCCGGATCGAGCGCGGCATACCAGTCGGCGTAGCGCGTGTTCTTGGCGAGATGCCGGTTGAGGTCCTCGTCCCCCGGCCACCAGACGGGGCCGCGTTCGCCGAGCGCGATCTTGGCGGCATCGACCGCGGCACGCGCGGTGGCGAGTGCGGCGGGGTCCTTTGCCGCGAGCGCCGCGCGAACCGCGCGTCTGGCGGTCATCAGCGCGGCGACATACGCCGTGCGTTCGGCCTCCGGCAAATGCGGGTTCGCCCGCCGCCACAGCCGGCCGCGGACGACGATATAGCGGCCGTCAGGGGTCACCGGCGGTGCTGCACGTCTCGTGTTCACACGCGGTAACGCGTTTCCAGCAGGTCGAGTTCGCGCACGAGCTTCTGCGCGATCGCGCTGCCGATCGCGCGGTCGCGGACAAGGTCGATGATCGCGGCGCGTTCGGCCTGGATGCCGGCGAGGCGGAAATCGCGTTCCAGCCGGTCCTGCAACCGCGCCTCGGCGGAGGCCTTGGCCGATCCGCTGCGCGCCTCGATCCGGTCGCGGTACAGGTCCATCACCCGCGTGCCCGCCGCCGCGTAGAAATCCGCCTTGCCCTCGCGTTCGGCGAGGTCGTGCTGCGCGCGTTCGATCGCGCGGATCGCCGCCTCCGCCGCGGCGACGCGCGCGCCGTCCTCCTCCGCCTGGCGCGAGGGTTCGGCGGGCATGGTCAGGCCGTTGAGCAGGATCGGCAGCGCGATGCTGGCGAGCAGCAGCGACACGATGATGACGCCGGCGGCGAGGAAGATCGCGAGGTCGCGCGCGGGGAAGGGCGATCCGTCCGCCAGCGCCAGCGGGATGGTCAGCACGCCCGCCAGCGTGATCGCGCCGCGCACCCCGGCGATCGACATCGCCGCGACCAGCCGCCAGTCGGGGCTGTGCAGCGTCTCCGCACCACCCGCCCGCCGCCGCAGCAGCGTCAGCCGCAGCGACACCCACACCCAGCCGAAGCGCAGCGCGGCGAGGCCGGCGACGATCGCGAGCACGTAGAGGCCGAGCCAGCCGGTGCCGTGATGCCCGGTCAGCAGCACCGTCGCCCGCGCGCCGGCGAGGATCGCGGGCAATTGCTCGCCGAGCAGCACGAAGATGATGCCGTTGAGCGCGAATTGCAGCGTGTCCCACACCGAGTTGCGCCGCATCCGCGTGGTCGCCAGCGCCTGTCGCGAGATTTCGGCGAAGGTCATCGTCACGCCCGCCGACACCGCGGCGAGGATGCCGGAGGCATGGATATGCTCGGCGAGCAGGTAGGATCCGAACGGGATCAGCAGGCTGACGAGGATCTGCGACCCCGATTCCTCGCCGAAGCGCCGCGACACCCACGCCTTGGCGCGCGTCGCGGCGAGCGTCACGACGACGCCGACCGCCAGGCCGACGCCGGCGACCCAGACGAAGTTCGCGGCGGCGGCGGGGGCGGAGAAGCTGCCGGTCAGCGCCGCGGCGATCGCGAAGTGCAGGCAGACGAGGCCCGACGCATCGTTGAGCAAAGATTCGCCTTCGAGGATATGCATCATCCGCCTGGGAATCGGCACGCGCGCGGCGATCGCCGACACCGCGATCGGATCGGTCGGCGACACGACCGCGGCGAGCGCGAAGGCGACCGCGAGCGGCATCGCCGGGATCATCCAGTGGATGAACCAGCCCATCCCGATGACGGTGATGAGGACGAGGCCGAGCGCCAGTTCGACGACGGTCGGCAAATCCTTGAGCAGCTCATCCTTGGGGATGCGCCAGCCATCGAGGAACAGCAAAGGCGGCAGGAAGAGCAGCAGGAACAGCTCGGGGTCGAGATCGACCCGGTAGGAGGTCGACAGGCCGATTCCCGCGCCGAGCAATATCTGCACCAGCGGCGTCGGCACCGAAATCGGCAACATGCGTGAGATCGATCCGCTGAGCACGACCGCGAGCAGCAGGAACAGGACGATCGATACGGATTCCAACTGGCACTCCCGGCGGTGTCCGACGGAACGTCGGGACAGGATCGCGGCACCGCCGGCCGCGACGGGGCGGCGCCCTTGGAAAAGCGGCGACCCCATCGGGCCGCCGCTTGGGTTCGTCACTGGTCGAGGAAGCTGCGCATCTTGCGGCTGCGGCTCGGGTGCTTGAGCTTCCTCAGCGCCTTCGCCTCGATCTGGCGGATACGCTCGCGCGTCACGCTGAACTGCTGGCCGACCTCTTCGAGCGTATGGTCGGTGTTCATCCCGATGCCGAAGCGCATGCGCAGCACGCGTTCCTCGCGCGGGGTGAGCGAGGCAAGGACGCGGGTGACCGTTTCCTTGAGGTTCGCCTGGATCGCCGCATCGACCGGGATGACCGCGTTCTTGTCCTCGATGAAATCGCCGAGGTGGCTGTCCTCCTCGTCGCCGATCGGCGTTTCGAGGGAGATCGGTTCCTTGGCGATCTTCATCACCTTGCGCACCTTCTCGAGCGGCATGCTCAGGCGCTCGGCCATCTCCTCCGGGGTCGGCTCGCGACCCTGCTCGTGCAGGAACTGGCGGCTGGTGCGGACCAGCTTGTTGATCGTCTCGATCATGTGCACCGGGATGCGGATCGTGCGCGCCTGGTCGGCGATCGAGCGGGTGATCGCCTGCCGGATCCACCACGTCGCATAGGTGCTGAACTTGTAGCCGCGGCGGTATTCGAACTTGTCGACCGCCTTCATCAGGCCGATGTTGCCCTCCTGGATCAGATCCAGGAACTGCAAGCCGCGGTTGGTGTATTTCTTGGCGATCGAGATGACGAGGCGCAGGTTCGCTTCGACCATCTCCTTCTTGGCGATGCGCGCCTCGCGCTCCGCCTTCTGCACCATGTTGACGATGCGGCGGAATTCGGTGAGCGCCATGCCGGTCTGCTGCGAAATCTCGCTGATCTCGCCGCGGATGCGATCGACCGCATCGCCCTCGTTCGTGGCGAAGGCGGTCCATTTCTTGTCGAGCTTGCCGACCGACTGCAGCCACGTATCGTCGGTCTCGTGGCCGACATAGCGGTCGAGGAAGTCCTTGCGGCTGACCTTGTGACGCTCGGCGAGGCGCAGCATCTGGCCGCCCAGCGCGGTCAGGCGACGGTTGAACGCGTAGAGCTGGTCGACGAGATATTCGATCTTGGCGTTGTGGAACTGGACGCTCTCGACCTCGGCGGTCAGCTCCTCGCGCAGCTTCTGGTATTTGCGCTCGTCGGCGCCGGACAGCTCGCCGCCCGCCTGCATCGCGTCGAGGCGCGACTGCTGGAGCTTGCTGAACTTCTTGTAGAGCGCGGTGATGCTGGCGAACCGCTCCAAGGCCTGCGGCTTGAGCGTTTCCTCCATCTGCGCGAGGCTGAGGGTGTTGTCCTCGTCCTCGTCGTCGGACGGGCGGGGGATGCGCGGCTCGCCCGATTCGTCTTCGTCATCGGCAGACGCTTCCTCTGGCTCCGCTTCTTCTTTGAAGCTGGCGCCGGCGGTCTTCTCGCTGATCTCGCCGTTGTCGTCTTCCTCGGCGCCCTCGACCTGCTCGGCCGACGGACCCTTGGACAGCATCGCGTCGAGATCGAGAATCTCGCGCAGCTGCATCGTGCCTTCGTTGAGCGCGGTCGACCAGTCGATGATCGCGTTGAACGTGATGGGCGATTCGCAGAGGCCGAGGATCATCGTGTCGCGACCGGCCTCGATCCGCTTGGCGATGGCGATCTCGCCCTCGCGGCTCAGCAGCTCGACCGCGCCCATCTCGCGCAGGTACATGCGGACCGGATCGTCGGTGCGATCGACGGTTTCCTTCTTCTTCGTCTCCAGCGCGGGCGCGGCGGTGCCGTCGCCATCGACCTCCGCGACCTCCGGCTCGTCGTCCTCGGGCTGCTCCTTCTCGTCGCCGTCGTCGCCGGCCTCGTCGTTCTCGACGATGTTGATGCCCATCTCGTTGAGCGCGGACATGATGTCCTCGAGCTGGTCGGAGGACATCTGATCCTGCGGCAATGCCTCGTTGAGCTGGTCGTAGGTGATGTAGCCGCGCTTCTTCGCCCGGGCGACCAGCTTCTTGATATCGGCATCATTGAGGTCGATCAGCGGCGCATCGGTCACGTCCGCACCCTCGTCGCCACCGTTGCCGTTAACTTTCGCCATCAATTGCCCTCACTCGCTTCAACCGGCATGTCATCCGGCGACAGCGCGTCCATGAAAATTTGCTCCATGCGCTGCTTAGCTTTTAGCAAGCGCACATATTCCTCAAAGTCCGATGCGTCCCAATTGGAAACGTACCGATCATTGGCTTCCTTCAGTTCAACATCGAGCGCTGGCCCAACGTCCAGCTTTTCCGCCACGAAAGCCAGATCCCGACGAGCTTGCTCAGGGTCGGCTTTATGGGCGAGAAAGGAAAAGGCAAGCGTCACCTCTTTGAGCTTGGCTAAAACGCCGCCGAGTCCGTCTTCACGTAACGTGGTAATAACCGTGGGCGTTTCAAGGTTCTGATCGCGCAGCGCAACGTCTAGCAGGCGTTCGCGCGTCTGCCGGAGTTGGATGGCGTTGATTGGCAGTCGGACAAGCGTCTCCGCTAAAGGAGCAATCATATCGGGAAAGCGGATCAATCCGCTAATCAAGGCGGGCAGTATAGTGACTTGATCAATGCCAAATTGAGAAATGGCAATCAGTCTTGGTGAGATCGGCTGTTTTGGCTTGTCCGATTTTCGAAAACTTTTGAACGAGTCGGCCGGGCGTTCGGGATGAAAATAATCCCACACCCTCTTATTGAACATTGCGAGATATTCTGCGCGAACGTCCGCATCTTGTATCGTTTTTGCATGGGACCGTAGCCGGGCACCGAGCGCGGCCCGTTGTTCGGGGGTAACAAGCGGTTCTGCAGCCAGTTCATGCTTCCAAATGCGATCTACGAGATGCTCAGCATCTGCGACTAGCGCTTCAAATGCTCCAATACCTTTGCTGCGAACAAGATCGTCGGGATCTTGACCATCAGGGAGAGTTATGAAGCGCAAACTTCTCCCATCGCCCAGCAGCGGCAGCGCTCGCTGTGCGGCGCGCAACGCCGCCTTCTGCCCGGCGCTGTCGCCGTCGAAGCAGAGGATCGGCACGTCGACCATCCGCCACAATCGCTCCAGCTGCGCCTCGGTCAGCGCGGTACCGAGCGGCGCGACCGCCTCCTGTATGCCCACCTGCGCCAGCGCGATGACGTCCATATAGCCCTCGACCACCAGCACGCGGTTCGCCTTGCGCGCGGCGGGCGCGGCGCGGTCGAGGTTGTAGAGCGTGCGGCCCTTGTCGAAGAGCGGCGTGTCGGGGGAATTAAGGTATTTGGGCTCGCCATCACCGATCACCCGCCCGCCGAAGGCGATCGTGCGGCCGCGGGCGTCGCGGATCGGGATCATCAGCCGCCCGCGGAAGCGGTCGTAGGGATCCTTGCCCTCGACCTGGATCAGCAGGCCGCATTCGACCAGCACCGGGTCGCCGTACTCCTTCAGCGCGGTCTTGAGCTTGCCGCGGCTGTCGGGGGAAAAGCCCATGCCGAACGTCCGCGCGGTGTCGGCGGAGATACCGCGCTTGGCCAGCACGCCGCGCGCCTCGGCACCGCCGATGCCGTTCAGCTGCTCGGTGAACCAGCTCGCGGCGTCGGCCATCGCCTCGTGCAGGCCCTTGGCGCGTTCGGCCTTGGCGGCCGACGCGCGGTCCTGCGCGGGCATCTCCATGCCGGCGGCCTGCGCGAGTTCCTTGACCGCGTCGATGAACGGCAGGCCGCGCTGGTCGGTCATCCAGCGGATCGCATCGCCATGCGCCGAACAGCCGAAGCAATGGTAGAAGCCCTTGTCGTCGTTGACGTAGAAGCTGGGCGTCTTCTCGTTGTGGAACGGGCAACAGCCGCGCATCTCGCGGCCCGCCTTGGTCAGCTTCGTCGTCTTGCCGATCAGCGCCGACAAGGATGTGCGGGCGCGGAGTTCGTCCAGAAATTGGGGCGAGAGACTCACGTATTCCCCTCCCGCTCGCGGGAGGGGCTAGGGGAGGGCAGGCGCGCCAACGCCGAGGCAATCGCATCAACGACGCCTTCGGTGTGCTCCACCACATCGTTGTTCCAGAACCGCAGCACCGTAAAACCCAAGCCTTCCAGATAGCGCGTGCGCTCTGCGTCCTGCTCACTTTGCCACGAATGCTGTCCGCCATCCACTTCGACGATCAGCTTTGCAGACCGAGCTACGAAATCGCAGATGAAGGGTCCGACTGGCACCTGCCGGTTGAAACGCGCGCCCGCAATCTGTCGAGCGCTGAGATACTGCCACAGGCGGCGTTCGGCGTCTGTGGCGTTGGCGCGGAGTTGGCGGGCTTTCGTGCGCTGCTCCATGCTGTGGATACTGCCCTCCCCCGACCCCTCCCGCAAGCGGGAGGGGAGTTTAAGCCAACGACGCCTTAACCAACCCGCTCGCCTTGCTCATGTCGAGGCTCGCCGCATGCCGCGCCTTCAGCTCGGCCATCACCCGGCCCATGTCCTTCATGCCGCTCGCGCCCATCTCCGCCTTGATCGCCTCGATCGCCGCGCGCGTTTCGTCTTCGCTCATCTGCGCCGGCAGGAAGCGTTCGATCACCGCGACCTCGGCCTTTTCCGCATCGGCCAGTTCCTGCCGCCCGCCGCTTTCGTACATCGCGATCGATTCGCGGCGCTGCTTGACCATCTTCTGCAGCACCTCGACCACCAATGCATCGTCGTCCGGCGTCGAGCCGCTGGTACGCAGTTCGATGTCGCGGTTCTTGATGGCGGCCTGGATCAGGCTGATCGCGTTGCGCGATTCCTTGTCGCCGGCCTTCATGGCGGTGACCTGCGCGGCCTTGATGTCGTCGCGAATCATGGGGACACTCTCGTCGGTATACGTGAAGCGGACTGCCGTAGCGGAGGAACGGCGCCCCGTGAACCGGTTGACCTGACGGGGGCGGGGGTCTAGCGGGCGGCACTTAGCGACATAGACGAAACCCGTAGGAGTGCCCGCCAAGCCATGGCCGAGCCTAAGCCCATTGCCATGCCCGCAAAGCCTGACGGCGCGACGGGCGTTCTGGTCCTCGCGAGCGGCGAGGTGGCCTGGGGCCGCGGCTTCGGCGCGGAAGGCGCGGCGGTCGGCGAGGTGTGCTTCCACACCGCGATGACGGGCTATCAGGAGATCATGACCGACCCGTCGTTCGCGGGGCAGATCATCACCTTCACCTTCCCGCATATCGGCAACGTCGGCGCCAATCCCGACGATATCGAGGCGGACGCACCCCACGCGCTGGGCATGATCGTGCGCGAGGACGTGACCGCGCCGTCGAACTTCCGCGCGGTCGAGCGGCTGGACGGCTGGATGCAGCGGCACAACCGCATCGGCCTGTCGGGGATCGACACCCGTGCGCTGACGTGGCGCATCCGCAGCGGTGGCGCACCCAATGGCGTGGTGGCGCATGCCGCGGACGGGGTGTTCGACCTCGATGCGCTGCTCGCCATGGCGCAGGCGTGGCCCGGGCTGGAGGGCATGGACCTTGCCAGGACCGTGTCGACCGAGACGCATTATGCCTGGGGCGAGGGCCGCGAGGGCGGGCCGTGGCGGCTGGGCTTCGGGTACGGCGCCGGCGACGGCGCCGACCGCCCGCATGTCGTCGCGATCGATTACGGCAGCAAGCACAACATCTTCCGCAACCTTGTTCACGCTGGTGCGAAGGTGACGGTGCTGCCGGCCGAGGCGACGTTCGAGCAAGTGATGGCGCTGTCACCGGACGGCATCTTCCTGTCCAACGGCCCCGGCGACCCCGCCGCGACCGGCGAGTATGCGGTGCCGGTGATCCGGCAGCTGCTCGATACGGGTAAGCCGTTGTTCGGCATCTGCCTCGGCCACCAGCTGCTCGGGCTCGCGGTCGGCGCGACCACGACCAAGATGTTCCAGGGCCACCGCGGCGCCAACCACCCGGTCAAGCGCCTGTCCGACGGCGCGGTCGAGATTACGAGTATGAACCACGGCTTCGCGGTCGAACGGGAGTCTTTGCCGGCGAACGTGCGCGAGACGCATGTGTCGCTGTTCGATGGCAGCAATGCGGGGCTGGAGCTGACCGATCGCCCGGCGTTCAGCGTGCAGTATCACCCCGAGGCGAGCCCCGGGCCGCAGGATAGTTTGTATCTATTCGAGAAGTTCGTCGGGTCTCTGGGAGGAGGGGGTGAATAATCGTCTCCCTACTGAAATTCGCAGAATTGCGTCTTCCGTGGCTACTAAAAGCGCGATGAACCCTTCGCTGTTTCAGTGTGCAATATTGTCATTGCCACTTTTCATCCTCAGCTATTTCTCTGACGAGCCTTACAAATTTTATTTTTTTATAGTGGCCTGCGTTCCAGCGTTAATCAGCTGTGTTGCTTTTCTGTATTTTATGTTCAGCAAAGTAGAAGTTTTGCAATCCGAGGAGTTTCGGCTTCGGGACCATGCTCTTCGTATTTACGGTGATAGCGAAAGCTCTGGCGCGGAGCTGGGGCAAATTATCGATGGAAAAGCATTGATAACAAGCGCGCAGGTTGCCCATCAAATTGGGGATCGATCTAATGGTTAGCCTGATCGAGCGAGAAAATCTCTATATATTTATCTTTGATGTTAATGACAAAGATGAAAACGCTGATGACATTCACCGGTTCATAGAGAACTCTAAAATAATATCCGCTTGGTGGAATTATTTTCCAGGTGTATATTTCATACAAGTGAATGCAAACGAAGAAATAATAACAAACTATTTCTATGAGCGCTTTCCACGTATATCCTGCTTTTTGATGCGGGTGGATCGAGAGAGCTTCAAAGGTCGGATGCCAATCCACGCTTGGTCTTGGCTTTTGAACAAGTCTGGAAACGAAGAAGAGGAATTCGTCAAAATGATGACTGAATTCCAGGCTAATAAGAAAAGGCTGAAATAATGCCAAAACGCACCGACATCTCCTCCATCCTCGTCATTGGCGCGGGGCCGATCGTGATCGGGCAGGCGTGCGAGTTCGATTATTCGGGCACGCAGGCGATCAAGGCGTTGAAGGAGGAGGGCTATCGCATCGTCCTCGTCAACTCCAATCCCGCCACGATCATGACCGATCCCGAACTGGCCGACGCCACCTATGTCGAGCCGATCACGCCCGCGGTGGTGGCGAAGATCATCGAGAAGGAGCGGCCCGACGCCGTCCTGCCGACGATGGGCGGGCAGACCGCGCTCAACACCGCGCTGGCGCTGTTCCACGACGGCACGCTGGAGAAGTTCGGCGTCACGATGATCGGCGCGGATGCCGAGGCGATCGACAAGGCCGAGGATCGCCTGAAGTTCAAGGACGCGATGACGAAGATCGGGCTCAACAGCGCCCGCTCCGCGATCGCGCATACCGTCGAGGAGGCGCTCGCCGGGCTGGAGATCACCGGGCTGCCGGCGATCATCCGGCCGAGCTTCACCATGGGCGGGTCGGGCGGCGGCATCGTCTACAACCGGTCCGAATTCGTCGACATGGTCCGCAAGGGACTGGACGCGTCGCCGACCACCGAGGTGCTGATCGAGGAATCGCTGCTCGGCTGGAAGGAATATGAGATGGAGGTCGTGCGGGATCGCAACGACAACGCCATCATCATCTGTTCGATCGAGAACGTCGATCCGATGGGCGTCCATACCGGCGATTCGATCACCGTCGCGCCGGCGCTGACGCTGACCGACAAGGAATATCAGATCATGCGCAACGCATCGATCGCGGTACTCCGGGAAATCGGCGTCGAAACAGGTGGTTCGAACGTGCAGTTCGCGGTCAATCCGAAGGACGGCCGCCTCGTCGTCATCGAGATGAATCCGCGTGTGTCGCGCTCCTCGGCGCTGGCGTCGAAGGCCACCGGCTTCCCGATCGCCAAGGTCGCCGCCAAGCTGGCGGTCGGCTACACGCTCGACGAGATCACCAACGACATCACCGGCGCGACGCCGGCGTCGTTCGAGCCGACGATCGATTACGTCGTCACCAAGATCCCGCGCTTCGCCTTCGAAAAGTTCAAGGGCGCTGAATCCGTGCTCGGCACCGCGATGAAGTCGGTCGGCGAGGTCATGGCGATCGGCCGCAATATCCACGAGAGCATGCAGAAGGCGCTGCGCGGGCTGGAGACCGGCCTGTCGGGCTTCAATGCGGTCGAGCGCCTCGTCGGCGCGCCGCGCGCGGAGATCGAGGCGGCGCTGGCGGTGGCGACACCCGACCGGCTGCTGGTCGCGGCGCAGGCGCTGCGCGAGGGTTTCACCGTCGCCGAAGTGCACGCGATCGCCAAGTTCGATCCGTGGTTCCTCGAACGCCTCGCCGAGATCGTCGCGGCCGAGGAAGAGGTGTGCAGCAGCGGCCTGCCGATCGAAGCCGCGGGTCTGCGGCGGCTGAAGTCGATGGGGTTCAGCGACAAGCGCCTCGCCTATCTCGCGCTCAAGTCCGCCAATCTGCGCGGCATGGAGCGCGGCATCGCGCGCGGGTCGGGACTGATCCACGATGCGGTGGTGGCGATGACCGGCGGCGTGACCGAGGACGAGGTGCGCGCGCTGCGCCACCGGCTCGGCGTGCGGCCCGTGTTCAAGCGCATCGACACCTGCGCGGCGGAGTTCGACGCCAAGACGCCGTATATGTATTCGACCTACGAGGCGCCGTCGTTCGGCGAACCCGAGGACGAGAGCATGCCGTCCGACCGCCGCAAGGTCGTCATCCTCGGCGGTGGCCCGAACCGGATCGGGCAGGGGATCGAATTCGACTATTGCTGCTGCCATGCCTGCTTCGCGCTGGCGGACGTCGGCTATGAGACGATCATGATCAACTGCAACCCGGAGACGGTGAGCACCGATTACGATACGTCCGACCGGCTGTATTTCGAGCCGCTCACCGCCGAGGACGTGCTGGAGATCCTGCACGTCGAGCAGAGCCGCGGCGAGCTGGTCGGGGTGATCGTCCAGTTCGGCGGGCAGACGCCGCTCAACCTCGCGCGTGCGCTGGAGAAGGCGGGGATCCCGATCCTCGGCACCAGCCCGGATGCGATCGACCTCGCCGAGGATCGCGAGCGGTTCGCGGCGCTGGTCAACAAGCTTCGCCTCAAGCAGCCGGCCAACGGCCTCGCGCGCAGCCGCGACGAGGCGGTCGCGGCGGCGGAGCGGATCGGTTACCCGGTGCTGATGCGGCCGAGCTACGTGCTGGGCGGGCGGGCGATGGAGATCGTCGATTCGCTCCAGCAACTCGACGATTACATCCAGACCGCGGTGCAGGTGTCGGGCGATTCGCCGGTGCTGATCGACCAGTATCTGCGCGACGCGATCGAAGTCGACGTCGATGCGATCTGCGACGGCGAGGAGGTCGTCGTCGCCGGCCTGCTCCAGCATATCGAGGAGGCGGGCGTCCATTCGGGCGACAGTGCGTGCTCGATCCCGCCCTATTCGCTGAGCCCCGAGACGATCGCCGAGATCGAGCGGCAGACGGTGGCGCTGGCGCATGCGCTGTCGGTCAAGGGGCTGATGAACATCCAGTTCGCGGTCAAGGACGGCGAGGTCTACCTCATCGAGGTCAACCCGCGTGCCAGTCGCACGGTGCCCTTCGTCGCCAAGGCGATCGGCGTGCCCATCGCCAAGATCGCATCCCGCGTGATGGCGGGCGAGAAGCTCAAGGACCTGCCGCCGATCGACCGTCACATCGATTATTATGCGGTCAAGGAAGCGGTGTTCCCGTTCAACCGCTTCCCCGGCATCGATCCGGTGCTGTCGCCCGAAATGAAGAGCACCGGCGAAGTCATGGGAATCGATCCTGATTTCACCACTGCCTTCGCGAAATCGCAGCTCGGCGCGGGCACCGTGCTGCCGACCGGCGGCACCGCGTTCGTCAGCGTCAAAGACGGTGACAAGCCGCATATCGTGCCGGCGGTGAAGGCGCTGCTCGCGCACGGTTTCAAGGTGCTGGCGACCGGCGGGACCGCCGATTACCTCGAAACCGCGGGCCTCGCGGTGGAGAAGGTCAACAAGGTCGCGCAGGGGCGGCCGCATATCCTCGACCGGATCATGGACGGCGAGGTGACGCTGATCTTCAACACCACCGAAGGGTGGCAGAGCCTCAAGGATTCGAAGCCGATCCGCCAGGCGGCGCTGGCGCAGAAGATCCCCTATTTCACCACCGCACCCGCGAGCGTGCAGGCCGCGGCGGCAATCGGGGTCACTTCTCTTGAAGTACGTCCCTTGCAATCCTATTATTCGCAGTCGCACAACTGATCCCGACATAATGGATGTGTGCGGGCGGGCCGTCATGGTTCGCGCGGGGAATGAGTGAATTGGGGACTTGGATATGGCGACCGTCGAAAAGATGCCGATGCTCCAGGAGGGCTATGAGAAGCTCACCGCGGATCTGAAGCGTCTGAAAGCCGAGCGTCCCCTGATCGTCGACGCGATCGAGGAAGCGCGCGCGCACGGCGACCTGTCGGAAAACGCCGAATATCACGCCGCGAAGGAACAGCAGGGCCAGAACGAGGCGACGATCAGCGACATCGAGGACAAATTGTCCCGTGCGCAGATCATCGACCCGCGCGACCTGTCGGGCGACAAGGTGGTATTCGGCGCGACGGTGACGCTGCTCGACGACGACGACAAGCCGGTGAAGTACCAGATCGTCGGCCAGACCGAGGCGGATGCCAAGACCGGTCGCATCTCGTACAATTCGCCGCTCGGCCGCGCGCTGATCGGACGCCGGGTCGACGACGAGGTCGAGGTGTCGGTGCCCGCGGGCGACCGCTATTATGTGGTGTCGAAGGTCGAGTTCATCTGATTTCGAGAGAGGGGGCGGGGGCTTTCGCCCGCCGCCCCGCCTATACTGTCCACGCCGATCGCACCGTCATCCCGGCTTTCGCCGGGATGATGGATGGGGGCGTGTCCGTACCTCGACATCGTCATCCCCGCGGAGGCGGGGATCCATATGCCAGAACGGTGCGCTTCTATTGCCGCCGTGGCGACTATGGATTCCCGCCTTCGCGGGAATGGCGATGGTGAGGGTGGGGCGTTATGCCGCCGGCGGGGCCAGCAATTCCGGCTCGAGCAGACGGTGCAGGTGGACCACGACGAACTTCATCTCGGCATCGTCGACGGTGCGCTGGGCGGCGGCACGCCAGGCCTTTTCGGCGCTGGCATAATCGGCGAAGATGCCGACGACCTCAAGCTGCGACGGGTCGGCGAAGTCGAGGGTGCGGGGGTCCTGGACGCGGCCGCCGAAGACGAGGTGGAGCTTGCTCATACGCTTTTCCTGGGGTGGGAGGGTCGAGCCCGCGTCCTAGCGTGTTGCGCTGCAATATTGAACCCCGCATCCCGTCCGGGATTGCAAGGGCTAATCATCCAACCGATCCGTTCGCCCTGAGCCTGTCGAAGGGCGTTGGGCCTCGAAGCGCTCGAGACTCAACGTGCTTCGACAGGCTCAGCACGGACGGATTCGGTCACCCCTTGTTCGCTGCCGTCTTCGCCGCGGCAGAGCCGGCAGTGGTCGCCGCCTTGACGACGCCCTGGAGCAGCGACTTGATCTGATCCTTGGCGGCGTCCTTCGACAGGCCGGCGTTGGCGAGTTCGCCGGTGCCGGCCTCGCGTGCCGCCTGGAAGGCGCCGCGGGCGCGTTCGCCGAGCGTGCGGCCGAGCGGCGCGAGCAGCTCCTTTTCCTTGGCCGAGCGCGGGATCAGCGCGCCGGCGAGCGCACCGATCGCGAGGCCGCCGGCGACGATCGCCAGCGGGTTCGATTCGATCGCATCGGCGGTGCGGCGCGCGGCGTCGGTCGCGGCGTGCTTCGCGTCTTCGAGGCGGTCGTGGGGCTTGGTGTTGGCGTCATGGGTGTTGGGCATGGGGTTCGTCCTTCGTGAAATCAGTCCTGAGGACCAAGGCCGGGTTCGTGGTCGCGATGGCCAGGCTTGTGCTTGGGCTTGCGGCGGAACAGATGGGCGATGCGATGGCGGGCAAGGAACAGTCCGGCGAGCGCCGTCGCGCCGGCCACCGCGCCCGGATTGCGCACGGCGGTGTCGAGCCCGGCCTGCGCCGCGGCGCTGCCCTTGTCGGCGACGTCGCGCGCCGCGGTGCGTGCGAGCGTGCGCGGGTTGAGCCGCACCTGCAGCTTGCCGAGAGTCGCCGACAGGCGGTTGCGGGCGAGCGCCGCTTCTACCTCCGCGGCGGCAAGGCGCGTGGCGGGATCGCTCACGATTGCACCTCCGCGGCGGGCGCCAGACGGCTCTTGCCGACGAGCGCGAGGATGCCGGCGATCGCCAGCACCGCGAGCACCACCGCGGCGGTGGCGAGGCCGGGGCCGATCAGCGTCGCGAGGCTGAGGATCAGCCCGACGAGCAGCGCGATCAGCGCCGCGAGCGCCAGCACGCCGGCCACCGCGAAGAAGATCACCGCGTTCTTATAGGCATTCGCCCGCTCGCCGACCCGCGCCTTGACCAGCGCAACCTCGGCGCTCGCCAGCCCGCGCGCATCCTCGACGAGCTGGCCGACGAGGGTGGCGATCCCCTCGTCTTCCACCACCGGACCCACCGCCGTCATCCCGCGCCTTACGCCTTGTCGCCGTCGATGCCGGACTGGACGATCCGCGCGACCGCGAAACCCAGTGCGGCCGCGACGCCGATCGCGACGCCGGGGCTCTTGCGGACGAAGTCGCGCGCTTCGCCGATCAGCTGGTCGACGTCCTTGCCCTTGAGCTGTTCGGAGAAGTTGGAGACGGCGCCGGCGGCCGAGCGGGCATATTCGCCATATTGCGCGCCGAGCTTGTCGTCGACCTGGCCGGCGGCATCGGTGATGAGCTGGGACAATTGATCGAGGCCGCCGACCGCGCGTTCCTTGCCGGTGTCGGCGAGGGTGCGGATCTTGTCGGTCGCCTGCGCGCCGTACTTGGACGAATAGTCCTTCACCGTCTGCTTCGCCTGATCGGTGCGGCTGCCCGAGGCGTCCGCATCGAAGTCGACGCCGGCATCCTTGAGCGGCGGGGCGGGGGTGAAATCGGTGCCGGCGGGCGGCGGGGTGATGTCGCCATCGGTGATCGGTTTCAGGTCGGTATCGGCCATGACTCGCCCTTTCGTTGGTTCGACACCCTCAACCCCGGCCCATGACGCACGGTTCCCTGCCCGCCGGGGAGATTGCCGCATGGTCCTGCGCAGGGTAGAGGCCGCCGCATCAGACCCCAGAGGTAGGAGCATCGTTACGTGACCGCAATCATCGACATCCATGGCCGCCAGATCCTCGACAGCCGCGGCAACCCCACCGTGGAGGTCGACGTGTTGCTTGAGGACGGCAGCTTCGGCCGCGCCGCGGTGCCGTCGGGCGCCTCGACCGGCGCGCACGAGGCGGTCGAGAAGCGCGACGGCGACAAGAGCCGCTGGGGCGGCAAGGGGGTCGACGATGCGATCGAGGCGGTGAACGGCGAGCTGGTCGAGGCGCTGATCGGGCTGGATGCCGAGGATCAGGCCGATCTCGACCGCACGATGATCGAGCTGGACGGAACGGAGAACAAGGGACGCCTCGGCGCCAACGCGATCCTCGGCGTCAGCCTTGCCGCCGCCAAGGCCGCGGCGGAAGTGCGCGGCATGCCGCTGTACAAGTACGTCGGTGGCGTCTCGGCGCATGTCCTCCCCGTGCCGATGATGAACATCATCAACGGCGGCGAACATGCCGACAACCCGATCGATTTCCAGGAATTCATGATCGTGCCGGTCGGCGCGGCGAACATCGTCGAGGCGGTGCGCTGCGGGTCGGAGATCTTCCACACGCTCAAGAAGGCGCTGCACGACAAGGGCCTGGCGACCGGCGTCGGCGACGAGGGCGGTTTCGCGCCCAACATCGCCAGCACCGAGGAAGCTTTGGGCTTCATCATGCAGAGCATCGAGAAGGCGGGCTACACGCCGGGCGACGACGTGATGCTGGCGCTCGATTGCGCCGCGACGGAGTTCTACAAGGACGGCCGCTACAATATCGCGGGCGAGGGCAAGGTGCTCGAGAGCGGCGCGATGGCGGAGTATCTCGCCGACCTGACGCGCCGCTACCCGATCTTCTCGATCGAGGACGGCATGAGCGAAGACGATTGGGAGGGCTGGAAGGCGCTGACCGACCTGATCGGCGACAAGGTGCAGCTGGTCGGCGACGATCTGTTCGTCACCAATCCCAAGCGATTGGCGCGCGGGATCGAGGGCGGCTACGCCAATTCGCTGCTGGTGAAGGTCAACCAGATCGGCACGCTGACCGAGACGCTGGAAGCGGTGACGATGGCGCAGCGCGCGCGCTACACCGCGGTGATGAGCCATCGTTCGGGCGAGACCGAGGATGCGACGATCGCCGACCTCGCCGTCGCGACCAATTGCGGGCAGATCAAGACGGGCAGCCTCGCGCGCTCGGATCGGCTCGCCAAGTACAACCAGCTGATCCGCATCGAGGAAGAGCTGGGCGATTCGGCACGTTATGCCGGGCGGGACGTTCTGAAGGCTTGATCCACCGCGGGTTGCAAGCGAGGATGAGGCCATGGCAGGCGCGAGCAGGGTAAGGACGACCAGGTCGTCGGCGTTCGGCAAGGTGATGCGCCGCGCCGCCTTGCCCGCGCTGGGCCTGACGATCATGGCGTTCTTCGGCGCCTATGCGGTGCTCGGGCCGAACGGCATCCTCGCCTACGGCGATTACAAGAAGCAGCTGGCACGGCGCGAGAAGCAGTTCACCGCGCTCGACCAGAAGCGGGCGGTGCTCAGGAACCGCGTGGCGCTGCTCGACCCGGATCATGCGAATCCGGACATGGTCGACGAGATGGTGCGCAAGGAGCTGAACGTCGCGCATCCCGACGAGGTGATCGTGCCGTTGAAGTGAGGGGCGGGCGTCGGCTGCGGGTGTACCCGACCGGCCGCCCCATTCCTCCGTCACCCCGGACTTGTTCCGGGGTCCACCAGGCGGCGAGCCGAACGGCAAGAGGCTCGCACGATACGCCCAGCCGCGGAGTGGACCCCGGAACAAGTCCGGGGTGACGGAGTGTGTGTGGAGAGGTTTCAGTAAATCCTCCTCCTGTTGGATCAGCCCTCACCCTCATGGTGCGTCGGCCCCGGATCGTGCTTCCCGCCCTTCGCCAGGCCTTCGCCACCCGTGATCGGGTAACCGTCCCCCGTCGCGGCATCGCTGTCGAAATCCTCGCCGGGATTGCCGCCGCCGGCCCCGCTGCCGCTGCCATGGACCTCGCCGGTCTTCGGGTCGATCGTGGCGCGGCGGCCGTTGTCGGGCGGGATGGCGGCGTCGGGGTCGATAGGGGGCGTATCGGGCATCGCAAACCTCCTGTGGGACGGGATCAACGTTCGGGCGCGGCGGACGGTCCCCGCGCCCTCCCGACACGATCGATCGGCTTGATCCATATTTTTGCTACCGACCGGTATGAAAGGCGTTGACGGCACCATCCGTCGCTTTTATACCGTCCAGTATAGAAGGTGCCCGCGGCGATCCGCGGGTCTTCGAATACCACCGGATGCACGTCGACAAACGGCTGCAAACCGGTCGCAACAAACCAAGGTCATAACGCGGCATCGCCACCGATGCCGCCGGGCTGCCTGCGGTTCGACAAGGGAGTGACACCATGGCTTTTCTCGCTTTCGCCGAACCGGGCAATGCCGGTTATGCGCGCGCGTCCGCGGCATCGCCGGTGCCGGCGGGCCCGCGTGGTTTCGCTCCCCGCCCCGGCGACGATGCCAGCGAGGAGACGCTTGTGCTGACCGAACTGGAACGCTCCGTCATCGGCCTCGCGCGGTCGGACGGGATGGCGACGCTGCGCCAGCCGGGGCGGCTGTCGCGCTGGCTGGGGCTGCTGTTCGGCGTGCGGATCAGCCCGCAGCTCGCCGATCCGCGGCTGGAGGCGCTGCGCCGCATCGCGGTGCTGAGCTGGAAGCGCGGCTATTCGATCGCCTCGGCCGAGGTGAAGGCGTTCGTCGCCGCGGGCTATTCGCCCGGCCATTACGAGCTGGTCGTCGATACGATCGCGGCGGCGCGACTGGCCGAGACGCGGCGCGGCCGGCGCTGATCCGCTATTTGTCTGGCAAATTGACGGGTCAGAGCTGGCGGGATAGTCATCGCTCCACACGCACGAGGATGCGTCCGGGAGAGATGGATGAAGACGTCGCTGAAGCTGTTGCTGTGCACCGCGCTGGTCGCGATCCTGCCCACGGGTGTGGCCGCGCAGGAGGTGACCACGCCCGACATCGTGTCGGTGCGCGGCGACCATCCCGGCCCCAAATACGACAAGCGTCTGTTCGGCCAGTTCGCCGAGCATCTTGGCACCGGCATCTACGGCGGCATCTGGGTCGGGCCGGGCAGCAAGATCCCCAACACCCGCGGCTACCGCAACGACGTGCTCGCCGCGCTGAAGGCGATCCGCGTGCCGGTGGTGCGCTGGCCGGGCGGTTGCTTCGCCGACGAATATCACTGGCGTGAAGGCATCGGCGCGCGCAACAAACGCCCGGTCAAGATCAACACCCATTGGGGCGGCGTGACCGAGAACAATGCGGTCGGCACGCACGAATTCATGGATTATTCCGAACTGCTCGGTGCCGAGGCCTATGTGTCCGGCAACGTCGGTTCGGCGCCGCCGCGCGAGATGGCGGAATGGGTCGAGTACATGACCTCGCCGACCGGATCGAGCCTGGCGAAGGAACGCGCCGCCAACGGCCGCAAGGAACCGTGGAAGGTGCCGATGTTCGGCATCGGCAACGAATTGTGGGGCTGCGGCGGCAACATGCTCGCCGACTATGCCGCGGACGAGACGCGCAAATACGCGACCTTCGTCAAGACGCCCGAGGGCGTGCCGATCATGAAGGTGGCGAGCGGCGCCAATGCCGAGGACTATAACTGGACCGAGGTGATGATGAAGAAGGCGGGCACCGTCTTCTCCGGGATCGGCGTCCATTATTACACGGTCCCCGGCACCTGGAGCAAAAAGGGCGCCGCGACCGGCTTCGACGAGGACGCCTGGGCGACGACGCTCGTCAAGACGATGAAGATGGACGAGTTGATCCGGGGCCATTCGCGGATCATGGACAAATACGATCCGAAGAAGCGCGTCGCCTTGCTCGTCGACGAATGGGGGACGTGGTACGATCAGGAGCCGGGGTCGCATCCGGGCTTCCTCTACCAGCAGAATTCGCTGCGCGACGCGGTGGTCGCGAGCCTCAACCTCGATATCTTCGCCAAATACGCCGACCGCGTGCGCGGCGCCAATATCGCGCAGATGGTCAACGTGCTGCAGGCGATGCTGCTAACCGACGGCGCGCGCATGGTGAAGACCCCGACCTATTGGGTGTTCGACATGTACAAGGACTATCAGGACGGCATTGTCCTGCCGGTCGAGGTGAGTTCGCACTGGTACAGGCGCGGCGCCAACGAACTGCGCGCGGTCAGCGCCAGCGCGGTGCGTGGCACCGACGGCGTCGTCCATGTCGGGCTGACCAACGTCGATCCCAATCGCCCGGCGACCGTTACGGTGCAGCTGGCGGGGATCACGGGGACGAGCGTCACCGGCCGCATCCTGACCGCGCCGACGATGGACGCGCACAACACCTTCGACGCGCCCGACGTGGTGCGCCCGGAGGCGTTCACCGGCGCGACGCTGGCGAACGACACGCTGTCGGTGACTCTGCCGGCGAAATCGGTGGTGATGCTCGACGTGAAGTGAGGGAAGGGGGGCGGCACCGGCAATGTCGCGCCGCCCCCTCTTGTCAGACCGCCATCCCCCCGACCGTTCGCCCTGAGCCTGTCGAAGGGCATTGAGACTCATCGTACTTCGACAGGCTCAGCACGAACGGAACGGTGCTTGGTGATCGCGCCGACGCCAGCCGACGCCGGATGCATGACCGATCGCGCGACAGCCCGACCGCCGCAAGCAAACCGTTCGCCCTGAGCCTGTCGAAGGGCAGGTGGGCCTCCCCACCCCCGGACAAGGCTGCTACGCGTAAGGTGGCTGGTGATACCCCGCCGGCGAGGTCGTGAAGATCTCGCAGCCGTCCTCGGTGATCCCGATCGAATGTTCGAACTGCGCCGACAGCGACCGGTCGCGGGTCACCGCGGTCCAGCCGTCGTCGAGCAGCTTCACGTCGGGCCGGCCGATGTTGATCATCGGTTCGATCGTGAAGATCATCCCCGGCTTCAGTTCGGGTCCCGTGCCCGGCTTGCCGACATGCACCACCTCGGGCGCGTCGTGGAACAGCCGCCCCAGCCCATGGCCGCAGAAATCGCGCACCACGCCGTAGCGGTGCTTTTCCGCATGCCGCTGGATGGCATGCGCGACGTCGCCCATGTGGTTGCCCGGCCGCGCCTGCTCGATGCCCAGCATCAGGCATTCGTAGGTCACCTCGACCAGCCGTCGCGCCTTCAGCGGCACGTCGCCGATCAGATACATGCGGCTCGAATCGCCATGCCAGCCATCGACGATGGGGGTCACGTCGACGTTGACGATGTCGCCGGATTTCAGCGTCTTCTCGCTCGGGATGCCGTGGCAGACGACGTGGTTGATCGAGATGCAGGTCGAATGCGCATAGCCGCGGTAGCCGAGCGTCGCCGGCACGCCGTCGCGCGCGACGATGAAGTCGTAGATCAGCTTGTCGAGCTCGGCGGTGGCGACGCCGGGCACCATGTGCGGCACCAGCATGTCGAGCGTCTCGGCGGCGAGCCGCCCGGCCTTGTGCATGCCGGCGAAGGCGGCGGGGCCGTGGAGCTTGATGGCGCCGGTGCGCCCTTCCGGCGCGTCGGAGGTGACGGTCACGTATTCGGTCATCGCGATGATATAGCGTGGTCGGCGGCCTTTTGCGAGGCTATGGCGGGTCCATGGAGCAGGAACGCATCTGGACCGCCGCGCTGGTCGTCATCGGCGACGAAATCCTGTCGGGCCGCACGCAGGACAAGAACGTCGCGCAACTGGCGAGCTGGCTCAACGTACAGGGCATCCGCCTCGCCGAGGTGCGCGTGGTGCCCGACCGGACGGAGGCGATCGTCGAGGCGGTTAATATCCTGCGCGCGCGCAACGACTATCTGTTCACCACCGGCGGCATCGGCCCGACGCACGACGACATCACCGTCGACGCGATCGCCGCAGCGCTCGGCGTCGGCGTCGAGCATCACCCCGAGGCACTGGCCGTGCTCGAGCGCTATTACGCGACGCGCGGTGGCCTGACCGAAGTGCGCGCGCGGATGGCGCGGGTGCCGGCGGGGGCGGGGCTGATCCCCAACCGCGTCTCGGGCGCGCCGGGCATCCACATCGGCAACGTCTTTATCATGGCGGGTGTCCCTCACATCACCGCAGGCATGCTCGATGCGCTGACCGGTACGCTGGAGGGCGGTCGCCCGGTCGTCTCGGGCACGATCGGCTGCTGGGTCGCGGAGAGCGAGGTCGCCGACCTGCTGCGCGAGGCGGAAAAGCGCCACGAAGGCGTCTCGATCGGCAGCTACCCCTTCTTCCGCGAAGGCCGCACCGGCGCGAATTTCGTGGTGCGCAGCGCGGATGCGGATCTGGTCGCCGCATGCCTCGCCGACCTGACCCGCGAGCTCCAAGCGGGCGGCCGCGCGGTCTTTGCCGACGGCATCTGACCGCCACCGCCGGCGCGATCCGTGCTTGCATCGCAACGCCGCTACGATTAGTCGAACGCTGCCCGAGCGGGTGTAGCTCAATGGTAGAGCAGAAGCTTCCCAAGCTTACGACGAGGGTTCGATTCCCTTCACCCGCTCCATGGATTTCCGCCCCTGTCGCCGTTCGGCGATCATGTTGTCGCGGTCGAACCCCGCCAATCCTGCTGCCACGCGCGCGCATGCTGACGTTACCGGGTATCCCGGCGTTAGGGTGAAACCGTCGCCCCCCGGCGCCGCCGGCATGGCCTCGCCCATCAGCCCGCTTGCGGTTTCCGCCATCATCCGGCAGCTTTGGCGCAGAGGATGCCGGAATGCAGCACGGGAGACGCTGTTGCATGACCGAATTCGACACGCGCGTCGTCGACGCGACCGACTATCGTATCCTTCGCGAGTTGATGCGGGACGGCCGCGCCACCGATGTCACGCTCGGCGAGCGGATCAATTTGTCGAGCACCGCCACCGCCCGCCGACGCAAGATACTCGAGGATCGCGGTATCATCACCGGTTACACCGCCAACCTCGATATTGCGCAGCTGGGCTTCCATATGGTCGTGCTCGTCTCGATCGAGCTTTCCAGCCAGGCCGAGACCGTCCTGAATGAGTTCGAGAAAGCGGTGATCGACTGTCCGTCGATGTCCTTTTGCACCTTCGTCAGCGGCGAGACCGACTTCCTGATGATCGTCCACGTCCGATCGTTCGAGGATTACGACCGTGTGTATCGCAGCGAGTTGTCCCGTTTGCCGCACGTTGCCCGTATTCGGTCGAGTTTTATGATGCATGAGGTCGCGCAGCGCCTGATCGCGCCGGCGGTGCTGCTGGACGAACGGTGATTCGGCTTTCGTTGAAAGCCGTGGCCGCCATGATGATTTCCGCCACGAAATGCGCGACGAGCGCCGCTTTCCATCAATAAAGCCGCGCGTCCCGCCGCAGATAGCGAGGAAGCCCTACGATGCTTCTGATAATCTTCAGCGGCGGACGAGACCGGAAACCGGCCGACGCTGAAACAGGAACCGCAGGACCGAACGAACGACAATAACGATAACGCGGAGAGGATCGCCCGTCAGGCCTCGACTGGGGAACAAGAGGGGGATCCATGTTTGTTCGTACCACCGCTGCCGCCGCCAGCTCGAACGGTCGGCGTGCGCGATTGCTTGCGACGGCGGCCGTCATGGTCGCGGCCGCGCCGCCCGTCCTGGCGCAGACGCCTCCGGTCCAGCCCGCTGCGGGGCAGGTCGTCACCGGCCCGACCAAGTCGGCCGGTACGAGTCAGGAGCCGGTCAACCTTCCCGGCGGCAAGCCACAGGTCGAAACCGACCCGCTGTCCGGCGTGCCCTCCGATGCGGAAGCGGCGTCCGGCGACATCGTCATCACCGGCAGCCGCATCGTCCGCGACGGCTATAGCGCACCGACCCCGGTCAGCGTCGTGAGCGCCGAGGAACTGAAGGCCGAGGCACCCGCGAACATCACCGATTTCGTCAACACCCTGCCAGCCGTGCGGGGCAGCGGCACCGCGGCGAATTCGAATGGGTCGCTGTCAAACGGCGCAGCCGGGATCAACAGCGTCAATCTCCGTTCGCTCGGGCCAGCGCGTACGCTGGTGCTCTTCGACGGCCAACGCTCGGTTGCCTCGACCACGACGGGGCAGGTCGACGTCAACACCTTCCCCCAGGCGCTGATCGAGCGGGTCGAAGTGGTCACCGGCGGCGCGTCCTCCGCCTATGGGTCGGATGCGGTGTCCGGGGTGGTCAACTTCATCCTCGATCGCGGCTTCAGAGGCTTCAAGGCCAGCTATGAATATGGCGTCACCACCTATGGCGACGGACCGAACCACAAGGTGTCCGTCGCGGGCGGACAATCCTTTGCCGACGGCAAGGGCCATATCCTGCTGTCGGGCGAATATTTCAGCCAGACCGGAATCCAGTCGATCGATCGCGACTGGAACGACAGCGGTTTTTTTCTCGCCAACAATCCCGCCTATAGCGCGACGGGCAATTGCCGCGTGCCGACGGGGTATAGCGCGGGCACGCCGATCACGGGATGCGCACCCGAATATGTCGTCGGGTCGAATATCGGCACCGGCCAGTTCACCCCGGGCGGCCTCATCAGCACCGGCCCGTTGCGCGGCACCTATTTCGGCACGGTCAACCCCGCGACCGGCAAGGCGTCGGTCAATCAGCTGACCTTCGGCACCACCAGTGGCCAGTGGATGATCGGGGGTGACCTCGACGTCACCACGGCCGGTCATCGCGGCAGCGCGACGCTGTTGCCCGAAGAGCGGCGAGCATCGGCGTTCGGACGACTGTCTTATGAGATCGCGCCCTGGCTGGAGCTGTTCGGCCAGTTTTCGCACAGTTATTATCGCGGTCAGAGCTTTTACCAGCAGACCCCGACCACCGGCGTCGTGATCCAGCGCGACAACGCCTATCTACCCGATTCGGTACGCCAGGCGATGGCCGCCAACAACCTGACGTCGGTGCAGATCGGGACCAGCAACATCAATCTGCCGCCCCAGGGCAGCGACAACCAGCGCAACGTCCGCCGCTACGTCGCGGGGGCCGGTGGCCGCTTCGGCATGCTCGGCAAGGACTGGAAGTGGGACGGCTATTATCAGCTCGGCCAGACCGACACGCGCGAACAGCTGACCAACGCCTGGAACCTGTCGCGGATGGCCCTGGCGACCGATGCGGTCGTCGCGACCGCCGGCAATGCGGCTGGGATCGCCGCGGGGACGATCGTATGTCGATCGACGCTGACCAGCCCGAGCAACGGATGCGTGCCGTTCAATCGCATCGGCATCGGCGGGGCGACGCCGCAAGCGATTGCCTATGTCCTGGGTAACGGGGCGCAGCCGCTGCGCACCCAGCATCTGGAACAGCAGGTCGCGGCGATCAACCTTTCGACCAACAATCTGCTCAACCTGTGGGCGGGGCCGATCTCGCTTGCGTTCGGTGGCGAAATTCGTCGGGAATCGGTTCGTGGCGACGTCGATGCGCAATATCAGCCGATCGTCGCCAATGGCGTCACCACCGGCACATGGATCTACGGAAATTATCTGGCGACGACCGGCAAATACTCCGTCAAGGAAGCGTTCGTCGAAACGATCATCCCGCTGTTCGCCGGTGCGGACTTCAACGGCGCGGCGCGCGTCACCGACTATTCGACCAGCGGCAGCGTGACGACGTGGAAAGCCGGGCTGACGTGGCAGGTCATTCCCGACGTCAAGTTGCGGGGCACCGTCAGCCGCGACATTCGTGCGCCGAACCTTGCCGAACTGTTCGCGCCGGGGACGGGCCGGACCAACACGGTGAACGTTATCCAAACCAACGGCAGCACGGCGACCTATCAGTTCAACGAATCCACCGTCGGCAACCCCGGTCTTCAGCCGGAGGTCGCAAAGACCTATGGCGCGGGCGCGGTGTTCACGCCGACCTTCCTGCCCGGCTTCGCGGCGTCGGTCGATTATTACAACATCAAGATCAGCGACGCGATCGACGTGCTGACCGCGCAGACGCTGATCGACCAATGCTACCAGCAGACGATCGCCAGTGCGTGCGCGTTCATCTCGACGACCGGGGGGCGGGGGGTCGTCACGCCCGGCCTCGCGGTGACGTCGATCGAGATCAAGCCGTTCAACTTTGTCAGCACCAAGACGAGCGGCATCGATTTCGAGGCGAGCTATCGCCGCGCGATCGGCCCCGGCACCGTCACGCTACGCGGGCTGGCAAGCTACGCGATCGACCTCAAAACGAACAATGGCGCGACGTTGACCACCGATGCCGCGGGCCAGAATACCGGGGGGCTGCCCGACTGGACCTATCGCCTGACCGCTGGCTACGACATCCCGTCGGGACTGGGGTTCCAGATCATCGGGCGCGGTGTGTCCGCCGGGGTGTACAATAACAATTATATCGTCTGCACCACCGACTGCCCGGCCTCGACCGCAGACCGGCGGACGGTGAACACCAATCGCATTGGCGGCGCCTTTTTCCTCGACATCAATGCGAACTACGATTTTTCGGTCCAGAACGCGAAGGCGCAAATATTCGTCGCGATCCGTAACCTTACCAATCGTGATCCCGTGCTGGTCGGCAACGGACCGACGGGGAACAATACTCCAGCCTACCCGCAGACCAATCGCGCCCTCTACGACGTACTGGGCCGCGTATTTCGGATGGGAATCCGCGTCGGCATCTAACTTTGCGTTCGCTTCGTGTCTTTGTCCCATACCAACCAACAGGAAAAAGAAGATATGAAACTTGCCAAGTTGCTGGCCAGCGTCGCCACGCTGAGCTTCGTCACCACATCGGTTGCCGCAGCGGCCGAACCTGCACCTGCCCCAGCCGCCGCGGCGATCGACAAGACCAGGCTCAAGGCCGACGCCGTCGTTGCGGTCGATGCCCAGGCCAAGCTGGTTCAGCAGATGGTCGACAGCGTCTTCAGTTTCGCCGAGCCGGGGTTCCAGGAATTCCAGACGATGGAGTATTTGACCGGTATCCTCGCGAAAAACGGCTTCACGATCACCAAGGGCGTGGCGGGCATCCCCACCGCGTGGACCGCAACGTGGGGAAGCGGCGGGCCGCTGATCGCGCTCGGCAGCGACGTCGACTGCCTGCTCGGCACGTCGCAGACGCCCGGCGTGCCGTACCTCAAGCCGCTGGTCGACGGCGCGCCGGGCCATGGCGAAGGGCATAATTCGGGTATGCCGCTACAGATCGCCGCGGCCATCGCGGTCAAGCAGATCATGCAGAAGAACGGCATCAAGGGCCGGCTGATGTTGTGGCCCGGCGTGGCTGAAGAGCTGTTGGCCACCAAGGCCTATTATGTGCGCGACGGGCTCTTCAAGGGCGTCGATGCCAATATCTTCACCCATGTATCGAGCGATTTTGCGACTGGCTGGGGCGCGGGCGGATCGAACGCGTTGGTGTCGGTCGAATATACCTTCCATGGCCGCACCGCCCATGCCGCGGGCGATCCTTGGGACGGGCGGTCGGCGCTCGACGGCGTCGAGATCATGGACAATGCTTGGAATATGCGTCGCGAGCACCTGCCGATCTCGCAGCGTTCGCATTACGTCATCACCAACGGCGGCGGCCAGCCCAACGTCGTGCCCGACACCGCGAGCGTCTGGTATTACTTCCGCCAGTTTGGTTTCCAGCCGGTCCGCGACCTGTTCGAAACCGGCAACACGATCGCGGAGGCTGCTGCGAAGGCGAGCGACACCACGGTTACGCACCGCATCCTGGGTTACGCCGCCCCCAATTTCGGCAATAAGCCGATGGCCGACGCGGCCTATGCCAATATCAAGGCGGTCGGGATGCCGGCATGGAGCGCGGACGATCAGGCCTTCGCCAAGGCGGTGCAAACCGGGGTCCAGCGCCCACTCAAGCCGCTCGCGACGACGATCGGCGAACTCAACGGCCCGTACGAAGCAAAGGTGCCGACGGGTGGCGGATCGGACGATATCGGCGATATCATGTGGACGGTGCCGACGATCACCATCCGCTATCCGTCCAATATCCCGAACATGATCGGCCACAACAAGACGTCCGCGATCGCAATGGCGACGCCGATCGCACACAAGGGTGCCGTTGCCGGAGCCAAGGCGGTGGCGATGACGGTGATCGACCTGATGACCACGCCGCAACTGATCGCCGACGCCAAGGCCTATCAGCAGAACGTCCAGTTCAAGGATCAGAAATACGATCCCGTAATCTCGGCCACCGACACCCCGGCGATCTGGCTGAACAAGGAGGTCATGGATCGCCTGCGCCCGAAGATGGCCAAATATTACTACGATCCCAAGAAATATCCGACCTATCTGGACCAGCTCGGCATTAAATATCCCACTTTGGACGTTGCGACCAAATAGTTGGGAACGCGGGGAAGGGCATCCGATATGTGTGCACCGAGGCCGCACGTTCGGAAGACGCGCCACGGCGTCGGTCGATGATCCATATCGGCGTCATATCGATGCCGTCAGCCACTTACGGCAAAGGCGTGTGCCCTTCACCCGCTCCAAAATCCAGATATTCTGCAATCCGTCAGCTCCGCAGATATTCCGGTAGCCTGGCATGGCGGGTGAGGTGGCGCGCCTGTGGCAGGCCGTTGCCGCGACGGGCGAATTGTTCGTATTCGTCGACGATGCGCTGGTAGCTCTTGCGGTGGCGCCATTTGCCGAGTGGTGAACGGGCCTCGACCTTGACGCGTTCCCATTCCATCTTGAGCAGCCACTGGGCGTGTTCGCCGAGCGCATTGGCCATGGCGTCGAGACTTTCCCGCCATGCAACTGCGGTCCCGCATTCCTGGATGGCGAACAGGATCAATATGATGTTGCGATCGACCAGAGACCGCGGATTGAGCTGCAGGGTGACCGTATTGGCCAGAACGTTGGCCTCGCGCAGATCCTTGATGAAGGCGTCGCGCGGATAGTCGTCATCGCCGTCGAACGATTTGACCGCGAACATCAGCGCGACGACCTGCGCGATATTGGTGCGCAGCGTGTTGACCCACTTCATCCGCTCGGTGGTGATGGCGTTGACATAAGCGGTCTGATGGCTGGTCAGATAGCTCGCCAAGGCGCCGCCCAGCACACCGGCAAGGCCGATGCCAGCGACCAGGATCGTGGCGGCGGTGGCGCTGCCGCCGAACGCGTCGAAGAATGGTTTGAGCATGGCCGTGTCCCCCTGCGGGGAGGGCTATCACATTTTACCGGATGCGAGCGATGGCGGGCTGCCGTGCCGTCAGCGCGACAGCAGCGCCGCCAGTTCGTAGAAGGCCGCGCCGATCAGGCCGGCGGCGGGGAGGGTGACGACCCAGGCGACGACGATGCGGCTGGCGACGTTCCAGCGTACCGCGCTCAGGCGCCGTGCCGAGCCGACGCCGACGATCGCGCCGGTGATCGTGTGCGTCGAGGATACGGGGATGCCGCCCATCGTCGCCATGAACAGCGTGATCGCGCCGCCGGTTTCGGCGCAGAAACCCTGCGCCGGGGTGAGGCGGGTGATCTTCGATCCCATCGTGTGGACGATCTTCCAGCCCCCCGACATCGTGCCGAGCGCCATCGCCGCCTGGCAGGAGAGGACGACCCAGAAGGGGACGTGGAATTCGCCGCCGAGCATGCCTTGCGAATAGAGGAGGACGGTGATGATCCCCATCGTCTTCTGCGCGTCGTTGCCGCCATGGCCCAGGCTGTAGAGCGCGGCGGAGATCAGCTGGAGTTTGCGGAAGCGCTTGTCGACGCCCATCGGCGTGAGCTTGAGCGAGCTCCACGCGACGACGAGGACGAGCAGCAGCGCGAGGACGAGGCCGACGGTGGGGGAGAGGAAGATCGCGGCGACGGTCTTGCCGACGCCGCTCCACACCACGCTCGACAGCCCCGCCTTGGAGATGCCCGCGCCGAGCAGGCCACCGATCAGCGCGTGGCTGGAACTGGACGGGATGCCGTAGCGCCAGGTGATGACGTTCCACGCGATCGCGCCCATCAGCGCGCCGAAGATCACCTGCGGATCGATGATCTGCGCATCGACGATGCCCTTGCCGACCGTCTGCGCGACATGGAGGCCGAAGACGGCGAAGGCGATGAAGTTGAAGAAGGCAGCCCACAGCACCGCGTGATGCGGTTTGAGGACGCGGGTGGACACCACCGTCGCGATCGAATTGGCGGCGTCGTGCAGGCCGTTGAGGAAGTCGAACAGCAGCGCGACGCCGATCAGCGCGACCAGCAGCGTGAAGGAAATGGTCATCAGGCGTGATCGATGACGAGACCCTGGATCTCGTTCGCGATGTCCTCGAACCGGTCCGCGATGCGCTCCAGGTGGCTGTAGATCTCGCGCTCGACGATGAAGCGCATCGGCTGGTCGTTGCCGCACGCCTTGAACAGCGTGCGCAGGCCCTGGGCGTGATGGTCGTCGGCCTGGCCTTCGAGCTGTACCAGCCGGGCGGTGAGGTCGTGCAGGCGGCCGGCGTTGGCGTCGAGCTTGCGCAGCAGGGGAATCGCCTCCGCGGTCACGCGCGCCGCCTCGACCACCAGATTGACCATCTCGCGCATGTCGGGGGCGAATTCGGTCACCTCGTACAGCGCGATGGTGGTCGCGGTCTGGTTCATCTGGTCGATCGAATCGTCCATGACGCCGATCAGGTCGGTGATCGCCGACCGGTCGAACGGCGTCACGAACACGCGGCGCACGTCCTGCAGCACCTCGCGGGTGATGTCGTCGGCCTCGTGCTCGCGGTCGACGATCTCGGCGATATGCTGCGCAATCGCGCCGTCGCCGCTGAACAGCTTCTGCAAAGCGTCGGCACCCGCGACCAGAGTCGAGGCATGCGCCTCGAACTGGTCGAAGAAGCGACCCTGCTTCGGCATCAGCGCCTGGAACCAGGCAACCATGAAAAGACCTTTCGTTGATGGCGCGGCGCGCATGGGGCCGGGCGATGCGGCAAGCAAGCCGAATCTGTCCGTCGCGCCGTACCGGGACGGAACGGCCGCGCCGGCAGGCCCGATCGATCCGGGGGACAGGCGCTGGCCATGGCGTGCATAGATGACGATACCATGACGGTGGGCGGCATGGCTATCGATAGCGGATCGATCGTGCCGAACGATGGCGACGCACGGCCTCGACATCCGCCGCCCGCCGCGCCACGGAAGCGCGATGTCCTTCGTCGCCACACTCCGCGCCGCCACCGCCGCCGATCACGAGATGGTGGACGCGCGCTTCGGCCGCGTCGCGCTGGACGATCCGGCGGGCTATCGCCGCGTGCTGCTCGCGCATGGCCGCGCGCTGCCTGCGGTCGAGGCGGCGCTGGCGGGAGCAGGGACGGGCGAGCTGCCCGGCTGGCGGCCGCGGAGCCCGGCGCTGGCGGAGGATCTGGCGGCGCTGGGGCTGGCGCTGCCCGACGCATTGCCGTTCGCGGCGGATGGCGATGCCGAACGCTGGGGCGCGCTGTACGTCGGCGAGGGTTCGCGATTGGGTGGGCAGCTGCTGGCGCGGTCGGTCGCGGCGGGCTTTCCGGTCGCCTATCTGTCGTCGCGGCACGAACCGGGCGAATGGCGCGCGCTGCTCGGCGCGATCGAGGCGCGGGCGGGCACGGCGGGTGCCGGCTGGTGCGAGGCGGCGATCGCGGGCGCGCGGGCGACGTTCGCGCTCTACGCACGAGCGGCGGAGATCGAGCTGGGCGGCGACTGACATGCCGTCCGCGCGGCCACGCGATTACTCATTTTGGCGGTCGATCGCCTAACAATGCTACGCTTTCGTGGCATGACCTGCCATCTGCGTTTGGCGCGGGGAAGGGGGCTGCAACGCATGGGATTGGCGCTCGGCAAAATCACGCATCTGCTGGCCGAGATGCAGACCAGCATCAACGCCGCGGGCATGCGGAGTTTCGATGGCGACGTCGATCGGTTCGCCATCTTTTCGCTGATCGTCCGCGAAAGCCTGCAGCGCAGTTCCCGCGACAAGGCGATCTCGACCCATTCGCTGGCGATCTCGCTGTCGCGGTCGTTCGAGACGGTGCGGCGCCACGTCATCGCGCTGACCGAACAGGGGCTGTGCGTGCGCGGCCGCGGCGGCGTGATGGTCCGGCCCGAGGTGCTGGAACAGCCCGACGTCGCCGAACTGATGCGGCTGTCGCACGACAGTTTCGTCCGCTTCGTCGAGGCGCTGGCGCGGTCGGGCGAACTGCCGTCGCAGCGCCCCCCGGCCAGACCCTATGACCGGCATGTCGGGATCGCCGCGGCGGTGGACGTGATGCTGGCGACCGCCGACAGCAACCGGGCGGTGCATCGCAACTGGCTGGACCTCGTGCTGTTCTCGACCGTGCTCGCTGCCAATCTGCAGCGTCGCGGCGATGCGGGCGTGCCCGTCGGCCCGGATCATGCGGTGCGGCCGGGGGTGCTGTCGCGCGTGCTCAACCTGCCCGAGACGACGGTACGGCGGCGGTTGAAGCTCCTGATCGCCGGGGGTGGCCCGCTGGTCCGCGTGCGCGACGGCTATCTGGTGTCGCGCGGCTGGCTGGAACGGCCCGAGGCGGCCGAGACGCAGGAGCGGACCTATGCGCACATCCGCCTGATCGTCGCCAATGCCGCCGCGCAGGGGTTTCCGATCGACGATCCGGCGAGTGTCTACCTCGACGGACGACCGTCAGTCGTCAGCCTGGTCTGACAGCACGACGCGGTTCTTGCCGCGGCGTTTGGCGAGGTAGAGCGCTTCGTCGGCGGCACGCATCGCCGCGCCGGGGTCGCCGCACAGCGGCGCGACGCCGGCGGAGAAGGTGAGCGAGCCGATCCCTTCGCCCGATACCTGATTGACCAGAATACGCGCGGCGAGATTCTGTCGCGCGGCATCGAGGCGATCGATCGCGTCCTGCGGCCCCAGCGCTTCGAACAGGCAGGCGAATTCCTCGCCGCCATGGCGCGCGACGAGAACGCCGCGGCCGAGATCGCGGACCAGCTGCGCGGCGATCAGCTTGAGCACGCGATCGCCGGTGTCGTGGCCGTGGCGGTCGTTGATCGCCTTGAAATCGTCGATGTCGCAGATCGCGACGCAGCAAGGCGCGGCATTCTCCGCCGCCGTGGCGGTTTCCATGGCATGCAGCCGCGTGTCGAAGCAGCGGCGGTTGGGCAGGCCGGTCAGGTGATCCTCGTCCGCGGCCCGGCGCGCCTCCTGCAGATGGGTGCGCAGGCTGGCGGTCTCGCGATGCGTTTCCTCGAGCCGGTCGGCGAGCTGCTGGGTGCGCGCGACCGCGGTGGCGGTGAGGTCGATCAGCCGTTCGAGCGTGCCGCCGGGATCGCGGCGCAGCGCCCCCGCCTCGGCGGTCAGCGCGCTTTCGTAATCGCGGGTCGAGGCATGACCCTGGCGGATGACGCGTTCGGATTCGGCGAGGCGCGCGGCGAGCGTGTCGGCCATCGTCGCGATCCGCCCGGCATCGAGCGCGTCGGCGGTATCGCACGCCACCAGCCGGTCGACGAAGGCGGGGTCGAGCCGCCCGTGTTCGAGCAACTGGCGGTCGATCGCGCGGGTCAGCAGATGATCCTCGCCGAGGACGTAGCAGCGCGCAATGCGGAAATTTTCGGTGGTCGGCGACAGGTCGTGCGTTGCCAGGAATTCGCCGATCTGCGCGAACAGGCGCCGCGCGGCATCGCGCCGGGCCTCGGCGGCGGGCGTGCGCAGCGGCATGGCGCGTTCGGCGGTGTGGCCGGCACCGCTGCCCAGCCACGACGACAGCCGTGCGAACCGCGACGGCGCGGCAAGCGATGCGACGGTCGCGACCATGCCCTGGCCCGAACGGGTGCCGCCGGGGGCGTGCCGTTCACCGTCGTAGGAGGGCGTAGTCATGGGTCGCGTCTCGCATTCTCGTCGTTCGCGAGGCGGTATAACCGCGACCCATGAAGCTTCTGTTAGGGGAAACTCATTTCGGTTGAAAAACAACTCCCCATATTGGGTCAGTGCGTATCCGGCGGGATCAGTCCTCGGCGATCGGTGCGGTCATGATCGCGCGCAGGCCGGGCTGGTTGTCGCCGTATTCGATCGTGCCCGACAGGCGCTGGACCATCGCGGTCATCATCCGGCTGCCGAAGCCTTCGCGTGTCGCGCCGGGCGTGCCCTTGCCGCGTCCTTCGTCGGCGACGATCAGGCGCAGCTTGCCGCCATGCTGTTCGAGCACCACCGCCAGCGGGCCGGCACCGCCGTCATAGGCGTATTTGGTCGCGTTGATGACGAGTTCGGTGAGGATCAGCCCGATGTTCACCGCGCGATCGGTCGGCACCAGGATCGGCGCGAGGTCGAGGCGGATATGCCGGCCCCATTCCGCGCCGAGCGAGGTGCGCATGTCGGCGACCAGTTCGTCGATGTAGCGCGACAGGTCGACGCTCTCGACCTGATCGTCGCGATACAGCCGGCGGTGGACCAGCGCGACCGCGGCGAGCCGCGCCTGCGCCTCCGCCAGATGATCGGCGACCGGGCCGGCGCCCGCGGTCTTCGCCTGCAACCGCAGGAACGAGGCGACCAGCTGCAGGCTGTTCTGCACGCGATGGTTGACCTCCTTCATCAGGACGTCCTTCTGCGCCAGCAACGCGTCCTTTTCGCGCAGCGTGCGGGTCAGTTCACGGTTGAGCAAGCGGACCTGCAGATGCTGGTGCGCCTCGTGGAAGCGGCGGCGCAGGCGGTGCGCCGCCTCGATCTCCTCCAGCGTCCAGCGGCGCGAGCGGCCGCGCACGGTTTCCGAGAAACTGGCGAACGAGGCGCGCGGGGTCAGCGTCTCGTTGGTGGCGAGCGCGGTCGCCTTGTGCGGATTGCCCGCCCAGGCGATCTTCTCGATCCGTTCGGCGCGCAGCCACACCAGCGTCGCATCCTCGTCGTGCAGCGGCAGCGCGAGCAGCCCGCTGGCCTGCGCGAGGTGATCGCGCGCGGGCGCGAACAGCGCGGACAGTTCGTGCGTCGCGACCGGTTCGTTGCCGCGGTCGCGCACCCAGCGGACGATATCGGCAAGGAAGGGGGCGGGCGGGCAATGGCCGATCACCTCGACATCGTCGCGCGAGACGAGCGCGAAGCCGTCGGCGTCGAGCATGTCGCGCAATTCGGTCTTCACCGCCTGCACCGCGGCGCGCAGCGGTTCCTCGCTGTTGAGGCGGGGGACGACCTTGTCCTCCATCGCGCGCAGCGTCAGCCGCTCGCGATACGCCGCCGCCTCTTCCTTGGCGCGGATCTGGCGGGCGAGCGCGCTGGCCAGCGTCGCCGCGGCGCTGCGAATGTCGGGGGGCAGCAGCCGCGCGGTGCGGTGGTGACACGCGACGAGGCCCCACAGCAGCCCGTCCTTGACGATCGAGATCGACGCCGACGCGCCCACCCCCATGTTGCGCAGATACTGGAGGTGGATCGGCGAGACGTGGCGCACCGCGACGTCGCTGAGGTCGCTCGTGGCGAACCCCGCCGGGCGCAGCGGGGCAGGGGTATAGTCCACCAGCGGGATCGTGCGGGTGCGGTTGCGCACGTACAGCGCGCGCGCCTGTTTCGGGATGTCGGAGGCGGGGAAGTGATGGTTGAGGAAGGTCTCCAGTTCGGGCACGCGATCCTCGGCCACGACGCAGCCGGCGTCGTCGTCGAGGAAGTGGTAGATCATCACCCGGTCGAACCCGGTCAGCGCGCGGAAGGCGACGGCCGCGCGATCGAACAGCGCCTGTTTGTCGCCCGCGCGTTCGAAGCTGCCGGTGACCGCATCGATCCAGGCGAGCGCGTTCGCCGCGGTCATCGGTTCGGCGCCGATCGGTTCCAGCTCGACGAGCAGCTGTCCGCCGGCGCGGTGCAGCGTCACCGCGAAGCGTTCGTCTACGCCCGCGACCGGGGCGGGGACGCTGGCGTTCGGCCCGCCCGGCAGGCTGTTGAGCAGGGCGGCGACGTCCTGCCCCAGCAGGACCGCCAGCGGCTGGCCCAGCCAGTCGTCGCGCAGCCGCTCCTCGAGGTCGCCGGCACCCGCCAGCACGCGATGTTCGCCCTCGGCATCGGCGATCAGCAGCAGCCCGTGCGGCTGGATCGCGCCGGGGATGTGGATCGGTTCGCGGTCGCACGCGCTGAGATCGAGCGGCGCCCCGCCCGCGATGGTCGGCGCGGCGGGGGATTCGCTGGAATGAGAGATCGCCATCGTTTCTCTTTTATCGGTTCGGACCAGCATGCGCCCGCCGCACCGGATTTACAATCCACGCCACGATATCATGGATCAAGCGCACGACCGGCCGGGAACGCGATCCCGCTTCCGGGGGTTGGGAGCGGCGAACTATGAAGGATTGTTCGACATGCTCGCCACCATGCCGGTTCGTTACTCGCCCGACGTCGAACAGATCGAAGCCGATGAGGGCGAGACGATCGCGCAATTGAAAGACGCGTTTCGCGAAATTCTGGAGACGACGTCGAAGGATTATGGCCGCGCGGTGCGATCGGTGCATGCCAAGGCGCATGGCCTGGCGCGCGGCACGCTGACGGTCGCGGGCGACCTGCCCGCCGAACTGGCGCAGGGGATCTTCGCGCGGCCTGGCCGCTACGAAGCGGTGATCCGCCTGTCGACCAACGCCGGCGATATCCTGCCCGATGCGATCGGCCTGCCGCGCGGCCTCGCGCTCAAGGTGATCGGCGTCGAGGGCGAGCGCCTGCCGGGATCGGAAGGCGACGCGACGCAGGACTTCATCATGGTCAACGGCCCGGTGTTCACCGCACCCGATGCCAAGGCGTTCCTCAAGAACCTCAAGCTGCTCGCCAAGACCACCGACAAGGCGGAGGGCGGCAAGACGGTGCTGTCGAAGGTGCTGCGCGGCGTCGAGGCGGGGCTGGAGGCGATCGGCCACCCCTCGCCGACGCTGCAGCAGCTGGGCGGCGCGCCGCACGTCCATCCGCTGGGTGAGACCTATTACAGCCAGACGCCGTATCGCTATGGCGACCATATCGCCAAGATCGGGCTGTTCCCGGTGTCGTCCGAGCTGCTCGCGCTGACCAACGAGACGGTCGATACCAGCAAGGATCCCGATGCGCTGCGGGCGGCGGTGCGCGAGGAACTGGTCGCGCATGGCGGCATCTGGGAATTGCGCGTGCAGCTCAACACCGATCTCGACGCGATGCCGGTCGAGGATCCGCGCGTCGAATGGGATCAGGCGCAAAGCCCGTTCATCACCGTCGCGACGCTGGAGGTGCCTGCGCAGAACAGCTGGGCCGATGCGGAATCGGAGAAGACGGACGAGGCGCTGTCCTACAATATCTGGCACGGCATCGCCGCGCACCGGCCGCTCGGCAACGTCAATCGCGCGCGCAAGGACACCTATATCTTCTCGTCGGACTTCCGCAGCAAGTTCAACGGCTGCCCGATGCACGAACCCGCACGGCTTGCCGAACCGGTGTGACGGGGACTAGCACCGCCGGCATGATACGGTTGTTCCACGTCAGCGACGTGCATTTCGGAGCGGAGGACCCGGCGGCGATCGCTTGGTTCGGGGAACGCGTCGCGGCGGAGGCGCCCGACGCGGTCGTCATGACCGGCGACCTGACGATGCGCGCGACGCGCCGCGAGTTCCAGCGCGGCGGCGACTGGCTGCGCAGCCTGGGCGTGCCGGTGACGCTGGAGGTCGGCAACCACGACATCCCTTATTACTGGGACCCGTTCCGTCGCCTGTTCGCGCCGTACCAGCGCTATGCCGCGATCGAGAAGATGATCGAGCGCGAGCTCGATCTGCCCGACGTCACCATCGTGCCGCTCAAGACGATCGCGCGCGCGCAATGGCGGTGGAACTGGTCGAAGGGGCGGGTGAGCCGCGGCTCGCTACGCCGCGCGCTGGCGATGATCGATGCTGCGCCCAAGGGGAACCTGATCCTCGTCGCCGCGCACCATCCGCTGATCGATGGCGGCGCGAAGGGAACGGGGCGCACCCGCCACGGCGACAGCGCACTGACCGCGCTGGCGGAGGCGGGGGCGCATGCGGTGCTGTCGGGGCATGTCCACGATCCCTTCGACCTGCCGGTCGAGCGCAACGGGCGGACGGTGCGGATGATCGGCGCGGGCACATTGTCCAAGCGCACCCGCCATTCGCCGCCCGCCTTCAACGAGATCCGTATCGTGGACGGCAGGTTCGAGACGATCGCGCGGACGATGGGGAAGGAACCCCAACAGGTCATCAGCGCGGATACGGAGCATCCGCGCGTGCGGTGACGGGGGCGGCGTCCTGCCGGTCGCGGCGGGCGGCGACGCGGACGTAGATCGCCGGGATGATCGCGATCAGCAGGCCGACGACCACGGCGTCCAGTACCAGCATCGGCCAGAGCAGCGGCGTCGCCCGGCCGATCGCCCAGGTGCCGAGGAACTGATGCGCGGCACCGATCGGCATCCGTCCGATGAAGAACAGCGCGAGCGCGCGGACATAGCCGCTGCCGATCCGCCGTGCCGAGTGCCACGGGGTACGCACCGGGCCGTCGGTGGCTGCGGAGACGATCCACAGCATCAGCAGCGGCTCGACCGCGATCTGGATCAGCCCGACGGTGCCGCGGAAAGCGGTGACCCGCTCCGCCGGCACGAGCGCGCGGGCGTAGAAGATCAGCGCGAAGATGGTCAGCGCATAGGCGATATAGGGGAGGTAGCGGACCATCGTGCCCCAGCGCGGCGTCATCACGCCTCTGGCGCTGCCGTTCACGAGGAAGCGGATCGCGAAGAAGCCGCCGACATAGACGAGGATCATCTTCACCCAGCCGAGCGCCATACGCGACGGATCGAGCGACACCGCCTTGGCGATTTCCTTGCTGTCGAAGAAGCCGATGCGATATTCGACGACGTGCTGCGCGAACTCCCATGCGATGATCGCGCCGAACAGCAGCGGCAGGCCCGCGACGACGCGCGCGCCGTCGGCATAGGCGCCGAACAGATCGGCAAGGAACCGGCGAATGGCCCGCATCATAACGTCTCCTGATCGAAGCTGAGGATGTCGCCCGGCTGGCAGGCGAGCGCGGTGCAGATCGCCTCCAGCGTCGAAAAGCGGATCGCCTTGGCCTTGCCGGTCTTGAGGATCGACAGGTTGGCGAGCGTGATGTCGACGCGCTCGCTGAGCTCGGTCAGCGTCATGCGGCGCGCGTGGAGCACATCGTCGAGATGGACGCGGACGGGCATCAGACGGTGCCGTCCAGATCGGCCTGCAGCGCCGCGCCGCGCTCGAACACCTGTGCCAGCACGAAGGCGATCAGCACCGCGATCCAGCCGGTGAAGCTCGGCTGCCATGGCAGGAACTCGATGTGGAGCATGCCGGCGACCGCGGTGACGCCGCCGAGTGCGAGATCGGCGAACTGGACGACGAGCAGCATCCAGCCGATCGTGCGCAGCCGCGCGGCGTTGGTGCCGACGAACGGTTCGCCGTCCTGCACGGTACGCAGCATCGCACGCAGCGCCGCCAGCAGCCGCTCGATCGCATAGCCGACCGGCAGCGACAACAGCATCGTCACCTGCATGAAAGCGATGACGGCGCCCGGATCAACGCTGTGATGGTATTTGCGCAGCAGCGCGGCCTCGACCCATTCGGCGCCGGGGAGCGTGGCGATCAGCGCCGCGACGAACAGGAACACCGCGGCGGCATTGGCGATGCGGAATGCCTGCACCACCAGGATGGAGGCTTTGAGCAGCCGATCGGAGCGGGTCATGCGTGGTCCTCCCATGGGTGGGAGATGTATAGAATTATTGATAAACGGCAAGTGATTCGTTGTTATTCGATATTGTCGCGCAACCTTCGTCATCCCCGCGAAGGCGGGGATCCATAATCACGAAGGGTCATGGGTCCCATGAACGTCGAGGACTATGGATCCCCGCCTTCGCGGGGATGACGAGGGGAGGGGGCAGGAAGACGGGCGACTTGGCATGGGATGACTAGTGAGGTGGCGGGAATGACGAGGGAGCCGGGAGCGACCATCGCCGCGCCGCCTCCGCCCAACGAAAAACCGCCGCCCGGTGACCCGGACGGCGGCTCTTCATCTCATCGGGCCTGAACCCGAACCGGAGGATCACTCCTGGTTCAGATACTCGCCCGCGGCCTCGTCGCTGCCGTCGCCCGAGGGGACGACCTCGGCGAGCGGGTCGGAACCCGTGCCGGTGTCCTCGCGCTTCGAGCGCTGCTCCTCGGCGGCGCGGAGTTCCGCGGCCGAGGCGGGGGCGACGATCGCCGCCGCCAGCGAACGCTGCTGCGCGCGCAGCGCCGCATCGCGGCTGGAGGCCGCGACGCGCAGGCGGTTCATGCCCGCGCCGGTGCCCGCCGGGATCAGGCGGCCGACGATGACGTTCTCCTTCAGGCCCATCAGCGTGTCCTGCTTGCCCTGGACCGCTGCCTCGGTGAGGACGCGGGTGGTCTCCTGGAACGACGCCGCCGAGATGAAGCTGCGGGTCTGCAGCGACGCCTTGGTGATGCCGAGCAGGACGGGCTTGCCGTGCGCAGGCTGCTGGTTCTTCTCCAGCTTCTCGTTGGTCGCGTCCATCTCCTCGCGATCGACCTGTTCGCCCTTCAGCAGCGTGGTGTCGCCGCCGTCGGTGATCTCGACCTTCTGCAGCATCTGACGAACGATCGTCTCGATGTGCTTGTCGTTGATCTTCACGCCCTGCAGTCGATAGACTTCCTGAATTTCGCTGACGAGATATTCGGCCAGCGGCTCGATCCCCATCGTTTCCAGAATGTCGTGCGGGTTGGGCGAACCGCCGATCAGGTTGTCGCCACGCTTGACGTAGTCGCCTTCCTGAACGTCGATCACCTTCGACTTCGGCACCAGATACTCGACGACGTCGCCGCCGTCCTCGGGCTGGATGCCGATCTTGCGCTTCGCCTTATAGTCCTTGCCGAACACGACCCGGCCGGAAACCTTGGCGATGATCGCCGCTTCCTTGGGGATGCGCGCTTCGAACAGTTCGGCGACGCGCGGCAGACCGCCGGTGATGTCGCGGGTCTTGGCGGACTCGCGGCTGACGCGGGCGAGAACGTCGCCGGCCTGGACCTGCGCATTGTCGTCCACCGACAGCACCGCGCCGGTCGTCAGCATGTAGCGGGCCGCCTCGCCGTCCTCGGTCGTGGTGAGGGTCAGGCGCGGACGCAGATCCTCCTTCGACTTGGTCGAGGTGCGATATTCGATGACGACGCGCTGGGCGATACCGGTCGCTTCGTCGGTCTGCTCGGTGAGCGTCTTGCCCTCGGTCAGATCGACGTACTTCACGATACCCGAGTTTTCCGTGATCACCGGCATGGTGAACGGGTCCCATTCGGCCATGCGATCGCCCTTCGACAGCATATGGCCGTCGTCGAACATCACATAGGCGCCGTAGGGGATGCGGTGCGTCGAGAGTTCGCGGCCGTCCATGTCGACGATCGCGATCTCGCCCGAACGCGACAGCACCACGCGGCGGCCACGCTGGTCGACGATCAGGCGCAGGTCGCGGAACTCGGCGGTGCCGTCGACCGGCGCCTCCAGGTTCGACTGCTCGTTGAGCTGCGCCGCGCCACCGATGTGGAACGTGCGCATCGTCAGCTGCGTACCCGGCTCGCCGATCGACTGCGCGGCGATGACGCCGACCGCCTCGCCGATGTTGACCGGCGTACCGCGGGCGAGGTCACGCCCGTAGCACTTGCCGCAGACGCCGATCTTGCTCTCGCAGACCAGCGGCGAGCGGATCTTCATTCCCTGGATGCCCAGGCCCTCGATCTGCGCGATCATCGGCTCGTCGAGCAGCGTGCCCGTCGGGATGATGACCTTGCCGGTCTTGGCGTCGACCACGTCCTCTGCCGTCGTGCGGCCGAGGATACGCTCGCCGAGGCTGGCGATCGTCGAACCGCCCTGCACGATCGCCTTCATCTCCAGCGCGCGCTCGGTGCCGCAATCCTCTTCGACGATGACGCAGTCCTGCGACACGTCGACGAGACGGCGGGTGAGATACCCCGAGTTCGCCGTCTTCAACGCGGTGTCCGCAAGACCCTTACGAGCACCATGGGTCGAGTTGAAATATTCGAGGACGGTCAGGCCTTCCTTGAAGTTCGAGATGATCGGCGTCTCGATGATCTCGCCCGACGGCTTGGCCATCAGGCCGCGCATGCCGGCGAGCTGCTTGATCTGTGCCTGCGAACCGCGGGCACCCGAGTGGGCCATCATGTAGATCGAGTTGATGTCCTTCTCGCGGCCCTTGTTGGGACCGTCCTCGTAATGACGGACAGCCTTGATCTCGTTCATCATCGAGTTCGCGACCTGGTCGCCGCAACGGCTCCAGGCGTCGATCACCTTGTTGTACTTCTCCTGCTGCGTGATCAGGCCGTCCTGATACTGCTGCTCGAAGTCCTTCACCTGATCACGCGTCTCGTCGACCAGCACGTCCTTGTCGGGCGCGATGATCATGTCGTCCTTGCCGAACGAGATGCCGGCGCGGAAGGCGTGACGGAAGCCCAGTGCCATGATCGCGTCGGCGAACAGCACGGTCTCCTTCTGGCCGGTGTGACGATAGACCTCGTCGATCACGTCGCCCACGTCCTTCTTGGTGAGGAGGCGGTTGACGGTCTCGAACGGGACCTTCGACGACTTCGGCAGCGTCTCGCCGAGCAGCATGCGGCCCGGCGTCGTCTCGTAGCGCTTGAGGTACTGCTTGCCCGCCTCATCGGTCTGCGGAACGCGGCTGATGATCTTGGTGTGCAGCGTCACCGCCTTGGCTTCGAGCGCCTGATGCACTTCCGCCATGTCGCCGAGCAGCATGCCTTCGCCCGGCTCGCCTTCCTTGAGCATCGACAGATAATAGAGGCCCAGCACCATGTCCTGCGACGGCACGATGATCGGCTTGCCGTTCGCAGGGCTCAGGATGTTGTTGGTCGACATCATCAGGACGCGCGCTTCCAGCTGCGCCTCGAGGCTCAGCGGGACGTGCACGGCCATCTGGTCGCCGTCGAAGTCGGCGTTGAACGCCGAGCAGACCAGCGGGTGGAGCTGGATCGCCTTGCCCTCGATCAGCACCGGCTCGAACGCCTGGATGCCGAGGCGGTGGAGCGTCGGGGCGCGGTTGAGCATCACGGGATGCTCGCGGATCACCTCGTCCAGGATGTCCCAGACCTCCTTGCGCTCCTTCTCGACCCACTTCTTCGCCTGCTTCAGGGTCATGCTGAGGCCCTTGGCGTCGAGGCGCGCGTAGATGAACGGCTTGAACAGCTCGAGCGCCATCTTCTTCGGCAGGCCGCACTGGTGCAGCTTGAGTTCCGGCCCGGTCACGATGACCGAACGGCCCGAATAGTCGACGCGCTTGCCGAGCAAATTCTGGCGGAAGCGGCCCTGCTTGCCCTTCAGCATGTCGGACAGCGACTTCAGCGGACGCTTGTTGGCGCCGGTGATCGTGCGGCCACGACGACCGTTGTCGAACAGCGCGTCGACCGCTTCCTGCAGCATGCGCTTTTCGTTGCGGACGATGATGTCCGGCGCGCGCAGCTCCATCAGCCGCTTCAGGCGGTTGTTGCGGTTGATGACGCGGCGATACAGGTCGTTGAGATCCGACGTCGCGAAGCGGCCACCGTCGAGCGGCACCAGCGGGCGCAGCTCGGGCGGGATGACCGGCACGACTTCGAGGATCATCCATTCGGGACGGTTGCCCGATTCCAGGAAGCTCTCGACGACCTTCAGGCGCTTGATGATCTTCTTGGGCTTCAGTTCCGACTTGGTCGTCGCCAGCTCTTCGAGCAGCGCGACCTTCTCGCCTTCGAGATCGAGGCTTTCGAGCATGATGCGCACGGCCTCGGCGCCGATCCCGGCCGAGAACGCGTCCTCACCATATTGGTCCTGCGCCTCGAGGAGCTCGTCCTCGGTCATCAGCTGGAACTTCTCGAGCGGGGTCAGGCCCGGCTCGATGACGATATACGCCTCGAAGTACAGCACGCGCTCCAGCTGCTTCAGCTGCATGTCGAGCAGCAGGCCGATGCGGCTCGGCAGCGACTTCAGGAACCAGATGTGCGCGACCGGGGCGGCGAGCTCGATATGGCCCATCCGCTCGCGGCGGACCTTCGACACGGTGACCTCGACGCCGCACTTCTCGCAGACGATGCCCTTGTACTTCATGCGCTTGTACTTGCCGCACAGGCACTCGTAATCCTTGATCGGACCGAAGATGCGCGCGCAGAACAGGCCGTCACGCTCGGGCTTGAACGTGCGATAGTTGATCGTCTCGGGCTTCTTGATCTCGCCGAACGACCACGAACGGATCTTGTCGGGCGATGCGATGCCGATCTGAATCTGGTCGAAAGTCTCGGGCTTGGCGATCGGGTTCGCGAAGTTGGTCAGTTCGTTCATGGGGATGAACCTCTTTCAAATCTTTCTCCTCTCCCGCTGGGAGAGGAAGGGGCCCGCTCGGCGAAGCCGAGTGGGAAGGTGAGGGCGAGTGACGGATCACCCTCACCCTTCCGCGGCCTTCGGCCGCTCCCTCCCTCTCCCAGGGAACCCATCAAAGTAATACTTTGATGGGAACCCTTTGGGAGAGGGAGAGTGGTGGCTTACTCCGCGGCGATCGCGATGCCGCCCTCGTCGTCCACGTCCTGCATGGTCTTGAGGTCGACGTTGAGGCCGAGGCTGCGCATTTCCTTGACGAGCACGTTGAAGCTCTCGGGGATGCCGGCCTCGAACGTGTCGTCGCCCTTGACGATCGCCTCGTAGACCTTGGTGCGGCCGACGACGTCGTCGGACTTCACCGTCAGCATTTCCTGCAAGGTGTAGGCGGCGCCATAGGCCTGCAAGGCCCAGACCTCCATCTCGCCGAAGCGCTGGCCGCCGAACTGCGCCTTGCCGCCCAGCGGCTGCTGGGTGACCAACGAATACGGCCCGATCGAACGCGCGTGGATCTTGTCATCCACGAGGTGGTGCAGCTTGAGCATGTAGATAATGCCCACCGTCACCTTGCGGTCGAACTTGTCGCCGGTGCGTCCGTCGAACAGCTCCGACTGGCCCGACGTGTCGAGACCCGCCAGCTCCAGCATCGCCGACACGTCGGCTTCGCGCGCGCCGTCGAACACGGGGGTGCCCATCGGGATGCCGGTGCGGATGTTGTGCACCAGCTCGACGATCTCCTCGGGCTCGCGGCTCTGGATGTCCTCGGCATAATGATCGCCATAGACCTCGACGAGGCGCGCCTTGACCGCGTCGGGCATTTCGCCCGCCTTGGCGTCCGGATTGGCCTCGCGCCAGTCCTCGAGCGCGCTTGCGACCTGCATGCCCAGATTGCGGGCGGCCCAGCCGAGATGCGTTTCGAAGATCTGCCCGACGTTCATGCGGCTTGGCACGCCCAGCGGGTTGAGCACCAGATCGACCGGCGTCCCGTCGGCGAGGAACGGCATGTCCTCCTGCGGCAGGATGCGACTGATGACGCCCTTGTTGCCGTGACGGCCGGCCATCTTGTCGCCGGGCTGCAGCTTGCGCTTCACCGCGACGAAGACCTTGACCATCTTGAGCACGCCCGGCGGCAGCTCGTCGCCCCGCTCCAGCTTCTCGCGACGGTCGTGGAACTTGTCCGTGATCCGCTTGGCGGCCTCGTCATACTGCTGCTTGACGGCTTCCAGATCGCCCTGGACCTTGTCGTCGGCAACCGCGAACTTCCACCATTCGTGGCGGTCGACGCTGTCGAGCAGGTCCATGTCGATCGTCGCGCCCTTCTTCAGGCCCTTCGGCACCGCCGTGGCGACCTGATCGAGCAGCATCTCGCGCAGACGCGACCAGGTCGCGCGGTTGAGGATGGTGCGCTCGTCGTCCGAATCCTTCTTCAGCCGCTCGATCTCCTCGCGCTCGATCGCCATCGCGCGCTCGTCCTTGTCGATGCCGTGGCGATTGAAGACGCGGACGTCGACGATCGTGCCGGCAACGCCCGGCGGCAGACGCAGCGAGGTGTCGCGCACGTCGCTGGCCTTCTCGCCGAAGATCGCGCGGAGCAGCTTTTCTTCCGGCGTCATCGGGCTTTCGCCCTTCGGCGTGATCTTGCCGACGAGGATGTCGCCCGGCTCGACCTCGGCACCAACGTATACGATGCCCGCCTCGTCGAGGTTGCGCAGGGCTTCCTCGCCGACGTTGGGAATGTCGCGCGTGATGTCCTCCGGCCCGAGCTTCGTGTCGCGGGCCATCACCTCGAACTCGTCGATGTGGATCGACGTGAACACGTCGTCCTTAACGATCCGCTCGCTGATGAGGATCGAGTCTTCGTAATTGTAGCCGTTCCAGGGCATGAACGCGACGAGCGCGTTGCGGCCCAGCGCCAGCTCGCCGAACTCGGTCGACGGGCCGTCGGCGATGACGTCGCCCGCGTTGACCACGTCGCCCACCTTCACCAGCGGACGCTGGTTGATGCAGGTCGACTGGTTCGACCGCTGGAACTTCATCAGCGTGTAGATGTCGACGCCCGACTTGGCCGAATCGACCTCACCGGTGGCGCGCACGACGATGCGGCTGGCGTCGACCTGGTCGACGATGCCGGCACGCTTGGCCGAGATCGCCGCGCCCGAATCGCGCGCGACCGTCTCTTCCATGCCGGTGCCGACGAACGGCGCCTCGGCGCGGACCAGCGGCACCGCCTGACGCTGCATGTTCGAACCCATCAGCGCGCGGTTGGCGTCGTCGTTCTCCAGGAACGGGATGAGCGACGCGGCGACCGACACCAGCTGCTTCGGGCTGACGTCCATCAGCGTGATGTTGTCGGGCAGCGCCATCAGGAACTCGCCCGCCTGACGCGACGACACCAGCTCCTCCGCGAAGCCGCCGTCTGCGGTCAGCTCGGCCGACGCCTGCGCGATCGTGTGCTTGGCCTCTTCCATCGCCGACAGATAGACGACGTCGTCGGTGACCTTGTGGTCGACGACCTTGCGGTACGGCGTCTCGATGAAGCCGTACTTGTTGACCCGGCTGAACGACGCCAGCGAGTTGATGAGACCGATGTTCGGGCCTTCCGGCGTCTCGATCGGGCAGATGCGGCCGTAGTGGGTCGGGTGGACGTCGCGGACTTCGAAGCCAGCCCTTTCCCGAGTAAGTCCGCCCGGCCCGAGCGCCGACACGCGACGCTTGTGCGTCACTTCGGACAGCGGGTTGGTCTGATCCATGAACTGCGACAGCTGCGACGAGCCGAAGAACTCGCGCACCGCGGCCACCGCGGGCTTGGCGTTGATGAGGTCGTTCGGCATGACCGTCGACACGTCGACACTCGACATGCGTTCCTTCACGGCGCGTTCCATGCGCAGCAAGCCGACGCGATACTGGTTCTCCAGCAGCTCGCCCACCGACCGCACGCGGCGGTTTCCGAGGTTGTCGATGTCGTCGATCTCGCCCTTGCCGTCCTTCAGGCCGACCAGCGTCTTGATGACCGCGAGGATGTCCTCGCTGCGCAGCGTCGTCACCGTATCCTCGGCATCGAGGTCGAGGCGCATGTTCAGCTTGACGCGGCCGACGGCCGACAGGTCGTAGCGGTCGGGATCGAAGAACAGGCCGGCGAACAGCGCCTCCGCCGTCTCCAGCGTCGGCGGCTCGCCGGGGCGCATGACGCGATAGATGTCGCTGAGGGCCTGCTCGCGCTCTTCGGCCTTGTCGGCCTTCAGCGTGTTGCGGATCCAGGCGCCGGTCGAGACGTGGTCGATGTCGAGCAGCTCGATCGTGTCGATGCCCGCCTTGTCGAGCGCCTCGAGGTTGTCAGGCCCGATTTCGTCACCGGCCTCGACGTAGATCTCGCCCGTCGTCTCGTTGATGAGGTCGTACGCCGAGTAACGGCCGAAGATCTCCTCGGTCGGGATCAGCAGCTGGGTGAGGCCGTCCTTCGCTGCCTTGTTCGCGGCGCGCGGGCTGATCTTCTGCTGCGCGGCGAACACGACTTCGCCCGACGAGGCATCGACGATGTCGAACAGCGGCTTGACGCCGCGCCAGTTCTCCGCGGCGAACGGGATGATCCAGCCGCCCTGACCGCGGACATAGGTCACGCGGTTGTAGAAATAGTTGAGGATGTCCTCGCTCGTCATGCCCAGCGCGTAGAGCAGCGCCGTCACCGGCAGCTTGCGCTTGCGGTCGATGCGGACGTTGACGATGTCCTTGGCGTCGAACTCGAAGTCGAGCCACGAGCCGCGATACGGGATGACGCGCGCGGCGAAGAGATACTTGCCCGAGGCATGCGTCTTGCCGCGGTCGTGGTCGAAGAGGACGCCCGGCGACCGGTGCATCTGGCTGACGATGACGCGCTCGGTGCCGTTGATGAAGAAGGTGCCGTTCTCGGTCATGAGCGGCATGTCGCCCATGTAGACGTCCTGCTCCTTGATATCGATGACCGACTTGGCCTCGGTATCGGGATCGACCTCGAACGCGGTCAGGCGCAGCGTGACGCGCATCGGCGCGGCATAGGTGATGCCCCGCTGGCGGCATTCCTCGACGTCGAACTTCGGCGGCTCGAGCACGTAATCGTCGAAGTCGAGATAGGCGGTGCCGGCGAAATCCTGGATCGGGAAGACGCTACGCAGCGTCTTTTCGAGGCCCGACACGTGGCCGGTGCTCTTGTCCGAGCGCAGGAACTGCTCGTAGCTCTCGCGCTGAACCTCGATCAGGTTCGGCATCTGGATGACTTCGTGGATGTCCCCGAAGATCTTGCGGATGCGCCGCTTGGCGGTGCTGCCCTGGATCGCCTTGGTGGCCATGATCGTTATCTGCCCTCAGTCGCGGCTGGCGTCAGCCGAATGTCGTGCCCGGGAACCCCCGGAGCGGGACGCGAGAAGCGACGCAAAAAAGCCGATCGCAACCTTCGTGCGTCGGCCTTGAGCGTCTATGAAACCGCAGCCCCCTATTCGTACGATGCGCTGCGCGACGGCGCATCATGTCCCGAAAGCTGTGGTGAGGCGCCGATATAGGACAGCCGTCGCTTCCTGTCAAAGGGGCAGGCGCCAGCCCCGCTCCAACAGCGATTGCGCCCGCCGCCCGCTTCGCCCCGCCGCCGCGACGGGGCGGTTCGTCGCAGCGCGGGTGGCGGTCGTAGACGGTTCACGCAGGAGCGCGCAAGGCTTTCCGGGTGAGAACAAGGTTGACGAACATATCGCCGCGCGCGCGGTTCGGCGCGGTCGCGCTTTTGCTGGCCGGCACCGCGACGCTGCCCGCCGCCGCCCAGACGGGCAATACGACGGTGCCGCAGACGCTGCCGGGGCTCGACAACTTTAGCCTGCCGTCGTCGCGGCCGACGCCCGTGCCGACACCGACGCCGGTGCCCGTCATAGTGCCGACCGCGACGCCGACCCCTGCGGCCAGCGCGACTCCGCGGCCACGGGCGACGCCGACCCCGCAGGCAACCCCGACCCCACGGGCGACGCCGACGCCGGTCGAAACGGCCACACCGGCGCCGAGCCCGACCGCGACCACCACTCCCGTCGCTACGCCGACCCTCGCGCCGGCACCGGTCGTGACGCCGACACCGGCACCGACAGCGGTATCGACCACGCCATCGGCGGATAACGGATGGGGAGACGGCTGGACGATCGGCGCGGTGCTCGTCGCGATCGCCGGCGGCGCGGGGCTGTGGTGGTGGCGTCGCCGCCGTCCGGACGAAACGGACGATCGCGAAGAGCCGGTGCCGGTCGCCGCCGTCCCGCGTCCGGTGCCCGCGCCCGCGCCGCCAGTGTTGCCCGATCCCGCGCCGGTCGTCGGCGAGCGGGGGCGGTTGACGCTGGCGCTGTCGCCGCGGCGGGCCGGCCTGAACCTGCTCAGCGCGACGGTGGAGGCGGAACTGCTGGTCCGCAACGATGGGTCGGCGCCCGCCGCCGCGATCCGCATCGGTGCGGCGCTGATCGGCGCCGCGGCGGGGCAGGGGGGCGATGTCGCGCCGCTGTTCGCGCAACCGGTCGTGCGCCCGGCGACGCCGCCGTTCGCGCTCGCGCCCGGCGAGGAACGCCGCGTCCGCCTCGTCGTCGCGCTGCCGCGTACCGACATCGCGCCGCTCGCCGCCGGTGGCCGGGCGATGTTCGTGCCGGTCGTCGCGGTCAACGCGCTCTACGAAGTGGGCACGGACGTTCCGGGCCAGAGCGCCGCGGCGTTCGCGGTGGGCGTCGAGCGCGTCGACAGCGCCAAGCTCGCGCCCTTCTGGCTCGACCAGCCGGCGCGGATGCACGAGCAACTCGGCGTGCGGCCGTATGGGACGGCGATCGAGCGCTAGGCAGGGCCATCGCGCGCACCCTCACCCTTCGCCGCCTTCGGCGTCTTTTCCCTCTCCCGACGGGAGAGGGAGGGAGCGCCGCAGGCGTGGAAGGGTGAGGGTGACGTGAGTTGCGTAGGTCTCGCGCACGAAAAAGGGCGGCTTCCCTCGCGGGGAGCCGCCCTTTCTCTTGTCGCTTGAACCGGGCCGGTCATGGGCGAAGCCCATGACGTCGGACGCGGCTTATGGCCGCGCCGGCCGGCCTTGGATCGGGGCCGCGCAAGCGGGCCCGATCCTGCGGCTTACTTCAGCTCGACGGTCGCGCCGGCTTCTTCGAGCTGCTTCTTGACCTTCTCGGCCTCGTCCTTGTTCACGCCTTCCTTGACGGCCTTCGGCGCGCCCTCGACGAGAGCCTTCGCTTCGGTCAGGCCCAGGCCGGTGATCGCGCGGACTTCCTTGATGACGTTGATCTTCTTGCCACCGTCGCCGGTCAGGATCACGTCGAACTCGGTCTTCTCTTCGGCGGCCGGCGCAGCGGCGCCACCGGCTGCCGGGGCAGCGGCGACGGCAGCGGCGGCCGAAACGCCCCACTTCTCTTCGAGCAGCTTCGACAGCTCGGCGGCTTCGAGGACGGTCAGTTCGCTCAGGCTCTCAACGAGCGCGTTCAGGTCTGCCATGGTACTTCCTTCATATGTCGGGGCAGGCGCCCCACAGTGTCAGTTGAAATTCGCTTGTCCAAGCGCGCCTGAAGGTCAGGCGGCTTCCTTCTCGGCGTAGGCCGACAGCACGCGCGCGATCTGCGCCGCGGGAGCCTGGGTGATGGTCGCGAGCTTCGTGGCGGGAGCCACGATGAGGCCGACGATCTTCGCCCGGAGTTCATCCAGCGAGGGCAGGGTGGCGAGCGCTTGCACGCCGGCGACGTCGAGAGCGGTCGCACCCATCGCACCGCCCACGATTTCGAACTTGTCGTTCGTCTTCGCGAATTCGACCGCAACCTTCGCTGCGGCGACCGGGTCGATCGAGGTGGCGAGGCCGACCGGACCGGTGAGCATGTCGCCCACAGAGCCGTAATCGGTGCCATCGAGTGCGATCTTGGCAAGCTTGTTCTTCGAGACCTTGTAGGTCGCGCCGGCGTCCCGCATCGCGTTGCGCAGTCGGGTCGACTGGGCAACCGTCATTCCGTTGTTGCGGGTAACGACTACCACGCCGACTTCGGAAAAGGTGCGATTCAACTCGGCAACGGCCGCGGCCTTTTGAGCACGATCCATGCCATTCTCCACGTTTAGGGCACCCATCAAAGTAATACTTTGATGGGACCCGGATGAACATGGCGCGTAAACGCCGTGTCCGGTTACAAACCGGAGGGGAAAACCCCGCCGGGGTTGTCCATCGATGGGGAAGGCACCCGTGAAGGGCGGCAGACTGGCGCGCTGACGCGAACCGATCGTTCGAATTCCTGTCCCCGTCTCGGCAGGACATTAAGCCGGGGCGAATCCCGCGGCACCTGCTGTCTCGGACGGATGCACGGCGGGCGGACCCGCCGGCAAGGGCGCGCTCATAGCGGAACGGGGGGTGGAGTCAATGGCGGGCGGTGGCGGGTGATGCGGAGTACGCCACCGCCTCACATACTCCGTCACCCCGGACTTGTTCCGGGGTCCACTCTGCGGCGAGGCGCAAGGTTGGAGGCACGAGCGCGACGCTTGCGGCCCGGTGGACCCCGGAACAAGTCCGGGGTGACGGATATATTGGGGAAAGCGCAGCACCCCCCAACGCCCGACTTCATTCCGTCATGCGGCTTTCATCCCCCCGTCACTCCGCTGCAACCCCGCTGCCGCTTTTCCCCGCCAAAGCCGGCGCATCGCGGCGCGGTAGCCGCCTACCCGGGGGGAACACGCATGACGATCCAGAGCCTGTCCACGATCGGCTACGACGATGGCGACATCGACACCAACACCAGCGGCAATCCGCACATCGGCGACCTGATCGCGTCGCGCTATTCGCGGCGGCAGACGCTGCGCGGCGGGTTGTCGGCGATGACCGCGGCGGTGTTCGGGGGCGCGATGCTGACGGCTTGCGACAAGGACGATACGCGCCGCGCCGCCACCGTCACCGCGGGTGGCGCGGTCACCACCTCGACCGGCAAGACCGTGACGCTCAACGGCACCGTGACGGGCGCCGCCGCCAGCGCGACCGTGTGGACGCAGACCAGCGGCCCGATAGTCAGCCTCGCCAATGCCGCCACCACCACGGCCAGCTTCACCGCGCCTGCGGTGACCGCCTCGACCGTGCTCGGCTTCCAGTTCACCAGCACCTCGACCGACGGCCTCCGCTCGGTCGCCGACACGACCGTCACCGTCACCCCCGCGACGCTCGACTTCACCGCGGTGCCCAAGAGCCTCGCCGACGTCGTCGCCGTGCCGTCGGGTTATCAGGTGACCGTGCTGTACCGGCTCGGCGATCCGATCAACGGCACCGTCGGCGCCTTCGCCAACGACGGCACCGACACGACCTATTCGGCGCGTGCCGGCGACCACCACGACGGCATGAGCTATTTCGGCCTCGCCGCCAGCGGCAACGCGCCCGACGCCGGCAACAGCAGCCGGGGGCTATTGGTGCTCAACCACGAGAACATCACCCAGGCCTATCTCCACCCGAACGGCGCGACGAGCAGCGGCGGCGTCCGCCCGACTGCCGAGGTGCTGAAGGAAATGGAATGCCACGGCGTCAGCGTGATCGAGATCACGCGCGGCACCGGCAGCTGGAGCTACGTCGCTACCGGCAGCCTCAACCGCCGCATCACGCCGTTCACGCCGACCAGCTTCTCGGGGCCGGTCGCGGGCAGTTCGCTGCTGTTCACCGCCTATTCGCCGACCGGCGTCGCCGGGCGCGGCACGATCAACAACTGCGCCAACGGCACGATGCCGTGGAACACGTATCTGACCAACGAAGAGAATTGGGCGGGCTATTTCCGCCGCGACACCGGCGACAACGCGCGCCGCACCGCCGCGGTCGGCGCCAAGTCGACCGTCGCCTTCGCCCGCTACGGCCTAAGCGAGCGCACCGGCAATTACGGCTGGACGACGGCCGCCGCGCCGGCCGCCGGGGACACGCGCATCGCCAAGTTCAACGCGACGATCGATCCGACCAAGGCGGCGAACGGCATCGAGGATTTCCGTAACGAACCCAACCAGTACGGCTGGGTGGTCGAGATCGACCCGTTCGACGCCGCCTCGGTCCCGCGCAAGCGCACCGCGCTCGGCCGCATGAACCATGAAGGCTGCGTCGTCGGCCGCACGGTTCCCGGCGTCCGTCCTGCCTTCTACATGGGCGACGACGCGCAGAACGAGTACGTCTACAAGTTCGTCTCGTCGGCGACCTGGGCGGCGGCGGATGCGACCGCGACCAACCGCCTCGCGATCGGCGACAAATATCTCGACACCGGAACGCTCTATGTCGCGAAGCTCGACGCCGACGGCAGCGGCCAGTGGCTGCCATTGGTGTTCGGGCAGGGGCCGCTGGCCGCGAGCAACGCGACCTATGCCTTCGCCAGCCAGGCCGACGTGCTGACGCATGCGCGGCTCGCCGGCGACGCGCTCGGCGCGACCAGGATGGACCGCCCCGAATGGACCGCGGTCAATCCGGTCAACGGCGAAATGTACCTGACGCTGACCAACAATGCGTCGCGCACCGTCGCCACCACCGACGCCGCCAACCCGCGCGCCTATACCGATCCCAAGACCACCGGCGGCGCCACCAACGGCAATGCCAACGGCCACATCATCCGCTTCCGCGAGACCGGCGACAGCAGCGAATCGCTGACCTTCACCTGGGACATCTACGCCTTCGGCGCGGGCAGCGACCTCAACCCCGCCAACATCAACCTGTCGAATCTCGACGCGACCAACGACTTCTCCTCGCCCGACGGCTTGTGGTTCGCGCGGCCGAGCAACGTCGCGGGGCAGGGGACGCCGCTGATGTGGATCGAGACCGACGACGGCGCTTACACCGACGTCACCAACTGCATGCTGCTCGCGGCGATCCCGGGCAGCGTCGGCGACGGGGCCGCGCGTACGATCACCAACAGCCTGGGCGGCGCCACCGCCAGCCAGACGACGCGGATCGGCAAGGCGCCGGGCACGACGCTCAAACGCTTCCTCGTGGGGCCCAAGGAATGCGAGATCACCGGCATCGATTCGACGCCGGACGGCCGCGCGATCTTCGTCAACATCCAGCATCCCGGCGAGAATGGCAGCCCCGCCAGCATCACCAGCAACTGGCCGCAGAGCCAGGCGACGGGCACCGGCAGCGGCCGTCCGCGCTCGGCGACGATCGTCATCACCAAGACGGACGGCGGCATCGTCGGCCTGTAACCGTCGGTCGATGCACGCGAGTGCCGGCGGTGAGGGCCGCCGGCATTCGCGTGCACGGCGACCGGTCAAGATCGGTCAATTACCGACTCTTAACGTTGATCGGGCAGGACGGTGGAATGAAGCCTCCGGTCCTCCTGCCAGCGTGTCCGTACCGCTCATGGTGAAGCAGCGCGAGCCGCGGCGAAAGGTGCTGGTGAGGGCCCGCATGCGGTCGGGCGCGGACTGGGGCGACGTGCTGATCCACAACATGTCGTCGCGCGGACTGCTGGCGACCGCGGACACCGAACAGCCGACGGGCACGATCATCGAGATCCGCCGCATCCACCATATCATCGTCGGCCGGGTGGTGTGGCAGAAGGGCCCCTATTTCGGCGTCCGGACGCAGGACCGCATCGATATCGACGGCGTCGTGTCCGCCAAGCCGCCGGCGCACAAGCCGGGCAGCGAACCCGGCGCGACCGGGCCGGATCGGCGCGGCGAACGGCGCGTCGTCCCGATCGCCGAGCGCGAGGCGCGCAGTCGCCGTTTCGCCGCCCGTTTCCAGTTCGTGGTAATGGCCCTTGTCCTGGGGGGAAGCGCGGTGTTCGTGGCGGAAGGCGTATTCGGCCTGTTGTCGCGGCCGTTCGCGACGATCGGCGCCAAGCTGGACGGCAACTGACGGAACCCGCACCGGCTCGCCGCATTGCAGCGGATATTCCTCCCTGCAAGGCTGTCGATCATGGCGCTTCCCGATTCGCCGGTATGGTTCGTCACCGGCTGTTCCACCGGCTTCGGCCGCGACCTCGCCCGGCCGGTCCGGCAGCGCGGCTGGCGCGTGGTCGTTACCGCGCGCGATGCGGATCGTGTCACCGATCTGGTCGAGGGTGCGCAGGATCACGCGCTGGCGCTGGCGAAAGCATGCGGTCGAGGGCTGGTCGGACGCGCTCGCCGCCGAGGTCGGGCCGCTCGGCATCGCGGTGACCTGCGTCGAGCCGGGGCCGTTCCGCACCGACTGGGCAGGGCGTTCGCTCCAGCAGACGCCGGTGCGGATCACCGACTATGCCGAGACGGCGGGGAAGCGGCTGGCGAGTACGAAGGGCTACAGCGGCAAACAGCCCGGCGATCCGGTGCGCGCGGGCGAGGCGATCATCGCGGTGACGCAGGAGCCCAACCCGCCCCGGCATCTGGTGCTGGGGAAGTTCGGGTTCGAGACGGTCACCGCCAAGCTCAAGGAGCGGCTGGCGGAGATCGAGGGCCGGCGGGAGCAATCGCTGGGGGCGGATTTTTCGGGATAGGGGGGTGTCTCGCTCCCTCGTCACCCCGGACTTGTTCCGGGGTCCACCGTGCGGCGAGCGTAACGGCAATAGGTTCGAGCTATGCGCGCAAGGAGGGGTGGACCCCGGAACAAGTCCGGGGTGACGGCGGAATGGGAGGTCGGCGCGACCCACCGCTCCACCGTTCGTCCTCGTCTTAGTGGAATGACGTAGAGTTGGTTTGCCGCGTAGGATGCGGAGCCGGGGTGGGGGTGGCCACCCCCACCCCGGCGGCCGGCTGTCGGATCGGGTTCGTCCGGTTCCCTGGGGAAC
>NZ_JAMLDY010000029.1 GCF_024211255.1 Sphingomonas liriopis | reverse complement strand
CCCATCAAAGCCGAAGCCCCAATGGCAGTCCATTTGGGACCCCATCAAAGTAATACTTTGATGGGAGCCCATTACGTATGGATACGTGAAGGACATATAGAGCGAGCTAGCTTTAACCGACCACACGACGCCTTGAAAACGTCGCAGACCGGAGCCGCCGCCCACATGTCCCTTCATCAAATTACAATGTCAAAGAGCCGACAAAAACACCGGCACAGCTCCCTTACCCCTTTTTCTCGGGGCGGTCAGCGCGCCAGATCTGTCGTGACCACCGCGGCGTCCGTGTCGGCCACCGCTGCGGTGACACCCATCTAGGGGGAGGCGCCTGGGCGGTCAACACAAAAATTGCAGTTTTTTGGCAGCGCACCAAAAAAGTCGCTGTGCGGGCATCGTGGGGCGCCCTGCCGCCCTTTGGGCAGCAGACCCTCGATCACCCGTCCCTGCGCATAACGCAGAAGCGGCGGCCGGTTTCCCGGGCCGCCGCCTCATCGTCAGAATTTGGTCTCGACGCTCATCGTGAACGATCGCCCGCGCGGGTCGGCGATCCGCGGTTCCCATGATCCGCCCGCGCCGGTGTTGCCGTCATAGGTGACGGCGAACGGCGGATCGGTGTCGAACAGGTTGCGCACGCCGGCCGTGATCTTGAACCCTGGCAGGCCGATATAGCTGATCGAGGCATTGTAGATGATGTAATCGTCGACGAACGCATTGTAGTCGGCGCGCGTCACCGTTCCCGCCGCGATGCCGGGCAGCGCGAAATTCTTGTAGCCCTTGCGGAAGATCTGGGTGAGCGAGAGCACCACGTCGTTGTTCGCATAGTTGACGAAGGCATTGTGCTTCCACCGCACGCCGAGGTCGCCGGCGAAGGTGAACACGCCGATCAGGCTGCCGCCATAGGCCGAGGTCGGGGTCAGCTTCTCGCGCTTCTTGAGCAATAGCGTCCCGTCGATCCCGGTCGACAGCACGCCGCCCAGCGCCTCGACCCCGCCGCGCGCCGCGATCTCCAGCCCCTGGGTCCGGCGCGAGCCGGCGTTGATCCAGGTGTCGTCGATCGTCACGATCGTGCCGCTCGCATCGCGGATGAAGCGCGTCGGGAACAGGCTGGCATTGTCGATCAGCTGGCGCAGCGTCAGCGTCTGGATCGTATTGTCGACGTCGATCTTCCACCAGTCGACCGAGGCGCTGAACCGCGCCGACGGCTGGATGACGACGCCGGCGCTGAACTGGCGGGCAGTCTCCGGCCCGAGGTTCGCGTTGCCGCCGGTGTTGATGTTGGGCCGGATGAACGTGCACGCAGCGTTGGTCGCATTGGGCACGCCGCCCGGGCAATTGACCGGGTCGGCGAGGTCGCTGCCCGCATAGGGCGATTCGGTGATGCCGTTGAAGATCTGGTTGAATGTCGGAACGCGGAAGCCGGTGTTGTAGGATCCGCGGAACAGGAGCGGTTCCCACGGGCGGAACTTGATCGAGACCTTGGGATTCGTCGTCGTGCCGAAGCCGGTGTAATCGTCGACGCGGAACGCGCCGGTCACCTCCAGCCCGGGGAGGATCGGCACCAGCATCTCGGCGTAGGCAGCTTTGACCGTCCGGTTCTTGCGGCGCAGCGCGTTGACGTTGTCGAACGCCGCCAGGAAGATCACCGGCGCGGTCGCCAGCGCCGCGTCGGAGCCGTTGAAGCTGTAGGTCTCGCGCCGGTAGTCGACGCCCGCCGCCAGCTGCACCGAACGATCGCCCCACAGCCGCACCAGCGGCCCGGCGATCGAATAGTCGAACTGCTTCACCTCATACGTGCCGCCGTACAGCGTCTGGCCGAACGCCGACACCGACTGCAGCCCGGCGATTCCCGCATCGCTCTGCGTCAGGCTGAAGGGATTGAGGATGCCGGCGTTGATGAGGCCGGCAAGCCCCGGCCCGGCCGCGCCGGCCGCGGTCGGGGCCGCCGGATCATAGGCGCCGCTCGCCAGCGTGCCGCGATAGTAATAGCCGCTGCCGAGCACCGAGGACGCCTCGCTGCGCGCATAGGAAGCGCCGGCGCGATAATCCCACTGGTCCCACAGCGGGCCCTCCATCGCCGCGGCGACGCGCAGCGTCTTGGTGTCGGTCTTGTATTCACGCGGGCCGCACGCGACGCAGCGCCAGCGGAAGGCGATCGGCTTGCCGTAATTGGCGGCGATGCCGGGGAATTGCGCCGCGATCGCATTGTAGACCGCGTTGTAGCTCGACGTGGTCAGCGCGTTGAGCGGATAGGCGACCTGGAAGTTCGACGTGTTGCTCGACACCTGCGCATTGGAGAAGCTCTTCGCCGACTTGGCGTCCGAGCCGGTGACCTCGAGCGACAGTTCGTGCTCCTGCGCGATCCGCACGACGCCGCGGGCGTAATAGGTCAGCGTCTGGATCGGCTGCTGGATCACCGCGGCGCGGCCAGTGTCCCAGGCACAGGCATAGCGCGCGGTCGGCGCGTTCCACAGCGCGGCATCATAGGCCATGCCGCCGTCCATGCTCTCGCAGCCCGCGCCGCCGGGCAGGTTGAGCGTGTTGATCCCGCCCGCGCCATAGGTCGCGGTCGATCCGGGCAGCTGCAACGCGGTGAGCGGCGCGGTGTTGGTCGCGCCCCCTGCCCCCAGCGTCCCCGTCGTGCCGCCGAGCAGCGTACCGATCTGGCCATTGGGCCCGCGCGGCAGGAAGGCGGCGTTGTTGAGCGCGAAGGCGGTAGCGATCGGCGTGCCGCGCGTGTCGATCGACAGGCCGCGATTGGGCTGGTTGCCGTTGACGAAGTCGCGATCCGATCCGCGCAGGATCTGGTTCCAGCTGTAGCTGACCGCGCCCATCACGTTGAAGCCCTGTTCGGCGAGGTCGCCGTACCCGGCGATGCCCGACAGGCGATAGATGTTGCCGCCGCCCTGTTCGGTGATGTCGTCGAACGCCTGCAGCCCGAGGCCCTTGTAGTCCTTGCGCGTGATGAAGTTGATGACGCCGCCGATCGCGTCGGTGCCGTAGATCGCCGAGGCGCCGTCCTTGAGCACCTCGACCCGCTCGATCGCGGCGAAGGGGATCTGGTTGACGTCGACCGCGGAGCCCGACAGCCCGTGCGCCGCGACCCGCCGGCCGTTGAGCAGCACCAGCGTCGCCGCCGATCCCTGCCCGCGCAGATTGGCCGCCGACAGGCCGTTGGTGCCGCGCTGCGCGCCGCTCGTCACGTCGGCGTTCGACGCGAGGTTGTCCGCGCCGCTGCCGTTGGTGGTGAGGAACGCGACCAATTGTTCGGGATTGCTGATGCCGTTGCGGGTCAGTTCCTGATTGGTGATGATCTGCAGCGGCAGCGCGCTGTCGTTCGGATCCTGCTTGATCCGCGATCCCGTGACGAGGATGTCGCCGTCGGCGGCCTTGACGTTGGTCAGGCCCGCGCCGGTCTGCGGCGTCGCCGCGCCGGTCGGCGTCGCGGCATCGGGCGTGGTGGTCTGCGCATCGACCACCTGCGCGGCGGCCTGCCCGGCCCCGCCCACGATCGCGAGCATGCTGCCGCCCAGCAGAATCCGACGCAACGCCTCGTTCTTCATCGATTGTTCGCCCCCTGATGCCGTCCCCCGACGGCCCTGGACGCGATTAGCAACGAAAATGTCATGAAACGCCAGAGCCGATTTGACGCGGCGCAGCGTTTTTGCGCGCGCGGTGGCAAATCTGCACGGAACCCCGCGGATCAGCGCCCCGCCGCCAGCCGTTCCTCGATCGCGCTATACGCCGAGCGGATGCCCGGTTCGGCCGGCACGTCGGTCGCGACATAGGCGACGCCGGTCCCCGTCGCGGGATCGATCCACAGCCCCGACTTCAGTCCATAGGCATCGCCGACATGCCCCAGCCGCTGCCGCGCGTCGCCGAACGGATCGTCGCGGCATCCCGGCGCCGCGGTCGCGAGGAAGGTCACCGCGAGGCCATAGCGACAGGTGAAGCCGTCGCTCTCGCCATTGCTCCCGTCGAACCGCCACAGCGGTGTCTCGAGCAGCGCCACCGACCGTGGCGTCAGCAGCCGCACGCCGTCCACCGTGCCGCGCCCGAGCAGCAACCGCCCGATCTTGGCGAGACCGAGCACCGAAATCCTGAGGCCACCCTGCGGCGCGAAGACCGCGCCGTTCACCCCGGCGCGCCATGTGCCGAGATCGCATGTCCCGTCGCGCGCGGTCGTCACCGGACAGGCGGAGGCGGCATCCGCGTCCTTCACCGGCTTGCCATCACGGTACAGCACCACCGCCCGCGCCCGCGTCGCCGGATCGCAGGCCGCCCAGTTGAAGCACGCGTCGAGCTTCAGCGGCCGCAGCACCAGCCGCGCCATCAGCCGGTCGAACCGCTCCCCCGTCGCGCGCTCCATCACCGCCGCGACCACCGGAAAGTTGAAATTGGTGTAGCGAAAGTAAGTGCCCGGCGGATGCTCCCGATCCCATGCCGCCGGATCGGCCAGCACCGCGCGCATGTCGGCATCGAGCGGCAGCACGTAATCGACGCCGTCGGTCAGGCTCGACCGATGCGACAGCAACAGCCGGAGGGTGATCGGCACATCGGGAAACGCCGGGTTGCGCAGCCGCCAGCCGAGCAGGTCCGACACGTCGGCGTCGAGATCGAGCCGGTGCGCCTCGACCAGCCGCATCACCCCGATGGCGGTCACCAGCTTGGAGATCGACGCGACGCGCACCGGATCGTCGGCCCGCATCGCACGGCGGGCGGCGACGTCGGCCATCCCGTTCGCCGCGACAGAGACGATCCCGCGCCGGTCGAACGTCACCCGCGCGCTCGCGACCGGCTGCGCGGCGAGGGCAGCGGCGGCGAGCAGCGCCAGCATCGGCTCAGGCCATGCCCGCCCGCGCCAGCAGCCGCTGCGCCTGTTTCAGATGCGGCGCGTCGATCATCCGCCCGTCGAGCTGCAACGCCCCCGCCCCCGGGTTCGTCGCAAAGGCCGCGACGATCCGCCGCGCCTCGGCGAGCGCCGCCTCGTCCGGCGTGAAGGCGGCGTTGATCGCGGCGACCTGCGCCGGATGGATCGCCATCATGCCGGTGAAGCCGTCGCGCGCGCCCCGCGCCGCATAGGCGGCGAGGCCGTCGATATCCCTGATCGCCGGATAGACCGTCTCGATCGCCGCCACCCCCGCGGCATGCGCGCCCATCAGCGCCAGCGTCCGCACCACCTCATATGGCGGGGTATAGCGCCCGTCCGCCTCGCGCGACGTCGCCGCGCCGATCGCCGCGGGCAGATCCTCCGCGCCCCAGGTCAGCCCCGCCAGCCGTTCCGCCACCGCGCGATAGCCACCGAGCCCGAACACCGCGAGCGGCGTCTCGGTCGCGACCGGCAGCACCGGCACCGCGTCCGCGCCCATCATCGCGACCAGCGCCGCGACGTCGTCCGCCGATTCGGCCTTGGGCAGCATCACCCCGTCCGCGCCGCGCGCCGCCGCTAGATCGTCGGCGAGCCCCTCGCTCCCCAGCGGATTGACCCGCACGAAGCGCACGACCTCGGCGGGCTCGCGCAGATACGCCGCCACCGCTTCGCGCGCCGCCACCTTGGCCGATGCCGCGACCGAATCCTCCAGATCGAGGATCACCGCATCCGCCCCACTCGCCGCCGCCCTGGCGAAACGCTCCGGCCGGTCGCCCGGCACGAACAACAGCGACCGCAGCCTCATCATCGTCTCCATGGCTGACGTGGTAGGCGCTGGACCATCGCCCGGGCAACCGTCATGGCCCATATGAATTACCGGCTGACGGTTCCCCATTCCTTCGTCACCCCGGACTTGTTCCGGGGTCCACGGTTCGACGAGCTTGACGTCTTGAGCCTCTTTTCCGACGCTTGCGGCCCGGTGGACCCCGGAACAAGTCCGGGGTGACGGAGTGTCTGGGGCGACCGGTTGGTCCTACGCCCCACTCGCCGCAGCCTTGGCGAACCGCTCCGGCCGGTCGCCCGGCACGAACAACAGCGACCGCAGCCTCATCATCGTCTCCATGCGGCAGTGGTAGGCGCAACACGATGCTGGCAGGGCTATCATATATGAGGGTGTGACGAACCGGATGCCCGACATATTGCGTCACCCCGGACTTGTTCCGGGGTCCACCGGGCCGCAAGCGTCGGAAAAGAGGCTCAATACGCCAAGCTTGCCGAACCGTGGACCCCGGAACAAGTCCGGGGTGACGAAGGGGTTGGGGAAGCGTCAGCCGGTCATCCCTATGCGATCGTACAGCCCCGGCCAGCAGAGGAACTGCCCCCATCCCCGCGCCCGAACGTCGATCCACCCTAGGCCAAACCACGTTTGCCCCCTAACGCCGCAGCATGTCCCCTGCCCCCTATGACGCGATCATCCTCGGCGCGGGTGCCGCCGGCCTGATGTGCGCCGCCGTCGCCGGCCAGCGCGGGCGGCGCGTGTTGCTGGTCGATCATGCCGACGAACCGGGCAGGAAGATCGTGATCTCGGGCGGCGGGCGGTGCAACTTCACCAACATCCACACCGCGCCCGACCGCTATCTGTCCGCCAACCCACATTTCGCCAAGTCGGCGCTCGGCCGCTACACCGCCGCCGACTTCATCGCGCTGGTCGAACGCCACGGCATCGCCTGGCACGAAAAGACGCTGGGGCAGCTGTTCTGCGACGGTTCGGCGCGGCAGATCGTGGCGATGCTGCGCGGCGAATGCGAGATCGGCCGCGTCGAACTCGCGCTGTCGTCGCCGGTGGGCGAGATCGGCCACGACGGCGGCGCCTATACGGTCGCCCTCCCCCGCCGCACCGTCACCGCGCCGCGCCTCGTCATCGCCACCGGCGGCCCGTCGATCCCCAAGCTGGGCGCGACCGGCTTCGCCTACGACCTCGCGCGCCGCTTCGGGCTGAAAGTGGTCGAGCCGCGCCCCGCGCTGGTGCCGCTGACGTTGGGCGGCGACGAGGCGCTGTTCCGCACGCTGTCGGGCGTCGCCGCGGAGGTCGTCGCCAAGGCGGGCAAGGCGCATTTCCGCGAAGCCGCGCTCTTCACCCACCGTGGGTTATCGGGTCCGGCGATCCTGCAGGTGTCGAGCTACTGGCGCGCGCGCGAGCCGATCGGCATCGACTTCATCCCCGACGCCGCGCCCGGCTGGCTGATCGAGGCCAAGCGCCACCATCCCCGCACCACCTTGCGCCGTACGCTGGCGGGCACCCTCCCCGATCGCCTCGCCGAGGCGCTCGCCGAGCGGCTGGCGCTGACCGGCGAACTCGCCAACACCCCCGACCGCCGCCTCGACGACGCCGCGCGGCAGCTGTCGGCGTGGCGCTTCACGCCCAACGGCAGCGAAGGCTTCGCCAAGGCGGAGGTCACCGCCGGCGGCATCAGCACCGCCGACCTCTCGTCGCAGACGCTCGAGGCGCGCCGCGTCCCCGGCCTCCACGCGATCGGCGAAGCGGTCGACGTCACCGGCTGGCTCGGCGGGTACAATTTCCAGTGGGCTTGGGCGAGCGGCTGGGCGGCGGCACAGGCGTTATAAGTCCCCCGCCCCCACACTGTCACTCCGGCGAAAGCCGGAACCCATGGTGGCAAGCGGCCAGCGATGCGCTCCCCCGCCAGCGGCGTCCTGTCCATGGGTACCGGCGTTCGCCGGGATGACGATCGAGGGGGTAAACCCCTACCCCATCAGCACCCGCACCCCGATCGCGAGCACCAGCGCCGGCACCGTCGTCACGACCCCCACCCGCAGGAACTGGAGGAACGTCACGTCCTCCCCCTCGCGCCGGATCGCGATCAGCCACAGGATCGTGGCCAGCGACCCGGTGATCGACAGGTTGGGCCCCAGATCCACCCCGATCAGCAGCGCATCGACCACCAGCGTCGGCGGATGCGCCGCCGCGATCGTCTGCGCCGCGATCAGCCCTGCGGGCAGGTTGTTGATCGCGTTGCTGCCCACCGCGAGCAGCCCGCCCGCCGCCGCCGCGGCGGTGCGCGGGTCGGTCGCCGCCGCCGCACTCAGCCGCGCCGCCAGCCAGCCGATCAGCCCGGTTTCGGCCAGCGCCTCGACCATCACGAACAATCCGGCGACGAGCAGCAGCACCGACCACGACACCGCTTTGACCATCGGCCACGGCGCCGTGCGTGCACCAAGCGACACGACCAGCGCGGTCGCGACGCCCGCCCCGAACGTCGGCCAGCCGAGGTCCCATCCCAGCGCCGACGCCAGCGTCAGCAACGCCGCCGTCGCCCCGATCCCGGCCAGCGCGACACGTCCACCGGCGCTGAGCACCGCCGCCTCGCCGCGCTCCGCCGGCCCGGTCAACTCCGCCCGGAACAGCCAGCGCAACCCCGCATAGGTCGCCCCGATCGCCGCCACCGACGGCAGCGCGAACGCCGCCAGCCAGTGCCCGAGCCGCGGCAGGTCGCTCGCATACAGGACGAGGTTGGCCGGATTGGAGATCGGCAGCACGAAACTCGCCGCATTCGCCACCAGCGCGCAGGCGAACAGCAGCGGCAACGGCGCCACCTTCGCCCGCGTCGCCACCGCATAGACCGCCGGGGTCAGCACCACCGCGGTCGCATCGTTCGACAGGAACGCGGTTACCACCACGCCCACGAGGAACACCAGCGTGAACAGCCGCGCCGCCGACCCGTTCGCCCCCGCCGCGGCGCGATGCGCCACCCAGTCGAACACGCCCTGTTCGCGCGCCGCCTCCGACAGCAGCATCATGCCGATCAGGAACAGATAGACGTCCGCGCCCTTCAGCACCGCGCCCCACGCCGCACCCGGCGCGATCACCCCGGTGAGCAGCAGCAGCGCCGCGCCCGCCACCGCCCAGATCGCCTCCGGCCAGCGAAACGGCCGCACGATCACGCCCGCGGTCGCAACCGCGCAGATGCCGACGGTGGCGATCATGGCCTTCCCCCCCTGTGGAGGACGACCGGGTCGACCCTGATCCCCACCCTCACCGCGGCTTCGTCTCGGGCATCGCCACCGCATACAGCGCCAGCCCGACCGCCGCGATTCCCGCCAGCGTCAGGAAGCTCGCGCCATAGCCGAACCCGACGATGATCGCGCCACCCAGCGTCGCGCTCAACGCCGCGCCCAGCCCCTGCGCCGTCGCCACCGCGCCTTGCGCGACGTTGAACCGCCCGCTGCCCCTGGTCAGGTCGGCGATCACCACCGGGAACAGCGCGCCGAAGATCCCCGCGCCGACCCCGTCGAGCGCCTGCACGCCGACCAGCCACCACGGATCGTTCGACAGCGTATAGAGCGCCCCACGCGCCGTGAGCACGCCGAACGCGACGATGAACAGCGGCTTCCTGCCCCAACGGTCGACGTTGCGCCCGACGATCACCGCCACCGGCACCATCACCAACTGCGCCGCGACGATGCACGCCGCGGTCAGCGACGTCGCCGAATCCTTCCCCACCGTCCGCGACAGCAACTGGCTGACCGAGGTCAGCATCGCCGCATTGGCGAGGTGGAACAGGAAGGCAATGCCCGCGAACAGCAGCAACGGCCGGTTCTCGACCAGCACGCGCAACCCGCCCGGCTCCTCGCAGCCCTCTTCGGGTTCGCAGTCGAGCCCGCGCGCCACCGCATTGTCGATGTCGCGGTTCCTGATCCGCAGCGCCGCCGCGACGCTCGCCACGGTCAGCGCGCCCATCAGCCAGAACACGACGACCGGCCCGAACTTCCACGCCAGCGCCCCCGCGATCCCCGCCGACACCGCATTGCCGGCATGGTTGAACGCCTCGTTGCGCCCGACGCGCCTGGAGAACAGCTTCGGCCCGAACAGCCCCAGCGTGATCGCGCTGATCGCCGGCGCGAACACCGCGCCCGCCACCGCCGCCAGCGACTGCGTCGCCGCGACCATCGCGAAGCCGCCGACGAAGGGCAGCGACACGCTGGTCAGTGTCACCAGCAGCGCGGCGACGATGACGATCCGCGGCTTGTTGCGGCTGCGGTCGATCAGCCCGCCGGCCGGCGTCTGCGACACCAGCCCGACGATCCCGGCGATGGTCAGCACCATGCCGACGGTCGCCTCGTTCCAGCCATGCGCCGGCCCGCGCACCGCGAGCAGGTAGATGGCGAGATACGGCCCCAGCCCGTCGCGCACGTCGGCCAGGAAGAAGTTGAGCGCATCCAGCGTGCGTCCGGCATGATGCCCCGGCTTCTTCGCGGGCGGATGCAGCGGCGCTGCCGGAGCCAAGGTGGCCATGATCGTCCGGTCCCCCGCGCCGCGCGCGCCGCCATGGCCCGCCTGTGTCGCGTCAGCCGCCCAACGGCGGCATCACACGAATGATCCCGCTCCGGCCCGAAAAATGTTGCTTTATGTTGCCGGCCCGGGCGCGATCCGCTCCAGCTGCAGCGCATAGGCCGCCGCGAGTTGCGCCCAGGCGCGTTTCAGCGTAGGGGCAGCGGCGCGGCCTCGCTCGGCCTCGGCTTCGCAGATCAGGCGGCGCAGGGTCTCTGGGGTCACGGAAACGGCCATGATGCGCGCGATAGATGCGCCACATTGCGCCCGTATTGCCGCCCGCGATTGGCCCGCGACTGACACTCGCGATTACGTTGTCCCTGCCGCGCTCCCGCCCTGGCCCTCAAGCCTTGGCTTCGGGGGTGCCGCTCCCATTTAGGTTACCGATGCCCTTTTCCTCGCTTCCCCCGCTTCTTGCCGAAGCGCTCGTCGAACGCGGCTATGCCGCCCCCACCGCCGTCCAGGCCTCGGTCATCGAGCCCGAAGCCGCCGGCCGCGATCTCGTCGTCTCGGCGCAGACCGGCTCGGGCAAGACCGTCGCCTTCGGCCTCGCCATGGCCGGCGAACTGATGGCCGACGGCACGCTGCCGCCGCCGGGCCTCCCGCTCGCGCTCATCATCGCCCCCACCCGCGAACTCGCGCTGCAGGTCAGCCGCGAGCTGATGTGGCTGTACAAGGGCGCGCACGCGCGCATCGCCACCTGCGTCGGCGGCATGGACGCCAGCAAGGAGCGCCGCTCCTTGAGCCACGGCGCGCATATCGTCGTCGGCACCCCCGGCCGCCTGCGCGACCACCTCGAACGCGGCGCGCTCGACCTGTCGAGCTTGCGCGTCGCCGTCCTCGACGAGGCCGACGAGATGCTCGACATGGGCTTCCGCGAGGATCTCGAGGGCATCCTCGACGCCTCGCCCGCCGAGCGCCGCACTTTGATGTTCTCGGCGACGATTCCGCGCCCGATCGTGGCGCTCGCCAAGCGCTACCAGCGTGACGCGCTGCGCATCTCGACCGTCGGTGAGGACCGCGGCCATGGCGACATCGCCTATCAGGCGGTCACCGTCGCCCCCGCCGATATCGAGCACGCCGTCATCAACCTGCTGCGCTTCCACGAGGCGGAGACGGCGATGCTGTTCTGCGCCACGCGCGACAACGTCCGCCACCTCCACGCCAGCCTCGTCGAGCGCGGCTTCGCAGCGGTCGCTTTGTCGGGCGAGCACAGCCAGAACGAGCGCAACCAGGCGCTGCAGGCGCTGCGCGACCGCCGCGCCCGCGTCTGCGTCGCCACCGACGTCGCCGCGCGCGGCATCGACTTGCCCAGCCTCAGCCTCGTCGTCCACGTCGAGCTGCCGCGCGACGCCGAGACGCTCCAGCACCGCTCGGGCCGCACCGGCCGCGCCGGCAAGAAGGGCACCGCGGTCCTGATCGTCCCCTATCCGCGCCGCCGCCGCGTCGACATGATGCTCAAGCAGGCGAAGATCGCCTGCGACTGGATCCCCGCGCCATCCGCCGACGACATCCGCAAGCAGGACCGCGAACGCCTCATCACGACGCTGCTCGCGCCGATCGAGTTCGACGACGAGGATCGCGAGCTCGCCCAGCGCCTGATCGCGGAGAAGAGCCCGGAGGATATCGCCGCCGCGCTCGTCCACGCGCATCGCGCGCTGATGCCGCAGGCCGAGGATCTGCTCGATTCCGCCACCCCGCAGCAGTCGGATCGCACGCAGGGCCACCGCCCCGGCTTCGAGGACACGGTGTGGTTCCGCATGGACATCGGCCGCCGCCAGAACGCCGACCCGCGCTGGCTGCTCCCGCTGATCTGCCGCCGCGGGCACATCACCAAGGCGGAGATCGGCGCGATCCGCATCAACCCGAACGACACGCTGTTCGAGGTGCCGCGCACCGTGGCCGACCGCGTCCTCGCCAGCGTCCAGCGCACGGCGAACCCGGAGAACGACGAGGGCAGCCTGCAGATCGTCCCCTTCACCGGCAATCCGCGCGCCGAGAGCGGCGGCGGCGGCGCCCCCCGCGGCCCGCGTGCCCCCCGCGACAACGCCGCCCGCCCGCCGCGCACCGGCGGCGCGCCGGCGCGCCACCAGGCCAAGCCCTACCGCAAGGGTCCGCGGGGTTAATCGATGACGACGGGCGTCCGCATATTGGTCGACGCGGACGCCTGCCCGGTAAAGGACGAAATCTACAAGGTCGCCTGGCGCCGCGACGTGCCGGTGACGATCGTCGCCAACAGCCACTTCCGCGTGCCCGTCCACCCGCTCGTCACCCGTGTCGTGGTGAGCGATGGCTTCGACGCCGCCGACGACTGGATCGCCGAGGCCGCGGACGGGGCTGCGGTCGTCGTCACCGCCGACATCCTGCTCGCCGACCGCTGCTTGAAAGCCGGCGCCACCGTGCTCAGCCCGACCGGCAAGCCCTTCACCCCCGCCTCGATCGGCGGCGCGATCGCGACGCGGGCGATCATGGCCGACCTGCGCGCCGGCGGCGACCAGCTGGGCGGACCCAAACCCTTCGCCGCGGCGGATCGCAGCCGCTTCCTGCAGGCGCTCGATACCGCGCTCGCCAAGCTGCAACGCCTGGCCTGAGCCGAAGTGCTACCGTGAGCGCTCAGACGCCGAACGCGGCTCTCAACCGTTCGCGAGCCACTTCGTCGATCAGATGGATGTTGTGGAGGTGCTCGACCAGCGCCCTCGGCGTCACCTGCAGGACGCCCGCCACCCGCCGCAGTTCGACCGCATCGTCATAAGCGGCTCCGAACGCCTCGATCACCCGCGAGCGAGGCATCAACAGCATCGCGGCAAATGCGTTGGCACGACGCTCGACGGCGGCAGGAACCCAAGGACCGCTCGTCAATCCCAGCCGTTTGGCCCGCCCACGATCGTAGAGGATATGACAGAGTTCGTGCGCCAGCGTGAACCGCCGGCCCTCGTCGGTTCGATTGAAAATGCTCGTCGTATTGACCAGAATCGTCGGTGCCATGCCCTGCCCCGCGAGCGACACGCCGCGGATGCTGTCCGTCTCGAGCGCATGTTCGTGCACCGCGATATCGAGGCGGGCGACCAGCGCGCGGATATCGATCGCGCCCGTCCCACGTTCGATATCCCATTCCTCGAGCAGGTCTTCGGCCAGCGTATAGCCCTCCAGCGCCGGCGATCGGCGCGGAACACCGCCCTTGTCTTCGACAAGCGCGGCAAGCGCCGGCAGTTCGCCGCGCTGCTGCGCGTCCAGCACGAGGCGGGACAGAATGCCGACGTCCGCACCGCCCAGCGTGGGGCTGAGACCACCGTACATTGCGATCGCCGGCGCGAACGCGGCCACCGCCGGCACATCGTCCGCTACGCGTTCGCTCTGAAACAGATCGGCGGCGACGGCAGCACCCAGCTCTCCGATCGCCGCCGCCAGCACCGGTGCGGCGACGCGCGCACGCGCGAAATCGACCACGGTCAACGCCCTGATTTCCGCCAACCGCGCCTGCAACGCCGCAAACCTCTGCCGTTCGGCCTCGGTATCGGGAAGACCAAGCCCCCCATCGACGACATAGGTCAACGCGTCCCATAACGGCGTGGCCACGTCGCCGACGGCGCATCCGGCATAGCCCGGTCGGCTGACGAAGCGCATGTCGTCGGGCGCGAACAGCGCAGGGACGTCCGACCAGGACAGTTCGATCGTATCGAGAAACCGGCGGATATACAGGTCGGGGAAGATACCGCCCTCCGCCGCGGCGCGCAGGCCGTGCCGCCCCCGCCATGCCTGGGCCGCGTCGTAGCGCGCCATGGCGTCGGCATCGTCCTTGCCGATACTTTCCGCAAGGACGCGCGGAACGATCGCGGCCGCCGCCAGCGTCGAGCCTTCTCGCCAGCCGAACTCTTCTTCATGCAGCAGGTCGACCCAGTGCTCCGCCAGCCATTCGAACAACGGCAGCAGGTACCAGGTGACATGGTCTCGCCGCGGCTGTCCGTCCCGCTGATGCTGGGTCAGGATTCGCCCTCCGACGGTCAGCTTCAGATCGCCGAGCAACCATCCGTAACCCTGCGGGCGACGATCAATGGGGTCACGATGCCGTGCCGGACGGATCGCGATCTCGAACCGGTCGCGGTAGCCGAACGGCTGAAAATCGATCAACTGCCGCCGTTTACCCCGCATCGTCGCTATCCATCGCCCAGAAATCGTTGGGTGCTTCGGAATATCGGCTGATCTGCCGCCTGGTCACGCGACCCTCGATCTTCCACTGGCGGTGCAGCCATGCAGGGACATCGTTCCAGGGGATAGGATGGCCATGAAAGGTTCCGTCGTTGGTGGGCTTCACTTCGAACGCGATGCCGTCGCCCGTCGTATAGCGACGCTTGCTTGCCAGATCGGTAACGCTGGTGTCGAGCAATTCCTGCGCGCGCGTCAACGCCCAGTCATGGGCGAACATATCGACGCCGACGCTCTTGCCGTCGGCGATATGCGTCCATTCGGGACAGCGCGTCCCCTTTTCGCCACGGGTCGGTCGATGCTTGTGCTTGTCGTGCCCGCGATAAACCTCCGCATAGGACGACATGGCCATCAGCCCTCGTCGCCCATCCTGAGCGCCGCGATGAACGCCTCCTGCGGGATGCTGACGCTCCCGTATTCGCGCATCTTCGCCTTGCCCTTCTTCTGCTTTTCCAGCAGCTTCTTCTTGCGCGTCGCATCGCCGCCGTAGCATTTCGCGGTCACGTCCTTGCGCATCGCGCTGATCGTCTCGCGCGCGATCACCTTGCCGCCGATCGCCGCCTGGATCGGGATCTTGAACAGATGGCGCGGGATCAGTTCCTTCAGCCGCTCGACCATGCCGCGGCCGCGCACCTCGGCGGTGCCGCGGTGGACGATCATGCTGAGCGCATCGACCGGCTCCTCGTTGACGAGGATGCTCATCTTGACGAGGTCGCCCTCGCGATAGCCGATCTGCTGGTAGTCGAAGCTGGCATAGCCCTTCGACAGCGATTTCAGCCGGTCGTAGAAGTCGAACACCACCTCGTTGAGCGGCAGTTCGTACGTCGCCTGCGCGCGCCCGCCGACATAGGTCAGGTTCTTCTGGATGCCGCGCCGGTCCTGGCACAGCTTCAGGATCGACCCCAGATATTCGTCCGGCACGTAGATCGTCGCGTTGATCCACGGTTCGCTGATCGTCTTGATCTTGTTGACGTCGGGCATGTCGGCGGGATTGTGCAGGTCGATCTGCGTGATCCCCGCCGGATCGGGATGCGTCAGCTCGATCTGGTAGACCACCGACGGCGCGGTGGTGATGAGGTCGAGGTCGTATTCGCGCGTCAGCCGCTCTTGGATGATCTCGAGGTGCAGCAGGCCGAGGAAACCGCAGCGGAAGCCGAAGCCCAGCGCCGCGCTCGTCTCCATCTCGAAGCTGAAGCTCGCGTCGTTGAGGCGCAGCTTGCTGATCGATTCGCGCAGTTTCTCGAAGTCGTTGGCATCGACCGGGAACAGGCCGCAGAACACCACCGGCTGGACCTCCTTGAACCCCGGCAGCGCCTCGGCGGCGGGGCGCTTGGTGTCGGTCAGCGTGTCGCCGACGCGCGCCTGCGCGACGTCCTTGATCTGCGCGGTGATGAAGCCGATCTCGCCGGGGCCGAGGTCGGTCAGCTGCTCGATCTTCGGCCGGAAACAGCCGACGCGATCGACGAGGTGCGTCGTGCCGGCCTGCATGAAGCTGACCTGCTGCCCCTTCTTCAGCACGCCCTCCATCACGCGGACGAGGATGACGACGCCGAGATACGGGTCATACCACGAATCGACCAGCATCGCCTTCAGCGGTGCGGTCTCGTCGCCTTTGGGCGGCGGGATGCGGGTGACGATCGCCTCCAGGATCTCGTCGATGCCGATCCCCGACTTGGCCGATGCCAGCACCGCCTGCGACGCGTCGATGCCGATGACGTCCTCGATCTCCTTGCGCACCTGTTCGGGTTCGGCGGCGGGCAGGTCGATCTTGTTGATGACGGGCACGATCTCATGATCGTGCTCGATCGACTGATAGACGTTGGCGAGCGTCTGCGCCTCGACCCCCTGCGCCGCATCGACCACCAGCAGCGCGCCCTCGCACGCGGCCAGCGACCGCGACACCTCGTACGCGAAGTCGACGTGTCCCGGCGTGTCCATCAGGTTGAGCGTATAGGTGACGCCGTCCTTGGCCGGATAGGACAGGCGCACCGTCTGCGCCTTGATCGTGATCCCGCGCTCCTTCTCGATATCCATGTTGTCGAGGACCTGGGACGACATTTCGCGATCGGTCAGCCCTCCGGTCCTCTGGATCAGGCGATCGGCGAGGGTCGACTTGCCATGGTCGATATGCGCGATGATGGAGAAGTTACGGATCGTGGAAAGCGGAGTCATGGCAGCGCCCCTAGCAGGCTGGTGGCGACTTGCGCTAGTCGCGGCTCAGCGCCTCGATCGCGTGCAGCGCGTTGAGGTAGCGCTTGCTCCCCTCGCCCGACACGAGCGCCCAGCGCACGCCGCGCTCCTCCAGGATCGCGCGCGACAGGTCGAAGAAGCGCCGCCGCGCCGCTTCGTCGCCGAACATCCGCGACCCGTCCTCGACCCAGGGCAGGTCGATGTCGAACAGCAGATACAGGTCGGCGGTGTTGGTCCAGGTCGCGAACCACGGGTCGCGCCGCCCGAACATCATGTCCGCCCACACCGCGGTCATCAGCGGATCGGTGTCGAGGATCACCGGATAGTCGCGCTCGCCCAGCGCCGCGCGGACCTTGGCGTCGTGCCCTTTGCCGATCTCGACCAGATCCGCCATGGTGAGGTCGGTGCCGAACGCCTCGCAATAGGTGCGGCCGAACTCCGCGACGCACGGCACGCCGCCGAAATGCTGCGCCAGCCGCGGCGCCATGGTGGACTTGCCGCTGCTCTCGGGCCCATGCAGGCAGATCGAGCGCGGCCTCACGCCGGCACCATGCCCGATTGCCGCCCCGCGGCGCGGCGCCAGTCGACCAGCCCCCACGTCGCCAGCCCGAGCAGCACGACGTACAGGGTCGCGGTGAACCACAGCCCTTTGGCGGCATACAGCGGCACGCTCGCGACATCGACCGCGATCCACACCCACCAGCTCTCGATCGCGCGGCGCGCCTGGATCAGTTGCGCGGCGACCGAGGCGATCGCGATTCCCCCGTCCCACCACGGATAGGAGGCATCGGTATAACGGTGCATCAACGTTCCCCAGAGCAGGCAGGCGAGGCCGCCGCCGACCAGCCAGCCGGCGCGGGTGCGCGCGTCGAGCCGCTCGACGATCACCTCCCCGGCCTCTGCCCGGCTCTTCGCCCAATTGGCCCAGCCGTACAGGTTCGCGGCGAAGAAGAAGCCCTGCAACAGCGCGTCGCTGTACAGCCGCGCGTCGGCGAAGACCCAGGCATAGATCGCCACCGCGACCAGCGCGACCGGATAGTTCCAGACGCTGCGCCGCGCGACGAGCGCGACGTTGACCACGATTAGCGCGGCGGCGAGGGCTTCGATCGTGTTCACGCGGCCTGCCTAGGGCGGTGGCGGGGGATTTCGCAAGGGCATCGTTCCCGCGCTTGCATCCCGTTTCGGGCGTGGCTATAGGCGCGCCTCCAAGCACGGTCGGCCCCGCCAAACGGGACTGGCACGTACTCCGTCGGGGAGTAGCTCAGCCTGGTAGAGCACTGTCTTCGGGAGGCAGGGGCCGGAGGTTCGAATCCTCTCTTCCCGACCATTTTCGCCGCGGCTCCCGCCACGGCCCGAATACCCGCCGTGGCCCCTGCCACGGCCCAAATACCCGCCGTGGCTTCTGCCACGGCCAGGCGCCCGTAGCTCAGCTGGATAGAGCATCAGACTACGAATCTGAGGGTCGGACGTTCGAATCGTTCCGGGCGCACCATTTTCATCGCCAGCGGAGCGTTCAGCGCGTGGTGGACAAGAGCTGGGGCAGCGCCCCGTCGCCGGGTTTCCGGATCAGGACCAACGCAAGCCCCGACCAGCGCGCCGCCGAACGGGCCGAGGCGCGCGAAGCCCGCGCCGCCGAGCGGCTGGCCGCCAATGAGCAGCGCGTGCAGGACCGCGCCGTCGCGCGCGAAGCCGAAGCGCAGGCGCGAGAACGCGCCCGCACCGAACGCCGCGAGACGGAACAGCAGGCCGCCAGCGGCGATCCGCATGCCGCCGCGGCGCAACGCCGCCGGTCGTCGGGGCGCAAGGACGTCGTCCGCGAACAGCGCGATACGCGTGGCTATGCGACGGTCGTCGATGCCGGCCGGATGCGCGAACTGGCCAAGCGCGGCGCGTCGATCGCCGGTCTCGCCGGCGCCTTCGGGATCACCGAAGCCGAGGTCGCGCAGATTCTCGCGGCGGAATGACACGCGAAGGGGGCCGGACGACGCGCGTCCAGCCCCCTTCAGACGTTCGACGATGTCGGATCAGGCGGCGCGGGCGAACACCTCGGCCGCGTCGTTCGCCACGACCGGCGGTACTGCAACGCCACGGACGGCAATGCGCTGCGTCGCCTTCACGTCGCGGCGATACGAGAGCAGGAGGGCGATGAGACTGAACATGTAAAACTCCTGGGGAAGGATTTGCTGCGCCGCAGCATCATCCTGTCTCTAGAAGCGCCAATGCGGCACGGCAAATGCAATGAGCCTTCCGCCGGATGCACAAAAGGCAATCGCGCTCATGCCGCGCGTGCGATCCCTGATCGATCCGTGCAACGCCTTGATCTGGAATGCGATTGGAACGAAACGGGGACATGGCCGATGGCGAGCCCCCTTTTGAGCAACCCCCGCAGCGCAAGGTGATCCATATCGACATGGACGCCTTCTATGCGTCGGTTGAACAGCGCGACGATCCGGCATTGCGCGGCAAGCCCGTCGCGGTCGGCGGCAGCCGCGCGCGCGGCGTCGTCGCGGCGGCGAGTTACGAGGCACGCGTGTTCGGGGTGCGATCGGCGATGCCGTCGGTCACCGCGCTGCGCCGCTGCCCCGAGCTCGTCTTCGTCCGCCCGCGGTTCGAGGTCTATCACGCCGTCTCGCAACAGATTCGCGCGATCTTCGCCGATTATACCGACGCGATCGAGCCGCTGTCACTCGACGAGGCCTATCTCGACGTGACCGAGGACCGGTGCGGGCTCGGCTCGGCCAAGGCGATCGCGGAGGACATTCGCGCGCGCATCCGCGCCGACACCGGCCTCACCGCCTCGGCCGGCGTGTCGTACAACAAGTTCATCGCGAAGCTCGCGTCCGACCAGAACAAGCCCGACGGCATCTGCGTCATCCCGCCGCACAAGGGCGCGGCGTTCGTCGCGTCGCTGCCGGTCAAGCGCTTCCACGGCGTCGGGCCGGTGACTGCCAAGCGGATGGAGCAGCTCGGCATCGTTACCGGCGCCGACCTGCGCGACCGGCCGCTCGCCTTCCTGCAGGCGCATTTCGGCTCCTACGCCGATTATCTGTACGGCGCGGCGCGGGGCGAGGATCACCGCCCCGTCCGCGCGCATCGCGAAGCCAAGTCGGTGGGGGCGGAGCGGACGTTCGAGACCAATCTGTCCGACCCCGCCGACCTGCACGCCGCGCTCGCCCGCGTCGCGGAGGCGGCGTGGGTGCGGATCGAGCGATCGGGTGCGCGCGGGCGGACGGTGACGATGAAGCTGCGGCACGCCGATTTCCGCACGGTGACGCGGGCGCGGTCGGTGGCGGTGCCGGTTGCCGATCAAGCGGCGTTTCTGGCGATCGGGATCGAACTGCTGGATGTGCAACTGCCGGTGCCGGATGGCGTGCGGCTGCTCGGGCTGACGCTGTCGGGGATTGTGCGCGACGGTGCGGTGGAGGACGACGAGGTGCAGCCGAGCCTGCCGCTTTGAGGCGGCGTTGAGGCGGCGTTGAGAGGCGTTCGGTTTGCCCACACCACCCGTCACCCCGGACTTGTTCCGGGGTCCACTCCGCGGCGAGGCACAGGGCCGGAGGGGAGAGCGCACGCTCGCGGCCCGGTGGACCCCGGAACACGTCCGGGGTGACGAAGGGGGTGTGGGGAGGTTCCGGTGCCTCACAGCATACTCGCCTACCGCCTAGCCCCACCCCCCCTCGACGGATTCACCATCTTGGTTTACGCCTCGTTTACCAAGCGGGTGGGGGAATGACGGTCGAGCCCTGGTTCATCGTGGCGATGGCGCTGAGCCTCATGGGCTATGGCCTCTACCTGGCCGGCCTGCGCCGTCACCTGGTCGAGCCGAGCCGTGCGTCGTGGCTGATCTGGGCGGTGGCGACCGGGGTCGAGGCGGCGACCTATCTCGCGGTCAATCCGGGCGAGCCGCAGGGGTTCGTCTTCGCGACCTCGGGAATCGCGTGCATCGTCGTGACGCTGGCGATGTGGCGCCGTTCGCGCTGGACGCGGCCCTCGCCCACCGAAACCGTGTGCATGGCGGCGAGCCTCGCCGCGATCATCCTGTGGCTGCCGCTCAAGGAGACGTTCTGGGCGCACATGCTCGTCGTCGCGGCGGTGCCACTGGGCTTCTGGCCGACCTGGGCGAGCGTGTGGGAGGATCGCGCGCGCGAACGCTCGCCCGCCTGGGGGCTGTGGACGCTGGGCGATCTCGCGACGCTGATCGTCGCGACGCGCAGCAGCGGATCGGGGGTGGGCGAATATGCCTATGTGCTCGTCGAGCTGCTCTGCCACGCCAGCGTGTGGTTCATGGTCGGGCTCGCGACGCTGAACCCGCTGCGTTCGTTCGGGCGGCGCGAGGGGGGGCTGCGCGTCCTCGACGCCTATCTGCCCGCCAATCCGTTCGCGGTCGGCGAGACGCATCTCGGCAAGGCGGTGTTCGCGGCGCAGGGCTTCGCGGAAGGGCAGACGATCGTGCGCTTCTCCGGCCGCACCGTCCCCGCCTCGCGCCTGCCGCGGGGGTTGAGCGGCGCGGCGGATCGCTTCCTGCAGGTCGCGCGCGACCGCTACATGGGGCCGTCGGGGCGGATCGACGACCTCATCAACCATAGCTGTTCGCCCAATGCCGGGCTGCGCTTCACCGACGGCGGCGTGTTCCTCGTCGCGCTGCGCGGGATCGTGCCGGGCGAGGAGATCGCATGGGACTATTCGACGACGCTCGCCGATCCCGACTGGTCGATGGCCTGCGCCTGCGGCAGCCCGCAATGCCGCGGCGTGGTGCGCGCCTTCGCCGCGCTGCCGACCGGTGTGCAGGAGCATTACCGCGCGCTCGACGTCGTCGCGCCGTATCTGCGCGAGCCGGTGCGCGAAGAAGCGGCCTGAGGCTCCTGCCCTCGCCGCCTACTTCCGTCACCCCGGACTTGTTCCGGGGTCCACCGCGCGACAAGCGGCGGCTGCGCGAGTGGAGGAGTGGACCCCGGAACAAGTCCGGGGTGACGGAGAGTGTGGAGAGGGCTGCCCCTACCTCGCCCCCGCCGGCAGGTTCGTGTCTAGATAGCGCGTCATCAGCGAGAACAGGTGTAGGCTCGTTCCCGGCTTTTCGTAGATGCCGTGGGTGCGGTCGGGATAGGCCATCATCGTGAACGGCTTGTTCGCGGCGATCAGCTTGTCCTCCAGCACCTCGAGATTCTGGTAGTGGACGTTATCGTCGCCGGTGCCGTGGATCATCAGCAGGTTGCCCTTGAGGCCATCGGCATAGGTGATCGGCGATCCCGCCTTGAACCCCGCCGCATTGTCGGACGGCAGGCCCATGTAGCGTTCCTGATAGATGGTGTCGTACAGCGTCTGGTCGGACACGGCGGCAACCGCGATGCCGGTCTTGAACAAATCGGGGAAGCGGAACATCGCGTGCAGCGTGCTCGATCCGCCGCCGCTCCAGCCCCAGATGCCGATCCGCGCCGGGTCCATATAGGGCCGCTGGCCGAGCAGCTTGCGCACGCCCGCGGCATAATCCTCCGGCCCGATCACGCCCAACTGGCGGTAGATGATCTTGCGCCAGTCGCGCCCGCGCGGGGTGTTGGTGCCACGCGGATCGATGCTGGCGACGATATAGCCGCGCTCGGCGAGCATCCGGTGCCACAGTGCGGTGCGCCCCTCCCACGCGTCGGCGACCGTCTGCCCCCAGGGTTCGCCATAGACGTAGAACAGCACCGGATAGCGCTTGGCGGGGTCGAAATTGGCGGGCTTGAGCAACCGGGCATCGACCGACACGCCCTTGCCGAGGTCGAGGCGGACGAATTCGGTCGGCGGCAGCGGCTCCTTGCTCAGCACCTCCTGCAACGCCGCGTTGCGCGCCAGTACGCGGACGGGTGTCTGCGTCGTCAGGTCGACCATGTCGGTCACCGGCGCGCGGTCGATCCCCGACACGGTATGCCGCGCCCAGTGCGCGCCCGGCGCAATGTCGTAGCTGTGCGTGCCGGCCTGGGTCCCCGGCGTCACCCGCTCGACGCGCGGCTTGCCGGTCAGCGTCGCGCGATAGAGGTAGCGCTGCGTCGGATTGTCGGGCGAGGCGATGAACCACGCCCAGCCGCTTTTCGCATCGACCTGCAACAGGCTGACGACGTCGAACTTGCCCGGCGTGCGCAGGTCGAGCCGCTTGCCGTCGGCCGACGCGAGGTAGAGGTGCCGCCAGCCGTCGCGCTCGCTCATCCAGGTGAAGCGCCTGCCGCCGTCGAGCCATGTGGGGTTCTCATTCGCCTCGACCCAGGCGGCGTCGCGCTCGACGAACAGCGGTCGCGTCGTGCCGCTGGCGGGATCGGCGAGCAGCACCTGATAGGTGTTCTGCAGGCGGTTGGCATATTGCAGGAACAATTGTCCGCTGCTGCCCGCCCAGCTCATCTGCGGCACGTAATTCTGGCGCGGATCGCCGTCGAGCCTGATCCACTGGGTGGCGCCACTCGCGACGTCGACGCTGCCGACGCGCACCGCGGAATTGGTGGTGCCGACCTTCGGGTATTGCAGCGGGATCGGCTTCGAATATTGCCCGACGGTGTTGGTGATCATGTAGAAGGTGCCGACCCCCGACGTGTCGAACCGCCAGAAGGCGATCCGCTTCGAATCGGGGCTCCAGCTCCACGCCTTCTTGAGGTAGAATTCCTCTTCATAGACCCAGTCGCCAAGGCCGTTGACGATGAGGTCGTTGCCGTCGCTGGTCAGCTTTCGCGCCGCGCCGCCCGCGGTCGCCTCGACGTACAGATTGTTGCCGCGGACATAGGCGATGCTCTGCCCGTCGGGCGCGAATTCGGCGTACATCAGGCTGGCGGCGGGCGCGTCGCCGCCGACCTTGCGCAGCGCCTTCGTCGTCGTGTCGAACAGCCAGTAATCGCCGAGCGCGCGGGTGCGGCGGAAACGCTGGCCGTTGGTGAAGATCAGCAGTCGCTTGCCGTCGTTCGACCAGGCATAGCCCTCGATCCGCAGCGGCTTGCCGGTGTCCTTCACGATCAGGTCGTGCGCCGCCACCTGCACGCTGCGCGTGTTGCGTGCGACGTCGTAGCGGACGAGGTCGCTGCCGTCCTTGACGTCCGCCGAGCGTTCGATCGCGACATAGCCGCTGCCGTCGGCGGTCCATTCGCCGCCGTCGACGCTGTCGGTCGGGATCGCGTCCTTGCCGAAGATGCGGTCGAGCGTCAGCGGCGCGGTCTGCGCGACCGCTGCGGCCGGCATCATCAGCGTCGCGACACCGGCAAGGAATATGGCAGCACGCATCGTCACAGATATCCCCCCAATCAATCATCGAACGCCGACGTGCAACGCGACTTTGCGCAATCGTATACGGTCGGTCGCATCAAGCGCCGGCTTGCCCTTCGTGCACTTTACACGTATGGGCGCGCGCTTCCACGCTTGATGCTGGATGCTTGCGGGAGGGCGGCGACGCCCGATCGGACCGCTAAACTTGAAACGAGAGTGACATGGCAAAGAAGATCACAGGTTACATCAACCTGCAGGTTCCTGCAGGCGACGCGAAGCCCGCCCCGCCGATCGGCCCGGCGCTGGGTCAGCGCGGCGTCAACATCATGGAATTCTGCAAGGCGTTCAACGCGCAGACCGGCGACGTCGACAAGGGCACGCCCCTGCCGACGAAGATCACCGTCTACGCCGACCGTTCGTTCAGCTTCGAGATCAAGACGCCGCCGGCGTCGTTCCTGATCAAGAAGGCCGCCGGCCTGAAGTCGGGCTCGAAGGAGCCGGGCAAGGTCGTCGCCGGCAAGATCGCGCGCAGCAAGCTTGCCGAGATCGCCCAGACCAAGATGAAGGACCTGAACGCCAACGACATCGAGGCAGCGACCAAGATCATCGAAGGCTCCGCCCGCGCGATGGGCCTCGAAGTGACGGAGGGCTGAGATCATGGCCAAGCTGACCAAGAAGCAGAAGAGCAACGCCGTGAACCCTGAGACGCTGCACGGCGTCGATCAGGCGATCGCGCTGGCCAAGCAGAACGCCACCGCCAAGTTCGACGAGACCATCGAGGTCGCGCTGAACCTGGGCGTCGATCCGCGCCACGCCGACCAGATGGTCCGCGGCGTCGTGACGCTGCCCGCCGGCACCGGCAAGACCGTCCGCGTCGGCGTCTTCGCCCGCGGCGCGAAGGCCGAGGAAGCGCTTGCGGCCGGAGCCGACGTCGTCGGTGCGGAAGACCTGATGGAGACGATCCAGGGCGGCACGATCGATTTCGATCGCTGCATCGCGACCCCGGACATGATGGGCGTCGTCGGTCGCCTCGGCAAGGTGCTGGGTCCCAAGGGCCTGATGCCGAACCCGAAGCTCGGCACCGTCACGATGAACGTCGCCGAAGCGGTAAAGGCCGCCAAGGGCGGTCAGGTCGAGTATCGCGTCGAGAAGGCCGGCATCATCCATTCCGGCATCGGGAAGGCGTCGTTCACGCAGGAAGACCTGCGTCGCAACTTCGACGCGCTGGTCGATGCGGTCGTGAAGGCCAAGCCGTCGGGCGCCAAGGGCAAGTATGTCCGCAAGGTCGCCGTCAGCTCGACGATGGGCCCGGGCATCCGCGTCGACACCGCCGAGGTCGCCGGGGCGTAAGCCTTTTTGCGATCCGCATAACGAAGAGGGCCGGGAGCGATCCCGGCCCTTTTTGTTTTTGGCGGCGCGCTGGATAACGAATCGTACATGCCGAGCCTGTTCGGGTCCGGGAGACTCAGGCCCTTCGACAGGCTCAGCAACCATTATGATGCGGGCATCCATTCGGCTTGTCTGGCGAGGACGGTGTTGGCGTAGATGAGGAGTTTCCGTGCGCAGGCGGTGAGGGCTTGTTT
>NZ_JAMLDY010000028.1 GCF_024211255.1 Sphingomonas liriopis | reverse complement strand
GTAGCCGATCGTCGCGCCGGCATTGCGCTTCAGCTCGCGCGAGACGGTCGACGGCTGGCGATCCAGAGTTGCAGCGATTTGCCGGATCGATTGCCCGGCTTCATGAAGCCGGGCAATCGAACAGCGTTCTTCAAGCGATAGCTGGCGATAGGTCGACATAGCAGCACCTGTCTCAGGTGTTGCACTTCGTTTGTGAACTCAGGGGGGTCCACTGTGCGGCGGGGCGAAGGGCAAGAGGCTCCAGCCTTTCCCTTGCGGTACGGTGGACCCCGGAACACGTCCGGGGTGACGAAAGGTGTGCGGCAACGTTTGCCGGTCGACGGCAAAGGGCGGCAACGGTTTGCCGACCGGCTTGCCGCTTGCCCGCCATCGCCCGGCAAAGCGCGAAAAAACATCCTCCCCGCCCCGGAATCCGAAAACTGGCACGGTGGTTGCTTACGTCACTGGTAGCGCAATGGTGCGCCGGAGATCAGGCCCGATGGCCGCAGACAGTCTGTTCGGAGTTCACGGGGCCGCCCTGGAAGTGCGTTCGCAGCGCATGGGGGTGCTCGCATCGAACATCGCCAACGCCTCGACGCCGGGCTTCAAGGCGCGGGACATCGACTTCAAGTCGGCGCTCGCGTCGATGGAGAATGATGGCGGCAACCGGGGGCTCGACGCCGCGACCAAATATCGCGTGCCGTTGCAGACCTCGATGGACGGCAACACCGTCGAGCTGAACCAGGAACAGACCGCCTTCGCCGAGAATGCCGTCCAGTATCAGACGACGCTGTCGTTCCTGAACGGGCGCATCGGCCAGATCACCCGCGCGCTGAAGGGGGAATAAGCCGATGGCCGATCCGATGAGCGTCTTCCAGGTCGCCGGCCGCGCGATGAGCGCGCAGCTGGTGCGGATGAACACGACCGCGTCCAACCTCGCCAACGCCGGCGGCACGACCGGGTCGGCGGAGACCGCGTACAAGACGATGAAGCCGGTGTTCCGCACCAGCTTCGACGCCGCGAGCGGTCTTTCCACCGTCGATGTCGAGAGCATCGTCACCGCGGGCGAGGCGCCGACCAAGGTCTACGACCCGAACAACCCCTTGGCCGACAAGGATGGCAATATCTACCAGGCCGCCGTCGACGAAAGCCGCGAGCTCGTCGACATGATGGAGACGGCCCGTTCCTATTCCAACAACGTCGAGGTGATGAATACTGCCAAGCAGCTCACCATCGACACCCTCAAGCTGGGCCGCTGACCATGGCAACCACTTCCTCCGCCTTCGACACGACGCTCTCGCAGCTCGGGATCACCCGCGCGGCGAGCACCGCGAACACGACGACCGCCAGCGGTGCGTCGGCCGTGTCGGGCAAGACCAAGACGACGCTCGACCAGTCCGATTTCCTGACGCTGCTGACCACGCAGCTCAAGAACCAGGACCCGTTCAGCCCGATGGACAACACCCAGATGGTCGCCCAGATGGCGCAATTCTCGTCCGTCGCCGGCATCAGCGAGATGAACAAGACGCTGACCGGCGTGGCGACCAAATTGGGCTCGACCACCGCGTCCGACGCGATGAGCTATGTCGGCAAGACGGTGCTGACCGAAGGGTCGACCGCCTATCCCAAATCGACCGGCGGCCTCGACGGCGCGATCGAGCTGGACGATGCGGCGACGCAGGTCAGCGTGACGATCACCGATGCCAACGGCGGCATGCTGCGCCAGCTCGATCTCGGCGCGCAGAAGAAGGGCACGACCAGCTTCGCCTGGGACGGCAAGGATTCGTCCGGCAATACGGTCAGCGGCGGCCCCTTCACGATCACCGCGCTCGCCACCGGCGGCGACAAGACCGTCACCAGCCGCACGCTCGTCTGGGCGCCGGTCGAATCGGTGTCGCTGCCGTCGAGCGGCGCCCCCAAGCTCAAGGTCGTGGGGGTCGGCGACGTCGATCCGTCCGACGTCCGTTCCGCCACCTGATCCGCATCCCAACCGCTTTCACCGTTTCCAAGGAGTAACCCGATGTCCTTCTACACCTCGCTCTCCGGTCTCCAGGCTTCGCAGACCGACATGCAGACGATCTCGCACAACCTCGCCAACGTCTCGACGACGGGCTTCAAGAAGAGCCGCGTCGAATTCTCGGACGTCATCGCATCGAGCGTGTCGACCGATCCGCGCAAGATGGTGGGGTCGGGCGTGGTCGTGAAATCGACGCAGCAGCAGTTCAAGGAGGGCAACCTTCAGGGCACGACCAACGCGCTCGACCTCGCGGTGATGGGCGAAGGCTTCTTCACGGTGAAGACGACGGGTGCGAGCGACGCGATCGCCTATACCCGCAACGGCGCCTTCTCGGTCGATTCGAGCCGCAACGTCGTCGACGGCCAGGGCAGCTTCCTGATGGTCTATCCGGTCGACGGCGACGGCAACGTCACGGCGACGGGTGCGGACGGCCTGACCAACCTGCAGCTGCAGCAGACCAGCGGCACGCCGGAAGCGACGAAGGATGTCGCCACCTCGATCAACGTGTCGGGTACCTCGACGGTCAAGACGACCAAGTTCGATCGCACCGACACGACGACTTATAACAATTCGGTCGCGACGCGCATCTACGATGCCAACGGCAATCCGATGACAATGACCAGCTATTACGTCCGCACAAAGATGCCGGACGCGACATTCGGCACCGAAAGCACGTGGGAAGTCCACACCTACATCGGTGACAAGGCGCTGGAAGTGGGTGGCAGCAGCGATCCGGTCGAGATCACCTTCGGCAGCACCGGGGCGATCACCAAGCCGCTGACCCCGATCAAATACGACAAATTCATCCCGCTTTCGGGCGCTGCGGAACAGCAGATCTCGCTCAACCTCGCCAATTCGACGCAGCTGTCGTCGGCGTTCGCGGTCAACAGCAAGAGCCAGGACGGCGTCGCAGTCGGCCAGCTGTCGGGCGTGACCGTCAATTCCGAAGGCCTGATCCAGGCGAGCTTCTCGAACGGCGACATCGTCCCGCTCGGCAAGGTGGCGCTCGCCAAATTCTCGACGCCGACGGGCCTGCGCCAGATCGGCAACAGCTATTGGTCGGCGACCGGCCTGTCGGGCTCGGCGACGATGGGGTCGGCAAGTGCGGACGGCTTCGGTTCGCTGATGTCGGGCCAGATCGAGGGATCGAACGTCGACATTACCGAGGAACTGGTCAACCTGATCGCGGCGCAGCGCAACTTCCAGGCGAACTCGAAGGCGCTCGATACCGCGAACCAGATCTCGCAGACCATCATCCAGATCCGCAACTAAGCAACGCGGCGCGGGGGCTTTAGATGGACAAGTTGGTCTACACGGCGGCGACGGGCCTGCGTGCGCACATGCAGGCGCAGGCGGCGATCGCCAACAACATGGCGAACGCGTCCACCACGGGTTTCCGCGCCGATCGCGTGATCTTCGACCGGATCGAGCTGAAGGGCGGCGGCGCGCAGCTGGAGGCACGCATGCCGACCAGCGAAGAGGTGACCGATGCCGATCGCGCGCCGGGCGCCATCCAGTCGACGGGACGCGCACTCGATGTGGCGATCACCGGCAACACCGACTGGCTGGCGGTGCAGGCGGGCGACGGCAGCGAGGCGTACACCCGCCGTGGCGACCTGGAGATCGCGCCATCGGGCGTGCTGCAGACCGGCGACGGCTTTATCGTCCAGGGGCAGTCGGGGCCGATCACCATCCCGCCGCACGACAGCCTGACGATCGCCGGCGACGGCACGATCAGCATCGTGCCGCAGGGCGGCGACGCCAGGAACCCGCAAGTGCTCGACCGGCTGAAGCTGGTCGATACCAAGGGCACGAAGACGCTGAAGGGCCTCGACAACCTGTTGCGCGTCAGCGGCGGCGGCACCTTGCCCGCCAACCTCGACGCCAAGGTGCAGGGCGGGGCGCTGGAAGGCTCCAACGTCAACATGACGCAGGCGCTGGTCGACATGATCGAGAACCAGCGCAGCTACGAAGTTCAGGCCAATCTGATGAAGTCGGCCAAGGATATGGACGAGAGCAGCACCTCCGTGATGCGTCTCCCGAGCTAAGGAACAGGAACGATGTCCTCCTCCGCCATGCACATCGCGCGCACCGGGCTCGACGCCCAGGATACGCGCATGCGGGTCATCTCGAACAACCTCGCCAACGTCAACACGACGGGGTTCAAGAAGGACCGCGCCGCATTCGAGACGCTCGCCTATCAGACGATCACCGCGCCCGGCGCGGCGTCGACCGCGGAGACGAAATACGCGACCGGCCTCAACCTCGGCACCGGCGTGCGCGTGCAGGGGACGGCGCGGATCGATACGCAGGGGTCGCTGTCGACCACCGGCAACAGCTTCGACCTCGCACTGGACGGCGACGGCTATTTCCAGGTCCAGCTGCCCGGCGGCGAATTGGGCTATACCCGCGCGGGCAATTTCAACCGCAGTCCCGAAGGGCTGCTGGTGACGTCCGAGGGCTATCAGGTCCAGCCGGGCATCACCGTGCCGGCCAATGCCACCTCGGTGTCGATCGGCACCGACGGCACCGTCACCGCGCAGGTGCCGGGGCAGACCGAAGGCACCAACATCGGCCAGATCCAGGTCGCGAGCTTCCCCAACGCCACCGGCCTGCAGTCGACCGGCGACAATTACCTGAAGGAAACCGCGTCGAGCGGCGCCGCCAATCTCGGCATCGCCGGGCAGGACGGCCGCGGCAACATCCGCCAGGGCAGCCTCGAGGCGTCGAACGTCAACGTCGTCGAGGAACTGGTCGACATGATCGAGACGCAGCGCGCCTACGAGGTCAATTCCAAGATGATCTCCTCCTCCGACGAGATGCTCAAATACGTGAACCAGAACCTGTAAGATGGCCTCCGCACCCAATCCTTTCCGCCCCGGCGCGTTCGTCGCCGGTCACTGGGCCGAGATCGCGCTCGCCGCGGCGTCGGGCCTGCTCGTCCTCGCCGCGCTCACGCCCGCGCCGGCCGACGCCAGCATCTTCGGCAAGAAGAAGCCGGCGGAGGACTTCACCGTCGTCCGTGCGCCGGTCGCGCCCGCGCCGGCGCCGGCGAACGGCTCGATCTTCCAGGCGAACGACGGCTATGCCGCGCTGTACGAGGGCTGGCGCGCGCGCCGGGTCGGCGATCCGCTGACCATCGTGCTGGTCGAGCGCACCGCCGCGTCCAAATCGTCGAGCTCGAAGCTCGATTCGAAGGGGCAGGGCAGCCTTACCCCGCCGACCACCGGGCCGCTGGCGCTGTTCAACACCACCGACGCGACGATCAGCGGCGCGCGGGGCTTCAACGGCACCGGGCAGGCGGACCAGGCTAACTCGCTGTCGGGCGAGGTGTCGGTCACCGTCGCTGAGGTCTATCCCAACGGCACGATGCTGGTGCAGGGCCAGAAGCGCGTGACGCTCAACCGCGGCGACGAATTCGTACGGATCAAGGGGCTGGTCCGCACCGCCGATATCAGCGCCGACAACCGCGTGCTGTCGACCCGCGTCGCCGATGCGCAGATCGCCTATACCGGCAAGGGCGACGTCGCCCGTGCCGGGCGGCAGGGGTGGCTAAGCCGCTTCTTCTCCGTGATCTCGCCGTTCTGATGCGTAAATCGTCCTCACCCTTCCCACCCGGCTGCGCCGGGCGGGCCCCTTCCCTCTCCCAATTGGGAGAGCGAGAGACGCCGCAGGCGGCGATGGGTGAGGGCCGCGTTAGGACTCCGCTAACCATCCCTGGTGCAAGCATCCAAGCCATGATCCGTCTCCTCCTCGCCACGCTGATCGCGATCCTGACCCTCGCCGCGCCCGCGCACGCTGACCGGATCAAGGACCTCGGCGGGTTCCAGGGTATCCGTTCGAACCAGCTGACCGGCTATGGCGTCGTCGTCGGCCTGCCCGGCACCGGCGACGACAACCTCGAATATACCGTGCAGTCATTGAAAGCCGTCGCGTCGCGCTTCGGCCTGCAGCTGCCGCCGGGCGCCAATCCAGGGATGAAGAACGCCGCGGTGGTGATGATCACCGCCGAACTGCCGCCGTTCGCCAAGCCCGGCCAGCGCCTCGACATCACCGTCGCGTCGATGGGCAAGGCGAAGTCGTTGCGCGGCGGCAGCCTCGTGCTGACCCCGCTGCTCGGTGCCGACAACCAGATCTATGCGATGGCGCAGGGCAATCTCGCCGTTGGCGGGCTCGGCGCCGAGGGCGCGGACGGGTCGAAGATCGTCGTCAACGTGCCCTCGACCGGGCGCATTCCGGAAGGCGCCACCGTCGAACGCGCGGTCGCCACCGGGTTCGATTCGGCGCCGATGCTGACCTTCAATCTCGCGCGCTCCGATTTCACCACCGCGCAGAACGTCGCGCAGGCGATCAACGCGAAGCTCGGTTTCGGCACCGCGCAGGCGATCGACGGCGTGTCGGTCGCGGTGCGCGCGCCGCCCGGCGCGGACGTGCGCGCGACGCTGATGAGCACGATCGAGAACCTCGACGTCACCTCTGCCGAGCCCTCCGCAAAAGTAATCGTAAATGCGCGCACCGGAACGGTCGTTATCAATTCTGCGGTCAGGGTGGGTCCTGCCGCGGTGACGCACGGCAAGCTGACCGTGCGCATCGACGAGAACCAGCGGATCAGCCAGCCGGCGCCGTTCAGCCAGGGTCAGACCGCGTTGGAGAAGAAGTCCAGCGTGTCGGTCGAGGAGGAGAAGAAACCGATGTTCCTGCTCAATCCCGGCCCGAAACTGGCCGACGTCGTCAAGGCGGTGAACGCCATCGGTGCGAGCCCGGCAGACCTCGTCGCGATCCTGGAGGCGCTCAAGGAAGCGGGCAGCCTGAAGGCGGAGCTGATCGTCCTGTGACCGGTCTTCCGATCTCGAACGTCGGCGGCATCTCGCGCGACACGTCGCGGCTGAAGAGCGCCGACAACCTCAAGAAGGCGGGCCAGCAGTTCGAGGCGGTGTTCACCGGCATGATGCTCAAAAGCATGCGGCAGGCCAAGCTCGCCGATCCCTTGTTCGATTCGAAGGCGCTCGACACCTTCACCGAGATGCAGGATGCGCGCGTCTCGCAGTCGATGGCGGAGACCACGCCGCTCGGCATCGGCAAGGCGATGACGGAGTTTCTCAGCCGGTCGCAATCCGATCTTAACGACTCCACGGCAGATCCGCCCCAATGAGCGACATGCTGTCGATCGGCGCCTCGGGCGTCCGCGCGTACCAGACCGCGCTTGCGACCGTGGGCGAGAATATCGCCAACGTGAACGCGACCGGCTACACGCGGCGCGCGGTGACCCTGAACGAGGTCGCCGGCGGCAGCGGATCGACCAACGGCTATGGCGCCGGCAACGGCGTGACGCTGACCGGCGTCAACCGTTCGACCGACGTCTATTCCAGCACCGCGCTGCGCGCCTCGACCAGCGACCTGACGCGCACCACCAAGGGTGCCGAGTGGCTGGACCGTATCCAGGGCGCTCTGACCGGCAATGCGCTGACCAGCCGCGTCACCGCCTTCTTCGCCTCCGCGCAGAGCCTTGCCGCCGAACCCGATTCGACCGCGCTGCGCACGGGCATGCTCTCCGCCGCGGGCTCGACCGCGATGGCCTTCACCGCGACCGGCAAGGCGTTCGACCAGGTCGATGCCGATATCGACACCGCGGGTAACCAGGCGGCGCAGACGCTCACCAGCCTTGCCGGATCGCTGACCAAGGTCAACGAAGGCCTCAGCCGTTCGCAGCCGGGCAGCACCGCCGCCGCGCAGCTGATGGACCAGCGCGACAACATCCTGTCGCAGATGAGCGAGCTGGTCGACATCGACGCCAAGATGGACCCGATCGGCCGCGCGACGGTGAGCATCGGCGGATCGTCGGGACCGGCATTCGTGCAGGGCGCGATGACCGGCACCGTATCCTACGCCCGCGACGACAACGGCAAGGTTTCCTTTTCGGTCACGCTGCGCAGCACGACGACCCGGATCACGCCCAACGGCGGCACGCTCGCCGGCCTGACCGACGGCGCCGAGCGCGTCGGTGCGATCCGGCAGGAGCTGAACGCGGTCGCCGGCGATTTCGTCAAGGCGGTCAACGACAACCAGAAGGGCGGCAAGGACCAGACCGGCGCGCCCGGCGTCGCGCTGTTCGCGGTCGACCCCGATGGCAAGCCGACCGACATCACCGTCGACACGGCCTTCACGAGCGGCAGCCAGATCGCCGCGGGCACCGGCGGCGGATCGCGCGATGCATCGAACCTCGGCAAGCTCGAGGCGAACCGGATCAGCGTCGGGTACGAAGCGTCGCTGACGACGCTCGTCACCGGCAATGCCACCGCCTACAAGCAAAAGAACACGATCGCCGATGCACAGGCCGCGATCCGCGACGGCGCGGCGACCGCATTGTCGACGTCGACCGGGGTCAACCTCGATTCCGAGGCGGTCGACCTGATCCGATTCCAGCAGGCCTATGCCGCGTCGAGCCGCGTGATCCAGATCGCGCGCGAGACGATGCAGACCATCCTCGATATCCGGTAGGGCGCGCCATGCAGATCTCCACCAATCTGTTCTACAGCAACGCGGCCAGCCGCCTGTCGAAGATGAACGAGCGCGCGTCCGAACTGCAGACGCAGATCGCGACCGGCAAGAAGCTCCTCAAGCCCTCCGACGATCCCGCCGCCGCGCAGCAGATCGCGGAGCTGGATCGCCGCGATGCCGACGCGCAGGTCTACGGCACCAACATGACGCTGGCGGGCTCGCTGCTCGAACAGGCGGACAGCGTGCTCAAGCAGATCAACACGCAGCTGACCCGCGCCACCGAACTGGCGACGCAGGCGGCGACTGGAACGCAGACCGATGCGTCGCGCAAGATCATCGGCACCGAGCTGAAGTCGATCGTCGATTCGCTCGTCACGCTCGCCAACACCCGCAACGTGCGCGGCCAGCCGCTGTTCGGCAGCGTCGACGGCACCAAGGCGGTGACCGACAACGGCAACGGCACGTTCAGCTTCCCGGCCAACGACACGCAGGTGTCCGAAGTGCCGATCGCCGACGGGCAGAGCGTCCAGGCGACCGAGAATGCCAAGCGCATCTTCGACCTGGGCGGCGGCGACAATACGCTGGCGATGCTCAGCCGGATGGCCGCGGCGCTCAACGCGGGCGGCGACGTGTCGGCGACGATGTCGACCTCGCTTGATTCGCTGAGCAAGGCGGTCGATCAGGTCGCCAACGTCGAGGCATCGGTCGGCGCGCGCGCGGCGCGTGTCGACCTGCAGCAGCAATTGCTGACCACCGCCAACACCGATCGCGCCGAATTGCGCGGCAAGCTGGAACAGGTCGACGTCACCGACGCCGTCGTCCAGCTGCAGCAGATGATGACCGCGCTGTCGGCATCGCAGGCGAGCTTCACCAAGCTGTCGCAGCTGTCGCTGTTCGATTACCTGAAGTAACGCGCGGGGCGTTTGCCCCTCTCCCCCAGGGCGGGGACCCATACTGGCTGACCGATCGGCTTCATCGCGGAATGTGGCGACTATGGATCCCCGCCTGCGCGGGGATGACGGATGTGTGTGGGGAGGGCAGTCGCGTGCGCGCCACAAACCCGCGGCCTTGGTAACCACTTGTCTAGGAAATGCGGTTAATCCGGTGTGATCGGATGACCGGCCCCCGAGCCGGCCCAGCGAAGGGTGTCCCACAGTGTTTCCAGTCATCGGTCTCGTCGTTCTGCTCGGCATGGTGTTCGGGGGCTTCGCCATCACCGGCGGCGCGCTCGGCCCGGTGTTCGAGGCGATCCCGCACGAGATGCTCATCATCGGCGGCGCCGCGGCGGGTGCGCTCATCATCGGCAATTCGGGCACCGAATTGAAGGCGATGGGCGGCGGCCTCGCCAAGGTGTTCAAGGGGCCCAAGTACAAGAAACAGGATTATCTCGACGTCATCTTCCTCGTCAGCAAGCTGATGAAGATGCTGCGCATGGACGGGCCGATCGCGCTCGAACCGCATGTCGAGGACCCCAAGTCTTCGGCAGTATTCAGCGAATATCCGCGTCTGCTCGCCGACCATACGCTGGTCAATCTGATCGCCGATACGCTGCGCCTCGTCGTCGTCTCGTCGGGCACGCTCGACGTGCATGCGGTCGAGGAGGTGATGGATCACGCGATCAAGACGCACCACCACGAGGTCGAGGGGCCCGAGCATACGCTGACCAGCCTCGCCGATTCGCTGCCCGCATTGGGCATCGTCGCCGCGGTGCTCGGCATCGTGAAGACGATGGGGTCGATCGACAAGCCGCCGTCGGTGCTCGGCGGGATGATCGGTTCGGCGCTGGTCGGCACGTTCATGGGCGTGCTGCTGGCGTACGGCATCGTCAACCCGATCGCCGGGCGGTTGAAGCAGATCATCCATGCCGACGCCGCCATCTATCACGTCGTCAAGCAGATCATCATCGCCTCGCTCCACGGCCATCCGCAGCCGCTGGTGATCGAGGCGGCGCGCAGCGGCATCGCGCACAAGAACCAGCCCGGCTTCGCCGAGGTCTTCGACGGCCTGCGTGGCAAGTAAGGCGGGGAGCACGTAACCGATGGCGCGCGCAGCTCCGCACGGCAACAACCAGCCGCCCAAGATCGTCATCGTCAAGAAGATCACGATCGCCGGCGGTGGCCATCACGGTGGCGCGTGGAAGGTCGCCTATGCCGATTTCGTCACCGCGATGATGGCGTTCTTCCTGCTCCTGTGGCTCCTGGGTGCGACGACCGAGAAGCAGCGCAAGGGCATCGCCGACTATTTCGCGCCGACGCTGATCGACAAGAAGGTGCTGGGCCTGGGCGGCAGCGGCGTGCTGGGCGGCGAATCGATCCTGAGCAACAACAAGCTGGGGCCGAAGGCGGCCGCCGCACCGATCGCGTCGATCGGCATCCCGATGAGCCAGTCGGGCGGAGAGCGCAGCGGCACCGGCGACAAGGGGTCGCTGCGCAATCCGACCGCGATGGAAACGGACAAGAAGACGTTCGAGGCGATCAAGCGCGAACTCGAAAAGCAGATCGCCGGGTCGGCGCGGCTCGCCAAGCTCGCCAGCCATATCCGGTTCGTACCGACGCAGGACGGCCTGCGCATCGATCTGGTCGACGACGCCGATTATTCGATGTTCGCGCTCGGCACCACCGCGCTCGATTCGAAGGCGTCGGAGCTGATCGGAATGATCGCGGGGACGATCGCCGGCACGCCCAACACGATCATGATCCGCGGCCATACCGACAGCGTGCCCTATGGCGACCCGCGCGCGATGAACAACTGGATGCTGTCGTCGGGCCGCGCCGAGGCGACGCGCCGGCGGCTGGCGCTGGGGGGGATTCCCGAGAGCCGGTTCGAGCGGATCGAGGGCGTCGCCGACCGCGAACCGATCGTCACCGACGATCCCGGCGATCCGCGCAACCGGCGCGTCGCGATCACTTTGCTGTATCGCAAGGGCAGTTTCGGGCAGTGATGGCGGGGCGCCGGCCGTAGCGATATTCGGTGCGGGAGAAAGGATGGCTCACGCGGAGGCGTCGTGCTTGCAGGTCGGCGGCGCTTCCCATCATGCCATCCCTCATCCGTTCGCCATCCCCTATCCGTCACCCCAGCGAACGCTGGGGTCTCGTGGTGGATCGGCTCGCCCATCCCAAGCAGAAGACCCCAGCTTTCGCTGGGGTGACGGATGAGGCGGAGCGCGGCGACGTTCGGGTCACCCACATTTCAAGGTCATCCCCGCGGAGGCGGGGATCCATACTGGCTGACCTGTCGATTCTGTCAGTAGCCGCCGTGATTATGGATTCCCGCCTTCGCGGGAATGACGAAATGTTCGCTGCCGGAGCCATCATCCCCATGAAAAACCGCGCGAAGGGCGTGCCCTCGCGCGGTTTTTCGTGTGGGCCGGACCCGCCGTGGGGGCGGCGGGTCCGACCAACCTCGTCGGCCGGTCAGGCTTCCGGCGTTTCCGTCGCGGGCTTGCGGCCGCGCTTGGCGGCCGCGGCGGCGCCGTCGCCCTTGCGCGCGCCGGGCTTGCGGCCGAGACCGATCTTCTTCGCCATCGCGCGGCGGCTTTCCGAATAGGTTTCGGCGACCATCGGGTAATCGGGCTTCAGGCCATAACGCTCGCGATATTCCGCCGGCGTCATACCATGGGTAGCGAGGTGACGGCGCAAGGTCTTGTAGCCCTTGCCATCAATCATCGAGATGATGTGATCCTTCGATGCCAGCGACTTACGCACCGATACGGCGGGCGTATATTCGGTCGCGGGCTGCGTTTCCGCTTCCGTACCGGTGGCGCCAAGCAGTGCCGAAACGGTATCATGCATCTTGCCGAGGAAGGCCGGAACCTCATCGGCGGAAATACGGGTATTGGGGTTGCCGAGCCAAGCAATCGTCAATTCGGTTGCAAGTTCGACCGCATTCAAGTCGGTGGTTTCGTCAGTCATCGTTTGCTCCTTTGACTGAGACCAGCCGTACGGCCGCATTTATAGACGTCAACCCTGTTGCCGCCAATTCGGGAGTGCGGTTGCGCAAATGATACAAAATATTCGTGCAGCAACGCGAGGCGGATGGCCTCTGGCGAAGCATTCGCGACTGCGGTAGCGATAGTGTTGGGTCGAAACGGGGGCATGGCGGTGAAGGCAGATCTGAAGTTCACCACGAGCGTCGCGGCGGCGCTGCTGGCGAGTGGCTGCGGCGGGACGAAGGAGGCGGACGGCTGGACGGCGCAGCGTGACACCGCGATCTGTACCGATGCCGGCGGCAAGCGCGTGGCGGACGACCAGTGCCGCCAGCAGCAGGCACACGGCGGCGTCCACGCCGGCAGCAACGCCTTCCTGTGGTATTTCCTGGCGCGTAACGCGGTGATCCCGCCTTATGGCGAGGCGGTGCGGGGCGGCGCCTATGCGCGGACGCCCGGGCGCAGCTATTTCCGGGCGCCGGGGACGACGCGGGTGACGCGCGCGGGGGCGATCAGCCGCGGCGGTTTCGGCGCGTCGGCGCATCGCTTCGGCGGCGCACGATCGTGATCCGGACCAGCGTCGCGCCGCGGCCCGACTGGCAGGGAACCGTCGAGGCGGACGGGCTGATCTGGCATACCGCCGACGGCCGCCCCTATTGGGACGAGAGCGCCTGCTATCGCTTTACCGTGGCTGAGATCGCGACGATCGAGGCGGCGACGGCGGAGCTGTACCGCCTGTTCCTGATCGCGGGGCAGGCGATCGTCGACGATCCGCGGTGGCTTGCGCGGCTGGGCGTGCCCGACGCCTTCCACAATGCGATCCGCGAGAGCTGGGAAGCGGAGCCGCCGGCGCTCAATTTCGGGCGGTTCGACCTGGGCTATGACGGCGCGGGGCCGCCCAAGCTGTTCGAGTTCAACTGCGACACGCCGACGTCGCTGCTGGAAGCCGCGGTGATCCAGTGGCGCTGGAAGGAGGCGTGCTTTCCGGAGGCGGACCAGTTCACCAGCCTGCACGAGGCGCTGGTGGCGAAGTGGCGCGATCTGGCGGAGCACCTGCCCGGCCGCGTGCATTTCGCTCATGTCGCGGACGACGCCGGCGAGGATACGGTGACCGCCGCCTATCTGCGCGATACCGCGGCGGCGGCGGGGTTGACGACCGTGCCGGTGGTGATGGGCGACATCGGCTGGGATCACGAGCGCCGGGTCTTCGTCGATGGCGAGGATGCGCCGATCGCGGCGATCTTCAAGCTGTACCCGTGGGAGTGGCTGGTCGACGAGGACTTCGCCGAGCCGCTGCTCGAAAGCCTGCGCGACGGCAGCACGGCGTGGATCGAGCCGGTGTGGAAGATGATCTGGAGCAACAAGGGCGTGCTCGCGGTGCTGTGGGAGCTGTTTCCCGATCATCCCAATCTGCTGCCCGCGAGCTTCGACATCCCCGAGGGCGATGCGGTCGCCAAGCCGCTGCTGTCGCGCGAGGGCGCCAACGTGTCGATCCGCAAGGCCGGCACGATCGTCGCGGAGACGGACGGCGAGTATGGCGAGGAAGGCTATGTCTATCAGGCGATCTATCCGTTGCCCGAGACGGCGCCGGGGTGCTTTCCGGTGATCGGCAGCTGGGTGGTCGATGGCGTGCCCGCGGGGATGGGCATCCGCGAGGACGGGCCGATCACGGGGAATACCGCGCGCTTCGTGCCGCATCTGATCGAGGAATAGGCGTCACATCCGCACCGCGCCGGCCTCGCGCACCGCGGCCAGCGTCGGATAGCCGTTGACCGCCATCAGCAGGTCCGCCTCGGCGAGGAGGCAGCGCAGGACGTGCGCACAGCCCGCTGCGCCGTCGAGTGCGAGGCCGTAGCTGTAGGGACGGCCGATGCCGACCGCGGTCGCGCCGAGCGCCAGCGCCTTGACGACGTCGGTGCCTGAGCGGATGCCGGAATCGAATAGCACCGGCGTCGCGCCTGCCGCGGCGACGACGCCGGGCAGCATGTCGATCGCGGCAATGCCGCCGTTCGCCTGCCGCCCGCCGTGGTTCGAGCAATAGATGGCGTCGGCGCCGGCATCGACCGCGCGGCGTGCGTCGTCGGGGTGGCAGATGCCCTTGAGGATCAGCGGCAGCTTGGTCAGCGAGCGCAGCCAGGGCATGTCGTCCCAGGTGAGGACCTTGCCGAACGTGCCCATCCACTGGCGGATCGCGGCGGCGGGGTCGTCCTCGGGCGGCCGGGCGAGCGCGGCGCGGAAGACGGGGTCGCTGAAATAGTTGGTCAGCACGTGTCCCCGCAATTGCGGGAAATTGCCGGTGTTGAGATCGCGCGGGCGCCAGCCGGTGACCCAGGTGTCGAGCGTCACCACGATCCCCTTGAACCCCGCGGCCTCCGCGCGCGCGACGAGGCTGGCGGCGAGATCGCGGTCCTTGGGGGTGTAGAGCTGGAAGAAGCCGGGGGTGTCGCCCATCGCCTGCGCCACCGTCTCCAGCGGGTCGTTGGACAGCGTCGAGGCGACCAGCGGCACGCCGGTCCCCGCCGCGGCGCGCGCGGCGGCGAGGTCGCCGTGGCCGTCGGGGGTGCACAGGCCGGTGACGCCGATCGGCGCCATGAACACCGGGCTCGGCAGGCGCAGGCCGAACAGCTCGACCGACAGGTCGCGCGCGGTGCAATCGACCATCATCCGCGGCGTCATGCCCCAGTGATCGAAGGCGGCGGCGTTGCGGTCCTGCGTCCGTTCGTCGCCGCAGCCGCCCTGGACGTAGTCGCGCACCGACGCCGGCATCGCCGCGGTCGCGCGTGCCGCCAGCGTGGCGAAGTCGACCGGGACCTTGGGTACGATGCCGGCGAGGCCGGCGCCGTAGATCGCATTCTGGTAGTCGCCGTAATGGGGCATGGAGTGCTCTACCTGTTCCGGGTCGCGTGGCAGCGCCGGGACGATGTGTTCACGCGAAGGCGCGAAGACGCGAAGATGTTGTGCCCGTGGTCATGTCTCGCGTCGTTACGGACGTCGAAAGGCTGCGCCGGGCCTGCCATCTTTGCGCCTCCGCGCCTCCGCGTGAACTATTTTCAATCCCGATAGCTCGGGTCGATGCGGTCGAGCTTGCGGAGCAGCGCGGGCCAGGCGAGGTGGCGGGCGAGCGTCGCCATGCCTTCGCCGGTGGATTGCGTCTCGACCTTCTCCGCGACGCCCTGGTTGGGGTTGTTGAGGCCGGCGCGGCCGGCGCTCAGCATCAGAATCTGCGCTTCGCAGGCGCGTTCTAGGAAGTACATGCGCAGGAACGCCTCGGGGACGCTGGCGCCGACGGTGAGCGTGCCGTGGTTGCGCAGGATCATCGTGTGGCGCGTGCCGAGGTCGGCGACCAGCCGTTCGCGCTCGTCGAGCTCGGTCGCGATGCCTTCGAAGTCGTGATAGGCGACGTCGTGGCCGGCGATCATCGCGGTCTGGGTGTGCGGCAGCAGCCCCTCCGCCATCGCCGACACCGCCTGGCCGTGCGGCGTGTGAAGGTGGAGCACCGCCGCGGCATCGTCACGCGCGGCGTGGATCGCCGAATGGATGACGAAGCCGGCGCGGTTGACGGGCGCGGGCGTGTCGGCGACCTTGTTGCCCTCGACGTCGATCTTGACCAGCGACGAGGCGGTGATCTCCTCGAACATCATGTTGTACGGATTGATGAGGAAGTGATGCTCCGGCCCCGGCACCCGCGCCGACAGATGCGTGAAGATGAGGTCGTCCCAGCCGTAGAGCGCGACCAGCCGATAGGCGGCGGCGAGGTCGACGCGCAGCGCCCATTCCTCGGGGCTGACGGAGTCGCGGACGCTGGGAGACGCGGTGGGGCGCTGAAGTGCGGTGGCCATGGCTTGTCCTCTCGATCTTATGCTTGTCGCGCAGGAGGATGGCATGGATCGCGCGGCCCGAACAGGGGGCGGCGCGTGGCCGGCAGTAGACTGCGACATGGACAAGTTGGACACCTTGACGGAAACGTTTCCGGCCCATCGTTTCAGGATTCGAACTCGTCCTCCTCCGCCTGCTCCGCCGCGGCGCGTTCGGCGGCGAGGCGCACCGCGAGCGGATGCGGCAGCAGCGTGTCGATCGAATCGAGCATGCGCGGGAACATCGCCGCCAGCTCGTCGGGGGTCAGCTCCGGGTGGGCGGGCTCGGGCTTGTGCGCGAGCAGGAAGGTGAGCAGGCGGTCGTTGTGGACGGTGCGCGTGCCGACCTGTTCGCCGCGATACCAGACCGGCTCCTCCCGCCCCTCGACCGCGCGCTCCATCGCGATGTCGAGCAGCCGCCGGCGCCCCATCTGGATCGCGACGTCCCAGGCGAGCGCGAAAGTGCCGTGCGTGGCGCGCTGGCGCATCGCATAAGCGGTGGTGCGCGCGACGCCCACCGCCTTCGCCGCGTGGCTGACGCAGCCGGTTTCGGCGAGCGTGCGGATGAAATCGCGCTGCATCTCCACCGTCCAGCCATCGACGCGGACCTTGCGGGTCTCGAGCAGCGGGGCGAGATCGGGCAGCTCGGTGGCGGCGGCGGGCTTGTCGGGCGGGGCGTTCGCCGCCTCGATCGCAGCGGCGACGTCCTTGCCTTCGCGGAAGGCGGCGATACCGGCGATGATGGACCGATCGGTCTGTTCGCGCAGCGCGGCCTGGCGGGCCAGATATCGGTCGTTCTTTTCCTTGCTCCAAGGCACGAATGGTTTGGCCATGGCAGTTCCTCCCGTGTGTCGTGGCGGGGGAGGGGCTAGACCGAACGGCGGGGTGTAGGACAGTTTGCCTCGTGGCGGGTCCAACAGCGACGCGGCCGTTTTCGACATCCTTGCCTTTGCGCGCGATTCGGCAGACGTTCATGGCCCCGGGCCACGACTCTCGGGAAGTAGGCCCTCCCGCCGACCGTAAGGACGCTCGCCAGAGCGGAGTACCCGGTTTGTCGTGGTGGCGGGAGGGCTGAAAGTGCCGCGATCCGGCCTTAGGGATATTGCTGCCGGGCGTGGAGCACGGCGAGGATGTCAATGACGTCCGTCCCGACGCGGTAGACGAGGATGTAATTGGGATGGACGATCGCCTCCCGCGTGCCGGCGACGCGGCCGGGGCGGTGGATATAGGGGTGGTCGGGCAGGCGGTCGGCGGCGTGCTGGACCAGTGCCTCCAACCGATCGGCGGCGGCCACGTTGCGTTCGGCGATGTAATCCAGAATGTTGAGGAAGTCGGTGGTCGAGTCATCGCTCCAGATGACGGCGAGCGTCACTTGGCCCGATGCCGATCAATGATTCGCCGCGCCTCTGCCATCACCTGATCGTGCGGGATTTTGGGTGCCGTGGATGCCATCGCCCGTTCGACCTTGGCGCGGAACCACGCGTCATAGGCGGCGGCATCCTCGGTGGTCGCGAACTCCGACTCGATGGGGGTTAGGTCGGTCATCGTGGGAGTATAACGGGTCGGGGTTGCCGACGAAAGGGAGGGACGATGCTACGAAGCGGCTTGAACTGTTTGAGCGGTTTCACGCGGACGACCGGGCTGGCAGGAACGGATGGAACGCAGCGCTGATTGAAGTAGGGCTGTGATCTATGGAGAGAACTATTTTGCGCGAATGTATTCCAACATGCTTAGCATGTTTGTGGCGTTTATAACGCCCCAACATTCACGAAGAGTCATGCTAATCAGGAAAAACATCCAAAAACTTGATATCTTCAAGTCCCATGGTTGGCCAAATATCGATATATTGAGGCCTCCGCCTGCCATTATTGCTAGATAGCAAAGCATAATCATTACTACAAGGATGGCCAGTTGAAATCCATATATATAGTCTTCGGCGGGACGCTTTGAGTTAAAGAGCTTATCTCTTAGATCCTTGGATTGTAAAAGGGTGGCGGCCCGAGTTGTCCACGCCATTGATAATCCAACAAGTATGGAGCAGGCTGGAAATAGCGCTTTTTGCGCAAAGTCGACGGGACCGTTCTTCAAAAACAGAACGAGAAAAATTGAAATCGCGCAATGAATGAGAATGTAGCGATCAGCTACATTAAAGATTCCTCTGGGTCCCTCTCGCGACCCGTGCCAAAGCCATGTCCAAAACTTATCCATATGTCACTGATCGACTCGCCGCACGCGTCTGTACGCGCGCCTCGCTCCCTCTAATACGGCAACGAGTGCCGACGAATTGGCGCCTGGTTCGATCCTCTCAATGACCGGATTGCCGCGCAGGTGAAATCTGCGGGATGGTCCACCTTCTTTTGGGCGAACGGTCGCTGCGGCATCCTCCCCATCTGCGGCGACGGCATTTGTAACTTCCTCAATGACATCTTTGTTGAGGTCGGGACCTTCTGTTTCAATTCGCGAGCGCTCCCCGTCGATTGCGTCTGTAAATTCCTTAGCCGGGCCCTGTATGAGCCGTTCAACATCAAGCGGATTTGGTCGCGTTACCGTAAAGCTAAATCTGATTACCGATTGAGACTCTTGAATGATTTTCAAAAAATGATCTGGATCTGGTATAGGCTCCACGATAATCTTTGAATTTGCTTTATTTGCGAATCCTGCTTCGTTTAAAAGCGCTTCCAACTTACCAGCTACTTCTGATGTTCGTTGCGAAACGCCAGTTTTTCGAATAACCCCGCACACTTGAATTTCAGGGTCGAATACACCGAACGTAAATGGTGCTCGCATAGCTTCTTCCTCCAAGAAGTCATGCGTAGTATCGTCAAATTGCTGTACGGTGACTGCTTGCTTTCTACCCATAGCAAAGGAGATCGCACCCTCATCCATTATTCTCACATTGCCGATGTGCCATTCGGATCCCCTGCCAACATCTGCCGTTGGTTTTGATTCTATCGAGCGACTTATGATCTCCGATGGGGTTCCTGCTGACTTCAAAAAATCGCCTTGTGGGAGGCTTTCACATTTCACTCGAAAGACGTGAATATGGAACAACGCACTCCCTTCCTCAAATGAGCTCTTAGCTTTTCAGAGTAGAGCCCAGCTTGAGTAACGGCGCAAGATACTTCCCGGTAAAGCTCCGCGGTTCCTTCACCACCTCTTCCGGCGTGCCGACCGCGACGATCTCGCCGCCCTTGACGCCACCTTCCGGACCGAGGTCGACGACCCAATCCGCCGTTTTGATGACATCCAGGTTGTGTTCGATCACCACCACCGTATTGCCCTGTTCGACGAGGGCGTGGAGGACTTCCAGCAACTTGCGGACGTCTTCGAAGTGCAGGCCGGTCGTGGGTTCGTCGAGGATGTAGAGCGTGTTGCCGGTGGCTCTGCGCGACAGTTCCTTCGCCAGCTTGACGCGCTGCGCCTCGCCGCCGGACAGCGTCGTCGCCTGCTGGCCGACCTTGACGTAGCCGAGGCCGACCTCGACCAGCATCTCCATCTTGTCGCGGATCGGCGGGACCGCCTTGAAGAATTCGGCGGCATCCTCGACGGTCATGTCGAGCACGTCGGCGATGCTCTTGCCCTTGAATTTCACCTCCAGCGTCTCGCGGTTGTAGCGGGCGCCGTGGCAGACGTCGCAGGTGACGTAGACGTCGGGGAGGAAGTGCATCTCGATCTTGAGCACGCCGTCGCCCTGGCACGCCTCGCAGCGGCCGCCCTTGACGTTGAAGCTGAAGCGGCCGGGCTTGTAGCCGCGCGCCTGCGCCTCCGGCAGGCCGGCGAACCAGTCGCGGATCTGGGTGAAGCTGCCGGTGTAGGTCGCCGGGTTCGACCGCGGCGTGCGGCCGATCGGCGACTGGTCGATGTCGATGACCTTGTCGAGATGCTGGAGGCCGGTGACCTTGTCGTGCTTGCCCGCCAGGATACGCGCGCCGTTGAGCGCGCGGGCGGCGGCGGCGTAGAGCGTGTCGATGGTGAAGCTCGACTTGCCCGAGCCGCTGACGCCGGTGATGCAGGTGAAGGTGCCGAGCGGGATGCTCGCGGTGACGCCGGTGAGGTTGTTGGCGCGGGCGTTGTGGACGGTCAGCTGCTTGCCGTTGCCCTTGCGGCGGGTGGCCGGCACGGGGACCTCGCGCGTGCCGTTGAGATAGTCGGCGGTGATGCTCGTCTTGCTCTTGAGGATTTGCTTGAGCGTGCCCTGCGCGACGATCCGGCCGCCATGGACGCCGGCGCCCGGCCCCATGTCGATGACATAATCGGCGGTGCGGATCGCATCCTCGTCATGCTCGACGACCAGCACGGTGTTGCCGAGGTCGCGCAGCCGGCGGAGCGTCGCGAGCAGCATGTCGTTGTCGCGCTGGTGCAGCCCGATCGAGGGTTCGTCGAGCACGTAGAGCACGCCCGACAGGCCGCTGCCGATCTGGCTGGCGAGGCGGATGCGCTGGCTCTCGCCGCCCGACAGCGTGCCGCTGGTGCGGTCGAGGTTGAGATAGTCGAGGCCGACGTTGTTGAGGAAGCCGAGGCGCTCGACGATCTCCTTCAGGATGCGTTCGGCGATCGCGCGCTGCTGGTCGCCGAGATGATTGGGCATGTCGGTGAAGAAGGCGAGCGCATCGACGACCGACAGGTGGGTGGCATAGGCGATGTCGGCACCCGCGATCTTTACCGCCAGCGCCTCGGGCTTGAGGCGCGCGCCGTGGCAGACCTCGCACGGGCGCGACGACTGGTATTTGGACAGCTCCTCGCGCATCCATGCGCTCTCGGTCTGGAGCAGGCGGCGGTTGAGGTTGCCGATGACGCCCTCGAACGGTTTCTTGACGTCGTACTTCTTCTTGCCGTCGATGAAGGTGAGCGTGACGGGCTTGCCCTTGCTGCCGTGGAGGATCAGCGTCTGGGCGCTTTCGGGCAGGTCGGACCAGGGCGTGTCGAGGCTGAAGTCGAATTCGCGCGCGAGGCTGCCGAGCACCTGCATATAGTACGGGCTGGGCGGGTTGGATTTCGCCCAGGGGGCGACGGCGCCCTTCTTGATGCTGAGGCCGTGGTTGGGGACGACGAGGTCTTCGTCGAACAGCAGTTTTTCGCCGAGGCCGTCGCAGGCCGGGCAGGCGCCTTGCGGCGCGTTGAAGCTGAACAGGCGCGGTTCGATCTCGGCGATGGTGAAGCCGCTGACCGGGCAGGCGAACTTCTCGCTGAACACGATGCGGCCGGCGGGGGCGTTGTCGCCCAGGACTTCGGACTTGGGCGTATGCGGTTCGACCGGGTCGGCGGGGTCGACATAGGCGAGGCCGTCGGCGAGCTTCAGCGCGGTCTCGAACGATTCCGCAAGGCGGGTGGCGATGTCGCCGCGCACGACGAGGCGGTCGATCACCACCTCGATGTCGTGCTTGAACTTCTTGTCGAGCGTAGGCGCTTCGTCGATCTCGTGGATCTCGCCGTCGATGCGGACGCGGGTAAAGCCCGCCTTCTGCCACTCGAGCATCTCCTTGCGGTACTCGCCCTTGCGGCCGCGGACGACGGGGGCGAGCAGGTAGAGGCGCGTGCCCTCGGGCAGCGCGAGGACGCGGTCGACCATCTGGCTGACGGTCTGCGCGGCGATGGGCAAGCCGGTGGCGGGCGAATAGGGGATGCCGACGCGCGCCCAGAGCAGGCGCATGTAATCGTAGATTTCGGTGACGGTCGCGACGGTCGAGCGCGGATTGCGCGACGTCGTCTTCTGCTCGATCGAGATCGCCGGCGACAGGCCCTCGATATGGTCGACGTCGGGCTTCTGCATCAGCTCGAGGAACTGGCGCGCATAGGCCGACAGCGATTCGACGTAGCGGCGCTGACCCTCGGCATAGATGGTGTCGAAGGCGAGGCTCGACTTGCCCGAGCCGGACAGGCCGGTGATGACCGTCAGCGTGTCGCGGGGGATGTCGACATCGACGTCCTTGAGGTTGTGCTCGCGCGCGCCGCGTACGCTTATTTTGCTCAGCATGCGGAACACCGCGGCTTCGTGATTTTCGTCAGCATGAGGCTGGTTCTACTTCTGTTCTGTGTCGGAGGCTAGACTGGCAAGTAGGAACGCACGGGGCGCTTCGCCAGCACCGGGCCAGCACCGGGCCAGCACCGGGATTGAAAGCGCGAATATGGTGTCTTACCTGTCCGACACACGAAAGAGGCGCGCGGCATGGGCAAGAAGACGAAGAAGGCGAAGCTCCCCAAGGAAGTGCTGGGCATCCGGCTGTCCAAGGAGGTGCGCGAGGCCGGCGGTGCGCTGCTGGAGAAGGCGAACAGCCCGCAGGGGCGCGAGATGCTGGCGGCGGGGCTGACGATGGCCGCGGCGGCGGCGACCGCGGCGGTGGCGAAGGGGCGGGCGAAGCGCGAGACGGCGGCGCCGGTGCCGCCGGTTCCTCCCGTGCCGCCGACGCCCGAGACGCCGCCGACGCCGCCGGAAGCGCCGGTCCCGCCGCAAGGCACGCAGACGCAGCCCGATCCGCAGGCGATCGCCGAGGCGGTGGGGAAGGCGGCGGAAGCGATGCTGGGGCGGTTGTTCGGTGCGAGGAAGCCGTAGCGGTACGCGGGCACGGTCAGCTGCAACGTGACGGGGACGTCATCGACTGTGTCCCGTTTGCAACGTAACGTTGCAGAAATGGCCGCTATGGAACTTTAGCCGCTTTACAGTTTTGTGGCGGCCATCCACCGTCCCCGCATTCGGATCATGATCCGAGTTGCTACGCACGGCGCCCGCAGCGCCGGCTCCAAGGGGACCTACGACACGTGACCACGACGATCCGATTCGGGCGTAAAGCCGCGCTGCTTGCCGCCGCCACGCCGCTGGCGCTCGCACTGGCTGCCATGCCGGCCTTCGCGCAGGCCACGCCACAGACGACGCCGCAGACGCCCGGACAGGTCGAGATCGACGATCAGAAGACCGATCCCACGACGACGCAGGGCGCGAGCGATCAGGGCCAGGGCGGCGATATCGTCGTCACCGGTTCGCTGTTCCGCCGCACCGACACCGAGACGCCGTCGCCGGTCACCGTGCTGACCAGCGATACGCTGGCGAAGGCGGGCATCACCACCGCGTCGGACGCGATCCGTTCGATTTCCGCCGATGGCGCGGGTTCGATCGGCACCGGTTTCCAGAGCGGCTTTTCGGCCGGCGGTTCGGCCGTGTCGCTGCGCGGCCTGGGCGTGTCGTCCACGTTGGTCCTCGTCGACGGCCTGCGCTCGGCGAACTTCCCGATCAACGACGACGGCCACAACGCCTATGTCGACCTCAACTCGATCCCGTTCAGCCTGATCGACCGGGTCGAAGTGCTGAAGGACGGCGCATCGTCGACCTACGGCGCGGACGCGATCGGCGGCGTGGTCAACCTGATCCTCAAGAAGCATGTCGTCGGCCTGACCGGCACGGTGGAAGCGGGCGTCGCGGAAAAGGGCGACGGTGCCCGCCAGCGCGCCAATTTGACGGTCGGCTACGGCGACTATGACACGCAAGGGTTCAACGTCTACCTGAACGGCGAATACCAGCGCGACGGCCGCATCTCCAACCACAGCCGCGGCTTTCCGTACAACACGCAGGATCTGACCGCGATCGGCGGCAACGACCTCAACACCGCCGACCAGAACCTGACGACCGCGACGCCGAGCGCCGTCGTGACGCGCGTGCGCCAGACGGACCTCAACAACCCGCTCGCCGGTTCGACGGCGGCGCTGACCACGCAGTTCCAGACGCTGAATCTCGGCACCTGCAACAACGGCACCTACACCCAGACCAGCGCCGCGGTGAACGGCGTCGGCTGCAAGTACGACCTCGTCGATCAGTATCGCCAGATCCAGCCGCTGCAGGAGCGCTATTCGGCGAACGGCCGGATCAGCGTGAAGCTGTCCGACCAGATCGAGGGCTACGTCACCGGCAGCTACAGCCGCAGCTACGTCAGCATCACCGGAACGCCGTCGGCGATCCGCGCGACGCAGCCGTTCGGCGGGTCCCCCACCGTCGCGTCGAGCAACCCGGGCATCGTGCTGCCCGTCTACATCTGCACCGGCGGCGTGAATTGCGCGACGCCGGGCACGGCGGGGCGCCAGCTCAACCCGAACAACCCCTATGCCGCGGCCTATGCCAACGATCCCAACAACGGCGCCGCGCGCATCTATTACCTGTTCGGCGACATTCCGCAGGGCAGCGACCGCACCAACGAGGTGTATCGCGCCGCGGCGGGCCTGAACGGCAGCTTCGGCGAGGGCTGGAATTGGCGCGCGGAGGGCGTCTATGCCCGCGACGAGCTGGAGATCACGCAGCATGGTCTCATCAACATCGCCGCGCTGCGGACGGCGGTGAACACCGGATCGTACAATTTCGTCAATCCGTCGCAGAACAGCCAGGCCGTGCGCGACGCGCTGTCGCCGGACAAGACGACGCCGTCGCATTCGACGATGGCATCGTTCGACGCATCGATCAGCAAGGCGCTGTTCCAGCTGCCCGGCGGTCCGCTGCAGGTCGCCGTCGGCGGTCAGGTGCGCCGCGAGACGCTGACCAACAACAACCAGAACGCAGCACTCGACACCTATGGCCTGACGACCTCGTCGGCCTTCGGTGCGCATACGGTGTCGGCCGCCTATTTCGAGGTCGATGCCCCGATCCTGCCGGTGCTCGATGTCGCCGCCTCGGGTCGGTACGACCATTATTCGGAAGGGTTCAGCCACTTTTCGCCGAAGGTCGGCGTCAAGTTCACGCCGTTCAAGCAGCTGGCGATCCGCGGCACCTATTCGCAGGGGTTCCGCGCACCGACCTTCGCCGAGAGCGGCGCGCGCAGCCAGTATGCGGGCTTCGTGACCTACACCCCGCCGTGCGCGACGTTCGGCGTCCAGCATGGTGCGACGATCGCGGCGAACGGCACCTGCAACGTCAACGGCAATCCGTATAGCCAGGCCTATTCGCTGGGCCGTGGCGTCGCGGGCAACCCGAACCTCGAGCCGGAGACGTCGCGCAGCTTCACGGGCGGCATCATCGTGCAGCCGGTCAAGTGGTTCAGCTTCACCGCCGACTATTACAACGTCAAGAAGTCGAACCTGATCGTCGCGGGTCCGCTGATCGGTGCTGCGCAGGCCGCCTATTACGGGGCGAACAACCTGGCGGCGGCGCAGGCCGCGGTCGCCAACGTCGGCCCGGGCTATTCGGTCAATCTGGTCGATGCGCCCGATCCGGCGTTCCCCAACGCCCTGCCGCGGGTACTCATCATCAACGTGCCCTTCACCAACGCCGATTATTCGATCACGTCGGGTATCGACCTGGCGGCGACCGCGACCATTCCGCTGGACCAGGACGCGACTTTCACCAGCCGCGTCGAGGTGACGCACCTGTTCAAGTACGACCTGCACACCAGCGCCGGCGTCCAGAAATACGCCGGTACGATGGGACCCTACGACCTGTCGTCGGGCAACGGCACGCCGTCGTGGCGCGGCAACTGGCAGAACACGCTGCAGGTCGGCGCGTTCTCACTGTCCGCGACGACGTATTTCGTCGACAAGATCAAGGCGGTGGCGACCGACCAGGGCAGCCTGTCCACGGCCTGCACGGCGGCGCTGTACAAGGCGACGACCGACACGACCGGCGGCGACCGCTTCTGCTACGTCAAGAAGTTCATCAACGTCGATCTGAACGGATCGGTGAAGGTCAACGACGACTTCACGTTCTTCGTCAACGTCGGCAACGTGTTCAACGCGCACGCGCCGGTCGCGCCGGCCGCCTATGCGAGCGCGCCGAACTTCCTGACCACCTGGCATTATGCCGGTCTGGTCGGCCGTACCTTCCGCGCGGGCGCCAGCTTCGGCTTCTGATCCGCGATCACGGCCATCGAACAGGGGAGGGTGCCGGGTCGGCGCCCTCCCTTTTTTGTGCGTGGCGCGGGGGCGTCGCTTGCCAGCGGGGCGATCGGGCGGGCATCGTGTCTGCAGGGACAGCAAGGGGATCGCGGACGTGCGGAAGATGTTGGCAATGGTCGCTTATGGTGCGCTCGCCGTCGCGGGCGCCGGGCAGGCCGCGGCGCAGACCGCCGCGCAGGCGATCGCCGCGCAGCAGGCGCAGGATCCGGGCGAGGCGGCGGCGGTGCGCTATGACGTCGCCTTCCCCAATGCGGTGCATCACGAGGCGCAGGTGACCGCGACCTTCGTACGCGTGCCGGCGGGGCCGCTGCGCGTGCAGATGGCGCGCTCGTCGCCGGGGCGGTACGCGATCCACGAATTCGCCAAGAACGTCTATGCGGTGTCGGCGAAGGACGGGCGCGGGCGACCGCTGGCGGTGACGCGCACCGATCCCTATGGCTGGTCGGTCGCCGGGCACGACGGGACGGTGGTGGTCAGCTACACGCTGTTCGGCGACTGGGGCGATGGCACCTATGCGCAGATCGATGCGACGCATGCGCATCTCAACATGCCGGCGAGCTTCCTGTGGGCGGTCGGCTACGACGCGCAGCCGATCCGGGTGCGATTCCGGCCGTTCGATCCCAGCTGGAAGATCGCGACGCAGCTGCCGGCGGCGAAGGGCGTGAACAGCTTCTGGGCGCCGAACCTGCAATATTTCATGGACAGCCCGACTGAGCTCAGCGACTTCGGCTATCGCGAATGGCCGGTCACCGACGCGACGGGCAAGAGCTATGTCGTGCGGCTGGCGGTGCATCATGCCGGGACCGAGGCCGATCTCGACGCCTATACCGCCAAGGTCCGCCGTGTGATCGCGCAGCATTATGCGCTGTTCGGGCGCGCGCCGCGCTACGATTACGGCACCTATACCTTCATCGCCGATTACCTGCCGCAGATCACCGGCGACGGGATGGAGCATCGCAACTCGACGATCATCACCGACAAGCGCGGGCTGGCCGCGGCGAAGTTCGCGCAGATCAACACGCTGAGCCATGAGTTCGTGCACAGCTGGAACGTCGAGCGGCTGCGTCCCGCCGAGCTGGAGCCGTTCGACTTCACCCGCGCCAATCCGACGCCGTCGCTGTGGTTCGCGGAAGGCTTTACGCAATATTACGGGCCGCTGCTGATCCGTCGCGCGGGCGAGAGCAGCGTCGACGATTTCCTCAAAGGACTGGGGGGCACGCTGAACGGCGTCGTCAACAGCCCGGCGCGGCGATACGGCGGGCCCGAGGAGATGAGCCTGCGCGCGCCGTTCGTCGATGCGGCGAAGGCGATCGACCAGGTCAATCCCAATATCTTCGTGTCCTATTATCCCTATGGCGCGGTGCTGGCGCTGGCGCTCGATCTGCAGTTGCGTCAGCGGTATCCGGGGCTGTCGCTGGATGCCTATATGCGCGCGCTGTGGGCGTCGCATGGCGATATCGAGCGGGCCTATACGCCGGCGGATCTCGAGGCTGCGCTGGCGACGCTGACCCGCGATGCGGCGTTTGCGAAGGCGTTCTTCGACGGCAGCGTGCATGCGAGCGGCCTGCCCGATTTCGCGCCGTTGCTGGCACAGGCGGGACTGACGCTGCGGCCGGTCGATGCGACGCGCGGGTGGCTGGGGCTGAGCTATCAGGCGGGCGATGGCGGCGTGGTGGTCGGCGATGCGCCGGTGCCGGGGAGCCCGGCCTATGCGGGGGGACTCGAGAAGGGCGATGCGATCCTGAGCCTCGATGGCAAGGCGGTGGGCGATGCCGAGGCGGCGAAGGCGGCGCTCGACGGGCATCGGCCGGGGGATCGTATCGCGGTGCGCTATCGCCAGCGCGGGATCGAGCGCGACGCGAGCCTGCGCTTCGCCGCCGATCCGGCGTTCGAGGTGGTGCGCGGCGAGACCGCGGGGGTCGCGGTGACGCTGGCGCAGCTGGCGTTCCGGCGGGCGTGGCTGGGGGCGGACTGAGGGTTACTTCGCCCTCACCCTCCCGCGGCTGCGCCGCTCCTTCCCTCTCCCGATGGGAGAGGGAAAAGACGCCGAAGGCGGCGCAGGGTGAGGGTGCGTCGCTGCTCAGTGCGCCGACGCGCCCGAGGCGCCGATCCCCGTCTCTGCGCGGATGCGCTGCGCGGCGTAACCCGCGTGGTCGACCGCGGCGCGCGGCGAGCGGTCGAGGATCGACACCAGCCAGATCGTCAGGAAGGCGAGCGGCATCGAGAGGATCGCGGGTGACGAATAGGGGAAGATCGCGGCGGGGTGGCCGAGGATCGTCACCCACACCGCGGGCGACAGCACGGTCAGCACCACCGCGAGGACGAGGCCCAACGTGCCGCCGGCGACGACGCCGCGCGTCGTGCATCCCTCCCATAGCAGCGACAGGATCAGCACCGGGAAATTGCCCGACGCGGCGACCGCGAAGGCGAGGGAGACCATGAAGGCGACGTTCTGTTTCTCGAACACGATGCCGAGCAGGATCGCCGCGGCGGCGAGCACCAGCACGGTGCGACGCGAGACGCGCAGCTCGGCGGCGCTGTCCGCGGCGCCCTTGCGGAACACGGTCGCGTAGAGATCGTGGCTGACCGCCGACGCGCCCGACAGCGTCAGCCCGGCGACGACCGCGAGGATGGTGGCGAAGGCGACCGCGGAGATGAAGCCGAGGAACAGATTGCCGCCGATCGCATGCGCGAGGTGGATCGCCGCCATGTTGCCGCCGCCGACCAGCGCGCCGGTCTCGTCGAGATAGCCGGGGTCGGTCGCGACCATGACGATCGCGCCGAAGCCGATGATGAAGGTGAGCAGGTAGAAATAGCCGATCCACCCCGTCGCCCACAGCACCGACGTGCGTGCCGCCCTGGCGTCGGGGACGGTGAAGAAGCGCATCAGGATGTGCGGCAGGCCGGCGGTGCCGAACATCAGCGCCATCCCGAACGAGATTGCGGAGACAGGGTCCTTGATGAAATTGCCCGGTCCCATGATCGATTGCCCGCGGGTGGCGGCATCGGCCGGCGACAGGCCGGTGGCGGCGGCGAGACCGGTCTTCACCTGCACCGCGCGGGCGAACAGCGCCTCGGGCGAGAAGCCGAATTGCGCGAGGACCATGATCGCCATGAAGGTCGCGGCGCCGAGCAGCAGCACCGCCTTGATGATCTGCACCCAGGTCGTCGCGGTCATGCCGCCGAACAGGACGTAGAGCGTCATCAGCACGCCGACGATGCCGACCGCATATTCGTAGCGCAGGCCGAAGAGCAATTTGATGAGCTGGCCGGCGCCGACCATTTGCGCGATGAGGTAGAAGAGCACGACGACGAGCGTGCTGGTCGCCGCGAAGCTGCGTACGGGCGCCTGCGCGAAGCGGAACGAGGCGACGTCGGCGAAGGTGTATTTGCCCAGGTTTCGCAGGCGCTCGGCCATCAGGAACAGGATGATCGGCCAGCCGACGAGGAAGCCGATCGAATAGATCAGGCCGTCGTAGCCGTCGGCGAAGATCTGCGCCGAGATGCCGAGGAAGCTTGCCGCGGACATATAGTCGCCGGCGATGGCGAGGCCATTCTGGAAACCGGTGATGCCGCCACCCGCGGTGTAGAAGTCGGACACGGTGCGCGTGCGCCGCGCCGCCCAGCGGGTGATGCCGAGCGTGAACAGCGCGAAGATCGCGAACATGAGAATCGCGGTCCAGTTGGTCGGTTGCTGCCGGGTTTGCCCGGCGATGGCGTCGGCAAAGGCCGGCGTGGCGGCGAGCGTCAGCGGGAGCGCGAGGAGCCAGCGGATCATGCGCCATACTCCGCGCGCAACGCGGCGAGCGCGGCGTCATAGTCGCGGTTGGCACGCGCGACGTAGAGGCCGGTGAGCAGGATCGCGAGCAGGATCAGCCCGAAGCCGATCAGGATGCCGAGCGAGGTGACGCCGCCCTTCACTATCGGCTGCGAAAGGAACGCCTTGTCGAAGGCGACGAGCAGGACGAAACCGAAATAGGCGGCGAGCATGATCCCCGACAACAGCCAGCCGAACCGCCCGCGCGTGGCGACCAGCCGGACATAGCGCGGGTCCGCGGCGATCCGCAGCAACTGGTCGTCGGTCATGCGCCCCCTCCGCCGCCCGCGCCGGGGGAATGGCGCTGGATCGACACCGGTATCATGACGGATGGCAGGCGGGAGGCAAGGGGGGATGTCGGGGAGGGGGGGCGGTTGTCGGAGGAAGCGGGTGATTGCTTTCCATGGTGCGGTGCATCGGCCGCCGCAGACACTCCGTCCCCCCGGACGTGTTCCGGGTGTGGATTCACAATCGAAGTGCAACGGGAAGAAAACTTCGGCGGGGTTTCGGAAGCCGAGGCATTTCCTGGGTGTGTGGTTGTGTCTGGCGAGGATGGCGTCGAG
>NZ_JAMLDY010000027.1 GCF_024211255.1 Sphingomonas liriopis | reverse complement strand
GACGGTCGTTGCGACCAACCCCGGAACGGGAGCCGTGACGCCACGCGCTGCGGGGCCGTTACCCCGCAGCGCGCTCGCCAGCCGCATCAGCTTAAACCACAATCCTCAGAGACAACCCCGGACGTGTTCCGGGGTCCACTCCGCGACGAGGCGAACGGCCGGAGGCCCCAATCTCACGCCCGTGGCCCGGTGGACCCCGGAACAAGTCCGGGGTGACGGCGGATTTGGGGGCGGGGGCGGGGCACCGCTCACCACGCAGCTTGCGTTCAGGATCACAGGCGTAACGATTCGGCGAACGACGGGAGGATGGGCGATGCGCGGGTGGATGGCGATGGTGATCGGATCGGCGCTGGCCCTCCCCGCGCCCGTCACCGCCGAGACGCTGCGCGTCGAGGGCGTCTTCCCGGCGCAGGCGCGCGAGGCGAGTTTCCTGCCGACGATCGGCGTCGACGATGTCCGCGGCGATTTCGGCGCGGAGCTGGGCGATGCGATCGAACGGCGGCTGGCGACGCTGGGTCGCGACGGCGTGCCGCACGCGCAGCTGGTCGCGCCGGGCCTGCGCCCCGATGGCATGCTGGGCGGCCGCACCAGCCTGGCCGTGTCCGACAGCGATTATACCGAGACGCGCGAACGCTGCACCGAGAAGAAGGACGGCAAGTGCGTCGCGAAGCAGAAGTACCGCGTCGATTGCGTGCGGCGGTCGATCGGCTTTCACGCCGACCTGCGGCTGGTGCGGCGCAGCGACGGCGGCCTGCCCTATGCGGTGGCGAAGGCGCGCGACGACAGCCACAGCTGGTGCGAGGACGGCGGCGTCGCCAGCAACGTCGATTCGACCGTGCACTCGATGATCGAATCGATCGCCGCCGAAGTCCGGCTCGACCTCGCGCCGCATGCCGAAAGCTACACGATCCGCGTGCAGGAGAAGCGCGACGGCCTGCCGCCCGCGGTCGCGGCGCAGTTCAAACAGGCGGTGCGGCTGACCAAGACCGACGGCGCCGCCGCCTGCGCCGCCTTCGCCGCGATCGACCGGCAGGTGCCCGATCATGGCTCGACCACCTTCAACCTCGCTTTGTGCGCGGAAGCGGCGGGGCGCTACGCCGAGGCGGCGGATCGCTACACGCGGGCGCGGCTGTTCGCGCCGCGCGCCGGCGGCGAGGTGAGCAAGGGGCTGGGCCGCGTCGGGGCGCTGGCGGCGGGGGCGGAGGACGTCGCGGCGATGCGCCGCCGGCCGCCGATCCGCGGCACCGGGCTTTGACCGCAAGCCGCGGGATGAGACGCGCCGCCGAACTCCCTATCCGGGGTGCATGAGCGAGATCGATCAGGACGCGGCCTGGGCCGCCTTCGCCGCCCGCGACCGCGCGCAGGACGGCGCGTTCGTCGCGGCGGTGCGCACCACGGGCATCTATTGCAAGCCGAGCTGCCCGGCGCGCCACCCGCACCGCGGCAACGTCACTTTCCTGCCCAACGGGGCGGCGGCGCGCGCGGCGGGGTATCGCGCCTGCCGGCGCTGCAAACCCGACGACGTCAGCCGCGACAGTGCCGCGGTGGCGCAGGCGGTGGCGTTGATCGCCGCGGCGGAGGTGCCGATCGGGCTCGACGCGCTGGCGGCGCAGGTCGGCTATGCGCCGCATCATTTCCAGCGCCTGTTCAAGCGCGCGACCGGGGTGACGCCGGCGGCCTATGCGCGGGGCCTGCGCGCCGGGCGGGTGGCGGACGCGCTGCATCGCGAGGGCAGCGTGACCGAGGCGATCTACGACGCCGGGTATAACGCCTCCAGCCGCTTCTACGCCGATGGCGCGCGGCGGCTGGGCATGGCGCCGAGCGCCTGGGCGCGCGGTGGCGCGGGGGTGACGATCCGCTGGACGGTGGTCGCGACCAGCCTCGGCCCGCTGCTGATCGCCGCGACCGACAAGGGCCTGTGCCGGGTGGCGTTCGACGAGGATGCCGCCGCGCTCGCCGCACGCTTTCCGCAGGCGACGGTAGTGGCGGGCGACGCCGCGCTCGCGGCACTCGCGGCGGAGGTGGTGGCGCTGGTCGAGACGCCCGGCCGCGACGTCGCGCTGCCGCTCGACGTGCGCGGCACGGCGTTCCAGGAAGCGGTGTGGCAGGCGCTGCGGACGATCCCCGCCGGAGAGACGCTGAGCTATGCCGAACTCGCCGCCGCCGCGGGCCAGCCCGGCGCGGTGCGCGCGACGGGCACTGCCTGCGGCCGCAACCCGCTCGCCGTGGTGGTGCCGTGCCACCGCGTGCGCCGCAGCGACGGGGCGCTGGGGGGCTATGCTTATGGGGTCGAGCGCAAGCGGGCGTTGCTCGATCGGGAGGGGGAGTAGACGATCCGTTCGTGCCGAGCCTGCCGAAGCACAAGTCAGGCTCAGGGCGCACGGTGGGGACGAGTCAGAGCGTAACGCTTCAGTCCGCCGCCCCCTCCGACCCGCCACCGCCCGCCGCGACCGCCGCCGCACCGGTCTTGCCCGCATCGAGTGCCGCGAGCAGCTTGGCCGCCGGATTGTCCGCCCCGCTGTGCGCCGAATAGGCGAGCGGGCGCAGCGCGGTGCGGGCCTGGTCGAGCTTGCCGTCGAACAGCGACTGGGTGGCATAGGCATAGCCGAGGCCGGGGTCCTGCGGCACCAGCTCGTGCGCGCGGGCGAGCGCCGCCTTGGCATTGTCGGTCGGCTTGACGCCGGCCATGCCGAAGCTCGAATAATAGAGCAGCAGCGCATAGGCGTCGTCGGGGTCGAGTGCATTGGCCTTCAGCAGCCAGCCCCGCGCCTCCCGCCATATTGCGGGGTCGGTCGCCTTGGCGGCGCGCGCGTTGCGCAGATGGACCTGCGCCTTGTAGACCAGCGCCTGCGACGATTTGGGATCGGCGGCGAGCGCGCGGTCGGCCGCCGCTTCGGCCAGATCGTTGCGGCCCGCGTCGAGCGCCATTTCGGCGAGCCAGCCCTGCACGGTCGGATCGTCGGCGAAGCGTGCGCCGATCGGGATCGCGTCGGCGAGGATCGGCTGCGCGGTCGTGCGGTTGACCCCGCGGTCGGAGCGCATGCGCAGCGCGATCATCGCCTTCTCGCCCGGACGCAGCGCGCGTAGCGTCACCGTCGGCTGCGCGAGACTCGAAAGCGGGAAGCGGAACGCCGGCAGGGTCGATCCTTTGAGCCGTGCATCCATCTGGCGGTTGAGCGCCTTGAGGTCGCCGAACGCGCGCTGCGCCGCCTCGACGCCGGGCACGCCGTCGTTGAGCGCCTTGAGATAGGTCGGGAACTGCTTGCGCCGATCCATGTCGGTTTCGATCAGGTGGGTGAGCAGCCAGCCGCGCGCGTAGAGCGCCGCGGTCTGATCCTCGCTCAGCTTGCGCCGGTCTGCGGCGAACAGTTGCTCCGCGGTCATCGACGGCCCCAGCCGCAGCGTATAGGCGCGGTGCTGCGCCGCGGCGCCGACCCAGAAGACATCCTTGTCGAAGCGCACCGTCGACAGGAATTCGGCATAGCCTTCCGAAAACCACGCCGGATAGGCGGCGGCGAAATTGCCGAGCAGCAGGTGATGGGCATATTCGTGGAACAGCACGACCTGCGGCTGCAACCCGTTGACCCCGTCGCCGTCGCCGCGTCCGGGCGTGAAGGCGACCGATCCGCTGGCGCGCGGCAGATAGAAGCCGGCGATGTTGCTGCCGCCGCTGCCGAACAGCCGCCGCACCGCGGCGGCATCGCCGACGACATACACGGTCAGCTTGTTCGACTGCGCCTCGGGCGCGTCGGGCACGTCCTGGAAGAAGCGGAAGACGCCGTCGAACCGCTCCAGTTCCTCGGCCTGTCGCCGGACGCTGTCGGTGCTGCCGTTGGCGTAGACGATGAAATGCTTCGTCGTCGCCTCGATCCATTCGGCCCGCGCCGGCTGCGCCACCGCCAGCGCAGCCAATCCCGTGGCCAGACCGGTCCCCAGGCCGATCCGTCTTGCCGTCACGCGCATGCGTCCTCCCCCTCGACGGCGGGAGCCTAACCGGCCGTCCGGCGCCTGTCAGCCCGCGCGGTGGCAGGCATAGACCAATTTTTCGTTGGGCAGCGGCGGCAGCGCGGCGCGGATCGCCGCCTGTTGCTGCGCGAGGCGGTCGATCGCGACGGGATCGACGCTGCAGCGCTTGCCGCCGTCCTCGCCGCGTAAGCCGCGCATCTGCGCCATCGCCTGCGCGCCCAGCAGATAGCGCGTGCTGGTGTAGCGCCGGGTCGCGGGATCGAAGACCTGCACCGACACCGTCTGTTCGGCGTCGGGCACCAGGGCCCTTTCCCAGCGGTTGCCCGCCGGCTGATATTGCGTGCGGCCGTCGAGGCAGCCGCCGCGGCCCCAGTCGAGCGTGACGTCGGTGGTCGCCGACACGGTGACGCGGCTTTGTTCGGGCTGGAAGACGCAGGCGAGTTTGCCGAGCGGCGCATCGGGCACCGCCGGCCGCGCGACCGCCGCGACCGGCGGCAGCGCCGCCTCTCCCGACGGCCGCAGCACGAAGGTAACGATCGCGGCGATCATCACGACGCCGCCGACCCCCGCCGCCCACAATGCCGGCCGGCGCTGCCCGCGCGATTCGAGCAGCCCCGCGCCGCCGATGCCGAGCGCACCGAGCACCAGCAGCAGCCCGGCGATCGCCATGACGTTCTCGCGCCCCGTCTGCGCCGCCTCGCGGGCGCGGGCCAGCGCCTCCTCGCGGCCCATCGCCGCGCGCGTCGCCGCTTCGCGCGCATCGGTCAGCGCATCGGCGCGCGTCTTCGCCTCGGCATCGGCATCGGCACGCAGCCGTTCCTCGATCGAGGTGCAGGGCGTGCCGACGGTGGCGAAGGGCTGTTTCGCGCCGCGCAGGAAACCCGCCAGCTGCGTGTCGGCGATCGCGAAGCCGAACGAGCCGTCGCCCTCCTCGCCGCGGGTGATCGCCGAATTGATCCCGATCACCCGGCCGCAGCGGTCGAGCAGCGGCCCGCCCGAATTGCCACGCGCGATGCTGGCGGTGTGGAGCAGCACCTCCACCCCGGTCAGGCTGCGCCGGCCGGAGAACACGCCTTCCGACCGCACCGGCGAGGTCGGGCGGATATAGTCCGCCGCCGATTTGGCGGTGGCGAGGTCGACGTTGCCCGGATAGCCCAGCGCCACCACCGCATCGCCCTCGCTCACCGGCCCGGAATAGAGCGCGGCGGGCGGCAGCGCCGCGCCGGTGAATTCGATCAGCGCCAGATCGGCGCGTGCGTCATAGGCGATGACGCGGCCCTGGTAGCTCTTGTCGCCTTCCGACGGCACGACGCCGACGACGACATTGTCGGGATAGCGTTCGGCGAGGTCGACGACGTGCGCGTTGGTGACGATGCGATTGGGCGCGATCGCGACGCCGCTGCCATGGCCGAAGCCCACCACCTGCCCGTCGACCACCGCGATCGTGACGACGCGCACGACGCCGCGCGCGGTCGCGCCGATATCGTCCGCCGCCGCCGGATCGGCCCAGCCGAGCATCAGGAACAGGAGGAGCAGGAGCCGGCGCATGCGTGGCTTTCCGAACGGCAGCGACCGCCCGCTGTCAAGCGGATGGGCGCGCTCACGCAGGTTTGGTTAGGAAAATGTCAAACTCTGCCCCCTACGCCTTGCCGCAAGGTACAAGAGGTATGGCATGAGCGCGTTCGGGCGTCGTAGCGGAATGGGTGGCGGACAGCCGGCAAGGCCGGCCTTCGGCGTGGCGCGCCCGATGCAGGGCGGCGGCGCACCGCGGCCCGAGGAGCCGGCCCCCGGCAGCCAGTTCCCGCCGATCGAATCGGCGGTGCTGCCCGGCGAGGAAGGCCAGTCCGGCACGATGCCGGCGGGCACGCTCGACGCGATGCAGCGCCTGACCGACCGCCAGAACGCCAGCGGCGACGCCGGCAGCAGCCGCGGCGAGGGGTTCGAGGCATCGATCCACAAGATCAAGGAACAGGTGCTCCCCCGCCTGCTCGAACGCGTCGATCCCGAAGCGGCGGCGACGCTGGGCAAGGACGAGCTCGCCGAGGAATTCAGACCCATCATCGGCGAGGTGCTCGCCGAGCTGAAGCTGACGCTCAACCGCCGCGAACAATTCGCCTTGGAAAAGGTGCTGGTCGACGAGCTCCTGGGTCTAGGACCCTTGGAAGAGCTGCTCGCCGATCCGGCGGTCAGCGACATCATGGTCAACGGCCCCGACCAGACCTATGTCGAGCGCAAGGGCAAGCTGGAGCTCGCGCAGATCCAGTTCCGCGACGAGGAGCATCTGTTCCAGATCGCGCAGCGCATCGTCAATTCGGTCGGCCGCCGCGTCGACCAGACGACGCCGCTCGCCGACGCGCGCCTCAAGGACGGGTCCCGCGTCAACGTCATCGTGCCGCCATTGAGCCTCAAGGGCACGGCGATCTCGATCCGCAAGTTTTCCGCCAAGCCGATCACGCTCGACATGATGGCGGGCTTCGGCAGCATGAGCCCCAAGATGGCGACCGCGCTGAAGATCGCGGGCGCGAGCCGGTTCAACGTCGTCATTTCCGGCGGTACGGGTTCGGGCAAGACGACGATGCTCAATGCCTTGTCGAAGATGATCGACCCCGGCGAGCGCGTGCTGACGATCGAGGACGCCGCCGAACTCCGCCTGCAGCAGCCGCACTGGCTCCCGCTGGAAACCCGCCCCGCGAACCTCGAGGGTCAGGGCGAGATCAGCATTCGCGACCTCGTCAAGAACGCGCTGCGCATGCGTCCGGATCGCATCATTCTGGGCGAAATCCGCGGGTCCGAATGTTTCGACATGCTCGCCGCGATGAACACCGGCCACGACGGATCGATGTGTACGCTCCACGCCAACTCGCCGCGCGAGGCGCTGGCCCGCATGGAGAACATGGTGATGATGAGCGACATCAAGGTGCCCAAGGAGGCGATCAGCCGCCAGATCGCCGATTCGGTCGAGCTCATCATCCAGGTGAAGCGCCTGCGCGACGGTTCGCGCCGCGTCACCAACGTCACCGAGGTGATCGGCATGGAAGGCCCGGTGATCGTCACGCAGGAGCTGTTCAAGTTCGAATATCTCGACGAGAGCGCCGACGGCAAGATCATCGGCGAATACCGCTCGATGGGCCTGCGCCCCTACACGCTCGATAAGGCCAAGCAGTTCGGGTTCGACAGCGCGTATCTGGAAGCCTGTCTTTGAGGATTGCCGGGCGGTATTGAAGCGTCGTGACGCACACCTCCACCGTTCGCCCTGAGCCTGTCGAAGGGCCTGTGTCTCCAGGTGCGTCGACAGGCTCAGCACGAACGGTGGAAGAGATGTCGGCCACCGCCTACTGGCACCGCATCACCGCCCGCCCCCTCCCCTGGCTCCTCCTCCTCGCCGCGATCCTGCGCGCGATCGCGGCGTTCCAGCCGGGGTTTCATCACCCCGACGCGATCTACCAATATCTCGAACCCGCGCACCGGCTGCTGACCGGCGATGGCGTCGTCACCTGGGAATGGCGCGTCGGCATGCGCAGCTGGCTGTTGCCGGCGCTGCTGACGCTGCCGATGGCATTGGGCGAGGCGTTGGGGCAGGCGGGACCGTGGCCGGTCGCGCTGCCGCGGCTGGCGATGGGCGCGGCGTCGCTATCGATCGTCTGGTCGGCGTGGACGCTGGGCTGCCGCCGCTCGCCGACCGCGGGGCTGCTCGCCGGTTTCGTCACCGCGACGTGGTTCGAATGTGTCTATTTCGGCGTGCAGACGCTCGCCGAGCCCGCCGCGACCGCCGCCGTCCTCCCCGCCGCGGTGCTGCTCACCGCCGTGCGACCGACGCGGCGCAATGCGGCGCTGGCGGGCGGCCTGCTCGCCTTTGCGGTACTGATGCGACCGCATTATGCGCCGAGCGCCGCCGCGCTCGTCCTCGTCGCCTGGTGGCCACGTTTCAGGTTCGGGCGCGATGCCCTGCCACTATGGGCCGCGCTGATCGGCGGCGGGCTGGCGATGGCGGCGATCGGCGCGGGCATCGATATCGCGACCGGCGCGACGCCCTTCGCCTGGATCGTCGAGAACGTCCGCCAGAATATCGTCGGCGGCGTCGCCGCGCGCTACGGCGTCGCGCCACCGCTGCAATATGTCACCTGGCTGATGCAGGTCTGGATCGTCTGGGCGATCCCGCTCGGCATCGGCGTCTATGCCGGCTGGCGGGCGTGCCCGGCCTTGCTCGCCACGGCGGTCGTCACGATCGGCGTGCACAGCCTGATCGGGCACAAGGAGTATCGCTTCGTCTATCTCGCCATCGTCGCGCTGCTGATCCTGTCGGCGATCGGCTGGGCCGAGCTTGTCCGCCGCGTGCGCGAGCGCCGGAATATCGCCACGATCGCTCTTTTCGTCGCCTGGGGTCTTGCCGGCAGCCTGCTCGCGCTCGGGCCGCTCGCCCGTGCACATCGCGAAGAGGGCGTGCCGGGATCGAAGGTGTTCGCCGCGCTGCGCGCCGATCCCGCGACCTGCGGCGTCGCGTTGGTCCATGGCGCCAGCTATGCCGACCTGCCGGGCAGCGCGGCGCTGCGCCGCGGCACGCCGCTCGCAATGTTCTGGATCGACGATCCGGTCGCGACGCACGGCGCCTCGCCCTGGGTGGCGATGGCGCGCCATCAGGCGGGGTTCAACCGGATCGTCGGCTCCGTCCCGCGCACCGGCACGCCACCACCCGGCTATCGTACCGTGATGTGCGAGGATGCGACGACCGTCATCGGCCTGTGCCTCTACGCGCGGCCGGGACCGTGCGCCGACACCCACGCCTCGCCCTTCCTGCTCAATCGCGTGCTCGCGCGGCGGGGTTTCTAGCCGCCCGGCGATTCGCTCGCTAGGGTGGCGGCGATGCGCCGTTCCCTTTCGCTGCTCGTGCCGCTTGCCCTCGCAGCGACCACTCTCCACGCACAGGGCGCGCCGCGCGAAGGCGTCGCGACGCTGGCCGCGGATGCCGAGGCGCGCTGGGTGCCGTTCGACCTGACGCCGGGCAACCAGATCCGCTTCACGCTGACGCTCGACGACAAGCCCGTCACCGCGATCCTCGACACCGGGGTCAGCTATTCGGTGCTGGCGCGCGCCTCCGCCGCAGTCGATCCGGCGCGGGTGCGCGCCGATGGCCAGGCGACCGCGATCGGCGGCGGTGCGAGCGGCGCGGTGCCGGTCGGCTGGCTGGCGACGCGGCGGCTGACGATCGGCGGGCTGACCCGCACCGGCGGCGGCGTCACCGTCGCCGACCTGCCCGCGCTCGCCACCGGCAGCGCGCGCGCGGTCGACATGCTGGTCGGGCGCGACGTCACCGGCGGCCACGCGCTCGACATCGATTACGCCAACCACCGCTTTCGCCTGTTGCCGTCGGGGCGGCTGCCGTTCGTCGGTGCGATCGCGCCGCTCGCGATCTCGCCCGCCCGCCGCGTCTACGAAAGCGCGGTGACGGTGGGGCGGGCCCGGCTGGCACCGATGATCGTCGACACCGGCGACGGATCGGCGCTGACCCTGTCGGCCGCCTCCGCGAAGACGGGGGGAATCGCGCGGCTGCCGACCACCACCACCGTCTCGTTCGGCCTCGCCGGCGAGACGGTGAGCACGCTCGCTATCCTGCCGGCGCTGACGCTCGGGCGGCAGGCGATCCGCGACGTCGAGGTACGGATCGAACCCGCCGGCGGCTTTTCGGAGACGATCGGCGTCGCCGGGCGGATCGGATCGGGGCTGCTGCAGAACTATCGCGTCCTCCTCGATCCCGGTGCGGGACGGATGGTGCTGAAGCCGGCAGCGGGCGGGAGCGCCGCACCGTTGCGCTCGACCAGCGGCCTGCTCGTCGGGCTGGAGCGCGACCGGCTGAAGGTGCTGCACGTCATGCGCGGCGGCCCCGCCGCCACCGCGGGCTGGCAGGCGGGCGACACGATCTGCCGGATCGACGGCCAGCCGATCGCCGCCGACTATCCGACCAGCGCGCTCGCCAGATGGGCGATCGGCACGCCGGGGACTTCGGTGCGGCTCGGCATGTGCGACGGCACGATCCGCACGCTGACGCTGGCGCGCTTCTATTGAGCGTTGCGATTCAGCGCGACGTTCAGACGCGAATCCGATCAGGCGTGGTCACCCTCACCCTTCCGCAGCTTCGCTGCTCCCTCCCTCTCCCGACGGGAGAGGGAAAGCCGCCGAAGGCGGCGAAGGGTGAGGGCGACCAGAAATGATCGAGTTCGAATCCAGAAGAAAGATTGGCGCGCAGAGGCGCAGAGAGCTTATCGGCACCCTCGTCGCGTCAGCGACTATAGTCGGACGTTGATGGAACCGGCGCTCCGCGCCAAGCGGAACACCTCTGCGCCCTCCGCGCCTCTGCGCGAACACATTTTCTGCGTCTCCGCGAGAAACCCCCAATCGCCTACCGCGTATGCAGCCCCAAGCTCACCAGCAGGATCGTCGCGAGCAGCGCCGCCATCTGCACGGTGCGCCAGTCGACCCAGCCGACCCGGTCGGGATCATCCCGCAACCGCCGCCGCCGGTCGGCGAGCGCCGCGATGAGCGCGAGCAGCAGCGTGCCGCCGGCGCATCCGAACATCACTGGCATCGCCCGCGGTCTCAGCCGAGCTTCTCGACCTTGTCCTGCAACCGCGTCAGCTCCGCCTTCAGCGCGGCGATCTCGTCGTCCTTGCTCGCCGCGGTCGGCGCGGCCGTGGGCGACGGGGGGACGACCGGCACCTGGAACGCCTGCGTCGCCGCCTCGAACATCTGCATGTTGCGCTTGGCGATCTCCGCGAACGGGGAATGGGCGAACGCGCCCTCGACCGCCGATTTGAACTGTTCCTGGTTGCGGCGGAAACTGTCCATCGACGCCTCCAGATAGCCCGGCACCATGCCCTGCATCGAATCGCCGTACATCGCGATCAGCTGGCGCAGGAAGCTGACCGGCAGCATCGTCTGGCCTCGGCTTTCCTCTTCCATGATGATCTGGGTCAGCACGTTGTGCGTGATGTCGTCGTCGGTCTTGGCGTCGACGACCTTGAAGTCGCGGCCTTCGCGGGTCATCGTCGCCAGATGGTCGAGCGTGATGTAGGACGAGGTTTCCGTGTTGTAGAGCCGCCGGTTGGCGTATTTCTTGACGATGACCACGCCATCGGCCGTCTGATGCTTCTTCATCCCGCTCCCCTGTCCGTACGGTGTCGCGTCCGTGACTGATTCCGATCGTACGCCGCTATTTGCCGCGCCGCAACACGGGCCGCGCCCGCTGCCCCTGTTTCTCGATATGCTGCGCAGCGAAACCGCAGCATATCCCGACCGGATGGCGGCCGCGCTCGCCGGCCTCGCCGCCTATCAGCACGCCCCCCGCCCCGTGCCGCCGGCGCCGATGCCCGCGATCGCCACCGCGGGGCGCGCGTCCTTGCGCTATTACGGCGGCCGCGGGCGGATGGTCGTGTTCGTGCCATCGCTCATCAATCCGCCCGCGATCCTCGACCTCGGCGAGACGTCGCTGGTCCGCTGGATCGCGGCGCAGGGGTTTCGCGTCGCGCTGGTCGACTGGGGCACGCCGGACGCCGCCGACAGCGCGATGGACATGACCGGCCATATCGAATCGCTGCTGCTGCCGCTGGTCGAGCGGCTCGACGAACCGCCGGTGCTCGTCGGTTATTGCCTGGGCGGCACGATGGCGCTTGCCGCGGCGTGCGCGACCCCGGTCGCCGGGCTGGCGACGATCGCCGCGCCATGGCAATTCGCCGGCTATGGCGCGGCCGCCGGCGCGATGGGCGAGCTGTGGCAGGCGGCGCGCCCCACCGCGCAGGCGCTCGGCATGTTGCCGATGGAGGTGCTGCAGGCGGGCTTCTGGCGGCTCGATCCCGGCCGCACCGTGTCCAAATACGAAGCGTTCGGCCGACTCGATCCGGAAAGCGAGGCGGCGCGCGCCTTCGTCCGGCTGGAGGATTGGGCGAATGCGGGCGAGCCGCTGCCGCTCGCCGCGGCGCGCGACCTGTTCGAACGCTTCATCGCCGCCGACCTGCCCGGCACCGGCGGCTGGACGATCCGCGGACGCGCCGTCGCACCGGAGCGGCTCGCCTGCCCGGCGGTCGAATTCGTCTCGGCGACCGACCGCATCGTTCCCGCCGCGACCGCCGCCGGCCTTGCCGATCGCCGCGACCTCGCACTCGGCCATGTCGGGATGATCGTCGGCGGCCGCGCCCGCGCGATGCTGTGGGAACCGCTTGCCCACTGGATCGCGGGCCTGCCCCCCGGTACAGACGCCGCCAGAGGAGTAACGCCATCATGACCGAGATCGTCGTCACCGCCGCCAAGCGCACCCCCGTCGGCAGCTTCCTGGGCGCCTTCGCCGCGACGCCCGCGCACGAGCTGGGCCGGATCGCGATCGAGGCCGCGCTCGAACAGGCGGGCGTCGCGGGCGAGGACGTGTCCGAAGTGATCCTGGGTCAGGTGCTCACCGCGGCGCAAGGGCAGAACCCCGCGCGCCAGGCGTCGATGGCCGCCGGCATCCCCAAGGAGGTGCCCGCCTGGGGCGTCAACCAGGTCTGCGGTTCGGGCCTGCGCGCGGTCGCGCTGGCGTGCCAGGCGATCCAGACCGGCGATGCGACGATCGTCGTCGCCGGCGGACAGGAAAGCATGTCGCTCAGCCCGCATGCGCAGACGATGCGCGGCGGCACCAAGATGGGCAACGTCAGCCTGGTCGACACGATGGTCAACGACGGCCTGACCGACGTCTTCAACGGCTATCACATGGGCATCACTGCCGAGAATCTCGCCGAACAGTACCAGGTCACCCGCGCCGATCAGGACGATTTCTCGGTCGCGAGCCAGAACAAGGCCGAGGCGGCACGTAGCAGCGGCCGCTTCAGGGACGAGATCGCGCCGGTGACGATCAAGGGCCGCAAGGGCGATACGATCGTCGCCGACGACGAATACATCCGCGCCGGCGCGACGCTCGACAGCGTCAGCGGCGTGCGCCCCGCGTTCAAGAAGGACGGCACCGTCACCGCCGCCAATGCCAGCGGCCTCAACGACGGCGCCGCCGCGCTGGTGCTGATGAGCCGCGAGGAGGCCGAGAAGCGCGGCACCCCCGTGCTCGCGACGATCAGGAGCTGGGCGAGCGCCGGCGTCGACCCGTCGATCATGGGCATCGGCCCCGTCCCCGCCAGCCGAAAGGCGCTGGAAAAGGCCGGCTGGACGATCGCCGACCTCGACCTGATCGAAGCCAACGAAGCCTTCGCCGCGCAGGCGCTGTCCGTCGGCAAGGAACTCGGCTGGGACGCGGACAAGGTCAACGTCAACGGCGGCGCCATCGCTATCGGCCACCCGATCGGCGCCAGCGGCGCGCGTGTCCTGACGACGCTGATCTACGAGATGCAGAAGCGCGACGCGAAGAAGGGCCTGGCGACGCTGTGCATCGGCGGGGGCATGGGGATCGCGATGTGTGTGGAGCGGTGACCGTCAGTCGGGTGTTGCAGTCAAGATACACTCGACTTCAAAGCGATAGCGCATTCATGCCATTGACATAAAACAGGTTGCGCACTCAGCCTCCAGTCGGCAGCTTTCAATCACGAAGCCTAACGGCTCGCCAACTGGGGGTTAAATTTTCATGACGTTATCGCGCTTAGCGTGCGCCACTGCGCTCGCCAGCTCCATTGTTCTTTTGCCATCCTACGCTGCCGCCCAAGTCGCTCCGACCAAGCCGGACGCTGAACAGGTTACGCCGGCTACGATCGACGACGAAGGCAAGCAGACTTCGGCGCAGGGTGGCGAAAAGCCCGATTCGAACGGTGATATTCTCGTTACGGGATCGCGTATCCGCCGCAACCAGTTCAACACCGCCGATCCGGTCAACATCGTCAGCTTCGACCAAGCCGCGCAAGCCGGATTCACTTCGACGGCGCAGGTTCTGCAAAGCGCAGCGATCAGCAACGGCACCGCTCAGATCAACAACTCCTACGGCGGCTTCGTGACGGCCGGCGGCCCGGGCGCCAACACGCTTTCGCTGCGCGGCTTCGGCACGAGCCGTTCGCTCGTCCTGCTCAACGGCCGTCGTCTGGCGCCGTCGGGATCGCGTGGTTCGGTGGGCTCCGCCGATCTCAACGTCCTGCCCAACATCATGGTCGACCGGATCGAAATCCTGAATGGCGGCGCATCGTCCATTTACGGTTCGGACGCGATCGCGGGCGTCGTGAACGTCATCACGCGCTCCAACTTCAAGGGGCTGCTCGCCGACGCACAGATCAACATGCCCGGCATCGGTACGGGAAAGACCGAACGCTACGGCCTGCTGTTCGGAACCCAGGGTGAGCGGTTCCGCTTCACCGGGTCGTTCGAATATTCCAACCGTCAGGCCGTCGCGCAGAGTGACGTCAATTTCACCCGTTGCCAGACGAGCTATCGCAAGGCCGACGCCAACAGCGCGCCGGGCACCGGCGACTTCATCGACCCGCTGACCGGTCAGCCCAAGTGCTACCCGACCGGCGTCACCGGTGAGGGCGGCGTCACGATCAATACGATCGGTACGCCCAACTTCAACGGTCTGCTGGTCGATCGTGCACCGGGCGTTCCCGCAGGCTACGGCGCTCTGCCGACGTCCGCCGGGTATGGCGCTGCATCGGCACAGGTTTGCAACCGCTTCCGTCCCGACAGCACGGCCGCCGGTGCGGTCGCAGGTTTCGAATGCGTCGGCGGTGGCGCGCTTCCCCTCGGCATCCGCGACACGTATCCGAATTCGCTGCTCGCCAACGAAATCGTCAATCCGGGTCAGCAATATACGGGCTTCCTGCAGGGTAGCTACGAGCTCAACGCGCTCGGCAATGCCGAGATCTACGCCGAGCTGCTGGTCAGCCGCCGCAAGAGCGAACAGAACGGCAATCGCCAGCTGTCCTTCGACTATCCGTTCGGCAGCCCGCTGATCCCGGCGAACCTGCGCTTCGCGACTCCTGCATTGGCCGCGCAGCCGACCAACCCCGGTGTTCCCGTCGGCATTCGCGTGTTCGCGGACTATGGCATCTACAACAACCGCCAGAAGGTCGATTTTGTCCGCGCGCTGGGCGGTATCCGTGGCGAAATCGGCGGTGGCTTCCACTATGATGCCTCGGTCCTCCGCTCGTGGTCGGACGCCGACTATACGTCGGATCTGGTACTGACCGACAAGCTTAACCAGAGCCTCGACGTCGTAGCTTCCGGTACGGGCTTCGTGTGCCGTAATACCGCGAACGGATGCGTTGCCGCCCCGGCATTGACCCCTGCGGTCGTCGGCGGTCAGTTCCCAGCGTCCTGGATCGGCTTCATTGCCGAACCCGTTACCGGCAAGACGAGCTTCCGCGAAACCATCGTCAGTGCCGTCGTCGACGGTCCGCTGTTCAACATCTGGGGCGGCCCGGTCCAGATCGCGATCGGCGCCGAATATCGTAAGCAGGATCTCAACGACACGCCGTCGTTGGAAAGCCAGCGTGGCAACGTCTACAACTTCACGTCGTCGACAATCACCAAGGGCAGCGATAACGTGAAGGAGGTCTTCGGCGAAATCGAAGTGCCGATCCTGCGCAATCGTCCGTTCTTCGAAGACCTGACGCTGAAGGCATCCGCCCGCTATACCGATTACGCGTCCTACGGTTCGCAGACGACGTACAAGGTCGGCGGTATCTATTCGCCAGTCCGTTGGCTGTCGGCACGCGGCAGCTATGGCACCAGCTATCGTGCTCCGGGGCTTTTCGAACAGTATCTGGGCGCTACCAGCGGCTTCCTGGCTGCCAGCGGCGATCCCTGCAACAACCTGGGTGCTGCCGGCCAGAATCCGGTTCGAGTCAAGAATTGTCAGAGCGAAGGTCTCGCAACCGGCTTCGTACAGACGAACAGCATCACCAGCCTTCAGCGCGGCGGTGCAGACTCGGGGCTGAAGTCGGAAGACTCGGTCGCATGGACCGCCGGTGGCGTCTTCCAGCCGAGCTTCGGTGATTGGGGTAAGCTGTCGCTGTCGGCAGACTACTTCAACATCAAGGTCAATGGTGGCGTTTCCCAGCTCGGAACCGGCACCATCCTGCAGCAATGCTATGATGATCCGGACTTCCGGGCTGAAAGCATTTGCGCGCTCGTGGTTCGCAATCCCGCGAACCAGGCGCTCACCGTGACCACTGGCTTCGTCAACATCGCGACGTCGCGCGTCACCGGCTGGGATTTCAACGCCCGCTATTCGGTTCGCCGCGGCGAGACGAGCTTCGACATCGGTGGTCAGGTTACCCGCTTCGGCCAGCGCTATACTCAGCTGCTGCCGACAGATCCGATCGAGAACAATATCGGGACGCTGAACAATCCGCGTTGGTCGGGCGTGTTCGATGGTGGCTTCGGTGTCGACAAGTTCTCGTTCCGCTATTCGGTCGAGTGGGTCGGCGGTACGTACAGCAGCGCGGATTACATCGGCCTGACCGAGGCAGCGCGCGCTACCTATGTGTTCGAAGCAAAGGATTACTTCATCCACTCGACGTCGGTTCGCTGGCGCTTGAGCGACAAGTATCAGTTCACCTTCGGCGTACGTAACCTGCTGGAACAGAAGTTGCCGCAAATCTCGTCGGGCGCATACAACCGTATCGGCAATGTGCCGCTGTACAGCGCTTATGACTATGTGGGCCGCACCTTCTTCGCGAATGTACGCGCCGGCTTCTAAAGCGATTACCATATGTTAGCTGGAGCCGCTCCTGTCCCAACAGGAGCGGCTTTTTTTTGCGGGAAAAGCGCTGACCTAGGGCCAGGCTCACGTCATCGTTTTAAACGAAGATACGCTCGTAGCGCGCGCCCATTCCGGTCAGCAGTTCGTACTGCGACAGCCCGCTCTTCGCCGCCGCGTCGGGCAGCGCGAAGTCGATTCCGACCCAGTCGCCTTCGGCCACGGCGGGGGTCGCGCTTACATCGAGCGCGATCAGGTCCATCGATACGCGGCCGATGACCGGCAGCCTGCCCCGCTCCGCGCTGCCGCAATCGGAGAAGCCGCGCAGATAGCCGTCCGCATATCCCAGGTTGAGGATGGCGACCTCGGTATCCCGCGGCGCGGTCCAGGTCGCATTGTAGCCGACCGTGTCGCCCGCCCGCACCGTGCGGCGCTGGAGGATCTGCGCTTCGGGGCTCACCACCTGCCGGATTACGTCGGCGAACGCGCCGCGCGGGATGCCGCCGTACAGCGCCAGGCCGGGGCGGGTCAGGTCGAAGGCATAGCCCTCCCCCAGCGCGATGCCGGCGGAATTGGCGAGGCTCATCCGCCGCGCGCCCGTCACACCCCGCAACGTCCCGAACGCGGCCAGCTGCGCCGCATTCATCGCGCTGTCCTCGTCGGCGCAGGCGAGGTGGCTCATCAGCGTCTCGATCGCCAGACCGTCGAGCAGGCCGGCGCGCACCGCGTCGGGCGAGACGCCGAGGCGGTTCATGCCGGTGTCGACCATCACGTCGCACGCGCCGCCGCCCGCCGCCTTCCAGCGGGCGACCTGCTGGTCGGTGTTGAGCACCGGGCGGGCGATGCCGCTCAGCGCGGCGGGCATGTCCTCTTCGCGAACGCCGTGGAGCACCGACAAGGGCAGGCGCAGCGGGGCGAGGCGTTCGGCCTCCGCCCAGGTGGCGACGAAGAAATCGCGGCAGCCGGCGGTGGTCAGGTGGCGCGCGACGTCGGTGGCGCCGAGGCCGTAGCCGTTCGCCTTGATCGCCGCGCCGCAGGCGGCGGCGCCGCTCATGCGGTCGAGGGTGCGCCAGTTGGCGATGAGGGCGTGGGTATCGAGGCGGAGGCGGAGGGGAGCGTTCACCCGGCCAGCGCATAAGCGCCCGCGCCGCCGCCGTCGATGCCCGCGGAGCCCGGATCAGCCGACGATGCGGCCGATCGGCACCATCATGCGGCCGCCGGGCAGCGTCGCGACGCGGACGTCGAATACCCGCGCGACGGTCGACGGGGTCAGCACGTCCGCCGCCGGTCCCGCCGCGACGACCGCGCCGTCGCGCAGCAGCAGCACGTCGTCGGCGACGCGCGCCGCCTGCGCGAGATCGTGGAGGACGAGCACGACGCCGCGCCCGGCGACCGCGACGCCGCGCAACCGGTCGAGGATATCGACCTGATGCGCGGGGTCGAGGCTGGCGAGCGGTTCGTCGGCGAGCAGCCAGTCGGGCTGCCCGGCGAGCACGCGGGCGAGCAGGACGCGCGCGCGCTCGCCGCCCGACAGTTGCGCGACGGGACGGTCGACTAGCGCAATGGTCTCGGTCGCGGCGAGCGCCGCCTCGATCGCGGCGTGGTCGGCGGGCGACGGCGCGGCGAAGGGCGCGCGATGGGGCACACGGCCAAGCGCGACGATCTCGCGCGCGGCGACGTTCCAGTGCACCGCGGCGTCCTGCGGCAGATAGCCGATGCGGCGGGCGCGGTCGCGCGGGGGCAGGCCGGCGACGGGCGCGCCGGCGAGCGTGACGCTGCCGGCGGCGGGGGTGACGAGGCCGGCAAGCGCCTTCAGCAACGTGCTTTTGCCGGCGCCATTGGGGCCGAGGATCGCGGTGACGCGGCCGGGACTCAGCGTCAAGCCGACGTCGGTCAGAACGCGGCGGGCGGCGAGGTCGACAGACAAGCCGGTGGCGATCAGATCCATGCCCGCCCCCGATGCTTGAGCAACAAAGCAAGGAAGAACGGCGCACCGATCAGCGCCATCGCGACGCCGAGCCGCACCTCGCCTGCGCCCGGCGCGAGGCGGCACAGGCTGTCGGCGAACAGGACCAGCGCCGCGCCGCCGAGCGCGCTCGGCAGCAGCAGCGCCGACGGGCGATGGCCGAAGAGCGGGCGCAGCAGGTGGGGCACGACGAGGCCGACGAAGCCGATCACCCCGGTCGCCGCGACGCCGGCACCGACGCCGAGCCCGGTGCCGAGCACGACGAGCGCCTGCACGCGGCCAAGGCGGATGCCCAGCGAGCGTGCCGCCCCCTCCCCCAGCGTCAGCGCGTCGAGCGCCGGCCCGGTGAGCGCGAGCAGGATCGTGCCGATAATAAGGAACGGCGCGGCGCGCACGAGGTCGGCGAGGCCGCGGTCGGTGAGCGCGCCCATCAGCCAGTCGAGCACGCTCGCCACCGCATAGGGGTTGGGCGCGATCGAGATGAGGAAGGCGGTGAGCGCGCCGGCAAGGCTCGACAGCACCGTGCCCGCAAGAATGAAGGCCACCGGATCGGCGTTGCGCCAGGTCAGCGCGACGAGCAGCGCCATCGCCCCGAGCGCCCCCGCCATCGCCGCGGCGAACAGGCCAAGGCTGGAGGCACCGGCGTAGAGGATCGCGGCGACCGCACCCAGAGCGGCGGAGGACGACACGCCGACCACCGCCGGGTCGGCGAGCGGATTGCGCAGGAACCCCTGCAGCACCGCACCACCGAGGCCGAGCATCGCGCCGAGCAGCAGGCCGAGCAGCGCGCGCGGCAGGCGCAGTTCGAGAAGAATCGCAGTTCCGGCGTCGCTGCCCCAGGGCAGCCACTGCTTGCCGGCGACGAGCGACAGCGCAAAGCCGGCGATGACCAGCAGCGCGAGGATCAGCAGGCGCAGCGGGCGGCTCACGACAGCAATCCCGCACGGATCGCGGCGAGGCGGCGCAGCGCGGGGACGATCGTCGGGCCGCCGCAGTTCATCAGCCGGCGGGGGACGTTCGCCTCGACCGTGGCGGCGCCGCTGCGCGCGAGGATGCGGCGACGCAGGTCCGCGGTGCGGCCGTCGCCGTCGCTCAGGATCACGGCGGGCGGGTGCGCGACGATCGTCTCGATCGGGAGCGTGCCGGTGAAGGCGAGGCCGTAATCCGCGGCAGCGTTGCGCAGCCCGGCGCGGGTCATGAGATCGTCGAGCAGCGTGCCGCCGCCGTTGGCGAGGTCGCCCGAAATGTAGAGCAGCGCCGCCGGGCGGGGCTCGCGCGCGGGCGGGATCGCGGCTTCGATCGCGCGGACCAGCGCGGCGCCGCGCGCCGGGACGCCGGCGGCGCGGGCGATGGTCATGACCTGCGCTTCGCTCGCAACGATGGTGGTGGGGGAATCGAGCGTCAGGACGTTGAGGCCGGCGCGGGCATAGGCGGCGCGAGTCGCGGCGGGCGCGAACGTGTCGGTGACGACGAGGTCGGGGTGGCGGGCGATCACCTCTTCCGCCGTGCCGGCGACTCCGGGATAGCGGCGCGCGACGGCGAGCGGCAGCGAGGTGGACGCGGGATGGTGCGAATAATGGCTGACCGCGGCGAGCCGATCGGGGGCGATCGCCGCGAGGATCGCGTCGGCGCAGGGGTTGGTCGAGACGATGCCGCCCTGCCGCGGCGCGGGCCCGCAGGCGGCGAGGAGGGTGAAGACGATCGCCGCAACTCCCACCGTCACCCCGGACGTGTTCCGGGGTCCACGGTGCCGCATTTCCTCCGACCGTTGGTTGTGCCGACGGGTGGACCCCCGAACACGTCCGGGGTGACGGAGGAAGTGGGTGGACGCATCGCTCCCCAACTCGCCGATGAGCCCCCGCCACCGCGGGGGCGATGGCGGGGTATGGCGCATCAGTTCAGCTTCACGCGGACGCCGCCATAGGCCGCACGGCCGTAGGTGCCGTATTCGGCGACGGTCTGGTAGCGCGCGTCGGTGACGTTATCGATGCGGCCGTAGATCGAGAAACGCTCACCGAGCGGCAGTTCGGCGCGCACGCTTGCCAGCGCGTAACCATCGACCCGCACGCGCGACCCGTAGCTGTCGCTGTCGAAGCTGTCGCCGACGATCTGCACCGTGCCGCCGATACCGAGCCCGAACGGCAGGCGATAGTCGACGACGAACGCCGCGGTCTCCTTGGGCCGGCGCAGCAGGTCGGTGCGGAAGGCGGTGCCGGGCGTGCGGTTCTCGCTGTCGATGTACGAGACGTTGGCCGATACGGTCAGCGCCTCGACCGGGCGCAGGCCGATCATGACCTCGACGCCCTGCGCACGGGTGCGCTGGATATTATCGTAGACGCCGAAGGGGCGGCTGACGCAGATCGAGCCCGCGGTCGCCTGCTCGGCGCGCGAACAGCCGCGGAAGCTGATCTGGTTGCGCGTGTCGCGGTGGAAGTACGTCGCGCCGATCTTGGCATGGCCGTCGAGGAACGCCTGTTCGATGCCGGCGTCGTAGTTGCGTGCTGTCTCGGGATCGAGGCGGGTGTTCCCGTACGGGCTGTAGAGCTGGTACAGCGTCGGCGCCTTGAAGCCCTCGCCGTAGCTCGCGCGCAGCGTCGTGCCGGTGCCGAGCGCGAGCGCCGCATCGGCGCCGAAGGTGGTGTGGTTGCCGAACGTATCGTGGTCGTCGTTGCGGACGCCGCCGGTCAGGGTGAGCGCGGTGACCGGCTTGACGATCAGCTCGCCATAGACGCTGGTCACGCCGACCGAGCGACGCAGGCTCGCGTCGCGGTAGCGGCTGTCCTCATGCTCGACGCCGCCCACGATGCGGACCTGCTCGAGGGGCTGGAAATCGCCCTGATATTCGTAGCGTTCCGACCGGCCGCGGAACGGCGAGGCGGTCGCGCCGGGACGCGCGAAGGTGTCGCGGTCGATATCGGCGATGGTGAAGGCGATGCGGTTGCGGAACGTGCCGAAGTTCGCATGCGCGCCGGCATAGCCGTACAGTTCCTGCGCCTTGCTGTAGCCGGGATCGTCGGCGAGGATGTAGTTGGGCGCGGGATAGCCGTCGGTCTGCGTCTTGCTGTCGGCCCAATAGCCGCGCAGATCGACACCGATGCCGTCGGTGAACTCGATACCGACGCGGCCGCTCGCGCCGTACTGGCGATAGCCGTCGCGCTCGCTGCCGTTGGCGGCGGCGGAGATGCCGTCGCTGCGCAGGTAACCGCCGGTCAGCGCGCCCGAGAAGGCGCCGCTGCGGCCCGAGACGCCACCTTGCGCGAACAGGCTGTCGGCATAGCCATATTCGACGCCGGCACGTGCCTTCAGCCGCTCGGTCGGGGTTTCGGTGATGACGTTGACGACGCCGCCGATCGCCTGGCTGCCCCAGGGCACCGAGTTCGGCCCGCGCAGGATCTCGATCCGCTCGACGCTGGCCGACAGCAGGTTGGCGAAGTCGAAGCCGCCGCCGGGCGAGGAGGGATCGTTGACGCGGATGCCGTCGATCACGACCAGCGTCTGCTCCGCTTCCGCACCGCGCAGGCGCACGCCGGTGAAGCCGCCGAGGCTGCCGTTGCGCGTCACGGTGACGCCGGGGGTGGTCGAGAGCAGGTCGGCGACCGAGACGGTCTGGCGGCGATCGATCTCGTCGCGGGTGACGACGGTCACCGCCTGGCCGACCTCGCTGGCGGGCTGGGCGACGCGGTTCGCGGTGACGACGATCTCGTCCTCGCCGTCGGGCGCGGGTGCGATCTGGGCGTAGGCGGGCGCGGCGAACAGCGTGGCGAGGGTCAGCGCACCGGTCGCCAGGCGACGGCGGGTGGAAGCGTTGGGTAATCGGGCAGTCATCGGGCACATCCTTGGACGCAACCGTACGCGACCATCGCGCACGGCGGATGTCGCTCTCATCGAGGGTCCCCCCTCGTCCGCCCGGCACACCCCGTCCGCGCAGAGGATCGACGGCGAAGGGCAGGTCTCCTGGCTCCCGGGTCGTCGCCATCCCCTCCACCTTCCCAGCCCGTGCGGACCAGTGGCTCATCGGAGGGACCGCTCGCCGGTCACAGTTGCGGGGGCAGCGCCGGATCGGCGCCTCTCCTGGCGCTTTCCGGCTTCCCTTTTGACCCCGTCTCCGGGGACCTTTCGCTTGGCGCGCCCTTAGGGGCCGCCGGGGCCGCACGTCAATGCGTGTACCGCGCGGGACCGGTCGAGCCGTCGCGACTGTCACCCGTGCGCCACACTGGCGGCGGTCAGCCGATCTTCGCGCGCACCCCGATCCACAGCGCGCGGGGCGAGGCGCGTTCGACGATGTTGGCGCCGCTAATGCCGGCTTCGATGCGCTGGTCGAGAAGGTTCTCGGCGCGGGCCTCGATCGTCAGCCCGTTCGTCACCGGCAGCGCGGCAAAGCCATCGAGCGTCGTTGCCGGCGCGAGGCTGCGGCTGTTCTGGTCGTCGTTGAACTGGCGGGCGACGTGGCGGACGGTGGCCGACAGTGCGCCGCCGCCGCGTCGCCAGCCCAGCGTCCCCGACACCGCGTCGCGCGGGGTCTGCGCGGGGCGCAGGCCGTCGAGCGCCAGCGCGGCGCCCGATGCCCTAACCCGCGCATCGACATGGCTCCACGAGGCGAGCGCGGTGACCGGCCCCAGCGTGTAGCGTGCGTCGATTTCCACCCCGGTCGAGCGGATCGCATCGAGGTTGCGCCGGACGCGCGAGGCGCTCGTCGCGGTCGACGACAGCGTCACGTTGGCGATCGCGTCATCGAGCCGGTTGTGGAACAGCGTCGCGGCGAGGCTCGCGCCGGCGAACGGGGTCAGCGTCACGCCGCCCTCGATCCCGGTCAGCCGTTCGGGGCTCAGCGCCGCATTCGCCGCGGTCGTGTTGTTGCCGACGCGGAACGGGCGGTACAGTTCGTTGAGCGTCGGCAACCGCCAGCCGCGATAGCCCGCCGTGCGCAGCGTCACCGCCGGCAGCGGCTGCCATGCCGCGCCGAGGCGGCCGGTGAACTCCGATCCGTCGCGGGTCGCGAAGCGGCTGTCGGTCAGTGCCGCGCCGCCGCCGATCGGGCGTTCGCTCAGATAGCCGCCGTCGATCCCCCACCGGTCGATCCGCGCGGCGCCGGTCAGCGTCAGGTCGCCGATTGCGACGCTGCCGTCGGCGAACAGGCCAGCCGTCCGCGTCGATCCGCCAGCCTCGCGCCGCCGCGTCGGCGCGGCATTGACGAAGGTGAACAGCTCCTGCGTCTTGCCCGATACGTCGCGGACATCGGCGCCGAGGCGCAGGTCGATGCCCTGTCCGACCGGCGGCTGCACCTCGATCCGCGCGCCGAGGCCGGTGGCGGGGGTATTGTACTGGTCGAGCGACTGGGTGACCGTCGTGCGCGCGGCGTTGACGCTGGCGAAGCTCGACGCGAAGGCGCGGGTCTGGAGATAGGCGAGCGCCGACCAGCCCCACGCGCCCCGTCCGACGAGGCGCAGGCTGGCGTCGGCGCCCTCCGACCGGTTGGCGGTGAACGCAGTGCCGCGCTCGCGGGTGTCGGTGAAGGCGCTGACGTTGGCCTGCAATTCGGTCGACGGTGCGATGGTGACGACGGTACGCAGCGCGCCCGACGCCTGCTCGTAGGGCGCCGGCCGATCGACCGGGCCACGGCTTTCCGCCACCGTCGGCACGAAGCCGTCGCCGCGGGCATAGGCCGCCGACAGCGTCGCGAAACCGCCGTCGCGGACCAGCGCCGCCGACCCTTGTGCCTCGAGCGAACCGCGGCTGCCGTAGAAGGCGCTCGCTTCCAGCGGCGACAATTGGTCAGGAGTGGCGCTGTCGAGCTGGATCGTGCCGGCGAGCGCGCCCGGGCCGAAATAGCCGCTGCCGCCGCCGCGGGTGACGCGCACCTGCCCCAGCCGGCCGGTGGCATAGGCAGGAAACGCGACCCAGCCGCCGAACGGATCGGCCTGCGGCACGCCGTCGAGGATCAGCAGCGCGCGGCTCGACGCATTGCCGCCGATACCGCGCAAGCTGATGCCCTGGCTGGTCGGGTTGGCGCTGCGGCTGTCGGATCGGCGGAACTGCTGCAGCCCGGCGACGTCGGCGAGCACGCTTTCCAGCCGCTGGCTGGCGTTGGCCTGCAAGCGGTCGCGGTCGATCGTGACGACGTCGAACGCGCGCTCGCCGGGTGAGGCGGCAAGGCCGCGACCGGTGACGACGATGTCGGGGCCGTTGTCCTGTGCGGCGGCGGGGCCTGCGGCGGCGAGGATGGAGACGAGGCCGAGCAGGACGGGATGACGCATTGCGCCCTCATGGCGCAATCGCGGGGGATCGCAATGACCTGCGTCGATGCCGGCGATCGGTTTGGTTGGGGATCGGCGCCGCGCCGCAACTACGAGCTCCCCGTTCGTGCTGAGCCTGTCGAAGCACAGGTTTCCACAAGCGAACCGTTCGCCGGCGGTACCCTGCCCTTCGACAGGCCCAGCGCGAACGGTGAGAGGGGATCGGCTTCGGGATCGTGTAGGTCCGCCCCGGTTTTCCCACGCTGGGTCATTGTCCCGCGCGGCCCCGCGCCTTACCATTAGTCCGACATTTGCATCCGAAAGAGGTTTGAACATGATCGACGGCGCCCTGCTGATCGGCGGCGAAGCTCGCCAGGCCCCGAACCGCTTCACCGCGGTCAATCCCGCCAGCGGCGAAGCCCTGACCCCCGACTTCTCGTCGGCCGGCGTCGATGCGGTGGCCGAGGCGTGCGCGCTCGCCGAGGCGGCCTTTCCCGCCTATGCCGCGACCGATCCCGAGGCGCGCGCCGCGTTCCTGGAAGCGATCGCCGACAACATCCTCGCGATCGGCGACGACCTGATCGTGCGCGCGATGGCGGAAAGCGGCCTGCCGCGCGCGCGGCTGGAGGGCGAGCGCGGGCGCACCGTCGGCCAGCTCAAGCTGTTCGCCGGCGTCGTGCGGCAGGGCGACTTCCTCGATGCGACGATCGATCCGGCGCAGCCCGATCGCGCGCCGCTGCCGCGCCCCGACCTGCGCCGCGTCAACGTCGCGGTCGGCCCCGTCGCGGTGTTCGGCGCGTCGAACTTCCCGCTCGCCTTCTCGGTCGCCGGCGGCGACACCGCGTCGGCGCTCGCCGCCGGCTGCCCGGTGGTGGTCAAGGGCCATCCGGCGCACCCCGGCACCGGCGAGCTGGTCGCGCGCGCGATCCAGCAGGCGGTGAGCAATGCCGGCCTGCCCGCAGGCGTCTTCTCCTACCTGCCCGGCGAGACCAACGAACTGGGCGGCGCGCTGGTCCGCGATCCCCGCATCCAAGCAGTGGGATTCACCGGCTCGCGCGGCGGCGGCCTCGCGCTGGTGAAGATCGCCGCCGAGCGCGACGAGCCGATCCCGGTCTATGCCGAAATGTCGAGCATCAACCCGGTGGTGCTGTTCCCCGCCGCGCTCGCCGCGCGCGCCGAGGCGCTGGGCCGCGAATTCGTCGCGTCGCTGACGATGGGGGCAGGCCAGTTCTGCACCAACCCCGGGCTGGTGCTCGCGGTCGACAGCCCCGACCTCGACACGTTCGTCGCGAGCGCCGCGGCGGCGCTGACCGACAGCCAGCCCGCGACGATGCTGTCGCCGGGCATCCACGCGAGCTTCGAACAGGGCGTCGAGGCGCTCGCGTCGCACGATGCGGTGCAGACGGTCGCGCGCGGCAAGGTGGGCGACGGCGTCAACCAGGCGGTCGGCGCGATCTTCGAGACGAGCGCGCAGGCGTTCCTCGCCGATCGTACGCTGAGTCACGAGGTGTTCGGCTCGTCGTCGGTCGTCGTGCGCTGCCGCGACCTCGCCGAGGTTGCGCAGGTGTTCGCGGGGCTGGAGGGGCAGCTGACCGCGACGCTGCAATTCGATGCTACCGACGAGGGCCACGCGGCGAAGCTGGTGCCGGTGATCGCGCGTCGCGTCGGGCGCATCCTCGCCAACGGCTGGCCGACCGGGGTCGAGGTCGCACCGGCGATGGTGCATGGCGGGCCCTTCCCGGCGACGAGCGACGGGCGGACCACCTCGGTCGGCACGCTGGCGATCGCGCGCTTCCTGCGGCCGGTATGTTTCCAGAACCTCGCGCCCGCGCTGCTCCCCGCGGCGCTGCGCGACGACAACGGCTGGGGCATCGCGCGGCGGCTGGACGGCAAGCGCGAGGCGAGCCCGCGCTGATAGGACCTGTCCTCCCCCTGGCGGGCAGGGCAATCGCATAGGATCAAGGGGTCAGTCAGAAGCCCAGCATCCTCCGTCACCCCGGACGTGTTCCGGGGTCCACCGGGCCGCAAGCGCCCGAAAAGAGGCTAAAACGCCAAGCTTGCCGTGCCGTGGACCCCGGAACAAGTCCGGGGTGACGGAGGATTGGAGGAAGCGGTCAGCCGATCCGTCATAGGCGATAGCCCTGCCCGCAAGGGGGAGGTGGCAGCCGCAGGCTGACGGAGGGGGAGGCAAGCCATGAGCGTCGCGCTCGTGGAGGCGCCCCCTCCACCACGGCCTACGGCCGCGGTCCCCCTCCCCCGCTGACGCGAGGGAGGAATGAGGAAGGCGTTACACCGCCACCGGCGTCACCGCGACGCCCGCCACGCCGGCATCGAAGGCGAACAGATTCCCCGCCTCGGGCTGTTCCGCCAGCGCCGCCGCGTCCAGCCCCTTGCGCGCGCTCGTCGCATAAGCGGTGCTGAGGTCGGGGCCGCCGAAGGCGATCTTGGTGATCTGCGCGGCGGGCAGTTTGACCGTGCCGATCAGCGCGCCGGCGGGATCGTAGCGGCGCACGCCCCAGCCGCCCCACAACGCGACCCACAGGCAGCCCTCCGCATCGACCACCGACCCGTCGGGATGACCCGCGCCATCCTCGATTCTCACGAACACCTCTTCCGGCCCCAGCGTGCCGTCGTCGCGGATCGCCGCGCGCCAGATCGTCCTGCCGACCGTGTCGGTGTGATACAGCGTGTCGCCGCCGATCGCCGGGCCGTTGGTGATGCACACCGGCGGAAGGCCGCTGTCGGCGATCATCCCCCCGGCGTGACGGAACAGGCGACCGCTCGCCGCGCTCTCGCCGTCGTCCATCGTCCCGAACCAGATCCGTCCCGCGCGGTCGGTGGTGGCGTCGTTGAGGCGGTTGCAGGCGGGATGGCCCGGCGGTTGCGCACGGAAGGTGAAGCTGCCGTTGGCGGGATCGAAGCGATGCAGGCCGCTCTTCAGCCCGGCGATCATGCCGCCATCGGCGGCGGGGAGCACCCAGCCGACCTGATCGGGCGCGTCCCAGCGACGCGCCGCACCGCTCGCGGGATCGAAACGGTGGACGTGGCGGCTCTTGATATCGACGAACCAGAGCGCGGCGTCGCGCCCGATCCACACCGGTCCCTCGCCCAGGATCGCCTGCACCGGCAGGACGGTTCGAACGTGGCGGTCGGTCATCGGGCGAATCCTCTCGTCGTCTCGGGAAGCGCTTCATCCCGCGTCGCGAGACCCGCGTCTAGTCTGACAAATGAGTCGTGCGTCGCGGCAGCGTGACCTGCGCGGTGAGGCCGCCGCGCTCGCGCTCGCCGAGCGTCAGGCGGCCGCCGTGCAGCTCGGCAAGTTCGCGCACGATGGCGAGGCCGAAGCCATGGCCTTCGCCGCGCTCGTCGAGGCGGACGCCCGGCCGGGTGACGCGGTCGCGCTCGGCCCGTGCGATGCCCGGGCCATCGTCGGCGACGGTAAGCGCCAGCCAGCGCGCGTCGGCGGCGAGCGGGCGGACGGTAACCGCGACGCTGGTGCGGGCATGGCGCGCGGCATTGTCGAGCAGGTTGCCGAGCAATTCGTCGAAGTCCTGCGGGTCGATGGCGGCGACCGGATCGCCATCGATGTCGCGGTCGATATGCAGGCCGCGATCGGCGTGGAGACGCGCGATCGCCTGGACGAGATCGGCGACCGCGGGCGCGACGGGCGTGCTGGCGCGCGTGTCGGCGGTGCCGCCGCGCGCGCGCGACAAATGGTGACGGATGGTCGCGTCGATCCGCGCGACCTGCGCCGCCGCCGCGGGATCGGCGTGGACGGTCAGCGCCAGCGTCGCCACCGGCGTCTTCAGCGCATGCGCGAGATTGGCGGCGGCGGCGCGCGCGGTGGCGAGCGCCGCGGCACGATCGGCGGCGAGCGCGTTCAACTCGGCGGCGAGGCCGCGCAACTCGACCGGCTGCTCCTCGTCGACCCGTGTCGCCTCGCCCGCCCGGATCGCCGCGACCTGCGCACGCAGCCGCCCCAGCGGCTTGAGGCCGAGGCGCAGCTGGACGAGCGTCGCCGCGGCCAGCAAGCCTGCGAGGATGGCGAGCGCGACGAGCAACGGCACCAGCGCCTCGCGCAGCGGCCGCACGATCACCGCGCGCGGTGCGGCGACCGATAGCGTCACCGGGCCACCATGCGTGGCCAGCGTCAGCTGACGGGCGTGGACGCGGTGGCCGCCCTCGTCCGCGCCGTCGATCCCGCGCGGCCGGTCTGGTCCGTCACGATCGGGAGGCCCCGGGGGACCGGGACCGAGGTCCGGCCGCGGCTCGCCGCGCAACGCCGGCCAGTCCGCCGATCCGACCCCGCCCGCCGGCGCGACGATCCGCCAGCGCCACCCGCCGGCATCCTCCAGCGCACCCGCGCGCTGCGCCAGCAGCGTCCGGTTCACCCGGCCATCGCCATCGATCGTGCTGGCGAGCAGCGCGATCTCGGCATCGAGGCGACGGTCGATCCCCTCGGTCACGACGCGTTCGAGCACGCCGGCGATAGCCCAACCGGCGATGCCGAGCGCGGCGAGAATCGCCACCGCCGACAGCAGCAGCATCCGCCCCTGCAACGACCGCGGCATCATGGCGTGGCCGGGCAGGTCAGGCGATATCCGCGACCACGCACCGTCTCGATCATCTCCGCGCCGATCTTACGGCGCAAGCGGCCGACGATCACCTCCAGGCTGTTCGAATCGACATCGGCATCGCCTTCGTAGACGCGTTCCAGCAGGTCGAGCCGCTCGATCACCGCCTCGCGCCGCAGCATCAGCGCAGACAATACGCGCCATTCGAACGCGGTCAGCTTCAGCGGCAGGCCGTCGAGCTCGAAATGGCCGATCTGCGTGTCGAAGGCGAGCCGGCCGCAGGTCAGCACCGGCTGCGCATGCCCCGCGGCGCGGCGCACGAGCGCGCGCAGCCGCATCATAAGCTCCTCGACGCGGAAGGGCTTGACCAGATAGTCGTCGGCGCCGGCCTTGAACCCCGCGACCTTGTCCGACCAGCCGTGGCGCGCGGTGAGGATCAGCACCGGCAACGTACGATCCGCCGCGCGCCATTCGCGCAACACGGTGATCCCGTCCTTGCCGGCGAGGCCGAGGTCGAGGACCGCGGCGTCATACGCCTCCGTCTCGCCCAGATGCGCGGCGTCGATACCGTCGGCGATCAGGTCGACCGCGCAATGTTCGGCACGCAGCGCGCGTGCGATCGCGGGGCCGAGTTCGGGATCGTCTTCGACGAGGAGGATACGCATCGGCCCGCCCTATCCCGGAAAGCCAAACCGAAACTGAACCGGGCGGTTCAGCGTGGGTCGGACACCCTGGACTAGAACCATGCCATCGACCTCGCAAATGGAGAAGCAACATGGGTAGGTTCACGAACACGCTGACGATGGAACATCGGCAATGGCTGGCGCTGGGCGCGGTGGTGATGCTGGCGGCGAGTGCCGGCGGCGCGGGCGCGGTGTCGTTGACGCGGCCGTCCGTCGAGATGGCACCGACGATCGCCACGCCGATCGCGAAGCTCGGCAACAGCCACGGGATCGTCACGGTGAAGGGCCGCGTCGCGGAGGTCTATGGCGACCGCTTCGTCGTGCAGGACGGCAGCGGCCGGGCGATGATCGACGCCGGGCATGACGGCGCGAGCAACGTCACCCGCGGCGCCCCGGTGCTGGTGCAGGGCCGCTACGACGAGGGGCAGCTGCGCGCGCACTTCCTCGTCGGGCCGAACGGCGCGGTCGAGCAGGTCGGTCCCGGTCGCCCGCCGCACGGTCCCGGCCATGGTCCCGGTCCACGTCACGGCGGCCCGGACGGCCCGCCGCCGCCGCCGCCGGGTGCAGGTCCCGCCGCTGCGGGTCCGGGCGCCCCCCCGCCCCCGCCGCCCGCCGGTGGTGCCGGCGCACCGCCGCCGCCTCCCCCGGCCGCAGGCGCGCCGGTCGCGGGCGCACGGGCTCCGGTGCCCGCCACCGGCGC
>NZ_JAMLDY010000026.1 GCF_024211255.1 Sphingomonas liriopis | reverse complement strand
ACTGTTCAGGTGTGTGACCAACGCGGGCGGGGAACCGAGCCGGACTGCGGCATCTCCGTGCCAGGGGTCCAACGGTCTCCCGCCCGCCATCCTTATCGCATATCTGCAACACACGGGGGTCCACCGGGCCGCAGGCACAGGGTTGCGCTTCAGGCCGTGTGCCTCGCCGCGGAGTGGACCCCGGAACAAGTCCGGGGTGACGGGGGAAATGGGGTGGCCGTCAAGCGCCCCCTCACCCCAGAATGTGCATCCACATCGGCTGTCCCGCGAGGCTCTGCGACCCGCGCAGTTTCTCCAGCGCCTGCGCGACGCTACGTTCCGGCGCCTCGTGCGTGACGATCGCGACGATGGCGCTGCCCTCGGCGGTGACGCCGCGCTGGATCAGGCTTTCGATCGACACGCCGGCATCGCGCATCGCCGCGGCGATCTCGGCGAGCACGCCGACCTTGTCCTGCACGGTGAAGCGCAGATAGGCGCGCCCGCGCCGCTCGCCGCTGTCCGCGCGTGACGGCGCGGTCAGCGCAGCGGCCGGCATCGCATAGGGCGCGCCATATTCGCCGCGCGCGATATCGATCAGGTCGGCGACCACCGCGCTCGCGGTCGGCCCGTCGCCCGCACCGGCGCCCTGGAAGAACAGCCGCCCGACGAAATTGCCCTCCGCCACCACCGCGTTGAGCGATCCGGTGACGTGCGCCAGCGGATGGTCGATCGGCACCAGATGCGGGTGGACGCGCTGGAACAGCCCGCCCGGCCCGTCCTCCGCGACGCCGACCAGGCGCACCTTGTAGCCCAGCGCCGCCGCCTCGGCGATATCGGCGGCGATGACGTGGCGCACGCCGGTCGCCGACACATCGGCGAACGCCGGCTGCGTGCCGAAGGCGATGCTGGCGAGGATCGACAATTTGTGCGCGGCATCGACGCCGTCGATATCGAAGCTGGGGTCGGATTCGGCGTAACCGAGCGCCTGCGCCTCGGCGAGCACCTCGGCGAAATCGCGCCCCTCGGCTTCCATCTTGGACAGGATGAAATTGCAGGTGCCGTTGAGGATGCCGTAGACGCGGGCGATGGCGTTGGCGGCGGCGCCTTCACGCAGCCCCTTGATGACCGGGATACCGCCGGCGACCGCGGCTTCGAACTTGAGCGGCACGCGCGCGGCCTCCGCGGCCTGCGCCAGTTCCAGCCCGTGGTGCGCGAGCATCGCCTTGTTCGCGGTGACGAAGCCCTTGCCCGCCGCCAGCGTCGCGCGCGCCAGCGTCAGCGCCGGGCCGTCCGATCCGCCGATCAGCTCGACCACCACATCGGCACCGTCATGATCCGCAAGCGCGCGCGTGTCGTCGATCCAGGCGAAGCGGTCGAGGTCGACCCCACGATCCTTGCTGCGATCGCGTGCGGAGACGGCGACGATCTCGATGGGCCGGCCGGCGCGGCGGGTGATGAGATCGCGGTTGGCATCGAGCAGACGGATGACGCCGCCGCCGACGGTGCCGAGCCCGGCGAGCGCGACGCGCAAGGGAGTGGTCGTGGTCATGCCCGCCGCCTAGCGGAAAGCCGCGTCACCTGTCGAGCCGGCGCAAGGTTGTTTCGCGTGCACCCCCGCCATTGCCGCGCGCACCCGCGGCGTGCATCATCGCCGCAACCGACCTTCTTGCCGAGCGATCATCCATGGCCACCGCCCCCGCCCCTGCGACCAAACCGATCGCCGAACTCACCGTCCGCGGCGTGTTGCTCGGCGGGCTCATCACCTTGCTGTTCACCGCGGCGAACGTCTATCTCGGGCTCAAGGTGGGCCTCACCTTCGCTACCTCGATCCCCGCTGCGGTGATCTCGATGGCGATCCTGCGCTATCTGCCCGGCGCGACGATCCTCGAGAACAACATCGTTCAGACCGTCGCGTCGGCGGCGGGGACGCTGGCGGCGATCATCTTCGTGCTGCCAGGGTTGGTCATGATCGGCTGGTGGCAGGGCTTCCCCTATCTGCTCACCGCGGGGATCACGATGACCGGCGGCATCCTCGGCGTGATGTTCTCGGTGCCGCTGCGCCGCGCATTGGTGGTCGATTCCGACCTCCCCTTCCCGGAGGGCCGCGCCGCCGCCGAGGTGCTGATGGTCGGCGCCGGCAGCCGCGCCGGCGAGGCGGAGAGCGGCCGCGGACTGCGGCTGATCGTCGTCAACGCGCTGGTGTCGGCGGGGTTCGCGGTGCTGACCCAGACCAAGCTGGTCGTCGCCGAGGCCGCCACCTTCTTCCGCGTCGGCGCGGGCGCGACCGGGATTTCGGGCGGGCTGTCGTTCGCGCTGATCGGCGCCGGCCACCTCGTCGGGCTGTCGGTCGGTCTCGCGATGTTCGCCGGCGTCGTCATCGGCTGGTGGATCGCGCTCCCCATCCTTACCGGCCTGTCGCCCGCCGCGGCGGGGGTCGGGATCGAGGCCTGGGCGGGGGGCGTGTTCCGCACCGATGTGCGCTTCCTAGGCGCGGGCGTGATCGGCGTCGCGGCGATCTGGACATTGCTCAAGATCATCGGGCCGGTGCTCGCCGGCGTCCGCTCCTCGATCGCGGCCAGCGCCGCCAAGCGCGGCGGCGCGGTGCTCGAACTCGGCGAACGCGACCTGTCGATCGGCATCGTCGTCGCGGTCAGCCTCGCGACGCTGGTCCCGATCGCCGGGCTGCTCTGGTCGGTGATCGCGGGCGGGCCGCTGGAGGGATCGGCGGTGGTGCTGATCCTCGGTGCGCTGGTCTTCGTGCTGGTGCTCGGGCTCGTGATCGCGGCGGTATGCGGCTATATGGCGGGCCTGATCGGCGCGTCGAACAGCCCGGTGTCGGGGATCGGCATCCTCTCCGTCCTCGCCGCGTCGCTGATGCTCGTCGGGCTGTTCGGGCGCGGCGCGGGGCCGGACACGACGCAGGCGCTGGTCGCCTATGCGCTGATCGTCACCGGCATCGTCTTCGGCGTCGCGACCATCTCCAACGACAACCTGCAGGACCTCAAGACCGGCCAGCTGGTCGGCGCGACGCCGTGGAAGCAGCAGGTGGCGCTGATCTTCGGCGTGATCTTCGGCAGCCTCGTCGTGCCGCCGGTGCTCGAACTGCTCGCGACGACGCTGGGGTTTCAGGGCGCGCCGGGCGCCGGCCCGAACGCGCTGGCCGCGCCGCAGGCGGCGCTGATCTCCGCGCTCGCCAAGGGCGTGCTCGGCGGCGATCTCAACTGGGCGATGATCGGGTACGGTGCACTGATCGGCGTCGGCGTGATCGCGCTCGACGAGACGCTGGGGCGATTGGGCAAGCTGCGGTTGCCGCCGCTCGGCATCGGGCTCGGCGTCTATCTGCCGATGGCGGTGACGCTGCCGGTGGTGATCGGCGCGGTGATCGGGGCGTTCTACGACCGCTGGGCGGAGCGCAAGCCCGACGTCGAAGCCGCCAAGCGCATGGGCGTGCTGACCGCGACCGGCATGATCGTCGGCGAGAGCCTGTGGGGCGTCGCCTTCGCGGTTCTCGTCTACGCGACCAATTCCGACGCGCCGCTGGCGATCGCGCCGGCAGGGTTCGAACCGGTGGCGCTGATCGGCGGCACCTTGGTGTTCCTCGCGCTGGTCGCCGCGCTCTACCGTTACACGCGCCGGTCGATCGCCGTCCGCCCGGCATAACGCGACCAACCGTTGGCCGCAGCGGGAACGCGATCCGCGTTGGTCCGTTATCCTTCCCGAACCCGGTAGCCACCCGCCATCCCCCCCCCGGCCGGTGACTGCCGGGTTTGCCGTACCTGCGTAACATGGGACCGATCGTGACACCGCCAGAACGAGAGCAACGCGAGCGGCTGGCGGCGGTGAGCGAAGCGCTGCAGGCCGGCATCGCGATCCCGACCGACACGTTCATCACCGACGACATCCCGCTGCTGCTGACCCGCCTGTCGCAAATCCCGGTGAAGCGCGAGCCGTCCGAGCCGCCGGCCGAACCGCGCTAGGACTGCCGCCGATCGATCGCGCACCCTTCCGGCCCTCTGCCCCCTCCCATCGGGATAAGGAGAAGCAGGGCAAGGACGACCGCATAGCTGACCGGATATCCGGTCGATCGGACAGGAAGAAGGATGGTTCACGCGGAGGCGCGAAGAACGCGGAGGTGTATCACGCGGCGCAGCGCGATCCCGTCATCTTGATGGCTCGATAGGAAACCCCACCGCTGCGGCACGCACAACACCTCTGCATCCTCCGCGTCTCCGCGTGAACACAATGTCCGATGCTCGGCACGCGTCCTACGGACAGTGAAGGTCGCGCCGCCCTGAAACGGCTCCAGCTGGCGTGTCGCTAGCGCGAGGGCCCCACCCCCCCCGTTCGCCCTGAGCCTGTCGAAGGGCCTGGGTCTCACGCGCTCATCAACAGGACGCAGGCTGGATACCGCCACCAACGAAAAAGGGCGGGAAGCGCTATCCGCACCCCCCGCCCCGTATCGTCATCGTCCGCCCCGCACACGGCGGGGCATCCGATCAATGCTTCACGTCGCGCCAGACGTTCTGATACGCGCCCCAGGCGAGGAAGCAGAAGATCAGCAGGAACAGCGCCGCCGCGACACCCGCCGCATGGCGTGCGTTGAGGTTCGGCTCCGCGGTCCAGGTCAGGAACGCCGCGACGTCGCGCGCCATCTGGTCCTTCGTCGCCTTGGTGCCGTCCGAATAGGTCACCTGGCCGTCCGAGGTCAGCGGCGGCGGCATCGCGATGTTGAGGTTCGCGAAATAGGGGTTGTAGTGCAGCCCCTCCGGGGTCTTCGACCCCGGGAATTCCTTGAGGAGCTCGGCGGGCTGGTTGCGATAGCCGGTGATGAGCGCATGGACGTAATTGGCGCCATCGTGCCGCGCCTTGGTCATCAGCGACAGATCGGGCGGCAGCGCGTTGTTGTTCGCCGCACGCGCCGCGACCTCGTTCGCGAAGGGCGACGGAAAATGATCGCTGGCCACGTTCTTGCGCGTCGCCGCCTCGCCCGTCTCCGGATTGATGCTCGGCTGTTCGATCACCCACTGGTTGGCGATCGCCTTCACCTCGGGTTCGGAATAGCCGATCTTGGCGAGATCGCGGAACGCGACGTACTTCAGGCTGTGGCAGGCCGCGCAGACCTCCTTGTAGACCTGAAAGCCGCGCTGCAGCTGCTGGTTGTCGAACTTGCCGAAGAAGCCGTTCGAGGACAGCCCGATATTCTCGGGATGGAGGTGGAAGACGTGCTCGGCACTTTCCGCCGCCGGCTCCTGGATCGCGGTCTTGGCGGTGCCGAAGAGCGCGAGTCCGAGCACGAAGACGAAGGCTGCGCCGACCAGGGAGGCTATGATGCGAGGCATGGTGTTCTAATGTCCCCCAGTCGGTTCAGGCTTGCGCCGCGCTATGCGCGATGCTGGTGCCGCCATGCTTCGCCAGCACCGCTTCGGTGATCGAGTTCGGCAGCGGGCGCGGACGCTCCGAGCGAGCGACCCACGGCAGGATGATGAGGAAGTGCGCGAAATAATAGGCCGAGGCGATCTGCCCCAGAATGACGTTGCGCGCATTCGCCTCCGCCCCGCCGACATAGCCCAGGACCAGGATGTCGACCAGCAGGATGCCGAGGAAGATCCGGTACTTGGGACGATAGTTCGCCGAACGCACCGGCGAGGTATCCAGCCACGGCAGGAAGAACAGCAGCAGGATCGAGCCGAACATCGCCAGCACGCCCCACAGCTTCGCATCGAGGATGAAGTTCGCGGTGAAGCTCTTGAGGATCGCGTAGAACGGCAGGAAATACCATTCGGGGACGATGTGCGCCGGGGTCGAGAGCGGGTTCGCCTCGATATAATTGTCCGGATGGCCGAGCAGGTTCGGGCTGAAGAAGATCAGCAGCGCGAAAATCAGCAGGAACACGCCGACGCCGACGCCGTCCTTCGCGGTGTAATAGGGATGGAACGGCACCGTGTCCTGTTCGCCCTTCACCTCGACCCCCGTCGGGTTGTTCGAGCCGGGGATATGCAGCGCCCAGATGTGCAGGATGATGACGCCCGCGATCACGAACGGCAGCAGGTAATGCAGCGAGAAGAAGCGGTTGAGCGCGGCATTGTCCGGCGCGAAACCGCCCAGCAGCCAGACGCGGATCGGCTCGCCGACCAGCGGTATCGCCGAGAAGAAGCCGGTGATGACCTGCGCGCCCCAGAAGCTCATCTGCCCCCAGGGAAGCACATAACCCATGAAGGCGGTGGCCATCATCAGCAGGAAGATGACGACGCCGAGCAGCCACACCATCTCGCGCGGCGCCTTGTACGAGCCGTAATAGAGGCCGCGACCGATGTGGACGTAGACGACGAGGAGGAACATCGACGCGCCGTTGGCGTGCGCATAGCGCAGGAACCAGCCGGCGTTGACGTCGCGCATGATGCTTTCGACCGAGCCGAAGGCGACGCCGGCGTTGGCGGCGTAATGCATCGCCAGCACGATGCCGGTGACGATCTGGATCGCCAGCGCGGCACCGGCGAGGACGCCGAAGTTCCAGAAATAGTTGAGGTTGCGCGGCACCGGATAACCGGCACCGACGGCGTTGTAGACGAGGCGCGGCAGCGGCAGCTTCTCGTCCAGCCACCGCATCAGCGGCTGCTTCGGCTCATAATGCTTGGCCCAGGGAAAGCTCATGTCGTGGGGTCCCCTCAGCCGACCGTGACGGCAGTGTCGGAATTGAACGTATAATTCGGCACGAACAGGTTCTTCGGCGCCGGTCCCTGGCGGATGCGCGCCGCGGTGTCATAGGCCGACCCGTGGCACGGGCAGAAATAGCCGCCGAACGGCCCCTTGTTCTCACCCTCGCCCGCGCCCAGCGGCACGCAGCCGAGGTGGGTGCACACGCCCAGCGTGATGAGCCAGTTTTCCTTGCCCGGCTTGGTCCGCTCGGCCAGCGTCTGCGGATCGCGCAGGCTCGCGACGTCGACCTTGTTCGCCTCGGCGATTTCCGCGGGCGTCAGGTTGCGGACGAACAGCGGCTGCTTGCGGAACTGGCTCTTGATCGCCTGGCCCGGCTGGATCTTGGACAAATCGACCTCGGTCGTCGACTGCGCGAGCACGTCGGCCGACGGGTTCATCTGGTTGACGAGCGGCAAGACGATCGCGAGCACGCCGACGCCGGCGAACGACACGGCGGCGATGTTGATGAAATCGCGGCGCCGGGGATCGTGGACCTCCTCGTGGAACGGTTCCGGCGATTCACCGGGAGGAACCATGCTGTCAGTCGCCATTCGTCTGTCGCCCTTGCATCTCTTATCGCGGAGGAACGGGTTTGCAGCGCCCACCGAACCCTACCATCCCCACGGCGGGCTGCTGGCCTGATAGACGGGGGCCGTGCGCTTTGCCAACAGCATTTTACCCGAACCGCGGCCGGGGCTAGGGATGCGGCCATGACGACCGCCCTTCGCATCGCGCTGTATCAACCCGACATCGCCGGCAACGTCGGCGCGGTGATGCGCACCTGCGCATGCCTGGGCGCAGGCGTCGACCTGATCGAGCCGATGGGCTTCCAATGGGACGACAAGCGCGTCGCGCGCGCGGGGATGGACTATATCGACCACGTCCCGGTCACCCGCCATGCCGGCTGGGACGCGTTCGCGGGGCAGGTGCAGGGCCGGCTGGTGCTGCTGACGACGCGCGGCGCGACACCGCTGCCCGACTTCGCTTTCGAGAACGATGACGTCCTGCTGTTCGGCCGCGAAAGCGCCGGCGTGCCGGACGAGGTCCACGCCCGCGCCGACGCCCGCGTCGTCATCCCGATGGCGCCGCCGCTGCGCTCGCTGAACCTCTCCGTCTCCGCCGCAATCGTGCTGGCGGAGGCGCTGCGGCAGACGGACGGCTGGCCGGCCTTCTAATTCAGGCAAAGAAGGTGGTTCACGCGGAGACGCGGAGACGCGGAGAAGAAAAGCGGCGCAGCCTGTCCAACCTCGCCAAACGATCGCCAGGTGATGCTGCAGGCCGACCTCTCCCCACGCAAATCTCCGCGTCTCCGCGTCTCCGCGTGAACTCCTTTTCTGCTTCGCGCCTTCGCGTAAATCATCGCGCCCGCCGGATCGCGGTAAGGACGTGCCCCAGCAACCCCGCCTCGTCGTGATGGATGTTGTGCCCGCCCGGCATGCCGATCACCTGCGCGCCCGGCACGCGAAGCAAGGGGCACAGGCTGTCGTCTTCCTCGACGCCATAGATGCAGGTGAGCGGCGCCCAGGTCAGCGTGTTCGCGGTGGTCGCCGCGACGCTGTCGGGCGTGCCGCGATAGGCCCAGCCGGTCGGATCGGCGCGAAAATAGACCGAATCGCCCGGCAGGACGAGGACGATCCCCGCGACCCTCGGCCGGAGCTCTGCGGGCAGGTGCGCAAGACCGGTCTGGACGATATCGGCGCCATAGGATTGCCCCATTACGACGATCCGCGCCGAACCGGTGCGCGCGAGGCCGGTGCGCACGACATCGGCCATGAACGCATCGACCTCCGCCCGCGTCCGCCGATGGCGGAACGCCACCGGCGAAGCGATGCCGACGACGGGGATATGATGCCGGGTCAGCCCGCGCGAGGTCGATGCGCCGAGCAGGAAGCGCAGCCCCATGTCGCCCGACACGTTGACCACGGCAGGGGGCTGCGCGGGCGGTACCGCCGGATAGACGTGGACCGGATCGGCATCGAAATAGCCCGCCGCCGCGACGAACGCGCAGACGAAGGCGGAACTGACCGCCGCGACGCGCACGCCGCGCCAGACGGATCGACGGGTGGAACGGCGCATGCCCTGTCGCTTGCCAGCGAACGGCGGCGATGGCCAGTGCGTGCGTTTCCCGTCACCCCGGCGTTGGCAATCGCATGTCGTCGTTGGGGCGGTAGACGCTTCCACAATCGCTTCGTCACCCCGGACTTGTTCGAGACCTCTGCAAAACCGTATCCGTGCTCCCGCGCAGGCGGGAGCCCAGGAGTCGCGCACCCCATAAGCCGTTGTCTTGCTTGGCTCTGGGCTCCCGCCTGCGCGGGAGCACTGGAAGGGGATGTGGGCTCTCGTAGCGGCCTCGAGCACGGCCGGAGTGACGGGTCGCTTGCCGAGCTGTGACGAGGCCCATCGGCCGTCTGGAATATGCGATGACCCCCGGGGCCGAAGCGTGAAGCACAGCCACCCCACGCTCGACTTCCCCGCGCGCACTTGCCACAAGCCCGCCATGCTGACGCTCGACGCCGAACAGACCGCCGCCCGCCATTGGTTCGAATCGCTGCGCACCCGCATCTGCTCCGCGTTCGAGGCGATCGAGCGCGAGGCGGGATCGGACGCCGCCTTCGACTATATTCCCTGGGACCGCACCGACCCCAGCGGCGAACCGGGCGGCGGCGGCGTGCGCGGTGTGATGAAGGGCAAGGTGTTCGAAAAGGTCGGCGTCAACGTCTCGACCGTCGGCGGCACGTTCGAGGGCGAATTCGCCAAGTCGATCCACGGCGCCGCGGACAACCCGGCCTTCTTCGCCACCGGCATCAGCCTGGTCGCGCACATGGCCAATCCGCACGTCCCCGCGGTGCACATGAACACGCGCTTCCTCGTCACCACCAAACGCTGGTTCGGCGGCGGCGCCGACCTCAACCCGCCGCTGCCGGTCGAGGCAGACACCGCCGACTTCCACGCCACGCTGCAGGCGGCGTGCGACGCGCACGACCCGGCCTATTATCCGCGCTTCAAGGCGTGGGCGGACGACTATTTCTACATCCCGCACCGCAAGGTCCATCGCGGCGTCGGCGGCATCTTCTACGATCATCTCGAAGGCGATTTCGACGCCGGTTTCGCCTTCACCCGCGCGGTGGGCGAGGCGTTCCTCGACGCCTATCCGCGCATCGTGCGGCGGCGGATGCACGATCCCTTCGATGCGGCGGACGTCGCGACGATGCGCAACTGGCGCGGCCGCTACGCCGAGTTTAACCTGGTCCACGACCGCGGCACGCTGTTCGGCCTCAAGACCGGCGGCAATATCGACGCGATCCTGATGAGCCTGCCGCCGCTCGCGACGTGGGAGTGAATTGGGAGTGATCCGGTGGCGCTGACCCCGGTCAATCCGTCCGAGCTGGCGACGATCGTCACCACGCTGGAGATGACGCGCCGCCCGCCGCTGCGCCCGCTGCCCGCCTCGCCATTGCGGCTGGTACGCTGGCCGCGGCCCGATGCCGGCAAGTACCGCATGCTCTTCCGCCGCGTCGGCGGGCCGTGGCTGTGGTATTCGCGGCTCGCGATGGACGATGCGGCGCTGACCGCGATCCTCCACGATCCCGCGGTCGAGGTCTATGCCGCGACCGATCCCGCCGGGATCGAGGTCGGGCTGCTCGAATTGGACTTCCGCCACGCAGGCGCGTGCGAGCTGTCCTATTTCGGGCTGGTGCCCGAACTCGCCGGCAAGGGCCACGGCCGCTGGCTGATGGCGGAGGCGATGGCGCGCGCCTGGCGGCCGGGGATCGCGCGGGTCTGGGTGCATACCTGCACGCTCGACCATCCCTCGGCGCTCAACTTCTACCGCGCGCAGGGGTTCGTCGCGGTGCGGCGGACGATCGAGACCTTCCCCGACCCCCGCGCGCTCGGGCTGCTGCCCGGGGACGCGGGCGCCCACATCCCTTATCTGGCCTAACCATCGCCTTTACGGCTTCGTCACCCCGGACTTGTTCCGGGGTCCACCGAGCCGCGAGCATAGGGCAAAAGGCTCGAGCCGTACGCCTCGCCGCGGAGTGGACCCCGGAACAAGTCCGGGGTGACGGAGGAGCTGGGGCGGCGCCCGCCCTATCTCGCCGGCGTCGACAACCGGCGATAGGCGGCGACCGCGATCAGTGCACCGGCGAGCTGGGTCAGCATCGCGACGCCCGCGGCCAGCGCATGGACGATCGCGACGCCCACGGGATTGGCACCGCCCGCCCCTGCCCCGGTATCGCCAAGCCAGCGGGCGAGCAGCATGAACGGCTGGCCGGCGAGGAGCGCGGCGAGATAGACGGTGACGAGGCCGCCGAGCAGCGACAGCTGCGCGCGGCGCGTCATCCGCCACGACCGGCCGACCGCCGCCATCGCGCCCGTGCCGGGCTGTGCGAACAGGATCGGCCCGGCGAGCATGAAGCGGCTCATCAGCCACAGGCCCGGCAACAGCAGGATATACATCCCCGCCCCCGCAGGGATGGACACCACGACCATCGCGAGCAGGAAGCGCGGGAACAGCCGTCCCGCACGCTGCGCCGCCACACCGACCGTCGGCCGTTCGGGGTCGAGGAACAGGCAGAACACCATCGCCAGCCCGAAATAGGTGATCGCATAGGCCCCGACCGAGCCGAGGCCGTAATCGCCGACCCACGCATCGAGCGCGGTCATCCACGCCTGCGCGCGCACGCTCGTGTCCTCGATCGCCGCGTCGGGCATCGGCAGCGGTCCGACGAGCAGCAGCAGCGCATAGGTCGGCAGGAAGAAGAACAGGCTCGCGACGCGCAGCAGCACGTCGGCATCGCGCCGGAACAGCGCCCAGGCCTCGCTCAGCAAGGCAGCGAGCGTGATCCTCACGCGGCCTGCCCGTCGTGCAGCGCCGCCGCCCGCTTCTCGCGCAACGCCTGTTCGCGCCGCGTCAGTGCGACGTAGAGCTGCGCCGAAAAGACGATCGCCACCAGCGTCAGCGCGGTCGACACCGCCTGCCCCGCCAATGCCGCGATGAAGCCGACGCTCGCCACCGCCTCGCCGCCCAGGATCAGCCGCGCGATCAGCCCGACCACCGACTGCGCCGCCCAGGTCGCGATCAGCAGCACGATCAGGAACAGCAGGATCGTGCCGACCAGCCGCCAGGTGTGACGCCGGGTCAGCCGCCAGCAGCGCGCCACCGCGCCGAGGCCCAGCCGCTCATCGAGCACCACCGCATAGAGCGGCAGCAGCCGCGCGCCGACGAACAGCAGCACGATGCCGAGGACCAGCGCATAGAGGCCGGCGAGCGCCGCCGCGCCGGGCGCGGTCGGTGCGGGCTGCGCGCCCTGCGCGATCGCGGTCCAGTCGAACCCGGCGCGCACCAGCAGCGCCAGCGAAGGCAGGAAGGCGATGGTCAGCACCACCGCCAGCACCACGGCGACGAGCAACGCGGCGGGCAGCCGCGCGGTCGCCAGCGTGCGGGCGGCGCGCCCATCGGTGGCGGGGTCGATCGACGCGGCGATCATCGCCAGCTGGCCCCACAGCGCGATCACGGTCGTCACGACCAGCAGCAGTACGCCGATCAGCGTCGTCGCGGTCGAGGGCGTCGCATAGGCCTTGAACGCGGCGGGAATCGCGGTCGGCACGAACAGCGTCAGCAGCGCGAGCCCCGCGAGCATGCCGCCGCGGCCGTTCAGCACCTCGACGGTGCGGTCCCACACATTGCCCATCCTGACCATCGCCACCCCTTTCCGTCGCCTGCCCGCCCGGTTAGCCCAATGCCCGCGGCTTGGCCACTCGCCAACTTGCAAGCCTTCCGCGCCGGGCGCACATGGCGGTGCATGACGGAAATCGACGGGATCGAATGGCGGGTATCGCCGGGGCTGACCCCCTATGACGTGGCGCTGGCCGGGATGGAGGCGCGCGCCGCGGCGGTGCTGGCGGGCGAGGCGCGCGAGCTGATCTGGCTGCTCGAACATCCGCCGATCTACACCGCGGGCACCAGCGCCTCCCCGCAGGACCTGATCGATCCGCGCTTTCCGGTGGTCGCGACCGGGCGCGGCGGCAAATACACCTATCACGGGCCGGGGCAGCGTATCGTCTATCTGGTGCTCGACCTCAACGCGCGCGGCCGCGACGTGCGTTGCTTCGTCCATGCGGTCGAGGGCTGGGTGATCGCCGCGCTCGAGCAGTTGGGCGTCGCCGCCTTCCGCGCGGAGGGGCGCGTCGGCATCTGGACCAGGGATGGCGGGCCGGAGGCGAAGATCGGCGCGATCGGCGTGCGCGTGCGGCGCTGGATCACGCTGCATGGCCTGGCGGTCAACGTCGATCCCGATCTGACGCATTTCGGCGGGATCGTGCCGTGCGGGCTGCCCGATTACCCGGTCACCAGCCTCGCCGCGCTGGGCCGCGACGGCGGCCTCGCAACCTTCGATGCCGCCCTTGCGTTGAGCGCTCCGGTATTCCTCCAGTCCCTGTCTTGTCCGGCATAAACGGGCCGGACACAAAACGAGGCTTGAGGGCCGGGCGTTATGCGATTAATGTCCACTGTGATTTGGGTATTAAAGGGCCAGCAAGCCGTCCAAATCCTATTCTAGGGAGCTTCCAATGCGTGCACTCATCTCCAAGGTCCTGACCGGCTCGCTGATCGCCGGCGCCGCCCTCGCCGTTTCGGCTTGTGGTCCGAAGACCGAAACGACCACCGACAACACGATGGTCACCGACCTGAACACCACCGACGACATGGGCACCATGAGCGACAACATGACCGCCGTCGACGGCGCGTCGAACGGTGGCATGATGGCCAACGACACGATGATGGCGAACGACACCATGATGATGTCGAACACCACCACCACGAACGCGATGTAATTACCCGCCAGGGTCATTACGAACGTGAAACGGCCGTCCGGGCAACCGGGCGGCCTTTTTGATGGGATCAGGATGATCCATGGGGCGGCCAGTTCTCGCGAACCCCGCTACGATAAAGACGACGCGTGGAACCGTAATGGACGCCGAAGGGGGTTTTCATCCTGCTCCGTTGCGTATAGTCGAAACCCCAGACCGTTTTGGGGATGACCGTGAGAGACCTGACCGACCCCCTCGAATCCGCCACGCGGAAACGAATCGATGCCAATCTTGATAACCTGGGATGGGCCTGCGACGAACGCTCCGCCGAATGCAACGTCTATACGGAGCGCCCGAAGACCCGGGACCAGAAGGCCTTGCTCAAGGGGGCGCAGCCGGACTACGTTCTGTACGAAAGCGGCACCGACACGCCCATCGCGATCATCGAGGCCAAACGATCCGGCCAGAGCCTGGTCGACGCGCTCAGGCAGGCGATCGAGCTCTATGCCAAGCCTCTGGGCGTCCCGATCGTCTTCGTTGCCGACGGGTCGTTCGTCGAGGCGCACGACCTGCGTGACGGGCATCGCCTGCGCATCGATGGCGAGGACATCACAGCCTTCCTGAGCGAGCGCGACCTGCTCCGCTTCATTGACCAGGGCTCCTCGATCGCGACGCCAGAGGTCATCCGGCACACCAAGCAGGAACTGATAAGCTCGTTCGGCGCGGCGAACGACCTTTTGCGCAAGGAGGGGTTGCGCGAGGGCCTTGAACGCTTCACCGAATTTTCCAACCTCCTTTTCCTCAAGCTCATCAGCGAGATCGAGGCCGACCGGGAGGCCAATGGCGAGCCGCGGATCCTCGCAAAAAAATACTGCTGGGACGCGTTCAAGGACAAGCCCGCGGACGAAATGCTCGATTATATCAACGATACCGTCCTGCCCCGGCTGGTTCGCGACTATAATCACACCGGCGATGTCTTCCAGACCAGCCTGGCGATCAAGACGCCGAAGACGCTCAAGAAGATCGTCGATCGACTATCGAAGCTTCAGCTGCTCAACACCGATTCCGATATCAAGGGCGATGCCTTCGAATATTTCCTGCGCAACTCGATCTCGGTCGGCAACGATCTGGGCGAATATTTCACCCCGCGCCATATCGTCAAACTGGCGGTCGATCTGGTCGATCCTCTGTTCGAAGAGACCGTCTATGATCCGACATGCGGGACCGGTGGCTTCCTCATCCAGGCCTTCCGCCACATCAAGGGGAAGGTGAAGAACACACCGGCCAACATGAAAATCCTCAAAGAGGATACGATCTTCGGCCGTGAGATAACGGCGACCGCGAAGGTCGCGAAGATGAACATGATTATCATCGGCGACGGCCACAACAATGTGGAACAGATGGACAGCCTGTCCAAGCCGGTGCGCGAGCAGTACGATGTGGTCCTCGCGAATTTTCCATTTTCGCAAACGACAGACTTTTCGGGTCTGTACGGCTATGAGACCGACAACGCGAACCCCGTCTTTCTGCAACATATCATCGATGCCCTGAAAAATGGCGGTCGTGCGGGCGTCGTGGTGCCGGAAGGGGTCCTGTTCGATGAATCGACGCCGAACGTAAACGTCAGAAGGCGGCTGCTGGAGACCTGCGAACTCGAAGCGGTCATCAGCCTCCATGAGTTCGTGTTCCGGCCCTACACCGGGCAGCCGACGAGCTTGCTGATCTTCAAGAAGGGCAAGCCGACCAAATCGGTGTGGTTCTTCGACGTCATCGACGACGGCTTCGAAAAAAGCACGCGCAAGCTCGGCCGCCGTCCCGTCATCGCCAATGACCTTCCGCTGCTCCGCCAGCTCTGGACGGATCGCACCCATTCCGACCGGTCGTTCTCCGTCGATATCGACACGATCCGCACCAACGGATTCAAGCTCACCATCGATGAGTTCCGCGACCGTTATGCGAACCCCGACTGGGTAGAACTTGGCGGCCCCGACGGAGTTTGCGACATCGTCATCGGTGGCACGCCCGATACGAAGAACCGCTCCTATTATGGGGGCGAGCATCTGTTCGTGAAGATCGGTGACATGACCAACAGCGAAGGCATGTTCATCCATGAAACTGAAGATCGTCTGACCGACGCCGGCGTCACGCATTCGAACGTGAAGCTCATTCCCGAAGGCACGGTTCTGTTCAGCTTCAAGCTTTCGATCGGCAGGGTAGCGATCACCGGTCGGCCGATGTACACGAACGAAGCCATCGCCGCTTTCATACCGCGGGACGATCGGGTTCTTCCCAAATATCTTTATTACATCCTTCCGCGGATACCCGTTCCAGGCGCTCGAAAGGCGGCGAAGGGAAAGACGTCGAGCAAGGGTCGCCTGGCGAATGCCAAGATACCTTTGCCCACCATTGCCGAGCAGCAGGCGTTGATAGACATGATGGAAGGGCATGATGCTGAGGTCGCGCGGTTGAAGGCGAAAATCGGCGAACGGTTGATGCGGGCCGAGGAGGAGTTTCGCGTCAGGGCACTCGCGTGACCGGATCGCCGCGGCGGGTCGATCGCCGGCGAAGGATGATTAGGCCCCGCTTCCCGTCTGACCGTCGCAACGGCGCACGCCCCCTGGTTCCAGCGGTTTGTCGCATTCCGGGCGATTTCGTCCCGAACATGCTTAATCAGGGATTGGGTCGCACCGCAAAACCATCTAGAATCGCCGGATAAATGCTTCGGCGAGGATTGAAGACATGACCTTGTTGCGTACCACGCTGGCGCTTGGCGGCGTGGCGACCGGCCTGATGGCGGCGGCCCCCGCTTCGGCGCAATTCTTCCTGCGATCGCACGATTTCCGCGGCGAGGCGGTCAAGGGCCACGAGGACGGGCTGGGCCAGTCGCTGCCCGGCGCGACCCCGGCAGAGCTGCGCGCGGCGATGGCGTGGAACATGCGCGCGGCGCTCAACGTCGCAGCGCTGCAATGCCAGTTCGAACCGACGCTGCTGACCGTCGCCAATTACAATGCGGTGCTGAAGGATCACGAGGCCGAGCTGAAGGGCTCGTTCGACACGCTCACCAAATACTTCCTGCGCGTCAACAAGGCGCCCAAAGCGGGCCAGGCGGCGCTCGACCAGTTCGGCACGCGCACCTATTCGGGCTTCGCGACCGTCGCGGCGCAGTTCGGTTTCTGCCAGACCGCGAGCGTGATCGGCCGCGACGCGACCTTCGTGCCGCGCGGCCAGTTCGGCGATCTGGCGATGGCGCGCATCCGCGAGCTGCGCAACAGCCTGACCCCGTACGGCGAGCAGCATTTCCAGCGCTACCTGGGCCGCGACTATGCCTCGCAGCCGCGCGTCGATCCGGTCTGCTACGACAAGAAGGGCGAATGGCAGGTCAAGAAATGCGGCGCGTTCGTCTGGCCGCCGGTGAATACCGCGGTGGCGGCAGGTGCGCCGCAGATCGCGACGACCGAGACGGCGCTGCGGTAACAAATCCTCCCCGACACGGGGAGGTGGCGCCGCGTAGCGGTGACGGAGGGGGCTTCAACAGGCGACGCGCTCGCGGAGAACCCCCTCCACCATTCGCTGCGCGAACGGTCCCTCTCCCCGCGAGCGGGGAGGATTTGAGGTTACCGCAACCCCAGCAGCTTGTGCGTCTGCAACGACAGCCGCCACCACGGTCGGTCCATCACCACCGCGATCGCCGCCTCGACGTTCGCAGGCCCCGCCGCATCGTCCATCGGCTGCAACAGGCGATGCGCGAAATCCCAGCGTTCGACGTCATCGATATCCGTCCCCGCCTGCGGCCAGACCAGCTTCAGTTCGTCGCCCGATCGCTGCACGACGACGCTGCCTGCCTTGGGACTGATGCACACCCAGTCGATACCGGGATGCACCGCGAGCGTGCCGTTGCTCTCGATCGCGATGCGGAAACCCGCGGCATGCAGCGCATCGACCAAGGCATCGTCGACCTGCAGCATCGGCTCGCCGCCGGTGAGCACGACGAAGCGGTCGCTCGTCCCCTCCCCCCAGAAGCCTTCGACCGCCGCGACCAGCGCCGCGGCATCGGCGAACTTGCCGCCGCCCAGGCCATCGGCGCCGACGAAATCGGTGTCGCAGAACCGGCAGACCGCGGCGGCGCGATCCTGTTCGCGCCCGCTCCACAGATTGCAGCCGGCGAAGCGCACGAACACCGCGCGCCGCCCGGCGTTGACGCCCTCGCCCTGCAGGGTGAGGAACATCTCCTTGACCGCGTAGCTCACGGGCGGACGGCGTAGACCGTCGGATCGGCGATGCCCGCTTCCTCGAAGCCCTTGGAGCGCAGGCGGCAGCTGTCGCACGTCCCGCAATGCACGCCGCCGGGTGCGGGATCGTAGCACGACCAGCTCAGCCCCATGTCGACGCCAAGCCGCGTGCCCTCGCGGACGATGTCCGCCTTGGTCATGTGCTGGAGCGGCGCGTGGATCTTGAACGGTTCGCCCTCGACGCCCGCCTTGGTGGCGATCTCCGCCAGCCCCTCGAACGCCGCGATGAACTCGGGCCGGCAATCGGGATAGCCCGAATAATCGAGCGCGTTGACGCCGATGAACAGGTCGCGCGCGCCCGCCGCCTCCGCCCAGCCGAGCGCGAGGCTGAGGAAGATCGTGTTGCGCGCGGGCACGTAGGTGACGGGAATGCCGCCGCCGTCCTCGGTGCCGACGCCGTCCTTGGGCACCGCGATATCGTCGGTCAGCGCCGATCCGCCGAACGCCGACAGATCGAGCGGCAGGACGATATGCCGCTCGGCACCGAGCGTGATGGCGATCCGGCGCGCCGCGGCGAGCTCGACGCGGTGGCGCTGGTTGTAGTCGATCGACAGCGCGAGCAGGCGATAGCCCGCTTCGCGCGCGCTGGCGGCGGAGATCATCGAATCGAGCCCGCCGGAAACGAGCACGACAGCCAGGGGTTGGGTGGTCATGATCCCCGCGCCGCTAGACCCCTGCCGCGCAAAAGAAAAGGGTCGCGGATGAGGCGACCCTTTGAAGGAGAGAGCGAACCCGCTCTTTTGGGAGAAAAGCGTGCCACGTCCAAGGACGACCACATGGCCGGTCTACCGGGGAATCGGTTAACATCCGTTTAAGCGCGCCCGCGATCAGGCGACCGGATCGGCCTCCGCCGGGACCGGGAATTTGGTCGCGCAAAAGGCGCAGTCGACCTGGATGAACCCGTCCTCGTCCGCCATCTCGCGCCGTTCCTCGACCGAGAATTTGGACAGGACGCTGGCGATATAGTCGCCGGTGCAGCGGCAGCCGCGCGACAGCGGCGTCGAGGCGAGGACGCGCACGTCGGGCTCCTCGTTGAACAGCCGCCAGACCAGCGTCTCGAGCGGCAGCGCCGGGTCGGCGAGTTCATCGGCGCCCATCGTGCTGCCCAATGCGGCAACATGCTCCCATTCGGGATGGTCGAGCCGCGTGTGCAGCCGTTCGCGCCCGACCTCGCCCTCGGGCAGATGCTGGAGGAACAGGCCGCCGGCGATGGTATGCCCCTCGCCGTCGCGGGCGATGCCAACACGGACGAGGCTGGGGATCTGTTCCGACTGGACGAAATAGGTCTGCGCCGCCTCCGACAGCGTCTCGCCGTCGAGCGGCACGATGCCCTGATAGCGTTCGCCGGTGGTCGCGAGGTCGAAGGTGATGGCGAGATAGCCTTGGCCGAACAATGCGAACAAGGTCGGCTGTTCGGGCGCCGCGGCGAGCCTGTCGGCATCGTAATCGATGTATCCGCGCACCTCGCCGCCGCGATAATCGCAGACGAGCAGCTGAACGACGCCGTTCTCGGTGCGCGTCTGCATGGTGAGCTGGCCGGTCGGGTCCTTCAGCGTCGAACCGATCAGCGCGGCGAGCGTCAACGCCTCGGCAAGCAGCGCCTCGATCGCCGGCGGATAGGCATGCGCGGCAAGCACCCGGTCGAGCGCCGGCCCGAGCCGCACGACACGCCCGCGCGCCGAGCGGGAGGGGATCGCGAAGCCGAGCGCGCGATCGAGGTCGGTGGTGGATTGTTGCATGTGCGGGAAATGGGATCGGAGGTGGTGGGGGTCAAGTTTGGGGTGCCACACCTTCCCTTCGTCATCCCGGCGAACGCCGGGATGACAATGTGGTCAGCCGATCTGCCCGAACACCCAGCGCAACACCGCCTTCTGCACATGGAGCCGGTTCTCCGCCTCCTGCCAGATCAGCGACTGCGGGCCATCGATCACCGCGTCGACCACCTCCTCGCCGCGATGCGCGGGCAGACAGTGGAGGAAGCGTGCATCGGGCTTGGCGCCCGCCATCAGCGCCTCGTCGACCTGATAGGGCATCATCGCGGCGAGCTTGGTGTCGGCATGCGCCTGCCCCATCGAGATCCAGGTGTCGGTGACGATGACGTCCGCGCCCTCGACCGCCTCCTGCGGACTGGCGACGACGCGCGCGCGGCCCTGCCCCAGCGCGATATCCTCTTCCGGCGGCGCGAACCCCTGCGGGCAGGCGGCAACGACGTCGAACTGCATCAGCCCGGCCGCCTCCATCAGCGAAGCGAGCACGTTGTTGCCGTCCCCCAGCCACGCGACCTTGAGCCCGGGCAGCGCCTTGCCGTCCTCGATGATCGTCTGCAGGTCCGCCATGATCTGGCAGGGGTGCGAATAATCGGTCAGGCCGTTGATGACCGGGACGGTCGCATGGCGCGCCATGTCGACCACCTTGGCGTGATCGTCGGTGCGGATCATGATCGCATCGACGTAACCCGACAGCACGCGCGCCGTATCGGCGATGCTCTCGCCGCGGCCGAGCTGCATCGAGCCCGCATCCATCACGATCGAGGTGCCACCCAGCTGGCGGATCGCCATGTCGAAGCTGACCCGCGTGCGCGTCGAGTTCTTCTCGAAGATCATCGCCAGCACATGCCCGGCGAGCGGCGCATCGGCATCGACGCGGCCTCTCGGAAAGCCCTTGCGCGCCGCCTTGCGGTCGATCGCATCGGCGAGCATCGCGGCGACGCCATCGGCGCCGGCATCGGTGAGATTCAGGAAATGGCGCATCGTAATTCCTTCTTTCCCTCTCCCTCCGGGAGAGGGAGGGAGCTGCGCAGCAGCGGAAGGGTGAGGACGATGTCCGTCGCGAGGTCGCCCTCACCCTTCCCACGCCTTCGGCGCGGGCCCAGTTTCGGGTCGGACATGCCCCCGGCATGTCCTGAACAGTGCGGGGCACTGTTCACCCTAAGCTCCTCTCCCGGGGGGAGAGGGAGATTGGCGTCAGTCGTCGCTCGCCGGCACGAACACCCGCGCCGCCGCGCTCAGCTTGTCGATACATTCGGCGACGTGACTATCCTCGATCACCAGCGGCGGCAGGATGCGCACGACGTTCTCGCCCGCCGCGACCAGCAGCAGCCCGTGGTTGTCGCGGGCATGCGCGACGAACTCGCGCGGCTCGACCCCGGCCTTGAGCTTGAGGCCGAGCATCAGCCCACGCCCACGCACGCTCTCGAACACATGATCGTGGTTGGGGATCATTTGCTCGAGGGCGCCGCGCAACCGCTCGCCCATCGCCTCGACGTTCGCCAGGAAACCGTCCGCCAGCATCACGTCGAGCACCGCCTGCCCCGCCGCCATCGCCAGCGGATTGCCGCCATAGGTCGATCCGTGCGTGCCGATCACCATGCCCGACGCCGCGCGCTCGGTAGCGAGGCAGGCACCGAGCGGGAAGCCGGCGCCGATCCCCTTGGCGACCGCCATGATATCGGGCTCGATCCCGTAATGCTCGTACGCCCACATCTTGCCGGTGCGCCCGTAGCCGCACTGCACCTCGTCGAGGATCAGCAGCAGGCCATGCTCGTCGCACGCCTTGCGCAGGCCGGCGACGAACTCCGGCGTGCCGACCGACACGCCGCCCTCGCCCTGGATCGTCTCGACCATGAAGCCCGCGGTGCTATCGTCGATCAGCGCCAGCGCGGCATCGAGATCGTTGAACGGCGCATAGGCGAAGCCCGGCAGCAGCGGCTCGAAGCCGTCGCGCATCTTGGGCTGGTTGGTCGCCGAGATCGCCCCCATCGTCCGCCCGTGGAAGGCGTTGTTGAAGGTGATGATCTTGGTCCGCTGAGGATTGCCGGCGGCATAATGGAACCGCCGCGCGGTCTTGATCGCGCATTCGACCGCCTCGGTCCCCGAATTGGTGAAGAATACCGTGTCGGCGAAGCTGTTGGCGACGATCCGTTCCGCCAGCGCCTCCCCCTGCGGGCTGCCGTACAGGTTGCTGACGTGCATCAGCGTCGCCGCCTGTTCGGCGATCGTCTTCACGAGATGCGGATGGCCGTGGCCGAGCGCATTCACCGCGATCCCCGCCGCCATGTCGAGATAGCGGCCGCCGTCCTCGCCGATGAGATAGCACCCCTCGCCTCGCACCGGACGCACCCCGCACCGCGGATAGACGGGCATGAGTGGCGTAATGGTCACGGGAGGTCTCCTTCAAACGGAAAAGGGCGGTCGTGAAGACCGCCCGTTACAACCAATACCGACTGTGCGGAGGCAGCGTCAACCTTGCGTCCTATCCAGGATGGGTCCCAGCACACCGGAATGGCGGCGACGCTCAGTGCGGTTGCGCGGCGTCCGTTTTGGAGTCGGTGTCGCTCCCCCGCGACGATGCGTCGAGATCATGGTTGATCCTCTTGCCCATTTCGGCACGCTGCGACATCGCCGAACGCAATGGCCGTACGGCGTAAAGCGCGCGGAGATATCCAAGATCCCACGGCGTCATGGTGATCGGCACTTCGCTGTCCATCGAACTATCCATGATCGTCAGGATCGTCGGCGCCTGTCCGGGCTTCAGCCTGCCCGGATCGATTTCCGCAAACGATCGCATAGCCGCATAGTCGCCGATCTGCGTCGTCGTCAGGCCATCGACGGCCTTTCGTTCGATCACTACGACAGACGCTACGAAGACCGGCCTGACATTCGCTTCCAAGCGCGACGCGCCGTCGGGGACAGAAACGAACTGCCCCGGTTCCTCGCCTTCCGAGGGGATCTGCACGCCATAACGGTCAAGTCGAGCAGACAGATGCCAGGCGGTGACGGGTCCCTTCTGACGGGGAACAGTGATCGTCGATCCAATACCGGTACGGAAATAGGCCGGATGCGCCTTGCGAAGGGCGTCGATCATCGCATCCTTGTCGTCGGCGAAAATCACCAGTGCGTTGGTCCTGCATCCTTCCGGCGCAATGGGGATCGCCGCCGCTGTCGCGATCCGTCGCATACGTTGAGCGATGGCGCGATCGTGTACGTCGCCAAGACCAATCGCAATGGGACAAAGCTCCGTGCGATCAAACTTGGCAAGTGGATTCGGTCCACTCAGTCCGTTCAGCGCCCGGACGAAATCACGAACCTGCCGGGCCTGATCTGCCTTCTTGCCGGTCACGACAATATCGGCGTCGGGAGATGTTGTATTTTGAGCTATGGCAATGCTTGTAACCGAGAACATTGCTGCCAATACAATCGCCTTCATTATCCACCCCCGGGTCACATCTGGATCATGCTAGCCAATGGGCAACATTACCGCAAGATTGTCGTGCATCATCGCAGTTGAGCCGCGTCAGACAAAACACTTGGCTGCGCCCTATTCGCACCCCTTACGCGTCGATCGCCTCTTCATCCAGCCGCGCCGCATTCTCCTGGATGAACGCAAAGCGGTGTGCCGGGTTGTTGCCCATCAGGCGGTCGACGAGGTCCTTCACCCCGGCGCGCTCCTCATATTCCTGCGGCAGGGTGATGCGGATCATGCCGCGCGTCTTCGGGTCCATCGTGGTTTCGCGAAGCTGGCCGGGGTTCATCTCGCCGAGGCCCTTGAAGCGCGAGACCTCGACCTTCTTGCCCTTGAACGCGGTCTTCTCCAGTTCGGCGCGGTGTGCGTCGTCGCGGGCGTAGAGCGACTTGGCGCCGACGGTCAGGCGGTAGAGCGGCGGCTGTGCCAGATACAGGTGACCACGCCGGACCAGATCGGGCATCTCCTGGAAGAAGAAGGTCATCAGCAGCGTCGCGATATGCGCGCCGTCGACGTCGGCGTCGGTCATGATGACGACGCGTTCGTAGCGCAGCTGGCTGGCATCGCAGTCCTTGCGCGTGCCGCAGCCGAGCGCCTGGATCAGGTCGGCGATCTCCTGATTGGCGACGATCTTGGCGCTGGTGGCGGATGCGACGTTGAGGATCTTGCCGCGGATCGGCAGGATCGCCTGCGTCTTGCGGTCGCGCGCCTGTTTCGCCGAACCGCCCGCCGAATCGCCTTCGACGATGAACAGCTCCGTGCCCTCGTTGCCGTCGTTGGCGCAGTCGGTCAGCTTGCCGGGCAGGCGCAGCTTGCGCGCGCTGGTCGCGGTCTTGCGCTTGACCTCGCGCTCCTGCTTGCGGCGCAGGCGTTCGTCCATCCGGTCGAGCACGTAGCCGAGCAGCGCCTTGCCGCGGTCCATATTGTGACCGAGCCAATGGTCGAAATGGTCGCGCACCGCCTTTTCGACGAGGCCGGCCGCTTCCGGCGAGGTCAGGCGATCCTTGGTCTGGCTCTGGAATTGCGGTTCGCGGATGAACACGCTGAGCATCAGCTCGCTGCCGACCATCACGTCGTCGGCCGTGATGTCCTTCGCCTTCTTCTGGTGGATGAGGTCCCCGAAGGCGCGTAAGCCCCGGACCAGCGCCTGGCGCAGCCCCTGTTCGTGCGTACCGCCATCGGGGGTCGGGATCGTGTTGCAATACCAGCTGTAGCTGCCGTCGCTCCACAGCGGCCAGGCGACCGCCCATTCGACGCGGCCCTGCGCATTTGGAAAATCCTGATTGCCCGCGAAGAATTCGGTCGTCGCGCATTCGCGCGCGCCCACCTGCTCCTTGAGATGGTCGGCGAGGCCACCGGGAAACTGGAACACCGCTTCCGCCGGCGTGTCGCTGCCCTCGACCAGTTCGGGCGCGCAATGCCAGCGAATCTCGACGCCGGCGAACAGATACGCCTTCGATCGGGCGAGCTGGTACAGGCGCCTGGGCTTGAACGCGAGTTCGGGACCGAAAATCTCGGTATCCGGCGTGAAGGCGACCGAGGTGCCGCGCCGGTTGGGCGCCGACCCGACATGCTCCAGCGGCCCCTGCGTCAGCCCGCGGCTGAACCGCTGCCGATAGAGCTGCCGGTCGCGCGCCACCTCGACCAGCGTGTCGCTCGACAGCGCATTGACCACCGACACGCCGACGCCGTGCAGGCCGCCGCTGGTCGCATAGGCCTTGCCGGCGAACTTGCCGCCCGAATGCAGCGTCGACAGGATCACCTCGAGCGCGCTCTTGTCGGGAAACTTGGGGTGCGGATCGACCGGGATGCCGCGGCCGTTGTCGGTGATCGTCAGGCGGTTGCCCGGCTCCAGCGTCACCTCGATCCGCGTCGCATGGCCGGCGACCGCCTCGTCCATCGCATTGTCGAGCACTTCGGCGGCCAGATGGTGCAGCGCGCGTTCGTCGGTGCCGCCGACATACATGCCGGGACGGCGGCGAACGGGTTCGAGCCCTTCCAGCACCTCGATCGACGAGGCATCGTAAGCGTTGGCGGGCGCCGCGGCGGACGCGAACAGATCTTGGGCCATCGACCGGAACCATAAGGGAACATTGCGGGCGACGCCAGCACCCCGGCAGCCCTATTGTTGCTACACCGTTGCCGCCATGGTGCATAAATATCACAGTTTCGGCGAATTAGCCGGGCTGATGCATATTAAGTCGGCTGCGAACGTTCCTCGACGGACTGCATCAGCATTCGGAGACAATATGCGTACCACTCTCATCTTCGGCGCCGTCGCCGCAACCCTGTTCGCCACCGCCGCGCAGGCACAGGACATGACCGACGAAACGCCGTTCAGCGGCATCTACATCGGTGCCGCGGGCGGCTATGACGTGCAGCCGAACGACGTGGGTTCGAGCATCCTGTTCGACCGCGGCTCGAACGGCAGCTTCGGCGACACCGTCTCGACCGCAGCGGGCGCCAACGCCTTCTCGCCGGGCTTCTGCAACGGCCGCGCGGTCGGCGCGACGCCGCTGCCGGGCGGCTGCCGCAACGACAAGGACGGCTGGTCGTATTACGGCCGCATCGGCCTCGATGCGCAGCGCGGCAACATCGTGATCGGTGCGCTCGGCGAATTCGGCAAGACCGAGATCACCGACAGCGTCAGCGGCTTTTCGACGACGCCCGCCAATTACGTGATGACCCGCGAAGTGAAGTGGGAAGCCAGCGTCCGCGGCCGCATCGGCTATGCGCCCGGCACGACGCTGTTCTACGGCACCTTCGGTCCCGGCTATGCCAATATCGACCGCAGCTTCACCTCGACCAACACCGCGAACAGCTTCGCGCAGTTCGGCAAGCGCAAGCAGTTCGGCATCGTCGGTGGCGGCGGCGTCGAGCAGAAGCTCGGCAAGAACTTCTCGATCGGCCTCGAATATACCTATCACCAGTATCAGGACGACGACGCCCGCGTGCGGGTGACGCAGGGCACCGCGCCGGCAACCAATCCGTTCGTGCTGGCGGCCGGCGGCACGTCGACCGACTTCCGCCGTTCGGACGACAAGTTTCGCTGGCACTCGCTGCGCGCGACGGCGGCGTTCCGGTTTTAAGGCGAAGGGCGGCCTGCACTACGCGGAAGCGTAGGGCAGGACCCGCCCAAGCCCGGCCAGCGTAGCGCAGCTACGACTGACGACGCGGCTTCGCCGCGCGGGGTGATGGAAAGGGGTCGGTGCCGCGAGGTGCCGGCCCCTTTCCATCACCCCGGCACGGGGAGGAATGAAAAGGGCCGCCTCCCGTGGGAAGCGGCCCCTTCGATATCGGCCCGTCATGGGCGAAGCCCATGACGTCGGACGCGGCTGTAGCCGCGCCGGCCGGGCGGCCCTGCGGGTGCTGCGCCGGCTTGCCGGCTCAGCGCACGCGCGGGCCGCCGAACGGCAGCGGCGGCGGGGGCCGGCGGTCGCGACGGGGCAGCTGCGCCTGATACGCATGCCCGCAATGCGCGACGCAATAGGGGAAGCCCGGGTTCACCTTCTCGCCGCAGAAATGAAAATCGGGCTCGCCGGGGTGGCCGAGCGGCCATTTGCAGATGCGGTCGTTGAGGTCGAGCAAGGTCGTCTTGCCGGCGATCTCGGGCGAAGGCTTGGCGGGGACCAGCCGGCGCGGCGGCGCGGGCGTCGCGGGCGGCTGCTGCTCGCCGGGCGACTGGCGGACGAAACCGCCGGGGCCGACCGAACGCAGGATCGGCTGCGGCTCGCGTACCGGCGCGGGCGCGGCGACGACCTCGTCGTCTTCGTCTTCGTCGTCTTCCTCCTCGATCACCGGCGCGGCGGCGCGTGGCGGCGCGGGCGGCGGCGGGGGCGCGGCAACCAACGGTTCGGGCTCGGGCGCGGCCGGCACGGGTGCAGGCGCAGCGACGGGCGCCGGCGCGGCGGGCTCGTTCGGCTTCACCGGCGACGGGCGCGACTGCAGCCCCAGGCGGTGCGCCTTGCCGATCACGGCGTTGCGGCTGACCCCGCCCAGCGCCTCGGCGATCTGGCTCGCGGTCTGCCCGCCTTCCCACATCGTCTTGAGCGTATCGATCCGCTCGTCGGTCCAGGACATTCTTGTCTTCCTTGCTGTCGCGCCGGGTTGCGGGCGGCTGCGGCTGCGGTTACCCGCTTGGCCCATGAGCAGCCAGCCCCCAATCGGCGAAATTCCATCGGCGATCCGGTCCGCCCCCGGTGTTCCGGTCATCCGGAACGTCAACTGGGGCGGCCTGAAGACCCTCTATGTGAAGGAGGTGCGCCGGTTCTTCAAGGTGCAGCTCCAGACGGTGTGGGCGCCGGCGATCACGACGCTCCTCTTCCTGATCGTCTTCACCATCGCTACGGGCTCCAAAAGCCCGGTCCATGTCGGCGGCATCGTCGTGCCGTTCGCCGATTTCATCGCCCCCGGCCTCATCATCAGCCAGGGGATGATGGGCCCCGCCTTCGCCAATGCCAGCTTCTCGCTGCTGGTCGGCAAGATCCAGGGGACAATCGTCGATTATCTGCAACCGCCGCTGTCGACCGCGGAGCTGCTCGCCGCACTCGTCGGGGGCGCGATGACGCGCGCGTTCATCGTCGGCTTCATCTGCTGGTGCGCGATGGCGCTGTATCCGGGCGTGCACGTCACGCCGGTCTATCCGCTCGCAATCCTGTGGTTCGGGTTCCTCGGCGCGGCGTTCCTGTCGTTCCTCGGCGTGCTGACCTCGATCTGGGCAGAGAAGTTCGACCATGCCGCCGCGGTGACCAATTTCGTCATCGCGCCGCTGTCGCTGCTGTCGGGCACCTTCTATTCGGTCGACCGGCTGGCGCCCGCCTTCCGCGCGTTCAGCCACGCCAATCCGTTCTTCTACATCATCTCGGGGTTTCGCTACGGCTTCCTCGGCACGTCCGATTCGCCGGTCGCGCTCGGCAGCGTCGCGATCCTCGCCGTCGACATCGCGCTGGGGGTGACATGCTATTTGCTGCTGCGAAAAGGCTGGAAGCTGAAAAACTGATCGCGCTGGCGCTTGCCGTGCTGACGCCGTTACCGGCGGTGGCGCAGACGCCGCCGACCGCAACGGTCGCGATCGATCCCGCGGTGCGGACACAGAGCGAGGCTCTGATCCCCGTGCTCGCCGGCAAGCCGGGCTATGCGACGCTGTTCGCGCCCGCCTTCCGCCAGGCGGTGCCCGAACCGCAATGGACCGCGCTCGCCCAGCAGCTGCGCACAACGCTGGGGGCGCCGCAACGGATCGCGACATTGGTCCCGAACGGTCGCTGGGCGGCGACGCTGACGGTCGCCTACCAGCGCGGCACCGCGACGATGCTGGTCGCGATCGATCCCGCCGCGCCGCATGCGATCGCCGGGCTGCGGATCACCGGCACGACCGCCAGCGACGACAGCGCGGCGAAGGTCACCGCCGATCTCGCCAGGCTGCCGGGCGAGACGCATCTCGGCGTCTATGCACTAGGCGATGCCGCCCCCGCGCCGATCCTTGCGGTGAAGGACGATGCCAAGGCGCCGCTCGGCTCGGCGTTCAAGCTGTGGGTCCTCGCCGAACTCGCGCGGCAGGTCGCGACCGGCACGCACCGCTGGGACGAGGTGGTGCCGGTCGGCACGCCCTCGCTTCCGTCGGGCATCCTGCAGGGCTGGCCGCGGGGTACGCCGGTGACGGTGCAGACGCTGGCGACGCTGATGATCTCGATCAGCGACAATACCGCGACCGACACGCTGATCGCACTGCTCGGCCGGGCGAACGTCGATGCGATGGCGGCGCGCTACGGCGGTATCGGCCCGGTGCTGACGACGCGCGAGGCGTTCGCGCTCAAGAGCGACCCCGCGCTGACCGCCGCCTGGGCAAAGGGCGATGCCGCCGCGCGTCGCGCCTTGCTGACCGCGCAGGCCGACCGGATCGCGACCGCCACGATCGATCCGATGATGTTCTCGTCGGGTCCGGTGGCGAACGACAGCGTCGAATGGTTCGCCGCCCCGCGCGACATGGCGCGGTTGCTCGGGGATCTGCGCGACGCCGGGCCGGTCGTGCGCGCGCTGCTCGCGGTCAACCATGGCGTCGATCCGGTGACCAGCGCGCGCTTCGGCTATGTCGGGTTCAAGGGCGGGTCCGAACCCGGCGTCATCGCGCTCAACCTGCTCGCGCAGGCGAAGGACGGCCGCTGGTATGCGGTCTGCGCCAGCTGGCACCGGCGCGATGCGGCGGTGGACGAGGCGGCATTCGTCGCGCTGGTGACGCGGGCGCTGGGGTTGGTGGCGGGGTGACGCCAAGGTTTCCCCGATAATGTAGCTCGCCCCAACCCACCGTTCACCCTGAGCCCGTCGAACGGCCTGAGTCTCACCTGTGCTTCGACAGGCTCAGCACGAACGGTTCGGGCGGGATGCCACCTCTCTTATGAGCCGCGCCACTCCTCGCGCAGCAGCCCGTAGATCAACGAATCGCGCACGCCGATATGCGTATGCCACTCAGCCCGCAGCCGCCCCTCCAGCGTGAAGCCGAGCCGCTCCAGCAACCGGATCGATCCGGCATTGTCGGGATCGGTATCGGCGAAGACGCGGCGCTGCCCCTCGGCGAAGAGCTGTGCGATCACCGCCGCCACCGCCTCGCGCGCGAGGCCCGTGCCCCAGGTGTCGCGCGCGAAAAGGTAGCCGATCTCGCTCACCCCGCCCTGCCGCTTCTCGCCCGCCGAGACGAAGCCGACCGCTCGCCCCTCATGCACCGCCGCCCACGCCCGCCAGCCCGGATGCGCCTCCGCAAAGTGCGCGCGCAATTCCCCAACCGACCCGACCGGCGCACGCGACCACCAGCGCATGGCGTCCGCATCCGCCATCGTATCGAACAAAGCATCGGCATCGTCGACCACCCGCGCGCGCAGCGTCAGCCGCGGCGTGCGCAGCGCCGGAGTCACGCGGTCAGCGCGTCGACCAGCGCCCGGACCTTCGCCTGCCGCCATTGCGGCAGCGGCGCGACCAGCCAATAGCCGAGCCGCGACGGCTGCGGATCGCCGACCACGACCACCGATCCCGCGGCGATCGCCCGCGCGGCGAGCAGCTCGGACACCGTCGCCTGGCCGAGGCCCGCGCAGGCGGCATCGATCGCGAGGCCCGCGTCGGCGACCTGCACCAGCGCCTTGCCGTCGCCGGGACAGCCCGGCCAGCCGATCACCGTGTCGCCCGCCCCCGGTGCGGCGATCGTCACCATACCTTCGGATTCGAGCGCCTCGCCCTCATGCTCGCCCGGCCCCTCGCCCCAGCGGATCGCGAGGTCGAGATTGGCTTCGGTGAAGTCGACCGTGTCGTCGGCGGCGAGCAGGACGAAGCGCAGTTCGGCATCGTCGCGCGCGACCTCGGCGAGGCGCGGCATCAGCCATTTCTCGGTCAGGTCGCGCGGCGCGGCGATGGTCAGCGACTTGGACGATTGCCCCGCCTGCATCGCGCGCACCGCTTCCTCGAACTGCAGGAAGCCGCCGCGCAGCGCGCCCAGCCCCGCCTCCGCCTCGGGCGTCAGCTCGAGGCCCCGCGTGGTGCGGCGGAACAGCACGACGCCCAGCGTATCCTCCAGCGCGCGAATCTGCTGGCCGACCGCCGCCGGGGTCACCGCCAGCTCGTCCGCGGCGCGGGTGAAGCTCAGATGCCGCGCCGCCGCGTCGAGCACGCGCAGGCCGTTCAGCGGCAGATGCGTCCGCTTCACGATTCCACCGCCGGCGCGAGCAGCGCGAATTTGGGGATCGCCGCATCGAACTGGCTGCCGTCCTCCGCGATCAGGCGATAGCTGCCCTGCATCGCGCCATTGGGCGTCTGCAGCGGACAGCCCGACACATAGTCGAAGCTCGCGCCCGGCGCGATCAGCGGCTGTTCGCCGACCACGCCCTCGCCCTCGACCGAATGGCGCGCGCCGCGGCCGTCGGTGATGACCCAGTGGCGGGTGAGCAGTTGAATGGTGCGATCCGATTCGTTCTCGATGCGGATATGATAGGCCCAGAACCAGCGCCCGCGCTGCGGTTCTGACTGTTCGGGCAGATAGCTCACCGCCACGCGCACGGTCACCCCATCGGTGGTCGCGGCATGCGGGAAGAACTGCTTCACAGCCCCGTCCTCACAGGCCGACCTGCCGCAACGCCTGGTCGAGATCGTCGATCAGGTCCTGCGGGTCTTCCAAGCCGACGTTGAGCCGCAACATGCCTTCGGTCACGCCCATCTCGATACGCTTGTCCTCGGCGACGCCGGCATGCGTGGTCGAGGCGGGGTGCGTCATCAGCGAGCGCGAATCGCCGATGTTGTTGCTGATGTCGATCAGCGCGAGCGCGTCGAGCAGCCCGTGCGCCTGCGCGCGATCTGCCACCTCGAACGCGAAGATCGGCCCCGTCGCCCGCATCTGCCGCATCGCTAGGTCGTGCTGCGGATGGCTGGCGAGGCCGGGGTGAAGGATCTTCGGCACGCGACCCTCGAGGAAACGCCCGACCTGAATTGCGCTCTCCGACTGGCGGGTGATCCTGAGGTCGAGCGTCTCCAGCCCCTTCAGCACCACCCAGGCGTTGAACGGCGACAGCGTCGGCCCGGTGTTGCGCGTGAACGGCAGCAGCGTGTTGTCGATGAAGTCCTGCGTCCCACATACCGCACCGGCGAGCACGCGGCCCTGCCCGTCCATCATCTTGGTCGCGGAATACGCCGTGACGTCGGCGCCGAAGTCCATCGGCCGCTGCAGCGCGGCGGTGGCGAAGGCATTGTCGACGACGCTGACGATGCCGCGCTCGCGCGCGATATCGCAGACGGCGCGCAGATCGACGACGTCCATCGTCGGATTGGCGGGCGTCTCGAAGAAGAACACCTTTGTCTCCGGCCGCACCGCATCGAGGAACTGTTGCGGATCGCGCGCATCGACGATCGTCGTCGCGATGCCGAACTTGGGCAGCAGGGTATCGGTCAGCCAGCGGCACGACCCGAACGCCGCGCGTCCGCCGACGAGGTGGTCGCCCGCCTGCAACTGGCACAAGAGCACCGCGGTCATCGCCGCCATGCCGCTCGCCATCGTCCGGCACGCTTCCGCACCCTCGAGCAGCGCGATGCGCTTCTCGAGCATCTCGACGGTCGGGTTCTGCAGGCGGGAATAGGTCATCCCTTCCTGTTCGCCCGCGAAGCGCGCCGCGGCGTCGGCGGCCTTGTCGTAGGTATAGCCCGAGGTGAGGAACAGCGCCTCGCTCGTCTCGCCATATTCGCTGCGCGCGGTGCCGCCACGCACCGCGAGCGTCGCAGGGCGCCAATGCTGGGTGATCGAGGGGTCCTGGCCTGCCTTGCGCTTCATGCGCGCCGCTTTGCCGGAGCGGGGCGGGGGGTGCAAGGGCATGCGCACCCAACTCCTCCCCGGCACGGGGAAGGCCACCCCATAACGCAAATTGGGTAGCACGACGGTTCCCCCATCCCACCGTCACCCCGGACGTGTTCCGGGGTCCACCGCGCCGCACGCGAAGGACGAGAAGCTCGGGCTTCCAGTTTGCCGAACAGTGGACCCCCGTGTGTTGCAGATGTGCGATAAGGATGGCGGGCGGGAGACCGTTGGACCCCTGGCACGGAGATGCCGCAGTCCGGCTCGGTTCCCCGCCCGCGTTGGTCACACACCTGAACAGTTGCATGAGGCTGCTGGCACCAGA
>NZ_JAMLDY010000025.1 GCF_024211255.1 Sphingomonas liriopis | reverse complement strand
CCGCAGCGCGCTCGCCAGCCGCATCAGCTTAAACCACAATCCTCAGAGACAACCCCGGACTTGTTCCGGGGTCCACCGGGCCGCAAGCGTTTGGCCCCTCCTCGACACCCTCCGCCTCGCCGCAGAGTGGACCCCGGAACAAGTCCGGGGTGACGAAGGGCGATGGGACCGGTCGGCGAGACCCCGCCCTCACCCCAAACTCTTCGACACCTGCTCGAACATATCCTTCGACAGTCCCGGCGTCGCGACGATCCGTTCCAGTTCGCCGCGCATCAGCCCCGATCGTCCCGCATCGAACCGGCGCCAGCGCGCCAGCGGCGGCAACAGCTTCGCTGCGGTCTGCGGGTTGAGCCGGTCGAGCGCGATCAGCTGGTCGGCGAGGAAGCGATAGCCCGAACCGTCCGCCGCGTTGAACGCACGCTGGTTCGCCCCGAACGCCCCCACCAGCGACCGCGCGCGATTGGGGTTGGCGAGCGTGAAGTCGGGATGCCGCGCCAGTTCCTCCACCAGCCGCCCGGTATCGTCGCGCGACGACAGCGCCTGCGTCTGGAACCATTTGTCGATGACGAGGCCGTTGCCGGCATAGCGGTTGTAGAAGATGTCGAGCGCCGCCTCGCGCTCGTCGGACTGGCCGCTCGCCAGCGTCGTCAGCGCGCCCTGCCGGTCGGTCATATTGTCCGCCGTCTCGAACTGGCGGAAGGCAAGGCGCGCCGCATCGTCCGCGCCGCTCGCCGCGATATAGCCGAGCGCGACCGAGCGCAGCCGGCGCAGACCCTTGGCCGCCGGCGTATAGACGTACGGCCCCGCCGGCGCCTGGTCGTAGGCATGGCGCCACTGGTCCGACAGCCGCCGACCGAGCGCCCCGCGCAGGTCTTCGCGGGCCCGGAAGATCGCCTCGGGATCGACGCTCGCCAGCTGGTCGCCGATGAAGCTCTCCGACGGCAGCAGCACCGCCTCCGCGACGAACGCGGGATCGAGATCGGCGTCGGCGAGCGTGTTGGCGACCGCGGTCACCACCGCATCGTGATCGGCGCGCCCCTCGACCGCCGCGGCGACCAGCGTATCGAGCATCAGCTGCTGCATCGCCTCGTACCGGGCGAAGGGATCGTCGTCGTGCGCGCTGAGGAAGGCCAGCTCACGCGCGCTGCGATCGCTCTCGATGATGACCGGGGTCGAGAAACCGCGGTTGATCGACAGCACGGGACGTTCGGTGATGCCGTCGAACACGATCGTGCTCGCCGGCTGGTCGAGCAGCACGAGCTGTTCGGGGCCGAGTGGCCGCCCCGTCTCCCCCCCGAACAGCCGCAGCTTGAGCGGCAGCACCATCGGCTGCTTGTCGGGCTGCCCCGGCGTGCCGGGCACATGCTGCGCCAGCCGCAGCGTCGCGCGCCCCTCGCCCGCCTGATGCGACAGGCTGGCGGCGACGCGCGGCGTGCCCGCCTGGCTGTACCACAAGCGGAACTGGCCCAAGTTGACGCCGCCAGCCTCTTCCATGCAGGCGACGAAGTCCTCGCACGTCGCCGCGGTGCCGTCGAAGCGGTCGAAGTACAGGTCGGTGCCGGCGCGGAACCCCTGCGGCCCCAAAATGGTCGCCATCATCCGGATCAGCTCGGCGCCCTTGTTGTAGATCGTCGCCGTGTAGAAATTGCTGATCTCGAGATAGCTGTCGGGGCGCACCGGATGCGCGAGCGGCCCGGCATCCTCGGGGAATTGCGCGGCGCGCAGCCCCCGCACGTCCTCGATCCGCTTGACCGCCGCCGAGCCTTGGTCGGCGGAGAAGCCCTGATCGCGATAGACGGTGAAGCCTTCCTTCAAGGACAGCTGGAACCAGTCGCGGCAGGTGATGCGGTTGCCCGACCAGTTGTGGAAATATTCATGCGCCACCACGGCGGCGATCGCATCGTAATCGTAATCGGTCGCGGTGTCGGGATCGGCAAGGATGTAGCGGCTGTTGAAGATGTTCAGCCCCTTGTTCTCCATCGCGCCGAAGTTGAAATCGTCGACCGCGACGATGTTGAACACGTCGAGGTCATATTCGCGCCCATAGACGCGCTCGTCCCACGCCATCGACAGCTTGAGCGCGTGGAGCGCGTGATGCGTCTTGTCGATGTCGGCGGCACGCACCCAGATGCCGAGCTGCACGTCGCGCCCCGATTGCGTCGTGAAGCTGCCGCGGTTGACCGCGAGGTCGCCGGCGACCAGCGCGAAGAGGTAGGAGGGCTTGGGGAAGGGATCGTTCCACTCCGCCCAATGCCGCCCGTCGGGCAGGTCACCGGCATCGACCGGATCGCCGTTGGCGAGCAGCACCGGATAGCGCGCCTTGTCCGCGACCAGCCGCACGGCATAGCGGCTCAGCACGTCGGGCCGGTCGGGGAAATAGGTGATGCGGCGGAAGCCCTCCGCCTCGCATTGCGTGCACAGATTGCCGCCGCTCGCGTAGAGACCCATCAGCTGGGTGTTGCGCTCGGGCGCGATCTCGACTTCGGTCTCGATCGCATGCGCATCGCCTGACAGCGGGATCACCAGCTGTTCGCCCTCGATCCGCCAGTCGTTCACCGCGACGCCGTCGACGCGCACCGCCAGCGGCTCCTGCCCCGCGCCGTCGAGCCGCAGCGGTTCGGCATGCTCGCCGTTGCGCGCCACGCTCAGCGTCGCGGTGACCCGCGTCGTCGCGGGGTCGAGGTCGAACACCAGCCGCGTCTCGGGCACCGTCCAGGCGGGCGGGCGGTAATCGTGCCGGCTGATCGCGCCGTCACTGGCGGGAGCGGGCTGGGCGATGGCGTGCGAGACGTCGAGCATGCGTCCTTTATAGGATCGCAGGCGCGGGCTGCCAGTCATTCCGGCGGTCGCCCTCACCCTTCCCACCCGGCTGCGCCGGGCGGGCCCCTTCCCTCTCCCATCGGGAGAGGGAGAGACGCCGAAGGCGGCGATGGGCGAGGGTGAGGGTGATCTTGCCACCATCCCACACACTGTTACGCTACGGCCATACAGCTTTCAGGATTTCCCGCATGATGCGTCCTTTCACCGCGCTCGCCGCGCTGGCCCTCGCGACGCCCGCGTTCGCGCAAACTCGAGACGCCGCCACCATCAACGCCCTGCTCGCGCAGCCCTTGCCCGCCGATCAGGCGGCGATGAAGGCGCATGTGATGTTCCTCGCCTCCGACGCGCTGCGGGGCCGCGAGGCAGGCAGCGCCGAATATGACATCGCCGCGCAATATGTCGCCGCGCAATTCTACGCCGCGGGGCTGCGCCCGGCGGGCGACGACGGCGGCTATCTGCAGCGCGTGCCGCTGGTCGTCTACAAGGCGGCCGACAAGGGCGCGATGAGCTGGTCGGGCAAACCACTGGTCTTCGCCGAGGATTACATCCCCGCCGCCAACCCGGCGCGCGCGGAGACCACCGTCACCGCACCGGTCGTCTTCGCCGGCCGCGGCATCGTCGCGCCGCAATTGGGCGTCGACGATTATGCCGGCGTCGACGTCCGCGGCAAGATCGTCGCGATCTTCGCGGGGTCGCCGACGCGCTTTCCGGGCGAGGAACGCTCCTATTTCGCCTCCGCCGCGACCAAGGCGCAGATCGCCGCCGCGCGTGGCGCGGTCGGCATCGTCATGCTCGACGCGCCCCGCGCCGGGCCGCGCCAGCGCCCCTTCGCCGCGCTCGCCGCCGGATACGCCAACCCCAAGACGACCTGGGCGATGCCCGACGGCACCGGCACCAGCGCCGCACCCACCACGCCGGTGCTCGGCACCCTGAGCCAGGCCGCCGCGGCGAAGCTGTTCGCCGGCGCCGCCACCCCCTGGTCGGCGATCGTCGCCTTGGCGCAGACCGACGACCCGCGCTACGCCCCGGTGCCGCTCGTCGGCACGCTGACCGCGAGGACGCGCACCGCCTTCACGCCGGGCGCGAGCAGCAACGTCGTCGGCATCGTCCCCGGCGCCGATCCGGTGCTGGGCAAGGAAGTGGTGATCCTGTCCGCGCACCTCGACCATATCGGCGTGTCGCCCGCACGCCCCGACGACGCGCCCGGCCGCGACCGGATCAACAACGGCGCGCTCGACAATGCGATCGGCATCGCCAGCCTGATCGAGGAGGCGAAACGCTTCGCCACCGCGCCCACCCGGCCGAAGCGCACCGTCATGTTCCTGGCGGTGACCGGCGAGGAAAAGGGGCTCATCGGATCGAGCTGGTTCGTCGACCACTCGACCGTGCCGCTCGGTGCAATCGTCGCCGACGTCAATCTCGACATGCCGGTGCTGCTCTACAAGTTCGAGGACATGATCGCCTTCGGTGCCGACCGCTCGACGCTCGGCCCGATTGTGAGACGCGCGGTCAACGCCGTCGGCGTCGGCCTGTCGCCCGATCCGATGCCCGAACAGGGGTTCTTCACCCGGTCGGACCATTTCAACTTCGTCCGCAAGGGCATCCCCGCGGTCTTCCTGTGGCCCGGCATCAAGGGCGCCGGCAAGGCGCCGTTCGAGGACTTCCTGTCCAACCGCTACCACCGCCCCGGCGATGACCTGACCCAGCCGATCCTGTGGGACCAGGGTGTCCGCTTCGTCGCGACCAATTACGCGATCGCCCGCGAGATCGCCGACGCGGCCGTCCGGCCGCTGTGGAACACGGGCGACTATTTCGGCACGACCTACAAGGGGCCGATGGCGAAGTGAGGGCGCTACGTCCCGTCCCGTTCGCCCTGAGCCTGTCGACGGGCTGCTTTCCTCGAGCGGACACGCCCCTGGAAAGAGGGCTTCGACAGGCTCAGCCCGAACGGACGTGGGCCCAGCGATGCTCCTGATCTTCGGCCTCGGCTACACCGCCACCCGCATCGCCGCCGCCTGGCCCGGCGCCAGCCTCGGCACGACCCGCGACGGCCGCGACGGGACCTTGCGCTTCGACGACGAGGCCGCCGTACGCCCCGTGCTCGCCGCGGCGACGCATATCCTCTCCTCCGTCCCGCCGCAGGACGATGCCGACCCCGTCCTCGCCCGTTACGGCGATGCGCTGGAGGGCCGCTGGCTCGGCTATCTGTCCTCGACCGGCGTCTATGGCGATTCGGGCGGTGCCTGGGTCGACGAGAGCGCGCCGACCGGCACCGGCCGCCGCTCCGCGCGCGCCGCGGCCGACATGGAATGGCTGGAGCGCGGCGCGCGCGTCTTCCGCCTGCCCGGCATATACGGCCCCGGCCGCTCGCCGCTGACCCGCGTGGCGGAAGGCAAGGCGCACCGCGTCGGACTGCCCGATCAGGTCTTCAGCCGCATCCACGTCGACGACATCGTCGCCGGCCTGCTGGCCGCGCGCGACGCGCCGGCGGGCGCCTACAATCTCGCCGACGATCATCCGTGCCCGCAGGACGACGTCGTCGCCTTCGCCGCGCAGCTGCTCCGCCTGCCGCCACCGCCGCTCGTCGCGCTGGAGACGCTCTCGCCGATGGCGCGCGGTTTCTATGCCGAGAACCGCCGCGTCGCCAACGGCAAGGCGAAGCGCGTGCTCGGCTGGCGCCCGGCGTACCCCGACTATCGGTTGGGCCTGCGCGCCCTCAACGCGATGACCAGCCCGACCCCCGCGAGCCCCGCGCCCGCCCCCGCGAGCGGCGACCAGCGATAGCCCTCGAACACCGTCGACAGCAGCATCGCGATCACCGGCACGATGACGCTCGAATAGGCGGCCTTGGCCGGCCCGATGACGCGCAGCACGCGATAATAGAGCGGGAAGGCGAGCGCCGATCCGGCGAGGCCGAGCCACAGGATGCCCGCCCAATAGGCCGGCCGCGCCTCGACCACCGGCGGCCCGGTCAGCCACCACGCGATCGCGCCGTCGATCGCCGCGCCGATCAGCATCGCCACCGCCAGCGTCGCCATCATCGGATAGCGTTTGGCGGTCGGCGTCGCCTGCAGCACATTGGCCATCGATGCGGCGAGGATCGCGACGGCGGTGAAGCCGATCCCTGCCAGCGTCGCCGCCGTGCCCGCCGGCCCGACCCGTGCCTCGTGCAGAAACAGCAACGCGATCCCCGCCATCGCCACCGCCGATCCCGCGATCAGCTGCCCGCCCATCCGTTGCCCCAGCAGCACGCGGGCGAACAGCGCATTGGGCACCAGCAGCATCGCGAACACCACCGCGACGAGGCCGGATGTGATGTGATGCTCCGCCCGATAGACGAAGTTGAAGTTGAGGCAGAATTGCAGCACGCCCACCGCCGCCGCGAACGCCCAGCCGCGCGCGTCGAGCGCGAAGCGTTCGCCCCTGACCTTCGCGACCACCGCCATCGCGAGGCCGGCGACGATGAAGCGATAGGTCACCGACCAGCTCGGCGGCACCACGCCCAGCTGGTCGCGGATCACCAGCCACGTCGATCCCCAGATCAGCGTGACGATCGCGAAGGGGACGAGGATCGCCGCGCGCGTCGATGCCGGCGGCGGCGCCTCGCTCACAGCTGCCCGATCGCCTGCGCGAGCGCCGCGACCTGATCCGCCGGGCTGTCCCACGCGGTCACCAGCCGGATCTCGCCCGCCGCCCAATCGTAGAAGTCGAAGCCCTTCGCGCGCAGCGCCGCCGCTTCGTCGGGGGTCGCGCGCAGGAACACCTCGTTCGCCTCGACCGGATGGACCAGCCGCGCGCCCGCCGCGGCGGCGAGTTCGGCCGCGCGCGCATTGGCGGCGCGGGCATTGTCGAGCCACAGGTCGTCGTCCAGCATCGCCAGCACCTGCGCGGCGAGATAGCGGCCCTTGGAGAACAACAGCCCCGCGCGCTTGCGGCGATAGCGGGTCACGTCGGCGAGGGCCGGCGTGAAGAACACCAGCAATTCCGCGCTCATCGCGCCGTTCTTGACGAAGCCGAAGCTCAGCGCATCGACCCCCGCTTCCCACGTCACCGCCGCCGGCGTGCAGCCCAACGTCGCCACCGCATTGGCGAAGCGCGCGCCGTCCATGTGCAGCCCCAGCCCGCGCGCCTTCGCGAGGCCGCCGATCGCCGCGACCTCGTCGGGCGTATAGACGCGGCCATATTCGGTGGCGTTGGTGATCGAGATCGCATGCGGCTGGACACGGTGCACGTCGTCCGGGATCGCGTCGATCACGTCGGCGATGCTCGCCGGGGTCAGCTTCGCGCCCTTGCCGTCCGCCAGGAATAATTTGGCCCCGTGCGTATAGAACTCCGGCGCACCGCCCTCGTCGTTCTGGATGTGCGCGTCGCGGTGGCAGACGATGCCGCCGTGCGGTGGGCAGAGCGCGGCGAGCGCCAGGCAATTGGCCGCGGTTCCGGTCGGCACCCACAACGCCGCGACATCGGTGCCGAACAGCGCCGACAGCCGCGCGTCGAGCCCCTGCGAGCGCGCATCGCCGTCGTAGGCGGTGTCGAGCGTGTTGGCCGCGGCCAGCGCCGCCATCACCTGCGGGTGAACGGGCGCGGCATTGTCGGAGAAGAAGCGCATGGGCGTTGCCTTGCGGCGCGGGCGCGGCAGCGTCAACCATGGCTATCGCCAATCGCCGCCACGCTGGTACAGGACGCCGCAAAGGGGATTATCGATGCGCCATCTCGCCGCCGCGGCTCTGCTGCTCGCCACCGTCGCCACGCCCGCGCTGGGACAGGCGCTGCCGCCCCCCGTCGCGCTGCCCGGCGACGGCGCGGAGGACATGAAGCTCAAGCGGCTGTTCTACGACAGCGACGAACGCGACCTCGCGCTCGATCCGATCTCGGCGATCCTGCGCGGCGACATGCGCTATGCCGACCAGTTCGGCGACTATCTGACCGACTCCGCGACGGCGCGCGAGCAGCGCAACCTCGAATCCGACCTCGCCGCATTGAAGGCGATCGATCGCGCGAAGCTCACCCGCGTCGACCAGCTCGCCTACGACGTCTTCCGCAACACCGCGGAGGTCAATCTGCGCGGCTACACGCCCGCGATCCAGTCGATCCAGCGGCTGCTGCCGATCAACCATTTCGGCGGCATCCAGACCTTCTACCCCGATTTCGCCAGCGGCAAGGGCGGCGCGCCGTTCAAGACGGTCGCCGACTACGACAACAACCTGAAGCGCAACATCGGCTATGCCGCGCTGTACGACCGCGCGATCGCGCGTTTCCGTGAAGGCATGGCCAGGGGCGTCGTCCACCCGCGCCTCGTCGTCGAGAACATGATCGCGCAGTTCGACGCGCTGATCGCGCAAGGGGTGCAAGGCTCGGTCTTCTACGCCCCCGTCACCATGTTCCCGGACACCATCCCCGCCGCCGACCGCCAGCGGCTGACCGCCGCTTATGCCGCGCAGGTCCGCGACGTCATCACGCCGGCGCACGTCAGGATGCGCGATTTCCTCAAGACCGAATATCTGCCAAAGGCACGCGCCACCGTCGGCCTGTCGGCGATGCCCGGCGGCGACGCGCTCTACGCCTATCGCATCGAACAGAACACGACGCTGCCGCTGAAGGCGGAGGACGTCCACCAGCTCGGCCTGTCCGAGGTCGCGCGCATCACCGCCGCGATGGAACAGCAGAAGACCGCCGCCGGCTTCAAGGGCACGCTGCCCGAATTCTTCACCTATCTGCGCACCGAAAAGCGCTTCCAGCCGACCAGCGCCGACGAGGTCCGCCGCGATTACGAGAGCATCGGCAAGCGCATCGACGCGCGCATCCGCGACCAGTTCGCGCTCATCCCGAAGACCCCGCTCGAGATCCGCCCGGTCCCCGATTATCGCGCGAAAGGCGATGCGGCGGGCAGCTATCAGGACGGCACGCCCGACGGCAAGCGTCCGGGCATCTTCTACTACAACACCTACGACCTCCCCAGCCGCTACACCTGGGGGATGGAGACATTGTACCTGCACGAAGCGGTGCCGGGGCATCATTTCCAGATTGCCCTCGCGCAGGAAAACACCGCGCTGCCCGCGTTCATGCGCTTCGGCGGCAACACCGCCTATGTCGAGGGCTGGGCGCTCTATGCGGAAACCCTGTGGAAGCCGCTCGGCATGGAGACCGATCCCTACCAGCGGATGGGCGGCCTCAACGACGAGATGCTGCGCGCGATGCGCCTCGTCGTCGACACCGGCATCCACGCCAAGGGCTGGAGCCGCGACCAGGCGATCGCCTACATGCTGGCGAACTCGCCGATGCCGAAGACCGACGCCACCGCCGAGGTCGAACGCTATATCGCGATTCCGGGGCAGGCGCTCGCCTACAAGATCGGCCAGCTGACCATCCTGAAGCTGAAGGCGGAGGCGCAGGCGAAACAGGGCGCCGCCTTCGATCCCCGCGCCTTCCACGCCGCGGTGCTCGACAGCGGCGCGCTGCCGATGCCGGTGCTGGAGGCGAAGCTGCGCGGCTGGATGGCGGGGGTGAAGTAGCCGCTACGCCCCCTCCGCCCGTGTCACCTTGCCCGCGGCATCGAGGAATTCGATCCGCGCGGTGCCCGCCCTGGTGACGCGCAGGCGGAGGCGCACCCGCCCCATCCCGTCCTGCAGGTTCAGCAGGGCATCGCCATCGCGGTCCTTGCCGAAGAAGGCGCGGTCGCGCCCGAACGTGCCCGCCGCCTTCATCCGCTGCACCGCCGCCTCGCGCGCCGCGGGGGTGAGCGGATCGAGCCGCCGGATCGCGGCGACGTCGAGCGGTGCGTCGGGACGGTCGGCGATACGCAGCCCGGCATTGCGCCCGGCCGCATCCTCGTTCTGCTCGAGCGCCACCACCTGATCCTGTTCGTACTGGTCGAAGCTGAGGTGGCCGAAGCCGGTGGCGCGACCGTCGGTCCTGCGCCCGCCGAAGATCAGCCCGCCATTCTCGGTGCCTTCGTCGTTGTAGAACAGCATGCCCGCCGCATCGGCTCGCCCGGGATGCGGCTGTTCGCGTCCGCGGATGACGAGGCCGGGAAAGCGGTCGCGGGCCGCGATCACCATCCGCAGCGTGCCGTCGCGCTCGCGCAGGTTGATCCGCCGCACGTCGAGCGTGTCGATTCCCCGCGCCGCCGGCGGGGCCGTCGCCCCGGTCACGATGGCCCAGCCCAGCGCGAGCGTCAGCCCGCCCGCATAGAGGATCAACGCCCGCGTCGCATCGAACCGCATCGCCGCCACTCCCTGTTGGAAGCGTCAGTCTAGCGCGGGGCGACCATCCGGCCAGCGCGATTCCGCGCGGGTCAGCCCATTCGTTCGGTCAGCACGATCTCGCCCTCGACCTCGATATCCTCGTCGTCGTCGAGGCCACTGTCCTCGGGCAGCTCGAACTCGGCGCTCCAGTCGTAGGTCTTGGACGCGCCGCCCTCGACCCACACGCGCACCGCGCCGCTGGTGATCGCGCCGCCCATCGCGCCGACGAAGTCGGTGACGATCGCATCCGCCGCGCTTTCGTGGTCGCTCGCGCCGGGAATGCTCGCCGCCTCGACCTCCTCGTCCATCTCGATCAGCTGCGCCCAATATCGTTTCGCCATGTCGCTCGTCCTTCGTTGATCCCCCGCCATGCCAGATCGCGCGCGCGAAGGCTCCGGCTAAAGCTGTCGCGGCGCTCAGAGAAGCGTACCGAAGAAGAGCTGTGTTCGCGCGGAGGCGCGGGGGGCACAGAGATGACGCGCTTGCCGTGCCGAAGGCCGATCCGGCCTAGGCGTGCCGCGCGCGGACGTAGAACAGGTGCGAGCGGACCCGCGCCACCTTGACCAATGTGTCGCGCCAATAGGGGACCATCCAGTCGGTATGGTAGTGCGTCGCCCGCCCGACCTCGGCAAAGACCTCGCCGGCAAGCGCCCGCCGCGCCGCCCGCCGCGCCTGTCCCCAGCCCAGATGCACCGGCCGCCGCGCGACCGATCCGTCGCAGGTGAACGAGAACTGGCAGCCGGTGGCCCGCCCCGACCCCTGATAGACCACGCCGCACACCGTCTTGGGGAAGCCCGGCGCGGCGACGCGGTTGAGGATCACCTGGATCACCGCCCGCTGCCCCCGCACGTCGTCGCCCGCCTCGTACAGCGCCGCCGTCGCGAGGCATTCCACCGCCTGCGCCCGTGCCGCCGGCCCGCCGCGGAAGCGATAGCGCGCCGCGGATCGCCTCAGGTCGGTTTCGATCGGCACGCGCGCATTCGACGCCCGCGCCTCCGCCATGGTCAGCGGCTTCGCCGCCGGCCCGCCCGCCGGCCGCCACGGCCCGAGCGATCCGGCCACAACGACGATCCCCGCGACGACGAACAGCAACAGCAGCCAGCGTTCGGCGGCAAGATCGTGCGACGTGCGACGCCGCCGGGAAGAGGTGCGTCGCTGCGCCATGGCGGCGGTCTAGCCGAGATGGACGGCGATGCCAGCTTGGATGCGCGAGTCTCCGGCCGCCAACACCACTCCCTCGTCACCCCGGACTTGTTCCGGGGTCCACTCTGCGGCGAGGCGCAGGGCATGAGCCTCTTGCCTTGCCCGCGCGGACGGGTGGACCCCGGAACAAGTCCGGGGTGACGCAGGAGTTGGAACGACGGTCGCAGCAACAGGTCGAACGCGCGCGCCTACTGCTCCCCGCCCTCGTCACCCTCATCGCCACGCCGGTCGCGCGGCGGCGGGCCCTGCGGCGCGGGCGGGGCGCGGTCGCGACCGGGAGTGATGCTGATGCTGCCGTCGCGGCCCATCTTCATCTGCAACCCGAAGACGTCGGCCTCGCCCTGGATCGGTGGGATCGGCGCGCCCTCCGCATCCTCCATCCCTTCCTCGGGGCCGACGACCGCCTCGGGATCGATCGCATTCTCCTCGACCACCACCGGCGCCTCGACCGGTGCGATGTGCAGCGCCGACACCATGAACTGCCGCCACAGCTGCGCCGGGATGCCGCCGCCGTGCAGCCCAGGGTTGGGCGAGCTGTCGTCGTTGCCGACCCACACGCCGACGACCAGATCGCCCGCGAAGCCGATGAACCACGCATCGCGGCTCTGCTGCGACGTCCCCGTCTTGCCATAGGCGGGCAGCGTCAGCACCGCCTCGCGCCCCGTGCCGCGCAACGACGACGAAAGCAGGTCGAGCATCTTCTCGCGGATATCGTCGGGCATCTTCGTCGTGCCGCCCGTCAGCGACTGCAGCCAGCTCTTGTCGGTCTTGCTCTCCTCCAGCCCGCGCGGATGCACCGGATAGGTGCCGTTGGCGATCCCCGCATAGGCGGCGGTCAGTTCGAGCAGCGAGACCTCCGCGGTGCCGAGGCCGATGGTGGCCTCGTTGGGGATCGGGGTCGAGATGCCGAGGTCGCGCGCCGCCTTGATGACGTTGCGCACGCCGACTTCCTGCGTCAGCCGCGCCGCGACGACGTTGCTCGAACGGGCGAAGGCGCGGCGCAGCGGGATCTGGCCGAGGTAGCGACCGTCGTCGTTCTTCGGCTTCCACCCGGCGATCTCGACCGGATTGTCGTCGGCCATCGTGTCGGGGGTCATCCCCGCACGCATCGCGGCGAGATAGACGAACAATTTGAACGTCGATCCCGGCTGGCGGCGCGCCTGCGTCGCGCGGTTGAACGGGCTCTTGGCGTAATCCTTGCCGCCGACCATCGCGACGACGCGGCCGTCGGTACGCATCGCGACGATCGCCGCCTGCGCCTGGCGCAGCCCCGCCTGGCGGATCACCCGCTCGGCGGTGTTCTGCAGCCGGCGGTCGAGCGTCGTCTTCACCGTCGCCTCGGTCTTGATCTCGCCCGCCTGATCGCGCGCCTCGGGCAGCACCCAGTCGGCGAAATAGGTGCCGCTCGGCAGCTGCGTCGGCCGGCTCGCCAGCACGCGCTGCGGCTGAACCTCGTCGCCTTCCGCCTTGGTCAGGAAACCGGCGTCGACCATCGCGCGCACGACGAGCATCTCGCGCTTGCGCGCGCCTTCGAGGTTGCCGGTCGGCGCCAGCCGCGAAGGCGCCTTGACCAGCCCCGCCAGCATCGCCGCCTGCCCGATGTTCATCTTTTCCGGCTCGCGTCCGAAATAGTGTTTCGACGCGGCGCGCAGGCCATAGACGTTGTCGCCGAAATAGACGTTCGACAGATAGCGTGACAGGATCTCGTCCTTCGACAGCCATGCCTCGAGCCAGAAGGCGATCATGACCTCGCGGAGCTTGCGCGCCGCGGTGCGATCCGAATCGAGGAAGGCGTTCTTGGCGAGCTGCTGCGTGATCGTGCTGCCGCCCTCGCGCACGCCGCCCGACCCGACGTTGTGAACGAAGGCGCGCAGGATGCCGCGCGGATCGACCCCCCAGTGCGAACGAAAGCGGCGATCCTCGATCGCCAGGAACGCCTCCGTGACGTGCGGCGGCAGCTTGGCGGCATCGACCGGCGCGCCGATGATCGCGCCGCGCCGCGCAATCGGCTGGTCGTCGGCGGCGGTCAGCGTGATCGACGGCGGTGTCAGTGGTTTGAGCGATTGGCTGAGCGGTGCCTTCACGGCAAGCCAGCCGATCGCCAGCACCAGCAGGATGATCCCCGCCGCGATCCCGCGCAGGATCCAGCGGCCGATGTTGCGCGGACGGCGCGGCGGCGTGCTGTCGCCGTCGGGCGCATCGCTCGCGAAATCGTCGAACCGTCCGCTCAGCCGCGGATCGGGCGCGCGTTCGCGCGGCGGCACCACAGGTTCGTCGTCCAGCCGGTAGCGCTGGCCGATCGCGCGGCGCGAGGTATCGACAGGATCGTGACGCATCGGCTCGTCCCAGCGGTCAGCCATAAGGTGTATTATAATCCTAAAACAGCTGGCGCAAGGGCTTCGGTCTGCGTGACGCCATCGAGTTTACCTTGGCTGGCGCCGTCCGTCGAGCCGCGCTATCGCACCCGGCATGGCCGTTGATCCCGCTTCCCCCCCGCTCGTCGTCGGCATCGGCGGCACGATCGGCGGCATCTCGTCGACCGAACGCGCGCTGCGCATCGCGCTCGACGCGGCGGAGCGCGAGGGCTTTCACACCCGCATGTTCGGCGGTGCCGACATGGCGCGGCTGCCGCTCTACGACCCCCGCGCCACCACGCGCACCGCCGACGAGCAGGCGTTCGTCGCGGCGGTGCGCGAGGCGTCGGCGGTCATCATCGCCAGCCCCGGCTATCACGGCAGCATCTCGGGCGTGGTCAAGAACGCGCTCGACCTGCTCGAGGAGACGGCGAAGGACGATCGCCCCTATCTCGCCGACATGCCGGTCGGGCTGATCGCCACCGCTTATGGCTGGCAGGCGACCGGATCGACGATCGCCGCGCTGCGCTCGATCGTCCATGCCCTGCGCGGATGGCCGACGCCCTTCGCCGCGGCGATCAACACGCAGGTCACCAAATTCGACGCCGAGGGCGGCGCGAGCGATCCCGCGGTGGTGGAACAGCTCAGCATGATCGGCCGCCAGGTCGCCCGCTTCGCGCCGCTGGTCGCCGCAAGCTGACGGCTTCCTCACCGTTCGTGTGAACGTGTGTCGCCTTACCGCAAACTGACCTGCAACCCGTCCATCACGAACTGCACCGCCAGCGCCGCCAGCAGTACGCCGAGCAGCCGCGTGATGACCGCCTCGATCCGCGCGCCCAGCAACCGCATCAGCGGCCCCGCGGCGAGCAGCGCGACCAGCGTCAGCACCAGAATCGTGCCCAACGCGGCAAGCACCACCGCGGTCGCCTCCACCCCGTTGGTGCGCGCCATCAGCAGCATGACCGAGGCGATCGACCCCGGCCCGGCGATCATCGGCATCGCCATCGGAAAGATCGACACGTCCTCGACCTCGGGATCGCGCGCCACCTCGGCGGCGCGGTCCTCGCGGCGCTGCGTGCGTTTCTCGAACACCATTTCGAGCGCGATCAGGAACAGCATGATGCCGCCCGCGATGCGAAAGCTCGCCAGGCTGATGCCGAGCCCGCGCAGCAAATCCTCGCCGACCAGCGCGAAGACGAGCAGGATCGCCGAGGCGACACCGACCGCGCGGATCGCCATCGTCCGCCGCTGCGCCGCCGACGCGCCTGCCGACAGGCCGGCATAGATCGGCGCGCAGCCGAGCGGATCGATGATGACGAAGAAGGTGATGAGCGTCGAGACGAACAGCTCGATCACAGCCTCGCCTCCACGCCATCCCGGCGGCAGGCGGAGACATAGGTGTTGCGGATCAGGCAGGCGATCGTCATCGGCCCGACCCCGCCCGGCACCGGCGTGATCGCGCCCGCGACCTGGGCGGCCGCGGCGAAGTCGACGTCGCCGACGAGGCCCGCATCGGTGCGGTTGATGCCGACGTCGATCACGGTGGCGCCGGGCTTGATCCAGTCGCCGCGGATGAACTGCGGGATGCCGACCGCGGCGACCACGATGTCCGCCTGACGGGTATGCCCGAAGACGTCGCGGGTGCGGCTGTGGACGATCGTCACCGTGCAGCTCTGCTGGAGCAGCAATTGCGCCATCGGCTTGCCGACGATGTTCGAGCGGCCGACGACCACCGCCTCCAGCCCCGCCAGATGCGGGTGGACGTCCTGCAGCAGCATCAGGCAACCCAGGGGCGTACACGGTACGAAGCCCTCGGCGCCGATCGCCAGCCGCCCGGCGTTGACCGGGTGGAAGCCATCGACGTCCTTGTCCGGGTCGATCGCGAGCAGCACGGCCTGCGCATCGATATGCGCCGGCAGCGGCAGCTGGACGAGGATGCCATCGACCGCCGGATCGGCGTTGAGCCGCGCCACCAGCGCCAGCAGCACGTCCGAGGTCGTATCGGCGGGCAGGCGATGCTCGAAGCTCTCCATGCCCGCGTCACGCGTCGCCTTGCCCTTGTTGCGGACGTAGACGGCCGACGCGGGGTCCTCGCCGACCAGCACGACGGCGAGGCCCGGCGCACGGCCGGTGGCGGCGCGGAAGGTCGCGACCTGCGCGGCGACGCGGGTGCGGAGCGCAAGGGCGTGCGCCTTGCCGTCGATGATCGTGGCGGTCATGCCGCGGCCTCATAGAGGCTGGCGGCGATCTTCGCCAGCGCGGCCGGATCGCCGGCGACGTGCAGCCGCTTCACCCGCGCCGTCTCGCCCGCGACCAGCGTCACCGCACGCTTCGCCACGCCGAACCGGTCGGCGACCAGCGCGATCAGCGCCGCATTCGCCTTGCCATCGACCGGCGCCGCGGCGAGCCGCGCGGCAAGATGCTCGTCCGTCCCCGCAACCAGCGCGTTACGCCTGCCGCGCGGCGTCACCCGGACGGCCAGCACGATACCGTCGTCGCGCGCGGCCCACGCCGGCACGATCGCCTTCAGACGGCGCCGTTCGCCAGCAGGCTCATCGCGATATTGGGCAGGATGACGCTGTCGAGGATGCGGATCACGATCAGCACCACCAGCGGCGCCAGATCGATACCGCTGATATTGGGCAGGATCCGGCGCAGCGGCCGGTAGAGCGGCTCGGTCAGCCGATCGAGCCCGTAATGCAGCGAGCTGACGAAATTGTTCGACGTGTTGATGACGTTGAACACGATCAGCAGCGACAGCACGAACTGGACCATGATGATCCACCACAGCACGTTCAGCAGCACCTGGAGGATCTGGATAAGGGTGAGCGCGATCACACGGAGGCTCCGGATAAGGGGGTCGTGCCGGACGTAGCGATCAAGCGCCTCGCCGAACAGGGGGTGCCCCTAATTCCTCATCGACACGAAACTCCGTTCGTGCTGGTGAGCAGGTCGCCGAGCCCCCCAGGCTCGACTGAAACATCCGGGGGATGTTTCACCTGCTCACTGTCGAAGTACGGTGAGTCCAATGCCCTTCGACAGGCTCAGGGCGAACGGTTGGATGGTGGATCGGTGCACGCCTACATAGCGACCGTCGCATATGGAGGGGTAACCAGCGGAGCGCCCCACATCCCTCGTCACCCCGGACTTGTTCCGGGGTCCACCGGGCCACAGGCGTTGGACAGGAGGTTCCAGCGTCGCGCTTGCCGAAGGGTGGACCCCGGAACACGTCCGGGGTGACGAAGGGATGGAGAACGGCCGCATCAATCCCATCGGCCAACCGCGCTCGGGCGGTCGGCTTACGCGTGCACCAACGTCCCCGCGCCCGCCGACGTAAAGATCTCCAGCAGCATCGCATGCGGCACGCGCCCGTCGAGGATCACCGCGGCGTCCACCCCCGATTCGACCGCGGCGACGCACGTATCGACCTTGGGGATCATCCCCCCCGAAATCGTCCCGTCTGCCTTCAGCGCGGCGATCCGCGCCGGGTCGAGGTCGGTCAGCAGTACCTTGTCCTTGTCGAGCACGCCGGCGACGTCGGTCAGCAGGAAGAAGCGCGACGCGCCCAGCGCCGCCGCGATCGCGCCCGCCATCGTGTCGGCATTGATGTTGTAGGTATGCCCGTCCGCGCCCAGCGCGATCGGCGCGACCACCGGGATGATGCCGCTGCCCGACAGCGTATCGATGATCGTCCGGTCGACCGCGACCGGTTCGCCGACGAAGCCCAGATCGACGTGGCGCTCGATCCCCTGCAGCGTGTCGGGCGTCTCGCGCCCCACTTTCACCGCGGTGACGAGGTTGGCGTCCTTGCCCGAAATGCCGACCGCGCGCCCGCCCGCCTGGCCGATCCAGGCGACGATTTCCTTGTTGATCGATCCGGCAAGGACCATCTCGGCGATCCGCGCGGTCTCCGCATCGGTGACGCGCAGACCGTCGATGAAGCGTGATTCGACCCCCAGCCGCTTCAGCATCGCGCCGATCTGCGGCCCGCCGCCATGGACGACGACCGGGTTGATCCCGACCGCCTTCAGCAGCACCACATCCTCGGCGAAGTCGCGCGCCAGCTCGGGATCGCCCATCGCGTGGCCGCCGTATTTCACCACGAACGTCTGCCCGGCATAGCGCTGCAGATACGGCAGCGCCTCGGTCAGCGTCTCGGCCTTGTGGAGCAGCGCGGCATGGTGCGGGGAGTCGGTCATGGCCGCGCCTTTAGCGGGGAGCGCGACGCCTGAGTAGCGGGTTTAGCGATGCCACCCCCCGAACCGTTCGTGCTGGTGAACAGGTGAGACTCATGCCCTTCGACAGGCTCAGGGCAAACGGGAAAAGCCGTTACGCCCCCCGATCCAGCCGCCGCCCCAGCCCGACGAACAGATAGATCAACGGCGGCACCAGGATCGCCGACAGCAGCACCTTGGCGATCATCTGCCCGAGCAGCAGCTCGCCGATCGGGAACACGCCGGCGAACGCGATCGACACGAACAGCAGCGTATCGACCACTTGGCTCAGCACGCTGGCGATCCCCGCACGCAGCCACAGCAGCCCGCCGCCCTCGCGCCCCTTCAACGCCGCAAAGATCGTCACATTGAGCGTCTGCGATATGCCATAGGCGACGATCCCGCCCAGCCAGATCCGTGGCGTCCCGCCCATGATCGTCGCGAACGCATCGCGCCGCACCGGGTCCATGTCGGCGGCGGCGGGCACCGACAGCACGACGATCGACAGCAGGATCGACACCACCAGCGGCACGAAGCCGATCTGCACCAGCCGGTTGGCGACGTGCCGCCCGTGCAGCTCGGCGACCGCGCTCGACACGACGACGAGCAGCAGGAACGCGAAGATCCCCGCCTCCACCGCCAGCGGCCCCAGCCCGACGAGCGGCCCCAGCGCCGACAGCGGCCCCAGCGCCACCTGCTTGTTGCCGAGCACGCCCGCGATGCAGACCATGCCGCCGTAGAAGATCGAGAAGGCGAAGAGCGAGCGCGGAATGGCGCGGGCGGGAGTGTCCATCACCGCGACGCTAACGGCTTTGGCGCCAAGGTCAAACGGGTTGCCGCCGGTGGGCGCGATGTAGGAGGCGACCGATCGCCATACCTCCTCCGTCACCCCGGACTCGTTCCGGGGTCCACCGGGCCGCGAGCACAGGGCAAGAGGCTCGAGCCGTACGCCTCGCCGCGGAGTGGACCCCGGAACGAGTCCGGGGTGACGGAGGGAGCTTGACGGAGCACACCCTCAATCCCCGCTGGTCTCACGAAAAACGCCGTGTATGCTGGCCTGTCGCCGCCGGGGGGCTGCGGCGGTTCATTCCCGCAGGGCCATTCATGCATCGTATCCTGATCGGCGTCGCCGGTATCCTCGTCATCCTCGGCATCGCCTTCGCGCTCTCCACCGATCGCCGCGCGATCCGGCTGCGCGTCGTCGGCGCGGCGTTCGCGCTGCAGGCGGTGATCGCGACGATCGTGCTCTACTGGGGGCCGGGGCGGCAGGCGCTCGCCGGCGCCTCGGCGGGCGTCTCGGCGCTGCTCGGCTATTCGCAGCGCGGCACCGAATTCCTGTTCGGCAAGCTCGCCACGCCCGAGATCGGCGGGCAGAGCTTCGCGATCGCCGCGCTGCCGGTCATCATCTTCTTCGCCAGCCTCGTCTCGATCCTCTACTACCTCGGCGTCATGCAGCTGGTGGTGCGCTGGGTCGGCGGCGGAATCGAGAAGGTCGTCGGCACGTCCAAGGTCGAATCGCTCTGCGCCGCGGCGAACATCTTCGTCGGCCAGTCCGAATCGCCGCTCGTCATCCGCCCCTACCTCGCCGGCCTCACCCCGCCGCAGCTGTTCACGGTGATGACCAGCGGCATGGCGGGCGTCGCCGGCACCATCCTCGCCGCATACGCGTCGATGGGCATCCGCATCGAATACCTCCTCGCGGCGAGCTTCATGGCCGCGCCCGGCGGCATCCTGATGGCCAAGATCATCATGCCCGACCGCAGCGTGCCGCCCGAAGGCGAATTGCCGCTCGGCGACCAGCCCGACGAGAACCGGGTCATCGCGCTCGCCGAACACCGGATCAGCGGCGCCGGCCCCGCCGCGCTGCTGCCCGAAGGCGGCACGCCGGGCGAACCGCTGCCCGAGGCGACGCACGACGAGGAAAAGCCCGCCAACCTCATCATGGCCGCCGCACAGGGTGCGCAGACCGGCGTGCGGCTCGCGGTCGCGGTCGGCGCGATGGTGCTGGCGTTCGTCGCGCTGGTCGCGCTCGCCAACGGCCTGCTCGGCGGGCTCGGCAGCCTCGTCGGCCTGCCCGGCCTCAGCTTCCAGGCGCTGCTCGGTTACGTCTTCCAGCCGGTGATGTTCCTCCTGAACGTGCCATGGGACGAGGCGGCCATCGCCGGCGGGCTGTTCGGCGAGAAGATCGTGCTCAACGAATTCGTCGCCTATATCGACCTCGGCAAGCAGACCGCACTGTCGGCGCGCACCGTCGCGGTCGTCACCTTCGCGCTGTGCGGCTTCGCCAATTTCTCGTCGATCGCGATCCAGATGGCGGTCACCGGCAGCCTCGCCCCCAACCAGCGGCCGATGATCGCCAGGCTGGGCCTGCGCGCGCTCGCCGCGGGCAGCCTCGCCAACCTCATGTCGGCGGCGCTCGCCGGCCTGCTGATCGGCTGAGCCGTGCGACGATGACCGGCCTCAAGCGCACCCTGGGGCCGGGCCAGCTGGCGATGATCGCGATCGGCGGCGCGATCGGCACCGGGCTGTTCCTCGGCAGCGGCTTCGCGATCCAACTCGCCGGGCCCGCAGTGCTGGTCAGCTATGCGATCGGCGGGCTCGTCACGCTGTCGCTGATGGGGTGCCTCGCCGAGATGACCGTCGCGGACCCGGCGACGGGATCGTTCGGGCTGTTCGCCGAACGTTATCTCGGCCGCTTCGCCGGCTTCCTGGTCCGCTACGCCTATGTCACCTGCATCATCCTCGCGATCGGGACGGAGGTGACCGCGGTCGCGATCTACATGCGCTACTGGGCGCCCGAGGTGCCGGGGCTGTGGTGGATCGCGGGGTTCGCGCTGGCGCTGCTCGGGGTCAACCTCGCCAGCGTGCGCGCCTTCGGGGCGGTCGAATACCTCTTCTCCGCGATCAAGATCGCCGCGATCCTCGCCTTCATCCTGCTCGGCGGCTGGCTGATCGTGCGCAACGGCACGGGACTGGCCAACTACACCGCGCACGGCGGGTTCGCGCCGCACGGGATCGGCGGCATCTGGACCGCGGTGATCGTGTCGATCTTCAGCTATCTCAGCATCGAGATGATCGCGGTCGCCGCGGGCGAGGCGCGCGATCCCGAACGCGCGATCGTCCGCGCCTTCCGTTCGACGATGCTGCGCCTCGCGCTCTTCTACCTCGGCAGCCTCGCGGTGATGCTGGCGGTGCTGCCGTGGACTGAGGCCGGGACCGCGACTAGCCCGTTCGTCACCGTCATGGCGGCGAGCGGCCTGCCCTATGCCGCCGGGATCATCAATGCGGTGGTGCTGGTCGCGGCGCTGTCGGCGATGAACAGCCAGCTCTACACCGCCTCGCGCATGCTGTTCAGCCTCGCCGAAAGCGGCCTCGCGCCGGTCGCATTGGCGCGGGTCGATTCGCGCGGCGTGCCGGTCGCGGCGCTGCTGGTGTCGGCGGCGGGAATCGCGGTGGCGGGCGGCGTCTACGCCTGGCGGCCGGATGCCGCATTCGGGGTGATGATCGCGGTGTCGATCTTCGGCGCGCTGTTCACGTGGGGGATGATCTTCGTCACCCACCTCGCCTTCCGCCGCCGGCATGGCGCGCCGGCCGCGTTCCGGCTGTGGGGCCATCCGTGGACCAGCCTCGCCGGCGCGCTGGCGATCCTTGCGATCCTGCTGACGACGCCCTTCACCGCGCCGTTCGCGCTGACGCTGGTGTACGGGGTGCCGTTCCTGGCGGTGCTGGCCGGTGTTTACCTCGTCCGGTTCGGCCCTCTCTCGTCATCCCGACGAAAGTCGGGACCCATGGATGCAGGCGGCTGATGGCAAGGCGATCCAACCGAGCGCACTGAAACCATGGGTCCCGGCGTTCGCCGGGATGACGGAGAAGTGGCGGCAGCCTATTCGTCGGTCCGCATCTTCACCTTGTTGGGCAGGTCCTTGCCCTTGGTCCGGCGCGACGGCAGCTGCACCGGGTTCTTCTTCTTCCACTCCTTGTAGGTCATCGGACCCTCGGGTGTATCGACGATCGTATCATCCAGGCTCATCGGGTCGGCTCCGGCGTCGCCCCGCTGTAATCGTAGAAGCCGCGCCCGGTCTTGCGCCCGTACCAGCCCGCCTCGACATATTTCACCAGCAGCGGCGCCGGCCGGAACTTGGGATCGCCCGTCCCCTCGTACAGTACCCGCGTGATCTCCAGGCACGTATCGAGCCCGATGAAATCGGCGAGCGTCAGCGGCCCCATCGGATGATTGAGCCCCAGCTGGCAGGCGAGATCGATATCGCGGATCGTCGCCACGCCCTCGCCGAGCGCGAAGACGGCTTCGTTGATCATCGGCATCAGCACGCGGTTGACGATGAACCCCGGCGCATCGTTCGCGCGCACCACCGCCTTGCCGAGACGTTCGGCATAATCCTCGATTCTCGCGACCGTCGTATCCGAGGTCGCAAGCCCACGGATCACCTCGATCAGCCCCATCACCGGCACCGGATTGAAGAAATGCACGCCGATGAACCGCGCCGGATCGGGCGAGCTCTGTGCCAGCCGCGTGATCGGGATCGACGAGGTATTCGACGCCAGGATCGCATCCGCACCCATCACCGCGCCGACATTCTTGAAGATCGCGCGCTTGATCTCCTCGCGCTCGGTCGCCGCCTCGATCACCAGCGCGCAGTCACCCATCGCCGCGACGTCGCCGACCGTCTCGATCCGGCCGAGCGTCGCGTCGCGCGTCGCGGCATCGATCTTCTCCTTCTCGACCGCGCGCGCGAGCTGCTTGGCGATCCCCGCCTTGCCCGCCTCGGCGCGCTCCTGCGACACGTCGGACAGGATCACGCGATAACCCGCCGCGGCGGACACCTGCGCGATGCCCGCGCCCATCTGGCCTGCGCCGATCACACCAACTGCCTGCATCATGACTCTCCTTTTGCCGGCCGCTCTAGCGGCTTTCGCGCGGATCGTCAGCCGTCCGGCGTGTGCCCGTCCGCACGCAGACCGGCACCGGGCGCGTGGGTCAGGGCGCCGGCCGCTCCGCCTGCGCTTCGGCGAGGTAGAGGCCGAACAGGCTATCGGGATCGGTCCATTCGCGGATCGGCGTCCACCCGCCCGACCGCAGCAGGATGCGCGCATCGCGCGATCCGTATTTGTGGCTGTTCTCGGTGTGGATGCTCTCGCCCGCCCCAACCGAAAACGGCCGCCCGTCGACGGCAAAGGACACGTCGCGCGTCGCCACCAGATGCATCTCGATCCGCGCGCGATCGTCGTTCCACCGCGCCTCGTGCGCGAAGGCGTCGATGGGGATCGTACCGTCCAGCTCGCGGTTGATCCGTTCGAGCAGGTTGCGGTTGAACGCCGCGGTCACGCCGGCGGCATCGTCATAGGCGGCGACCAGCGTGCCTTCGTCCTTGATCCGGTCCATCCCGATCAGCAGCATCGCACCCTCCCCTAGCGACGCGCGCATCGCACGCAGCAGGTCGACCGCCATCAGCGGGATCATGTTGCCGATCGTCGATCCGGGAAAAAACCCCAGCTTGGGCGTCGCCGCGATCGTCTGCGGCAGCGCGAGCGGGCGCAGGAAATCCGCCTCGAACGGCAGCACCAGCAGCTCGGGAAACGCCGCCGACAGCACCCGCGACGATTCGCGCAGGAAGTCGCCCGAGATATCGATCGGCACATAGGCCGACGGCCGCACCGTGCTCAGCAGCAGCGGGGTCTTCACCGACGACCCCGACCCGAACTCGACCACCGCACGCCCCGGCCCGGCGATCTCCGCCACCTGCGGACAGGCGGTTCCAAGCATCGCCGTCTCGGTCCGCGTCGGATAATATTCGGGCAGATCGGTGATCGCCTCGAACAGCTCCGACCCGCGCCGGTCGTAGAACCAGCGCGCGGGGATCGCGCGCGGCCGGCGTTCCAGCCCGGCGAGCACATCGGCGCGGAACTGCGGATCGGCGAGGCTCGCCTGACCGTCCTCGATCTCGGGCTTCAGCATTCAGACGTCCTTGGCGAGCCGCACGCCGGTGAACTGCCAGCGCTGGTGGGGATAGAAGAAATTGCGATAGCTCGCCCGCGCATGGCCGCGCGGGGTCGCGCAGCTGCCGCCGCGCAGCACGAACTGGCCGCTCATGAACTTGCCGTTATATTCGCCGACCGCGCCCTCGCAGGCACGAAAGCCGGGATAGGGACGATAGGCGCTGCCCGTCCATTCCCAGACGTCGCCGAAGAAGCCCGGCGCATTTGTTGCCGGCCGCGGCTCGACCGGCCCCGCGGCGTCGAGCTGGTTGCCGCCCGCCGCGTCATGGGCCTGTGCCGCCGCCTCCCATTCGAACTCGGTCGGCAGCCGCGCGCCCGCCCAGCTGGCATAGGCATCCGCCTCGTAGAAGCTGACATGCGTCACCGGCGCGGCGGGGTCGAGTCCACGTCGTCCATCGAGCCCGAACCGCGTCCAGCCGCCGTCCTGCTCTTCCCAATACAGTGGCGCGGAAATCCCTTCCGCCTTCACCCACGCCCAACCATCGGCGAGCCAATGCGCCGGGTCGCGATAACCGCCATCGGCGATGAACGCCGCCCATTCGCCGTTGGTGACGGTGCGGTCGGCGATCGCATGGCGCACGAGCAGCGCATCGTGCCGCGGCCCCTCGCAATCGAACGCGAAGCCATCACCGTCATGCCCGACCCGCACGATCCCCGCCGGCCGTTCGATCCAGCGGATCGCGGCGGGCATCGCCACCGGCACCTTGGGCGCCGCTGGCCAGATCGCCGGTTCGAGCGGGTTTTCGCCGAACAGGTGGAGCATGTCGGTGACGAGCAGCTCCTGATGCTGCTCCTCGTGATGACAGCCGAGCGCCACCAATTCCTGCGCCGCAGCGGGCAGATCGGGCAGCGCCGCGACCAGCGCCGCATCGACATAGGCGCGATAGGCGCGCACCTCGTCCAGCGTCGGCCGGGTAATCATCCCGCGGCGGTCGCGCGCATGGCGCCGCCCCTCCGCCTCGTAATAGCTGTTGAACAGGAACGGAAAACGCTCGTCGTGCAGCCGATAACCCGGCACGGAATCGCGCAGCACGAACGTCTCGAAGAACCACGTCGTATGCGCCAGATGCCATTTGGCCGGCGACGCATCGGGCATCGACTGCACGGTCGCATCGGCATCGGACAGCGGCGCGGTCAGCGCCAGCGTCAGCGCACGCACCGCTTCGTACCGTGCGACGAGCGGTATCGAGGGCTTCGGGGCGATCTTCAACATGGCCAATATCCCCCGCTTATTCCGCCGCAAGACGGGACAGCGCGCGAAACCGGAAAGGGTTGCAGCAGATCAGGACGTTTTCGGCAGAAACGCCTCCGCCCCAAACCGTCACCCCAGCGAACGCTGGGGTCTTCGGGCGGCAGGCGGATCCGCTATGCACAGACCCCAGCGTGCGCCGGGGTGACGATCGGCAGGCTACCGGCTCGCCCCCGGCCGCCACAGCACGTCGCCCTCGCCACGCCCATTCACCGCGCGCGCCGCGACGAACAGCCAGTCGGACAGGCGGTTGAGATAGGCCATCGCATCGACGTTCAACCCGCCGACCGCCACCGCACTCCGCTCCGCGCGCCGCACGATCGCGCGTGCCAGATGCAGCGCCGCCGCCGCGGCATCGCCACCGGGCAGGATGAAGCTGGTCAGGGGCGCCAGCCCCGCGTTCATCGCGTCGATCTCCGCCTCCAGCCGCGCGACCTGCGCCGGCACGATGCGCAGCGCACCGTCGATGCCTTCGGGGGTGGCGATATCCGCGCCGAGGTCGAACAGGTCGTTCTGGATCACCACCAGCCGCGCCGCCGGATCGGCCCCCGCCAGCGCCGCGACCGCCGCCCCGATCGCGCTGTTCGCCTCGTCGACGTCGCCGATCGCCGCCATCCGCGCATCCGCCTTCGACACGCGCGATCCATCGACGAGGCCCGTCGTCCCGGCGTCGCCGGTGCGCGTGTAGATGCGGTTGAGCTTGACCATGATGAGCTATGAGAACTTCAAGTGATCCGTTCGTGCTGAGCCTGTCGAAGTGCGTTGAGACTCAGGCCCTTGGACGCAAACAAGCGCGATCAGGTGCGCCCGGCGGCGAACAGGATCACGACGACGATCAGGATCGCCAGCGCCTGGAAGAAGATGCGCTGCTGCATCATCCGGTTCGATTTCAGCGACGCCGCCGACGGCCCCTCACCGCCGCGAACCTGCGCGTGGCTTTCCTGGAGGAAGGCGATGATGCCGCGGACCAGCGCGACCACCGTCGCCAGCATCGCCGCGATCAGCAGTATGACGAGGAAGGTGTTCATGCGCGCAAGCCTACTCCTCCCGGGCGCCGATGGGAAGCCGCCCGGCACGCAGCGCCGCGGCGAGCGCCGAACCGTCCTCTCCCGCTTCCCGCAGATCGGCGAGCGCCGGCGCGCCGTTGCGCTTGGCCAGCCGCGCGCCGTCGGCCCCGATCAGCAGCGGATGATGCCGATAGACCGGCGTCGGCAGCCCGAGCAGCGCCTGCAGCAACCGTTGAACATCGGTCGCGCGCAACAGGTCGACGCCGCGCACCACGTCGGTCACCCCCTGCGCGGCATCGTCGATCGTGACCGCAAGGTGATAGCTCGCCAGCGCATCCTTGCGCGCCAGCACGACGTCGCCGAACGCCGCCGGATCGGCGCGTTGCTCGCCCGCGATGCGATCGGTCCAGACCAGCGGCCCGACCCGCGCCACCGCCGCATCCATCGCCAGCCGCCACGCATGCGGCGCGCCCGCCGCGATCAGGCCCGCGACCTCACCGGCCGAACGACGGCGGCAGGTGCCCGGATAGACCAGCCCGTCCGGCCCATGATGCGGCGCACTGGCGCTTCCCGCGATATCGGCACGCGTACAGAAACAGGGGTAGAGCAGCCCCATCGCCCGCAACCGGTCCAGCGCATCCTCGTACGCGGCCCCGCGCGTCGATTGCCGCAAAACCGGCCCGTCCCACGTCAACCCCAGCCACGCGAGATCCTCGAAGATCCCCGCGACGTGGCTCTCCCGACTGCGCGTCCCGTCGATATCCTCGATCCGCAGCAGGAACCGCCCGCCCGCCTCCCGCGCGACGTCATGCGCGCGGATCGCGGCATAGGCATGCCCCAGATGCAGCCGCCCCGTCGGGCTCGGCGCAAAGCGTGTGACCAGTCCGCTCACCGGCCCCACCGCCCGGTTTGCGACCAAAGGTTAACGCAAGCCGCTTGACCCGCATCCATCGCCCGTGCTGTCATACGTGCGTCACTCTCGTGGGCGACATGGCTCGCGGGCAATCCGTGGGAGGAGCCGTGTTTCATCCCGATCTGATCCGTCACCCCGACAGCTGTCCGGCGCTGGTGCTCAACGCCGACTACACGCCGCTGTCCTATTACCCGCTCAGCGTCTGGCCGTGGCAGACCGCGATCAAGGCGGTGTTCCTCGACCGCGTCGATATCGTCGCGCATTACGAGCGCGCCGTGCGCAGCCCGACCGCGGAGATCAAGCTCCCCTCGGTGATCGCGCTCAAGCAATATGTGCGTCCGTCCGCCTTTCCCGCCTTCACCCGCTTCAACCTGTTCCTGCGCGACCGCTTCGCCTGCCAGTATTGCGGGCAGGGTCGCGACCTCACCTTCGACCATGTCGTGCCGCGCGCGCAAGGCGGCCGGACGACGTGGGAGAATGTCGTCACCGCCTGCGCGCCGTGCAACCTCAAGAAGGGCGGTCGCACGCCGAAACAGGCGCACATGCCGCTCTACGTCGAGCCGATCCGCCCGACCAACTGGCATCTGCAGGAACATGGCCGCGCCTTTCCGCCCAACTATCTCCACGACACCTGGCACGACTGGCTCTACTGGGATGTCGAGCTTGAAGCGTAACGAGACGAAAGGCGGGGTTTTGCGTCAGGGGATCATCATCGGCCTGGTTGTTGTGACCATGCTCACAGGCTGCGGCAAGCGCGACGAGAAGCTCGCCGCGGCGGATGCCAATGCGGCGGACTTCGTGCCGCCCGCGGTGACCAGCCGCGTCGATTTCACCAGCGCGATGGAGCGCCGCTTCCGCGGGCTCGACCACAACGGCGACGACCATCTCGACGCCACCGAACTGCCCCGCGCCAACAGCCGCCTGATGGCGATGGACCGGGACAAGGACGGCCAGATCAGCGCGATCGAATGGAGCGAGGGCACGCTCCGGCGCTTCGACCAGATGGACCTCAACCACGACGGCACCGTCACCTCCGAAGAGGAAAGCGAATGGCGCGCCGCCCGCGACGCAGGCCGCGCACCAGCGGCACAGCCGACCGGCCCGGTGCTGGGCGATGCGCTGAGCAACCGGGGCACGGGCGCGCGGTAGCGACCGGACGCCCCGGTCGGTTGCGCACCGACCGACTATCCAAACGCCTTCGTCACCCCGGACTTGTTCCGGGGTCCACCGGGCCGCGGGCGTCAGACAAGAGACTCCAGCTTCACGCTGGCCGAACCGTGGACCCCGGAACAAGTCCGCGGTGACGGAGGAGGTGGGGAAGCCGCTACGCCAGCCACCCGACCCTAAGCGATATCCCTGCGTTCGCGGGGGACGAACCAACCAGACCAACCCCCGCTATCCCCACCCCAATCCCATCCGCGGTTGACCCCGCCCCTACCGCAGCGCAGCATGGTCGCATGGCCACGCTCGACCCCGCATCGCTCCCTCCGATCGCCAACAACCCCGACGTCCGCTTCCTCGGCGCGAAGCTCGGCGACGTCATCCGCGCCTATGGCGGCGATGCGCTGTTCGAGGCGACCGAGGCGATCCGCCGCGCCTCGGTCGAGCGCCACCGCGGCACCGGCGACGGCGATGCGGTCCACCGCCATCTGCAGGACCTCGGCCTCGACGAGACGCTCGATTTCGTCCGCGGCTTCATGCTCTTCTCGATGCTCGCCAACCTCGCCGAGGATCGCCAGGGCATCGCCGCCGAACAGGGCGCCGACGTCGCCGCCGCGCTCGCGACGCTGGAGGCCGAAGGCATCGACCGCGACACGGTCCAGCAACTCCTCGCCCACGCGCTGATCGTCCCCGTGCTCACCGCGCACCCCACCGAGGTGCGGCGCAAGAGCATGATCGACCACCGCAACCGCATCGCGCAGCTGATGACGCTGAAGGACGCCGGCCGCGACGAGACCCCCGACGGCGACCGCGTCGACGACGCGATCACCCGCCAGATCGCGCTGCTGTGGCAGACGCGCGTGCTGCGCCGCGAACGCCTCTACGTCACCGACGAGGTCGAAACCGCGCTCTCCTACATGCGCGACGTGTTCCTGCCGGCGCTGCCCGCGCTCTACCAGCGCTGGGACCGCGCGTTCGGGGAACGCGTGCCGAGCTTCGTCAAGCCCGGCAGCTGGATCGGCGGCGACCGCGACGGCAACCCCTTCGTCACCGCCGATTCGCTGCGCACCGCGCTGGGCCGCGCCTGCGAGGCGGTGCTCGGCTTCTACCTCGACGCGGTCCATGCGCTGGGTGCCGAACTGTCGATCTCGACCGAACACGCCCCCGTCGACGCCGCGGTCGAGGCGCTGGCCGAGGCGAGCGGCGACACCGCCGCCAGCCGCGCCGACGAACCCTATCGCCGCGCGCTCTCGGGCATCTACGCGCGCCTCGCCGCGACGCATCAGGCGCTGACCGGCAAGCCCGCCGCCCGCCCCGGCCACCTCACCGGCAAGGCCTATTCCGACCCGCAGGCGTTCCGCGCCGACCTCGTCGCGATCGCGCACGGCCTGTCCTCCGCGGGCGCGCTCAAGACCGGCGGCGCGCTCGGTCGCCTGATCCGCGCGGTCGAGACGTTCGGCTTCCACCTCGCCACGCTCGACCTGCGCCAGAACAGCGCCGTCCACGAACGCGTCGTCGCCGAACTGCTCAAGACCGCCGGCGTCGCGGACGATTACCTAAGCCTCGACGAAGACGCCCGCGTCGCCCTCCTCCGCCGCGAACTCGCCCACGCGCGCCCGCTCGCCAGCCGCTTCACCACCTATTCGGACGAAACCCACTCCGAGCTGCAGATCGTCCTCGCCGCCGCCGAAGCGCACGCCAAATACGGCCCGGCGTGTATCACCAATTACATCGTCTCGATGGCACAGTCGGTGTCCGACCTGCTCGAGATCAACCTGCTCCTGAAGGAAGTCGGCCTCTATCGCGCCGGGGATGAGCCCAGCGCCGCGATCATGGCCGTGCCGCTGTTCGAGACGGTCGGCGATCTCGAGGCCGCCCCCGGCATCATGACCGACTGGTTCGCGCTCCCCGAGATCGCCGCAATCGCCAGCAAGCGCGGCCATCAGGAGGTGATGATCGGCTATTCGGACAGCAACAAGGACGGCGGCTACCTCACCTCGACGTGGCAATTGTCCAAGGCGTCGACCGCGCTCAAGCCGGTGTTCGAGGCGGCCGGCGTCGGCATGCAGCTGTTCCACGGCCGTGGCGGCGCGGTCGGGCGCGGCGGCGGATCGGCCTTCGCCGCGATCCGCGCACAGCCGCACGGCACCGTGCAGGGCCGCATCCGCATCACCGAACAGGGCGAGGTGATCGCCGCCAAATACGGCACCCGCGACAGCGCGATGACCAACCTGGAGGCGATCGCCGCCGCGACGCTGCTCGCCAGCCTCGAACCGGAACGCCGCTCGAACGCCGAAAACGACGAATTCGGCGCGGCGATGGACGCGCTGTCCGACACCGCCTTCCACGCCTATCGCGACCTCGTCTACGGCACCGAAGGCTTCCGCACCTTCTTCCGCCAGATGACCCCGATCGGCGAGATCGCCGGCCTCAAGATCGGCAGCCGCCCGGCGAGCCGCAAGAAATCGGACGCGATCGAGGACCTGCGCGCCATCCCCTGGGTGTTCAGCTGGGCGCAGGCGCGCGTCATGCTGCCCGGCTGGTACGGCGTCGGCCAGGCGCTCGCCGGCTTCGCGGACAAGGGGCTGCTGAAGGACATGGCACAGGGCTGGCCGCTCTTCGCCTCGACCCTCGCCAACATGGAGATGGTGCTGGCGAAATCCGACATCGCGATCGCCGGCCACTACGCCGAACTGGTCGAAGACCCCGCCCTGCGAGACTCGGTCTTCACCCGCATCCGCGACGCCTGGCACCAGACCCACGACGGCCTGCTCGCAGTCACCGGCCAGACCCGCCTGCTCGAGAAACACCCCGCGCTCGAAGCCTCGATCCGCCTCCGCCTCCCCTATATCGAGCCCTTGAACTTCCTGCAGATCGAACTGATGAAACGCCACCGCGCCGGCGAGGACGACCCCCGCATCGGCGAAGGCATCCTCCTGTCGATCAACGCCATCGCGACGGCGCTGCGCAATTCGGGCTGAATTCCTCCCCGGCACGGGGAGGGGGACCGTTCGCGCAGCGAATGGTGGAGGGGGGTCTCCACGAGCGATGCCATTGGTGGAAGCCCCCCTCCGTCACCGCTACGCGGTGCCACCTCCCCGTGCCGGGGAGGATTCAGGACAAAAACGGCGCCGCCACTTCCGGCCGCACCCGCAGCAACCGCCCGGTGCTGCGCTCCAGCAGCGCCCAGGTGGTCACCGCCTCCACCTTGACCCGGCCGTCCGCGCCGACGAACCGCACATGCCGATCGAACCGCGCGCCCTTCGGCGGTTCCGGCACCCAGGTCTCGCCCGTCACCGTCTCGCCCGCCACCACATTGCCGCGGTAATCGATCTCGTGGCGCGTCACGACCCACACCATCGTCTCGCGATGCACCGCCGGCGCGACCGCGTCCCAATGCGCCACCGCGATATCCTGGATCCAGCGCACCCAGACCGCATTGTTGACGTGGCCGAGCTCGTCGATGTCGTCCTCGACCGCGGTGATCGTCAGCGTGAAGCGTGCGCTCATCCGTCCCTCCTGCGCCACCAGCGGAACGCACCGAATGCGAGACCCAGCACCACCGCCGCCCCCGCCACCCACAGCCACTGCCGCCCATGCGGGCGATAGCGGCCGAGCAATTCGGCGACTCCCGTCCCGAACACGTAGCCCAGGCCGGTGAACAGCACCCCCCACACCGCCGCCGCGACCGCGTTGATCCACAGGAAGGTGCGCGTCGGCACGTCGCTGGTGCCGATCGCGATCGGGCTGACCGTGCGCAGGCCATAGAGGAAGCGGAAGGCGAAGATGAACCCGATCGGACGGCGTTCCAGCGTCTCCAGCGCCCTGGCGAACGCCGGCTTGCCCTGCGCCCGCCGCACCCAGCGATGGTTGCGGAAGCGCCGCCCGGCGGCGAAGAACCCCTGATCCGCGACGAACGACCCCGCCGCCGCCGCGATCGCCGCACCGGGCAGCGACAGCATCCCCTCATGCGCGAACAATCCACCGGCGAGCACCATCGTCTCGCCCTCGATCCCGGCGCCCAGGAAGATCGCGACCAGCCCGTAATCGGCGATGAGCGATTCGATGCTCAGGAGTCGATCCCCAGCTGCCACAGCACGAAGGCATGCTCCTCCGCCGCCTCGCGCAGGCTCTCGAACCGCCCCGACTTGCCGCCATGCCCGGCGCCCATGTTGGTCTTGAGGAGCAGCAAATTATCGTCGGTCTTCGTGGCGCGCAATTTCGCCGCCCATTTCGCCGGCTCCCAGTACGTCACGCGCGGATCGTTGAGCCCGCCCGAAATGAACAACGGCGGATAATCCTGTGCGACGACATTGTCGTACGGACTGTACGACCGGATCAGGTCGAACGCCGCCTTGTCCAGAATTGGATTGCCCCATTCGGGCCATTCCCCCGGGGTCAGCGGCAGATCGGCGTCGAGCATCGTGTTGAGCACGTCGACGAACGGCACGTCGGCGATCACCGCGCCCCACAATTCGGGGTTCGAATTGACCACCGCCCCCATCAGCTCACCCCCCGCCGAGCGCCCCGCGGTGGCGATCCGCCCGGCACTGGTCCAGCCGCCATCGATCAGCCCCTGCGCGACATCGACGAAGTCGTTGAACGTGTTGACGCGCTTCTCCAGCTTGCCGTCGTGATACCATTGCTGGCCAAGGTCGTCGCCGCCGCGGATATGCGCGATGGCATAGGCGAAGCCGCGATCGAGCAGGCTCAATCGCCCGGTCGAGAACCCCGGCGGGATCGCATAGCCGTACGCCCCATAGGCATAGAGGAACAACGGCCGCGACCCGTCGCGCACGAAGCCGGCGGGATAGACGATCGACACCGGCACCTCGGTGCCGTCGCGCACCCTGATCTTCAACCGCTCGGTGGCATAGCCGCCGGCGTCGTACCCCGCCGGAATCTCCTGCACCTTCAGCACGGTCAGCGCACCGCTCGCGACGTCGTAATCGTACACCGTTCCCGGCGTCACCATCGACTCATAGCCCAGCCGCAGCGTGTCGACGGCATATTCGGGATTGTCGCCCAGCCCCGCGGCATAGCTCGCCTCGGGAAAGGTGATCCGCTGCGCCACCGTCGGCGCGTCGTAGCGGTGGATCGCGATCTGATCCAACCCGTCCAGTCGCCCCTCGACCACGAAGAAGTCGGCGTAGCATTCGACCCCCGTCATGTAGAAATGCGGGTCCGCCGGGATCAGCTCGTGCCACTCCCCGGGCGCGTCGATGCTGGCGGTGCACAGCCGCCACATCGGATCGGTATCGTTGGTGTGGATGAACAGCGTACCGTCATGCGCATCGACGTCATATTCGCGTCCCGCCTGCCGGGGAGCGACGAGGATCGGTTCGGCGAAGGGATCGTTCGCGGGCAGCAGCCGGATTTCGCTCGTCACATGGTCGCCGGTGCCGATCACGATCCACTGCCGGTCGCTCGTCTCGGCGACCGCGACGCGATAGCCCTCGTCGTCCTCGTGGAACAGCTCGACGTCCTCGCTCACCGGCGTGCCGAGCCGGTGGAAGCGCGCATTGTCGGTCCGCCACTGGTCGTTGGCGACGCCATACAGGAACCCCGCATCGTCGCTCGTCCAGACGATCTCCGACAGCATCCCCGGAATCACCTCCGGCAGATGCTCGCCGGTATCGAGATCCTTGACCCGCACCTCGAACCGTTCGGCGCCGCTGTCGTCGATTCCATAGGCGAGGTAACGGCCGTCGTTGCTGACCGCGAACGCGCCGAGCCGGAAATACTCCTTGCCCTCGGCCAGCGCCGGCTCGTCGAGCAGCAGCTGGTCGTCGCCGCCCGCCCCATCCTGATTGTTGGCGGGCTTGCGCCACCACTTCCGATACTGGCCACCGGTCTCGTAGGCAGTCCAATAGACCCAGTCGCCGTCCTTCTGCGGCACGGAGGATTCATCCTCCTTGATCCGCGCCTTCATCTCTTCGTACAGCCGGTCGACCAGCGGCCGGTGCGGCGCCATCACGCTTTCGAAATAGGCGTTCTCCGCCTCGAGATAGGCGAGCACGTCGGCATCGTCGACCTCGGGATAGTTCGGGTCCTTCAGCCAGGCATAGGGGTCTTCGATCGTCACGCCATGCGCGGTGAAGCTGTGCGGACGGCGTTCGGCGACGGGGGGCGTGGGCTCGGTCATCGCCTTGCCTTAGAACACGATGGCAGGGGATGGGAAACGGTCTTGAGGCTCACGCCCTCGTCCAGTTTCCTTTCGTCACCCCGGACGTGTTCCGGGGTCCACTTCGCCACGAGCGAGAGGCAAGAGGCTCAAGCTCTTCCCCCGCCGCACGGTGGACCCCGGAACAAGTCCGGGGTGAGGACGTGAGTGGGGCGACCGCTTCCGCCTAAGCAACACGCCAGCAACATCTCACAGGTTGAACCCGCGCGCTCGCGCCGCCATGCACGGCCCACATACAAAGGGGACACGTCAATGGCCGGCGGATTGGTGGCACTGCTCGACGACATCGCGGCGATGGCGAAGCTCGCCGCCGCCAGCCTCGACGACGTCGCGGGCGCGGCGGGCAAGGCGGGCGCGAAGGCGGCGGGCGTCGTCATCGACGATACCGCCGTCACCCCCACCTATGTCGTCGGCCTCAGTCCGGCGCGCGAACTGCCGATCATCTGGAAGATCGCCAAGGGGTCCTTGCGCAACAAACTGATCTTCCTCCTCCCCGCCGCGCTGATCCTCAGCGCCTTCGCGCCCTGGGCGATCACCCCGATCCTGATGGCGGGCGGCGCCTTCCTGTGCTTCGAGGCCGCGGAGAAGATCATCGGCGCGATTACCGGCCACGGCCATGGCGACGAGGCCGCGACCACCACCGATCCCAAGGAGCTGGAAGACCGCCAGGTCGCGGGCGCGGTGCGCACCGACCTGATCCTGTCGGGCGAGATCATGGCGATCGCATTGGGCCAGCTCGCCGACCAGACGCTGCTCAACCAGGCGATCGCGCTCGCACTCGTGGGCATCGCGATCACCGCGGGCGTCTATGGCGTCGTCGCGCTGATCGTGAAGATGGACGACGTCGGCCTCCATCTTGCCGGGCGCCCCGGCGCGGGGAGCCAGGCGCTCGGCCGCGGCCTCGTCGCCGCGATGCCGCGCGTGCTGACCGCGCTGTCGTTGATCGGCACCGCGGCGATGCTGTGGGTCGGCGGCGGCATCATCGTCCATGGCATGGAGGGTTTCGGCCTGACCACGCTCCCGCACGCCATCCACGGCGCGGCGGAGGGCGCGGCGCACGCGGTCGGCGTACTGCCCGGCGTGATCGCATGGCTGGTCGCCGCGATCGGCGCAGGCATCCTCGGCCTGATCGTCGGCGGCATCATCGCCGGCGCGCTGCACCTGCTGCCGCGCCGCAAGGCGCACTGAGCCGTCCCGCCGGTTTAGCCTGCCTCTCCCCGTCAAACTTGGAGATGGCTCCAGACAAACCGTTCGTGCTGGTGAGCAGGTGAGACTCAGGCCCTTCGACAGGCTCAGGGCGAACGGATGGAGTGCATCAGCCGAAACGACAGGCCCACGCTGCCCCAGCCGATACACCTCTGCGTCCTCCGCGCCTCCGCGCGCCAAATTACGCTCCAGCGACATCCGCAATGTTGGACGCCGGCGAAGGGAAACTGTCCTACACCACCCCATCCATGCCACGGTGCGCGACTCGGCGTGGCGCGCCCCCGGTGGTATGCCGCAGCCGACATGCCTGTGCGTGACCTTTGTGACCTTTGACGGACCCGTTCGATGACCCATGCCCCCCGCCTCGCCGCGCTCCGCGCCGAACTCGCCCGCTCAGGACTCGACGGTTTCGTCGTCCCGCTCACCGACGAACATATGAGCGAATATGTCGGCGCCTATGCGCAACGGCTCGGCTGGCTGACCGGCTTCGGCGGGTCGGCGGGCACCGCAGTGGTGCTGGCGGACGCGGCGGCGATCTTCACCGACGGCCGCTACACGCTGCAGGTCCGCGAACAGGTCTCTGCCGACGACTGGTCCTATATCCCCGTACCGCAGGAAAGCGTCACCGGCTGGCTCGCCGCGCACATCGGCGAAGGCCAGCGGATCGGCTACGACCCGTGGCTGCACACCGATCCGTGGGTGAAGGCCACCGCCGCCGCGCTCGCCGACCGCGGCGCCAGCCTCATCCCCGTCGTCGCCAACCCGATCGATGCGGTCTGGCATGACCGCCCCGCCCCCTCGCCCGCCCCGCTCACCGTCCACCATGACACCCATGCCGGCGAAGGCTCCGCCGCCAAGCGTGCACACATCGCCGACTGGCTCGCCGGGCAAAAGGCCGACGCCGTCGTCCTTACCGCGCTCGATTCGATCGCCTGGGCGCTCAATATCCGCGGCGCCGACGTGGCGCACACGCCGGTCGCGCTCGCCTATGCGATCGTCCAGGCCGACGGCACCACCGACCTGTTCGTCGCCCCCGACAAGCTCGACGACGCGGTACGCCAGCACCTCGGCAACGCCGTCCGCCTGCACGACCGCGCCGCCTTCGCCGACGCGCTGCAGGGCTATGCCGGCAAGCGCGTCGCCGCCGACCCAGAACGCGCCGTCGCCGCGATCTTCGATTCCCTCGCCACCGGCGGCGCGAAGGTCCTGCCGCTGCGCGACCCCGTCGTCCTCGCCAAGGCGCTCAAGAACCCCGCAGAGGTCGCCGGCCACCGTGCCGCCTCGCTCCGCGACGGTGCCGCGCTCAGCCGCTTCTTGCGCTGGGTCGAGGCGGAGGCGCCCAGGGGTGGCGTCACCGAACTCTCCGCCGCCGCGCAGCTGCTCGCGTTCCGGCAGGAGACGGGCTGCCTGCTCGACACCTCGTTCGACACGATCTCGGCGACCGGCGCCCACGGCGCCAGCCCGCATTATCACGTCACCGAAGAGTCGAACGCGCCGCTGCGGCTGGGCGAGCTCTTCCTGATCGATTCGGGCGGGCAGTACGTGGACGGCACCACCGACGTCACCCGCGTCGTGCCTGTCGGCGCACCGACCGCCGAAATGCGCGACCGTTTCACCCGCGTGCTCAAGGGCCATATCGCCATCGCCACCGCGATCTTCCCCGACGGCACCAGCGGCGCGCAGATCGACGGCTTCGCCCGCCGCCCCTTGTGGGAAGCGGGCCTCGACTTCGGCCACGGCACCGGCCACGGCATCGGCAGCTACCTGTCGGTGCACGAAGGGCCGCAGCGGATCGCTGCACCCAATTACCCCGGCGGCGCCAGCCTCGAGCCGCTGCGCGCCGGCATGATGCTGTCCAACGAGCCGGGCTATTACAAGGCCGGCGAATACGGCATCCGCATCGAAAACCTGCTGCTCACCGTACCGGTCACCATCCCCGGCGGCGATCCCGACCGCACCATGCTGGGGTTCGAGACACTGACCTTCGCGCCGATCGAGCGCGATCTGATCGATCCGGCCCTATTGACACCGGCCGAACGGTCATGGCTCAATGCCTATCACGCTAGGGTCGCCGCCACGATCGGCCCGGTGCTGGATGGGGATGACAGGGCATGGCTCATATCAAAGTGTTCGGCCATCGGGTGATGACGATCGGCGCGTTACTCGGTCTGTTCCTGATCGCGAGCGGGCTGTCCTATCTCGCCGCCACCTCGCTGCTCGCCGCCGGGATGATCGTCACCGGCCTGCGCTGACCGCGCCCCCGCGCGCGCCTGCGCCTTGCGTCGATGCAGGTTGGCGCGCAATTGCGCCGCCAGCCGCACGGCCCGTTCGTCGGTGTTCGCCATGCCGCGACCCTAGCCGCGTCGGCAAACGCTTGACAATCCGGTCCCGGTCGTCTCTAGGCGCGCTTCGCTCGAAAGGGCAGTGCTGCCGTAGCTCAGTGGTAGAGCGCATCCTTGGTAAGGCTGAGGTCGTGAGTTCAATCCTCACCGGCAGCACCATTTTTTGACGATTTCCGGGACGACCGGAACATCGCCGACAGCTGGCATGTGGCGCCGGTGTCCCTACATCGCCCTCGTAACAGACGAGGCACGATCGATGGCGGATAGCGACAGCGCGAACCAGCCCGCGGGCTATGTCCCGCCCGCGGTGTGGACGTGGGACACGGCGAACGGCGGCCAGTTCGCCAGCATCAACCGCCCGGTGTCCGGCGCCACGCATGATCGCGCGCTGCCGGTCGGCACGCATCCGCTCCAGCTCTATTCGCTCGGCACGCCCAACGGGCAGAAGGTGACGATCCTGCTCGAGGAGCTGCTCGCCGCGGGTCACGCGGGCGCCGAATACGATGCCTGGCTGGTCGAGATCGGCAAGGGCGACCAGTTCGGCAGCGGCTTCGTCGCGCTCAACCCCAATTCGAAGATCCCGGCACTCGCCGACCACACGACCGAGCCGCCGACGCGGCTGTTCGAGAGCGGATCGATCCTGCTCTACCTCGCCGAAAAGTTCGGCGCCTTCCTGCCCGCTGCCGGGCCGGCGCGGGTCGAGACGATCAACTGGCTGATGTGGCAGATAGGGTCGTCGCCCTTCGTCGGCGGCGGCTTCGGCCATTTCTACGCCTATGCGCCGTTCAAGATCCAATATGCGATCGACCGCTATGCGATGGAGGCCAAGCGCCAGCTCCACGTGCTCGACACGCATCTGGCGCATCGCACCTATCTGGCCGGCGACGATTACACGATCGCCGATATCGCGGTGTGGCCCTGGTACGGCGGGTTGCTCAATGGTGCCTATGGCGCGCAGGACTTCCTGAGTGTCGGCGAATACGCCAACCTCGCCCGCTGGTCCGACCGGATCGCCGCGCGCGAGGGCGTGCACCGCGGCCGCATCGTCAACCGCATCACCGGCGAACCCGGCACCTTCCTGCGCGAACGCCATGCCGCGACGGACATCGACGCGGCGCTCGCCGCCACCGCCTGACGGTTCAGCCCCGCGGGTCGAGAAAGGCGCGCATCGCCGCCGCCGCCGGCTGCCACGCGATGCCGTGCCCGGCGCACCAGGCGTCGTCGTAATAGGTGCAGGCGTAACGGTCGCCGCCATCGCACAGCAACGTGACGATGCTGCCCTGCTCGCCCGCCGCCGCCATCTCGGTGGCGATGGTCGCGCACGCCTGCAGGTTGGTACCGGTCGAGCCGCCTACGCTGCGCCCGAGCGCCTCCGACAGCGCGCGCATCGCGCCCAGGCTGGCGGCATCCTCGACCGCGATCATCCGGTCGACGATCGAGGGGATGAAACTGGGCTCCAGCCGCGGCCGGCCGATCCCCTCGACGCGGCTGGCGCAGCCGTCGGGCAAGGCGATGACGGCGGGATCGGCGAAATGACGGTGGAAGACCGATGCGACCGGATCGGCGACGCACAATCGCGTCGTGTGACGCTGGTAGCGGATGAAGCGGCCGATCGTGGCCGAGGTGCCGCCGGTCCCCGCGCCGCACACCACCCAGGCGGGCACGGGATGCTCCTCGTGCGCCATCTGTGCGAAGATGCTCTGCGCGATATTGTTGTTGCCGCGCCAGTCGGTGGCGCGCTCGGCATAGGTGAACTGGTCCATGTAATGTCCGCCGGTTTCCCGCGCGAGCCGGTGTGCGGCGTCGTAGACGGTACGCGGATCGTCGACCGCGTGGATCTCGCCGCCATGGAAGCGGATCGCGTCGAGCTTGGGCGCGGCGGTCTGCGCCGGCACCACCGCGATGAAGCGCAGCCCGAGCATGCGCGCGAAATACGCCTCCGACACCGCGGTCGATCCCGACGATGCCTCGATCACCACCGTGTCCGGGCCGATCCATTCGTTGCACAGCGCGTAGAGGAATAGCGAGCGCGCGAGCCGGTGCTTCAGGCTGCCGGTCGGGTGGCTGCTCTCGTCCTTCAGGTACAGCGTCACGCCCGGACAACGCGGCAGCGGCAGGCGGATCAGGTGCGTGTCGGCGGAGCGGTTATAGTCCGCCTCGATCCGCCGCACCGCCTCGGCGAGCCAGCGGCGGTCGATACGGGCAGCGGCAGGCGTACGGTCCATCGCGATCCCCTACACCCGTCGCGCGCGGATCGACAGGGCGGGCAAGCCTTGGTTTAGGGGCGCACGGCCATTTCTTGGCTCGTCCGCGTGTCCCGAGCGCCTACATCGGGGCGATGACCAGACCCTCCTTCGGCGTACAGGTGTTCATCGGCATGGCCATCGGCCTCGCCTTGGGCTTCGTCGCGCGCCAGTATGACGCGACCGGCCTCGCCGATGCGCTCAAGATCATCGGCGACATCTTCGTCCAGTTGCTGAAAGCGCTGGTCGTGCCGCTGGTGTTCACCGCGATCGTCGCGTCGATCGCGGCGCTGCGCGACCTCAACGATGCGGCGAAGCTGGTCGCGGGCACGTTCGTCTGGTTCGCGATCACCGCATTGATCGCGGTGTCGATCGGGCTGACGCTCGGCACGCTGCTGCAGCCGGGCGCGCAGGCGGGGGTGAGCGCCGCCGCGGCGGTGCGGCCCGATACCGCGGGGTCGTGGCTCGATTTCCTGCGCGGGCTGGTGCCGGTCAACATCCTCGGGCTCGAAGCCTCGACCAAGCTCGCCGACGGCGCGGCGAAGACCGGCCTGTCGTTCAACGTCCTCCAGCTGATCGTCGTCGCGATCGCGATCGGCGTCGCCGCGGTGCGCACCGGCGATGCGGGCGCACCGTTCCTCGCATTCAACGCCTCGGCGCTCGCGATCTTCCGCCGCATCCTGCGCTGGGTGGTGCGGCTGACGCCGATCGGCACGGGTGCGCTGCTCGGCAGCGCGGTGGTGCGCTACGGCTGGCAGTCGCTGTCGGCGCTCGGCACCTTCGCGATCGCGGTCTATATCGGCCTCGCCCTAGTGCTGTTCGTCGTCTATCCGCTGTTGCTGCTCGCCAACGGGATGAGCCCGCGGCGTTTCTTCGCCACCGCCTGGCCGGCGATCCAGCTGGGCTTCGTCTCGCGCTCGTCGATCGCGACGCTGCCGGTCACCGAACAGGTCGCCGAACGGCTGGGCGTGCCGCGCAGCTATGCCGCCTTCGCCGTGCCGTTCGCCGCGACGACCAAGATGGACGGCTGCGCCGCCATCTATCCGGCAATCGCGGCTTTGTTCGTGGCGCAATATTACGGCATCCCGCTGCACGGCACCGACTATCTGCTGATCGTGCTCGTCTCGGTGCTGGGATCGGCGGCGACCGCCGGCCTCACCGGCGCGCTCGTCATGCTGACGCTGACGCTGTCGACGCTGGGCCTGCCGCTGGAGGGCGCGGGGCTGCTGCTGGCGATCGATCCGATCCTCGATATGGGCCGTACCGCCGTCAACGTCGCGGGGCAGGCGCTGGTCCCCGCGATCGTCGCCAAGCGGCAGGGGCTGCTCGGTGAGGCGACGACAGGCGAACCCGCGCTCGCCTGATCGGACGCCCCCGCCGCCCGTAGGACGAGGATGACCTTCAATCCACCTTGAACAGGCGCAGCGGCGAGTTGCGCGGCAGCGGCAGCGGCGTCAGCCACGCCGGCACCTGCCCGTGCGCCAGCTGGTCGTAGAAGCCGCCCGGATTGCGCGCGCGGTAATTGGTCGATTCCGAATGGTTGGGGCAGATCAGCAACATCGTCGCGCCATGGCGGCGGATGATCGCATGCGCCTCATCCGCCGAACGGCCGAAGGCATGCTGCACGTCGAGGATCGCATCGCCGTTGCGATGGTACGGCCCGGCGATCGCATCGTGGTGCGTCACGGTGATGAGCCGCGGCCCCAGATCGGTGAAGGTGAAGATCGTCTGCGCCGGATAGCGGTCGAGCGCCTTCAGCACGGTATAGCGCACGCAGCTGCCCGTCGCGCCGTTGACCCGCTTGGTATAGGCGTTGGGCCGGTCGACCGGCAGATATTTGATGATGAGGCCCGCGAACAGGCCGGAGACGATCAGAAACGCCGCCACCGTGCCGCCGATCCGCACCGGCATCGAGCGATGCTCGAGCAGCCACGGCAGCACGATCCAGCCGAGCAACGTCGCGCCCGGCACCGCGAGCAGTTGCGCCGCGGGCCCGGCGCGCACCTGCCACAGCAGCATGGCGCAGGCGAAGGTGACGAACAGCGCCACCGCGCTCCAGCCGATCAGCATCGGGCTGCGCCGCGCGCGCCAGGTGCCGAGGATCACGCCGATCACGCCCACCACCGGCAGCGCCGCGATCGGAAAGCCCAGGCGGAAGGGGTGTTTGTAGATCGGCTTCGCCTCGCGGACGTTGTCGAGCCAGTTCTTCTGCAGCTCGGGCGACACGCCCTCGGGGCGGCCGAGGCATTGGGGGAAGAAGTGGACGAAGCCCGCCGCGATCACCGCCCCCGCCGCCACGGCAAGGCCGATGCGCACCCCCCGCGCCTGCGGGTTGAGCCGCGCCATCAGGAACAAGAGCGCGCCCGCCGCGACGGTGACGCTGAGCCATACCGGAGTCAGCGCGTCGCAGCGCATCGCGTAATTGGCGTTGGACGCAAAGGCCGCAAAGCCGATCGCGCTGCCGCCGCCGAGGCTCAAGGCATAGGCCTGCAGCCGTATCGCCTCGGCGCGCTCCCACACCCAGCGTAGCGTCAGGATCGCCCCCGCCATCGCGCAATAGGGCAGCATTTCGAGGCCGATCGACAGGCTGACCGCGCTGGCGAGCCCGACCATCAGCCCGCCGCGCGCGCCTTGGGCATCGCACAGCCCGGCGACGGTCAGGCTCAGCATCGCCAGCTGCCAGCCGTGATGGTCGATCCGTTCGGGCAGGAACATCAGCATCGTCGCCGACGTGCCCAGCAGGAACAGCACGCCAAGCGGCCACGCCAGTGGATGGATCAGCCGCCGCACCGTCGCGGCGACGCCGAGCATCGCGATCGACAGCGGGATCAGCGGCGCGATGCCGCACGCCAGCCGCTCCGCCCAGGCGTTGCTGGTGAACAGGCGGAAGAACAGGATCAGCCCCGCGATCGGCAGGTCGACGATCCGGCTCCAGTGGATGTCGAAACCGACCGGCGGGTTGAGCCGATAGTTGCGCAGGTCGTACCACGGCTGCCCCGCCAGCCACGCGCGCACCTGCATCAGCCGCATATTGTCGTCGGTGTCGCCCAGCGACAGCCAGCGCACCATGTTCCAGTCGTGCCAGACGTACCAGGTCGCCACCATCGCCCAGGCCAGCAGGGTCAGCGCGATCCAGTGCCGGACGAGGATATCGTCCAGCGACCTGCGGGAAGTGGTGTTCAAGCGGCTGACCCTCGAATGGACTGTTTCGTTCGCGATGCATTGCCTTTAGGGCGGGCGCGATGGCGAGGGAAGCATCCGGACGGCTGGACGAATGGCGCAACAGCGGCCTGCTGGGGCAGATCGTCCGTTTCGGGATCGCCGGCGGTATCTCGACGCTGATCTATTCGGCGGTCTACCTGCCGCTCACCGCCTGGGTCTTTCGCCGCGAACATGCGGTCTATGCCGTCCCCTTCGCCTTCGCGGTCGCGGTCAGTGCAGGCTATATCCTGCACAGCCGCTGGAGCTTCAAGGGGCATGGCACGCGCTCGCCCGGAATGCGGCAACAGGCGCAGTTCGTCGGCGTGCAGGCGTCGGGCATGGCGCTGAATGCGCTCGTCACCTGGATCGGCACCGCGCATTTCGGGCTGCCCGCCTGGGCGCCATTGCTCCCCGCCGTGGCGCTGGCCACGGTCTTCACCTTCATCCTCAATCGCTGGCTGGTATTCGCGTAACATGGCCAAGGACTTCTGATGGATCGCATCGTCTACGACCGCATGGCCGCGCATGATTCCACCCATTGGTGGTATCGCGCCCGCCGCGACATCCTGAGCGATTACCTGACCCGCTACGGCAATGTCCCCAAGGGCGCGCGCATCCTCGAGATCGGCTGCGGCACCGGCCATAACCTGCCGATGCTGGCGAGCTTCGGCGAGGTGGATGCGATCGAGATCGACCCCGCCGCCCGCGCCATCGCCGGCGAACGGCTCGGCAAGCCGGTCGGCGACGCGCCGCTGCCCGACCTGCCCGGCGTCACGCGCGGGAGCTACGATCTCGTCGCGGTGCTCGACGTGGTCGAGCATATCGCGGACGACGTCGCCGCGCTGAAGGGCATGGCCAGCCTGCTCAAGCCCGGCGGCAAGATCCTGATCGCGGTACCCGCGCACCAGTGGCTGTGGAGCGCGCACGACGTGGTGAACCATCACCATCGCCGCTATTCCAAGGCATCGCTGGTCAAGGCCATCGAAGCGGCCGGCCTGCGCTCACGCAAGCTCACCTATTTCAACTCGCTGCTCTTCCCGCTGGCGGCGGCGGCGCGCATCGCCGGCCGCCTCACAGGCCGCGACGACAGCGACGATTCGCCCCCGGCCAAGCCTTTGAACGCGCTGTTCGAACGAATCTTCCGCCTGGAACGCCATGTGGTGGGCCGCGTACCGCTGACCCCCGGCGTGTCGATCGTGACGCTTGCCGAGCCGCAGTAACTTTGATGCCCTCTCCCCGAGGGGGAGAGGGAGGTGGATTCACTCCACCTCGAATTCCGGCGACGGCTCGGCGGCGTTGAACCCCAGCGTCGAATGCCCCTTCACGGGCCCGGCGATGTCGGCGACCAGATACAGTGGCCGCCGCTTCGATTCGATGTACAGCCGCCCGAGATATTCGCCGATCATCCCCAGCACGAACATCTGCACCGCGCTGAGCACGGTCACCACCAGCATCGTCGAGGTCCAGCCCTGCACCGGCGAGCCTTCGAAGAACCCCCACAGGATGTAAAAGAGCAGCAGCAGCGACGCCCCCGCCAGGATCACCGAGGCGTGGCTGGCGAAGCGTAAGGGTGCCGTCGAGAAACCGGTGACCGCGTCGAACGCGAGCCGCACCATCTTGCCGAGCGGATAATTGGTTTCGCCCGCATGCCGTTCGGCACGGTCGTAGGGAAACGGCACCTGCCGGAACCCCACCCACGCCACCATGCCGCGGATGAAACGCGCCTGCTCGGGCAGCGACAGCAACGCATCGAGTGCGCGCCGGCTCATCAGCCGGAAATCGCCGGTGTCGAGCGGGATCGGCGTATCGGTGACGCGGTCGAGCACGCGGTAGAAGGCGGCGGCCGTCGCCTTCTTGAAGATCGTCTCGCCCTCGCGCTTGCGGCGCACCGCATAGACGACGTCCGCGCCTTGCGCGGCCATCGTCGCGCGCATGTCGGTCAGCAGTTCGGGCGGATCCTGCAGATCGGCGTCGATGATGAGGATCTGCGCGCCCGAACACAGGTCCAGTCCCGCGGTCAGCGCCAGCTGGTGGCCGTGGTTGCGCGACAGGTTGATCGCCACCAGCCGCGGGTCCTGCGCGGCGAGCCGCTGCATCACCGCCCAGCTGTCGTCGCGGCTGCCGTCGTTGATGAGCACGATCTCGTGATCGTCCCCCACCGCCGCACGCGCCGCGGCGGACACGCGCGCGTGGAGCAACTCGAGGCACGGGGCCTCGTTGTAGCAGGGGATGACGACGGACAAAGCGGGACGGTACATAATGTACCGCCTTTAACGGCTCGGGCGCTGGTCATCCACACGTAACGTAGGAGTCGCGTGCCCCGCCCTCCGCTTCCGTTCGCCCTGGTGAGCAGGTCGTCGAGGCCCCCGGCCTCGACTGAAACGTCCGGGGGACGTTTCACCTGCTCACTGTCGAAGGGCCGGTGCCACCAACCCGATGCTCGCCCGTGGAACCATGTGCTTCGACAGGCTCAGCACGAACGGAAGAAGATGTCGGGTCACCCCAGCACGCTACTCAACACATCGGGATGAAACCCCCATCCCGCGAACCCACACAGCGACAGGAACAGTCCGAACCCCGCGAATCCCCAGGCCGCCACCAGCAGCCAGCCGCTCTCCGCCAGCGCCGCGACCGCGCAGATCGAGATGGCGGTGGCGATCGCCGCCTCGCTGGCGTCGAACTGGTCGTCGTGGACGTTGAGCGCATCGTAGCGCGCGCTCGCCGCCTTTGCCTGCGCCGCCAGCCGCGGCGCCTCGCCCCGATAGCGCGCGGCATCGGCGGCGAGCTGCGGCGAGGGCGCGCCATGCATCGCCGCCAGTTGCAGCTGCGCGATCTCGGTCACGCGCAACTTGGTGCGCGTCGCCTGATATTCGTTCCACAGATCGACCGAACGCGCCTGCGCCTGGTCCATCGCCTGGACGATATTGCCGTCCTTGATATTGCCCAGCCCCATCGCGACCGACAGGATGACGACGGTGACCGCGACGCGGCGGTTGAGGCGCTTGTCCTTCGCCTCGGCGCTGACCTCGAACTCCATGGCGCCGCCTGTGCCGTCATGGCCGGGGTGGTGCCAGTGAATTGGCTGTCATGCGGGCGTCAGGTCGCAATCGGAGGGCGTCGAGCGCCCCAAAAACCGTTCGGGCTGAGCCTGTCGAAGCCCTCTATCCACGAGCGACGCGCTTGCAGTCAGCAGCCCTTCGACAGTGAGCAGGTGAAACGTCCCCCGGACGTTTCAGTCGAGGCCGGGGGCCTCGACGACCTGCTCACCAGGGCGAACGGTAGTGGGGGAGCGACCGGAACGATCACACGTAATCCCGCAACTCATCGCCGGTGATGTGCACGACATGCAGCACGTTGGTCGAACCCGGCGTGCGGAACGGCACGCCGGCCATCACGATCACCCGGTCGCCCGCATGCGCGATGCCGGTGCGCAGCGCCATGCGCTTGGCCTTGCCGACCATGTCCTCGAACGATTCGACGTCGCGGGTGTGGACCGCATGCGTGCCCCACAACAGGCCGAGGCGCCGCGCGGTGTCCTTGCTGGGCGTCAGCACCAGCAGCGGCACCGACGGCCGCTCGCGCGCGATCCGCCGCGCGGTCGAGCCCGAGGTGGTGAAGCAGATGATCGCGGTCGCCGACACCGTCCTGGCGATCTGCTTGGCGGCTTCCGACAGCGCATCGGCGGTGGTCGGATCGGGGCGCGTCACCGTGAAGTGGATGCGGTCGCCATGCATCGGGTCGCCCTCGACCGAGATGCCGATCGCGTTCATCATCGCGACCGATTCGACCGGCCACGCGCCCGCCGCGCTTTCCGCCGACAGCATGATCGCGTCGGCGCCATCGTAGATCGCGGTGGCGACGTCGGACACTTCGGCGCGCGTCGGCGACGGGCTCTGGATCATCGATTCGAGCATCTGCGTCGCGACCACCACCGGGCGGCCGAGCCGGCGCGACGTCTCGACGATCCGTTTCTGCAGCGGCGGTACCGTCTGCGGGGGCAGTTCGACGCCGAGGTCGCCGCGCGCGACCATGACGCCGTCGCACATTTCGACGATCTCCTCGAGCCGATCGATCGCCGCGGGCTTCTCGATCTTGGCGAGCAGCGCCGCCTTGCCGCCGATCAGTTTGCGCGCCTCGGCGAGATCCTCGGGCCGCTGCACGAACGACAGCGCGATCCAGTCGACCCCCTGCTCGACCGCGAAGGCGAGGTCGCTGCGATCCTTTTCGGTCAGCGCCGCCATCGGCAGCACGACGTCGGGAACGTTCAGCCCCTTGTTGTTCGACAGCGCGCCGCCGACTTCGACCATCGTCTCGATCCGCTCGGGTCCGTGATCGGTGACACGCAGCACGAGCTTGCCGTCGTCGAGCAGCAGCCGCGCGCCCGGTTCGATCGCGGCGAAGATCTCCTTGTGCGGCAGCTCGACGCGGGTGGCGTCGCCCGGCGTCTCGTCGCGGTCGAGCACGAAGGTGCTGCCGCTCTCCAGCACCGTCCGGCCGCCCTCGAACTTGCCGACGCGCAGCTTGGGCCCCTGCAGATCGGCGAGGATCGTGGTGGGGCGCTGGAACTGCTTTTCGAGCCCGCGGATCGCCTGGATCACCGCGACCTTCGACTGCTGGTCGCCATGGCTCATGTTGATGCGGAAGGCATCGGCGCCCGCCTGGAACAGCGTCGCGATCATCTCCGGCGTGTTGCTCGCCGGACCGAGCGTCGCGAGCACGCGCACTTTCCGCGATCGGGGCGCAATGGCAGTCGTCATAGAAAGGGGCTCCTGGGGAATGGCCGCGCCCCCCTCTAAACCCTATCTAACGTCGATCAACTTCGGAAAGGCTCCCATGACCGACAAACTTGCCGCGCTGCCCGATGCGGTCGCCGCGCAGGCGTTCCGCCGCCTGGTCCGCCATCTGCGCCACCGCACCGACGCGCAGAACGTCGACCTGATGGGCCTGTCGGGCTTCTGCCGCAACTGCCTGTCCGACTGGATCGAGGAGGCGGGCGGCATGAACAAGGCGGAGGCGCGCGAGACGATCTACGGCATGCCGCAGGCGGAGTGGAAGGCGCGCTACCAGACCGAGGCGACGCCCGAACAGCTCGCCCGCATGGACGAGAGCCTGAAGCGCAACGCCACAGATGACGGGGCCCGCGAGGAAGCACTGGACGAGGCGCTCGACGAATCGTTCCCGGCGAGCGATCCGCCGGCGATGACCGAGCCTGGCCGGGGATGAGGGCCGGGGTTGAGCCCGACGTGGTAAACGCCTAGACGCCCGCCCCTACCGGTCGCGACCGGTATCCTTTTCACGCGAATCAGAAGGGCCGCAGGGATCTGCGGCGGGGTGGGACGATGGCGGACGAACGGCAAGAAGGCATGGGCGGCGGTCAGGTCGCGGCGGACGAACTGCGCCTGCTGATCGAGCGCGCCGAGCGGCTCGAGGAAGAGAAGAAGGGCATCGCCGACGACATCAAGGACGTGATGGCCGAGGCCAAGGGCCGCGGCTACGACCCCAAGGCGATCCGCAAGATCCTGTCGATCCGCAAGAAGAAGAAGGAAGAATATCAGGAGGAGGAAGCGATCCTCGAGGTGTACATGCAGGCGCTCGGCATGATCTGAGCGCCCACGGCGGCTTGACCCGGTCGCCGGCAGCGTATTACTCGCGTGCATCACCTGCACGATGGAGCCTGCCGGATGCCATTCAGTCTTGCCGCCGCACTGGTCGCCACGACGATGGTGACGCCCGTCGCGGCGGCGGCCACGCCCGACGCCGCAGCGCTGGAGCGGGTGGTCGACCGTTTCAACGCTGCGCGCGCCGCTTTCGATAGCGCGCAGCTCGCCGAGACGCTGGCGTCCGACTATCAGGAAATCTCGCCGATCGGCGACGTCGATGACCGTGCCAAGGTGCTCGGCTTCTACGCCCCCGACCAGCGCAAGCCGGGGCCGGCCCTGCAGAGCAGCGAACGGCTCACCACGCTGCACGGCGCGTTCGGCATCGAGACCGAACGCCTGTCGTTCACGATGGCACGGCCCGACGGCACGTCGCTCACCCGCGCGCTGCGCGTCCGCTACGTCGCCGTCCGCAGCGGCGCTGGCTGGAAACTCGTCTCGGCGCAATATACCCCGCTGCCGCCGGCGAAATAGGTGACGGTCGCGCTGCTGCCCGCCTTCGTCGCGATCAATCTGCTGACGGTGCTGGCCTTCATGCATGACAAGGCGCGCGCAACGTCCGGTGGCTGGCGGGTGCGCGAATCGACGTTGCTGGGCCTTGCCGCACTGGGCGGATCGCCGGGCGCGCTATGGGCACGGCAGCGCTTCCGGCACAAGACGCGCAAACAGCCGTTCGCGACGTACCTCGACCTGATCGCGATGGTGCATGCGGGGCTGGCGATGGGGTTGGCGACGCTGTTGGTGTGACGGCGACGCAGGACGGTGGCTCTGTATACCGTCAGCCCCACTGACCCCGTCATGCCGGACTTGTTCCGGCATCCACGGTTCCGCACATCCCAGGTCTTCGGGCGCGCGGATCGGTGGCCCCCCCTGAGTTCACAAACGAAGTGCAACACCTGAGACAGGTGCTGCTATGTCGACCTATCGCCAGCTATCGCTTGAAGAACGATGTTCGATTGCCCGGCTTCATGAAGCCGGGCAATCGATCCGGCAAATCGCTGCAACTCTGGATCGCCAGCCGTCGACCGTCTCGCGC
>NZ_JAMLDY010000024.1 GCF_024211255.1 Sphingomonas liriopis | reverse complement strand
GGAACCGGACGAACCCGATCCGACAGCCGGCCGCCGGGGTGGGGGTGGCCACCCCCACCCCGGCTCCGCATCCTACGCGGCAAACCAACTCTACGTCATTCCACTAAGACGAGGGCGAACGGGGGAGGGTTAACCCCTCACCACCCCGTCGGCTTGCCCTTGTTCTGCCGGTCGAGCCACGCCTTCAACGGCGCGAAATAATCGACCAGCGCCTTGCCCGACATCTGGCGGCTGCCGGTCATCACCTGCAGCGCATCCGGCCACGGCTTCGACTGCCCCATCGTCAGCATCGCATTCAGCTTCTCGCCGACCGCCTTGTTGTCGTAGAACGAACAGCGGTGCAGCGGCCCCTTCCACCCGGCCTGATCGCACGCCGCCTTGTAGAACTGGAACTGCAGCACCCGCGCGAGGAAGTAGCGCGTGTACGGCACCGTCGCCGGGATGTGATATTTGGCGCCCGCGTCGAACTTGGTCTCGTCGCGCGCGACGGGCGGCTTGATCCCCTGATATTGCAGGCGTAGCGCGTCCCAACCCTTCTGATAATCGCCCGACCCGATCTTGCCCGAGAACACGCCCCAGCGCCATTTGTCGACCAGCAGCCCGAACGGCAGGAACGCGACCTTGTCCATCGCCTGGCGCAATAGCAGGCCGATATCCTTGTCGGCGCTCGGCACCTGCGCGGCAGGTAGCAGGCCGATCTTCACCAGATAGTCGGGCGTGATCGACAGCGCGATCGTATCGCCGATCGCTTCGTGGAAGCCATCGTTGGCGCCGTTCTTGTAGAGATACGGCTGGTTCTTGTACGCGCGCTGATAGTAATTGTGGCCGAGTTCGTGGTGGATGGTGACGAAATCGTCGCCGTTCACCTTGGTGCACATCTTGATGCGGATGTCGTCCAGATTGTCGATATCCCATGCCGATGCGTGGCAGATCACCTCGCGGTCGGCGGGCTTGACGATTTGCGAACGCTGCCAGAACGTCTCGGGCAACGGCGCGAAGCCGAGCGACGAATAGAAGGCTTCGCCCTGCTTCACCATCTTGACCGGATCGTAGCCCTTGGCCGTGAGCAATTCGCCGGTGTCGTAACCGACGTCGCCCGCGCCCTTCGGCGCGACCACGTCGTAGATATTGCCCCATTCCTGCGCCCACATATTGCCGAGCAGATCGCTGCGGATTGGCCCGGTCTTGGGCTGCACGGCATCGCCGTATTTCTCGTTCAGTTTCCAGCGGACATAGGTGTGCAGCGACAGATAGAGCGGCTCGACCTCCTTCCAGATCTGGTCGGTCAGCGCCTCGAACTGCTGCGGCGTCATGTCGTAGCCCGATCGCCACATCGCGCCGACGTCGGTAAAGCCCAGTTCCTTCGCGCCGGCGTTCGAGATCGCGGTCATCCGCGTATAGTCCTTGCGCATCGGCGCGCCGACATTGTCGTTCCAGCTGACCCACATCTCCTGCAGCTTCGCGGGATCACGCGTAGTGCCCATCGCCGCCTCGATATCCGATCCGTTGATCGGCTTGCCATCCAGCGTGCCCTTGCCCTTGCCGTAGGAGGACGACATGCGCGTGGTCAGCGTAGCGAGCTCGGTCGCTGCGCCCGGCGTGGTCGGCGCAGGCAGACCGACGCCGTTCTTGAGCAGGTCGAGCTTGCGGCGCACGTCACCGCTCACCCCGGCGACGCCGTTGAAGCGCGCCGCGCCCTTCGCCCATTGCACCGCCTTCTCGGTCAGCTCCGCACCCGACTTGGCGGCGAGCGCGTCGGTGTCGTCGGTGATGTAGGTAGCGTTGACCCATGCCGTCTGCTGCGCCGGCACCGACAGATCGGCGGCCTCCTTCTCGACCGCGGCGACATAGGCCGCGGCTTCGGCGGCGGTGGGCTTCGCGGCGGCCGGCGCGGTCTGCGCCGCAACGGGCATGGCGAACAGCGCCGCGGCGAGCGCAGCGGTGGAGACGAGACGCATGGACTGAAAACCCCTGACGATCATGATGTTGCCGTCAGGATGGGCGCGTCACCCCGCCCCGGTCAAGCGCTCAGGAAATCCGCGATCGCCTGCCCCAGTTCAGGCTTCGTCACCGCGCTCATATGATTGCCGGGGATCTCGCGATAGATCGCATGACCCAGCGCATCGGCGAGTTCGGCGCCCGATCCGTTGTCGTCGTCCTCGCCCCCCGTGATGACCACCGCCGGCACGTCGATCGCCTCGATCACGTCGAGCGGCGTATCGACGAAGGTTTCGAGGATGTTGAGCAACGCCACCGGATCGCCGCCGGTGGTCTTCAGGAACGCCTCGGTCATCCATTCCGACGACCCGCGCGGGAAGCTGCCGAGGTTGGTCAGCACATGGCGGAAATAGCCGCCCCGCCCCGCGGTGCTGACGATCCCGGCCAGTCCCATCCCCGACAGCACCGTCCGTCGCGGCGCCGCACCATTGGCGAGCATCCGCATCGTCGTGCGCCCGCCCAATGAATAGCCGCCGAGGTCGTAGTCGGTCAGCCCGAGGTGTTCGACCAGAGCCAGCCCATCGCGCATCAGCGCGTCGGGCGGATAGGCGGCGATGTCGTGCGGCTTGTCGCTCGATCCATGACCGCGCAGGTCGGGCATGATGACGCGAAAGCCGCGCTCCGCGAGCTTCGCGGCATGACCGTATTTGATCCAGTTGACCTCGGCTGTCGAGAAATAGCCGTGGATCAGGACTACCGGCCGGCCCTCCCCCATCTCCCGCCACGCTAGGCACGTGCCGTCAAAGCTCTCGAAAAACTGCGGTTCAATCGGGGAGGTGGCCAAGGGTCTCGATCCATCTGTTGGCGATGCGTTCGTTCTGATCCGTCCGTTGGGTCGGAAGATCGCGCGTGTCCAGCCATTGCGGGTGCCAGCTTTCGACGCCCGAATGCGCGACCGGCCGGAACGGCGTGGCATCGTCGAAGCTGCCGATCGTCAGGTCCATCTTGTCGTGACCGTCGGATTCATAGGTCAGCGGCGTGCCGCACGCCGAACAGAACCCCCGCTGCGCGAACGGCGACGAGCGGTAGCGGTCGGGCTCGCAGCCCGTCCACGTCGCCGCCGCGGTATCGACCAGCGTGAAGGCGATCGACACGCCCCCGGTCGCGCGCTGGCACATGCGGCAGTGGCACAGATAGGCGTCGTCATCCGCCAGCCGCACCATGTAGCGCACCCGCCCGCACTGGCAGCCGCCCGTCGCCTCGCGCATCGCATCCTCCGTTAGTCCATCGTCCGCACGATGACGCAGGATCGGCCATCCCCGCTACCCGGAACGGCCTTTCCAACCCGACGAAAAAGGCATACTCTCCTTTCAAAATACAAGGAGAGCGACGATGGACAACGGTCTGCAATCCCAAGCCGGCGACGAAAGCCTGGTCATCCTCCAGAGCCTGTTGTGCCTGCTGCGCGAGAAGAACGTGCTCAGCCGCGCCGACATCGAGGAGCTGACCGACCGCGTCGCGATGCGCGCTGCGCAGGCGGAACGCGATCCCCTGCCCTGCTGCGCCGAGGCGACGCGCGGCGCGGCGCGCGAGATGGCGCGGATCGGTCAGTATGTCGGCCAGCATTACGGCGGCAAGCACCGGCGGCTATGACCCGCGGCTTTCGTTCGCGGACGACTGCTGTATAGCCGCGATTGGCTCGCAAGAAGGCCGTCGATCCGGGAGAGGCGCCTGACCCCTTGTCCATGAGGTCCGATGCAGCCCCGCGATCCGTCCCCTCCCCCCGGCCGCCGTCATAGCATCGCCGAGGATGCCTATGCTTTGGCGATCGGCTGCATCCTGATCGTGCTGGGCCTCGCCTTCCTGAAGGCGGCGGGGCTGGTCACCGGCGGCGTCGCCGGTCTGGCGCTGCTCCTGTCCTATCGCGTGCCGCTGCCCGTCGGGGTGCTGTTCACGCTCCTCAACATTCCCTTCTTCGCCTTCGCGCACAAGGTGATGGGCGCGCGGTTCGCGGCGAAGTCGCTGCTGGTCAACATCGGCATCGCGCTCTTCTCGTCGCTGACGCGGGCGTCGATTCATATCGAGCACGTCCATCCCGCCTTCGCCGCGCTGGTCGGCGGCACCGTCATCGGCATGGGCATCCTCGCGCTCGCCCGCCATCACGCCGGCGTCGGCGGCACGGGCGTCATCACTCTATGGCTGCAACGCACCCGCGGCTGGAACGCGGGCCGCAGCCAGATCGCGATCGACATCGTCATTTTGGCCGCAGCGATCCCCGTCGTCAGCACCCGCCAACTCGCCTGGTCCGCGCTCAGCGCCGCCGCGATGAGCCTGATCCTGATCGCCTGGCACCGCCCGGGGCGGTATATCGGGCATTAGGCGCCATCCGTTTCGAACGGCAGAAGATCGACCGGATAGCGTTCGCAGGCTTTCGCATGGAATTTACGATCGGCCGTCATTAACCGGCAGCCGAGCTTTTCGGCGAGCGCGACGTACACGCAATCATAGACAGGATGACGAAGCTGGAAGGCGATCGTCAGCGCCGCCTTGATGAGCGTCCCGGTCGGATACAGGCGGTTGAAGTAGCGCGGCAGGTCTTCGAGATTCGCCTCTGCATGGACCATCAGCAACCGGCTGGTGCGCACCATCGCCCAATAGGCGTTGGCCGCTTCGGTCAGGATCAGGTCGGGCGCGACCAGCGCAGGTTCGGAACGGATCAGTTCCAATGCCGCCGCCGAACCAAGCTCCTCGACCGAAAACTTGATGGCAACGCTGGCATCAACGACGATGGTCATCGATCCAGCCGTCGTCCGTGTCCCGCCCGCCGTTCGTGTCGCGATACCAGCGGATGATGAGCGTGCTGTCGTCGGACAGGCAGTCGGTCGGTGCCATCGCCCGTTGCCGGGCCGACAACGCCACCTTGTCGGCGATGCTCAACGGCTGCGCCTCGCGACGAAGCGCATCGACCTCTTCTTCGATCGAATGACCGAACGCCGACGCTCGTTCGTACAATGCGTCGGCGGCGATCGCGTCGATCCGGGTGTTGAAACCGTCGTGCATCGCTCTCCTATATCATGGAAGCCGATGCCAATGGAATAGCCGCTCAACCCGCCTTCTGAAGGTGCCGGCGGCCGAGCAGTTCGGCGATCTGTACCGCGTTCAGCGCGGCGCCCTTGCGCAGATTGTCGCTGACGCACCATAGGTTGAGGCCGTTCTCCACCGTGGGGTCCTCGCGCACGCGGCTGATGTAGGTGGCGTCGTCGCCCGCAGCCTCGATCGGCGTGATATAGCCGCCGTCCTCATGCTTATCGATCAGCATGATGCCCGGCGCCTCGCGAAGGATGCGCTTGGCGTCCTCGGCGGAGATCTCGTTTTCGAACTCGATATTGATCGCCTCGGAATGGCCGACGAAGACGGGGACGCGGACGCAGGTCGCGGTCACCTTGATCTTGGGATCGAGGATCTTCTTGGTCTCGACCACCATCTTCCACTCTTCCTTGGTCGATCCGTCGTCGAGGAAGCTGTCGATGTGCGGGATCACGTTGAACGCGATCTGCTTGGTGAACTTCTTGGCTTCAGCGGGATCGCCGACGAAGATGTTGCGGCTCTGTTCGAACAATTCGTCCATGCCGACCTTGCCCGCGCCCGACACCGACTGGTAGGTCGCGACGACCACGCGCGTGATCTTGGCGGCGTTGTGCAGCGGCTTCAGCGCCACGACCATCTGCGCGGTCGAGCAATTGGGGTTGGCGATGATGTTCTTGGCCTTGTAGCCGTCGATCGCCGCAGCGTTCACCTCGGGCACGATCAGCGGCACGTCGGGGTCCATGCGATAGAGCGACGAATTGTCGATCACCGTGCAGCCCGCGGCGGCGAACTTGGGCGCATAGACCTTGGTCGCCTCGCTGCCGATCGCGAACAGCGCCATGTCCCACCCCGAGGGGTCGAAATGCTCGATGTTCTGCACCTTGAGCATCTTGCCGGTGTCGCCGTATTCGATCTGCTCGCCCTGGCTGCGGCTCGACGCCAGCACGGCGATCTCGTCGGCGGGGAATTCGCGCTCGGCGAGGATGTTGACCATCTCGCGCCCGACATTGCCCGTCGCGCCCGCGACCACCACCCGATAACCCATGAAACCCTCCACTCGTAGGGTGGCGCCCCTAGTTGCGTTGCGTCAGCGCGTCCAACAGCTTCTCGTTTGTTGCGGCAAAGCCGGGCTTGCGGCGGGACCGGAGCCCCGCCGCGCGCGTCACTTCGCCGGCTTGTTCTTCACGGCGCGATCCAAGAACTCCAGGATCGTGCCCCACAAATGCTGGCTCACCACCGGCCCCGCCACGCGGTGGGTGTAGCCGGGGTAGAACATCATCTCGAACGGCGTCGCGGTCGCCTGCATGCGCGCGGCGACCTTGGTCGAATTGTCGAGGAAGACGTTGTCGTCGGCCATGCCGTGGATCAGCAGCAGCGGATCGCGGATCTTGTCGGCATCCTCGATCGCCGCCGATGTAGCGTAGCTCTTCGGGTCCTTCGCCGGATCGCCGAGATAGCGCTCGGTGTAATGCGTGTCGTACAACTGCCAGTCGGTCACCGGCGCGCCGGATACCGCGGCGGCGTAAACGCCGGGAGTCTTCTCGAGCATCTTGAGCGACATATAGCCGCCGTACGACCAGCCATAGGTGGCGATCTTGCCGCCATCGACGAACGGCAGCGATTGCAGATACCTGGCGCCGGCCAGCTGGTCCTCGACCTCGACCGTGCCCATCGCGTGATAGATCTGGTCCTCGAACGCCTTGCCGCGGTTGTACGATCCGCGGTTGTCGATCTTGAAATAGATCCAGCCCTGATCGACGAGGAACTGCGGCAGCGCGCCCTGCCAGCCGCGCGTCACCTGCTGGCCGGTGCCGGGGCCGCCGTAATGTTCGAAGAACACGGGATATTTCTTACCCGCGACCAGCGGCGGGGTAATCATCTCCCAATACAGCGTCGTGCCGTCGGCGGCCTTGATCGTGCCGAACTCGGTCGGCTGGTGGCTGGCGAGGAACGGCTGGTAGGGATGGCCCGCCACAATCGCATTCTCGTTGATCCAGGCGATCCTTTTGCCCGCGCTATCGGCCATATAGACCTGCGTCGGTTGGGTCGGGTTGGAGCGCGAGACGATGAAGCGGCTCGCCGATTTGTCCATCGTCGCGCCGTTGGTCCAGCCGAGCTCGGTCAGCCGCGTCAGCACGTTGGGCCGCGCGATATCGACGCTGTACAGATGCTGTTCGAGCACGTCGTCCTTCAGGCCGGTGAGATACAACCGGCCCTTGGACTCATCGACGCCGACCAGTCCGGTGACCACCCACGGCCCCTTGGTCAGCTGCGTCCATTTGCCGCCCGGCGTCCAGCGGTAGAGATGGCCGTAGCCGTCGCGCTCGGACCGCCAGATCAGGCTGCCGTCCTTCATCGGCTTGTAGTCGTCGCTGAGGTTGAGCCAGCTCTTCGCGCCCGCCTTTTCGGTGAACAGCACGCTCGCCTTGCCGGTCTCCGGATCGACGCGGAGCATGTCGAGCGTCTTCTGGTCGCGGCTCTGGCGCTGGACGAGCAGCGTCTTGCCATCCGGCGTCCAGTCGACGCGGGCAAGATAGATGTCGGGATTGGTGCCGAGGTCGACCTTCACCTGCCCCGACCCGTCGGGGCGCATCACGTACAGCTCGACCAGAACGTTGGGCGTCCCCGCGGCGGGATAGCGCTGTTCGTAGGTCTTGGTCCCCGCCGCGCCGATCGACGCGCGGGTGAAGACGTGGACGGGCGCCTCGTCGAACTTCTCGACCGCGATGTAGCGCTCGTCGGGCGACCACCAGTATCCGGTGCGGCGGTCCATTTCCTCCTGCGCGACGAACTCAGCCTCGCCGAAATGGATCGTGCCGCCGCCGCCCTGCGTGACGGCGCGGGCATCACCGCCGGTCAGCGGCTGCGCGAACAAATTCTGGTCGCGCACGAAGCTGACATAGCCGCCCTTCGGCGACACCACCGGGTTGAGCTCGCCGCCCGGCGTCTGCGTCAGCCGCCGCACCCTGCCGTCGAGTGTCGCGAGATACAGGTCACCGTCGAGCGGCACCAGGATCGAGCGGCCGTCGGGGGCGAAATCGTAGGCGACGATGCCCTTCGCGCCCCCGATGCGCGCGCGCTCGCGCTGCATCTTCTCCGCCTCGGTCAGTTCGGCGCCGCTGCCGACCTTCTTGCTGTCGACCAGCATCCGCTCGGCGCCGGTACGCGTGTCGCGTGCCCACAGATCGGTACGCTCCTTCTCGTCGGCGCGCGGCCGCAGGAAGGTGAGCAGGCTGCCGTCCGGCGACAGCCGCAGCCCGCGCGGCTGCGATCCCGAAAGATCGGGACTGCCGAACACCCGCGCCAGCGTCAGGTCGCCGGCCTTCGCCGCCACGACGCCCTGCGCGCCCGCCTCAACGCTCATCGCCATGCTTCCCGCCGATGCCAGCGCCAAGGCCACGATCCATCCCCGCATCCACCTTCTCCAAAATCACGTGTCGCCGTTCTTAGGCCACGGCCCGGCGGCGTAAAGGTCCATTGCGACAGGGTTACCGCCCCATCAACCGTGTCTTTACGTGGTTCGTATATGTCGAGAGCGGACAAGGGCGCGTGTCGCACCGGATAGGCGGGCGGCATCGGTACTTTTCGGGGTGGTATGTTGGACACGGCACAGACGGGCTGGCACGCGAACGCATGGGATCTGGTCGCCCAGCTCGACGATACCGACGGCAGCGCGACGCATCGCCACCTCGCCCGGCTGCTGTCGCCGGCGGCGTCGCAGCGCGACCTGTCGGATGCGATCCACGCCTTGTGCGCGGTGCATGGCGTCCATCCGGGCATCGCCGCCGAAGCGCGTGTGCATTGCGTCCAGCCCGATGCGTGCGACTGGCTCGACGCGATCGCCGAGGCCTTCGCCGGCGAGCGCGCCTATATCGCCCGCCTCGCCGCCGCGGTCGGCCCGCTGCCCTCGACCCCGGGACAGGCGGAGACGGAGAGCGCGCTGACCACCAGCCGCCACGCGCTCGAGATGCTCGGCAAGTCCGAACGGCGCGGCTGCGCGACCGGCGCGATCGCCGCGCTGGTGCGCGACTGGGGCACGATCCGCCGGCTGCTCGACCGCGCGGCGGCGCGGTTCGGGATCGAAGCCACCCCCTCCACCTTCCCGCCGGCCGCCGAGACCGCGGCGAGCGTCGCGATGCTGGGCGCCAGCGCCGCGACCGAACGTGCCGTCAGCTTCGGCGCGCAGCAACTGCTCGCGCAGCACCGCGCGATCTGGGACCTGCTCGAAGCGCGGGCCAGCGCCCGCGACGGCTGACGCTTGCGTCAGACGCGGCGATCCGCCATCGACATACCCGATATTCCAACGATCGGGACCGGCGATGAAACGTTTCGAGGGCACGCAAAGCTATGTCGCGACCGACGACCTGAAGGTCGCGGTCAACGCCGCGGTGACGCTGCGCCGGCCCTTGCTGGTCAAGGGCGAACCCGGCACCGGCAAGACCGTGCTCGCCTATGAGATCGCCAAGGCGACGGGCTCCGAGCTGATCGAATGGAACGTCAAGTCGACGACCAAGGCGCAACAGGGCCTGTACGAATATGACGCGGTCGCCCGGCTGCGCGACGGGCAGCTGGGCGACGAGCGCGTCCACGACATCGCCAATTATATCCGTCGCGGCAAATTGTGGGAGGCGTTCACCCGGCCGACGCCCCCCGTCCTGCTGATCGACGAGATCGACAAGGCGGATATCGAGTTTCCCAACGATCTGTTGCAGGAACTCGATCGCATGGAATTCCACGTCTACGAGACGAAGGAGACGGTGCGCGCGGTCGAACGGCCGATCGTGGTCATCACCAGCAACAACGAAAAGGAGTTGCCCGACGCCTTCCTCCGCCGCTGTTTCTTCCACTACATCAAGTTTCCCGATCGTGACACGATGCAGGCGATCATCGACGTCCACTTCCCCGGAATCCAGAAGATCCTGGTCAGCAAGGCGATGGACATCTTCTACGACGTCCGCGAGGTGCCGGGGCTCAAGAAGAAGCCCTCCACCAGCGAATTGCTCGACTGGCTGAAGCTGCTGCTGCACGAGGACATGCCGCTCGACGTCCTGCAGAACCGCGATCCGACCAAGGCGATCCCGCCGCTGCATGGCGCGCTGCTCAAGAACGAACAGGATATCATGCTGTTCGAACGGCTGGCGTTCATGGCGAAGCGACAGGGGCGGTGAGGTTTCGGGTCGGGGATGGAGCTGGCCGTCTTGCGCGTGTCATTGCGCGAAGAGACTCAACTGCCCTTCGACGGGCTCAGGGCGAACGGTGGGAGTGGCGCAACGTGTTTCCACAACCGACCAACCCTAACTAGCCGTTCGTGCTGAGCCTGTCGAAGCACAGCTGAGACTCGGGCCAGCCCGGGATCGGGGATCACACCAGCCCTGCGTGATCCAGCGCCGCATCCACCGCGGCACGCGACGCCTCCGACGGCCAGGTCATCGGCAGGCGCAACCCTTTCGGGAAACCCGGCCGCACGCGCGTCATCGCATATTTGACCGGGCCGGGCGAGGCATCGGTGAACAGCGCGTCGTGGAGCGGATAGAGGCGGTCCTGCAACGCCAGCGCGGCGGCGTAATTGCCCGCCTGGCACGCCGCCTGGAATTCCGCACACAGCCGCGGCGCGACGTTGGCCGAGACGCTGATGCAGCCCCTGCCCCCCATCGCGTTGAAGGCGAGCGCCATGTCGTCGTTGCCCGACAGCTGGACGAAATCCGCGCCACAGCCGGCACGATGCGCCGAGACGCGGGCGATCGCGCCGCTGGCATCCTTCACCGCGACGAAGATCTCCGGAAACGCCGTGACGATCCGCGCCATCGTCGCAGGCAGGATATCGGTGACCGTGCGGCCGGGGACGTTGTAGAGGACGATCGGCAGCTCGGCCGTCTCGGCGAGCTTCGCGAAATGCTGGTAGATGCCCTCCTGGCTCGGCCGGTTGTAATAGGGCGGGACCATCAGCGCGGCATCGGCACCGGCCTGCTTCGCGCGCGTGATGTTCGCGGCAGCGACGGCGGTGTCGTTCGATCCCGCGCCGGCGATCACCGGCACGCGACCCGCCGCCTGATCGACGCAGACGCCGACGATCGCGAAATGTTCGTCCGCGGTCAGCGTCGCCGCTTCCCCCGTCGTACCGCAGGGGACCAGCGCCGACGATCCTTCGGCGATCTGCCAGTCGATCAGCGCGCGATAGCTCGCTTCGTCGAACCGGCCGTCGTCGGTGAAGGGCGTGACGAGGGCGGGAATGGAACCTGAAAACATGGGATAATCTGCGCTCCTGCTGCGCCCGATGCAGCGTTTCGTTCAGGACAGATACGGGCGGACGCCGTATGATGTCCACATGCACCCAGCCACGCTACCGATCGGACTGCTCGTCGCCACCCTCGCCGGGGTGAGCGCCGCTCCCCTCGCGCAACAGATCCAGGCCCCCAACCCACCCGCCGCCAGCACGCCGGACCAGCTCGACCGCTATCGTACGCAGATGGCGAACATGTCGCCGCAGGCGCCACAATCCCCCGCAGACGGCGCCATCGCCGCCGCGATCGCACAGTGGAAGGCGATCCAGCAGACCGACGCGCTGCCGTTCGACATGTATGCGGGCTTCCTGACGGCGCATCCCGGCTGGCCGGGCGAAGCGGCGAACCGGCGCGCGGCGGAGAAACAGGCGGCGACCGCGGCACCGGCGAGTGCTGCCGCCTTCTTCGCGCGCTTCCCGCCGCAAAGCGGGGCGGGCCTCGTCGCGCAGGCGCGTGCGCTGCAGGCGCTGGGCCGCGGTGCCGAGGCGCAGGCGGCGGCACGCGCGGCGTGGCGCAAGGGCGGGCTGTCCGCCACCGATGAGGCGAGCGTGCTGGCGGGGTTCGCGGGGGCGCTTACCCCCGACGACCATGACGCGCGGATGGATGCGCTGCTGTGGCAGAACGCCACCGGTGTGGCGGCGCGGCAGATCGCCTTGACCAGCCCCGCGCGGCGGCCGGTGTTCGACGCGCGGCTCGCCTTCCGCAGCAACGCCGCGAATGCCGCCGATCTCGCGATGCGCACGCAGGACCTGTACGCGACCGACCCCGGCTATATCGCCGATCGCGCGAGCTGGCTGCGCAATTCCGGCGCATCGCCCAGCGCGCGCAGCTGGCTGGCGCGCCCGCGCAGCCTCGCCGGGCGGCCGGGCAATGTCGAGAAATGGTATGAGGTGCTGCTGACCAATGCGCGGGCTGCGCAGGCGGACGGCCAGTATCAGCTCGCCTACGACATCGCGCGGCAAGTCGACGATGCCTATCCCGCCGGCACCGACGTGTCAGTCAAGCCCTATGGCGAGCGCGACGATTATACGAGCCTCGTCTGGCTCGCCGGGCAGGTCGCGATGAAGCAGCTCGGCCGGCCGGGCGATGCGATGGTGATGTTCGACCGCTACGGCCGCGGCAGCCAGGCGCCGCAGACGCGCGCGAAGGGCTTTTACTGGGCGGGCCGCGCGGCGGAGGCGGCGGGCAAGACGGCCGAGGCGGCGGGCTATTTCGGGCAGGCCGCGGGCTATCGCGACCAGTTCTACGGCCAGCTCGCGCTCGAACGCACCGGCCGCGCGCTGGTCGCGCCGCCGGCGATCGGCACGCCGACGATCGCGCCCGCGGTGCGACAGGCGTTCGCCAATCGCGAGACGGTGCGCGCCGCGCGTTTTCTCGGCATGATCGGTCAGTGGCAGGACCAGACCGCCTTCGTCCGCCAGATCGCGGCGCAGGCGACGACCAGCACCGACCATCTGCTCGCCGCCGAACTCGCCGGGCAGATCGGCCGCCCCGACCTCGGCGTGATGGTCGGGCGCAGCGCGATGCAGAACGGGCTCAGCGACTATTCCGCCACCGGCTTCCCGACGGTGTCGGTGCCGGCCGGATACGAGGACAATTGGACGCTGATCCACGCGATCGCGCGGCAGGAAAGCCAGTTCGACAAGACCGCGGTCAGCCATGCCGGCGCACGCGGGCTGATGCAGCTGATGCCCGCCACCGCGCGCGAACAGTCGGGCAAGATCGGCCTCGCCTACAACCCCGCGTCACTGACGAGCGATCCCAATATCTCGATCATGCTGGGGTCGAGCTATTTCCAGCGCGTCTATGCGAACTATGGCAGCTATCCGCTTGCTATCGCAGCCTATAATGCCGGCGGCGGCAACGTGAACAAATGGCTGCGCGCCAACGGCGATCCGCGCACCGGCACCATCGACATGGTCGATTGGGTCGAGGCGATCCCGTATCAGGAAACGCGCAACTACGTGCAGCGCGTGCTCGAGAACGCCGTCGTCTACGACCTCATCAACCCGGCGCGCGCCAAAAGCCGCGGCCCGGCCAACCTCAGCTGGTATCTCGGCAAGAACCGGCCGGGCTGACGACGATGGAGCAACGGCCGAACTATATCACGCCGGCGGGCTATGCGGTGCTGCGCGCCGAATACGACCGGTTGTTCGCGACCGAGCGCCCCGCGCTGGTCGAGACGATCGCCTGGGCGGCGGGGAACGGCGACCGGTCGGAGAATGGCGACTATATCTACGGCCGCAAGCGGCTGCGCGAGATCGACCGGCGGCTCGGCTGGCTGGCGAAGCGGATGAAGGCGGCGAAGGTCGTCGATCCCTCCCGCACCGAGGACCGGCACCGGATCTGGTTCGGCGCGACGGTGACGATCGCCGACGAGGACGACCACCAGCGCGTGCTGACGCTGGTCGGCGACGACGAGACGGATGCCGGCGCCGGCCGGATCGGCTGGAACGCGCCGATCGCCCGCGCGCTGCGCGGTGCCGCAGCGGGCGACCTGCGCCGCGTCGTGCTGCCGGCGGGCGAGAAGGAATATGAAGTGATCGCCATCACCTACCCGACGGACACCGCGAACCGCGCCTGATAGCCGTTGCATCGGCGGCGGCGGCGGACGACAGTCGCGCGCATGGATATTACCCCCACCCGCAACGTCGCGCTGCTGATCGACGCCGACAACGCCTCCGCCGCGACGCTCGACCCGGTGCTGACCGTCCTCGCCGAGCTCGGCACCGTCAACATCCGCCGCGTCTATGGCAACTGGACCAAGCCGGGGCTGAAGAGCTGGGGCGACATGACCGTCCGGCACGGCATCGAGCCGCAGCAGCAGTTCGACCTGACCAAGGGCAAGAACGCCACCGACATGAAGATGACGATCGACGCGATGGACCTGCTGTTCCGCGGCAAGGTCGAGGCGTTCGGGATCATGTCGTCCGATTCGGACTTCATGCCACTGGCGATGCGCATCCGGCAGGAAGGCATCCCCGTCTACGGCTTCGGCACCAGCCGCGCGCCCGAGGGGTTCCGCCGCGCCTGCACGCGGTTCATCGACGTCAACGCGATTTCCGCGCCGGTCGAGGAGCCCGAGCCTGCCGTCGCGGCGGCACGGACGGCCCCCTCCACGACGGCGGCACCCGCAGCGCCCCCTGCGGCCGCGAAGACAGCACCGACAGTGGCGGTCGACGTGCCGATCGCGGAAAGCCTGCCCCCCTCGATCAGCGCCAGCCGTCCTAAATTGCCGGTGGACGAGGAGCTTCTGAAGCTGCTGATCGATGCCTATGATGCATCGAAGCGCGATGAGAAGGGCTATGTGAACCTGTCGGCGATGGGACAGCTGGCGGCGAACCGCTCCAGCTTCGACGTGCGCAACTACGGCTACAAGCGCCTGTCCGACCTGATCGAATCGGTCGGCAACTTCCGGCTGGAGCGCCGCGAAGGCGGCCAGTCCTACGTCCGCCGCGTTCGTTAGAGTGGTGCTGGCGGGCCACCTCACCCACCGTTCACCCTGATGAGCAGGTCGTCGAGGCCCCCCGGGCCTCGACTGAAACGTCCGGGGGACGTTTTACCTGCTCATTGTCGAAGGGCGATGAGTCTCCCCGCGCTTCGACAGGCTCAAGGCGAACGGCGTTGAACGCCTATCGCGTCAGCTTCTTGTAGGCGAGCCGCGTCGGACGATCCGCGGCGTCGCCCATGCGCCGGCGCTTGTCCTCCTCGTAGCTTTCGTAATTGCCCTCGAACCATTCGACATGGCTGTCGCCCTCGAACGCCAGGATGTGCGTGCAGAGGCGATCGAGGAAGAAGCGATCGTGGCTGATGACCACGGCGCAGCCCGCGAACGTCTCCAGCGCCTCTTCGAGCGCGCGCAGCGTCTCTACGTCGAGATCGTTGGTCGGTTCGTCGAGCAGCAGGACGTTGCCGCCCTCCTTCAGCATCTTGGCCATGTGGACGCGGTTACGTTCGCCGCCCGACAGCTGGCCGACCTTCTTCTGCTGGTCGGGCCCGCGGAAGTTGAACGCGCCGACATAGGCGCGCGTGCCGAGTTCCTGCTTGCCGAAGCGGAAGACCTCGAGCTCGTCGGAGATTTCCTGCCAGACGTTCTTGTTGGGATCGAGGTCGTCGCGGCTCTGGTCGACATAGCCGAGGCGCACCGTCGACCCGACCTCGATCGTGCCGCTGTCGGGCTGCTCCTGTCCGGTGATGAGCTTGAACAGCGTCGACTTGCCCGCGCCGTTCGGCCCGATGACGCCGACGATACCGCCCGGCGGCAGCGTGAAGTCGAGGCCGTCGAACAGCAGCTTGTCGCCGTACGCCTTGGTCAGGCCCTTGGCCTCGATCACCTTGCCGCCGAGCCGTTCTGGCAGCTGGATGAGGATCTGCGCCTTGCCGGCGACGCGATTCTCCTGCTTCGCCATCAGCTCGTCGAACGCGCGGATACGCGCCTTGGACTTGGTCTGGCGTGCCTTGGGGGTCTGGCGCATCCAGGCGAGTTCGTCGGCGATCGCCTTCTGCTTACCCGCTTCCTCGCGCTCCTCCTGCTCAAGGCGCTTCGCCTTTTTCTCAAGATAGCCAGAATAGTTCGACTCATACGTGTAGTAACGACCACGATCGAGCTCGAGCACCCAGTTGACGACGTTGTCGAGGAAGTAACGGTCGTGCGTCACGAGGATGACGTTGCCGGTATATTCCTTCAGGTAATTTTCCAGCCACGACACGCTTTCGGCGTCGAGGTGGTTGGTCGGTTCGTCGAGCAGCAGGATGTCGGGCTTTTCGAGCAGCAGCTTGCACAAAGCGACGCGGCGCTTCTCGCCGCCCGACAGCTTCGACACGTCGGCGTCGCCCGGCGGGCAGCGCAGCGCCTCCATCGCGACCTCGAGCTGGTTGTCGAGCGTCCAGCCGTCGACCGCGTCGATCTTGCCCTGCAGATCGCCCATCTCCTCCATCAGCGCGTCGAAGTCGGTGTCGTCCTTGGGATCGCCCATCTCCGCCGAGATGGCGTTGAAGCGATCGACGAGGTCCGCCACGGGGCGGACGCCGTCCTTGACGTTGCCCATCACGTCCTTGGTCGGATCGAGCTGCGGCTCCTGCGCCAGATAGCCGACGCGCACGCCTTCGGCCGCCCACGCCTCGCCGGTGAAGTCGGGATCCATGCCCGCCATGATCTTCATCAGCGTCGACTTGCCGGCGCCATTGGGGCCGATGATCGCGATCTTCGCCGACGGAATGAACTGCAGGTGGATGTTGTTGAGGACGGGCTTGTTGGCGCCGGGGAAGGTCTTGGTCAGACCCTTCATGACGTAGGTATACTGGACGGCCATCGGGGGCTCGGCTCCTGGGATGGATATGACGGAAATCAGACGCGGGATGTAGCGACGGCAAGTCGTATTGGCAACGCGGCCCCGGCGGCCTAGCTTGTGCCCGGAGATTCATGATGGAACGCTACGAAATCGGCGACGACCATCGCCTTGCCGCATTGATCGATGCCGCCGCGCGCGGCGATGAAGCCGTGATAACACGCGACGGCGAAGTGGTGGCGGAGATACAGGTGACTGTACGCGCGCCTGGAGCTTTCGACAGCGAAGCGCTGCGTTTGCTGCATGCCAATCTGCCGACCGCGATCTGTGGCAACGGTCCAACGATCGCAGAGCTTCGCGCGATGGACGATCATTGAACGTCTACTTCGACGCGAGCGCCTTTACCAACATCGTGCTGCGGGACGATGGATGGGATCGTATCGCGGCTTGGCTCGCCGCCGACGGAAGCGCCTGCCATATCAGCGATTTCGGATGGGGAGAATTCATATCCGCGGTTTCCATCCGGGTCCGCCGCAACGTCGTTACGGACGTTGAGGCTCGCGAAACGATCGCTGCGGCAGGGCGGTTTGCCAAGGACTGGCGGTTCCTGCGCTGCGGCGCGCAGGATGTCGCCGCAGCCATCGACCTGGTCGAGCGCTTCGATCTCGGCTTGCGCATGCCTGACGCATTGCACATCGCGCTCGCACGACGCAGCGGCATCCCGTTGCTGACCACCGACAGTCGACAAAGCCGTGCGTGTCAGGCGATCGACCACCCCACTATCAACCCCTTCGAAGGATCCCGGGCATCATGACTTATCGCAGATTCCTGCTCGCCTCCGCCCTGATTGCTGCGCCAACGCTCGCCCAGCGCGCGGCGCCGCCGGTGCCTGCGCCAGTCGATCCCAAGGTCGCGGCGTTGCGCGATGCGGCGCTGAAGGACGACGTCGCCTATGACATCGTCGAAGGGTTGACGACGGAGGTCGGACAGCGGCTCGCCGCGACCGAGGCGGAGGCGCGGGCGCGGAGCTGGGGGGTAGCGAAGCTGAAGGCGCTGGGCTTCAAGAACGTGCACGTCGAGACGTACCAGATGCCGGTCTGGCTGCGGGGTACGGAAACCGCCGAGGTCGTTGCGCCCTTCCCTCAGCAGCTGAAGCTCGTCGCGCTCGGCAATTCGGGGGCGACGCCGGACGCCGGGCTGACCGCGCCGGTCGCGGTGTTCCGCACCTATGGCGAGCTTGCCAATGCCTTGCCCGAGGCGGTGCGTGGCAAGATCGTCTATATCGGCAATGCGATGAAACCGACGCAGGACGGATCGAGCTACGGCGCCTATGGCCCTGCCCGTTTCGTCGGCCCGGCGCTGGCGGCGCGGCTGGGCGCGGCGGCGGTGGTCATCAAGTCCGTCGGCACCGACCATCACCGCAATCCGCATACCGGCGGCACCAACTGGCCCGCGGGCGTTACGCCGATCCCCGCCGCCGCGCTCTCCGTCCCCGATGGCGAGCTGATCGAGCGGATGGCGGAGCGCGGCAAGCCGATCACGCTGAAGCTGGTGCTGACCCCGCGCTTCGCCGGCACCGGCACGTCGGGCAACGTCATCGCCGAAGTCCCCGGCAGCGACCCCAAAGCGGGGATCGTGCTGATCGGGGGGCATCTCGACAGCTGGGACCTCGGCACCGGCGCAATCGACGATGCGAGCGGCATCGCGATCACCACCGCGGCGGCCAAGCGACTGCTCGACGGCCCCCGCCCCCGTCGCACGATCCGCGTCGTCTGGTTCGGCGCGGAGGAGCCGGGCGGCTACGGTGGCAAGGAATACGCCCGCGTCCATGGCGGTGAGCGCCACGCGACGGCCGGCGAAAGCGATTTCGGCGCCGACCGCGTCTGGCGGTTCGAGGTCAACCTGCCCGACGGCGCGAAGCCCGTTGCCGACCGGTTGCAGAGCGCGCTCGCGCCGCTCGGGATCAGCCGCGGATCGGGCATCGGTGGCGACGGCACCGACGTCGGCCCGACGATGGCGCTGGGCGTGGCGGCGATCGACCTCAACCAGGACGGCACGCGCTATTTCGACACCCATCACACGCCCGACGATACGCTCGACCGGATCGACCCCGAACAGCTGCGCCAGAACGTCGCGGCGTGGACGACGATGCTGGCCGTCGTCGCCAATGCGCCGGAGGATATCGGGCCGGTCAGCCCGCGCCGTTAAGTGTCACAGAAACCTCACACCTTTCGCCCACATGAATTTCGTGATTGACCACGGGGAGTCGTGCGGTATTTGGGCTGTCTCGCGACGGCGATCGGGCCGGCCGCGAATTTTGCTTTGCTTGGGAGCATTCGAATGAAGAAGATCGCTTTCGTTCTCGCTGCCGCCGGCCTGATGTCCGTCGCTGCCTGCTCGAAGTCGCCTGAAGCCGCCGCCGTTGAGAACAACGCCGACGTGCTCGCGGACAACCTCGAGGCGCAGGCCGACAATATCGACGCGCTGGCCGACAACACCTCGAACGCGACGGCCGAAGCCGTCCTCGAGAACAAGGCCGACAACATCAACGCCGCCGCGGACAACGTCCGTGACGCCGCCGACGAGAAGGCCGACAACCTGTAATCGCGCGGCGTCGGGTTCGCCCGACGCGCCGATCCTGCGGTTGCACGATCAGAAAGGGCGCATCCCCTGTGGGAGGCGCCCTTTTTCCATGGTCGACGTTCTTTTTATGAGGCGACCGTCGTGCGTACGCTTTTTCTTTCGACGGGCTTGCGCTAGGCGGATGGGCGAAATGTGGGGCCTGTAGCTCAACGGTTAGAGCTGGCCGCTCATAACGGCTAGGTTGCGGGTTCGAGTCCTGCCGGGCCCACCATTTCACGCGCGAAAGCCCGCGCGGGTGCCGGTACGGCTTGCCAGCACCGCAACACGCCTCTAGGAGCAGTCGCGCTCGCACCGCTACTCTTCAAGCGGTCGCCGGGCATGTCGGGGAGTGGCGCAGGCTGGTAGCGCACCTGGTTTGGGACCAGGGGGTCGCAGGTTCGAATCCTGTCTCCCCGACCACTTTCGGTTCGGTCAAGCGAAAACCACCGGAAAGCCCGCATGATACCCGAGCCCGCGCCGGGTATCTCGAGATGGAGATTCGGACGGCGGAGACGACGATTGCCGAAGACCTGAGGGGGCGGATCGCGCCCGACGACATACGGCAGTAATTGGACCTATGCCTGTTACTTCACGCTCCTGGCATCGCAGCCCGAACTGCCCGAGCCCGACGAGGCGCTACGCCAGCAGCTTGCCGACAGCGGACTCGATCCGAAGGCCGCCGACGCCGTGTTCGTCACCGTGGCGAAGCATCGCTGGGAACCGCCGATCGGTTGGAAGCATCTCGCCGGTCATGTGCGTGCGGCGGGGGCAAGCCGACCGACGAGAACATGCATGTGATGGGCCGCGTCGCGGCGGCTGCATATCGGAATGCCTGTCTCGCCGCGACCGAAGGGTTGGACCTGCCCAACCAGGAGGCCGACGTCTAGCCGCTGCCGGTGCGCGGCGTAAGCTGCTGGACCTGCTCCGGACAGGTGCGGGCGCCCTGCTACTGACCCTACAGCAAGGCGGTCTGCCGACCACGCTTGCAGCGCGCCGGTTGGCGTGGACGTTTCTGCTGGGTCCCGTGCATAGCTTTACCGGGTGAAGTAACGGCCATGGGAGCGTCCTATGCGGCGTAGCGTCCATCGCCGAGGCGTCGAGCCATGCCCAACCCTGCCAATGCATCCAGTACCGGACGGACAGTAGCCGCTCGCTTTCCCCTGAAATTGCGAGCGACGTCGTGAGCCGCCATCGGCGATGATGCCGTTGCCAGGACGGTTCGAACCGCACCGACCTGCTCGTGCAACGTCGTCGGCCAGGCAATGATGTTGTCAGGGGATATTGCCATCGTGTCGCCGAGATCGAGCGTGCCGACCGTCGGTGCGCGATATCCAGGATCCTGGAACGCGGGACGCAGATAGCGGATCAGACCACGCGCCTCCTCGGTCGCGCGTTCCCGATTGAGTGCGACCAGCCGCACCAGTATCTCTTCGTCTGTCAGACGGCCCGCCTCATGGTCCGAACTCCATCCATAGGCGGCGGCCACCAGAGAATCGATTTGATCGTGATGTTGTCGGATGAGGGTGACCAACCCGCGATCATGCACGTCGCGCTCCCCTTGCGTCAGGCCGTTGCCGCCCTGGTCCGCCGACCGCAACGTTTCCAGCACATTGTATAGCTTCGTCAGCGTAAGATCGTCGTGGGCGGCCAGCACCTGCTTGCGCAGCGCGTCGAGGGCTTCGGCTTCGTGGCGGATGCGGTCTTTAAGCGGTTCGGACACGTTTGCCGGGAACGGGAATGGATCGAAGCAGCGCGATTTGCTGTAGCGGGGATCGTCGCCCACCCCGAGACGGCCGCCGCTTGCCGTCGCCCATGATACATGGAACCGGCTCGACAATATTCCGAGATCAAAGGCGTCGTTGCTGGCGATACAGACAAGCATGTTGTCCGGGACGATCGTGGTGTCCAAGAACTGGAATACGCGATGCTTCGCCGTTTCGATCGTCGCAATATACCGATCTAGCCCGGCCAAGGACTTGCGCAAGTCGGTGCGGGCTTCCCCGAATATCCACCAGTTGTCGCGATAGCTGGCGCGATTGTTCGTATCGCGGTGAGGCTTCACCGTGGCGACGAGATGCTGGTAGATTGTCGGATAGCCGTCACGCACCTCGCGTTCCGATAAACCGAACAAGTCGATCACCATCACGCCACGCGGGCGCGCCGCGAGGTCGCGGCCATTGCGGTAGGGAAAAATGACGGTCGGCTCGGTCGCAAGACCGAGCCGAATCCGGGTGATCGGGTGATCGGGTGATCGGGTGATCGGGTGATCGGGTGATCGGGTGATCGGGTGATCGGGTGATCGGGTGATCATAGCTAAACTATCATTTTTTATCAACAGTTTAGTTGATATTTCGACGGCCTTTGCACGCGTGACGATAAAGCCATCTCCATGCAGTTTGACACCGGGCGAGCATAGTTTGGCATTGGCCAACAACGGGATGGTCTTCGTTACATCAGCGCCAACGTGAAGATTACTCCCGATCCTTCCCGTCGCTACCCGGAACTCGATCCGATCCGGCGCACCCTTTTCATCGGCAACGTTCAATAGTTGACCATCCACTCGACCGGCGGCGGCGACCGTCATCGCGATCCGTACCGCCGCGCCGTCCTTCTCGTCGATCCACGGGTGGTTAGGGATCGCGAAACGCAAGCCGACGCCGTCCTTGGCATCGAGATGCTTCGCGATTACGCGGCGGCTGAACAGCTGCGTGATCGAATTGGTGGTGACGAAGCCGAACCGCCGCGTGCCGCCCTTGCGCACCGCCCATGCGGCCTTGTTCCACCAGTGCATGACGAAATCTGCGCTTTCCGGCACGTCGGTGGTGCGGAACAGCGCCTCGAAATAGCCGTCGCCCAGCCTTGCACGCACGTCCTTGCCGCCGATGAAAGGCGGGTTGCCGACGATGAAGTCCGCACTCGGCCAAGCCGCCGCGCGTGGATTGACGTAGGCATATTGCTCGACCCGCGCGGTTTCGTCCGGCACGGAGCGCCCGGTGACAGGATGCGGCTTCATCGTCTCGCCGTCCCAGCGCGACAACGGCGCGCCGTGCGCATCCCGGTCCAATACCCGATCGTCCCAAGCGATCAGCGCGTCGCGGGTCTCGATCGTACGGATGTCGCGCAGGATCGGCTCGGCGGGCGCGCGGTCGCGGCCGTTCACGCGGAAATGCCATTGGAGGTAGCCGATCCACAGCACCAGCTGCGCGATCGCTGCGGCGCGCGGGTTGATCTCGATGCCGAGGAAGTTCTCGGGCGTGATCGTATGCCCGGTCAGCTCGGCGAGATACTGGTCGTCACCCAACTCGACCAGCAGGTCGAGCACCTCGCCCTCGAGCTCCTTCATCCGGGCCATTGCGACATAGAGGAAGTTGCCGGTGCCGCACGCCGGGTCGAGCACACGGGTCCGGGCGAGCCTGCCGTGGAACGCCTCGACGGTGCGACGCGCTTCATCGGCCTTGCCCTGGTCGATCAGCTCGGTCGCGGCGACGCGGATGCCCGCCCAGTCGGCGCGCAGCGGCTCGATGATCGTCGGTCCAACCAGCCGCTCGACATAGGCGCGCGGCGTGTAGTGCGCGCCGAGCCTCGCGCGGTCCTTCGCGTCCAGCGCGCGTTCCAGCAGGGTGCCAAAGATCGCCGGCTCGACCTCGGTCCAGTCCTTGTCCGCAGCCGCGATCAGCGCCTTCAGCTCGTCCACCTCCAGCGGTAGCGCGGCGGTATCCTTGAACAGATAGCCGTTGAACCGCTTCACCGGCAGGCCGAGCGCCGGGGCGAAGTCGCCCCGGTCCATCGCCGCCCACAACGCCGATAGCTGGTGATGAAGATGCTGGGAATGGTCGAGCTGGCCGCGCAGGAGCATCTTGAAGCTGTCTCTCGGCAGCAACACGCCGGTATCCTCGGCGAACATCGTGAACAGCACGCGCATCAGGAAGCCGCTGACCGCCTCCGCCGACGCCCCACGCGCTTCCAGCCGGCGCGAGACGGTGGCGAGCAGGTCGGCGATCTCGCGGGTGACGCGCGCGGAATGGGTCGAGGGATCGAGGCTGCGCGGATCGTTCCAGATCGCGGCGAGCCGCCGGCGCACGTCGTCGTCGCGCAGGTCGTCGAGCATGATGCGATAGCGCGACCGATCCGGGAACTGGGCGTATGCCTTGCCGGTGCCGGTGAAGTCGGCGTAGACCTCGATGCAATAGCCGACATCGACGACCAGCAGGAACGGTGGCCAGCCGTGATCGACGGGCAGAGCCTTGGCGTAGCGTTCGGCCTGGCCCCGCGCCTGCACCATCGCCTTCGCCCAGCCCGGCGTGCCGCGCCGGGCGGTGCCGCGCTTCATGCGGGCGGTGGCGGTCTGCCCGAACAGGTCCAGATCGTCCTCGCCGCGGGTCGCTGCGGCGCGATCGGCGTCGCTGCCCTGTTTGGCTTCGAGGACGAAGGCACCACGCTTGTAGGCGTCGATCCGCCCGAAACTGGCGCTGCCGTCGCCATTGTCCTGAAAGACGCGGCGTTCGAAGACATAGTCGTTATGCGCATCGTCGGTGCGACTGCCGCGCGGCGGATCGACCCCGATCAGCGCGCACAGGCCGTTGATGAAGCTCTGCGTATTGGCCAGCTCCGACCCGCCGGTATCGCGCCAATGCGTGATGAATGCGTCGGTGGCGGCAGAAGCGATCATGGCCGTACATTAGGCCCGGAGGTCTGTTGACGACAATCGGCTATCGTCCGTCACATGCACGGTGCATTCCTTGTCCGGCAGCATCACTCCGACGATGCCGTTCGATACGTCCCAGATCACCTCCCTCCCGGCAGGAGTTGGCTTCCGGCACTGATCGAGGCGGAGCCGGACCTGACGCTACTGGCCGTCGCCGAGCGGCTACTGGCCGGGCACGGGGTGAAGGCGGATGCGGGGATGCTGAGCCGCATCTTCACGAATCAGGATTTGACGCAGGCGCGCCGCGAGACCGTCCGACGCGGTCAGATCGATCGTAGCCGTTTCCAGTCGATAATCGCTGCCGTTGACCCGATGAGAAGCGACGATACCGTCAGCAGCCCCCAATCCGGGATGATGCGGGTAGAGTAGCGTCAGTCTCTCGACGCCGTACAACCGACCATAGGCCATCATCTGATACACATCGCCTTGCGATACGCCCTGTTTCGGATCGTCGATCCGCGCGGCGATGCGCTTCCACTTGGTATCGATGACCTGCACGATGGCATCGCCGCGGTTGATGAGAATGTCGGGCCGGGTCTGAAACAGGCCCCGTCGATCTTCGGTTTCCAGGCAATAGAGCCGCCCACCCTGGCTGACGACGCGCAGGTCCGTGTCGGCCAACGCTCGTCGAAGCATCCTTGCGACATATTCCTCGAACAGCGTGTTCATCTCGAACAATAGCGAGAAGCCGTCGCTGCCGCCTGCAGAGGTGGTCTGGAAGCGTTCGCCCAGCAGCAGCCGCGCCAGGTTGAGCAGTTCACGCCAGCGGGCGTTGGTGCGATCAAGCGTCACCTCGTCCCACCGCAGCGCTGCGACCGGCACATCGGCGATATCGGCGTAGGCGAAGGCCAGCTCGCGCAGTCGTCGCTGGTTGTCGGTCGTGCGGGCGATGCGCGACAGCCGGGTTACGGCCGCCTTCATGATGCGGTTGAGCGCCATATCCGGGGTCAGCGCGTCGAAGCGACACGCCAGCCGCGACGGCTCGACCGCCAACGCGGTGAACTGGCGGGTCACATCCAGCCGCCCACGCAGCGTCGGCAAGTCGTCGGCATGCTCGACATAGCGGCGCGGCATCCCTTGCCGTACCGCATCGACCAGCTTTTCCGAGAAGAGGCGGATCAGGATCTCGAGCAGCGTCTCGCGCTGCCAGTCGAGCGCGGTGACCTGGCCGGCGTCGATCTTCAGATCGAGCGCGACAGCCAGCATATGAACGAGACGGCGACGGATGCTGCCGGTCGCCGCGGCACCGTCCACGCCAGGAATGTCGATCTTCGGCAGGATCTCCAGCGCGCAGCCCTGCGCAGCGATGACACCGACGACGCCGCGCGCCCGCAAACCCTTGCGGCCATGCTCGATCACGCCGCCACCACCCCGGCCCGCCAGCGGGGACGCGGCGGCGACCGCCGCGATCCGGTCGGCCGCGGCAGTTGGCATCTCATCCGCCGCCTCGCCGTAGCGGATGGTTTCCCATTCGAGGATCGTGCGGCGGATCACGCGGCGGCGAAACCGTCGTAGGAGAAGGTGTCGCGCACGTGCCAACGATAACGCGGCGCGGCATCCTCATCCCCACCCAGACCCTTGGGCGCCTTGAGCCGGCGGCGGTCGATGAAGCGTCCCTCGCGGTCACTCTCGCCATCGTCACCATCGCCGAGCACCGCCGCCACCTTGGCCCAGTCCTCGTAGAAATATTCGGCTAGCAGCGGGATGACCTTATGGCGCATCACCTCGTCTACATCGGCGCGGGACGTACAGCGGATGAAATAGGCGTGGCCGATCTGATGCTCGCGGTCGAACAGATACTCGATCCGCTCGTTTATCGTGGCAAGCAGTACGGTGAGATCGATGCCATCGACCGTTTTGAGGAGAGTGGCATCCGGCATAAGCTCCCGGAACTCGAACCGGCGGCGCAACGCGGTATCGAGTAGCGCGATCGAGCGGTCGGCGGTGTTCATCGTGCCGATGATGTGCAGGTTCGCAGGGACACCGAACCGCGCTTCGCTATAGGGCAAGGTCAGCCGCATCCCCTCGTCCATTCCGAGCCGCTTGTCCGGTTCGATCAGCGTGATGAGCTCGCCGAACACCTTGGAGATATTGGCGCGGTTGATCTCGTCGATGACGAGGACATGTTCCTCGGCGCTGGCCTCGGCCGCTTCGGCCATCTGCCGCAGGATGCCGGGCTTGGCCTTGAGCGTGAAGCCGACGCCGTCCGCCAGTGGCTGCGGTCGCAGGCCCTCGACGAAGTCCTCGTAAGCGTAATTCTGGTGGAAGGTGACGAAGCCGATCTGCCCTTGGCCCTTCAGTTCCTCATAGACCTGGCGCAGCTCCTGCCGACGCTCGACGTCGGTCAGCAACGGGTCGGTCCCGGCTAGCCCACGGCACAACCGCACCGCCTCGGCCATTGTGCGATAGGTCTTGCCCGTGCCCGGTGGCCCATAGAGGATAAGATTGAGCGGCGACCGCTTCACGGGGTCCGGCGCGGGCGCTTCCTCGGCGGGCAGGCCGCCCCAGTGCGACATGTTGCGCAGGAACCAGTCGTAATCCTGGGCCGCGTCCATAAAGGCGAAGCGGATCAGCCGCTGCGCCATCTCGTTGGTCGGATACACCTCCCAGATCGTCGGCTGATAGGTGTAGTGATACCATTCGCGCGGGCTATACCCGACCTGCCACTCGACCGACACGCGCTCGCCGTCACCGGCATTGGCCGTGATCGTGCCGATCGCCTTGATCGACATGACCGATACCGATCGCCCGCGCCCGTCGAACGGCAGGCCGTTCTTGCGGACATAGGTCGCCTTGATCGCGATCCGCTCGCCCGGCTGCATCCGCAGCACCTGCTCGCGATTGCGGTCGCTGGGGCTGTCGATGTCCCAGATGCCCTCAGCCAGGAAGCGTTCGACCTGATCGTCGCGGCGGCCATAGGACGCGCCGACGAACCAATAGGGACCGTCTTTCACCACATCTGCCTCCGCCTCATCGAGCGGCGCGGCCAGCAGCGGCGTCTCGTCGCCATCCCATTTTCCTTCCAGCGCCACCCACACGAAGCCCTGCACGTCGAACAGGTCGAGCGGATTCCAGCCCAGTTCCTCGCCGAACAGCGCGAACAGCGCCCTCAGCAAGTGGAGATATTCGTCGAGATCGGTCGGCTCGAACTGCTGGTGGGCAAACAGCTTGCGGCCGAACAGGCGCTGCCCCATCGCCTCGATCCGGCTGACCTTGAACCAGCTCGCCGCCTCCGGATGCATGGTGCCGACGACGCTGATCGTGATCGCCAGCACCTCGCCACGACGCAGGCCGACGATGCCGTCCGCTTTCAGCTGTTCGAGCGCGCGTGCGCCCACGGCGATCGTGGCGAGCGGATCGTCGTCGCTGCGCGCCAGCCGCCCGACGATCTCGAAGAAGCGGTCGCGCAGGGGCGCGTCGGCCTTCTGCACCTCGTCGAGCGTGCGCCAGCTAAGCGGCAGGCCCTGCACATCGACGCTGAGCGCGCGGTAAATCTGCTCGCCGGCGGTGCGGTCATCAGCGTCCGACGCGGCAAGCGCCCGGACCTTATCGATCGTTTGATCCTTGTAGCGCCGCTCGATCGTCCAATAGTTGCCATCCTGCCGACGAAAGTCCTCGAAACCCGCCATGCGCGAGAGGAAAGTGTCGCGCAGCGCCTTGAACGCCGGCCAGTCGATGACAACGAAGCCAAGCGCATCGAGCGCGGTCTTGCATTGCGCGCCGCCGGGCAGCGCTTCGCTGCCGGCATGCGCGAGGGCATCGCGGACGATGGCCTTGCTGGGATAGCGCTTGCCGCGGTGAAGCAGCCAGAATTTTGCGGGTGGACCCAGCCCGTCATGGTTGGCGATGAACGCCTCGACCGATCCGGCGGCATCGCAGCGGTCGATGGCGTCGAGGATGTCCCGGGTCGTCAGCCCGAGTCCCGCGCCCGAAACCTTTACACCCGCGTCGTCGCGACCGACGATCGTGTAGCGGAGCGCTTTCAGCCGAGCATAGGACTGGCTCTCGCCAAAGCCGCCGAAAAACTCGCTCGCGGTCTTGGGCGTTGCGCCGGCGAGCTTGCCGACAGCGATCCCCACGATTGCTTTCGCCGGGTAACGCTGGCCGTTCGAAGGACGGATCACCCAATTCGATGGCCGGATGTATCCGTGACGGCGCAGGAAATCATCGATACCGACGGCATCGCAGTCGTCCATAGTCGCCTCGATATCCGCTGCGGTAAGGCGCGCCACCAGCTCGGCATGGCCACGATCGCGGGTGGATACGCTGCCACCTTCGAGGAAACGGCGATAATATCTCAGGCTTGTGGGCAGGTGTCTCCGCTCGCCGTCGTTGCCGATATCTGCAGGCAGGTTATCGCCAGCCTTCAGCCTGGCTTCCAGCTCGTCAAGCCTTCCATCCGCATGCAGCTGATCGAGATCACCGAAGATGCGGTCGAGCTTTCGGACCTTGCTCATCTGCGTATTGATCGTGTTGCGGGAGTAGTCCTGCGCCTCCATCCACGACGTGAATTCGGATTCTTTCATGGTCAGGCCCTACTTCCGTCTTTCAGTCCAGCGCATCAGCAGCGCATCTCGCCACGTCTGGCTGCGCCGCTTATCATGTTTGAACGTAAAGAGATTGGCGTAATCCTCTTCACATGTTTTGCGAGCTCAGCCTCATCCCACACCGTCACCGCTTTAACGGCCGCCTCGAACTGCTATCAGTAACAGGAATTTCGCTCATAACGCTCCTGACCATTTTCGAGCCGGCACAATCATCGCCTCGGTATCGTTGCGACTGATATGGAAGGGCGTGCGCTCCCAGCCGTTGGTGGTCTTCACCTCGATGCGGCGGGGACGACCGTCGATCTCGTAGCTGGCTATGTCGTAGCCGGCGCCATCGCCGTCCTGATCCGACACCCAGCGGACACGATTGGCGAGGTCGTCGCGCCCGGCGGCCGCCAGCGCCGATCGTTCATGAAGAACGATGCGCTCCTCGCCGGCGCGACCGAGTGCGCGGTTGCGGGCATCGCGCTCGGCCACGTCGAAGCGCCGGGCGATATGCTGCATCTGTTCGAGTTCGTCCGGCGGGGGCACGTTGCTGACCGTTGGCGGCGGGCCGATCCACAGGGTCGGCATTTCCCGAACCCGCGACGGCGTGGCCGATCCGGATAGCGAAAGGCGGGTATCCGGCGACAGCCAGGCCGGATGAGCGGCCAGCCACCGCGCGACGGCGTCGACCAGCGACCCCTGAACGTTGAAAGCGGGCTTGAATCCTGTCCTCGCCGAGGCCCTTGAGGACCGCGCTGATGTTCTGGTGCTTGTATTCGATCGATCCGCGCGGACGATCGATCGCCTTCTGCAAGCGCCGGTTGTGCTCGGCCTTGCTGTAGGGACGCCCCGCCTCGTCATCGGCCAGCATCGCGAAATAGTCGGCGACGATCGCGTCGTTTCGCTGATCGGTCCAGTCGCCGGAGGCCATCTGCGAACGCTAAGCGAAGCGGATGGGGCTGTCACGTCACTGGGCGGCACATTGTCTCTGGTCTTAGCCCGTCTATGTATCACGAATGTCGATACATAGGAGGGCGCGATGCGTGTCCAGATCAAGCGATGGGGCAACAGTGCTTCAGTACGCATCCCCGCGTCGGTGATGGCGGCGGCGGCGCTGCGGATCGATCAGGAGGTCGATGTGCGCGAGGACGAGGGCCGGATCGTGATCGAGCCGGTCATCGCGCCGTCCTATGATCTCGACGCGCTGCTCGCGAAAATGACCCTCGAGACTTTTCCAGACGACATCGATTTCTGCCGTCCGGTTGGGCAAGAGGCATGGTGAAGCCAGGCTATGTCCCGGACACCGGCGACATCGTCTGGCTCCATTTCGATCCGCAGGCCGGGCACGAGCAGGCAGGACACCGCCCGGCGCTGGTGCTGTCGCCGGCGCGCTACAATGGGCCGCGGGGCATGACAATCTGCTGCCTGATGACCTCGCGGATCAAGGGCTATCCGTTCGAGGTGGTCGACAGCGACGATCCGCCGAGCGTGGTGCTGGCCGATCAGGTGAAGAGCCTCGACTGGCGCGCGCGGCGGGCGGAGAGGAAGGGCCGGGTCTCGCCGGCCACTCTAACTGAGGTGCGGGCGAGAGCCCGCCTCCTTCGCCTTTCTCATGCCGCTTACGCCGACAGCCACGGCGCGAACACTTCGACATCGTGCTCGCCTTGATGACCCGCTTGGCGAAGCTTGCCTCCCGCCGCGCCCGAAGCGAGCCGGTCCAGGTCGATCGCCTTGCCGGCGACGTCCGCGTCGCCGATGCGGGTCAGGCGCATGATCGCCGCCGGTATCGGCATCGCCGGATCGCGCAGCGCCTGACCGGCGCTGGCGATGCCGACGATCCCACCGGCTTTGTCCGCATCGATCACGACCACCCGCGATGTCGATGATCTCGTCATGGAGGACGTCGGTGCCGGTCGTCTCGGTGTCGACGATAGCGACGCGCCAGACAGTCCCGGTGACGTGCTCGGCCAGCGGAAAGTCGTTCAGTGAGGACACGCGGCGCAGGATGTGGGTCCGCATCATCGGCGCAGGCGGGCCGCGTTGCAGCCGCGGTTTTGGTGATGTGAGTCATGGTCGATGGCTCCTGTTGGAATCGGCCGAGCCGCAGCGGAGCTTTCTCCTCTACCGTCTCGATCGCAGGAGCCGGCCGCCAGACGCCTTTTCGAACGGGCGGCGAGGCGGGAAGCATCCACAGGAGCCCCGAAGGCATGCGCCAGGGCGATCCCTTGATCGTGGCGCTCAGCGACGCCAGCATTGTTCATCCGACAGATCGACATCCGCCAGAATCAACAAGGGGGGCCGAAGCCCCCCTTGTCTAAGTCCTGCAATGACCGGCGAGCGTCTTGGGAACTCCGCCGGATCGATGCGAAACTCTTAGTTGCTGTCGCTGTCGTCAGCAACGATCACGATGCCGGCAACGACCGCAGCCGCCGCGACGATCGCGATGATGAGACCGCCACCGGCGAGCTCGTTCTTCTTGGCCGAGTGCGAACCGGTGCGAACCGACTTGGCAACCGACAGGCTCGCGGCGGGGTTCGCCGGAGCGGCCGCAGCGGGAGCCACGGCGAGAGCGGCTGCAGCAACAGCCATCAGATACTTGGCAACCATGGTGGTCCCCTTTCCTAAAGTGAGACTTTTCAATGGCAGAAGTTTTCCGGATTGCAAGCGCGTTGTTGGTTTAGTTCCATTGCCGGCATCACTTTATTGCGCGCCGTATCCGCATTGCTACGATCGTGTGACTGTCAATCATGGCGCCTTACGATGATGCTTTCTTCGTCGAATAGCCGATATCGGTTCCGCTATTTCAAGCCGCTACGGCATACCGGACCGACTATTCCGATATAGGCGGGTAGAACACGCAGGCCAAGCCCGGCGTTTGGCGTCATACCCTTCGATCGGCGACGGCGAGCACCTCATCCAGCGTCACTGGCGTCACGCCGAGCTGCACCAGCGTCGCGAACATGCGCGACCACCAGTTCCAGAAATGCCGCAGATCGGCGGCATCGCGCACGTAAGGCGTATGCCCCGGTTCGAGCGACGGCGAGTGAAAGGAGAAACTCAGCAATCGCTGCCCCTGCTCCCGAACCGCGATTCGCACCGCGGCGATCGCATCGTCGATCGGCATATCTTCGGGGGTCAGCGCGATCCGCTGCAGCAGACCGGCACGGGCGAAGGCGCCGCGCGCGTGCGGGATACGTCCCAGCGCCGGATAGAAAAGCGACCCGGAACGACGGAGCGCGCCGGTGAACACGCTGGTCAGCGGCAGTTCGAGCAACGGCCCCCAGCGATACGCCGCATTGCCGATCCCCGTGAAATCCGGGCCGCCGTCATGCCGGTAGTCGTAGCGCGCGCGCACCGACGTCTCGATCCGATAGCCGCGGCTGGCGAGCAATGCCGTGGTGGCGGGACCGATGCCGTAGCGGCCGGCGCGATAGGCGAGCGGCGGGCGGCCGAACGCGTCGGTCAGCAACGTCGTCAGCGCGTCGAGCTTCGCCACTTCCAGTTCGGGCGGCAGATTGCCGGCATAGCTGTCGCCCGGCGCCGGCGGCGCATATGGTGGCGTCACCCAGCTGTGCAGTTGCGCCCCGATCGCCGACCGGCCGTCCGCGATCGCGCCGCGCAGGATATCGACCGCGGCGGGATCGCTCGCGACGGGGTGGTCGACCATATAGGCCGGGCTGACGCCATGGTCGGCAAACCGCGCGTGCGCCGCGGGCAGCGCGCGCATCGCGGTGACGGAACGGTTGCGCGGATCGAGCGGGGCGGACCAGTCGAATTCCTCTTCCACGTCGACGAAGACGAGGAATCGCGTGCCGAATGCCGCAGGCCAGCGGATCAGCGCGTCGCGCGCCGGCGCGGGCACCCGGTACGGCATGCGAAGGTCCGGGGGCACGGTCAGTGCGTCGCCTGCCCCATCGCCTCGTCCAGCGCCGCGGGCAGCCGCAGCGTCAGGAGATGGTCGCCGAAGATCAGCTCGCCGCCCAGTTCCGTCGCGAGGTTGCGCGCAAGCCGCAGGGCGAAGCCGGTGCCGAGCAGCGGCGCGCCCTCGCCCGCCGGCGTATCGCCGTCGATGCTGAGCAATGCCTCTTCGCCGCCGGTGCCGAGCGCCTGCGGACGTGCGAAGCAGATCGCGACCTGCCCCGCCGGCGCCGGTGCTTCGGCGATGTCGATCCGCTCGCCCGCCACCGCCGCCGCGGTCAGCGCGGCGAGCAGGCGCGAGAGCAGCCGTTCCATCGCGCGATCGTCGGCGAGCGCCGCGTGGTCGCCCATCGGATGGATGTCGAGCGCGGTGCCGCGCAGTCCGGCAAGCGGCGCCAGATCGCGTGCGATCCGCTCCAGCATCGGTTGCACCTCGACGGGCCCCGGGCGCAGCTCGAGCGCCTTGCCTTCGATCCGCGCGGCGGTGTCGAGGTCCTCGATCGCGGCGAGGAGGCTCGCCGCCTGGTCGCGGATCGTCACCGCATGATCGCGATAGACCGGCGAGACGGGGCCCAGCAATTGCGCCTCGATCAGCTCGGCGAAACCGGCGATCGCATTGGTCGGGGTGCGCAGTTCGTGGACGAGCTGGCGCAGCGAATCCGATGCCGCCGAGCCCGCGGAATGGGGCGCCCTGCCCGCCTCCTCGTCGCTGCGCGGACGGCGCGCGACCGCGGCATAGCCGGTGAAGCGGCCGGTCGCGGCATCGAACTGCGGCGTGCCGGCGACGCGCCATGCGCCCGCCGCCTCCGATCGCCCGCCGATATCGAGCCGTGCGTCGGCGAACCGCTGACGCTGGCGCAGCGCGCCGTTCATCACCGCATCGACGCGCACCGCGCCCTGCGGCGCACCGAAGGCGAGCGATGCGCCGATCAGCGCGCCCCGCGCAATGCCATCAACCGCGCAGATCACGCCATTGCCATCGGTGTCGAAGCGGAAGCTGGCGACCGGCCCTGCGACCGGCTGCGGTGCGATCGGCAGCGACGGCGACGCCGTGGGCCGCTGTCGCTGGAAGGCGTCGATCCGCGCGACGACGTCGGCGATCTGGAACCCGCCGTCGGCGACCGGCTGCGGTCCGGTCGGGGTGGCGGGTACGGGCGGCGGTGCAGGTCGCAGCAACTCGACGACGGGCGCCGGCGCGACGGGCGCGGCATCTTCAGCGGGATCGTTGGCGGCGACGGGAACGTCGTAATCGAGGACGAAATCGGTCGGCGCGAAGCCCGCCAGCGCGCGGCACACCGGCGCCGACAGGTCACGGCGATGACGCAGCAGCGCGCGGCCCTGCGGCGACAAGCGCGGCAGCAGCGCCGCCCATTCGTCGTCGCCAAGCTGCACCGTGCGCATCACCGGCGCGGCGACCGCCAGTTCGTCCTCGGCGAACAAGCCGACCAAGGCCGCAGGCGGCGAGGCGAAAGCGAGCGCGCGGGCGCTGGCGCTACGCACCGCGACCGGCACCGCCTGGCGCAGCAGCCGCAGCCGGGCGAGCGACGGCTCGTCCGCCGCGATCCGGCCTCGCCCCATCAGGTCGACGAGCTGTCGCCATGCCGACTGCGCGCCGAAGCCGCTGTCCATGTCGGCGGAAAGCACCGTCTTGAGGCTATCGTCGAAGCGCAACTGAAACTCCCCAGGGCGACGCCATCGGCAGCGGCGCGCAAGGATTTCTTAACGAGCCGGACTCGTCGGGGGAACAGGTGATTTTCACGACCCGCTTCATGCGTCGCATAGTGGGACAATTGCGTTGCGCCGCAATTTTCTTATGATTAGGGAAGGCCGCCGACGAGGATCGGCCTGTTTTCGGAGAGTAACGCGCAATGTCCTTCGATCGGATCGATCGTCAGATTCTCGCCCACCTGCAGCAGGACGGGCGGATGACCAATGTCGAGCTGGCCGAGCGCGTCGGACTGACCGCCCCGCCCTGCCTGCGCCGCGTCCGCGCGCTGGAGGAGGCGGGCGTGATCCGCGGCTATCACGCCGATCTCGATCCCGCCAGCCTCGGCTTTCCGATCACCGTGTTCGCGATGGTGTCGCTGCGCAGCCAAGCCGAACACGACCTCGCCGCGTTCGAGGCGCACGTCGCCGACATCCCCGAGGTGCGCGAATGCCACATGCTCAACGGCGAGATCGACTTCATCCTGAAGATCGTCGCGGGTGACCTCAAGAGCTTTCAGGAAATCCTGACCACGCATCTGACGCCGGCACCGAACGTCGCGAGCGTCAAGACGTCGCTGACGATCCGGACGGCGAAATCGACGTCGGGGATTCCCGTTTCGGTCGATTGAGCACCATTCGCCTGGGACGGCGGGCATGAGTCTCATCGTACTTCGACAGGCTCAGCAAGAACCTTGAAACAAGGAAGGGCGGCCCCTTGCGGAGCCGCCCTTCTTCATGTCGGTGTCGCCCGCGTTACGCCGCAGGCGCGGGCGCCGTCGAGCCGACCTGCGTCCAGGTCGACCACAACGCCGCGATCCCCGCACGCGGGGTGCCGGTGACCGCACCGAACGCCGCCTGTGCGCCCGCCTTGTCGCCCGATCGGGCGAGCGCGATGCCGAGGCGGGTGTTCACCTCGCTGGCATCGACGCCGCCCTTGCTCAGCGCCGCGCGGTACAGTTCGGCGGCCTTGGCGTAGTTGTTCTGGCCGAGATAGGCGTCGCCGGTCGACGAGGCGATCTTGCCGTCCTTCGCCGCCAATGCCTGCTTCTCGCTCGCCGCCAGCGAGCCTTCGCGCGCGATCGCGGCGTTCGCCGCGGTCAGCAGGCTCTTCGAAAAGCTGCTCGACGCCGGGATCTTGCCCGCCGCCGTGCCTTCCTTCAGCACCGCCGCCGCCTCGTACGGATTGCCGTTCTTGTAGACGCTGTTGGCGTAATCCTCATACATCGCCTGATCCGGCATCGCACCGGCCGCGCGCAGCAGGCGGTAGAGGTCGGTGGTCTGCGCCTTGTCGGGCACCGCCAGGCTGTTCTGCGCGAAGGCATATTGCAGGATCACGTCACGCCACACCTTCGTGTTCGGATAGGCGGTAACGTACTTCTGCATCCAGGCGAGCGTTTCAGGCGCCATCTTCTTGGTGTTCGCGGTCGCGATCGCGAAGCGGTAATAGGCCTCGGGCACCGGCTGACCCGCCGCCTTCTGCGCGGTGATGTAGCGGTCGAGGTCGGCGAGGCCGCCGGCGGTGTCGCCGGCCTGCACCTTCACCTTGGCGAGCTGCAGGTCGAAATCGCCGCTGGTGTAGCCGGCGGCCTTGGCCTGCGTGAAATATTGCGACGCGACCGGATACTGGCCGCTGTTGTAGGCGAGCTGGCCGCGGCGGAAGAGGTACTTGCCGCGATCGGCGGCCGGCGTGCTCTTGGCGGCGAGCAGCGCGTCGAGCGGCTTGGCGAGCGGCGTCTCGTCGAGCGGCGCCTTGGGATTGGCGGTCTGCGCGAGCAGCAGCTTGGTGTTCTCGAGGTCGTAGCGCAGCGCGGCGGCGATGTACTTGTCGTCATCGGTGGTCGCGGCGGTCTCGATCTGCACGACCAGCGGCTCGGCGGTGGCGACGTTGCGCTCCTTGATCGCGGTCTGCGCCTGGAAGGCGACCGCCTGTACCGGCTTGCTCAGCTTGAAGCCGGGAGCCGCGGCCTCTTCCTTCTTGTCCTTGGCGACGGCGGGCGCGACGAGGGCCAGTCCGCTCACGCCGGTGGCGAGCACGGCGGCCAGCGCGAGCTTCGAAAGGGTCTTCATGCTAACTCTCTCTCCAACCATTGGGGGCATCGCTGCCGCTAACGTTCGTGGGGCCTCTAACGGTCCCGCGCGGGGCGTACAAGCGATGCCATAGAGGCGATGCGGATGCCCGGCGCCCACTGAACGGCGATTGAACGGCGCGCGGCGGGCGGCTACCGGCGGCAACGATGATCGCCGTTCTCTCCCCCGCCAAGACGCTCGACTATGAGAGCCCGCTCCCCGCGCTGACGCCGACGACGCCGCGCTTTGCCGACGAGGCCGCGAGGCTCGCTGCGGCGGCGTCGCACCTGACGCAGAAGAAGCTGTCGGCGCTGATGCATATCTCGCCCGCGCTGGCGAAGCTCAACGCGGATCGCTTCCGCGATTTCCCGCACGCGCCCGAGCGGCCGGCGCTGTTCGCCTTCGCCGGCGACGTCTACACCGGACTCGATGCGGCGACGCTGGAGGACGAGCATGTCGCCTTCGCGCAGGATCACCTGCGTCTGCTGTCGGGGCTGTACGGCCTGCTGCGTCCGCTCGACCTGATGCGCCCCTATCGGCTGGAGATGGGCACGCGCTGGGCGCCGCGGAAGACGAAGCTGACCGACTGGTGGGGCGACCGGATCGCGCAGGCGCTCGCCGAGGATGTCGCGCGCGAGGAGACGGGCATCGTGCTCAACCTCGCCAGCCAGGAATATTGGGCGGTGGTGGCGGGGCGGCTGCCGGCGAGCGTCCGCGTGGTCGCGGTCGATTTCCGCGACGGCGACCGCTTCGTCAGCTTTCATGCCAAGAAGGCGCGCGGGATGATGGCACGCTGGATGATCGAGCATCGCGTCACCGATATCGACGCGATGCGTTGCTTCGACAGCGACGGCTATGCCTTCGATGCGGGCGCGAGCAGCGACGACCAGTGGCGGTTCGTGCGATGACCAGCGCGGTCGTCGTCGGCGCGACGGGCGGGATCGGCGTGGCATTGTGCGCGGCGATCGAGGACGAAGGCACGTTCGACGTCGTTCATGCGCTGTCGCGCAGCGGCGCCGATCCAATCGACATCGAGGACGAGGCGAGCATCGCCGCCGCCGCCGCGCGGATCGCCGTGGGGCCGGCGCCGTCGCTGGTGATCGTCGCCACCGGTCTGTTGCATCAGGGCGAGCGGGGGCCGGAGAAGGCCTATCGCGAGCTCGACGCCGAGTGGCTCGCCACGACGCTGCGCGTCAATGCGATCGGGCCAGCGCTGGTGGCGAAACACCTGCTGCCGCTGATGCCGAAACTGGGACGGACGGTGTTCGCCGTCCTGTCGGCACGGATCGGCAGCATCTCCGACAACCGGCTCGGCGGCTGGTACGGTTATCGGATGGCGAAGGCGGCGCTCAACCAGCTGGTGCGCAATCTGAGCATCGAGGAAAAGCGGCGCAACGACCGCTCGATCGTCGTCGGACTGCATCCGGGCACGGTCGATACCGCGCTGTCCAGGCCGTTCCGGGGCAACGTCCGCGCTGGCACGCTCTTCACGCCGGATCGTGCCGCGTCGCAGCTGCTCGACGTGATCGACGGACTGAAGGCGCCGGACAGCGGCAGATTGTTCGATTTCGAGGGGAAAGAGGTCGCGCCCTGACACGCCCCCGTTCGTACTGAGCCTGTCGACGTACGATGGGACTCACCCCCCTTCGACAGGTTCAGGGTGAACGGTGGACCAGGTGGCGGGGGATCATGACGCAAACGTCATGAACCGGCCATTGCGGCTTCAGCTTGGCGCGCGCATTCTCGTCGACAGGACGGCGCGAGCCACGCGCCGCCGTTGGAGACGATGCCATGACCAAAGCCCTCCCCCTCGCGCTGATCGCCGCGGCCAGCCTGTGCTGCGGGTCCAGCGCCTTTGCGCAAGGCACCAAGCCCACCACCACCGCCAAGACGGTCGCGACCAGCCGCACCACCACGACGACCAAGCCGGCGATCGGCAAACCCACCGCGACGACGAAGACGACGGTCAAGACCGCCACCGCCGCCAAGGGCCGCATGGTCACCACCAAGACCAGCACCGGCAAGACCATCACCTACGACTGCGGCAAGGCCGGCAACGCCAACAAGGCGGCCTGCAAGAAGTAACCCGCCCCTTCTCCCGCGCGTACGCGTACGGGCGTACGCGCGTGACTTTCGGTAGCGATGTGCCTAGGACCATCGGCACACATCTGTAACAATCCGAAAGCGTATTGCCTTGGTCGAGACCACCCTCGCCGAACCTTCTGACATTTCGACGATCTCCATCGTCGACGAGATGAAGTCGAGCTATCTCGACTATGCGATGAGCGTGATCGTCGCGCGCGCGCTGCCCGACGTGCGTGACGGGCTGAAGCCGGTGCATCGGCGCATCCTGTTCTCCGCGCAGGAGAACGGCTTCCTGTTCAACCGGCCGTACCGCAAGTCCGCGCGCATCGTCGGTGACGTGATCGGTAAGTATCACCCGCACGGCGACCAGTCGATCTACGACGCCTTGGCGCGGATGACGCAGGACTGGGCGATGCGGCTGCCGCTGATCGACGGCCAGGGCAATTTCGGTTCGATGGACCCCGATCCGCCCGCCGCGATGCGCTACACCGAGGCGCGCCTGGCACGGTCGGCGAGCTATCTGATGGAGGATCTCGACAAGGATACCGTCGATTTCCAGCCCAATTACGACGCCTCCGAGCGCGAACCGCAGGTGCTGCCGGCGCGCTTCCCCAATCTGCTGGTCAATGGCGCCGGCGGCATCGCGGTCGGCATGGCGACCAACATCCCGCCGCACAACCTCGGTGAAGTGGTCGACGCCTGCATCGCGTATATCGACAACACTGGGATCACGATCGACGAGCTGATCGAGATCGTGCCGGGGCCGGACTTCCCCACCGGCGCGATCATCCTCGGCAAGGCGGGTGCGCGTTCGGCCTATCACACCGGACGCGGTTCGATCATCGTGCGTTCGCGCCATATCGTCGAGGAAGGCCGCGGCGACCGGCGCTCGATCGTGCTCACCGCCATCCCCTTCCAGCAGGGCAAGAACGCGCTGGTCGAGAAGATCGCCGAGGCCGCCAAGGACAAGCGCATCGAGGGCGTCAGCGACATCCGCGACGAATCGAATCGCGAAGGCGTGCGCATCGTCATCGACCTGAAGCGCGATGCGACGCCGGAGGTGGTGCTGAACCAATTGTGGCGGCACACGCCGGCGCAAGGCAGCTTCCCCGCCAACATGCTCGCGATCCGCGGCGGTCGGCCCGAGACGCTCAACCTGCGCGATATCATCCAGGCGTTCGTCCAGTTCCGCGAACAGGTCATCACCCGCCGTTCGAAGTTCGAGCTGAACAAGGCGCGCGACCGGGCGCATATCCTGCTGGGTCTGGTGATCGCGGTCACCAACCTCGACGAGGTCGTCCGCATCATCCGCGGATCGGGCAGCCCCGCCGAGGCGCGCGCCGCGCTGCTGGCGCGCGAATGGCCGATCGCGGAGATCGCGCCCTATCTGAGCCTCGTCGAGGCGGTCGAGGGCACGCAGGTCGGCGATGGCTACAAATTGTCCGATACGCAGGTCCGCGCGATCCTCGACCTGCGCCTCCATCGCCTGACCGCCCTGGGCCGTGACGAGATCGGCGACGAGCTGAAGGGCCTCGCCGATTCGATCGCCGCGCTGCTCGAGATTCTCGGCAACCGCAAACGCCTGTACGAGGTGATGCGCGAGGAGCTGGTCGACGTCCGCTCGATCTTCGCGACGCCGCGCCGTACCGAGATCGCCGCCGCGGCGGACGGCATCGACGACGAGGATCTGATCGAGCGCGAGGACATGGTCGTCACCGTCACGGTGCAGGGCTATATCAAGCGCACGCCATTGGACGCGTTCCGCGCGCAGAAGCGCGGCGGCAAGGGGCGCGCCGGCATGGCGACCAAGGACGAGGATGCGATCACCTCGCTGTTCGTCACCTCGACGCACACGCCGGTGCTGTTCTTCTCCAACCTCGGCAAGGTCTACCGCAAGAAGGTCTGGCGCCTGCCCGAGGGCGGGCCGGCGACGCGCGGACGGCCGATGATCAACCTGTTGCCCCTCGCACCGGGCGAGACGATCTCCACCGTCCTGCCGCTGCCCGAAGACGAGACGCGCTGGGGCGACCTGCACGTCATGTTCGCCACCGCCAACGGCACCGTGCGGCGCAACGCGATGGACGCCTTCGCCAACATCCCGACCAACGGCAAGCTGGCGATGCGCTTCGACGACGGCAGCGACGACCGGCTGATCGGCGTCGCGGTGCTGACCGAAACCGACGACGTGCTGCTCGCCACCCGCAACGGCAAGGCTATCCGCTTCGCCGCGACCGACGTGCGCGAGTTCCAGAGCCGTACCTCGACGGGCGTGCGCGGCGTCAGCCTGATCGGTGACGACGAGGTCATCAGCCTGTCGATCCTGCGCGGCTTCACCGCGACCACCGAAGAGCGCGAACAGTATCTGAAGGCCGCGGCGTGGAAGGAAGGCGAACGCGAGGCAGCATTGCCGGCGGAACGCATGGCCGAGTTCGAGGCGGCGGAGGAGTTCATCCTGACCGTCACCCAGAACGGCTATGGCAAGCGCACGTCGGCCTATGAATATCGCCGCACCAACCGGGGTGGCCAGGGCATCACCAACATCGTCTCGGCGGGGCGCAACGGGCCGGTCGTCGCGAGCTTCCCCGCACATTCGGGCGAGCAATTGATGCTGGTCACCGATCAGGCGAAGCTGATCCGCATGTCGGTCGGCGACGTCCGCGTCACCGGGCGCAATACGCAGGGGGTGACGCTGTTCAGCGTCGCCAAGGACGAGCATGTCGTTTCCGCCGCGCGGATCGACGAGGAGGAAGAGCCCGAGAACGACGCCGAGGCGATCGTCGCCGAGGAACTGGGCGAGGCCCCCGCCGCGTCCGACGACGAGGCGCTGATCGTCGACGACGGCACCGGCCCGCAGACGATGGACGAACAGGTCGACGAGCACGACGACGGGGAGGACGAGGCGTGAGCGACAGGCCGACGACCGCGTACAAGGTGCTAACCGGCGAGCAGATGGCGACGCTCCAGCGCGATGGCCGCTTCGCCGGTGCGCCGGTCGATCTGGCCGATGGCTATATCCATATGTCGACCGCCGGGCAGCTGACCGAAACCGTCGACAAGCATTTCGCCGGGCAGGACGATCTGCACGTCGTCGCGGTCGATCTGGGCAGCTTCGGTGCGTCGCTGAAATGGGAGGAATCGCGCGGTGGCCAGCTGTTTCCGCACCTGTACGAACCATTGCTGCTGGAGACGGTGATCGCCTACGCCCCGCTCGAGCGGGCTCCGGATGGCACGGTGCGATTACCTGTAAGCGGTTGATCTCGGCTGCCATTTCGCGCCCGGCCGAAGCGGACGGAACCGTATAAGAGACGAGGTCGTTTCTCTGTCACAACAACGAAGATGGAGAATCTCGAATGCGTACCCTGGCCCTGACGATCGGCAGCCTGATTATGGTGCCCGCCGCGGCTCTGGCACAGCAAGCCCAACCCGGCCGTACGCCGATGCCTGCGCCCACCCAGACGACGACGCCCGCGACCGGCGCGGCGGCACAGACCGGTGCCGCGGCTACCGCGACCGCCCCGACGGTGGGCGCGACGATCTACGACAGTGCCGGCGTCGCGCTCGGCACGGTCGCCAGCATCACCCCGCAGGCGGTGGTGCTCAACACCGGCACCGCGCAGGTCCCCGTGCCGCCGACGTCGATCGGCAAGACCGACAAGGGCTTCGCGATGGCGATGACCAAGGCGGACCTCGACGCCGCGGTCGCCAGCTCGCAGGCGCAGGCGCAGGCGGCGGTCAAGTCGAAGCTCGTTCCCGGCACGTCGGTCAGCGGCCTGCAGGGCGCGACGCTCGGCACGATCAAATCGGCCGACGCGCAGTTCGTGACGGTAACCACCGCCAAGGGCGACGTGAAGCTGCCGATCGCCGGCTTTAGCGCCGATGCGAGCGGCAAGGTGATCGTCGGCATCACCGCCGATCAGCTCGCCGCGGCGACCGCGGGTGCGACCACGAGCGCTCCGACGAAGTAACGTGATGGGGAGGGCTGCGGTCCTCCCCACCTCCCCGTCACCCCGGACGTGTTCCGGGGTCCACCCACCCCCGGACGCATCGGCCAGAGCCTCGGGCCATTCGCCTGCCGTACGGTGGACCCCGGAACAAGTCCGGGGTGACGACGGGTTTGGTCGGGCGGTTAGGGCTTATCAGGCCGCCAAAGCCTGCTCCGTCAGCGCGGCACGGATCGCGTTCACCGCATCCGCCGCCTTGGTGCCATCCGGCCCGCCGCCTTGCGCCATGTCGGGTCGGCCGCCACCGCCCTGCCCGCCGAGCACCGCGACCGCCTTGCGCAGCAGATCCACCGCGCTGACCTTGGCGACCAGATCGTCGCTGACCCCGACCGCGATCGACGCGCGGCCATCATTGACCGCGACCATCACCGCCACGCCCGCACCGCCGAGCCGCTGCTTGGCATCGTCGACCGCGCCGCGCAGGCCCTTGGCCTCGAACCCGTCGAGCACCTGACCGATGAACGCGACGCCGCCGACCTGCTCCGGTCCCGCCGCCGCGCCGCCGCCGCCGCCCATCGCCAGTGCCTTCTTCGCCTCGGCGAGTTCACGCTCCAGCCGCCGCCGTTCGTCGAGCAGCGCGATCACCCGCGCCGGCACCTCGTCGGGCGTCGTCTTCAGCGCGCTCGCCGCCTCGCGCAGTCGCTCGTCGCGGCCGTTGAGATAGGCGCGCGCCGCCTCGCCGGTCAGTGCTTCGACGCGGCGCACGCCCGACGACACCGCGCCCTCGCCGACGACCTTGAACAGGCCGATGTCGCCGAGTGCGTTGACGTGCGTGCCGCCGCACAGTTCGATCGAATAGGTCGCGCCGCCATCCTCCGTGCCCATCGACACGACGCGGACCTCGTCGCCGTATTTCTCGCCGAACAGCGCCATCGCGCCTTCGGCGATCGCCTCGTCGGGGGTCATCAGCCGCGTCGTGACAATACCATTGCCGCGAATCTGCGCGTTGACCGCGACCTCGGCGTCGGCGAGTTCCTCCGCGGTCATCGCGACGGGATGCGACACGTCGAAGCGCAACCGCTCGGGCGCGACCAACGAGCCCTTCTGCGCGACGTGGGTGCCGAGCCGCTGGCGCAACGCCTCGTGCAGCAGGTGCGTCGCCGAATGGTTCGCGCGGATCGCGGCGCGGCGGGCGACGTCGATCTGGAGCTTCACCGCATCGCCGACCTTGATGCCGCCGGCCTCGACGATCGCATGGTGGACGAAGACACGGCCCAATTGCTTCGACGTCTCGGTGACGGCCGCACGCAGGCCGCCGTCGGTCGTGATCGTGCCGCTGTCGCCGACCTGTCCGCCGCTCTCAGCGTAGAAGGGCGTCTGGTTGACGATGATCGCGACGGTATCGCCCGCCGCGGCGGAATCGACACGCGCGCCGTCCTTGACCAGCGCGACCACCTCGGCCTCGCCGACGTCGACGCTATAGCCGATGAACTCGGTCGAGCCGCTCTGCTCGGCGATGTCGAACCACAGGTCGTCCGACGCCTTGGCACCCGAGCCCTTCCAGGCGGCGCGCGCCGCCCGCTTCTGCTCGGCCATCGCCGCATCGAAGCCGGCACGATCGACGCTGAGGCCCCGCTCGCGCAGCGCATCCTCGGTCAGGTCGTAGGGGAAGCCGAACGTGTCGTAGAGACGGAAGGCGGTCTCGCCGGCGAGCGTCGCGCCCTCGACCATGCCGGCGGTCGCCTCGTCGAGCAGCTTGAGGCCCTTGTCGAGCGTCTTGCGGAACTGCGTCTCTTCCTGGCGCAGCGTCGCCTCGATCAGCGGCTGCGCGCGCACCAGCTCGGGGTAGGCGGCGCCCATCTCGGCGACCAGCGCCGGCACCAGCCGGTGCATCAACGGCTCCTTCGCGCCGAGCAGATGCGCGTGGCGCATCGCGCGGCGCATGATCCGGCGCAGCACATAACCGCGGCCTTCGTTGGCGGGCAGCACGCCGTCCGCGACGAGGAAGCCCGACGAGCGCAGGTGATCGGCGATGACGCGATGCGACGCGCGCCGCGGCCCTTCCGCATCGGTGCCGGTCAGCGAGGTCGAGGCGGCGATCAGCGCCTTGAACGTATCGGTATCGTAATTGTCGTGGACGCCCTGCAACACCGCGGCGACCCGCTCGAGCCCCATGCCGGTGTCGATCGACTTCTTGGGCAGCTCGCCAACGATTGCGTTGGCGTCCTGCTCATACTGCATGAAGACGAGGTTCCAGATCTCGACGAAGCGATCGCCATCCTCGTCCGGGCTGCCGGGAGGGCCGCCGAAGATATGGTCGCCGTGATCGTAGAAGATCTCCGAACACGGGCCGCACGGGCCGCTGTCGCCCATCGCCCAGAAATTGTCCTTGGTGGCGATGCGGATGATCCGCTCTTCGGGCAAATACTTCGTCCACAGGCCGAACGCCTCGTCGTCGGTGTGGTAGACGGTGGCGGTCAGCTTCTCCGCCGGGATGCCCCACACGTCGGTCAGCAACGTCCAGGCGTGGTGGATCGCCTGTTCCTTGAAATAGTCGCCGAACGAGAAATTGCCGAGCATCTCGAAGAAGGTGTGATGCCGTGCGGTATAGCCGACGTTGTCGAGGTCGTTGTGCTTGCCGCCGGCGCGCACGCATTTCTGGCTGCTGGTCGCGGTGACGTACGGACGGCTTTCGAGGCCGGTGAAGACGTTCTTGAACGGCACCATGCCGGCGTTGACGAACATCAGCGTCGGATCGTTCTGCGGCACCAGCGGCGCGGAGGGCACGATGGCGTGCCCTTGCGAAGCGAAATAGTCGAGGAAGCCGCGGCGGATGTCGTTGGTCGAGGTCATAGCCCGAGGGGCTTAGACGGGAGGCCGCTCGTTGCCAAGCAGCGCAACCGTCGCTGACGACGCTGACGATCGCGGAGGTGCAATTGCCACGCGAGCCGCAGCCAGGCGCCATCGCTCGACTTCAATGGCACGCCGCGTCGACACTGAAAGGGCAGAAGGTTAGCGCCGCCAAGCGTCACCGATACAACGGCCGCGGCCCAGCCAATCGCCCACCATGCGGTATAAGCAGGGTAGTGCGATGCCCATACTGCAAGCATCAGGGCGGCGGCGATATTGGCCACGGGCCCTCCCGCAATCATCCAGACCCAGCGACGCCATGTCGGTCGGTCGTAGATCATCCGAACATATCCTCCGATGTCACCCTCGTTCGCCCGCCGCATCCGACCAAGCGCGAACGGATCAAGCCGGAGCTGTATTGGCCATACCGAAAAAACGGACAGGCGCGCGCCGGTTGCCCAACCGCCCAGGACATGCCCGGCCTCATGTAAAGTCACGGCAGCGAAGCCAATTACCGCCATTGCAACGAAAGCAAGCCACATTCGGCCCTGATTGCCCGTCCACGATACAAGAACGATAAAACCGACGATCCAGCCGGCGATCACGATCTTCACGGCCGTAGGACGCAAATCGGGGCGCCTCATGCGAACGGCTGATCGATCGACGTTGGCGGCGTCGAGAACCACCGCGGCCCCTTGGCGGTCATGTGGAAGCAATCCTCCAGCCGGACGCCGAACCGGCCGGGCAGGTAGAGGCCGGGCTCGTTCGAGAAGCACATGCCCGGCGCCAGCCTCGTCGTCTCACCGCGGACGAGGTTGACGGGTTCGTGGCCGTCCATGCCGATGCCGTGGCCGGTGCGGTGCGACAGGCCGGGGAGCTTGTAGTCGGGGCCGTAGCCGAGGCCGGTGTAATAGCGCCGCACCGCGTCGTCGACGCTGCCTGCGGTCGCACCGATGCGGGCGGCGGCGAAGGCGACCTGCTGGCCGTGGGCGACCTGGTCCCAGACCTTGCGGTGTTCGGCGCTCGCGCTGCCCTTGGGCACCCAAGTGCGCGAGACGTCGGACTGGTAGCCCTGCACGGTGCAGCCGCAGTCCATCAGCAGGATCTCGCCCGGTGCGATCCGGTGCACCTCGCGACTGCCGTGCGGCAAGGCGGCGGCGGGGCCGATCAGCGCGAGCGCGAATTCGGGGTCGCCGCCGAGCTTGCGGGTGGCGGCGGTCATCAGCGCGCCGATCTCTCCGCCGGTCATGCCCGTCTCGACCCGCGGCGCCAGCCAGCGATAGGCAGCGATCGTCACGTCGGTGGCGGTCTGCATCAGCGCGAGCTCGGCAGGGGTCTTCACCATCCGGCAGCCGCGGACGACCGGGTTGGCGCTGACCTGTCGCGTGTCCGGCGCGAAGCGGGCGAGGTCCGTCGGGATGAAGGTGCGCGTCGTCTCCTCGATCCCGATCGGCAGCCGGTCGAGCCTGCGTTCCCGCAGCCAGCCGGCGACGACGCCAAGCGCATTGCCGTCCTCCTGCCAGACGCGCACCTCCGCCGGTACGGCCAGCGTCTGGCGTACCGAGGGTTCCTCGAAGAAGGGCGTGACGATCAGCGGCTGGCCCTCGCGCGGCAGCACCGCGAGCGTCGGGCGTTCGCTGCGGCCCCAGCGCACGCCGGTGAAATAGACCATCGACGATCCCGGCTCGATCAGGACCGCGCCGAGCCCGTTAGCCGCCATCAGCGCCTGTGCCCGGGCAAGCCGGCGGGCGCGTTCTTCCGGGCCGATCGGCACCGCGCCGGCCGTCATGTCGCGCAAGGCCGACAGGTCGGGCTCGGCGGCGCGCAGCACGCCCGACGTCAGCAGCGGCAGCGTCGCGGCGGCGGCGAGGATCGAGCGGCGGGAGGGCGAGACAACCATCGGCCAGCGATACGGCGCTTGACCCGGAGCCCGCAATCCCCTTCCCTGCGCCGCAATTTCGGGAGTGTATGCATGGCCAAGCGGCTGACTGTGTTTATCGTGATCGGCCTGGCGCTCGGCATCGTCGTCGGACTGGCGATCAACGGCTGGCTGGACGACGGCACGCCTGCCGCGGCGGCGCGGCTGAAGGGCATCGCCGGCTATTTTGCGATCGGCACGACGATCTTCCTGCGGCTCATCAAGATGATCATCGCGCCGCTGGTCTTCGCCACGCTGGTCAGCGGCATCGCGCAGATGGGCGACACCGCGGCGCTTGGCCGGGTCGGCGCGAAGGCGATCGGCTGGTTCATCGGCGCGAGCCTTCTGTCGCTGGGCCTCGGCCTCGTGCTGGTCAACCTGATCCAGCCAGGGGTCGGCATCAACCTCGCCCTGCCGCCGGTCGATGCCGATGCGGGGATCGCCACCGCGGCGTTCAGCCTCGACAAGTTCATCACCCATATCGTCCCCGCTTCGATGATCGAGGCGATGGCGACCAACGAGATCCTGCAGATCGTCGTCTTCTCGATCTTCGTCGGCGTCGCGATCACCGCCGTCGGCGAACCGGCCAAGCCGCTGATCCGCGGCGTCGAGGGGCTGGTCGCGGTGATGCTGCGGATCACCGACTATGTGATGCGCGTCGCGCCGTTCGCGGTGTTCTGCGCGGTCGCGGCGACGCTGACCGAGCGCGGCGCGAGCGTGATCGGGCAGCTCGCCTTCTTCATGGGCAGCTTCTACTTCGCGCTGCTGTGCCTGTGGGCGATCCTGCTCGGGCTAGGCTTCCTGTTTATCGGGCCGCGCATCCGCGAGCTAATCCGCTACGTCCGCGAGCCGCTGCTGGTGGCGTTCACCACCGCCTCGTCGGAGGCCGCCTATCCGCGGATGCTGGAAGCGCTCGACAAGTTCGGGGTGCCGCCGCGGATCGCCAGTTTCGTGCTGCCGCTCGGCTATTCGTTCAACCTCGACGGGTCGATGATCTACATGACCTTCGCGTCGCTGTTCATCGCCCAGGCCTATGGCATCGACATGCCGATCGGCACGCAGATCGCGATGCTGCTGTTCCTGATGATCTCGTCGAAGGGGATCGCCGGGGTGCCGCGCGCCAGCCTGGTGGTGATCGCCGCGGTGCTGCCGGTGTTCGACATTCCGGAGGCGGGGCTGCTGCTGATCCTGGCGATCGACCATTTCCTCGACATGGGGCGCACCGCGACCAACGTGATCGGCAATGCGGTGGCGGCGTCGGTGGTGGCCAAGTGGGAGGGCGGGTTCGATCCGCGCGAACCGATCGACGGCGACCCGGCGGTGGCGGAGGGGCCCGCGATCCCGCCGGCGACCAGCTTCCGGCACTAAACCCCCATCCGTTCGCCCTGAGCCGCCGAAGGGCGGTGACGCTCAGCGCGAACGACGGGATCGGGGGGCGCGTCAGGCGTAGGCGTAGGGTCCGCCCTTCGCCAGCGCCGCCTGATAGGCCGGGCGGGCGTGAACCTTTTCGAGCCAGGCGATCGTTGCTGGGCGCGAGGCATCGAGGCCGGCGCGGCTGCGTGCCGCCTCGATCGGGAAGCTCATCATGATATCGGCCGCGGTCATCGCGTCGCCGGCGAACCAGGGGCGTTGCGCCAGTTCCGATTCGACGTAATCGAGATGGACGTCGATCATCGGCTGGATGCGTTTGATCGCCGGCTTGCCCATCAGCGGGATGCGGCTCAGCACCAGCTTGAGCAGCAGCGGCGGCATCATCGATCCTTCGGCATAATGCAGCCAGAAGCGATAGCGCAGCGCCGAATCGCGGTGCGCGGGCGGGCCCAATTTGCCGTCGGCCTTCTCGACCAGATATTCGACGATCGCACCGGTTTCGGCGATGACGCGGCCGCCGTCGACGTCGCGGTCCTCGATCACCGGCGACTTGCCGAGCGGGTGGACGCGCTTGAGCTCGGGTGGCGCGAGCATCGTCTTCGTGTCGCGCTCATAGCGCTTGATCTCATAATCGAGGCCGAGTTCCTCGAGCATCCACAAAATCCGCTGCGACCGGCTGTTCTCGAGATGGTGGACGATAATCATGGCAGCTCCCCTGTGGCCCGTGCGGTCCAGATCCAGGCCGCAGCGGGGAAATCGATGACGGCCCCGTTTCGTTGCGCCGCCAGCCGGTCGCGCAGGAGGACGGCGAGCCCGGCGCGTTCAGACGGTGTGGCATCGTGCAGCGCACGCGCGGCCGGGCCGATGCGCGCGAAGAAGGCGAAGGCCTCTTCGACCGGATCGTCGCTATCGGCGACGCGATAGGCGAAGCGGACCAGTTGCGGTTGCGCGTCGCGCCATCCGCTGGCGGCGAGGAGGGTTGCGACGCGGGTCGTGTCGGCGAAGGCGAAGGGGCCGGGGGTGTAGTGCGGTGAAGGCGCGGGTGCCGGGGCGACCAGCGTCGCCCAGGGATTGTCGGCGATGCTCGCGAAGCAGCTGAAGACGAGCGCGCCGCCGGGTCGTGTTGCGGCGCGGAGGCGGGCGAAGGCAGGTTCGGGTTCGGCGAAGAACATGACCCCGTGGCGCGAGACGAGCAGGTCGAGTGGGGCGAGGTCCGCCGCCGCCTCGAGCGCATCGGCGTGGCGGAAGGTGAGGTTCGTCAGCGCATCGTGGCGGGTCCGGGCGACGGCGAGCAGGTCGGCGGAGACGTCCACGCCGGTGATCCGACCGTCGGGATGGGCGGCGGCGAGTGCTGCGGCGGTCGTCCCGGCACCGCAGCCGATGTCGAGCGCGGCGAACGACGCGGCGGGGGCGGCGGTGCGGATCGCGGCGTCGAGATGGGGCGCGAGACCGGCGAAGATGCGGTCGGTGCGCTGCCATTCCTCCGCCCAGACGCTGCCGACGCGGGTGCGCCAGTCGATCGCGGCGGTCATGAGTGATGGCCGGTGTGGGACGGGGGGATGGGCATGGCGCCGGCGCAGCTCTGCCACGGCTAATCGGCCATCATGCGTGGCTGCTTGCTGGATCCGGACACCTTAACTCTCAATTTGTCAGTTCGGATGTGTCCGAGCCCTTTGCGAATATCTGCAGGATATAGACCCAGGTCGCATCTGCCGGGAAAGCCGCGATGCGGTTCGGCCAGTCGGCGTAGGGCGTTACCCGGTGTCATCCTGTTGCCCCCCAACGCTTGTGCGACTCTCGCACCATAATCGGAACCACCCCGGCGGAGGCCGGGGTCCAGTTGGGAAGACCGAGTGTAAGTCATTACAAACCTTTACCCAACTGGACCCCCGTGTGTTGCAGATATGCGATAAGGATGGCGGGCGGGAGACCGTTGGACCCCTGGCACGGAGATGCCGCAGTCCGGCTCGGTTCCCCGCCCGCGTTGGTCACACACCTGAAC
>NZ_JAMLDY010000023.1 GCF_024211255.1 Sphingomonas liriopis | reverse complement strand
TATCGACACTGCGCTACCGCTCATCCTCCATCTCGTTTTGAAGGCGTGCGATCTGGGCTCGGCGGCTTTCGTTGCGCGCCTTCCGTCCCTCCCACATCCGTTCCGCATCGGCCCAGCCTTGGGGGTCGCTTTCCTTGAAGCGTTGCCAGCGTTCGGCGTTATCGCGATCAATGTCCCGAAGCGTCCCGCTCCACCTTTCCTTCCGTCGTTGATCGAGCAACCACAGAACGCCCCATCCTATCGCGCCGTATCCCACAAACAGCGCGACCGTGTTCAGCGTCTCGATCATACAACCTGCTACTAGTATAGCTGTATACGCCTATACCCGCCGACTTGCCCGGCTGCGTCCCTTCTTCACAAACAGGTCGTCCAGCGCCTCGCCCAACAGACTCTGCACAGTAGTCCCCTCCTCGGCGGCGAGGATGCGGAGCTGCGTGCTGACCTCTGGGGCGAAATGTCCACCGATCAGTTTGGTCCCTTGCCGTCCCGCCTGCGCGGGTTTGGCGGGGGTTGCCGTTGGCACGACGGACGGGGCGGGCGTTGCCGGCGCGTCGCCGCCGGCCTTGGCCCGATCAAGCATCGCCTGAAGTGTATTGCCCTTCGCCATTACGCCGCCTCCACCTCATCGTATAGACGTATAGCAGTATACTCGTATAGACGTTTGATTTCTGCTGCGGCGGGGCCGTTAGGCTCGAACTCCTGCACTGCCTGGCCAGCAGCCTGAGCGCGGAAGAACGCCTTGCGGTTGCCGATCGTCACCGGACAGACCGCCGCGCCCAGCTCCTCGACCGCCTTCATCGCGTCACCCGTCTCCTGTCCTTGCGGCGGGACGAATGTCAGCACGACGGCGAAGGCGCGATCGAGCTGCCGCACCACGTCGAGCGTGTGCGTCATGCTCATGGTGTCGAACACCGCCGTCTTCGTCGGTACGAGGATAAAGTCGGCGTGCCGCGCAGCCTCGTAGGCAACATCGCGCGCAACGGCCGCGCCGTCGATCACCACAAGGTCTGTGCCGGCGTCGGCACACGCCTTGAGCATTGCCGCGAGCCGCACCGGCTGGATCGAAGCGACGGCCGGCGTATCGAGCTGGCGCACGTCTTTCCAGAACGATGCTGTCGCCTGCGGGTCCAGGTCGATGATCGCGGCTTCCTTGCCCGCCTGCTCGGCCGCTACGGCGAGGCACGTCGCCAGCGTCGTTTTTCCGACGCCGCCTTTCTGGGACAGGATGGCTAGAACCTTCATGCTGCACTCCTGCGGTATAGAACTATACTTGTATACTTATATACGACGTGGAAGGGAAGCGTTACGGCTTCGAATCATCGCCGTCAGTGTCAAGCGGATCATGGTGCATAGACCCATGCCCCTCGACCGGGCATAGCGGTGCGCCGGCCGTCTCGAGCCACTTGCGCGCGGTCCTGACGGTATAGCCACACGTCCCGCACTCGCATTTGAGCAACCGCGTCGCCTGCTTCTTCGGGCGCGTCGTCTCGCCGCCGGTGTCAAGCCGGGCATGGGGAAGGGGGCCTGCTGCCGCGAGAATGGGCGCAACCGTGGAGAGGAAGGCATCGCCCGGCGTCGTGGCGGTCATCCGACCGATCAACCCCAGGCCCACCGCAACCCGTTTAAACGCTTTCCCATGCCCGGCGGGAATACCCACTGCGGCGTGAACCAGCTCGCGCGCGAGGATCGCTGCGATCTGCGCCGGCATCGCATCGGGGTCATGCGCCAGGTCCGGCCGGATAAAGATTTCAAAATGGCCGTCACCGCTGCAACGGTTGTCCCAGCACTCGCCGATCGCACGGCCCCGCGCGCCCCGGCTGGTGAAGCCGATCGCGACACGCACACGGGAGGGCAGGGGGACGCCCAGCGCCGCAAACAACGGTGCCATGCCGATCGCCACCCGGTTCAGCCAGCTCTCGCGATTGTCGTGGTCCATGTCCCGTCTTCCTTCCTCACATCGCTCTTGGGCGATGGCCCTCGGCCATCGGCCCTGCCTCGTGGCGAACAGCGGGGGGTGAGGGGGCAGCGGGAATCTGCCGGGGTGGTGCGGGCGCAGCGAAGCGAGCCACGGCCCGGCTGATTGCCGTTGCTGGGAGAGGGGGGCAGCGCTCCCCTTTCCCTCCTGTTGAACGAACGTCGCCGGCACCGCCGGCGGCATCAGGGTGGCTTGCCGCCCCCCCGCGAGCGATCGTCACCCGCAGGGACGAGACGCCACAGGCGGCTCGGTCGGAGCGCAGCGGAGATAGAGCGCGGTCCTGGACGGACGCGGACCAATTGCTACGGATGTATTACTTCAAGCCCTGGAAAGTATTTCAAAAAGTCGTCCTGATTGGTAGTTACTAAGGGGACCCCCTCAACCTCTGCTAACGCTCCAATTAAGAAGTCTGGAAGTACATTTGTCTTCACCGGGTCATCGGGACCGCGCTTCTTTTGCTTGTATGTTTTATACGCTTGCCCGGCCTTAAATAAGGCATCGTCACTATTACGAAGCCGTTCGAGCGCCCACTCGGCAATAGCAGCATCTGTTTCTTCTCGCGATTTCATACCGGCCGCTAATTCGCTATATACGATATCGGCGATGACCAGGGGGCCTTCAGCTCGCCGCTCTTCGATTTTAGCAACAGACCACGCATGATGCGTTTCGCCATGATTGATCGCCGACAAGATCGCGCTTGTGTCGAGAAACGTTGTCATTTGTCTCTTGTGAGCCTCATCAATTCCTCGACGGACATTGTCGGCGTGACGTTCGCATCTTTGAGGCGGGTCAAGGCACGTTGGGTATGGACTCGTATAAAGCCTTGCAAATCGAACGCTTCCAACTCATCCGCATCTATGACGTCAAACCCAGCGTATTTTGCGAGCATCGCGCAAGCTCGCGGGATCGTCTTCAATATGCGAGGATTTGACGGATGTACCGCCCCCTGGGGCCGATTGTCGTTAGCCGCGAACCACTGAACATCGGGGATCGTTAGCTCGGTTCGCTCTCGGACATGCTCATCAGAAAACCGTTCTCGGCCACCGCAAGCGGAATAGAGCATTACTAGGTGCTTAGTCGCGAGATCCTTTTCGAGGCTTCGCGCTCCGGCGACCTGAGCGAAGCTAGACCTCGTCAAAAGCGATCCATATCGCTCTGGTTCTATCTGCTCTCCATCAAGTTCTCGGTCTTCAATAAGACGGTCTAGGGCAAGAAACAGGGCGTCAACCCACCACAGCTCAACACGTCTACTAGAAAAATCAGAAAGATGTCCGATTTCATATATATAATTAAGATTTGTGGATAATTTACGCGCAGACTTTGCTTTATATCTCGGATTCGTCTCTACAAACTGTTCAATATCGTTTGCCGATATGCGTTTGGTACTCCAACCGAACTCACGTGCCACTCTCTCCGAAATGTATTTATTTGCCCAAAGCGCCGGACGCCGCTGTGCGGCATCAGCTCCCGTCCATCGGCCAACATAGCTAAAATTCAAGGCAAAAAGAGCAAGCTTATCGAAGTTGATAGTGTGTGGAGCAGTAAGGGCTTGAAATACCAGCTCATCCGCAACTAGGTGATCGATACCATTCTTGCTCTTGTTAAAGAGAAAGAAGTTGATCGGAATATATTCGGAATGGCCAGACTGAGAGACGCGTTGGCGGAAAACCTCGCGCGGAACGTCTTCCATCCGACCATCGAACCCGATCCGAATACTTTCATACAGCTCCAGCAACCCATTAGCGGGGGGGCCCCAGCTAAAGTTTTTGGTGAAGCTACCCGGCTTCCAGTCCTGCTCGCCAGCAGCCATCCGGTGTCGATTATCCCCTAACACCTCGCATACCGCGAGATGGTGTTCGCAGGCATACGGATCTCGCTTCTGAGAGGCAATCCATGCCACCTGGACAGATCGGAATCGGCAGAAGCGCCGCTAGGCGCTATTGGGTGAGCATGTTTGAAGATCTGGCCGAACGCGGCTTCCAAATCGAGTTTCACAGCCACGCGACGGCAATCCTAAGCGTCGATTTTCCCGACGCGATCGGTGAGCTGGGGGCAGCGCTAGGCGCGCTGTCCATCCCGATCGAAGAAATTATCGGTTCGGGCGGCGGCGAAACCAAGGGGACGCAGCGCTTACGGCGCGCACTGGCCGAGTTGGGCTGGCACAAGGTCAATTTCACGATCGAGAAGCGCATCAACGGGGTGCAAAGAGAATCGATATCTCACGAGGTCGATCATGTTCGAACTTTCCCGGATGGCCGGGTCATCGCGCTTGAGATCGAGTGGAACAACAAAGATCCGTTCTTTGATCGCGACTTAGAAAACTTCAAGCGCCTGCACGCGGAGGGAGCGATCAGCGTTGGCGTGATCGTCACGAGGGGATCGAGCCTACAGGATGATATGGTGCAGCTTGTACGCCGTTTCGCGACAGAGCGAGGCCTGGAATCGGGCGAAGATCTCGGGTCTTTGGGTCTAACGCCTACACCCCGACAAAAAGCCGATGTTGCACGCCGGATGCGGGCGGGCGGTGCGACATTTGCTGACGCTTGGTCACTGAGCTTTGTGAAAGACAAATATGGAGCGGCCACGACCCACTGGCGCAAGCTTGAGGATCGTGTCCATCGCGGCGTAGGCAACCCATGTCCGCTCCTCCTCATTGGCCTGCCCAGCACCATCGTCACCTTTGATGAGCATCTGGATGTGGGCGCTATTGCTGAGGGTGAGGAGGAGCAGGAGATCCTCGCGGAGCCTACTCCGCTGCCACCGGTAACTCAGCCTTAGAATGATGGGCGTAGGTCGGCCACGACGGGGTATATTCCTCGTCAGCCTGGTTGCCCCACACAGTCCAATCCGGGCGCGTTCCGCGTGAGAACATTTCTAGGAAGGGGCCAGGGCTGCACTCTTCGATAAGCGGATATTGCTCATCGGGTTTACGGCTGTGCTCCCGCTTGCGGCTTTCCAGATAGTTCACCTGGGTTCGGCCGGGATCGAGCGTGCGAGCGTTCTTACCCCGCACGCCAAACAGGATCAGCTCGGTGACGTTGCGGAAATAGAAACCGACACCCCGCCCGTCGGACCCGCCGTCCTTGCGGATCTTCCGCCAGACAATGTTGGATTTGTACTCGAACCCCCATTCGCGCAGCACGCGTAGCCCGTCCGGTAGTAGAGCATTAGGAACCCATAAATAAAGGTGTGCTGTTGGGGCAACACACTCCGAAACCGGTAACGCACAAATGTCGTCCAGCGTCATCGTCTCATAGCGATTGAGCCGGCGATGCTCGGGCGCGACCTTCCCGGTGCGATTTTGAAACTGCCATGGCGGATCCGCCAGCACGGTCTTGAAGCCACCGCCGCCGGCGACGTCCAACAGATCCATTCCCGCCGGGCTGTAAGTCGGTGACTTTGTGGACGCCTTGCGCTTAGGTTGTGACATTAGGCTGCGTCCTCATTTTCGATAGATTTTGGCGCACGGCCGACATAGCCGCGCAAGCTTCGCCGGATGACTTGGCTCATAGTTTCGTCCCGACTATCGGCTACCTGACGTGCCCGCTGGACTAGCGTTTTTGGCACTCGTACCGTCACGACCACATCATCTGCCATCAGGCTCTCCGGCGTACCTTGTATGTTCTCGTATTGCGGTGTAATACACAATGCAAGCCGGTTCACCTGTCTCAGGCTTTTTTACTTGGTTCGATCAACCGCTCGCGATGCGCACGTAGCACGCGTTGCACGGTCGAGCGCGACACGCGGAACAGGCTGGCGAGCTGGGCAGGGGAGCCTTGGCCTGCTTCCGCCCTGGCAATGATCTCGGCGCGCTGCTGGCCGGTAAGGCTCGGCCGGCGTCCAAGATGGCGGCCGGCGCTACGCGCGTGGGCCAGCCCGCTCATGGTACGCTCGCGGATCATCGCGCGCTCGAACTCGGCGAACGCGCCAAGCATCTGCGTCATCAACCGGCCCGGCGCGGTGGTGGTGTCGATCGCCTCGGTCAGCGACCGGAAGCCGGCGCCGGCCGCGGTGATCGCCTCCAGCGTGAACAGGAGGTCGCGAAGGGATCGGGACAGCCGGTCGAGCTTCCACACCACCAGCACGTCGCCGGGCGTCAATGCGCCGATCGCGCGCGCCAGCTCTCGGCGGTCGGCATGGCCACCCGATGCTTCCTCCCGATAGATCGGATCGCACCCGGCATCGGTTAGCGCACGAAGCTGCGGAGCGAGGTCCTGGGTGTCGCCGCGGGACACGGGCGCATAGCCGATTTCCATGCCTGCTTTCTGACACGGGGTTCTGACACCTGTAAACCCGCGGAAAAGCTGGGGCGGGGGGTTAGTGTCACAACCGGACGGCTCCGACACCGTCCCGATTGGGATGGTAAATCGGGAGAACCGTCACCAAGGCAGGTGTCACGGAAGCTCTTCGGCGAAAGCCTTATGCAGCCATCTGATGGAGCGAAGCGATCACGCGATCCTGTCGGTAGGGTTTGGGAAAGAACACCGTCTCCGCCGGCATGACGGTACGCGGCGGCAAGGGCTTTCCTGACGTGATGATGATCTTGATGGGTGGCCAGCGGTCGCGGATGCACGCGGCCAGCTTTATGCCGTCTAGGCCGCCCGGCATGTCGATGTCGGTAAAGACGATCCTGATGTCCGGCCTGCTCTCCAGAATCGCGATGGCCTCAGCGGCGTTCGCCGCTTCCAGCGGTTCGTAGCCAGCGTCCTCGACCACCTGTACCGCGAACAGCCGCAGCAGTGGCTCGTCTTCGACAACGAGGACGATCGGCACGGGTTCGTGAGAAGCAATTGTCATAGGTTCGTGCTACGCCTGGGCCAAGTGCTCGACGGAGGCGCGCAGGTCAGCCTCGAATCCATTGGGTTCATAACGGAGCTCGGTACCGCCCGTTCCGGTCAGACCAAGCCGTATCAGCCGGGAGCCGAAGCCTTTTCGGCTCGGCGAGACAACAGGAGGTCCGCCGCGCTCGCGCCAACGAACGATAAGGTCGTTGTCCTCGATGGCCCATGTAAGTTCGACATGCCCGCCCTCCACACAGAGCGCGCCATATTTGCACGCATTCGTCATCAGCTCGTGAACGACGAGCGAAAAGGACAGGGCGGCACGCGCGCCAAGCGGCACCGAGGGGCCATCCAGAGTCATCCGCTCACTGAAGCCGACCGTCTCGACCACGGCTTTGGCAACAGTCCGCAGGTCCGCGTCCTTCCAGCTCTTCTGAAGCAGCACGTCGTGCGCCGCACTCAGCGCGACCAGTCGGCGCTCGAAGCTCTCGACCGGTGCGCGCTCGGAAACGGTGCGCAATGTCTGGCTGGCGATCGCCTGGACCATCGACAGCATGTTCTTGAGCCGGTGGTTGATCTCGCCGTTAAGGACGCCTTGCTGCTGTTCGGCACGCAGGCGGGCGACACCGGCCTCCAGTCGGTCCGCGACGCTGCGCAGGAACAAGAGCTCGTCGGCTGTCCAGAGCCGCGGCCGGGACGCGTTGACGATGAAGATGGCAACCGTGCGTCCGCGTTCCCGCACCGGCATGTTGACCAGTGCGCCGATGTCGAGCGCGTACATTGCGGCGGTATTGGCCGAGGTGCGGCGATCAGTCGCCACGTCTTCGATAACCAGCGGTTCGCCCGCCACCAGATCGGCGCGCAGCGCGCCGTAATCGTCGAAGCGGTGACGACCGGCGATGCTGGCGATGCCCGGCGCGGTCCAGTCGGCCTCCACATCGACGATCTCCACCTCGGGATCGACCAGGCCGAAACTCGCCCGCTGCACCCCAAGGACGCGACCGACAACGGCAGCCGCCGCAGAGGTCATCTCGACCGCCTCGTCGCTGGCGCGAATGCGCTCGCTGATTTCTATCAGTGCCGTTTGCAGCTCCAGCAGCCGCGCGCTGACCTGTGCAGCACGCCGAAGATCGAGCTGATCGGAAACCTGACGGCCAAGCGCACGCAACAGCGTCATTTGTTCCTGGGTCAGGCCTTCAGGCCGCGGCTTCGTGTCAATTACGCAGAGTCGCCCGACGACCACCCCTGAGCGAAGGACCAGCGGTACGCCGGCATAGAAGCGGAACGCCCGCTCGCCCGTGACCAGTGGATTCGCCGCGGTGCGGGGATCGCGCGTCAAATCGGCGATGACCAGCATGTCGGCTTCGTCGACATCGATCTGGCACACCGATTGGGCAATGTCGGTCTGACGTACGTCGAGGCCCACACGCGCCTTGAACCACTGTCGATCGTCATCGAGCAGGCTGATGAGCGCGATCGGTGTGTCGCAGGTGCGCGACGCGATGAACACGATATCGTCGAACGCCTGCTCTTCGGGCGTGTCGAGTACCGCCAACTCCTTCAGCGCGCCCGCACGGCGCGCAGCCTGACTTTGCGACAACACCCCGCCCTTTCAATAGCCTGGCCGTCCCCCCGGACTTCCCTATCCCTCATAGTCTTAGCCGCATTCAGGGGGCCGAGATACGTCTGATTGATAAGTAGAGGTGCAAGCTGGCGAGGGTACCAACCCGACTTTTCGATTGGGAACGGCCAGCGAGCGGTCAGGGCATTCCCATTGGGATGGTATTTTGGGATTGTGGCGGAGGCTCGCTTAGCCGGTTCCACCTGAGCCATCGGGAGCCGCCTTGGGGTCGGGATCCTGCGCCTTGCCGGTTGCGGGTGCCGCCTTCTGGCTCGGCATAGCGGTGAGATAAGCAACGATCGCGTCAACGTCCTTCTCGGCCACCGGCGCCTTGTACACCTCACGCATCTTGGTGACGGTCGCCTTCCACTGTTCCGCCGATAGCGCAGGCTGGGTCAGCGCCATGCTGGCTGAGTGACACGAGGTGCAGTTGGCATTGATGACGTCGGCGTGCGGACCGTCGGGGTAGGTCGCGTCGTCGGCCGGCAGGTCGACGCTGGTCGAGGCAAGCGAGAAGCCGCGCGCTGACACGCTGGCAGCCGGTGCCGGCTCAGACGTCTCGGAGATCGGAACGGGCGCCTTGCGGCTGCTCGGCGCGCCGATCGAGACGAGGATGATGCCGGTCAGGCCGATCAGGCCAGCGGCCAGCACGCCGGGAGACGGAGTCTTCATGATTTCCTCGCTCCTCAGGCCGCGATGATGGTGGTGGTTTCAATGTTGCCGCGCATGAACCCGCCTGGGTTCCAGATCGGCTTAATCGGCTGGGCGACCCCGTTGGTGTTCCAGCAGCGCGCCATGATCGGGTTGGGGCCGCGTCGGAGCGGCACGCGCCCGTCCCAGCGCCGAAAGCTGTACCTGCCCTCGTCCGCGCCGAGCATCGTCTTATACCAGGTGCGGCCACCATCCGACGATACATCGACCTTGGCGACACCGCAGTCGCCGCCCATGGCGATGCCGCCGACCGGAATCGACGCCTCATAGGCGATCGCCTGGCCATCGGGCAGGCTGGTCATCCAGCTGCGCGGGATCATCCGGTTGATGGGGACAGTCGGGAAGTCCTTGGCGCCGGGCGCGACATTCGCGCCGGGTGTCGCGGGGATCTTGTAGGCCTTGGCCATCCAATACTGGTCGTCAGGACCGGGTAGCACCTCGATCGAGTTCAGCATCTTGACCCAATAGGTCGAATACCACCCCGGCACGATCAGCCGGCAGGGAAAGCCGTTGAGGAACGGCAGCTGCTCGCCGTTCATGCCGAATGCGATCATCACCTCTCCGTCGCGGGCATGGTCGATGTCGAGCGCCTTCTCGAAGTCAGGGGCGCCCGCCACGACCGGCTGATCGAGCGCGCCGAAGCGCACCTGTACCGCGCCTGCCTTGACCCCCGCGAGGTCGAGCACGTCGCGTAGCCGCACACCGAGCCATTTGGCGTTGCCCATCGCGCCGTTGCCCCATTGGGCACCGGCGACCCGCGGCTGGAATAGCCCGCGACTGTTGCCCGAGCACTGATTGACCGCCGCCATTTCGACCCGTGGAAGGCGCAGCAGCTGAGCGAGGCTGATCGACAGCGGCCGGTTGACGTGGCCGAAGACGTTGAGGCGGAAAGTCTCGACATCGATCGAGGTCGGGATGTCGGCCCAGTGCCAGCGGACGAAGAACTGGTCGTTGGGCGTGAACACCGACTTGTCGAACACGTCCATCGGCGTTTCCAGCAAAGGCGGATGGACACGCTGGAGGATCATGCTGCCCTTGCCGGGAAAGGCGCTGGTCATCGGCCGTTCGGCATTGCCGCCAGGCAGCTTCAGGTCGACGAGCTGCTGTGCCAGCGCAGGTGCTGCGGCAAGGCCGGCGCTGCCGAGCGCGGCATGCCTAAGAAAGCGGCGACGGCTGGTCTCACTCGCCAGCCCGGCGTCGAAATTGTCCATGACAAGGCTCTCCTGTGGCCAGCCACGCTGGCGGATCGAAGGGGCGTTCTGCAAGTGATCGAACCGACTGATCCGATCACCACGGCGGATCAGTTCGGGGTGGCGATGCAGGGCGAGACGAACAGGTTGCCCCGCCATGCGCCAGCCAGCGTCTTGGCACCGACCAGCAGCCACATCGCCGCAAGCGCGACTGTCAGCACCGTGCCAGCTATGCCGAAGAAGCCGAGGTTCAGCGTCGTGCCGAGGCGGAAGGTGGCGACGGTGTAGACGCCGAGCGGAAAGGTATAGCCCCACCAGCCCAGGTTGAACGGCACACCAGCGCGCCAGTAGCGGATGGTGATAAGCGTCGCGAGCGCCAGCCACCACAGGCCGAAACCCCACAGGCAGAGTCCGGCGACAACGCCGATCCCTTGAGCGACGCTACCGACATCGGCCAACCCGTGCGCCGCGAGGATCGCCGGCGCATCTGCCCCGAGCACCAGCATGCCCAGAGCACCCGTGCCGATCGGCCCCAGCGCCAGCCAGGAGGATGCCGCCATGCTTTCATGCGGCAACTTATGGAGTGCCATGCGCAGGATGAGGATGGCGAGGATGCCAAACGCGACCGGCACCGAATAGGCCCACAGCACATAGGAGGTCGCAAGCGTGACTAGCTGCGCGTGGGGATCGGCCAGATGCGGCGCGAGCAGCCCGCCGCTGGCACCCGCCACTTCGGCAGCGACGACCGGCAGCAGCCATACCGCGGTCATGCCGTCCAGGCTATGCTCGTGGCGGGTGAACATCAGGTACGGGATCAGTACGCCGCAGGCGAGCGACATGGCGACGTCGATCCACCACAAGACCTGCGCGACCGGCACGATGCCATTCCCGAACCGCGCGATGCCGAAGGCGAGGCAGCCGTTGATGATTGTCGCCAGCCCCATCGGGATGGTCCCGATGAACATTGACACGGTGTTGTGCCCGAAGATGCGCCGCGCCTCATGCCCGAACATCACCCAGCGCGCGCCATAGAGGCCGGCGAACAGCGCGAAGAGTGCGATGTTGAAGAACCACAACACCTCGCCGAATGGCTTCAGCGAGGGTCCAATGCCGGGTACCTGCGGCAGTGCGAGCGCGAGGATGCCCGTGCCCATCGTCGCGGCGAACCAGTTGGGCGTGAACTGGCGGATCATCTCGCGGGGGTGATCGAGCCGGCTGAGCGGCTTGAGGCCGCTGAGAACGGAGTGCGTGTCGGCAGTCATGCGACCTGCTCCTTGATAAGATCCGTCAGCGCGTCGGCCGCGCGGGTGCGATAGCGTTCCTTGTGGCGCAGCGCGTGAAAGGCGCGGTCGGGCAGCCCGAGCGGCAGCTCGACCAGATCGCCGGCCTTGAGCGCGCGCGCGACGACCAACCGCGACAAGACGGCAACGCCGGCACCGGCCTCAACGGCGGTGCGCACCGCCTCGTTGGACGGCAGCGTCATCGCGATCGTCAGCTGGGCCGGATCAAACCCGCGCGTTCGCAGCACGTCCTCGAAGGTCGAGCGCGTACCCGATCCCTGCTCACGGACGATCCAGCGTGCAGCGCGAAGCCAGTCCTCGTCGTCGACGCGCCCGGCGTCCTCGCGGCCGACCAGCACCATCGGGTCATACCCGACATTCCAGTGGGCGAGCGCCGGTTCGTCCACCTCGCCCTCGACGAAACCGAGCTCCGCCGCGCCGCTCAGGACCTGCGCTGCCGCGCCCTCGGTGTTGTCGATCGCCAGCTCGACCGCAATCTGCGGGTGGCGTTCGTGGAAGGCGGCGAGCTTTGCCGGCAACCAGTAGCTCGCGATCGTCTGGCTGGCGACGATCCGCAACGAACCACGCGCAAGCCCGGCATAGTCCGCCAACATCGTCTCGGCATGGGCTGCCCGCCCCAGCACCGCGCGCGCTTCCTCCAGAAAGCCTCGGCCTGCTTCGGTCAGCTGGATGCCACGCCCAACGCGGTGAAACAGAGGAACCCCGTAGCGCGCTTCGAGGGCCGCGACCGCGCCGGAGGCAGCGGACTGCGTGACGTTCAGCGCTTCCGCTGCCTTGGTGACGTGTTCTCGCTCGGCGACACCGACGAAGATTCTGAGCTGCTCCAGGGTCATGCAGCATATATCGTGTACTTAGATCGATACGACCAACCGTTTGATATGGTCATTCCAATCTGGATATCGGAATGGTCGGCAGCCTTTCGTCTGCGATGGTCTCGAAGACTTGAAGCGTTACGCGTGTCCGCGACGTTTGATCGTCCATGACCGATATGATCGAGCGCAGTTCTGATCCCTACAATGCCGAGCCGACGCCCGGTGCGTTGATCGAGCGGTTCCTGACGCCGCAGGCGCTGTTCTACGTGCGCAGCCACGGGCCAGTGCCGGATCTGCCCGCCAATCATCGGATCGAGGTGAGCGGGAGGGGCATGGCGAGCCGCTCCTTCTCGGTGGAAGAACTGAAAGCTACGTTTTCCGCGCACTCGGTGACAGCCGTGCTCCAATGCGCGGGTAACCGGCGCACGGACCTCCAGCAGGTCGGCAAGACGTCGGGCGATCCCTGGGACGTAGGCGCGATCGGCAATGCGGAGTGGACCGGCGTACGTTTGTCCGATGTTCTCGATGCGGTCGGCGCGCCCGATGCGTCCGAGCTGTTCGTGGCGTTCACCGGCGCGGACGAGGTGGACGTGGAGGGTGAAGAAGCCTTGTTCGGGGTATCGATCGCCATGAGCAAGGCGCGGGAGCCCGACGTACTCCTCGCCTGGGCGATGAATGGCGAGCCGCTGACGCCCGAACATGGCGCCCCGCTCCGCATGGTGGTGCCTGGCTATGCCGGGGTCCGCAGTGCCAAATGGCTGACACGGATCGAGGTGCGTGAAACGCCCTCCGAGGCACCGATCCAGGCGCACGACTACAAGCTCTTCCCCGCCGCTGTGACGAGCGACACCGTCGACTGGAGCCAGGGTCTGACGATCAATGCCATGCCGCTCAACGCCGCGATCTGCTCGCCCGGTGCGGGCGAGAGTTTGGCCGCCGGAGAGGTGCGGATTGAGGGATATGCCATTGCCTATGACCGCCGTATTTCTCGGATCGAAGTGTCGGTGAACGGCGGTCGCGACTGGCAACAGGCGACCTTCGCCGATGATCCGGAGACGCGCTGGGGCTGGCGGCGCTGGATCCTTGACGCCACACTCGCCAAGGGACGCCAGCACCTTGTCGCCCGTGCCTTCGACGAGACCGGGCAGGGACAGCCCGAGCGGCCGGATACGATGTGGAACTTCGCCGGCTATCTGTGCACCGCCTGGCATCACGTTCACGTGCTGGTCGAATGATCGAAGCATCAGCGGCACCGGACGTCGCTTTCTGGATCGATGCGATTGGCCGGCTGGTGGTGGCGACCGCGGCCGGGATGGTGCTCGGCTGGGAACGCTCGCGTGAGAACCGGCAGATCATGGGCCTGCGGACGCTGGGTCTGGTCGGTCTGGCGAGTTGCATCGCCGTTCAGGCGATCGTGCATAGTGGCTTGCCGAACGTGAACGCCGATGCCGCAGGACGGGCGATGCAGGGCATTCTGTCCGGCGTCGGCTTCATCGGTGCCGGTGCGGTGCTGCGGGTCGGCCAGGGTCAGGAAGTGCATGGATTGGCGACCGCCGCGTGCATCTGGGTGACAGCCACGATCGGCGCGGCAGCAGGGTTGGCGGTGTGGCCGCTCATCATCGGCGGGGTGAGCCTTGCAATGCTCGTCCTGTTCGTCGGCGCGCCGCTGGAACGCCGCATCCGCGAGCGAGCCCGTCTGACGCCGGCCGAGACCGACAGGAAGGATGTCGAGCGCAAGCCGTGATCGCGCTGGACCGCCCGGTGCCCGTCGGCGCCGGGAGGCGGCAAGGCGCTATCAGGACACAAGCGCGGCATCTGCCTGACGCCGGACTTCATCGGCGATCGGATGCAGTTCGGCCGCGGGTCGCTCGCCCACCACACTATAGCCGATCCCGTCGACCGCCCATGTGACCCGGCCCATGGTCCCGCTGGACGTGCTGGTCATGCTCGCGGTCTTGTCGATCTGCATGGGCCTCGTCAGCACCGCAAGTTTCGACGCTTGCGGTCCGTCGTAGAGGAGCAGTGCCGCAGGGCCGTGGGGCGTCGCGACCAGTCGCCCCCCGCCATAGCGATAGCCGGCCGTGCTGAGGTCCGGGATCGTGACGCGCTCACCCAATCGAGCGGAGGTCCATCGGATCAGCATGGCGCGCTGGTCGGGGCCGATCTCCGCCGGTCGGATTCGGTCGGCGGCATAGACACGGAAATTATCACTCGCCTCGTTGGCCAGCGCCGCGATGCCCGCGCGGGGTTCGCCGCTCCACCGCGCGCTCGACCAGCCACCGCCAAACCCCAACGCCAGCAGAAGTGACGCGGCGATGGCGAGCTGCCAACGCGGTTGCCGTTGCCGTCCCCTGATCGCTGCCACGCGCATCGTCGCCGGGATCGGTTCATCCGCGACGGGGGCGAACAGGGATGCAAGGGCTCGCGCCTGCTCCGCCTGCTCTCGCACACGGGCATGCACGTCCGGCTGGCCTTCAAGATAGGCGTCGACCAGGCGCTGCCGCTCGGGCGACAGCCTGCCATCGATCCACGCGGCCAGATCGTCCTCGCCGATCGGGCTGGTCATTGCACGCTCCTCAATCGCGGCCGTTCACCCTCCCGGAGGAGGGTCGCCAGACGGTCGCGCCCCCGCGATATGCGCGACATTACCGTGCCCAGCGGCACGCCGACTACGGCAGCGACCTCCGCATAGGGCAGGCCCTCGACCGAGACCAGGAGCAGCACCGTTCGCTGTTCTTCAGGCAACGCATCAAGCGCGCGCAGCAGGTCGCGGTGGTGCAGGCCTGTGTCCTGATCGGCCGGGCGGCCGAACGCGGCGTCGTCCACGAGGTGGAGCGGAACCGCCGTACCTCGCCGGCTATGCTGCCGCTGATGATCGACCAACAAATTGTGCAGGATCGCATAGACCCACCGGCGGACCTCCGCACCCCGTCGCTGTCGCCAGCGCCCGACCGCGCGCTCCAGGCAATCCTGCACCACGTCATCCGCCATCACCCGGTCGCGCAACCACGACCGGGCATAGCGGCGCAGCCCGGGGATCAGCGGTTCGATCGCGGCGGCAAGCGGGTCCATCTCAGTCGCGCTGCACCTGCACGATGCGCCCCGGCGCGCCGTTCACCACCTCCGCAACCGCCAGAAAGCGCCGGGGTGTCACGGTGCTGCCCTGAACGATCTGGCGGATCGGACCCGATGCGTTGACGATCGCCGCACCTGCCGGGTTGCTCATGAAGTTCGCAAGCGGCTCTACAGCGCCGCTGCCGTCCGCATTGGCGGTCAGCACGAGCATGTAAGGCTTCTTGGGCTGCAAACCGGTAACGGCACTCTGCACGACCTGAATGATGCCCTGGTCGAAGAGGGTGATGCTGCTTGCCGTACCTTTGCCGCCAATCGGCCCCATGGTCAGATGCAGCGCCTTGCCCGCTGTGCCGAGCGGCTGGAGATTGTCGGTGCCGGGGCCTGTCGGAACTGCGTTCGACACATAGGCGATCGCCTGCGGTGCCTGTCCGACCGGCACGGTAGCGACGACCGTGTTGCCGGCAGTGTCGATCGCGGCCAGCTCATCGGAATTCTCTAGCCCGACATAAACGCGCCGGCCGTCGCCCGATGGCCAAACACCGTGCGGCATCTTGCCGACCGGAATTGTTGCCACCGGCGTGAAGTCGGACGTGCGGAACACCTTGACCACATTCTCTCCGCCGACCGTCACATACGCGAACTGCCCCTTGGCCGTGCGGGCGAAATTGACATGGTTCGTGATAGGCCCGGTATCCAGCACCTTCAGGATCGCGAAGGGTGGCCGAGCATCGAATGCGACCGTCTTGCCGATGTCCTTCAGCGTAAACCACACTTGCTTGCCGTCCGGCGTCGCGGCGATGTTGGGGCAGAAGGGGCTTGGCTGCGCCACCTGTCCGACCTGCGCGTGGGTCGCGACATCGAACACAGCCAACACCGGATTGAACGAAGAGCAGACATAGCCGTACCGGCCATCGGGAGAGAAGATCGTCATGCCCGGACCACCGGGCGTCTTGATGCGCCCCGTCTCCTTGTACGTCGTGGGGTCGAGCACGGCGATATAATCCTCGCCGCGGACCGTGACCCACACCTCCTTGCCGTCCGGCGTGAAGAACGCCTCGTGCGGACTGCGCCCGACATAGGTCGTGTGTTTGACGGTGTTGGTGGCGGTGTCGATCCACGACACGGCGTTCGATCCGATCGACACGACCGCCAAGGTCTTCCCGTCCGGCGAGAAGCCCAGGCCGTGAACCAGCACCTGTCCCTTGTAGAGCGGGGAGAAGTTCATCGGCTGGGGATCGCCGAGTTTGATGACGCCGAGCAGCCGGTTGTCGGCCGGGTCGGTCACCGACACCGTGTTGGAGAATTGTTCAGACGCATAGACGCGGTCGCGGTGGCTGACGGGCATGTCCTTAGCGTTCCACGGCGCCTGCTGGGCCATGGCGAGGCCCGGTGCGGCGCTCATCAGCAAGGCGGCCGAGCGCAGGATGGTCCGGATCATGTCAGTGCTCCATAGGGCTATGGTGGTCGCCGCCCTGCGTCGGGGCTGGCGTCGAAGGCGGTAGCGGCTGGCCGATCGCCAGCTTCATGGCGGCGATCTCCTGCTGCTGATCGATGATGATTTCCTGCGCGATGCGCTTGAGCTGCTCGTTATGGCCGTAGCGCAGCTCCGCCACCGCCATATCGATGGCACCCTGATGATGCGGAAGCATCATCGCGACGAAGTCGCGGTCGACGTCGCCGGACGGCTTGACCATCATGCCCGCCATCATCCGGTCCATCGCGGCAGACACCATGCTGGCGTAGCCATCGGCAGAGGCGGCCGCGGCTGCGCCCGTAAACAGGGCCGAAGCAGTCAGACCCAGCATCCAGTTTCGTCTACGCATAAGCCTCCGGCGCATTAGTCCTGAAAGCATAGACGACGCTCGTCCGGGTTTATTCCATGGGTGAGCCGGTTATCAGCCTTCCCGATTGGGAACCTCCAACGGGACGGATCGGACCATCATAAAAATGCGCCCAATGAACGCCGGAGCTTTCCCAAAATATGTTCCCAAAATATGAGTCCCGAAATTCGCTGTTCGAGTTGGGATAACGGGACTCATGCTGGTTGGTTATGCGCGTGTCTCGACGTCCGATCAGGACCTGGCGCTGCAAACCGATGCGCTGACCAGAGCCGGGTGCGAAAAGCTGTTCACCGACAAGGTTAGCGGCGCGAAGCTGAACCGGCCCGGCCTGATCGAGGCCCTCAATTTCGTGCGGGCCGGCGACACGCTGGTCATCTGGAAGCTCGATCGGTTGGGCCGCTCGATCCAAGGCCTGATCGAACTGGCGGCCGACCTCTCGGCGCGCAAGGTCGATTTCCGGTCGCTGACGGATGGGTTCGACACGTCCACGCCATCGGGGCGGCTGCTGTTCCATATCCTTGCCTCGGTCGCGGAAATGGAGCGCGAGCTGATAAAAGAACGGACCATCGCCGGTCTAGCGGCAGCGCGTGCCAAGGGTGGCACCGGCGGGGGTCGCAAATCGGTGATGACGCCAGACATGCTCGACACTGCGCGCAAGCTGCTGGCGGCGGGCGACAGCCCCGCCAAGGTCGCCAAACTGCTGCAAGTCGGCCGCTCGACCTTCTACCGTCACTTCCCAGCCGGCGAACGATAGCCGGTGTCATAACCGGACGGTTTTGACACCTCCCCCTGAGTGGCCAAGTCAGCTAATCGCTTAGTCACCTAGCCGTAATGGATAAGTTGAATCACCGCCGTTTTCTGCTTTCGTTCTCCACGATACTGAATCATAGAATCGTCATGCCGATCGCGCGTGAACATCGCTGGCTCTACCCGATCGACTGGCGTGAACTATCTGCCTTCATCCGGTTCGGTCGCGCCAAAGGACGCTGCGAACATTGTCAGCGCCCGCATGGTCGTCATGTGCTGCATCTGGGCGATGGCGTCTGGTGGGATGAGGATATAAGCGGGTGGCGCAACGGACAGGGCAGGGGCGTTCGCCGCTTGCCTTCGCCGGACGCCCTATTACGCGCGCAACCTGGCTTCGTCGGCATTGATCCACCATCACAAGTGCGGATTACGCGCGTGGTCCTTGCTAGCGCGCATCTGAACCATGATCCGGGCGACAACCGACCGCGCAACCTCGCTGCACTCTGCCAGCGGTGCCACATGCGCCACGACGCCAGCGAGCATCGCCGACGTCGGTGGATCAACGCCTTCCGTATGCGTGCAATCGGCGATCTGTTTGCCTGATCGGAGATTTCCTGCTGACCGCCTAGGAGCAATCAAAGATCACTCAGCGGGTGAATCGAACGCCGTCAGGATTGGGCACGGTCCTGCCGATCCCGAGCCGCACTCGCTCGCAAGCCGACGGAGCGAAGCACGCGCCTGTTCAAGCTCGGCGATCTTCGCATCCAGCGCCGCAATCTGCTCATGGGCGAGCTGGCGCGCACGCGCGCGATCGTCGGTCGCATCCAATGCCAGCAGCTCGCCGATCTGCTCGAGCGTGAACCCGGCCGCTTGGGCGGAGCGGATGAAGCGGAGCCGGCGCGCGTCGTCGGTGCCGTAGCGCCGGATACCGCCGGCTGTACCAGCCCCGGTCGGTCTTTCGGGCTCGTCGAGAAGCCCACGGCGCTGATAATAGCGCACGGTCTCGACCCCCACGCCGCCTTCGCGCGCGAGCCCCGCAATCGTCATGCCCGCCATGCCTTGACTCCGGACTATGGTACGGACCCCATATAGGCGGGGCGAACAAGCTGGAGAAGCGACATGGCGAGCGCCCCCGCCAAACAGGCGACGATTTACCGGATGGTAATGCCCGAACACACCTGTCCCTTCGGGCTGAAGGCGAAGGATCTGCTGCGCCGCGAAGGCTATGCGGTCGACGACCACTGGCTGACGACACGCGCGGAGACCGATGCTTTCAAGGCGAAGCACGGGGTCAAGACGACGCCGCAGACCTTCATCGCCGGCGAACGGGTGGGCGGCTATGACGATCTGCGCCGCTTTTTCGGCAAGGCGGTGCGCGATCCCAAGGCCGTCACCTATCGGCCGGTGATCGCGGTGTTCGCGATGACGGCGCTGATGGCGTTGGCTGCCAGCTACGCCGTGCTGGGCACGCCCTTCACCGTGCGTGCCGGGGAATGGTTCATCGCCTTCTCGATGTGCGTGCTGGCGATGCTCAAGCTCCAGAACGTCGAGGGCTTCTCGTCGATGTTCCTGAACTATGATCTGCTCGCCAAACGCTGGGTGCCCTATTCCTACGTCTATCCGTTCGCGGAAGGCGGGGCGGGCGTGTTGATGGCCGCTGGCGCGCTCACCTGGCTCTCGGTGCCGGTTGCGCTTGTCATCGGCACGATCGGCGCGGTGTCGGTGTTCAAGGCCGTCTATGTCGACAAGCGCGAGCTGAAATGCGCCTGCGTGGGCGGCGACAGCAACGTGCCGCTCGGATTCATATCGCTCACCGAAAACCTGATGATGGTTGCGATGGCACTATGGATGATCGCCGCCCCATTCGCGCTGTCGATGACGCACTGACGCGAGCGACCGCCCGCATCGTCAATGCGGGCTGATCGCCGTGACCTCGGCCGCCATGCCCTTCACCCTAGCGGTGAACGCGACCCGCTGTCCCGACCGTAATCCCTTGAGCAGGGCGGGGGGAAACGCGCGAAAGGTCATCGTCATGGCGGGCCAGCCGATGGTCGGGATCGGGCCATGCTTGATGGTCACGGTTCCGCCTTTCGCATCGATCGCGGTGATCGTCCCCATGCCGTTTCCGGTCTTCACCACTGCCGCAGCAGCGGACGGCTTGCCGCCTTGGGCAACGGCACCCGTCGCGATCGGCACGAGCAGCAGGATCGACGCGGCGCGCAGGGAGTGTGTGAGCTTCACGATGTTTTCCTTTCGGGGTGGGTGAGGGTTCGGCGCCGCAACAGCATGTAGGCGGCGGGCAGGATGAACATGGACAGAAGCGGTGCGGTCAGCATTCCGCCGATCATCGGCGCGGCGATCCGGCTCATGACCTCCGACCCCGCACCATGCCCGATCAGGACGGGAAACAGCCCGGCGACGATCACCGCGACAGTCATCGCCTTGGGCCGCACCCGCAACAGCGCGCCCTCCCGGATCGCCTCCGACACCTGGTCTGGCGACGGCGACGGCCCGCGTTCCGCCAGCGCGTGTTTCAAATAGATCAGCATGACGACGCCGAACTCGGCCGAGACGCCGGCGAGCGCGATGAACCCGACGCCGGTCGCGACCGACTGCGCATAACCGAGCAGCCAGAGCGTCCAGATCCCGCCGGTCAGCGCGAAGGGCAGCGTACCCATGATAAGCGCCGCCTCGTCGAGCCGTCCGAAGGTGAGGTAGAGCAGGAGGAAGATGATCGCGAGCGTCGCCGGCACGACGAGCATCAACCGCGCCTCGGCGCGCTGCAGATACTCGAACTGCCCGGAATAGGCGATCGACACGCCCGGGCTGAGCCGAACATCCTTGGCGACGGCACGGCGCAGGTCGGCGACCGTGGAGGCCAAGTCGCGCCCACGTACATCGACATAGACCCAGGTCGAGGGCCGACCGTTCTCGGTCTTGAGCATCGGCGGGCCTTCCGCGATCGTTACGGAAGCGACGGTGCCGAGCGTGATCTGCTGGCCCGATGCGGTCACGATCGGGAGAGTTCGCAAGCCCTCCAGGCTATCGCGCAGCTCGCGCGGGTAGCGGACGCTGATCGGGTAGCGGGCGAGACCCTCGACCGTCTGGCCGATCGTCTCGCCCCCGATCGCGCCCGACACGATCTCCTGCACATCGGCGATGTTGAGGCCGTAGCGCCCTGCGGTCGCCCGATCGATGTCGACATCGACATAGCGGCCTCCCGTCAGCCGCTCGGCCAATGCCGAACTGACACCCGGCACGGTCCTGGCGACGCGCTCGATGCTGGCGGCAATCCGATCCATCTCGGCGAGATTGGACCCCGCCACCTTCACCCCGATCGGGCTCTTGATGCCGGTCGCCAGCATGTCGATGCGGTTGCGGATCGGGGGAACCCAGACGTTGGTGAGGCCCGGCACGCGCACCGTGCGGTCCAGCTCCTCCACCAGCTTCGCCGGCGTCATTCCGACGCGCCACTGATCGCGTGGCTTGAACTGGATGGTGGTCTCGAACATCTCGAGCGGAGCAGGGTCGGTCGCAGTCTCAGCGCGCCCGGCCTTGCCGAACACGGTCGCGACCTCGGGCACGGTCTTAATCAGCCGATCGGTACGCTGAAGCAGCGCCGATGCGCTCGCGGCCGAAAGGCCGGGAAGCGCGGACGGCATGTAAAGCAGGTCGCCCTCGTCCATCGTCGGGATGAACTCGCCACCCAGCCGCGTCAGCGGCCATGCCGTCGTCGCCAGCACCAGGGCGGCGATGCCGATCGCCAGCCACGGCCGCGCCAGCACACGGTCGAGCGCGGGCAGATAGGCGCGGGTGAGCGCGCGGTTGAGGAGATTGTCGTTCTCGGCGGGGATGCGTCCCCGGATCAGCCATCCCATCAGGACCGGCACGAGCGTCACCGACAGGATCGCCGCTGCCGCCATCGCATAGCTCTTGGTGAAGGCGAGCGGGGCGAACAGCCGCCCCTCCTGCGCTTCGAGCGTGAAGACCGGCACGAACGACAGGGTGATGATGACGAGGCTGAAGAACAGCGCCGGCCCGACCTCGGCCGCGGCCTCGGTGATGACGCGCCAGCGTTCCTCGCCTGCCAGCGCGACGCCGGGATGATCGTTTTCCCATCGCTCGATCCGCTTGTGCGCGTTCTCGATCATCACGATCGCGGCATCGACCATCGCACCGATCGCGATGGCGATGCCGCCCAGCGACATGATGTTGGCGTTCACGCCCTGCACGCGCATGACGAGCAAAGCCGCCAGTACGCCGAGCGGCAGCGTGACGATCGCGACCAACGCCGATCGGACGTGCCACAGGAAGAGCCCGCAGATGATCGCGACGACGACGAACTCCTCGATCAGCTTGCCCGACAGGTTCTCCACCGCGCGATCGATCAACTGCGAGCGGTCATAAGTGGTGACGATCTCGACACCGGGAGGAAGGCTCGCCTTCAATTCCGCCAGCTTGGTCCTGACGGCCTCGATCGTCTGGCGTGCGTTCTTGCCCTGGCGCAGGATGACGACGCCGCCCGCGACCTCGCCCTCGCCGTTCAACTCGGCGATGCCGCGGCGCATCTCGGGGCCGATCTGGATCGAGGCGACGTCGCCCAGCGTGACGGGCACGCCGACACCGGCGACCTTGAGCGGGATCGCGCGAAAATCATCCACGCTGCGCAGATAGCCCGACGCGCGGACCATATATTCCGCCTCGCCCAATTCGAGGACGGACCCGCCGGCCTCCTGATTGGCGCGTCGAATGGCATCGACGGCCTGGGTGTGGGTGACGCCGAACGCGGCAAGCCGCGTCGGGTCGAGCAGCACCTGATATTCCTTCACCATCCCGCCGATGCTCGCCACCTCGGCGACGCCGGGCAGCGTCTTCAGCTCGTAGCGCAGGAACCAGTCCTGCAAGGATCGGAGCTGCGACAGGTCGTGGCGGCCGGTGCGGTCCACCAGCGCATATTCATAGACCCAGCCGACGCCCGTCGCATCGGGACCGAGAGCGGCCTGCGCGCCCTGGGGGAGGCGGCCTTGCACCTGGCTAAGATATTCGAGCACGCGCGAGCGCGCCCAATAGAGATCGGTGCCATCCTCGAAGAGGACATAGACATAGCTGTCGCCGAAGAACGAATAGCCGCGGACCGTCTTCGCGCCGGGGACGGACAGCATCGTCGTGGTGAGCGGGTACGTCACCTGGTTCTCGACGATCTGGGGCGCCTGGCCCGGCCAGCTCGTGCGGATGATGACCTGCGTGTCGGACAGGTCGGGGAGCGCATCGACGGGGGTGGCGCGCATCGCGAACACCCCGGCGATGGCGAGCGCGACGGCCGCCAGCACGACGAGGAAGCGGTTCGCGACCGACCAGCGGATGATGGCGGCGATCATCGACCGGCCTCGCGCGTCATGCGGCGCAGCGTCGGCCCTTCCGCGGGTTGGTCGAAGCCGAAGCGAACCCGGTCGCCCTTGCGATAGCCGCGCACCAGCGCGGGATCTGCGACGCGGAAGGTCATCGTCATGGCGGGCCAGCCGATCGCCGGGACGGGCTGGTGGGACAGGGTGACGCCGCTGCGATCGATCGCCTCGATGCTGCCGACCGTTTCGTAGATCGGCGCGGCGGGTTTAGGCGCCGGTTTTGCCGTGGGCGGCGCTGCACCCCCGATCGGCCGCGCGTCGAGGCCGGCAAGGCTCGCTTCGGAATCGATCAGGAACTGGCCCGACGCGACGACCTTCTCGCCTTCGGACAGGCCGGCGACGATCTCGGTCTTTCCGCCGCCTTCCGCACCGATGCGGACCTCGGCCGGTCTGAACCGCCCGCCCGGCCCTGCCAGCATGACGAGCGTGCGCCGGCCGGTCCGGATGACGGCCTCGCTGGGAACGAGCAGCGCATCGCGGCTCCCCTGATCGAGCGCCACGCTGGCGAACATGCCGGGGCGCAAACGGCCGCCCCGATTGGACAGCTCGACGCGGATCGTCAGCGTGCGGCTCGCCGCGTCGGCCTGCGGCAGGATCGCGGCGATCCGGCCCCTGAAGCTCTCGCCCGGAAAAGCCGCCAGCGTGGCGGTGACGGGCGTGCCGATACGGAGCTTCCCGGCGATGGCCTCGGGGACGGCCGCATTCAACCACACGGTGTCGAGCCCGTTCACCTCCGCCAGTGTCTGCCCCTGCGAGACTGTCATGCCCTGCCGGACGCCGAGCGTCTTGATGACGCCGCCCACCGGCGTGCTGATCGTCGTCACGCCTTTTGTCCGGCCGCTACGCTCGGCCGACGCGACAAGCCCGGCCGGCATTCCCAGCAGCAGCAGGCGCTGCCGGGCGGCGCGCGCGAGCGCGGCATCCCCGGTTCGCCGAACGGCGAGATATTCCGCCTGTGCGCCCGCCCATTCGGGCACGAGAATATCGGCGAGCGGCGCGCCGGCCGGCACGACGTCGCCCGGCGCGCGCATATAGACACGCTGGACGAACCCGCCGCTGCGCGCCTGCACGATCGCGACGTTGCGGTCGTTGAACTCGATGCTGCCGGTCGCCGCGGCTGTATTGGACAGTGATCCGCGTTCGGCCGCGACAATCCGCGCGCCGAGCCGTTGGAGGCCGGCCGCATCGATCACCACGCCCGGCGCGGCACTGCCGCCTCCGCCCTCGTCGGCATAGCGGGGGATCAGTTTCATCCCCATCGACGAGAGACCCGGCCCGTCGTGCCGCTCCGCAGGGATCATCGGATCGTACCAGTAGAGGATCTTCTTCTGCGCGGTCGGCGATACGGCGTCGTCGGCCGCGGGGGCCGTGCCGAGCCTGGCGATCCCGAACCCTGCGCCGCCTGCGACGACGGCGAGCAGGGCCGCGGCACCGAGCAGGCGGGGTCGCGTGATGGCGATGCTGCTCATCGGTCCTCACTCCCATAGGTGATGGTAAGGCGTACCGCGTCGCGCGCCACGTCGGCCTCGCGGTCGAGCGCGGTCAGCTCGGCGTCGGCGAGCGCCGTCCTGGTTTCGATCACGTCGAGCAGGCCCGCCCGCCCTGCCGAATAGCTGGCGGTGTCCAGCTCGGAGCGCTGCCGCGCGAGCGGCAACAGCACGTCGCGCGCCCGCATCCACTGCGCGTGATGCATCACGTGATCGGCAAGTCCCGCCTCGAGGTCGGCAGCCAGCGCCCGGCGCGTATCCTCCCGCTCGGCTTCGGCCTGCGAGGCTGCCGCCTGACGGGCAGCGATCCGCGGATCTTGCCGGGTGCGCGTGAACAGCGGCAAGCTCATCGACACGCCGGCCGAGACCATATCGCCATAGCGCGGATCGCGCCGTTGGTAGGCGACGTCGAACCCCCAATCCGGGCGCTTGTCGGCGCGGGCCGCGTCCACGTCGGCCTGCACCCGCCCCACGCTGGCGTCGGCGGTCTGGATGTCGGGATGGCGCAACAAGGCGGCGCGCAGCCGGGCCGGCACGAGGTCGGGCGCGGGCACGTCCCCGGTCGCCTCGGGGGCTGGCACGCCGGTCCAGCGCGCCAGCATCACCCGCGCCCGCCCGACGTCGGCGACCAGCGTGTCCCTGCGATCCTCCAGGGCGGCAATGGACTGATCCACCGCCAGGGTCTGGGCCGGGCGGGCCGATCCCGACGCGACCGCGCTGCGTGCCGTGGTCGGGAGGGTATGAAGCGTCGTCAGGACGCGATCCATCGCCACAAGGCGGCGCTGGGCATAGGCCAGCTCGATCCAAGCGACGCCCGCGCCGAGGCGTATCTGGCGAAGTCGGGACGCTTGCGCAGCTTCGGCGGTCGTGATCGCGGCGCGCGCCTGTGCCTGGGCCGCATGACGCTTCGCCAGATTGGGGATGTCCTGCTGCACGCCGATGCGCGCCATCGTCATATTGTCGCCGCCCAAGGTGAAGGCGGGCGGCCCGGAGATGGGGTAGTTGTCGAGACCGAACGACAGACGCGGGTCGGGAAGACTGCCCGCCGCGCGGGCGTCCGCACCGGCAGCGTCGATCCCCGCGCGCGTGGCCGCGGCACCCGGCGCATTGGCGACCGCTTGGCGGAGCGCCTGGTCATAGGTCAGCGGCCCCGCGTGCGCGGCGCTGGCGATGGCGGACAATGCCGCCACGACGAATAGCTTCATGTTGGTTTTCCGTTCTGGTCGAGGCCACGATCGGGTTGCGCCTGCCGCCACGAGGGCAACAGGCGTCAGAACCCTAACTCGGGTCGATCAGACGGTGGGCGGCTCCGGCTCGGGCGCGACCTCACGCCCGGCCAACATCGGGGCCGGCGGCCATGTCGCGGCGAGCTGCGCTACGCGCGCGCGCTCCACGATCGGTCGTTCCGTGTCAAAGGTCATCGGGACGACGCATCCCATCTGCGCGATACACGCGAGCGTCAGCCCTTTGCAGGGACGCTCGGGCGAACGCTTTTGCGCGGATGCCATGTCCGTGCAATCCATGCCGCTGGGCATCGCATGACTGGCGGCAACCTTCGGCGTGTACGCAGGCCCGGACGCATACGCCATTCCCTGACCGAACAGGCCGATAAGGGCTCCGATCAGGAGCAACAGGGAAAGGCGGGTCTTCAACACGCGGATCTTGTCAGCCGGTCGGAGCTAAGTGTCAATGAATGTGGCATCGCGATAGCCCGACTTCTGCGGCGAAGCTCAATGATGATGGTGATGCTCGTCAGATTGTTGATTTTGATTGTCTTTCATCATTTGCAGCATTTCCGGGCCACCGGTCGCGAGGAAGCGCCAGAGCAGCATCGAGGATAGAGCCAGGCCGATGATGTTGAGCCACGTCGTGTAGTTCCAGCTCAGCCCCTCGGTCATGAGCTGAGCCGAGCGCGTGGCCGGGATCATCCCGGCAAAGCCGAATACCAACTCGACCACATAGGCGGCGCCAACCATCGCCGCGTAGAATATCAGGGCGAGCACTGCGGCGGCTTTCAGCCCGTAGTAGCGACGGTAAATGTCCAGGATGGGGATGACGATCAGATCACCGAAGATGAATGCGATCACGCCGCCGAAGCTCGCTCCGCCATTCCAGAGCACCGCTGCCAGCGGCACGTTACCGACCGAGCAGACGAACGTCACCACTGCGATCAGCGGGCCGATGAGCGGGCCGACGATCTTGGCGAGTGTCGGGTTGTCGGCTGCGAAGATGCTGGCCCAGAAGGTCTGCGGCACCCACGCCGCCACGGCACCCGCGATCAGCAGGCCGAGCGCGATGTCGAACCACAGCGATGCCCAGTCCATCCAATAGTAATGCGCGGTCGCGGTCAGCCCCTTGGCCGAGAACAGACGATCGCGCAGCGACCCGCCCTCGACGCTCATGTCCATCGCAGCGTGCCCTTCCATCTTGCCCGCCACGCCCTTGTCCGCTTGCTTTTTGGCCTGCTCGACCATCCGACGCCGGAAAAAGACCCGCATCAGCGCGACCATCAGCACGATCATGACAAGGCCGCCCGCCCAGGTGCCCGCGGTAAACCGCCACCCCAGCAGGATCGCTAGGATCAGACCCAGCTCCAACACGAGATTGGTCGAGGCGAACTGGAAAGCCATTGCGGCGGTGAAGTTCGCGTCCTTGCGGACCATCGAACGCGCGATCGCGACCGCGGCATAGGAGCAGGAGGAGGATGCTGCACCGAGCGCGGATGCCTTGATGATCGTGCCCGCCCGATCGTCGGGCAGCAGCTTGGCCATCTCCTTATGGCTGACCACCGCCTGGATCACCGCGGAAATGAGAAAGCCGAAGATCAGCGCCCACAGGATTCCCCAGCCCATGATGCCCGCCATGCGCAGCGCCTTGATGATCGCTTCTAGCATTCTTCAGAACCACACTCTCACGCCCGCGACGAAGCTCGTGGTGGTGGGGTCTTTGCCTTGCGCGCGTGTGAAGTCAGCAGTGCGACCGGTTTGCGCCAAGTAGGAGACGCCGACATAGGGCGCGAACTGTCGCCGGATTTCATAGCGGAGCCGCAGCCCCAGCTCGGCATCGGTCAGCCCGCGGCCGATACCGTTTTCGCGCACATCCTGGGCCGCTAGATTGAACTCGACACGCGGCTGGAGGACGAGCCGCTGCGTGATGCGCTGGTCGTAATAGCCTTCCAGGCGACCAAGCAGGTCGCCCTTGGTCGACAGGAACAGCGCGCCCTCGACCTCGAACATGTAGGGAGCCAGCCCCTCGAAACCGACCGTCGCGTAGGTACGCTTCGGGGATGGCCCCAAGTCCTGACGAACGCCGCCCTGAAGATTGAAATAGGGGCCGACTGCCCGGCTATAGAGCGCTTGCACCTCGGCGCTCTCGATGCCCTCGCGAAACGCGCCTTCGCCCTCACTCTTGAGCCAAAGGCGGTTGATGTCGCCGCCAAACCACGCCTCGCCGTCCCAGCGATAGCCGTCGCGACCCTGTCGGGCCTGATATTCGGCGAGGTTGAACATCACTTGATGGAAGGGCTGGCCGCCCTGCTCGAACATCATATCGCTGCGCGCCTTCGCCATCTCGGCAGGGGCGAACATGCGATCGGCGTAATGGTCCATCGGCGGGGCAGGGGCAGGCGCATCGCCTGCGGGAAGCGCTGTTCCGGTCTGCGCCATGCCCGGCATCGCCATGCCGTTCATGCCCGACATGCCGTTCATGTCGTGGCCCTGCTGGCCGGCAGGCATCGACATTCCCGGCATCGCCGAATGATCCATGCCCTGCATCGGCTGCGGCGCGCCCTGTGCGGGTTGCTGACCGCTTGGCGGCAGCTGCATGCCCGGCATGGCGGAATGGTCCATGCCCTTCATGCCATCCATCGGCGCGGTCGATCGCTTGGCCGGCGTCGCACGATGCGCGGGCGCGCGCTTACTCTTGGCAGAGGGCTTCGCCTTCGCCGCCGGCTGCTTCGCGGGCATCGTCATTCCCGGCATGTTCATGCCCTGCATCGACTGCGCTGCGGCGGGACCGGTGACGACGATCGTGGCGGTCGTCGCAAGGAATAAGGCGAAGCGGCTCATGCGGCTTCTCCACGCGGACGCACGCTTACGGTCCGCATCATGCCGGCGTGCATGTGATAGAGAAGATGGCAGTGGAACGCCCAATCGCCGACGGCATCGGCGGTCAGATCCCACGTTACTTTGCCGCCGGGTTGGACGATGACCGTGTGCTTGCGCGGCGCGTGATCGCCATGCCCCGTCACCAGCTCGAAGAAGTGACCGTGAATGTGGATCGGGTGGCCCATCATCGTGTCGTTGATAAGGTTGATCCGCACCCGCTCGCCCTCGAGGAAGGGGATCGGTTCATGGACGTCCGACATCTTCTCGCCGTCGAAGGACCACATGAAGCGCTCCATGTTACCGGTGAGGTGGATGTCCAGACTGCGCGACGGCGCACGCACGTCGGGATTGGGTGTCAGCGACATCAGGTCGCGATAGACGAGCACCTTGTGCCCGACGTCCTCCAGCCCCTGACCGGGGTAGTCGGTGCGATCCATGGGCATGGGCGAGATCGTCTGGACACCCGGTCCCTTCTTGACCTGGGGCGCTTTGGAGAAGTCGCGCATCTTCATCGACCCCATGTCCATCGCGCCCATGCCGCCCTGCTGGCTGCCGATCGCGCCATGATCCATGCCGGCCATCCCGCCGGCAGCCATCGCACCGTGGTCCATGCCGCCATGATCCATCCCCGGCATGGCACTACCGCCCTGCGCCATCGCACCGGTCGCCATGCCGGCGCCGGGGGTCGTAAGCCGGGCGGACGGGTTCTTCTCGGCGGTCGGATCGACTCCGCGCGTCATGCCGCCCCCCGCCATGTCCATTCCGTCCATGCCGGCCATCGACGACATGTCCATGCCCATGTCCTTCATCGAGGCGAGGGGGCGGGGGCGGAGCGCCGGAACCTCGGCCGCCATACCGGCATGCGGCGCCAACGTCGCGCGTGCGAGGCCCGATCGGTCGATCGCCTCGCCGACGAGCGTGTAGGCCCGGTTGTCGGTCGGCGTGACGATGGCATCATAGGTCTCGGCGACGCCGATCTGGAACTCGTCGACCTCGACCGGCATGACGTTCTGACCGTCCGCCTGGACGATGGTGAGGCGCAGGCCGGGGATGCGGACGTTGAAGGTCGTCATCGACGAGGCGTTGATGATGCGTAGCCGCACCCGCTGCCCCGGCGTGAACAGCGCCGTCCAGTTGTCGCGCGGGCCATGCCCGTTGACGAGATAGGTATAGGCCGGGCCGGTCGCGTCGGAGATATCGGTGGGGCTCATCCGCATCTTGCCCCAGTCCATCCGCTCCTTGAGCGTCTGATCCTTCCCCGCCAACAGCCCGGCAAGCGTCTGTTGCTGATAATTGAAATAGCCCGGGTTGACCTTCATGTAGCGGAAGATCGCGGCGGGGCTGATCTGGCTATGATCGGAAAGCACGATGACGTGCTCGCGATCGAACTGCACCGGATCGGCGTCGGCCGGGTCGATCACGATCGGCCCATAATGCCCAAGCTGCTCCTGAAGCCCGGAATGGCTATGATACCAGTAGGTGCCATTCTGTTTGAGCGGGAACTCGTAGAGGAAGCTCGATCGCGCCTTGATGCCGGGGAACGAGATCCCGGGCACGCCGTCATACTGCGGTGGAACCAGCAGGCCATGCCAATGGATCGAGCTGTCCTCGTCGAGGTCGTTGATGACGTTGAGGCGGACATTCTGGCCTTCACGCAGGCGGATCAGCGGCGCGGGAACCGTGCCGTTGATCCCGATCGCCTTGGACGGGCGACCGTCGATCATCATCGTCTGTCGCGCGATCCGCAGCGTGATGTCGTTGCCGGTGACGGTCGGCAGGGGTGTCGCAAGACCCGTCGAATTGGTCTGCGCCCAAGCCGGCATATAGGCAGACAGCGCGAGCCCGCCCCCCGCCAGGGCGGCCCCGCGTAGCATCTGGCGGCGGTCGATTATGCGGCTCATACGATCCTCAAGGCTCTCGAACGGGTCTGTCCCTCTAGCCTTGATACGCGGCGCGGCGCGCTACCCCTCAGCGGTCTCGCAAATGCTCCGCCAGCTTCGCGCGCGCGCGATAAAGCCGGGTTTCGACGGCCTTTTCGCTGATAGATAGCACGGCCGCGGTTTCGACCTGGCTGAGCCCTTCGATCGTGCGGAGCACCAACGGCTCCTTCAAGTTGGTCGGCAGGGCCGAGATGGCGCGGGTCACGCGGTCCAGCTCCTGCCGATCACTCGCGGCATCATCGACCGCCACCTGATCGTCGGCGACCGCCTCGGCTTCGTTCCCGATCGCAATGGCGCGCGAGAAGAAGCGACGAACCGTCCGCTTGCGGCCCCAGTCGCGGCATTTGTTGATCGCGATCGTCGATAGCCATGCGCGCATCGATCGCGCGCCATCGTAGCGGGGCAGCGCCTGATGGGCCGCGACGAAGGTCTCCTGCAACAGATCCAGCGCCTCATCGGGCTCGCCGACACAGGCGCGGACCATCCGGAATATCGGCTGGCGATGCCGCCGCATGATCTCGGCAAAGGCGGCGTCGCGACCCGCGATGCTGAGCGTCGCCAGCTCCCCGTCGGTCAGCGTCGTCCAGTCGAGGCTCACCGCGTATCGTCGGTGAGCGCCTTGACCACCGCCTGATCGAACTGTGCGGTCTGATTGGGCCGGAGAAGCTGCCGCATCGCAAAGATGTGCGCCAGCGTCGCCTTCTGCAGCTCGCCCATCGCGGCGTGGCTCTGGTCGACCGCAGCGGCAACCCGCGGCCCGTTGCCGTGTTCGGCCTCGATCGCTTCGGCAAGCCGGGCATTATCAGCCCGCAATTCAAGCTCATACGCGCGCCGTTGGACAGCGAAACGCTGCTCCAGCACCGCAAGCCGTGCTTCCTGGTTAGCGTCCAGGGCCAGCTTGTGATGGAGTACGTCGTGCAATTCCGCACCGGGCTGCGCTGGTGCCGGAAGCAACGCCCGCCCGACGAAGACACCGATGATCGCCGCGATAAAGCATGCGAGAACACCAAGCAGGAGTCGCGTGCGGCCGCTCATGGTGCGCCGAGCAGCAGGGCCGACGGGGCGAGTGGCGACACTGGGCTCAACGGGGAAAGGGTATATGCCGCACGGGCCTCCCTCGCAGGTACGCCAGCGCCGATCACGCCGATGACGAGGGCCGCGGCGATCGTCATGGCGCCTGCGCCCATGCCGACGCGCACAGCGGGGCGCGCCGCGATGCGGGCAAGCACCCGAGCTTCGATACCGTCGAGGTGCGCGGGCACGGGTGCCTGTGCCAGCCTCATCAACACTGCGTCGAGGTCGTCCATATCGTTCACTCCGCCCCTCTAGCATGGATTACGCGGGCGCAGCGTCTACCCCTCACAACGACAATTCGAGGGGTGGTCCGTCACGGCGCGTATTGAAGGGCAGGACCCTCTTTTAAGGAAGATTTCTCATGCGCCGCGCATCCGTCCTTACTGCCGCTGCCGCTCTCGTCACGTTCGCCGGAACTGCGAGCGCCCATCCCAAGCTCGTGTCTGCGTCGCCGGCGGCGAATGCGACGGTTGCGAAGCCTGCGCATATCGAGCTTCGGTTCAGCGAAAAGCTGATGCCCACCTTTTCCAAGGCCGATCTGACGATGGCGGCGATGCCCGGCATGGCTGCGATGAAGATGGCGAGCACCGCCACGCTCTCGTCGGACGGACAGACCCTCGTCATCACGCCGAAGACGTCGCTTCCTTCCGGCCGTTATAGCGTCGCCTGGCATGTCGTATCGACCGACACGCACAAGGTCGCCGGAACCTACGCCTTCGCGGTGAAGTGAGCGGATGGGAGACTGGTCGCTGATCGGCGTCCGCTTCGCGATCTACCTGATGCTGGCGGCGCTGTTCGGCCTCGCCGCATTCAGCCTTTATGGGCTGCGCGAAGGGGAACGTGACGATGCGCTTGCACTGCACGTCTGGCTGGTCGCCAGCGCAGCCTTGGGCATGCTGTTCTCGGCGGTCTGGATCGTGTTGCTGGCCTCCTCAATGGCGGGGACGCCGGCGTGGCCGATCGATCGCGAAGCGGTCGCGGCGCTGCTCACGGGGTCTGCGATCGGGGCGGCATGGAAGCTGCGCATGGTCATGCTCGCCTTTGCAGGGCTGTCAGCCTTGTTCGCGGCGAGACGCACGGTCTGGCTGAGCGCGGTCGCGATCTGCTCGGCCGTCGCGCTGGCGACGCTGGCATGGACCGGACATGGCGCGATGGACGACGGCGCAACGGGCTGGGTCCACCTCATCGCCGACATTCTTCATCTGATTGCCGCGGGTGCGTGGGTGGGTGCGTTGCTGGGGCTGATCCTGCTTGTCTCCCGGCGCGCTACACGCGTCGATCCGTCTCACCTCGTGCTGACGCACCGCGCCCTGCACGGGTTCGCAACGATGGGGACGATCATAGTCGGAACGCTGATCGTGACCGGTGTCGTCAACGCCTGGCTGCTCGTCGGGATCGACAATGTCCTGAACCTTGGCAGTTCGTCCTACGGTCGACTGCTGATCGCCAAAATAGTGCTGTTCGGAGCGATGCTGGGACTGGCCTCGCTCAACCGCTTCCGGCTTACGCCAGCGTTCGAGCGATCGATCGCGACCGGCAGGCATGCGAGCGCGCTCGGCGTGCTGCGGTGCAGCCTTGGCCTCGAGACGGCAATCGTCGTCTCGATCCTGGCCTTGGTCGCCTGGTTGGGAACGCTAGAACCGCCCGCGTCGATGTGAGGAAATCCATCACGCTCTTCCGAGCGTTTTACGGGTCGTCGGGTCGCGACCTGCGCACCACGCCATCGCGCCACGGCCGTTGCGAGGATCGAAGCGTGATCCGGAGATAGGCGGCACGGCCTCGGATCGCATCCATCGTCCGGCCCATCTCGCGCGCGATCTGCCCGATGGTTTGTCTGGCCGTCACGCGCCGTCGAAGGTCGGCATCGGCCTCCTCGGTCCACCGGGTGCCCCGTTGTCCAGTCAGCCCAACACCTCCTCGATCAACAGCAGCCCGAGAAAGCCGATGAAGAACATGGCGCTGATAAGCGGTGTATCCGGCTTCTCGTGTGCCTCGACCAGCAGCTCCTCGGTCACGAGATAGAGCAGGGCCATGAGCCCGAAACTCAGGAACCCCGCGATGACGACGGGCGGGAACAAGGCGATCGGCGTCGCCAGCGCCGCGCCGATCGGGAGCAACAGCGCGATCCCGACGGTGATCGCGACGATGCGGGCCTTGGACCGGATCGTCGCGCCAAGCTCGGCCGTCACGGTCAATCCGAGGAAAAGCACCTCCAGGGTCAAAGCGATGGTGAGGAGCAAGCCCGCCTTACCGCCGGCGATAAACGCCAGACCGAGCACCAGCCCGTCGATCAGGATGTCGACGCCGACAGCCCCAAGCATCGCGACCGGCCCTTTGGCCCGACCCTCGATCGCTTTGAGCGACAACATCACGATGATGCCGATCGCCCCGCCGATGAAGGTAGCGATCGGCGAGCCTTCGTGCATGACCTGAGGCAGTATTTCGACCGCGGCTGCGGCGAACACCACGCCCGCTGCGAGATGCTGCATGGCGCTTACGATTGCTTCGCTGGGACGCCGGGTGACGGCGACCAGCGAACCGATCAGCACGGCCGCAACGGGGATCAGGGTGAACGCTACAGCCTGCATCGCCATGCCTTCAAACCGCCTTGTCGGATTCGAGCATGCACGGTGTCCCCGGATCGGTCTCGATCTGGATCGTCGCGTGGTCGATCCCGAACTTCTCCTTCAGCGCTGCCGCGACGTCAGCGGTATAGGCGTCGCCCGGATAGCCGCCGGGAACGAGCAGATGCACGGTCAGCGCCGTTTCGGTCGTGCTCATCGGCCAGACGTGCAGATCGTGGATCTCCTGCACGCCCTCGCGGCCACGAAGGAAAGCGCCGATCTCCTGGGGGTCAAGCCCGGGCGGGGCGGCCTGAAGGCTCATGTTCACGGAATCGCGGAGCAGTCCCCACGTCCCGATCGCGATCACCGCAACGATGACCAGGCTCGTCACCGGGTCGATCCAGGTGAGCCCGGTCTTGATGATGACGAACCCGGCGACGACAACGCCTGCGGACACGGCAGCATCGGCCGCCATGTGCAGGAAGGCGCCCTTGATGTTGAGGTCGCCTTTGCGCCCCGACATGAACAGCAAGGCGGTTGCGGTATTCACGACGATCCCGATCGCCGCGACGATCACCACGGTGCCGCCCGCGACAGGCGCCGGCTCGGAAAAGCGCCGGATTGCCTCCACCGCGATTACGACGATCGCGACGAGCAGCAACAGCGCATTAAGGAATGCCGCCAGAATGGAGGAACTGCGGAAGCCGTAGGTGTAGCGCCCCCTGGGCGAGCGCCGCCCCAGCGTCGCCGCACCCCATGCGATCAGCAATCCAAGCACGTCGCTCAGATTGTGTCCGGCATCCGCCAGCAGCGCCATCGATCCCGAGGCGATGCCATAGCCCGCTTCGACGATGACGAAACCCAGATTGAGGGCGGTGCCGATCGCGAATGCCTTGCCGAAGCTCTTGGGGGCATGGCTATGCCCATGCCCCCCGTGAGCGTGGCCGTGATCGTGACCACCGGCTTCGTTGTGGTCATGGGCGTGTCCGCCCGCTGCATGATCGTGCATCATTTGCCTTTCAGTGCGCCGCAGCGGGGAGGGCAGGGAGTTCGAGATGACCGTCTGCAGGGGTTGCCAGCGTGCGCGCGCCGAAGCGGGCGTAGAGCGTCGGCAGCACGAACAGCGTCAACAGCGTCGCCGAAATTAGACCGCCGATAACGACGGTCGCGAGGGGCTTCTGCACCTCGGCCCCCGCGCCGTGCCCCAGCGCCATCGGCACGAAGCCGAGCGACGCGACAAGCGCGGTCATCGCCACTGGACGAAGCCGTGCAAGCGCGCCTTGGTGCGCTGCCACGGCCCGGTCCACGCCCGCGCGCATCAGGTCGTGGATGGAGGACACCATCACCAATCCGTTGAGCACCGCGATACCCGACAACGCGATGAAGCCGACGGCCGCAGAGATGGAGAAGGGCATTCCCCGCAACACCAGCGCCAGCACGCCGCCCACCAGTGCCAGGGGCACGCCGGTAAACACGATCAGCGCGTCGCGGACGGAGCCGAGCGCCCCGTAGAGCAGCAGCATGATGACTGCGAAACAGATCGGCACGACGATCGCGAGCCGATCGCGTGCTGACGCCAGATTCTCGAACTGTCCGCCCCATTCGAGATAGGTGCCGGCAGGGAGCTTCACCTGGGCATCGATCGCGGCGCGCGCGTCGGCAACGACGCCCGCCACGTCCCGGTCGCGGACGTTCGCCTGCACAACGACACGCCGTTTGCCGTTCTCGCGGCTGATCTGGTTGGGACCATCGACCACGGCGATATCCGCGACCGTCGACAACGGGACGAAACCGCCGCTGGCGGTCGGGACAGGCACCTGCGCGACCGCGGTCAGGTTGGACCGCGCGCTTTCCGCCATCCGGATCACGACGGGAAAGCGGCGATCACCTTCGAAGATGACGCCCGCCTGCCGGCCCCCGATCGCCGCGGCAACGGTGTCCTGCACGTCACCGGCCGTCACCCCGACCCGCGACATGGCGGTGCGGTTCGGACGGATATCGAGCATCGGCAGCCCCTCGGTCTGCTCGACGCGCACGTCTGCCGCGCCGCGCGTTTTGCGCAGGATGCTCGCGATCCGGTCGGCGGTCGCGTTCATCTCGCCAAAGTCGTCGCCGAACACCTTGACCGCGATGTCGCCGCGCACGCCCGCGATCAGTTCGTTGAACCGCATCTGGATCGGCTGGGTGATCTCGTAAGCATTGCCCGGCAGAGTGGAGAGACGCTTTTCCAGCCGCTCGACCAGCGCCTCCTTGGACAAACCGGGGTCCGGCCATTCCTTCTTGGGTTTCAGGATAACGAACGTGTCGGTTGCGTTCGCCGGCATCGGGTCGGACGCGATTTCCGACGTGCCGGTGCGCGAGAAGGCGAACCGGACCTCAGGCGCCTTGGCGAGCGCCTTTTCGACCTGAAACTGCATGGCCTGGCTCTGGTCGACCGACGTGCCGGGGATACGGACTGCCTGGACGAGGATGTTGCCCTCGTCGAGCTGGGGCAGGAACTCCTGCCCCAAGGTGGTGAAGGCGACGCCGGCGAGCGCCAGCGCGCCGATCGCGACGCCGATCGTTAGGCTCGGACGGCGCATGGCAGCGTCGAGGCCCGGTTCGTAGCGTTGCCGCAGGAACGCCACGACCCGGCTTTCCTTCTCCTCCACCCGCTTGCTCAGCCAGATGGCGATGGCCGCGGGCACGAAGGTCAGCGACAGGATGAAGGCGAAGACGAGCGCGATGATGACGGTCAGCGCCATCGGCTCGAACATCTTGCCCTCGACGCCGGTGAAGGTGAGGAGCGGCGCATAGACGAGGATGATGATCGCCTGCCCGTAGACCGACGGGCGGATCATCTCGCGGGCGGACGCAGCGACCAATCCAAGCCGCTGTTGCATCGTCAGCTCGCCCTCACGGTCATGCTGCGCCTCGGCAAGGCGGCGCAGCGCGTTCTCGACGATGATGACCGCACCGTCGACGATCAGACCGAAGTCGAGCGCGCCGAGACTCATCAGATTGGCGGACACGCCGGCTTCCAACATGCCGATGCTGGTGAGCAGCATCGTGATCGGGATGACGAACGCGGCGATCAGCGCCGCCCGGAAATTGCCGAGCAGCGCGAACAGGACGACGATGACCAGCACCGCGCCTTCGGCGAGGTTGCGGGCAACCGTGGAAATGGTGGAGTTCACCAGCTCGGTCCGGTTCATGACCGGCTTCACCACCACGTCGACCGGCAGCGAACGACCGATCTGCGTCAGCCGCTCGGCGACGCCCGTCGACACGGTGCGACTGTTCTCACCGATCCGCATGACCGCGGTCCCGACCACGACCTCATGACCGTTTTCGGATGCCGAGCCCATGCGGAGCGCCTGCCCGGTACGAACGGTCGCGATCTGGTTGAGCAGGATCGGTACGCCCTCGCGGGTGGCGACAACGGTCCGGGCCAGCTCGTCGGCATTGCGCACGCGCCCATCGGAACGAACGGCAAGCCCTTCGCCGTTCCGGTCGACGACGCCCGCACCGGCGCTCGTGTTGTTGCGGTCGAGCGCGGTCGAGAGGTCCTGCAGCGTGAGGCGCATCGCCGCCATCCGCTGCACGTCGGGGACGACGAGATATTCCTTGGTGTAGCCGCCAAGGGAATCGACGCCGGCGAGACCCGCCGTGCTCTTCAACTGTGGCGTGACGATCCAGTCCTGCACGGTGCGCAGGTAGGTCGCCTTGTCGGCGTCGCTGACGAGGTGATCGCCTTCGGGCGTGATGTAGCTACCGTCGCGTTGCAGGCCGGGTTCGCCGTTGCGGTGCCGGGTCTGATCGAGTTCGCGATATTCGACCGTCCACATGAAGATGTCGCCGAGCCCGGTCGCGATCGGTCCCATCTCCGGATTTACGCCCTGAGGCAGGTCTTCCTCGGCGGTGCGCAGACGCTCCGCGACCTGCGCACGCGCAAAATAGATATCGGTCTTGGCGGAGAAAACCGCCGTGACCTGGGCAAAGCCGTTGCGACTGAGCGACCGGGTGTATTCAAGGCCGGGAATGCCGGCGAGCGCTGTTTCGACAGTGAAGGCGACCTGCTTCTCGATCTGGTCGGGTGAGAGGGCAGGGGCGACGACGTTGATCTGCACCTGGTTGTTGGTGATGTCGGGCACCGCGTCGATCGGGAGCTGACGCAGCGCGCCGATCCCGATCAACGCTGCCGCAACGGTGAAAAGCAGGACGAGCCAACGCTTCTCGACGGAGAGGGTGACGATGCGACCGATCATGGCTCAGTCCTCGTCTTTCGCGGCGCTCTTGCCGAGTTCGGCCTTGAGCGTGAAGCTGTTGGTCGACGCGATGCGCTCGGAACCGGTCAGGCCGGAGGCCACGACGACCTGACCGCCGTTGGTCCGACCCAGGGTCACGGGCATCGCACGGAAGCCGGTCGGGGTGCGGACGAAGACGAACGGCTTGTCCTCGATCATCTGCACCGCGGCCGATGGCACGGCGACGGTGCGGTCCCCGCTAGCGGGCACGAGGATCGACACATTGACCGTCTCGCCGACCCGCCACGTGCTGCCGGCATTGTCGAGCGTCGCGATTACCGGCACCAGCCGGGTCGTCTCGTCGAGCACGGGCGAAACGAACGTCACACGGCCTTCCTGACGTCTACCGGATGCCGTCACCTCGACGCGGGCACCGGGCTTCACCCGGCCCGCATCGTTCGGCACCAGCGATGTCGTGACCGTGACCTTGGAGAGATTGGCGACGCGGAACAGCTCGGCGTCGGCTGCGACCGTCTGCCCAAGCGTCGCGGAACGGGCGATGACCTGACCGCCGATCGGCGAGCGCACGGCGATGCGGTTGAGTGCACCGCCCCCGCTGCCGGTCGCCGACAATTGCTGCTGCGCGAGACGCTGGGCGATGCCGGCTTCCGTAGCGGCCGTTCGTGCGGCGACCAGATCCTGTTCCGGCGATACGCGCTCGGCGAACAGGCGCTGCTCGCGTCGTAGGTTCGATTGGGCGAGGGCGCTACGCGCACGGGCGGCTTCCACCTCCGCCTTGAGCGACGCCGCCTCCCGGCTCTCGATGATCGCGAGCGGATCGCCGCGCCCGACCGACTGGCCGAGATTGCGGGTCAGCGCGACGAGCCGCCCCCCGACCGCTGCCGACACCACCTGGACGCCCTGCGGGTCGCCCTCGATCGTCGCCGACAGTTCGATCGCGCCGGCTTCGCCGCCTATGGTCGGACGCGTGACTTCGATGCCGGCGTCCGCAATCTGCTGGGCGGACAGGGTAACGATATCCTTGGGGGCTTCCTTGCCCTCGGCACCTTCGGCCGCCTCCGTCTTCTCGGCGCCGGCATTGCCGCCCGCCTCGCTACCGCCCTTGCCGCACCCGGCCAGGAGGATCGCCAGTGTCACGGGCGCGAGCGCCCGCACGATGTTCTTCTTCATCGGTCGATTTCCTCAAGCGAGGGCGCCGCGGCAACGAGCCGTTCCAAGCGTGCCTTGGCGTCATGATAGGTGGCGAGCGCGTCGATCGCGGCGGTGCGCGTCTCGGAAAGGGTGCGTTCGGCATCGAGAAGGTCGAGCTGCCCGAACTTGCCCTCGCGGTAGCCGATCCGCGCGATGCGCGCGGCCTCGGTCGCCGACGCGAGCGCCGGCCCGCTCGCGTTGCGGGCGGACGTGGCCGCGTTCGCAACCTCGACCTGAGCGCGGGCGATGTCCTGCGCGGTGTCCAGTTCGGCCGCACGCTGCAGCGCCTGCGCCTGATCGCTCTGCGCACGGGCCTGCGTCACGCTCGCGCGACCGTTGTTGAAGAGGGGGAAGGGGATCGACACGCCGAAGACCGCGGCGACGTCGTTCGTTGCCTCGAGACGGCGTGCGCTGGCGCTAAGCGTCACGTCGGGAATGCGCTGCGAGCGGGCAAGCCTGACCTGTGCATCGGCTGTGGTTACGTCGGCGCGCGCTGCTGCCAGTGCGAGTGTGCCCGCGGGTTCGATCCGTCTCGCTGGACCGAACCCCTCGATACGATCGTACCATGCCATGTCGAGCGCGCCCGTGACGGGTTGGCCGATCCGGCGCGCCAGATTGTCGCGAGCGACGTCGGCAAGGCGCTGCGCGCGCTCCACGGCGGTCTCGGCGTTGATGCGCAGCACGTCCGCGCGCTGCTGCTCGAGTGGTGAAGCACGCCCGGCCTGCACGCGAACCCCGGCCGCACGCAATGCCTCGCGAGCGATGCCGGCTTGCTCGCGCGCGGTCGCAAGGCGGCGCTCGGCCGCCGTCGCCTCGATGTAGAGCTGGGTCACGGCAAGGCGAAGATCGGCCTCGGCCAAGGCTGAGCCGATCCGGGCGCGGTTGCCGATCGCGTCCGCGACGGCGATCCGCGCCGAGCGCTTGCCCCCCAGTTCGATCGGAAACGCCAGCCCCGCCGTCGTCTCGGCGCTGCGCACGCCGCGGTACTGGCCGCTGCCGGCGATGTTCTCGGTTTCGGCGACGATCGACGGGTTGGGCCGGTAGCCGGCAACGGTGCGACCGGCCTCGGCCGCCCGCACCCCCGCTGTCGCTGCCTCGAGCGTCGGCGCGGCTGTGCCGGCAAGCGCCAGCGCGCGCTCGAGCGTGAGCGGGGGACTGGTCGATGCCGGTCCGGATGATTGCGCGTGCGCGATCGACGCGCACGACGCCACGGCCAAAAGGGCCGCGATAAAACGCTGCATGGGTAACGGACTCCTGACGAACGCTGGATTCCGCGCGGGAATGCCCGGCGGAGCTTAGACGTCGGTCAGGCTTGGGGCGGTCGCAGCGCCGGGTCCGAAGGCGCGCGCGGCATCGGACCCTTGTCCCATACTGACAAGGCCACGCGCAGTCCGGTGACGGACCCAACGGGATCGGGTGCCATCGGCACCCCGATATCGTGGCCGTGGCATCCACCATGATGATGTGGATAGCCCTTCTGGCTATCGGCCGGCACCTGATCGCCATCGCCATCGGCATGGCCGATCGATGTCACCTTAGACACCTCGACGCCCGGCCCCTCGGCCGCGTGCGCGACCGATCCGAACCCGAGCGACAGCACGAGCATCAGACAGAGGAAAAGGGCCGACAAACGGTGCATCGACCCTGCCCGTAGCAGTTTACCGGCTGCCATGTAACGATCCCTGGAAATCGACGGGCGCGGAAGGCGGGAAGGACCGCAGCTCGGCACGGGCCTGCCGCATGATCTGGATGCCGCCCGACAATCCCAGCGCGGCCATCAGCGCCGCGACGACAAGATCGGGCCAGGCACTGTTCAGGCCGAAGACGCCGCCTGCGGCCAGGACGACGGCGATGTTGCCGATCGCGTCGTTGCGCGAGCAGATCCAGACCGATCGCATGTTCGCGTCGCCCTCACGGAAGCGGTAGAGCATCACCGCCACCACAAGGTTTGCGATCAGCGCGGCGATGCCAACGATCCCCATCACCTCGGCGTGGGGCGCGGCGCCGTGGACGGCCGCCCAGCCCGCAGCGGCGAGAACATAGAGGCCGAGCAGCGCGAGGGTCGCCCCCTTCAAGATGGCCGCACGGGCGCGCCACGCTATCGCCATTCCCGCGACGCCAAGGCTGATCGCGTAATTCGCGGTGTCGCCGAAGAAGTCGAGCGCGTCGGCCTGGAGCGCCTTCGATCCGCCAGTGATACCGGCGACGATCTCGACGCCGAACATGGCGCCGTTGATCGCAAGCGCAATCCACAGCGCGCGCCGCCATTTGGGGTCATTGAAAGTGCCCGCCTTGTCGGACGCGCAGCTCGTGCAGGCCATGTTTCCGCCCCTCGATAGAATCGATCCGGCAGCCTATATGCACCCTCTAGTCACTAGAGGGTCAAGCGCCATGTCCGGCCAACTGACGATCGGAAAACTAGCCGGGGCGACCGGCACCAAGGTCGAGACGATCCGCTATTACGAGCAGATCGGCTTGCTCCCGGCACCGGCGCGCTCGGCTGCGAACTACCGGACCTATGACGCCGCGCATCTTCGCCGCCTGTCGTTCATCCGGCGCGCGCGCGATCTTGGCTTCTCGATCGACCAGGTGCGGGAATTGATGGGGCTTGCCGACCGGCGCGACCAATCCTGCATGGCTGTCGACGTCATCGCCAACCAGCACCGCGATGCGATCACCCGCAAAATTGCCGACCTGACGGCGTTGGCCAGCGAGCTGGATGCGCTGATCGATTCCTGTAGCCGCAACACCGTCGCCGACTGCCGGATCATCGAAGCCCTGGCTCCAAGCGTTTAGTGAAGCCGGCGCGGAGACAGCATTAGACAAACTCCGTATATCCACTATGCTGGATACATGGAAAACGACTCAGCTATCGTTGCGCTAGGCGCACTTGCGCAGAGCACGCGCCTCGACGTGTTCCGGTTGCTGGTGCGACACGAGCCGGACGGCATGGCCGCAGGCGATATCGCGCGTCAGCTCGACGTGCCGCAAAACACCATGTCGGCGCATCTCGGCATCCTCGCGCGCGCCGGTCTGGTCCACTCCGAACGGCATAGCCGCTCGATCATCTACCGCGCCGACCTGGACGGCCTGCGCGCGCTGACGCTGTTCCTCGTCAAGGATTGCTGCGCCGGCAATGCCGAGCTGTGCGCGCCCCTTGTCGCCGAACTCACCCCCTGCTGCTGAAAGGACGCCCCGTGGCCGTCGATATCGTCATCTACCACAATCCCGAGTGCGGCACGTCGCGCAACACGCTGGCGATGATCCGCAATGCCGGCATCGAGCCGCATGTGGTCGAATATCTGAAAACCCCTCCGGCGCGCGCGCTGCTGGTCGAGCTGATCGACCGCGCCGGCATGACGCCCCGCGATCTGCTGCGCGAGAAAGGGACGCCCTATGCGGAGCTGGGCCTGGGCGACACGTCGTTGCCTGACGACGCGCTGGTCGATGCGATGATGGCGCATCCGATCCTCATCAACCGCCCGCTGGTCGTCTCGCCGCTCGGCGTGAAGCTGTGCCGGCCGTCCGAAGCCGTACTGGATCTCCTGCCGAGCGATCAGCTCGGCGCATTCGCGAAGGAGGACGGCGAGCAAGTGGTCGATGCTTCGGGCCAGCGCGTCGCCTGATGCTCCTTGCCGTCCTGATCTTCGTCGCCACGATCGCGCTCGTCATCTGGCAACCCAAGGGCCTCGGCATCGGGTGGAGTGCGATGGGCGGGGCCGTCGTGGCGCTGCTTGCGGGCGTCGTCACGCTGTCCGACGTGCCGGTGGTGTGGGGCATCGTCTGGAACGCGACCGCCGCGTTCGTCGCGATCATCGTCATCAGCCTGCTGCTTGATGAAGCCGGGTTCTTCGAATGGGCGGCGCTCCACGTTGCCCGCTGGGGCAGGGGGCATGGTCGCCGGCTGTTCGTCCTGATCGTGCTGCTCGGCGCGGCGGTGTCCGCGCTGTTCGCCAACGACGGTGCGGCGCTGATCCTGACGCCGATCGTCATCGCCATGCTGCGGGCGCTGGGGTTCAAGGACAAGGCGACGCTGGCGTTCGTCATGGCGGCGGGGTTCATCGCCGACACCGCCAGCCTGCCGCTGGTCGTCTCGAACCTCGTCAACATCGTGTCGGCCGACTTCTTTCACGTCGGCTTCGGCGAATACGCGGCCGTGATGGTGCCGGTCGACCTCGTGTCGATCGCCGCCACGCTGGGGGCGCTGCTGCTGTTCTTCCGGCGCGACATACCGGCAGACTATGACGTGGGGGCGCTGCGCGCGCCGCGCGACGCGATCCGCGATGCCGCGACCTTCCGCGCCGGATGGATCGTGCTGGCGCTGCTGCTCGCCGGTTTCTTCCTGCTCGAACCGCTCGGCGTGCCGGTCAGCGCCGTGGCCGCAGCCGGCGCGATCCTGCTGTTGGTGATCGCGGGGCGGGGCCATGTGATCCAGACCGGCAAGGTGTTGCGCGGCGCGCCCTGGCAGGTCGTGATCTTCTCGCTCGGCATGTATCTCGTCGTCTATGGCCTGCGGAACGCTGGCCTGACGGACCATCTGGCAGCGCTGCTGGATCGCACGGCGCAAGGCGGCGTGTGGGGCGCGGCGCTGGGTACGGGCGTGATCGCGGCCGTCCTGTCGTCGGTGATGAACAACATGCCGACCGTGCTGGTGGGCGCACTCTCGATCGACGCCACCCACGCCACGGGCGCGATCAAGGAAGCGATGATCTACGCTAATGTGATCGGCTGTGATCTCGGCCCCAAGCTGACGCCGATCGGGTCGCTCGCGACGCTGCTCTGGCTCCACGTCCTCGGGCAGAAGGGCGTTCGGATCGGATGGGGCTATTACTTTCGGGTTGGCGTCACGCTAACCGTGCCGGTGCTGCTCGTCACGCTCGCGGCGCTCGCGATCCGGATCAGCCTCGCGTGACGGGACTGACCATCACGGCGCTCGAACCCGCCGAGCTGGCCGGGCTGGCATGGTTCCTCGATGCCGCCAGCCTGCCAAGCGCCGATCTCGCCGCTCCCGGCCGCCTGTTCTTCCGGTTCGAGGCTGATAGCCTCGTCGGCTATGGCGGCCTGGAGGGGGAGGGGGCCGACCGCCTGCTCCGCTCGATCGTCATCCTCGCCGATCGTCGGGGGCATGGCCTAGGGCGGGCATTGGTAGCCACCCTCGAGCAACAGGCGCGCGACCTCGGGGTGGAGCGCCTGCATCTGCTGACGACGACGGCCGCGCCGTTTTTCCGGGCGCTCGGCTATGCCGACGCCGACCGCGGCGCGGCCCCCGCGGCCGTGGCCGCATCGCGCGAGTTTACCGCGCTATGCCCGGCATCGGCCGTCTATCTCGTGAAAGCTCTCTGATGCCGCTCCGCACACTCGCCGATCCCGATACCCTGCCGTCGCTCGATCCCGCCTATGTCATACAGCGGCCGGCGCTGGGGCTTGGCCCGCTCGATTCCGCACCGCGTATCCTTCTGCTCTATGGTTCGCTGCGCGAACGGTCCTTTTCCCGGCTGTGTGTCGAGGAAGCGGCGCGCCTGCTCCGCTTCTTCGGGTGCGAGACACGCATCTTCGATCCATCGACCCTGCCGCTGCCCGACCAACATGCCGGCGACGACCATCCAGCCGTCCACGAGCTGCGTGAGCTGTCTTTATGGTCGGAGGGTCAGGTGTGGTGCAGCCCGGAACGTCACGGCCAGATCACTGGCATCATGAAGCTGCAGATCGACCATCTGCCGCTGTCGATGGGCGGGATGCGCCCGACGCAAGGGCGAACGCTGGCGGTCATGCAGGTGTCGGCCGGATCGCAGTCGTTTAACAGCGTCAACACGCTGCGCGTGCTGGGTCGCTGGATGCGAATGGTGACGATTCCGAACCAGTCGAGCGTCGCCAAGGCGTTCAACGAGTTCGACGACGCCGGGCGGATGAAGCCGTCCAGCTACTATGATCGGATCGTCGACGTGATGGAGGAGCTGGTGCGGTTCACGGTGCTGATGCGCCCGCACGCCGCCCAACTCGTCGACCGCTATTCCGAACGCAAGGAAGCGGGCGTACCGATCGACACGGCGACCGATCTCTCGAGCATCGCAACTGCCCGCGAAGGATAGCGGCCAACTCGATAGATAGCCGAGCGGAGCCATAGACGTTATCTTGGTGGTCAATCGAACCTAGCCGCAAGAGGACAGGAGATGGCGATCAATACGATCATTCAGCTCGGCGCACACAGGGCAAAGACCTGCAAGACGCGGTTCGGCGATGTGATAGTCACGGCTCCCCCGCCCTCCAAGGCGATGGTCCAGCACAACGTGAAGGTCAGCACGCAAGCGCTCGAACGGGTAACGAAACGTTTGGCTAAAGCCGGCGTCCGTCTTTACGCTAAAAAAGACGTACCCCTCTACTCGCTCGACAGCGACAATCCCGACGTGATGATCCGCAAGCTAAACGGGAAGGTCGAACGAGGGAGCTTCATCAACGGCGAGTTTAACGCGGAGGCAAGGTAGGGTCGGCAGGAGGGTCGTTCGCCAGGTTCGCGTTCAAACTCTCACGATTGACCACGCATGTGCATCATGGTTGTCCTTTCTCGCGTAGTTTGCTAGATAGAAGATACTCGCGGCCTTTCTTTGGAAGTGTCCGTTTCCCGTAAGGGAACTAACACGCCGGGGCCGTCCGAAAGGGCGGCCCTTGGTTTATCCGCCGCATCGTAAGCTGTGCCACGTGGCACAGCCTCCGGTTTTCAGCGCTGAGCGCGCGCGCTCTCGATCCTGATAGTACATTGAACCGGCTTCCCGGTTTTGGTTGCCGCGCGCTGACACCGCTCGACTGCTGTGCGGTTGGCGGTGACGATCCGATCGCCCGCGGCGATATTGGCGAAGGCATCCGGCGCTGCGGTCCGCATCATGCGCTGCCCGCCTTCCCACATCGGCATGTCGAGCGTGCGCGCCGCCATCCGCTCCGGCCATTGCCAGCCTGTCGGCACTGAACTCGCCACGATGCCGGCGAACACTGCCCATACGATCATGCCGACGACGATCCCGCCGATCGCCGACACGCCCAGCCACTTGTTCTGCTCGTCGCCGCGCCGCGCCGACACGGTGACGCCCTGCAAAGCGCGCGTCGCGTCACGCAGCTCGCCGGCTGCGCTCTTCACCGCCTGCCGGTCCTCGGCGACAGCACCGGCGATCCGGTTGGCGACCTGGCGGGCGACCGCTTCCTCCTCGATCGCCTTCCGCATGAACTCGGCGCGCTGGAAGGTGGCGTTCGCCAGCTTCGTGATCTGGCCCAGCGTCTCGCCATAATCGGGCGGTTCAGGTCGATCGTCGCGCGCCGCGATCCCCTCGATCGCGCGCCTGAGCAACGCCAGCTCGCCGCGCACGCCCTCGAACGCTTCGGCCGCGGCATCCCGTTCGTGATCTTCCTCGTCCATCCCGCCTCCTTCTCGTATCCGAAAGCACGAACTCTAGCGGCTCATGCCCCTGTCACGGTCGATCGCCGGCCCGACCGATCGCGCTAGCGCATCGCCGATCGACCGCTCACGCTCGATCCTGATTTCCAGCTCGGGCGCACGACGGCGCAGCGCGGATTCAAGCTGCGGATCGCGGGCCAGCCCGCCCGCCGCCTGCGCCATACGCCCGCGCGTCTTCTCGGCGCCCTCATGGTCGCCGGCCCGTTCCAGGCCGGCACGCTGGCGCTGCATCGCCTGCCAGCCCGTCACGAACCGATCGGCGCGCGCGTCCGGATCAAGCCGGATACGCTGCTCCTCGGCCATCGCGCGCGCCGCACCCCCCGTATTGCCGCCCGATGCCTGCTCGATCAGCGAGGGATCGCGCCGGAACGCCGCGGAGAGATCGCGCGCGGCATCGGGCCGGGCAGCGTCCAGCGCCGCGCCCGCCTTGCGCAGCGCGTCTTCCTGATAGGGTAGCACGGGCAAGTCCCTGGCCGTCTGCCGGGCGATATCGCCGGCGGCACGGGCATAGTGTCCGATCGCCCTGGCCTGGTCGGGACGGTCGTTACCGATCGCTGCCCCGCCCCTTTCGGTTGCCGGTGCCTTTTCCATCGCGGGCTTCGGTTTGAACCCCGCGAACATGCCCCGCGCCTTGTCGCGCACCTTCTCGACCACCTGGCGCGCGAGTTCCGGGAACCGGATCTCGCGCCGATCGGCGAACGCGCGGGCATGGTCCTGCTCGCCGCGTGTCGGCGCATAGTCGCCGGCCATGTCCTTGCCGCGGTCGCGCGACAGGGCGCTGACGAGCTGACGCTGATCGGCGAAGTCGTCGCGGCCATAATGGAGCTGCACGTTGTCGCGATGCCGCGACATGCCGACATAGGCGCTGTGCCGGTCCATGCCGGGGGTAGCGAGGATGTGCGCGCGATCGACCGTCACGCCCTGCGATTTGTGGAACGTGGCGGCGTAGCCATGATCGACATGGGCGTAGTCCTTCGCGTCGAACGCGACCTGACGGCCCCCGTCGAGCCGAACGGTCATGCCCTCCGGCGTCACCTGCTCGATCGTGCCGAGCGTGCCGTTCTTCACTCCCAGCGACCGCTCGTTCCGAAGGAACATCAGGCGGTCGCCGCTCGCGAACTGGCGCGATCCCCGGTCGGCGCTGAACGTCACATCGCCGCCAAGGTCGCCGGTCGCGCGAAGTCGCCCGCGCGCTTCCTCGTTCAGCTCGCGGACCTCGGCGTTGGTATGGGTGAGGATGACGCGGGATTTGCCCGGCTCGGCCTGACGCGCGCGATCCCAACCGTCCACCAGCTCGCCCCGCGCCTGCTCGCGCGTGTCGGCCGCGTGGACCATGCCCTTGGCGTCATAGGCGTGGATCGCCTCGCCGGTGCGCCCCGTCGCGAGCGCACGCGTCGCGTCGCGCTGCCAGTCCTCGCGCTGCCGCCTGATCTCGGTGATCTCGGCCGCGCCGTGCCGCTCGGTGACGCTGCGGAACGCCGCGCCGGCCTCGATCGCCTGCAACTGCTCGGGGTCGCCTACCATGACGACCTTGGCACCGGCGTCGCGGGCCTGACCAAGCACACGCTCCATCTGGCGCGTGCCGATCATGCCAGCCTCGTCCAGGACCAGCACGTCCCTGGGACCTAGCTGCTCGCGCCCCTGCCCCCATGCGTGTTCGAGGCTGGCGATCGTCCGCGACGTGATGCCGGACCCGCCCCCAAGGTTCTCCGCCGCGATGCCGGACAAGGCCGCGCCGCGCACCGTGTAGCCCTCCCGCTCCCACGCCTCGCGCGCGACGCCAAGCATCGCCGACTTGCCGCTGCCGGCGTAGCCGACGACGGACGCCAGCCCGGCGCTGCCGGTCACATGATCGAAGGCGTCGCGCTGCTCGGCCGAAAGGACAAGCCCCCTGCCCTCGGCCGCGCCGATCGCGGCGTCACTGTGCCGATCGGCGACGCCATGCCCGGCGCGACCCGCCAGCTCGTCGCCGGCACGCTCAAGCCGGGCTTCCGTCGCGATCATGTCGCGGGACGTGAACCGCTCCTGGTCGCGCCCGTCCTTGCCCAGCGCGACCAGCTCGGGGCTGGCGCGCACCGCCCCCATCACCTGGTCGAACTGCTCCTTGCCGTCACTATGCCGGAACGCGAAGGTCGCAAGGTCGCGGGTGGTGAACGTCGCCTGGCTGCGCGTGATGGCGTCCAGCGCGATTCCCGGATCGGCGATGATCTTCTCGCCGTTCTCGCGAGCGATGCGCGCGTGATCCTCGATCCGCTCGGCCTCAAGTCCCTGCTCCGGTCGCCGGGACGCGGCGGGGCCGATCTTGTGCTGCGGCTCCAGCCCGATCCCCTGCGCCTCATAGGAACGGTGATCGATCCGGCCTTCCAGACCCAGATCGGCCATGCGCTCGTTGACGTGCGCGGCCCATGCCTCGCGCCATTCCTTCAACAGCTCGGTGCCGTTCCAGTCACGGTTCTTCTTGCCGAACCCTTCCGGGCCTACGTCGCGCATGGCCATCATCACATGCGCGTGCGGCTTCGGGGTGCCGTCCTTCGCCTTGTCCCAATGCACATTCAGGTCCGCGACCATGCCGCGATCGACAAACTGCTTCTTCACGAAATCGCGGGCAAGCTGGACGCCCTGCTTCTCGTTCATCTCGCGTGGAATCGAAAACTCCACCTCGCGGGCAAGCTGCGCATCCTTGCGCTTCTCCCCTGCCTCCACCTCGTTCCACAGGGTCGAGCGATCGTTTAAACGCTCCGGCGCACCCTCCGGCAACATCACCTCGGAGTGGATGACGCCCGCCTTGTTGCTGAAATCATGATCGCGCCCGAGCCGATCGTCGTGCAGCTCGGATGCCGAACGATAGGCAGCGCTCGCGACGGCACTCGACCCGTTCGCGCGGCTTACGACCTTGGCGGAAAAATGGTAGATCGCCATGACGCTCCGGATACTGCCTTACTTAGCGCACGTCGGCAACGACGTATAAGCGCGCACTCATGATCTGCTGCGCATCTCCTGACTGACTTGGTGCGTCTTTGTGATCGTTCCGGCTTTACCCATGTGCTGGACGCGCTAGGATGCTTCTGACCGATACGCGGAAAGGTAAGGCCATGCGGAAGGTTCGTGATTACGATGCCGAGTTGAAGGCGCTTGGCGACAAGGCCCGGGCGCTCAAGGCCAAGCGGGTCGAACAGCTCGGCCAGCTCGTCACAGCGACCGGGGCTGATGCACTTGATGCGGAAACGCTTGCCGGCGTGCTGCTGGATGCGATCGGGTCGAAGGATGCGAGCGCGAAGGAGGCATGGCGCGCGAAGGGCGCGGCCTTCTTTCAACGGCGCGGGCGCAAAGGTGGCGGCGCTGCTGCGATCGACGGATCGGGCGTTGCGACTGAACCGGGCGGCGACGCTGCGGGCGGAAGCGGCGGAGCGGCGAACGGATAGCAGGGGTTGGGTCGTGCAACGTCGCGAAAGAACACGCCACCTGATTGAGCTGGGCGGGCTGGTCCAGAAAGCCGGGCTGGTCGAGCTGGCAGACGACGATCGCGCCACGCTCTACGGCGCGCTGCTTGATATCGCCGGACGTGCGCGCGGTGATGATGCCGTCGATATGCTGGCGTTGTGGAAGCGCCGCGGCAGACGTGCGTTCGACGCGGAAGCGGAGAAGGTGGAATGACCGGGCTGAACATTGAAGCGATCCGCGCCGAAGTCCGCGCGCTCGACTATGTGCGGGGCAGCCTAGCCGACGCCGCGATGTGGCGCGAGGACGACGAGGATTCCCGCGCCAACCTCGCGATCGAAGGCATGGCCCTATCTGCCGAGGATGACGCGCTGTTCGACATGCTGCGCGACGAACGCGTGCCCCCTCCCCTCGCCACGCAAATTCTCCTCAAGCTGCTCGGCCATCCCGATGCCGATCCGGCGCTGGCGATCACGCCTGCCGGTGCGAGCTGCTGATGCCGGCGCGCATCGGACCGCTATTGGCGCTGTTCATCGCCTTCGTGGTGCTGATGGCGAGCAATTCCTGGCTCAAGGGGATCTTCGGCGTCGGTGAAATCGCGACCGATGTTCCGTTCCTGCTGACGGGCCTGACGCTATTCGCGATCTGGAAGTTCAATCGCCGCGGCGGCAACCGCGGCAATACACTGATGGGTTCGGCCCGCTTCGGCGACCGCAAGGATTTGCGGGAGCTAGAAGGTGCGGGCGACCTAATCATCGGCCGCTCGGGAAAGTCGAATAAGCTGTTGCACTACGACGGACCTGCGCACCTACTGACGATGGCGCCCACGCGATCGGGCAAGGGCGTCGGCACAATTATCCCCAACCTTCTGCTGCTCGACCGCTCGGTGATATGCATCGACCCTAAAGGTGAAAATGCCCGCGTCACGGCTCGCACGCGGGCCAGGAAGGGCGATGTGTGGTGCCTGGACCCTTTCGGCGTCTCCGGGCGTCCTGCAGCCCGCTACAATCCGCTGGCGTGGCTCGATGCTGTCAGCCCTGACCTCGCGGAAGATGCGCAGACGGTCGCCGACGCGCTGGTCCATGACGCACCCGGTCAGGGCGGCGAGGCGCACTGGAATGAGGAGGCCAAGGCGCTGATCGCCGGCATCATCCTGCACACCGTCATTCACGAACCCCCAGCCCTAGTGACGCTCGCTACCGTCCGCGACAAGCTCACCCGCGATCCGGTCCGCTTCGCTGCGCTGCTCGTCGACATGCAGGCCAGCAGCGGCGCGCGCGGCCTGATCGCCCGCTCTGCCAATCGTCAGCTCGGCAAGTCCGACCGCGAAGCCGCGGGCGTGCTGTCTTCGGCTCAGCGTCACACCCACTTTCTCGACAGTCCGCGTATCGTGGACAGCACGTCCACGTCCGATTTTCGTTTCGCCGATTTGAAGGAGCGCCCCGCGACGGTGTTCCTCTGCCTACCGCCCGATCGGCTTGACACTTACGCGCGCTGGCTGCGCCTACTGGTTGCGCAGGCCGTTACCGATATGGCGCGCTCCCCTGCCCGTCCCGATAAGCCCGTGCTATTCCTGCTGGACGAATTTGCCGCACTCGGCCGATTGGAGCCGGTGGAGCGGGCGATGGGTCTGATGGCAGGCTACGGGATGCAGCTCTGGCCGATCCTCCAGGACATGCATCAGCTTAAGGCCACCTATGGCGAACGTGCCGGCACGTTCATGTCCAATGCCGGCGTGATCCAAACGTTCGGCGTCAACGATCACGCTACGGCCGATATGCTCTCGAAGACGATCGGCGACACCACGATCGAATATACCACTTTCGGCTCGTCCGGCCCGGGAAGCGTATTCAGCAGCGGCACATATTCCGAAAGCTCCAGCAGCCACGTTGCGGCGCGCCGGCTAGCGACGCCCGATGAAATAATGCGGATGGACTCAGACAGCCTGTTACTGTTGCGGCAGGGCCAGGTCCCTCTCGTAGTCGGCAAAATCCGCTATTACGCCGAGCGCGAATTTGCCGGCCTCTACGATCCGGGCTGAAAGGTCGTCGAAAGCACGAAGAACATCCGAAATCCGCTTGCTAGTCGGCGCGACCACAGTGGTGGCCCTTCTGATCCATAAAATTTGGGGGCAAGATTCGTGCTTTCGGCGACCGATTGATCCTGCCGCAGAAGGCCACCCTAATCGCTGCCCCCTGTATACGCGTATACGGCGCAGACGTCTCCACCTGCCTGCCGTGAAAGGTGAGTTTTGGGGTAGCTCCTCACCGTTTGAGGGTAGCAGCCGACGCTGACCCGAACTGAACACCACAAGCGTCGCTGGCATCGCGGTTTAAGCGCCGCTGGTGGCCTGCGCTGCGTCCGGTACCCGGTCTTGTCCCGGAAAGCCCTTCTCCCGCTCTCACAGCGCTTCTGTGCGGCTCTGGCGTGTAATCAGGCCCCCGGCTGCCCTTCTTCTTCTCGCATAGCCTGCGGCGCTTGCGCCGCTCTGGTGACGGCGTAGCCGGCACGCGGCAAAAACGTATCGGCCGTTAGGCCGATTCCTCACTATCTGTTTCTCTTGGTTATCCACAGGCCGGCCTACCCCAAAGCTCACTTTTCGCCGTTCAGATTCTCTAATTCTTCTGATTCAAGATTCAGGGTGCTGGAAGGCCCGGATTTCTGCGGAAAATCGGGCCTAACGGTGAGCTTTAGGGTCGATTCGCGTGAGTTTCGGGGTAGCGTGCGGTGAGCTTTGGGGCCGGTAAAAGTGAGTGTTCGGGCCGGTTGCGGTGAGCATTGGGGTAGCTGGCCGGCAGTGTCGGGAGTGACGGTGAGTTTTGGGGTAGCCCCTCACCGTTCCATCGGGGAGCCGGATCATTTGCCTGGCTCACTTTTCGCGTTTAAGGTGAGGCGATAAGTCCCTCTTGCTCACCGTTGGTCAAGTCTATGTCGCAACCTGCCGTGGTCGATATGTCGTTCCGCACACTGGCCCAGAAGGGGCGCGGCAATCCCTTTGATCCCGCCAATTATGGGGAAATCGTCAAGCCCGGCGAGCTGGTCGATATCGTCGAGCTGAGCCCCCTCACCCTCGCCGATCGTCGTATCTATAACCTGCTCATCGCCAACGCCTGGGAGCGCATTGGCGAGCCGATCATCCATCGCATCGCGAAATCGGGACTGAAAGGGACGCACCAAGGCAATGAGCGCGTGGAAAGCTCGCTGCTGCGTCTCATGGGCACCATCGCGATCGTCACGATCCGCAAGGACGGCAAGAGCTTCAAGCGCCGTGTTCAGCTCCTCGGCCCCAGCGATGAAAGCCTCGAAAAGGACGGCTTCCTTCACTACCGCATCCCGGAGGAGCTGATCGAGATACTGCGGAACAGTCAGGTCTATGCCCGTCTCAAGACGCAGGTGATGTATTGCTTCGAGTCGAAGTACGCCCTCTGCCTCTATGAGATGATCGAGCGACGTATCGGCCTCGAATACAAGCAGAAAGAGGAGTTCACGATTGAGGAGCTGCGCGGTTTGCTCAACGTCCCCGAGGGCAAGCTCGAACGCTTTGCCGATCTGAACAAATACTGCCTCAAGGTTGCCGTTGAGGAAATCAACAAGCTCTGCCCCTTCTATGTCGATTTCACGCCGATCAAGAACGGGCGCAAGGTCGAGCGGGTGGCACTCCACTGGTTCCCGAAAACGTCCAGCGGCAAGCGCGACGCACAGAACCTGATCGATCAGCACAGCATCGTGCGGCGCGCCAAGCTGCGTGGCGGGATACCCGAGCTGCCCGTGCTGGTGGATTTCAGTACGCCAGCCGCGCAAAGGTGAGGCGCTACCCCAAAACTCACTTTTAAGCCAAAACCGTATCAGTATAGGTGTATACGGCTATACTGATACGGCCACTTACTCGGTATCGACACTGCGCTACCGCTCATCCTCCATCTCGTTTTGAAGGCGTGCGATCTGGGCTCGGCGGCTTTCGTTGCGCGCCTTCCGTCCCTCCCACATCCGTTCCGCATCGGCCCAGCCTTGGG
>NZ_JAMLDY010000022.1 GCF_024211255.1 Sphingomonas liriopis | reverse complement strand
GGCCCGCTCCCCCACCCGGCCGCCCATCAAGCATACTCTGTGGGCGGCCGGGTGGGGGAGCGGGCCGGCACCGCCTCGAAACGCGCTCTTCCGCGCGTTTTCAAACGGAATCTCAGGCATGCGCGAAGACGTCGATCTCCGGCCAGCCGGCCAGATCGAGTGCGGCGCGGGCCGGCAGGAAATCGAAGCACGCCTGCGCCAGCGCGGTGCGGCCCTCGCGCGCCAGCCGCCGGTCGAGCTCGGCCTGCAGGCGATGGAGGAAGCGCACGTCGCTCGCCGCATAGTCTTTTTGCGCGTCGGACAGTTCGGGCGCGCCCCAGTCGGACGATTGCTGCTGCTTGGACAACTCTTGCCCGAGCAGTTCGCGGACCAGTTCCTTGAGGCCATGGCGATCGGTGTAGGTGCGGATCAGCCGCGAGGCGATCTTGGTGTCGTACGCCGGCGCGGCGACGATCCCGAGATAATGCTGGAGCGCGGCGATGTCGAAGCGGCCGTAATGGTAGAGCTTCGTGCGCGACGGGTCGGCGAGCACCGCCTTCAGATTGGGCGCGGCATAATCGCTGCGCGGGCCGAAGCGGACGAGATGCTCGTCAGGCCCGCCGTCGGACAATTGCACGACGCACAGGCGGTCGCGCGGGGTGATGAGGCCCATCGTCTCGGTATCGACGGCGATCGAGGCGCCGGGGGCGAAGACGTCGGCGGGGAGGTCTTCCTCGTGGAAGTGTACGGTCATCGTGACGCCCTACGCCGCATCCGCGCGACGCTCAATGCTTAACGTCGTGGGTAAAAAGCGGTTCGCGGGCGGTGGAACGTGCCGTTGCGGCCACGGTCAGGCAAGTATCGGTGCCAGTTGGTCAGCAGATGCGACGAATTTGTTCGCGGGGACTTGTTTTGTGCGCTATGACGAGTCCCAAGGCGCAAAAGGTTTCGCGCCCGAAGGCTCGCGTTCGTCGTCCGGCGCACGGGTTCTTCGACGGATTGGATGCGGGCGAACCGGGAAGACGATCAGGGTTATGAGTTACGACAAAGGTGGCCGCGGCAATCGTGGCGGACGTGGTCGCGACAAGCGCGACGATTTCGGTGGCGATAGCGGCGGTTTCGGCGGCGGCAGCAGCTTCGGTGGCGGCGGTTTCGGCGGCGGTGGCTTTGGCGGCGGTGACCGTGGCGGCTTCGGCGGCGGTGGTTTCGGCGGCGGCGGCAGCGGCGGTTTCGGCGGTGGTGACCGCGGCGGCTTCGGCGGCGGCGGTGGCGGCGGCGGTTTCCGTGGCGGCGGCGGTGGTGGCGGCTTCAGCGGCGGTGGCCGCGGCATGCCTCCGCAGGTCGTCGGCGAGGGCACCGGCGTGGTCAAGTTCTTCAACGCGCAGAAGGGCTTCGGCTTCGTCGTTCGCGATGACGGCGGCGAGGACGTGTTCGTTCACATCTCGGCGGTCGAACAGGCCGGCATGAGCGCGCTCGCCGAGGGTCAGCCGCTCGGCTTCACCCTCGTCGACCGCGGCGGCCGTATCTCGGCGACCGAGCTGAAGATCGACGGCGAGCCGATGGCCGTCACCGAGCGCGCTCCCCGCGAGCCGCGCGAAGGCGGCTTCGGCGATCGTGGCCCGCGTCCCGGTGGCGCCGGTGGCGCGCCGCAGCGTCAGCTGACCGGCGAGAAGGCGACGGGCACCGTCAAGTTCTTCAACGCGATGAAGGGCTTCGGCTTCATTCAGCGCGACGACGGACAGCCCGATGCGTTCGTGCACATCTCGGCGGTCGAGCGCGCCGGCATGGCGACCCTCAACGAGGGCGACAAGCTGGAGTTCGAGCTCGAAGTCGATCGTCGCGGCAAATATGCCGCGGTGAACCTGTCGGCCGCGTCGTAACGGTCCCGATTCGCTAAAAACGAAAGGCCCGGTTCCGCTTCGGCGGCGCCGGGCCTTTTGCGTTTCGGCGACCGGGATGCGACGGACGGCGCGCACGATCGAAAGGATGGACGGGTGGTGAAGACGGTGTTGGCGCTGGCGATCCTGGGTACGGCCGGCGTCGTCGCGTGGCGGCAGGAGCCGGTGGCTGCTCCGAGGCAGGCCGCGCCATCCGCTGCCGCGACGCAGACGGCGCCTGCCGAGGCGGGGGTGCCGGTCTATGCGGCGACCGTCGTCGCGCGGTTGCCGCACGATCCGACCGCGTTCACCGAGGGGCTGCTGTTCTGCAATAGTGCGCTCTACGAGAGCACGGGCAAGGAGGGCGCGTCGGACATCCGCCGGGTGACGCCGGCGGACGGCAAGGTCGTCGCGCGTGCGCGCCTTTCGCCCGAGCTGTTCGGTGAGGGGATCGCCTGCTGGCAGAACCGGCTGCTCAGCGTGACGTGGAAGACGGGGATCGGCTTTCGCTGGGCGCTGCCGGGACTGCAACGCACGGGCGCGCCGTTTCGCTATGCCGGCGAGGGGTGGGGGATGACGGGCGACGGACGCTCGATCCTGCTGTCCGACGGCAGCGCGACGCTGCGGGTGATGGAGCCGACCCGCTTCGTCGAGCGCGGGCGGATCGCGGTGAAGCTGAACGGCCGGCCGCTCGCAAAGCTCAACGAGCTGGAATATGTCCGCGGCCGCATCCTCGCCAACGTGTGGATGAGCGGCTTCGTCGCGCGGATCGACCCCGCGACGGGCAAGGTCGACGGGCTGATCGACCTGCGTCCGCTGGTGGCGGAAATCCGCAACGCCGATCCCGACGCGGTGGCGAACGGCATCGCCTACGACCCGGTCGGGAATCGCCTGTTCGTGACGGGCAAATACTGGCCGACGCTGTTCGAGATCATGCTGGGCGACGAGGTGGGGCGGGCGCGTTAGGGGGGCGATCTCCTCATCTTGAGAGCGTGGAAAGACGAGAGTGTCGCGCAGGGGCGCGGAGGACGCAGAGGTGTCGCGGTTGCGGCGCGCATGGCCCTGTCATCTCCCGTGCTGACGGGGAGGGGCGCTGGCGCGGCGGGCGCGACACCCCGCATCGACATTCAGCGGTGTAGAGACATTTCGTCCCCTTACGGCGGGGAGGGCTATTGCGTATAAGTGATTGGTCAGCGGCTCCCCAGTTCCTTCGTCACCCCGGACTTGTTCCGGGGTCCACGGTTCGGCGAACGTGTCGTTTCGAGGCTCTTGTTCAACGCCTGCGGCATGGTGGACCCCGGAACAAGTCCGGGGTGACGAGGTATTCCGGGCCAGTTCATCGATCTTATGCGATAGCCCTGCCGTGGCGGGTGCGTTGGTAGTCCATGCGTCCGAATGTCGATCGATCCCGGCGATCGACCTAATCGGCGAGCATGGCGGCGAGGGCGGGGCTGAGGTGTTCGCGGGTCTCGCAGTCGATGACGGTGACGATCCGCGCGGCGATGGCGTGATCGGTGGCGAGCGGAATGGCGGCGTCGGGGCCGAGGACGGTGAGCGCGGTCGCCCAGGCGTCGGCGGCGAGGGCGGTGGCGTGAATGACGCTGGCCGCGACGACGCCGGTCTGGATCGCACGGCCGGTGCGGGGATCGAGCGTGTGGGCGCCGCGGCGATAGTCGCCCGAGGTCGCGACGGCGAGGCCGTGGAGCGCGAGGCGTAGCGGCACGAGGGAAAGGCCGGGGGGCGTTTCGCAGTCGACCCACCAGGGCTGGCCGTCGGGGCGGAAGCCGCGGCCGACGAGTTCGCCGCCGATCTCGACGAGTGCGTGGACGATGCCGAGCGTGCCGAGCAGCTCGGCGATCGCATCGACGGCGAAGCCCTTGGCGATCCCCGACAGGTCGAGCGACAGGCCGCCGGGCTGGCGCAGGCGGCGGTCACCCGGCGTGTAGGCGAGGCGACGCCAGCCCGAGACGGCGCGTGCCGCGGCGATCGCCGTATCGTCCGGCGGGCCGGCGACCGGGACGGGGCCGAAGCCCCACAGGTCGACCAGCCGGCCGATCGCGGGATCGAAGGCGCCGTCGGTGATCGCCGCGATCCGCAGCCCCTCGGCGACGACGTGCGCGAAATCGGGGGGCAGGATGGTCCACCGGCCCGCGGGAGCGCGGTTGAACGCCGACAGCTGCGAGGTCGGCGACCAATGGCTCATCTGGGCGACGATGCCGTCGAGCCGGGCGACGATCGCGTGGCGCACCGCATCCGCAGGCACCCCGGCGGGCAGAATGGCGCGGACGCTCCAGCGCGTCCCCATCGTCTCGCCGCCGAGGTCGGTCACCCGCGCGGCGGGATCGCGCGCGGCGAACAGCCGCGCGTCGATCGCCGCGGGCAGCGCGATCCTCATGGCGTACGGATCACGGCGTCTGAACTTCCAGTGTCGTCGTGTAGCTGAGCCGGCGTTCGGTCGCACGCGGGGTGGTCGTCTTCGCGTCGGTCGTCGTGGCGTTGAGCCAGTACATGCCCGCGGTGGGCCAGGTGACGGTGAGCACGCCGTCGGCGCCGGTGGTCAGCTCGCGTGCGCCCTCGTCGTTGCGGTAGCGCTTGCCGCCGGGGATGACGGTGACCTTCAGGCCCGTGGCGGGCTTGCCGTCGATCAGGAAGCGGAATTTGGCCGCCTCGCCCGCGACGAGTTCGTCGGGGTGGGTGACGGGGGCGAATTCCAGGCCCTTGCCGGTCGGCTGGAACACGGTCGTGGTCGGCGCCCCGGCGGTCAGGAACACCTCGTTGCGCGACGAGACCTCGGTCAGCTTCACGTCGGTGGCGTTGGCGGGGATGTCGGCGACGGTCAGCGGCGCGGGCTGACCAGGCCGGGGCGGGCCGCCGCGGCCGCCGACGCGCTTTTCGACGCCATCGACCTTGAAGCTGCCCATGACGCCCGACATCTGCGTGCCGACCTTCCACGTTCCAGCCTTGTCGAGCTCGATATCGAAGACCGAGCGGTAGCGGCCGGTCGATCCGTTCTGCAGCTTGCCCTCGCTGCCGTCGGGCTGCCAGACCTTGACGCCGTCGAGGCGCAGCGGCTGGTGATCGGCGAAGAACAGATCGTTCGAGGCGGCGGCGTCGATCGTCACCCAGCTGTCGGTGCCCGAGACGATCGTGGTCGAGGGAAGCATCCACAGGCGGTGCGCGGAGACCGCGGCGGGGATCGAAAGCAAGGCGGCGGCGGCGAGCAGGCGGCGGGCAATACGCGTCATGGCGGCGGTCCTTCTAGCGGGCGGAGATGGTGACGGCGCCGAGCTCGGTCTTGCCCGAGGCGCGTGCGGCGGCGGTGGGGACGGTGAGCGGCAGCGTGACGAGCTCACGGCCGCCGGTCTCGCGCGCTGCCTCGACCGAAAGGACGTAGCGGCCGGGCCTGAGGTCGGCGGGCAGCGCGACGCTGTACTGGCCGGGCGCGCGGGTCGCGCCGGTGACGCCATCGACAGGGACGGTCATCGCCTTGCCGCCCTTGCGCCACCAGGCGCGCAGGTCGGCGAGATATTTGGTGCCCGCTTCCTTGCCGGTCTTCTTCGTCTCGTACCACAAAGCGACGGTGCGTGCCGCGCCGCCACCGGCGGGCTCGAGCCAGATCGCGACATAGGGGCGGTGGTATTCGGCGACGTTCTGGCGCGGGATCGTCACCGTGACGGTGGCGGCGGTCGCCGGTGCGGCGATGACGCCGCCGAGCAATGCAAAGGTCGATGGACGCATGGTTTCCCCCTTTAGTGGACGAAGAACAGGAGCAGCAGGAACGGAATGACGACGCCCGCCGCGACGATCGGCCAGGTGGTCGGGCGGTGGCGGGCGTGAAGCTGGAGCAGCAGCAGCCCGGTGAGCGTGAACAGGATGCAGGCGCCGGCGAAGATGTCGAGGAACCAGCTCCATGCCGTCCCGGTGTTGCGGCCCTTGTGCAGGTCGTTGAGCCAGGCGATCCAGCCGCGGCTGGTGACCTCCGACGTGATCGCGCCGCTGGTGCGGTCGATGCTGACCCAGGCGTCGCCGCCGGGGCGGGGCAATGCCACATAGACGTCGGCGTCGGACCATTCGCCGGGCTTTCCCGCGGGATCGAGGCCGACCGCGGCGGCGACCGCGGCCGCGACGCGGGGCGGCAGGGGGGCGTCGGTGGTGGCGGGCGTCTTGAGTTCGCGCAGCAACGGCGGGGGCAGCGTGCCGGCCCTGTCGGCGGTCACCGGCGTGCCGGGGATCGACGCGGCGTGGTTGAGCGTGATGCCGGTGATCGCGAACAGCAGCATGCCGACGAGCGCGATGGCGGCGCTCATCCAGTGCCAGGTGTGCAGCTGTTTCAGCCACCAGCCACGCCATTTGCGCTTTGGCGTGCGGGTGGCGGCCGGGACGGGATCGGTGCGAGTCACCCGATTCGCCTAGCGGCGAAACGGGCGGACTTCAATATTGCTGCGAATGATTATCATCAGCACGAGTCTGCCCGGCGAGATAGCGGGCGAGGGGGTCGATCATCGCTTCCGGGATGCGGCGGGCGATGACCGGCATCGTCGCGTGACTCTTGCGGGCGTCGACCACGGTTTCCTCGCCGCGCCAGTGGCGCAGGCGGCCGGCGATATAGGTGGGGCGCTGGCCGGCGAGGACGGGATAGGGCTTGCCGGCCGCGTGGCAGCTGGCGCAGGCGGGGATCTGGAGCCGGCGCAGGCCCTGCGTCACGATTCGCGCGGCGGCGGCGTCGCCGGCAGGGGCTGCGCCGAGGCCGGGCATCGCGGCGTAGCGGCGGGCGGCGCGCTCCATGTCGGCGGGGGCCATCCGTTGGGCGACCTGTTGCATCACCGCGCTCGAGCGGGTGCCGCTGGCATAACCCCGAAGCGCGGCGAGCAGATAGGCGGGGTCCTGCCCGCCGAGAATCGGGATATCGGGCGCGCCGCGGCCCCGGCCGTCGGCGCCGTGGCAGCCGGCGCAGGTGGCGAGGTTGGCGCCGGGATTGGCCTCGCCGACCAGCGTGCGGTATTGCGCGGGTGTCATGCCGGGCAGGCGGCGGACGAAGGCGACCATGCGGCGCACCTCGTCGGGGCGGTCCTGGACGGCCCAGGCGGGCATGCCGGTATATTTGACGCCGTGCTGGACGATCCAGAACAGCTGCTTGTCGCTCCACTCCTTGGCGTTGACGGCGAGGTCGGGGGCGGGCGGGGTGGCCGCCTGCATCACGGGCGCGGGCTTGACGCCGGGGGCGCCGTGGCAGACCGAACAGGCGTTGGCGAAATGGCCGGCGGCGCTGACGAGGCCGGTGGCGTCGGCGGGATCGTCGGGCGCGGTGAAGGCGGCGTGCGTGCGCACCGAATTGCGCATCGTCCAGTGCAGGAACCAGTCGGTGATCGGCCAATGCCCGCTCGACGCGGCGAGGTTGAACACCCCCGACCAGGCGAACAGCAGGCCGGCAAGCGCGAGGCCGACGAGCGTCGCGATGGCGCGAAACCAGGTGATGCGGATCGTCATGCCATGGCCTCGTCACGGGTCTGGAGCAGCCGGCCGAGCATCGCCAGCCCACCCGCGAGATAGGCGATGCCGCCGACGAGGAGCATGACGACGCCGGCGATTTGCTGGTCGGCGAGCGCATCCGCGCCGTGGTGCATGTAGAGCGGGCGGGGCGCGAGGCCGATCAGCGCGCCGAGCAAGGTCATGTGCATCGACGTGACGAGCAGCGCGCCGACGCCCGCGGCGCGGTGGCGGGGCGCGAGCACGGCGGACCAGAGCAGCAGCCCGGCGACGAGGAAGCTTGCCTGTTCGAGGATGAGCCAGCCGGGGTGATGATCGGCGAGGCGGCGGAGCGCGGGCAGGTGCCAGCCCCAGACGACCACCGCCTCGATCAGCGCGGCCGGGAGCGGCGCCGCGAGGCGCGGCCAGCGGGTGGCGGGGTCGAGGCGGGTGTGCTGGAGGCCGATCGCGACCAAAGGCGCGGCGATCGCGACCGCGATCATGTGCGCGGCCATGTGGCCGGTCATGCCCTGGCCGCTCATCGCCCAACCGAGCGGCAGGAGCGCGAGGCCGGCGATGAGATAGGCGCGCTTCACCGGCAGTCGCTCAGCACGATCACCGGCATTGCGGTGAAGACGACCGCGACGAAGCTCAGCGCCGACAGCAGCAGCGTCGCATAGGCAACGAAGCGCAGCCGGTCGATCTCGGTGCCCGAATCGTGCGGCGCGGGGGTGCCGGGGGTGCGTGCCTGCTGCCAGGCGATGACGCCGGCGGCGACGATCACCAGCAACGCGAGCACCGTGCCGATCACGAAGGCGGTCGGGAAGCGCGCCCACATCCCGAGCCTGGCGCAGGACACCGCCGCCCACAGATAGGAGAACAGGAAATGCGCCGCCCAGGTCGTCGGGGGCACGATCAGCGTCCACAGCGTGACGCGCAGCGACTGCGCGCGCTTGAGCCAGCGCCTCACAGCCCCGCCTCCGGGAACAGGCCGACGGTGAGGTAGGCGACGAGCGCGGTGAGCGCGAAGAAATGCTGGTAGACGGTGATGTTGCGCAGGTCGGCATCGTGGCTCGGCGTCATCCGGCGTGCGAGGCTGCGCGCGAGCGTGTAGAGCTGCATGATCGCCGCCACCGCGGCGTGGACGATCGTCCAGATCACCAGCACCCAGACGATCGCCGGATAGACGTTCGCCTTCGGATCGAGCCCGTCGAGGCAGCGCAGCCCGACGAACAGGCTGGCGATCGCCGCCGCCGCACCGGCGATGAGCAGCAGGCGGGCGGGCTGGACGCCGCCGCGGCTATGCCACTCGCGCGCGCCGACGGTGACCGCCCAGCTAATGAGCGACAGTGCGAGCGCGACCATCGGCCAGTATGTCCCCGGGCCGTCGAAGCCGGCACCGAAATCGGGGTGGATCGTCCAGTAGAAATAATAGCCGAAGACGAGGCCGGAAAAGGCGGTGGCGTCGGCCATCATCGTGATGAACATCGCCCACCAGCCCGGCGCGGCGGGGCCGGATAGATACAGCGGCAATTCGATGCCGTGGCCGATCGGCTTTTCCGGCTTTTCGGGGATTTCGGCGGTGTCCCACAGCCACCACAATACGCAGGCGAGCGTGACGACGCCGCTCGCCGCGGCGAGCAGATAGAGGTGGTAGGTGGTGAGGATGAACACCGCGCCCAATGCGACCGCGGTCATCATCGGCTTGACGCTGGGGGTGCCGAGGCGGATCACCGACACCGGCTTCGCGTCGAGGACGGAGGTGATGATCGTCTCGCGCCGGCCTTCCTCGGCGTCGGGTAGGAAGAAGCGGCCCTCGTCGACCTTGGCGACGAAACCGGGCTGGTCCCAGATCGGATAGCGGCTCTCGATCAGCGGGACCGAGCGGATGCCCCAATCCTCGTCGTCCGGGTGGGCCAGCCATTCGAGCGTGCCCGCGTTCCACGGGTTGCGGGCTGCCTTCTTGCGGGTGGGCGAGAGGGCGAGATCGACGACCAGCACCGCGACGCCGGTCGCGAACATGTACGAGCCCAGCGTCGAGGCGAGGTTGAACCAGCCGATGTTGAGATCGGCGGGATAGGTGAAGACGCGGCGCGGCATGCCTTCGAGGCCCGACAGATGCATCGGGAAGAAGGTGAGGTTGACGCCGACGAACATGATCCAGAAGGCGATGCGCCCCAGCCGGTCGGAGAGCTTCTTTCCCGTGATGAGCGGCCAATAATAATACAAGCCCCCGAACAGCGGCAGCAACGTCCCGCCGATCAGCACGTAATGCAGGTGCGCGACGATGAAATAGGTGTCGTGCGCCTGCCAGTCGAACGGCGCGATCGCGACCATCACGCCGGTCAGGCCGCCGATGACGAAGATCGCGAGGCTGCCGCTCGCGTAGAGCAGCGGCACCGACCATTTGACCTTGCCCGCCCACAGGGTCGCGATGAACGCGAAGATCTGCACGCCGGTGGGGATCGCGACAGCTTCGGACGCGGCGGAGAAGAAGGCGAGGCTGATCTTGGGCAGGCCGGTCGCGAACATGTGATGGACCCACAGGCCGAACGACAGGAAGGCGGTGCCGACCGCGGCGAGCACGATCCACGGATAGCCCAATAGGTGGCGCTGCGCGAAGGTGGGGATCAGCATCGCGAACAGCGCGATGCTGGGCAGGAAGACGATATAGACCTCCGGGTGGCCGAAGATCCAGAACAGGTGCTGCCACAGCAGCGGATCGCCGCCCTTGGCCGCGTCGAAGAACGGCCAGCCGAGCAGCCGCTCCATCTCGAACAGCAGGTCGCCGGCGATGAGCGGCGGGAAGGCGAACAGGATCATCACCGCGACGACGAGGATGTACCAGGCGTAGAGCGGCATCAGGTTGAGGCGCATGCCGGGCGGGCGGCATTTGAGCACGCCGACGATCAGCTCGACCGCGGCGGCGACCGACGACACCTCGATGAAGCTGAGGCCGAGCATCCAGATGTCGGCGCCGAGTCCCGACAGGTCGGTGCGCGTGGTCAGCGGCGGATACATGAACCACCCGCCATCGGGCGCGGCGTTGAAGAAGATCGAGCCCGACACGAAGACGCCGCCGATCAGGAAGCTCCAATAGCCGAACGCCGAAAGCCGCGGGAACGGCAGGTCGCGCGCGCCCAAGAGCTGCGGCAGCAGGATGATCGACACCGCCTCGAACATCGGCACCGCGAACAGGAACATCATCATCGAGCCGTGCAGCGTGAACAGCTGGTTGAAGGTGTTCGCCGAGACGAGGTCGTTGTCCGGCACCGCGAGCTGGGTGCGCATGATGAGCGCGAGGACGCCGGCGAACAGCATGAAGCCGAACGCGGTCAGCGTGTACCACACGCCGATGCGGTTGTTGTTGACGTCGGTCCAGCGGAAGAACCAGCCCGAGGGCGGCTTCCACACCGCGCGCAGCCGCTCTTCCTGTTCGAGGCGCAGCTGCGGGTCGTCCTGTGCGTGGAGGCTCATTGCAGGCCCTGGAGATAGCGGGCGATGGCGGTGGCCTCACCGTGCGTCAGTTGCGGGAAGGCGGGCATGCGCACGCCGGGCTTCGTCTTTTCCGGATGGCGGATGAAGCCCGCGACATTGGCGGTGGTCATCGGCAGGATACCCGCGGCGAGCGTCTGGCGGCTGCCGAAATGGGTGAGGTCGGGGCCGATCGCGCCCGCCTGACCTGCGCGGCGGATCGTGTGGCAGGCGTTGCAGCCGTTGGCGGCGAACAGCGCCGCACCTTGTCCGGTCGCCGTCGCCGGGCGCCGTTCGGCGGCGAGCCACGCGTCGAACGCGGCGGGTTCCATCGCGACGACGTCGAGCGCCATCAGCGCATGGCTGAGCCCGCAGAATTCGGCGCACTGGCCGCGGTAGCGGCCGGCCTTGTCGGCGCGGACCACCAACGTGTTGGTGCGGCCGGGGATCATGTCCATCTTGCCGGCGAGGCCGGGGATCCAGAAGCTGTGGACGACGTCGGCGGCGGTGAGGCGGAAGGCGACGGTGCGACCGACCGGGATGCGCACCTCGTTGGCGCTTTCCACCGCTGCGGCGCCGGGCGGGCGATAGGTGACGCGCCACCAGAATTGTTCGCCCTCGATCGCGATCTGCAGATCGGCGGGGCCGAGCGGGCGCGGCTTCATATAGGGGAGCGACCAGACGAGCAGGCCGAGCAGCACGACGGTGGGGATGACGCCGCCGAGCCACAGCACCAGCCGCATGCCCTGATGATGCGTCAGCCGGTCCTCGGGCGCGCGCACCGCGTGGCGCATCAGCAGCGCGACGCCGGCGGCGATCACCACCGCGCCGGCCAGCATGACGAGGAACAGATGACGGATGTCCGCCGCATCGGCGCCGAACGGCGCAAGCGTCGATTGATGCGCGTTGCAGGCGGACAGGGCGCCGGCCGCACCGGCGATGATCGTGACCCTGGTCCCCCGCATCATCGCCAAACGCTTCGGGTCCGAAACGGTTCGATCCCGATGCGCGCTTTTGTGTGAGGAAAGATTGCCGGGGCTTGACCCGATCGGCGTTCCTGCCGACTCGGTGCCGCCATGTCCCGCACCGCCTCCACGCTCGGCCTCGATTTCGGTACGACCAATTCGGTTGCGGCGGTGGGACGCGGCGAGGCCGCCGATCTGGTCCTGCTCGACGCGCCCGAGGGGCGCGACGCGGTGTTCCGCTCGGCGCTATGCTTCTGGGAGGACGACGGCGGTCGCGGCGCCATCGCGTCGGAGGCGGGCCCCTGGGCGATCCGCGAATATCTCGATTTTCCGCAGGGCAGCCGGTTCATCCAGTCGTTCAAGTCGGTCGCCGCGGCGGCCAGTTTCGATACCGCGACGGTGTTCGACCGGCGGATGCGGTTCGAGGATCTGGGTCGCCTGTTCCTGACCCGGATGGCGGCGCGTGCGGGCGGTGCGCTGGCGCCGGCGGAGCGCGTCGTCGTCGGGCGCCCGGTCACCTTCGCCGGCAGCCGCCCCGACGAGGCGCTGGCGCGGACGCGCTACGACGCGGTGTTCGGGGCGCTGGGGGCACAGGTCCATTACGTCTACGAACCAGTCGGCGCGGCGTTCAGCTATGCCGCGCGGCTGACCGATCCGGCGACGATCCTGGTTGCCGATTTCGGCGGCGGCACCAGCGACTTTTCGGTCGTCCGCGTCGCGGCGCCGGGCGCGGCGCGGCGGTGCGTGCCGCTGGGCCATGCCGGCGTCGGCATCGCCGGCGACCGGTTCGACCAGCGCATCGTCGACCGGCTGGTGATGCCGCTGCTGGGCAAGGGCGGATCGTACCGCTCGTTCGACAAGGTGCTGGAGATACCCGGCGGCTATTTCGCCGATTTTTCCGACTGGTCGCGCCTCGCGCTGATGCGCAACCGGCGGACGCTTGCCGAGCTCGAGAAACTGCGCCGGTCGGCACTCGACCCGGAGGCGATCGCGCGGATGATCGCGGTGATCGAGGAGGAGCTGGGCTATCGGCTGTACGATGCGGTCGGGCAGCTCAAGCGGACGCTGTCGCGCGACGAGGTGGCCGAGTTCCGGTTCGAAGGCGCGGGCCTCGCCATCGCGGCGGCGGTGACGCGCGCCGAGTTCGAGGCGTGGATCGCGCCCGATATCGCGCGGATCGATGCGGCGGTGGACCGGGCGCTCGCGGTGGCGGGGGTCGCGGCGGGAGACATCGACCGCGTGTTCCTGACCGGCGGCACGTCGCTGATCCCGCGCATCCGGCGGCTGTTCGACGACCGCTTCGGCGCGGAGCGGATCGCGACGGGCGGCGAGCTGACCTCGATCGCGCATGGGCTGGCGTTGATCGGACTGGAGGAGGACGTGGCGTCCTGGGCCGCCTGAATCCTCCCCGTACCGGCAAGGGCTATTGCATATGGCGGCGTGACCAACCGGCAGCCTGGAGTACTGCGTCACCCCGGACTTGTTCCGGGGTCCACCGTGCCGAAAGCGTCGTAGAAAGAGCCTCGAAACGACAAGTTCACCGAACCGTGGACCCCGGAACAAGTCCGGGGTGACGAAGGAGTTGGTGGTCCGCCGAGCAATCACTCATATGCAATAGCCCTCCCGTGTCGGGGAGGATCGACACTGCTTGCCGCCGGCGGCATCCCGGTCCTAGCATAGGTCATCCTCTCTGCCGGAGATCACCGATGCGCCGTTCCGTCCTGCTGCTCTCGTCTCTCGCCCTGCTGTCGGTGGGGGTGCAGGCGCAGCAACAGCAGCCGGCCCCGGGCGGCGATATCCCCGCGAAGTTCAAGCTGGTCGACACCGCCAACGACTATATCAAGCGCGAAGTGATGATCCCGATGCGCGACGGGACCAAGCTGTACACCGTCATCGTCATCCCCAAGACCGCGACCAACGCGCCGATCGTGCTGACCCGGACGCCCTACAACGCCAAGGGGCGGGCGAACCGCAGCGACAGCAGCTCGATGCTGAACACGCTGCCGCTCGCCGACGAGATGTTCGTGCGTGGCGGCTATATCCGCGTCTATCAGGACGTGCGCGGCAAATACGGGTCGGAGGGGGAGTATGTCGTGACGCGCCCCGTCATCGGCCCGCTGAACCCCAGCAAGGTCGATCACGTCACTGATGCGTACGACACGATCGACTGGCTGGTGAACAAGGCGAACCTGCCGCAGTCGAACGGGCGGGTCGGCATGATCGGGTCGAGCTACGAAGGATTCACCGTCGTCATGGCGCTGCTCGCGCCGCATCCGGCGCTGAAGGTCGCCGCGCCCGAAAGCCCGATGATCGACGGCTGGATGGGCGACGACTGGTTCCATTACGGCGCGTTCCGCCTCGCCAACATCGCCTGGCTGGGCGGGCAGACGGGCTACAAGGGCGGCGGCACGGTCCCGCCGACCGGCGGCTGGGACGATTACGACAATTTCCGTAACGTGGGGTCCGCCGGCGACTGGGCGAAGAAGTCGGGCTACGATCAATTGCCCTATTGGACGCGGATGTCGCAGCATCCTGCCTATGACGGCTTCTGGTCGGGGCAGGCGCTCGACAAGTTGCTCGCCGCCAATCCGTCGAACGTGCCGACGATCTGGGAACAGGGCCTGTGGGACCAGGAGGACATGTACGGCGCGATCACCGCTTGGGAGGCGCTGAAGGCGAAGGGCAAGACGGGCAACAACTTCCTCGTCATGGGGCCGTGGCGGCATAGCCAGATCAATCGCGAGGGGCGCAGCCTCGGCCCGTTCCAGTGGAACGGCGACACCGCCGCGCAATTCCGCGAACAGATGGTGCTGCCGCTGTTCGACCAGTATCTGAAGGACGGGCCGGCGGCGAATTTGCCGCAGGCGGCGATCTACAACACCGGCGAGAATCATTGGGACCGGCTGGCGAACTGGCCGCTCGCCTGCGAGAGCGGCTGCGCGGCGCCGTTGAAGCCGATCTATCTGCAGGCGGACGGGGGCCTCGGCTTCGACAAGGGCGCGCCCGGGGGTGACGCCTATGTCTCCGATCCCGCCAAGCCGGTGCCGCATTTGCCGCGGCCGGTGAACTTCAACGACGGGCGCTGGGGCGACTGGCTGGTCAGCGACCAGCGGCATGCCGACGGCCGGCCCGACGTGATGACCTATACGACGCCGGTGCTGACCGCACCGATGCGCGTGTCGGGAGCGCCGATCGCGGACCTGTATGCGGCGACGACCGGCACCGACGGCGATTTCGTGGTGAAAGTGATCGACGTCTTTCCGGCGGAGAATGCGACCGATCCCAAGATGGGCGGATACCAGCTGCCGATCAGCCTCGACATTTTCCGTGGGCGGTATCGCGACAGTTTCGAGAAGCCGAGCGCCATCCCGGCGGGCAAGGTGCAGCATTACAGATTCCGGCTGCCGACGGTGAACCACGTCTTCCAGCCGGGCCATCGTGTGATGGTGCAGGTGCAGTCGAGCCTGTTCCCGCTCTACGACCGTAATCCGCAGACGTACGTGCCCAACATCTTCTTCGCCAAGCCCGGGGACTACCGGAAGGCGACGGTGACGCTGCGCCGCGGGGGCGACAGCCCAAGCGCGGTGCTGCTGCCGGTGGTGCCGGTCGAGCAGGCGCAGGCGAAGTAGGGGCGGACGCTCGACCCACCACCTTCGTCACCCCGGACTCGTTCCGGGGGCCACTGGTCCGCACGTCCTCAGACCGTTGGTGGCGCGGCACGGTGGATGCCGGAACAAGTCCGGCATGACGGGGGGATAGAGCTGAGCGTATCAGCCCGTCGCGAGGGGCAGGGTGACGACGAAGGTGGTGGGTGGTCCTTCCACCCACTCGATCGTCCCGCCGCCGGCCTCCACCAGCGACCGCGCGATGGCGAGGCCCAGGCCGGTGCCGCCCTCGGCGCGGCGGGTGGTGAAGAAGGGTTCGAACAGGCGCGCGGCGTCGGCGGGGGCGATGCCGGGGCCGTCGTCGGTGATGTGGAGCGTGACGGTGTCCGCGGTGGTCGTGCCGGCGACGCTTACGCGGGTCGCGCCGGCCTGGCGCGCATTCTCGAACAGCGTCGCCAGTGCGTTCTCGATCGTGCCTTCGGGCAGCGAGACCGGCGGGGGCGGGGCGGTCCATGTCACATCGATTCCGAAGCCGTCGCCGCGATAGGCATCCGCCGTGCGCGCGATCACCGGCGCGGGATCGGTCGCGGCTATGGCAGGCGCGGCCATGTCGGCGCGGGCGAGTTCGAGCAGGCGCGTCACCAGCAGCGCCAGCCTCCCGGCATCGGCATCGGCGTTGGCGAGGAAGCGGCGGCGATCCTCGGGCGCCATGTCGGGATGGTCGTTGAGCAGTTCGAGCGCGCCGCGGATGCCGGCGAGCGGCGTCTTGAATTCGTGGCTGACCGCATAGGCGAAGTCGCGCAGGTAACGCGAGCGGCGCTCGATCGCGGCGGTCATCACCGCGAAATCGGCGTAGAGACCCTGGATCTCGATCGCGGCGGTCGGCGGCACCTCGGGCACGCTGCCATGACCGCTGGCGACCGCGCGCGTCGCCTGACCCAATCGCTCGATCGGGCGGGTGACGCCGCGCGAGATGATGCCCGACAGCAGCACCAGCATCGCGAAGATCGCCGCGATGCCGATCGCGATCTTGCCGCGATCCTCGTACAGGCCGCGGAACAGCGCGCGCGCCGAGCGCGACAGCAGGAGGACGCCGACGACCTTGCCGTTCACCACGATCGGCCGGGCGTGGTGAACGCGGATCGCGGCGGCGCGCGACAGCCATTCGAAGCGATAGACCGCGCGATAGGCGCCGTTGCGGCGGAGCACGGTGGTGGGGTGGCCGCGCAGCGCGGCGGCGACCTCTGGCAGCGCGGCGTAGCTGCCGGAGACGGGCGATCCGGCGACGATCCGCCCCGCGTCGTCGAGCAGCATGATGCCGGCGAGCGTCGTCATCTGCGTGGCGCGCAGGATCGGGATGAGGCGTGCCGCGGCGCCTCGCGCAGACGGATTGTGCGCGCAGAAATGCAGAGAGCTTTGGTGCCGATCCCTCTCGAACACGCCCGCCCCCGGCGAAGGCCGGGGTCCAGTCGCGACGATGCTTGTGAGCGCGCGCGACGATCGATCATCGCCGGCTTGCAACTGGACCCCGGCCTTCGCCGGTGAGGTTGCCCGAGCTGCGTCGTCGATCTCCGCGCGAACCTGCTCGCGCGCATCGCACCGACCCGGTGCGGGGCGTTCCGGCAGGATCGGCGTCTGGCTGAGGTCGACGCCATCGCCCGGCGGCACGATCCGTTGCGGGTAGAGCGCGCCGCCCTTTGCCCCCGGCCAGTCCGCCGCCGCCGTCGCGGCGAGCGCGGCGCCCTGCGCGACCAGCTCCGCCTCGGTCTGGCGGACGAGCGTGTTCTCGTAGACGCGCAGGAACACCGCGCCGAAGCCGGGCAGCGCCGCGACGACGAACAGCGTCGCGAACAGGATCGTGCGCAGCCGCAGCCGGGGCCAGTGGCGTTTCGCCCACGCCTTCGCCCCGCCGATCACGCGCCCGTACACGCCCCCAGCCGATAGCCGACACCGGCGCGCGTCTCGATCAGGTCGGCGGCGCCCACGCCTGCAAATTTGTGACGCAGGTTGCGGATATGGCTGTCGATCGTGCGGTCGGTGATCGCGAAGCCGGGGCCGTGCAGCCGGTCGATGATCGCGTCGCGGCTGAACACCTTTGCGGGCATCGAGGCGAGCAGGCGCAGCATCGAAAATTCGGTGACGGTCAGCGTCACCTCCCGCCCGTCCCACAGCGCCCGCCAGCCGTCGAGGTCGAGCCGCAGCCGGCCGTGTTCGAGCCCCCGCCCGTCCTCCACCGCCGGCGGCCGCGCGGTGGTGCGGCGCAGGATCGCCATCACCCGCGCGACGACCTCACGCGGGGAGAAGGGTTTGACGACGTAATCGTCGGCGCCGAGCTCGATGCCGAGCACGCGGTCGATCTCGTCGTCGCGGCTCGACAGGAACAGGATCGGCGTGTCGCCGCCGCCCGATCCCTTGGCGCCGCGCAGGCGGCGGCACACCTCCAGCCCATCCATCCGCGGCATGTTGATGTCGAGCACCACCAGACTGGGACCGTGCGCCTCCGCCATCGCCAGCCCCGCCTCGCCATCGGCGGCCTCGAGCGTGGCGAGCCCCGCCTTGTCGAGCGCGAAGACGAGCAGCTGGCGGATATGGGGATCGTCGTCGACGATCAAAACGGTGCGGGGCATCGGGCACAGGATCATCGTTGCGGCCCTCCCGTCAACCGGCCATTGCAGTCGCGCCGCTGACCGGGGCCGCGTAAGCGCGGGGCGCGCGGGCCGACCATCGCCTCGACCGTGGCGAGGCGGCGGGCGTTGCGGAAGGTCCAGCCGGTCCAGCTCGCCTGATCGGCGGCGACGCGCGATTGCGCCTGCCAGCGCAGATAGCCCAGCCGGTCGCGCAGCCCGGCACCGTGCGCGTGCCGCTCCAGCGTGGCGAGCGGAACGAGCGCCGACGATCCCATCCGTTCGAGATAGCAGAGATCGAGCGGTGGCCCCGCGCGGCCGCGCGCGAGGGCGACCCGGACGTTCCACGCGGCCGCGGTCGCGCCGAGATCGACGATCGCGCAGGCGGTGAGCACCACCGCGGCAGCGAACGCATTGGCGTTGATGAGCCACGCCGCCGACCGGCCGCGCAGCAGTCGCCACAGGATCAGCGCCAGCCCGGTCGCGACCAGCGCCATCCAGACGAGTGCGGCGAGGCGCAGCACGGTCATCCCATAGGCATCGACGTAATCGAGCGTGCGCAGGCCGCTCGACGCGACGAGCAGCAGGTTCTGGACGATCCACGCCGTCACCAGCCGGCGCACGACCGGGCTGGCCGCGCCCGCGCTTCCCGGCCGCAGCGTGGCGAGCACGAACACGCCGGCGAGCAGCGCGGTGACGATCAGCGCATAGGCGCCGCGATGCGCGTATTCCGCCATCGTCACGCCATCGGGCAGCGCCGCGCCGCTCCATAGGAAGGCGATGTCGAGCGCGTTCTGGCCAGCGAAGATCACGTTGAACGTGGCGAGCGAGAGGATCAGCGTGCCGACGCCGGTCTGCGGCAGCGCGACGCCGGCGATCCGGCCGTCCCAGGCGGTGACGCGCGGGTTGGGCCGCAGCGTCGCCCACACCGGCAGCAGCACCGCCACCGCGAGCACCACGCGCCATACGACGGTGGTCGCATCGGGCAGGGCGATGCCGGCGAACGCGCGTTCGATCAGCGGATTGGCGCTCGCGAACAGCGCGAGGAACAGCGCGGCGCCGGCGACCGGCATGACGAGCGCCGCGACGACCGCGGCGACCCGCACGCCCGGCACGTTCCGCCGCAGTCGCGCCTGTCCCACCCGGGTGAGGTCGCGCAGTGGCAGGATCGGTGCGGTCGCACCCAGCCACGCCAGCCGCAGGCCCCAGGCGACGGCATCGTCGAACCGCCGCCGCGGCAACAGGGCGGCGAGCGTGATCGCGATCAGGAACAGCAGCGCGGCGAGCGGGCTGGGATCGTCGACCAGCGTCGCGACGTACAGTGTCGCCATCGCCAGCGCGATGGCCCCGCCGCGGCTGCGCCGTACCGCGGGGCGGGTCAGCGCCAGCGCCACGATCCAGCCGAGCGCGGCGAGCGACAACAGGATCGAGGCCTGTTCGATCACCGCCTCGGCCGGACGATCAGCGCGGCGGTCGCGACGATCTTGGCGGCGAGGGGAATGGGCCTTGGCGTCATCGCATGTCCTTCCTGCGTCGGTCGCCGGATGAGATGGCGTGGGGCGGTGGAGCGGCGATGGCGGCGGGGATGCGCAGGCGGTGCGCCTTGCGTGCAGATCCGGTGCAGACACCTTTCCATCACGACGCGGGTGACGACGTCGGGACGAAGAAGAAGGATGTTCGCGCGGACGCGCGGAGGACGCAGAGGTGTCGCGCTCGCCGCGCCTCCGCGCGAAAATCTCTTCTTTCCTTTACGATCCGAGCCGTTCGAACGGCTCGACCACGGGGGTCAGCTTTGGTCGGTCGCGCGCTTCGCCGAGCCATCGCGCAGCGCCCAGCGCAGCACGGTGCCGACGCCCGCCATGCCGGCGCGCACCGCGGCGCCGTGGCCCGGCGGCCGGTCGAGGCCGTGCATCCGCGCCGCCCAGCGCGGCAACAGGTCGATGCCGCCCTCCATCAACAGCTTCTGTGCCGGCGCCATCGCCGCGTTCGCGGGCCGCTGGTGGAGCAGCGCGCGCGCGACCTCGCGGGTGCGGTGGTCGGCGCGCAGCCGGGGGCGGACCCGCGCGAAATAGGCCTCGACCCCGGCGACCGTCCTCGGCACGCCGCGCGCGCCCAGCCGTTCGGCGACGGTCGCATATTCGCCGAGGTAGCGGTCCTGTTCGGCGAGCGGATAGCCGGGATCGCGATAGCGGCGATAGGCGGCAAGGAAACTCGCGACCTCGGCGACATGGACCCAGGTCAGCAGGTCGGGGTCGTTGGCGCTGTACGGCGTGCCGTCGGGCAGCGTGCCGGCGACACGGTCGTGGATGCGGTGCACGCGGTCGATCAGCGCTTCGGCCGTGGCGGTCGCGCCATAGGTGGTACCGGAGATGAACTGCGCCGTCCGCCGCAGCCGGCCGAGCATGTCGTCGCGGAAGTTGGAATGGTCCCACACGCCGGCGAGCGCGCCGGGATGCAGCATCTGGAGCAGCAGCGCGGCGACGCCGCCCGCCATCATCGCGGTAAAATCGCCATGCACCTTCCACGCCGCGGAGGCGGGGCCGAACAGGCCGTCGTCGCCGGGCGGGCGGGCGAGGTCGACCTCGCCGTCGCCAAATCCGACCAGCCGATGCACCTGTGTCTGGATCGTGTCACGAAGATCGGTCATGCTGGGTCCATCTGATGCGGCATGTCTGCCAAACCAGCGACGGGAGATGAAGGATGCGCCTGGCACTATCGATGATGGCGGCTGCCGCGATGACGACCGGGGTGGTGGCGCAGGACAAGATCGCCCCCGCCGGCGCGGCGATCACCCGCGCGCTCGCCGATCCCGCGCGCGCCGACCAGGCCGGGGACGATGCACGGCGTCAGGCGGCGGCGGTGCTCGCCTTTTCGGGCGTGAAGCCGGGCGATACGGTCATCGATTTTCTGCCCGGCGCCGGCTATTGGACGCGGATCTTCACCGGCGTCGTCGGGCCGAAGGGCAAGGTCTACGCGGTCTGGCCCGCGGCGGGCGCCAAATATGCCGAAAAGACGTTGCCCGCCTTGCAGGCGCGCGGCCTCGCCAACGTGACCGCCGCGGTGCAGGCGACCAACCTGCCCACCGCATCGCAGCCGGTCGACCTGTTCTGGACGGTGCAGAACTATCACGACATCGCCAACAAGGGCGCGGGCGAACCGGCGTTGCGCGCGTTCGACGCGGCGGTGTTCAAGCTGCTGAAGAAGGGCGGCACCTATGTCGTCATCGACCATGCCGATGCGCCCGGCACCGAACTGACCGGCACCGAGACCAAGCATCGCATCGACCCCGCCGCCGTTCGCCGCCAGATCGAATCGACCGGCTTCCGCTACGTCGGCACGAGCAAGGCCCTCGCCAATCCGGCGGACGACCACGGCAAGAACGTCTTCGATCCCGCGATCCGCGGCAAGACCGACCAGTTCGTGCTCAAGTTCCGCAAGCCGTAAGCGGCGAACCCTTGTGGGGGCACGGGCGTTACCTTCGCCGATCCCGACGGAGAATGCCTGTGCCCTCGCTTGCCAAGACCCTTGTCGCCGGCCTTGCCGGCGGGCTCGTCGCCAGCCTGGCGATGGACCTGTTCCAGCGCGCCGCCGCGTCCGCCTTTGCGCAGGACGGTGGCGACGACGATCCCGCGACGGTGAAGGCCGCCGACAGCGCCAAGGAGTTGGTCACCGGCGAACCGGTCACCCAGAAGCATCGCGAGAGCGCGGGTACGCTGGTCCATTACGCGACCGGCGCGGCGCTGGGCGTCGGCTACGCGCTGGCGGCGCGGGCGTGGCCGGAGACGACCGCCGGATTCGGCACCGCCTTCGGGATCGGCGTATCGACCGTGCTCGACGATGTTGCGGTGCCGGCGTTCGGCTGGGGCGCGGCGCCGACCGATACGCCGCCGTCGACGCATGCCTATGGGCTGGCGAGCCATGCGGTGTTCGGCGCGGCGCTGGAGGGTACGCGGCGGGTCGTGGTTGAGGCATTGGGGTGAGCCGGGGTTGCGCCGAAGGGTGGGAGTCTCACCTGTGCTTCGACAGGCTCAGCACGAACGGGTGGGGGTGGTGTGGGGCGCTCAGGATGCCGGAGTAGGCCGACGCGAGCCTTCGCCCTAATCCGCAATGCCAATCCGTCACCCCAGCGAACGCTGGGGTCTTTCCGTTGGGGAGGGCGGCGGGAACTCCACCACGAGACCCCACCCAACGCTGGGGTGACGGTGAATATGCTGGGTTCCAGTTCGTGTACGCCGGGGATCGGGTGGGCGCCTACACCACCCCCGCGCGCAACGTCGCGCGGACGCCGTGCACGCAAGGCTCGTACGCCACGCTCGTCTGCAGGCTGTGCGCCATCGCGCGGATCAGTTTGGTGCCGAGGCCGGTGCCGCGGGGGGCGGGGTCGGCGGGCATGCCGCAGCCGTCGTCCTCGACCGCGAGCAGGAAGCGGCCGGTACCGTCCGCCGCCAGCAATACCCGAATCTCGCCGCCGGTGCCGGCGGGATAGGCGTATTTGCACGCATTGGTGACCAGTTCGGTGACGATCACGCCGAGCGACACCGCCTTGTCGGTGGCGAGGCGGATCGGGTCGGCGACGACGCGCAGGACGTGCGGCGCGGCGTCGTTCGACAGCGTCTCGGCCAGTTCGGCGACGAGCGAGCCCAGATAATCGCGCATGTCGACGCTCTCGACGTCGTTCGCCGAATAGAGCCGGCGATGGACCTGCGCGATCGCGCCGATCCGCCGCTGGGTGTCGTCGAGCGCGGCGCGCGCGACTGGGTCGGCGAGCGCGCTTGCCTGCAGCCGGACCATCGCCGACACCAGCTGCAGCGAATTGGCGACGCGGTGGTTGACCTCGCCGAGCAATGCCTCCAGCCGCGCGTTGCTCGCGCGCAGGTCCGCCTCCGCCGCGACCTTGTCGCGCGCCAGCCGGCTGCGGCCCAGCACCTGTTCGAAACTGGCGGCGAGCAGGTCGAAGAAATCCTCGCCCACCGTCTTCACGACGTAATCCGCTGCGCCCGCCTTCAGCGCCGCGACCGCGATCCGGCCCTCGTCCGATCCGGTGACGTAGACCACCGGCGGCGGTGAGGGGAGCGCGGCGAGCCGCTCGAGCGTCTCGAGGCCGTCCATCCCCGGCATGTAATGATCGACCGCGACGAGGTCGAACCGCTCCGCCGCGGCGAGCGCGATGCCCTCCGCCCCGCCCTCGGCCGGGGTCACGCGATAGCCGCGCCGCGCCAGCCCGCGCGCCGCCAGCCGCCGGATGCCGTCGTCGTCGTCGATGTACAGGACGCTGGGGGTGGAATCGGGCAGGATCAGTGTTCCTCGACCTCGGGGACCTGGATCACCGACAGGAACAGGCCCAGCTGGCGGATCGCCTGCGCGAAGCTTTCGTAATTGACCGGCTTGGTGATGTAGACGTTGCAGCCGAGGTCGTAGCAGCGCTCGATCTCGACCTTGTCGTCGGTGGTGGTCAGCACGACGACGGGGGTGCGCTTCAGCGGGCTGTCCTCCGCCTTGATCTGCGCGAGGATGTCGGTGCCGCTCATGTCGGGCAGGTTGAGGTCGAGCAGCACCAGCGCCGGGCCGCCCTTGGCGGGGCCGTCCTCCGCCTCGAACAGATGGTGCAGCGCCTGGCCGCCGTCGGTGAAGTGGCGGATTTCGTTCATGATGCCGGCGCGGCGGATGTTCTTTTCGATCAGTCGGGCGTGGCCCTCGTCATCCTCGATCATGACGATGCCGACGGAGCGATGCGCGTTCATGGCTGGCTGTCCTGCTGTGCGTAGGTCTTGGGAAGGTTGAGGCGGAAGGTCGATCCGCGCCCCAGTTCGCTGTCGACGTCGATCGTGCCGCCGAGACGATAGGCGAGCGCCCGGACGTGTGCCAGCCCGATGCCTTCGCCCGGCTGGTCCTGCGTCCCCGATCGGCGGAACAGGTCGAAGATGCGCTGGTGATCCGCCGCCGCGATGCCGCGGCCGTTGTCGGCGACCGCGACGATCACGCGGTCGCGGCGTTCCTCACCCGATACGGTGATCTCGCCGGGGCGGCCGGGCTGGAGGTATTTGGTCGCATTCTCGATCAGGTTCGACAGGATCTGTTCGATCGCCACCCGGTCGGTGACGAGGCCGGGGACGGGCCGCGCGACGTCCAGCGCCACGCCGCGCTCGTCGAGCAGGTGGCGCATCGACCCCGCGATCGTATCGACCACCGCGGCGACGTCGATCGGTTCGGGGGTGATGACGCGCCGCCCCTCGCGCGACAGTTTGAGGATGGCGTTGATGAGCCGGTCCATCTTCTGCGTCGAGGTGCGGATGAAGCCGATCGCCTCAGGCAGATCCTCGCGCACCGCGAGCCGCGCCTCCTCGCCGACGATCTGCGGGCATTGCGCCTCCGCCCGGTCGAGCAGTTCGCCGAGCGGCGCCGTCGCGGCGGCGAGTTCGGCGGTGAAGCCCATCACGTTGACCAACGGCGAGCGCAGATCGTGGCTGACGATATAGGCGAAGCGCTGGATCTCCTCGTTGGCGCGGCTGAGGTCGGCGGTACGCTCGTGCACCGTTTCCTCGAGCCGGTCGTTGAAGTCGCGCAGGTCGTCGCGCGAGGCGGCGAGGTCGCGGGTGTAGCGCATGACGGTCAACAGCGAGGCGATCGCGACGAGGATCAGCAGCACCGCGGCGAGCGCGAGGATCGCGTAGAAGGCGCGGACGCTCGCGCGTTGCGCCTCGTCACGCCGGGCGAGCAGGCGACGTTCCTCCGTCGCCATCCGGTCGAATGCGCTGCGAATGCCCATCATGCGCCGGACGCTGGTTTCGCCGCGGAAGGACGCGACGGCGGCATCGTCCTGCCCGGCATCGACCATGGCGATCGTCCGCGTCCGCTGCGCGAGCAAGGCGGCGATGTCGCGGTGAAGCTGGATCAGCGTATCGACCTGCCGCGGATTGTCGCGGGTCAGCAGTTGCATCCTGTGCAGCGCATCGGGCAGCGCCACCGTCCAGCGGTCATAGGCATCGCGATATTCGCGGTTGCCGGTCAGCAGATAGCCGCGCCGCGACGCCTCGCCCTGTTCGATCAGCCGGCGTGCGGTGCCGATCGCCAGCTCGACCTCGTAGGTGTGGTTGACCGAGCGGGTATGCGCCTCGTTGCGCCCCGTCGCCCAGCCCGCGGCGATCCCGGCGGCGACGAGCGCGAGGAAGCCCAGCGCCATGAACGACACCAGCACCCGGCCGAAGCGGCCTTCGGAAACGACGAAATGGTTGCGGATGGTCGCGATCACGACGTCCGCCTTACGGCAGCGCGGATCGTTACGCCAGCGACGCCGATATGCTGTCTACAGCAGCAGATCCTGCGCGCTGGCGCGGCCGACCGCGCCGCCGCCGCTGCGCCGATCCGCCTCGGCATTGGCGGTGAAGCGGATGTCGGGATCGCGATCGGTCAGGAACGCCATCAGGCTGTCGTGGTCGAGCTCGCTCCACGCCTTGCCGCGGTGCGGGCCATAGCGGACGCGCGGGATGAGGCCCGGCGTGCGCGACCAGTCGAGCAATTGCGCCGCCCCCGCTTCGTTGAGCTGGTCGCGCAGATGGTGCGCGGTGACATAGGCGTCGGGAAAGGCGCGGTGGACGGGCAGGCCGCGGCTCTGATCGAGGCCTTCGGGCTTGCGCCAGTAGCGCAGTACCTGATTGGAAAAGCTGGGCGAATCGGGCCACAGCCGCAGCGCGCACTTCCACGTGCAGATCCATTCCTGTCCGTGGGTCAGGTTGGGCGTGCAGAATTGCTGTTCGAAATCGGCGCGGTGCGCGGCGAGCGCGATGCGGCGCGGATAGGGATCGAGCACGCGGCGCGCGACGTCGTGCCACCACGGCGCGTCGGCGACGTCCTCGTCGAGGATATGGTGGATCGCCTGCGTGATCGGCGGGATCGCGCGGCCGGGGTTGACGAGGATCGATCCGCCCTCGCCCTCCAGTTCCCAGCGGCCGTCCTTCTGCAGCGCGACGTCCTGCCAGCCGATCTCGCACACGCCGTGCGCGGGCGGCGCGCTGCCGGTGGTTTCGAGGTCGATGACGCGGACGATCTGGGGGGCGGGGCGCATTGACGGTCAGATGGGGCTTTTCGGGGGATTATGCCAGTGTTTCGGGCCCGCAACCCCGCCCCGAGCCAGTCGTCACCCCGGACTCGTTCCGGGGTCCACCGGGCCGCGGGCGCACGGCAATAGGCTCTAGCCTTCGGCCTCGCCGCAGAGTGGACCCCGGAACAAGTCCGGGGTGACGAAGGATATGAGGCCCACGTCGGAAGCCTCAGCGGAAATCGTCGTCGGCATCGACGTCCAGCTCGCGCACGCCGCGTAGCCGGCGGGCGCGGTCGACGAGCTTGCGGATGCCTTCGCGGCGTTCGCGCGCGGCGGGGACGTCGCGCAGGACGAATTGCGTATGGCCGGTGGTGCGGTCGGTAGAAGTGATGGTGATCGTGCCGATATCGGCGATCTGGTTGACCAGCGAGAAATCGACGCGGACGTCCTTGATCCGGTACAGTTCGATCTCGTCGATCGATTTCATGACGAGGCCGCGCTTCACGATCAGCCGCTGGTCGGTGATCTCGTACGCCGAGGCCATGTTCTGCAGCCAGCGCACCGCGATGATGACCAGCCCGACGCCGATCACGCACGACAGCAAGGTCAGCCATCCGGTGAAGCTGCCGAGCAGCCAGCGGTTGGTACTCGAGCGGAAGCTGTCGACCGCCCGTTCGGCGCTATAGGTCCCCACCATGGCGCCGACCCTATCCGGCGCGGGGCGGCTGTCAATCACGCGCGATGCCGCTCGCCACAAGTTCGGCGTCGATCTGCGCGAGCAGCACGTCGAGATCGGCCTGATTGCCCGCTTCCGCGCGCGCGGTCAGCACGTCCTGCGTGTTCGAGGCGCGCAGCAACCACCAGCCGGTGAGCGTCGTCACGCGGACGCCGTCGATCGCGACGACCGGCGTACCGGCGGCCTCCAGCCGCGCGCGCACCTCGTCGATCACCGCGAACTTGCGTGCCGGATCGACCGGGAAGCGCAGGTCGGGGGTGTTGACCAGCGCCGGCATCGCCGAGCGCAGCGCGGTGAGCGACCGGCCCGACAGATGCACCGCACCGATCAGCCGCACCGCCGCGTACAGCGCGTCGTCGAAGCCGTACCAGCCGCCATTGGCCCCGGCGCCGAAGAAGATATGGCCGCTGAGCTCCCCCGCGATCGGTGCGTCGTGCGCCAGCATCGCTTCCTTCATCAGGCTGTGCCCGGTCGCGCCCATCACCGCCTTGCCGCCGAGTTCGGCGATGCGGTCGAAGACGAATTGCGAGGATTTGACGTCGGCGACGACGGTTGCGCCGCGCAACTCGGCGAGCACCGGCGGCAACAGCAGGCAGAGCAACTGGTCGCCCCACAGCACGCGCCCCTCGCCATCGACCGCGCCGATCCGGTCGCCGTCACCATCGAAGGCGATGCCGAAATCGAGGCGCTTCTCACGGACCAGCGCCTGGAGGTCGGCAAGGTTCGCCTCCTCGGTCGGATCGGGATGGTGGTTGGGGAAGCGGCCGTCGACCGTGGTGTGGAGCAGATGGTGCTCGCCGGGCAGCTGCGCGACCAGCCGCTCGACCGCCGGTCCGGCGGCGCCGTTGCCGCAGTCCCAGCCGATCCGGTAGGCGCCGCCGGCATAGCCCGCCAGCAGTCGGCCGACATAGGTGTCGAGCACGTCCGCCTGGCTGACCGTGCCAGCACCCTCGCTCCAGTCGCCCGCCGCGGCGATGCGCGCCAGATCCAGCACGTCGGCGCCGTAGAAGGAGCGGTGGCCGAGCACCATCTTGAAGCCATTGTCGTCGCGCGGATTGTGGCTGCCGGTGACGTGGACGCCGGCGTCGACGTCCAGCGTCGCCTCGGCATAATAGAGCATCGGGGTCGGGCCGATGCCGATCCGCACCACGTCGACGCTGCTTGCGATGAGCCCCTCGACGAGCGCCGCCTCCAGCTCCGGCGAGGACAGGCGTCCGTCGCGCCCGACCGCGACGCGGGTGCCGCCTGCGGCGCGCACGCGGGTGGCGAAGCTGCGCCCGATCGCCACCGCATCGGCAACCCCCAGGTTGCGACCGACGGTGCCGCGGATGTCGTATTCGCGCAAGATCGCCGGCGACAGGACGTGCGCCATCAGCTGCGGCGTACCGCCCCGAGCAGCAGGTCGCGCGCCGCGTTGATCTCGGTCGTCGCCGCGGCCGAACCGCCGCGATCGGGATGGACGTCGGCGAGCAGGCGGCGATGCGCGGCGCGGATCTCGGCCTCGTCGGCGCCGTGGCGCAGCCCGAGCACCTGCCGCGCGCGCTGTTCCTCGCTGAGCACGACGCGCTTCGGCTTGCGCCCCAGATAATGCCACGCGAACCAGATCAGCGCGATGACCAGCAGCCACTTCATGCGGCGATTTCGGGCGTCGCGGGTTCGGGCAGCTGCAACGCGCTCATCATCTCGCGCAATTCCTGGCGCGAGGCGACGTGGCCGAGGCCCATCGCGCCGAATTCCTTCGAATCGATCATGGTGAGGCCCGCCGGGAACAGCTCGCGATAGATGACGCGCTCGCCGAGCCCCGGGATGATGCGGAAGCCGACGCGCTTGGCGAGCTGGACGAGCGCATCCGACACGCGGCGCATGTTGCGCGCCTCGATATGCTGCAGGCGGTTGCGCAGCACGACCCAGTCGATCTGCGTCCCGTCGGCGCGAGCGCGCTGTTTGCGTGCGTCCCAGATCAGCTCCGAATAGAAACTGGGGCGGGTGACGTTGAAGGTCTCGGGATCGACCTGTCCGATCAGGTCGAAATCGACGAAGCTGTCGTTCATCGGCGTGACCAAGGTGTTGGACAGCGCCGCGGCGGTGCGCGCGAAATAATCGTCGCGGCCGGGCGTATCGACGATCAGGAAGTCGGCGCCGTCGGACAGCCGCTGCCACTTTTCCTCGAACACGCTTTCGGTCGTGCCGTCGTGCGTGTCGTGGACCGGCATCGGCAGCGCGCTGCCGGTGCGTTTGATGGTCGCGGCGCGGTTGTCGAGATAGCGGCCGACGGTACGCTGGCGGTGATCGAGGTCGAAACAGGCGACCCTGTGGCCCTTGGCGGCGAGCGCGATCGCGACGTGCACCGCGGTCGTCGACTTGCCGGTGCCGCCCTTTTCGTTGGCGAAGACGATAACGTGTGGGGAGGCGACGTGTGGCCCTGTGGGCACGGTTCGTTCCTTATCGGTTGGTCTTGGATTGCTCCGGTACGACCTTCTCCATAGAAGCCGCGCGCTCAATGTTCGAGGGGGTATCGGTGCAGACAGTTCGGGACTTGCAGGGGTTGCGCGACGCCGTGGCCGCGTTCCGGGCGGAGGGCGCAGCCATCGCGCTGGTGCCGACGATGGGCGCGCTGCACGCCGGTCACATGGCGCTGGTCGAGGCGGCGCGGCGGCCGGGAACGAAGGTCATCGCCTCGATCTTCGTCAACCCGAAGCAGTTCGGGCCGAACGAGGACCTCGCCCGCTATCCGCGGCGCGAGGCGGCCGATGCGCGATTGCTGGCCGAGGGGGGCTGCGACCTCCTCTGGCTGCCGTCGGTCGAGGTGATGTACCCCGATGGCTTCGCCACCAACATCAGCGTGTCGGGAGTCAGCGACGGCCTCGACGGCGCGGCACGGCCGGGGCATTTCGACGGCGTCGCCACCGTCGTCACCAAATTGTTCAACCAGACCGGCGCCGACGTCGCCTATTTCGGCGAGAAGGATTTCCAGCAATTGGCGGTGATCCGCCGCTTCGTCGCCGACCTCGACATGGCGATCGAGATCGTCGGCGTGCCGACGCAGCGCGACGACGACGGCCTCGCGCTGTCGTCGCGCAACATCTACCTCGACGAGGAACAGCGGGCGAAGGCGGTGGCGTTGCCGCGCGCGCTGGGGGTGGCGGCGCGGGCCATTGCGCGCGGCGACGATCCGGAGGCGGCGTTGGCGGAGGCGCGGGGGGCGCTGGTCGCGGCGGGGTTCGTGGTCGATTACGTCGCGCTGGTCGATGCCGAGACGCTGTCCGAATCGCCCGCGGCGGATCGCCCGCGGCGGCTGCTCGCGGCGGCGCGGATGGGCGCTACGCGGCTGATCGACAACGTTCCCGTCGAGCCAAATCCCTGACGGTCATGGTTTTTTCGGTGTTAACCATTTCTTGACGCGAATCGCCGCAAGGTGGCCCAATGATAAATGGGGGCTTCCGATGGGCAACAGTATCAAGAGCGCACAATTCCTCCTAGAAAGCCGGATCGCCGACGCGATGCGCGGCCGGCCAGAGGCGTTGTTCGACCTCGGCGTCTGCTACCAGACCGGGACCGCGGGGGCGGGGATCGATCTGATCGAAGCGCACAAATGGTTCAACCTCGCCGCCGTGGCGGGCTTCAGCGATGCCGTCGATGCGCGTGCCGAGGTCGCCGAAGACATGACCGCGCGCGAGATCGCCGAAGCGCAGCGCGCCGCGCGCGCCTGGCTCGGCATGACGCAGCGTCGCGCGGCGTAATAGCCCGATCCGGCCAATGCCTCTTCCGTCATCCCGGCGAACGCCGGGACCCATGGAAGCACGGCCGCTGCCGATGTGACCCGAACGGGCGTACCGTATCGATGGGTCCCGGCGTTCGCCGGGATGACGATGGGTCAGGCGGGCGCTATTCCGCCACCTTCTTCTTCGCCGGTGCCTTTTTCGCCGCCGGCTTGGCCGCGGCCTTCGTCGCCGGCTTCTTCGCCGCAGCCTTCCTGGCCGGCGCCTTCTTCTTGCCCTTCGCCGGTGCCGCCGCAGCGCGATCGTCGATCAGCTGTGCCGCCTCTTCCAGCGTCAGCGCGTCGGGTTGAATCGACTTGGGCAGCGTCGCATTCGTCTCGCCATCGGTGACGTAGGCGCCATAGCGCCCCTCCATCAGCCTGATCTCGAGCTCGGTGCGCGGATGCTTGCCCAGTTCCTTGAGCGGCGCTCGCGCCGCGCCGCGTGCCGGACGACCGCCGCCAGCTGCCGCCTCGGCGAGCTTGACCACCGCGGCGTTCATCCCCGTCTCGAACACGTCGGCGGTCGATTGCAGCCGCGCATACTTGCCGCTGTGCGCCAGGTACGGCCCGTAGCGGCCGATCGACGCGGTGATCGGTTCGCCCGTCTCCGGGTGATTGCCGATCGTGCGCGGCAGGCTCAAGAGCTTCAACGCCCATTCGAGGTCGAGCTCGCCGGGCAGGTCCTTGGGGATCGAGGCGCGCCTGGCCTCCTTGCCCTCGCCGAGCTGGATATAGGGGCCGAACCGCCCCGATTTGCGCTCGACCTCGAGCCCCGTCGCCGGGTCCTTGCCGAGTCCCTCGGGACCGCTGTCGCCCTCCTCGCCGCCGGGCTGCGCGAAGCGGCGGGTATATTTGCATTCCGGGTAATTGGAGCAGGCGATGAACGCGCCGAACTTGCCGCCGCGCAGCGCCAGCTTGCCCTGTTCGCACTTGGGGCAGAGCCGCGGGTCGGAGCCGTCCGCCTTGTCGGGGAAGAGATAGGGCGCGAGGAACTGGTCGAGTTCGGCGGTGATGGCGCTAGGCTGCTGCTCCATCACCTCGCTGGTGCGCGGCTTGAAGTCGCGCCAGAAGGCTTCGAGCACCGCCTGCCATTGCGCGCGGCCGCCCGAGACGTCGTCGAGCTCCTCCTCCAGCTCGGCGGTATAGTCGAAACCGACGTACTTTTCGAAGAAGCGTTCGAGGAAGGCGGTGACGAGACGGCCCGATTCCTCGGCGAAGAAGCGGTTCTTCTCGACGCGCACGTAGGCGCGGTCCTTCAGCGTCTTGATGATCGAGGCATAGGTCGACGGGCGGCCGATGCCGAGTTCTTCCATCCGCTTGACGAGGCTGGCTTCGGAAAAGCGCGGCGGCGGCTGGGTGAAATGCTGCTCGGCGTCGACGCTCTTCTTGGCCGGCGCGTCGCCCTCGCGCAGGCGGGGCAGGCGGCGCGCTTCCTCGTCCTGCGTGTCGTCCGATCCCTCTTCGTAGAGCGCGAGGAAGCCGGGGAAGAGCACGACCTGCCCCGTCGCACGCAGCACGTGGCGCCCGGTGCCGTCCGCCATCTCGACGGTGGTGCGCTCCATGCGGGCAGATGCCATCTGGCTGGCGAGCGCGCGCTTCCAGATCAGCTCGTACAGGCGGCCGTGGTCGCCCGACCCGGCGCGATCCTTTGTGAAGTCGGTCGGGCGGATCGCCTCGTGCGCTTCCTGTGCGTTCTTCGCCTTGGTCTGATACTGGCGCGGCGAATCGGGGACGTAGCTCGCGTCATAGCGGTTGGCGATGGCGAGGCGCGCGGCGGAGATCGCGCTGCCGTCCATCTGCACGCCGTCGGTACGCATATAGGTGATCGCGCCGTCCTCGTAGAGCCCCTGCGCGATCCGCATCGTATGGTCGGCGGAGAAACCGAGCTTGCGCGCCGCCTCCTGCTGCAGCGTCGAGGTGGTGAAGGGGGGCGGCGGGTTGCGCGTCGCCGGCTTGGTTTCGACGGTCTGGACGGAGAAGCGGCCTTCCTCGACCGCGGCCTTGGCCTTGAGCGCGTCGCCCTCATTGCCGATCGACAGACGGTCGAGCTTCCTGCCGTCCCACTGGACGAGGCGCGCGACGAAGGGCGTGCCGTCCTGCTCCATCTGCGCGGTGACCGACCAATACTCCTGGGCCTTGAAGGCTTCGATCTCGCGCTCGCGGCCGACGATCAGCCGCAGCGCGACCGACTGGACGCGGCCCGCCGACTTGGCGCCGGGCAGCTTGCGCCACAGCACCGGCGACAGTGTGAAGCCGACGAGATAGTCGAGCGCGCGGCGGGCGCGATAGGCGTCGATCAGGTCGGTATCGAGCTCGCGCGGCGCCTTCATCGCGGCGAGGATCGCGGGCTTGGTGATCGCGTTGAAGGTGACGCGCTGGACGTCCTTGGGCAGCGCCTTGCGATTGCGCAGCACCTCCTGCACGTGCCAACTGATCGCCTCGCCCTCGCGATCGGGATCGGTGGCGAGAATCAGGCGGTCGGCGGTCTTCGACAAATCGGCGATCGCCTTCAGTTGCTTCGACTTGTCCGCGTAATTCTCCCACTCCATCGCGAACCCCTCGTCGGGATTCACCGATCCGTCGCGCGCCGGCAGATCGCGGACGTGACCGTAGGAGGCGAGGACGCGGAAGTCCGATCCCAGATACTTTTCGATGGTTTTCGCCTTGGCGGGCGATTCGACGATGACGAGCTGCATGATGGTGGAATAGCGTCCTTACGTGTACGCGCGAGGGTGGAAAGCCGATGGGGCGGCTGTCAACGGGGGCTGATACGGATGTGGGGATCGACGAAGGCCATGCGCAAGTCATGATCGACGCCGGACATCGGGCGCGGCACGAGCGCGCGCAGCTGGAACGGCTGACCTTCTTTTCCGACGCGGTGTTCGCGATCGCGATGACGCTGCTGGTGGTCGAGGTGAAGCTGCCGCCGATGCATCACGTCACCGGGCCGGAGCTGGGGCAGGCGCTGGCGAACCTGATTCCCAATTATATCGGGTTCCTCGTCAGCTTCCTCGTCCTGGGGCGCTTCTGGCTGGTTCACCACGAGGTGATGGGGCTGCTACGGGCGAGCAACAAGCGGCTGACGAGCGTCAACCTGCTGTTGTTGCTGGCGGTCGCGTTCATGCCGTTCCCGACCGCGGTCATCAGCGAATATGTCCAGCTGCGCGTCGGCATCGGCTTCTACACCGGATGGCTGATCGTGCTGGGGCTGCTCAACCGGCAGCTGATCCGCAGCATCGTCGTCGCGCCCGAGCTGCTCGATGCGGGACTGACGGCGGCGGACATGCGCCCGTTCCTGCAGCGCAGCTGGATCTCGATCGCGATCGGTGTATGCGCATTCGCCGGCGGGATGGTGACATGGGTCGCGGCGCTGGCGGTGCTGACGGTGGGCAGCCCGATCATCACGGTGCTGATCGGACGTTATGCGGCGAAGCCGCGGATCACAGCGACAGACTGACCCGTCCGCCGGCGTGTCGTTCGAGCCGGCCGGCGAGTTCCAGCTCGAGCAGCACGGTCTGGAGGATCGCGGGCACGATGCCGCTCTGGCGGATCAGTTCGTCGACCGATACCGGCACCGGGCCGAGCAGGCCGGTGATGCGGCTGCGTTCGCGCTCGCTCGCATCGGCCGGCGGTGGCGCGCCGTAGGACGAGGCGGGCGCGCGGACGCTGCGCGGGTCGATCGGGCGGAGTTGCTCCAGCACGTCGGCGGCGGTCTGGATCAGCGTCGCGCCGTCGCGGATCAGCAGATTGCAGCCTTGCGCGCGTGGGTCGAGCGGGCTGCCGGGCACCGCCATCACCTCGCGCCCCGCCTCGTTCGCCAGCCGCGCGGTGATGAGCGAGCCCGAGCGCGGCGCCGCCTCGACCACCACCGTGCCGAGCGCGAGGCCGGCGATGATCCGGTTGCGCGAAGGGAAATGGCGCGCGAGCGGCTGCGTGCCGGGCGGCTGTTCGGCGACGAGCAGGCCGTCGCACGCCACCTGTTCCTGCAGGCCGGCGTTTTCGGGCGGGAAGACGACGTCGATGCCGCTGGCGATCACGCCGATCGTCCGCGGCAGCGCGCCGACATGCGCCGCGGTGTCGATGCCACGGGCGAGGCCGGAGACGACCGTCGCGCCCTCTGCGGCCAGCTCATGCGCCAGCGTCCGCGCGAAGCGGCACGCCGCCGCCGAGGCGTTGCGCGCGCCGACGATGGCGACGCACATCGCCCCCGCCAGCCGCAGGTCGCCGCGGACGATCAGTGCCGGTGGCGCGGTGTCGATCTCGGCCAGCAGCGGCGGATAATCGGCATCGTCGAGGAACAGATAGCGCGCGCCGAGCCGCGCGGTCGCCGCCATCTCACGCTCGACCATCGCCGCGTCCGCCACCCGCGGTGGCGCGCCGCCGCCGCGCCGCGCCAGCGTCGGCAGCATCGCGAGCGCGTCCGCCGCGGTGCCGAAGCGCGCGATCAACTGGCGATAGGTGACCGGGCCGATGCCGGCGGTGCGGATGAGGCGGAGGCGCGCGACGTCGCGCTCAGCCATCCGTCGGCGCGTCCGCCGCGTCCTTCTTGCGCCCGACGCGCGGTTCGGTGCCGCTGGCGAGCCGCTCGATATTCTCGGCATGTTTCCACAGCACGATTCCGGCGAGCGCGAGCAGCAGCATGACGAGGTCGAACCGGCCGAACAGCGCGCCGCTGACCGGCGCGCTCACCGCTGCCGCCATGCCGGCGACCGACGAGATGCGCACGCTCGCCAGCAATCCCAGCCACACCGCCGCATAGACCAATCCCATCGGCCAGTGCAGCGCGAGCACGATGCCCATCAGCGTCGCGACGCCCTTGCCGCCGCGAAAGCGCAGCCAGACGGGGTAGCAATGGCCGACGAACGCCGCCGCCGCGGCGACCATCTCGTCGCCCGGGAACAGCCGGGCCGCCAGCCACACCGCGGCGGCGCCCTTGGCGAGGTCGAGCAGCAGCGTCGCCGCCGCCAGCCCCTTGCGCCCGGTGCGCAGCACGTTGGTCGCACCGATATTGCCCGACCCGATGCTGCGCAGGTCGCCCGCCCCGCCGAGCCGGGTCAGGATCACGCCGAACGGGATGGAGCCCAGCAGATAGCCGAGCACCAGCGCCGCCGTCGGTGCGATCCAGAGAATTTCGGTGTGCAAGACGTCCCCTTCTGCTGCGATCAGCATAGCGGGTTCGATGCGGCTTCGCCAATGCCTGGATCAAGATTGCCGACACCGTCGGTTTGCGCACGCGGTTGCGCCGTTTATGGACGGGCGCATGGACAGCGGCCCGATCCTCTTCTTCGATTCCGGCGTCGGCGGGCTGTCGGTGGTCGCGCCGACGCACGCGCTGCTGCCCCGCGCGGGAATCGTCTACGCCGCCGATTCGGCGGGCTTTCCCTATGGCACGAAGAGCGAAGGCGAGATCGCGGCGCGGGTGCCGGCGCTGCTCGGACGGCTGGTCGAACGCTATCGGCCGCGGCTGGTGGTGATCGCGTGCAACACCGCCTCGACGATCGCGCTGCCGGTGGTGCGCGCCGCGCTCGATGTGCCGGTGGTCGGCACCGTACCCGCGATTCGGCCCGCCGCGGCGATGAGCGTTACGCGGACGATCGGCGTGCTCGGTACCGATGCGACGGTGCGCCAGGCCTATGTCGACGATCTCGCCGCGCGATTCGCCAGCGACTGTACCGTGCTGCGCCACGGTTCGGCGGAACTGGTGCGGCTGGCGGAGGCAAAGCTGGCGGGCGGCGAAACCGACCCCTCGCGGTATCGCGCAGTGCTCGGCGGGTTGTTCGACCAGCCCGGCGGCGAGCGCATCGACGTGATCGTCAATGCCTGCACGCATTTCCCGCTGGTCGCGGCGGAGCTGGCGGCGGCGGCGCCGGCGGGGGTGCGCTTCGTCGACGGCGGCCCGGGGATCGCACGGCGGATCGCGTTCCTGACGCAGGGGCAGGGGTGGCCGGAGGCGCCCGAGCATGGGGCGGTGTTCACGCGGCTGGGCGACGCCGAGCGCGCGCTGGCGCCGGCTCTGGCGCGGTACGGGATTGCGAAGATCGAGGGCCTTTAGGGTCTCCGTCACCCCGGACTTGTTCCGGGGTCCACCGGGCGGCTGGGCGTGTCCCTCGAGCCTCCATCGATTCGCCTCGCCGCGGAGTGGACCCCGGAACAAGTCCGGGGTGACGGGGGCATGCGCCTGGGACAAAATGTCCACCCGTTCGATCGCGCTTCATCCTTTTATCCACTGGCAAGCGCGCGTCGGCGCGGTTACATGGCGTTTCCATGGACAGGGATGGCACGGCCGTGCGCGTGGATTATTCGCGCGTCTTCACACAGGCGATCGATCGCCTCCATGCCGAGGGCCGCTACCGGGTCTTCATCGACATCCTGCGCAACAAGGGCGCCTTTCCCAACGCGCGCTGCTTCGCCGGGCATAACGGGCCCAAGCCGATCACGGTGTGGTGTTCGAACGACTATCTCGCGATGGGCCAGCATCCCAAGGTGATCGCGGCGATGGAAGAGGCGCTGCACGACGTCGGCGCCGGATCGGGCGGCACGCGCAACATCGGCGGCAACACGCATTACCACGTCGATCTGGAGCATGAGCTCGCCGACCTGCACGGCAAGGAAGGCGCGCTGCTGTTCACCAGCGGCTATGTCTCGAACGAGGCGACGCTGTCGACGCTCGCCAAGATTCTGCCCGGCTGCGTGATCTTCTCGGACGAATTGAACCACGCGTCGATGATCGCAGGGATCCGCAACGCGGGCTGCGAAAAGCGCATCTTCCGGCACAACGACCTCGCGCATCTCGAGGAACTGCTCGCCGCCGAGGATCCGTCGGTCCCGAAGCTGATCGCGTTCGAGAGCGTCTATTCGATGGAGGCCGACGTCGCGCCGATCGCTGCGATCTGCGACCTTGCCGACAAATATAACGCGCTGACCTATCTCGACGAGGTGCATGCGGTCGGTATGTACGGCGCGCGCGGCGGCGGCATTTCGGAACAGGAAGGCGTCGCAGACCGGCTGACGATCATCGAAGGCACGCTCGGCAAGGCGTTCGGCGTGATGGGCGGCTATATCGCCGCCGACCAGACGATCATCGACGTCATCCGCAGCTACGCGCCGGGCTTCATCTTCACGACCAGCCTGTCGCCGGTGCTCGTCGCGGGCGTGCTGGCGAGCGTGCGTCACCTCAAGCAATCGAGCGCCGAGCGCGAGGGGCAGCAGGTCGCCGCGACGCTGCTCAAGACGATGTTCGACGAGGCCGGGCTACCGGTGATGCTGGGAAGCACGCATATCGTGCCGGTGCTGGTCGGCGATCCGGTGAAGGCGAAGCGGATCAGCGATATCCTGCTCGCCGAATACGGCGTCTACGTCCAGCCGATCAATTACCCCACCGTGCCGCGCGGCACCGAGCGGCTGCGCTTCACGCCCGGCCCGAGCCATACGCCGGCGATGATGCGGGAACTGACGGACGCGCTGATCGAGATCTGGGGCCGGCTGGAGCTGCGCAAGGCGGCCTGACGGTTCATTACCGATGCCGTTCGTGCCGAGCCTGTCGAAGCACATTGGTCTCATCTGCCCTTCGACAGGCTCGGGGCGAACGGGTGGTTGGTTGGCGATCAGCTCGTCGCGATGCCGGTGACGATCCCGCACCCGATCGTCAGCACGCCCAGCCCGATCGACAGCGGCGCGCGCAGCGACATCCAGCCGGCGGGCGCGATATGCTCCTCCACCAGCCGGCGGTCGATCAGCAGCGTCAGCATCACCGCCGACCCCATCAGCGCCAGCGCCCAGCCGAGCGGCAGCACGTGCGCGATCGACAGCAGGATCAGCCCGGCGCCGAACAGCGAGGGCAGCACCGCGATGCTCGCGATCTGGCCCTGGTTCGCGGTGCGCATCGCGAATCCCCACCAGATGCCGCCCAGGAAGCTCAGGATCAGCGTCGCATAGCCGAAGGCGAACATCGGCCCCATGTCGCTTTCTGGCGCGAAGACGCAGGTGGCGACCGCGGCGATCTGCGGGAACAGTCCGGCGTACCCCAGGATCAATGGCGATTCGCCGACGCTGCCGCGGGCGGAGTCAGGCACGTCGGTCGGCGTAGGGCAGGGCGGACTGCGGCATGATCGTATCCCGGATGGCGTAGTGGCCCAAGCGCGCGAACCCGTGCATGCGTTCCGCAACGGGTGTGGCAATCCGCCCGATCCCCGGCTAAGGCGCGCAGCGAACGGTACACTATCGCCACGGGACGCCACGCTTGCGCATCGCCTTCGCCTCCGATCACGCCGCCGTCACGCTGAAGGCCTCGCTGGTCGCGCACGCGGGCGATCTGGGTCACGAGGCGATTGATCTGGGGCCGGAGACCGACGCGCGGGTCGATTATCCTGATTACGGCTACAAGCTCGCGCGGGCGATCGCGGCGGGCGAGGCGGATGTCGGCGTCGCGCTGTGCGGGTCGGGGATCGGTATTTCGATCGCGGTCAACCGCAATCCCGCCTGCCGCTGCGCGCTGGTGTCCGAACCGCTGTCGGCGACGCTGGCGCGCAACCACAACGACGCCAACGTCGTCGCGATGGGCGCGCGGCTGATTGGCCCCGACCTCGCCAAGGCCTGCCTCGAAGCCTTCCTCGCCGCCCCGTTCGAGGGTGGCCGTCACCAGCAGCGCGTCGACAAACTGTCGGATAAGGACTGATCCCATGAGCACCCAGCCCAACGACTTCACCGATATCCGCCACACCGGCTTCTTTTCGCAGGACCTCGCCGACGCCGATCCCGCGGTGTTCGCCGGCATCGCCCACGAACTGGAGCGCGAGCAGACGCAGATCGAGCTGATCGCGAGCGAGAATATCGTGTCGAAGGCGGTGCTGGAGGCGCAGGGTTCGGTCTTCACCAACAAATATGCCGAAGGCTATCCGGGCAAGCGCTATTACCAGGGCTGCGCGCCGTCGGACGAGGTCGAGACCCTCGCGATCGAGCGCGCCAGGCAGATCTTCGGTTGCGGCTTCGTCAACGTCCAGCCGCATTCGGGCGCGCAGGCGAACGGCGCGGTGATGCTGGCACTGGTCAAGCCGGGTGAGACGATCCTCGGCATGAGCCTCGACGCCGGCGGCCACCTGACCCACGGCGCGCGCGCCGCCATGTCGGGCAAGTGGTTCAATGCGGTGCAGTACGGCGTCGATCCGGTCACGCATCTGATCGACTATGATCAGGTCGAACGCCTCGCGGTCGAGCACCAGCCGAAGCTCATCATCGCCGGCGGTTCGGCCTATCCGCGCGTCATCGACTTCGCGCGTTTCCGTGCGATCGCGGACAAGGTCGGCGCCTATTTCATGGTCGACATGGCGCATTTCGCCGGCATCGTCGCCGCCGGGCTGCACCCGACGCCGTTCGGCCATGCGCATGTCGTCACCACGACGACGCACAAGACGCTGCGCGGGCCCCGCGGCGGCATGATTATGACGAACGACGAGGCGCTGGCGAAGAAGATCAACTCGGCGGTGTTCCCGGGGCTGCAGGGCGGGCCGCTGATGCACGTCATCGCCGCCAAGGCGGTCGCGTTCGGCGAGGCGCTGCAGCCGGGCTACAAGAGCTATATCGCCGCGGTGGTCGAGAACGCCAAGGTGCTCGCCGCGACGCTGAAGGAGCGTGGGAGCGACGTCGTCTCGGGTGGCACCGACACGCATCTCGCGCTGATCGACCTCACCCCGCTGGGCATCACCGGCAAGGACGCCGACGAGGCGCTGGAGCGCGCGGCCATCACCTGCAACAAGAACGGCATCCCCAACGATCCGCTGCCGCCGGTCAAGACCAGCGGCATTCGCGTCGGCTCGCCTGCCGGCACGACGCGCGGCTTCGGCCCCGCCGAGTTCCGCGAGATCGGCCATATGGTCGCCGATGTGCTCGACGGATTGGCGACAAAGGGCGAACACGGGGACCCGGAGGTCGAGGCGAACGTTCGGCAGCGCGTACGCACGCTGTGCGCACGCTTCCCCATCTACGAAGGATAAATGCATGTCGAAGATCGATGAGGTTCAGAACGAGATCAAGGCGACGCCCGGTCTCGGCCGCAAGATGGCGAAATACAGCGCGATCGGCGCGGTGATCGCCATTCCCCTGCCCGTCGTCGGCCCGGTCCTGGGTGCGATCGCCGGTGCCGCGCTCGCCTATTCGAAGCGCAAGGGCTGATCGCCTGAATGCGCTGCCCGTTCTGCGGCCATGAAGACAGCCAGGTGAAGGATAGCCGCCCCACGGAAGATGGGGCGGCGATCCGGCGCCGGCGCCAGTGCGAAGGCTGCGCGGCGCGTTTCACCACGTTCGAGCGCATCCAGCTGCGCGACCTGTGGGTGCTGAAGAGCGCCGGCCCCGACTCGGTTCGGCGCGAACCGTTCGACCGCGAGAAGCTGCTCCGCTCGGTATCGATCGCGACGCGCAAGCGGCCGATCGAACCGGTACGGATCGAGAAACTGGTCAGCGGCATCCAGCGCCAGCTCGAGACGCAGGGCGAGAGCGAAGTGTCGTCGAAGCGGATCGGCGAGATGGTGATGGATGGCCTCAAGGGCCTCGATTCGGTTGCCTATATCCGCTTCGCCAGCGTCTATCGCGATTTCAGCGAGGCGCGCGATTTCGAGGAATTCGCCGGCACGGTCGAACAGGCGGGGCGTGTCGAATGAAGCCCGTCATCGTCCTCGTGCGCCCGCAACTGGGCGAGAATATCGGCAAGGCGGCGCGCGCCATGCTCAATTTCGGGCTGACCGACATGCGGCTGGTCGCGCCGCGCGACGGCTGGCCCAATCCGCAGGCGGGGCCGGCGGCGAGCGGTGCGGATGTGGTGCTGGCCAAGGCGCAGGTCTTCGACAGCGTCGCCGAGGCGGTGGCGGATTGCGCGCATGTCTATGCGACGACGGTGCGCAAGCGCGGCGTCACCAAGCCGGTGGTCACCCCCGAGGTCGCGGCGCGCGACATTCACGCCGCGGGCGAGCGATCGGCAATCCTGTTCGGGCCGGAAAGGTCGGGGCTGGAAACCGACGACGTCGCGCTGGCGCGGACGATCATCACCGTGCCGATCAACCCGGAATTCGGCAGCCTCAACCTCGCGCAGGCGGTGATCCTGGTCGCCTACGAATGGTCGAAGGGCGAGGCGCTGGCGCAGCCGTCGATCAACCCGATCGAACCGCCCGCGCCGCACGAGGAGCTGGAAGGGATGATCCTGCAACTCGACGCGATGCTCGAACGCGCCAATTTCTTCTTCCCCCCCGAACGCGTCGTCACGACGCGACGGACGCTGCGCACGCTGCTGACCAAGCCGGGCTGGTCGTCGCAGGAGGTGCGCACGGTGCGCGGCGTCCTATCGGCGCTGGACGGCGCCAAGGAGCGCCGCGTCGAGGCTCAGCGCCGGTCGAACGACGCCAGTTCGTAGGCGATCGACGCCTCGACGAGATGGTCCCACAGATCGGCGATGACCGCGCCGGGCAGGCCGAGCGCCTCGGCCTCGGCGCGCGCATTGGCGATGACCTGCGCCTTGCGCGCCTCGTCGCGGACGTGACCGCGTTCCGGCTTGATGCGCGCGGCCGCGTCCATATAGGCGAAGCGGCGCGCGAGCAGCGCGACCAGCTCGCGGTCGAGCGCGTCGACGCCGGCGCGGACCTCGGTCATGGTGGTGCAGTCGGGGCCGGAAAGGATCGTCATCGCGCCGTCTTAGCGGGGCGGCGGTCGATGTCGAGATTGTCCCCCTTTCCTTGTCGGCGAAAATCCGGCACCCATGCTGTCTCAATCAGGATGATGTGCCATGATCGCATTCGCTCTTGCCGTAATGATGCTTCCCGCCGCGCAGGCTACCGAGGCGCCGCCGCCGCCGCCGCCCGCCGACAAGCGGATCTGCCGGCGCGAGGTGCCGCTGGGATCGATCATGCCGACGCGGATATGCCATACGAAGGCGGAGTGGGCGGCGATCGACGCGGCGAACAGCGACGCGGCCGAAAATGCCCGGCGGGCGAACAGCGCGCGCAACGGCGCGATCCCCAACCGATGATTGACACGCCGGGCGCCGGCGGCTAGGCGCGCGCCTTCGCAACAGCCCCCGCACCCCGGTGAAGCGGACGGCCTGCCTCCTCGCAAGGGATCAGCAGAGCGATACCGGGATCAACCTCGCCCGAGCGGTCTACCGCGACGGCGGGATCACGTCGTTACAGTTGCCAAGGAAATATCATGTCGAAGCGCCATAGCGCCAAGCACAAGCTCGACCGTCGTCTCGGCGAGAACATCTGGGGCCGGCCCAAGTCGCCGGTCAACAAGCGCGAATATGGCCCCGGCCAGCACGGCCAGCGCCGCAAGGGCAAGGTGTCGGACTTCGGCATCCAGCTGCGCGCCAAGCAGAAGCTCAAGGGCTATTACGGCGACGTCACGGAAAAGCAGTTCAAGTCCTGCTACACCGAGGCCGCCCGTATGAAGGGCGATACCAGCCAGAATTTGATCGGCCTGCTCGAGCAGCGTCTCGACATGATCGTCTATCGCGCCAAGTTCGCGCCGACGATCTTCGCCGCGCGCCAGATCGTCAGCCACGGCCACATCCGCGTCAACGGCGTGAAGTGCAACATCGCGTCGCGCCGCTGCTTCGTCGGCGACGAGATCACGCTGGGCACCAAGGCCAAGGAAATGGCGCTGGTGCTCGAGGCGCAGAACCTCGCCGAGCGCGAGATCCCCGATTACGTCGCACCGGACGGCAACGCCAAGGTGACCTTCGTCCGCGTTCCGACGCTCGACGAAGTGCCCTATCCGGTGAAGATGGAACCGAACCTGGTCGTCGAGTTCTACTCGCGCTGATTTCGGCTTTTCCGGTTTCGGATTTGGAAGGGGCGGTCCTTGCGGGCCGCCCTTTTTGATTCGCGCGAAGACGCGAAGACGCAAAGGTGTCGCGCTTGCGGCGTGTGCATCGGTCCACCGCCGGCGAGGGCCCCTTCTTTTCTCTTCGCGTCTTCGCGTCTTCGCGTGATTCATTTTTGCGCGCAGAGGCGCCGAGAGCGCAGAGGATGATGCGCTCGGGTCAGGCCGGGCGGCGTCCAGCTCCATTGTAAAGGCGCCTCCGGCGCCAGAGGCGTGACCCCTCTGCGTCCTTTGCGCCTCTGCGTGCGCACCCCCTTGTTCGAACCGTGGACAACGGTGCGCGCCAGCGGCAAAAGGCCGGCCACGCTGCCATTTATGCGGAGTCACCGATGCGCCGTCTCGTTCTTGCCGCCCTGCTCGCCACGCCGGGCGTGGCGCTCGCGCAATCCGCGCCGCCGATTTCCGTCGACACGCTGAAGGCCGTCACCAAAACATTGTCCTCCGACGCGTTCGAGGGCCGCGCGCCGGGGAGTGCGGGCGAGGAGAAGACGCTCGCCTATCTGCAGGCGCAGTTCGCCAAGGCGGGGCTCAAGCCCGGCAACAAGGGCCAATGGCTGCAGGACGTGCCGCTGGTCGAGATCACCGCGCAGAACGTCACGCCGCTGACCATCACCGGCGGCAAGGCGCCGCTGTCCCTCGCCTACGGCAAGGACATGGTGATCGGGACGTATCGCGTCACGCCGCATATCGACGTGAAGGACAGCGAGGTCGTCTTCGCCGGTTACGGCATCGTCGCGCCCGAGAAGGGCTGGAACGATTATGCCGGGCTCGACGTCAAGGGCAAGACGGTCGTCGTCCTCATCAACGATCCCGACTGGCAGACGCCCGGGCTGACCGGGCCGTTCAACGGCCGCGCGATGACCTATTACGGCCGCTGGACGTACAAATACGAGGAAGCGGCGCGGCAGGGTGCGGCGGCGGTCCTGATCGTCCACCAGACCGAGCCTGCGGCCTATGGCTGGAATGTCGTCCAGTCGAGCAACACCGGCGCGGCGCATGTCGCCGATGCGGCGAACGGCCATATGGACGACACCGCCGCGCACGGCTGGATCCAGCTCGCGCACGCGCGCGCGCTGTTCGCCAGCGCGGGCAAGGACTTCGACGCCCTCGCCGCCGCCGCCAAGGTGAAGGGCTTCAAGGCCGTGCCGCTAGGCGTGAAGGCGTCGGTCAGCTTCGACAACGCGATCAAGAAGCAGATCTCGCACAACGTCGTCGGTATCCTGCCCGGACGCGAGGCGCCGGACGAATACGTGCTGCTGTCGGCGCATTGGGATCACCTCGGCCGCTGCACGCCGGTCAACGGCGACGATATCTGCAACGGCGCGGTCGACAATGCCGACGGCACCGCGGCGCTGGTCGCGCTCGCCGAGGCCAACGCCAAGGCGGGACGGCCACGCCGATCGATGGTGTTCGTCGCGCTGACCGCCGAGGAATCGGGGCTGCTCGGTTCGGCCTATTATGGCGAGAACCCGGTCTATCCGCTCAGCAAGACCGTCGGCGGCGCCAACATGGACGCGCTCGCCATGTACGGCCCGGCGAAGGACGTGATCGTGATCGGGCCGGGCAAGTCGCAGCTCGACGGCTATCTGAACGCCGCGCTCAAGCGGCAGGGCCGCACCGCGACCCCCGAGCCGACACCGGAAAAGGGCTTCTACTACCGCTCCGACCATTTCAGTCTCGCCAAGCATGGCGTGCCGATGGTCTATTTCGAGACGGGCCAGAACCTCGTGAAGGGCGGGCTCGCCGCGGGGCAGGCGGCGGCGAAGGATTACGAGGAAAACCGCTATCACGCGCCCTCCGACGAATATGATCCCAAGTGGGACTGGAGCGGCGTGCAGCAGGACGTCCAGCTCTATTACATGCTGAGCCGCGACCTCGCCGAAAGCCGCGACTGGCCGAACTGGATGCCCGGAGACGAATTCCGCGGCATCCGCGACAGGAGCCGCGCGAGCGTGGGGGCCGCCAAGTGACCGTACCGCCACCTGCCGAATGGGCGCCGCACAAGGCGGTGTGGATCGGTTTTCCGAGCCATGCCGAACTGTGGGAAGAGGACCTCGACCCGGCGCGCGACGAGGTCGTCGCCTTCGCCCGCGCGGTCCATGCCGACGGTCGCGGCGAGACGGTGATCCTGGTCGCCGCCGACGACGAGGCGGGCGCGGCGGCGCGAGACATGGCGCCGTTCGCCGAGGTGGTGGTCGAGCCGTTCGGCGACATCTGGCTGCGCGATACCGGGCCGATCGTGCTCGGTGACGGATCGGCGTGCGATTTCGAATTCAACGGCTGGGGCGGGAAGTACGACCTGCCGGGCGACGACACGATCGGGCTGCGGCTCGCCAAGCAGCGCGGCAAGCGCGTCGGCTATTGCAACTGGGTGCTCGAAGGCGGCGCGATCGACGGTGACGGCACCGGCGTGGTGGTGACGACCGAGCAATGCCTGCTCAACCCCAACCGAAACCCGGCGATGGACAAGGCGCGGATCGAGGCGCGGCTGCGCGAGGATCTGGGGCTGACCAAGGTGGTGTGGCTCGGCGACGGGCTGCTCAACGACCATACCGACGGCCATGTCGACAATCTCGCCCGTTTCGTCGGCGAGGGGAGGCTGGCGGTGCCGGAGGCGGCGGAGAACGACCCCAATTGGCAGGTCTATCAGCACGCGCTGCGCGACGCGCGTGCGGCGGGGCTGGAGGTGGTGACGATCCCCTCGCCCGGCCGCGTGCTGCGCGACGAGGAGGTCGTGCCGGCGAGCTACATGAACTTCTACATCGGCAATGCGGCGGTCGTCGTACCGCTGTACGGCGCGGAGAACGACGCCGCCGCCGTGCGCGCGGTGCAGGCGCTGTTCCCGGATCGTGACGTGGTTGGGTTGCGCGCGGATCATATCCTGACGGGGGGCGGCAGCTTCCACTGTATCAGCCAGCAGATTCCGGCGGGGGTGTGACGTTGATAATGGGATGACTACCGTCGCCCCATTTTCTTCGTCACCCCGGACTTGTTCCGGGGTGACGAGGGGGATACGCAAGGGGTGACGACTCACCCCCGCACCCCTATGTGGCGCGCATGACCCAGATCACCGTCGCCGCGCTGCAGCTCGCCTTCTCCGACGATATCGACGCAAACATCGGCAACGTCTCGCGCCTGGTGCGCGAGGCGGCGGGGCAGGGCGCGCAGGTGATCCTGCCGCCCGAACTGTTCGAGGGCGAATATTTCTGCCGCGTCGAGGACGAGGGGCTGTTCGCGAACGCCGCGCCGGTGCGCGAGCACAAGGCGGTGCTGGCGATGCAGGCGCTCGCCGAGGCGCTCAAGGTCACCATCCCGACCAGCTTCTTCGAGGTGGACGGGCCGCATTACTATAACAGCCTCGCGATGATCGGCCCCGACGGCGAGGTGCAGGGCGTCTACCGCAAGAGCCACATCCCCGACGGCCCGGGGTATGAAGAAAAGTTCTACTTCCGCCCCGGCAATACCGGTTTCAAGGTGTGGCCGGCGCCCCCCACCGCGCCCGGCTGGACGCTGGGTGTCGGCGTCTGCTGGGACCAATGGTATCCCGAGACCGCGCGCGCGCTGATGCTGATGGGCGCGGAAGTGCTGTTCTACCCGACCGCGATCGGCAGCGAGCCGCACGACACCAGCCTCGACACCGCGCGGCTGTGGCGGCGCGCGATGGTTGGCCATGCGGTGTCCAACGTCGTCCCCGTCGTCGCCGCCAACCGCATCGGCACCGAGCACGGCCAGCATTTCTACGGCACCAGCTTCATCGCCGACGAGCGTGGCGATATCCTCGCCGAACTCGGCCGCGACGAGGAGGGCGTGATCGTCGCCACGCTCGATCTCGACCGGATCAAGCGCCATCGCGCTGCCTTCGGCTTCTTCCGCGATCGCCGGCCCGAGCTGTACGGGCGCCTCGTTCAGGACGTCTGACGCAGCTCCAGCGCGCGGGCGAAGACGGCCTCGAACATCGCCTCGTCGATCCGGCCGGTATTCTGGTTGTAGCGCGACGGGTGGTAGCTATCGATGAGGATGCGGCCGTCGGGCATGCGATGTTCGGCGCCGTGCGCGAAATTCGCCTTGGGCAGGCGGCCGCCCATCACCTTGACCGCGGACTGGTGCGCGATCTGCCCCAGTGCGACGACGACGCGCAGGTTGGGCAGGGCGGCGATCTCGCTGTCGAGGAAAGGGCGACAGGTGCGGATTTCTTCCGGCGTCGGCTTGTTGGCGGGCGGCAGGCATTTGACCGCGTTGAGGATCATCGCGCCGGTCAGCATGACATCGTCGTTGGCGCGGTTGGCATAGGTGCCGGTGGCGAGGCCGAGCTTGCCGAGCGTCGCGAACAGCAAGGCGCCCGAATGGTCGCCGGTGAACGGCCGCCCCGTCCGATTCGCCCCGTGCAGCCCCGGCGCGAGCCCGACGATTCCCAGCCACGCCGCAGGATCGCCGAACGCAGGGACGGGCGCGTTCCACCAGGTCGGGTTCTGCTGGCGCAGTTCTTCGCGCGCGGCGACGAGGCGGGGGCAGCGCGGGCAGTCGCGTGGTGGCTCGATCGGGGCGAGCGGTTCGAGATCCGGCATATCGGGTGCGAAGGTCATCGGCTTCGCCTAAGCCGCGCGGATGGCGACGGCAATCTATGCGATCGGGATCGGCTCCAACCGGCGCGGCCGGCACGGCGGCCCGGCGGACGAGGTGCGCGCGGCGATGGCGGCACTGGGCGGCGTGGTGGCGACCTCGCCGGTGATGTCCTCGGCGCCGCTCGGGCCGTCGATCCGGCGCTTCGCCAATGCCGCGGTGCTGATCGCCAGCAACGAGGCGCCGCCGGTGCTGCTCGCGCGGCTGAAGCGGATCGAGGCGGCGTTCGGGCGGCGGCGCGGGCGGCGCTGGGGCGCGCGGGTGATCGACCTCGACATCCTGTTGTGGTCGGGCGGTGAGTGGCGCGCGCGCACGCTGCGCGTGCCGCACGTCGGCCTGCGCGAGCGCGGGTTCGTGCTGACCCCGCTCGCCGCCATCGCACCCGGATGGCGCGATCCGGTCGGCCGACGAACGATCCGTCAATTGGCACATGCGGTTGACCGGCCGCGCCCCCGCCCCTAGGTGCGCGGCATCGATGGCGGGGGTCCGTAGCTCAGTCGGTAGAGCAAGCGACTTTTAATCGAGAGGTCCCGGGTTCGAGCCCCGGCGGACCCACCATCGATATCCGGGCGCGACGCGCCCGGCCCGGGCGCCTGCGGGCACCCCCTGCGCACAAGCCCGATTTACGAAGTCTTAGCGTTAAAGGTGTTCGCGTCGCTCGCAGTCGAGGCTCCGCGCCCGGCGACATCACGGAGCGAGCATGCCGCATGTCCTGATTATCGAAGACTCCTATCTGTTCGGCCAGTTCGTGTCCGATGCGGCGATCCTGGCCGGGGCGCGGACGGTCGAGGTCGTCGAGACGCAGGCCGCCGCCGAGACCGCCGCGCGGCGCAAGGCACCGGCGGTGGTCGTCGCGGACGTGCGGTTGCGGTCCGGATCGGGGCTGAGGGCGGTCGAGCGGATCGTGGCGGATCACGATGCGATCCCGATCGTGTATGTGACCGGCTATCCCGCCGATTGCGACGGACGCCTGGTCGCGGGCGGGATGGTCATCGCAAAGCCGGTCTCTCACGACACGCTGCGCACGTCGCTGAGCCAGGTGATCGCGCAATGGCGGCGATCCATGGCGCATTGAGTGCGCTCGCGCTTGCAGGTCAGCGCGCCGTCAGTTCGGTCGGTCGGCGGTGCTGGATGTAGACGCGGTGCTGGGCCCAGCGGGCACGGGTCTGGCAGGTGATGCCGGGATTGCCGGGACGCGGATCGGCCGCGAGCGAGCCCGAGAAGAAGCGGATGCAATATGCGTCGCGGGTGCTGTCGTAGCTGGCCGTATACGGGCGGTCGGTGGCGGCGTGACGGGCGAGTGCCGGGGTGGCCGTCGTCAGTATGGCGGCTGCAGCGGCGGCGAGGTGGATGGTCCTGGACATGATGCTTCTCCCTGTCGGCACCGGTATCGAGGGGCGGCGCCATGGCCGGGACCATGCGAGAAGTGTGCCATGTGAATAATACACCTGCGGCGGTGGCGCGTGCGGCGTGGCATGCCGGCAGGATCGGCGGAATCTGCGACAGATTGGCGAACGGCACCGGCTTCGGCGTGGCGCGTTGAGGGGATGATGGCGACGGAACGACCAATCCCTCATCGCGGCGTGCGGCGGCTGCCGCCGTTGCTCGCCGGTCTGGCGTCGATCGCGGCGGGGCTCGCGGTGCTGCTGGTCGGGGCGTTCGCGACGAGCCATTATCCGTTCGCATTCGATCGCGCGATCATCCTCGGCCTGCGGCAATGGAGCGGGCCGGCGTGGCTGCCCAAGGTGGCGGCGGACGTCACCGCGCTGGGCGGCGGGGTGGTGCTGACCATCGTCGTGGTCGCGGTGGCCGGATTCCTGATCGTGCAGCGGCTGTGGCTGACCGCGGCGGCGGTCGCGGCGGCGAGCCTGACCGGGGGCTGGGCAGTCGACCTCATCAAGGGGCAGGTGCTGCGCGCGCGGCCGGAGCTGGTGCCGCATCTGGTCGATGTCAGCGGCTACAGCTTCCCGAGCGGGCATGCGACGTCGAGCGCGGTGACCTATCTGACGCTCGCCGCGCTCGCCGGGCAGGTGACGCAGGATCGCGCGGCGCGGCGCTATCTGCTGGTGGTCGCGGTGCTGCTGGTCGGTGCGATCGGGTGCAGCCGGGTGTATCTGGGCGTCCACTGGCCGAGCGACGTGCTGGCGGGGTGGAGCTTCGGGACCTTGTGGGCGCTGGGCTGGTGGACCGCCACCGCGCAGGCGCGGGCGGCGATCGGGGGCGAGCGGTAGGGGCGTCCTCCCGTTCGCCCTGAGTTTGTCGAAAGGCCTTGAGACTCAATGTGCTTCGACAGGCTCAGCACGAACGGTGGGGGTGGTGGGAGGTTATCCCCGCTCGGCGAGCTTGCGTTCCCAGGCGAGCGCGTCCTTGACGATGCCGTCGAGGTCGTCGCGCTGCGGGCGCCACGGCAGCGCGGCGAGGATCGCGCTATTGTCCGCGACCAGGGCGGCGGGGTCGCCGGCGCGACGGCCTTCGTAGCGGCGCTGGATCGTCAAATTGGTGACGCGATCGACCGCGTCGAGCACCTCGTTGACCGAGAAGCCGCGGTTGTAGCCGGCGTTGAGCGTGTGGCTCTTCGCTGGCTCGGCGATCAGCAATTCGAGCGCCGAGACGTGCGCGGCGGCGAGGTCGCTGACGTGGATGTAATCGCGCACGCCGGTGCCGTCGGGCGTGTCGAAGTCGGTGCCGAACACCGAGACGGCGTCGCGTTTGCCGGTTGCGGCCTCGACCGCGATCTTGATGAGGTGCGTCGCGCCGATCGTCGACTGGCCGGATCGGCCCTGCGGATCGGCGCCGGCGACGTTGAAGTAACGCAGCGCGCAATAGTTGATCGGGTGGGCGGCGGCGACGTCGCGCAGCATCGCCTCGGTCATCAGCTTCGACATACCATAGGGGTTGATCGGCACGGTCGGGTCGGTTTCCACCACCGGCACCTTGACCGGCGTGCCATAGGTCGCCGCGGTCGAGGAGAAGATGAAGTGCGGCACGCCCTCCACCACCGCGCTTTCCAGCAAGGCGCGGGTCGCGGCGGTGTTGTTGCGGTAGTATTTGAGCGGGTCGCTGACCGATTCGGGCACCACGACCGATCCGGCGAAATGCATGATCGCAGCGACCCGATGGTCGCGGATCGTCGCGCGGACGGTGGCGTCGTCCTCGATATTCGCGCGCACCAGCGTCGCGCGGGGGTCGACCGCCCAGTCGAAGCCGGTGACGAGGTTGTCGATCACGACGACGTCATAGCCCGCATCGCACAGCGCGAGCACCGCGTGGCTGCCGATATAGCCCGCGCCGCCGGTCACCATCACCTTGCCGTTCAATGCCATGTGCGAACTCCCTCGTCTTTTGCGCGCCCTAGCGCGTTCCTACATGGGAGCAAAGGAGACTATCGATGACGGATTATGTGACGGTGGCCGGCGGCTGCTTCTGGTGCACCGAGGCGGTGTTCAAGGACGTGATCGGGGTGGAGAGCGTCGAGAGCGGCTATATCGGCGGATCGGTGCCGAACCCGACCTACAAGCAGGTGTGCGGCGGCGATACCGGGCATGCCGAGGCGATCCGCATCGGGTTCGATCCCGAACAGCTGGCATTGGGCGACCTGCTCGATATCTTCTTCGCGACGCACGATCCGACGCAGTTGAACCGGCAGGGCAACGACGTCGGCACGCAATATCGTTCGGCGGTGTTCCCGGCGGACGAGGCACAGGAGGCGGAGATGCGCGCCGCGATCGAGCGGGCGCAGGCGGATGCGGCGAAACCGATCGTCACGACGGTGGAGCCGATGAGCATCTGGTATCCGGCGGAGGGTTACCATCAGGACTATTGGGAGACGTCGGGGCGCTCGAACCCGTATTGCATGGCGGTGATCCCGCCGAAGCTGCAGAAGCTGCGCAAGAGCTTTGCGGCGCGGTCGCGGGCGGTGGCGGCGTAATCATTCCTCCCCGGCACGGGGAGGTGGCGCCGCGCAGCGGTGACGGAGGGGGGCTTCCGCAGGCGGTATCGCTTGTGGAAGCCCCCCTCCACCATTCGGCTGGCGCCGAACGGTCCCCCTCCCCGTGCCGGGGAGGATTTTAGACCTTCTTCGCCAGCGCCTTCTTCAGCTTGGCGTGCGCGGCGGATTTGATCTGGCAGACCCGCGCCGAACCGACGCCAAGGACCTGGCCGATCTCCTCGAGATTCAGTTCCTCGACATAGTATAGCTGGATCACCATCGCCTCGCGCTCCGGCAACGCGCCGATCGCGGCGATCAGCGTGTCGCGCAGGTCGCTTTCCGCCAGTTGTTCGAACGCGTCGGGGGTGTCGTCGGCGAACCAGGGGAGGTCGTCGGCATAGACCTCGTCCATCGATTCGAAGCGGACGGCGTCGGCGGTTTCATAGTCCGCGCGCAGTTTCTCCACCGTTACGCCGAGTTCGGTTGCGAGCGCGGCCTCGTCGGGCGCGCGGCCGGCGCTTGCCGTCAGCGTCTTGATCGCGGCATGATATTGCCGCCGGCGCCGCATCGCGCCGCGCGTGGTGGTCGCCTGCCGGCGCAGCTCGTCGATCATCGCGCCGCGCAGGCGGGTCTTGAGATAGGCCTTGAACTGCCCACCTTGCTCGGCGGCCTGACCCACCGCCTCGACCAGCGCGACGAGGCCGATCTGGACGAGGTCCTCGACATCGACGATCGTGCTCATCGAGCCGTGGACGTGCCAGGCGATGCGGCGGACGAGCGGCAGATATTGCCGGATCAGCGCCTCGCTGTCGCCGCCGGGGCGCGTGGCCCGCGAATAGGTGAGGGGGCCCTGGACCGGGATGATCGGGACCATCGCCGCCGGCGCCGGCTGGGCGTCGGTGAACACCAGCTTCATCGGTTCGGCGCTCATGCTGCCAGCGCCTGTTGCTGGCCGCCGCCGATGACCGCGACGACTTCGACCGCCTTTTCTTCCGGCACTTCGAAGAAGGAGAGGACGGGCGTGTCGGGCAGTACGGTCTTGACCAGCTTGCGGATCGCGAGCCGAATCGCGGGCTGGACGACGAGCGCGAAGGGCTTGGCCTCGGCGATCAGCGGCTGCGCCGCCTGTTGCAGCGCGTCGACGATGCGGCGGCCGAGGTCGGGCTCGATGACGTGACGGCGCGAGCTGTCGGCGCGCGCGGCCTGGCCGAGCAAGCCTTCGAGCTGGCCCTCCAGCGTCATGACGCGCAGCGGTTCGCGCACGCCGCACAGTTTCTGGATGATGAGGGGCCCAAGCTCGGGGCGGATCAGTTCGATGATCTCCTCGGCATCGGCGCTGCGCGTGGCGGCGACCGAGATCGCCTGCGCGATACGACGGAATTCCTTCAACGGAATGTTCTCCGCGAGCAGGCCCTTCAGGACCTGGGTGAGGGTGGTGAGCGGCAGCGGGTTGGGCGTCAGGCTGGCGACGAGCTGCGCGGCGCGTTCCTTGAGGCCGTCGAGCAGCGACTGGACCTCGTCGGGGCCGAGCAGTTCGGTCGCGTTGGCGCCGAGCAGGTGGTTGAGGTGCGTCGCCATGACGGTGCCGGCATCGACGACGAGGAAGCCAGCGCCGGTCGCCGCATCGGCATCGCCCGCCGCGATCCAGGTCGCGTCGAGGCCGAAGGTCGGGTCCTTGGCCTTCTTGCCGTGGAGATCGCCATAGGCCTGGCCGGTGTCGAGCGCGAGCATCTCGTCCGGCGACACCTGATCCTCGCCCAGCACGACGCCGTTGATGAGGATGCGGTAGGTATAGGGGGCGAGGTTGATGTCGTCGCGCACGCGGCATTGCGGCACGACGAAACCGAGGTCGCGGGAGAGCTGGCGGCGGACGCCGGTGATGCGGCCCATCAGCGGCGCGCCGCGGCGCGGGTCGACCAGCGGCACCAGGCCGTAGCCGATGTCGAAATTGACCTGCATGCCGTCCGACACCTCGTCCCAGCCGATCTTGGACGGGTCGGCGACCTCTTCGACCGGCTTGGGCGCCTCGACGACCGGGCGGCGCTCGATCTGGCGCAGCTTCCAGGCGGTGAAGCCGGCGATGGCGGCGGCGATCAGGATGACGACATGCGGCATGCCCGGCAGCAGGCCGAGCAGGCCGAGAATCACCGCGACCGGCGTCCACGTCCGGGGGCTACCGAACTGACCGCCGATCTGGCCGGCGAGATCCTTGTCGGAACTGACGCGGGTGACGATGGCGGCGGCGGCGATCGATAGCATCAGGCTCGGCAGCTGCGCGACCAGTGCGTCGCCGATCGCGAGCAGGATGTAGCTCTTCGCCGCGGCGGCGATCGTCATGCCGTGACTGACCGGGCCGAGGATCAGGCCGCCGATGACGTTGGCGGCGAGGATCAGCATCGCGGCGACCGCATCGCCCTTCACGAACTTCGACGAACCGTCCATCGAGCCGTAGAAATCGGCTTCGGTGGCGACTTCGACGCGGCGCTTCTTGGCGTCCTCCGGCGTGATGAGACCGGCGTTGAGATCGGCATCGATCGCCATCTGCTTGCCGGGCAAGGCGTCGAGGGTGAAGCGCGCCGAGACTTCCGACACGCGGCCCGCGCCCTTGGTGACGACGATCAGGTTGATGATCATCAGGATCGCGAAGACGAAGATGCCGACGACATAGTCGCCGCCGATCAGGAAGGTGCCGAACGCCTCGATGACGTGGCCAGCGGCGCTTTCGCCCTCATGGCCATGGACCAGCACGATGCGGGTCGAGGCGACGTTGAGGCCGAGGCGGAACAGCGTCGCGAACAGGAGGACGGTCGGGAAGGACGAGAAATCGAGCGGCTTCTGCGCGTTGAGCGACACCATCAGCACTGCGAGGCTGATCGCGATGTTGGCGACGAAGAAGATGTCGAGCAGGAACGCCGGGATCGGCACGACCATGACGATGACGAGCAGCAGGATGGCGAGCGGCAGCGCCGCGCCGCGGCCGTGGCTGAGCAGCTTGTTCACGTCAGCGGCCCCCCATCTGTGCGAGCATCATGTAGGCGAGCCTTGCGTTGTTGGGCGACGGGCGCAGCAGGCTGTTCGCCGACGTCGCATTGGCGTTGAGGCTGCCCCCCATCCCGGCCATCGCGCGGGTCGCCCAGGCGAGCGCGTCGTCGGCGCTTTCGTTGTTGCCGGTGACGACGGTCGAATCGCCCATCGTCAGCGATTGCGCGGCGAAGGCGAGGTTGGCGTTGCGCGTCTCCGTCGCGCTGTCCGACGCGGCGCCGAGCTTGTCGGCGAAGCGGTTGTAGATCGCCGACAGCGAGCGCGGCTGGCCGTTGGAGGCGTAGAAGATCGAACGGTTGGCACCGGCGGCCTGTGGGAACAGCGAGGCGGCGGTCGCCTGCGGGTTCGCCTGCATCGCCGACAGGAATTTCTTGGCGCCACCGAGCCCCAGGAAATGCGCCATGTACAGGTCGGTGCCGTTGGCGGTGCGGCCGAGCGTCCCCTCCAGCACGTCCTTGTTGTCGGACGCGTGTTCGGCCGCCATCAGCGAGGCGGCGGTGGGATCGTTGCGCAGCGCGAGGATCGCGGAACGGGTGGCGCCGTCGCCGACGGTGTAGCGACCGCCCGCCGTCTGGCCGATGCTGTCGGCGGCCCAGGCCATGCCGTGCTCGGCGCCGTGCTTCTTGACCACCGCCAGCCAGCTCTGCTCGACGAACTGGTACAGGCCCGACGCCGACGAGGTGCCGGCGCGCGCATTGGCGTTGAGACCGCTTTCGATCTTGGCCTGGCCGAGCAGATAGTCGAAATCCACGCCCGTCTTGCTGCTCGCAAGCGCAATCGCGGATTGGACGCGTCCGGCAGAAATCGGGTTGACGGTCATCGCGGAAGAAACACACCCCTGTTGTCGGGATGCTGTTCAGCAAGAGCCGTGCCAGTTTGGGGTGCCCCCGTTCCCTCCGTCACCCCGGACTTGTTCCGGGGTCCACCGGGCCGCAAGCGCAGGGCAAGTGGCGCAAGTCCTGCCCCTCGCCGCAGAGTGGACCCCGGAACAGGTCCGGGGTGACGGGTGGGGTGGGGCTGAGGGTTTGGATCGACCTGAGAAAGGCCGGACCCGGCCTTACGCGTAGGCCTGTACCAGCGTCGGGCGGAAGCCGTGGCCGGCATCGCCGGTCAGGATTTGCAGGCGGCGGCGGACATTTGCCGCCATCAGGTTGACGTAGATGCGGCAGGTTTCGTTCAGCCGGTTGGCTTCGTCGGCCAGCTCGCGGATCTCGTCGCCGGCGGGGCCGGTGCCGAGCGCGGCGATCTGTTCGATGCCGGCCAGCTTTTCCTGCGTCGCGGTCTCGAGGCCGACGACGTCGTTGGCCTTCAGCGCCGCGATCTCGGCATGGAGCGCGTCGATGACGCGGATCAGAGCATCACGCCGCGTCATGGCCATCCCAGTTCAGCCGGAGTGCGAGGAGCCGGTCGGCGATCGTCGCCGGCAGGATCGGGAAGGTGCCGGTCGCGATCGCCTTCTTGATCTCGCCGACGCGGTCGCTGTCGACGGGGGGAGAGGCGGCGAGCGACTTGGCGAGGCCGCTCAGCTGCGTCGTCGCCGCGGCCGCGGGGGCCTGTTGAGACGCCTGCTGCAGCGCGGGCTGCACCGTCGGCGCAGCCGCGGGTGCGGCGACGCGGGAAACGCTTCCACTTGCCTGCAGCGGCGTTGAGCCGATCGAGTCCACCATGTCCGCACCTTTTCGCGTTGCCTGACATGCGACTAAACGGCCGCTTGCGCCGCGGCTTTAGCAAAAAAATTTATCGCGTGCGGACATCGGGTGCGGACAGGGGGTTCATTCGGTCCAGCCGGGCAGGGTCGCACGACCCGCCTCGACCGCGATCGCCTGCACCGGCGCCTTGGTGTTGTCGACCTTGACCATGAAGCGGCCGCCGGGCGGGGCATCGCCGATCGCGACGCCTTCGCGGCTGATCGAGAAGCCGGGCGAGCCCGCCTCGATCACCACCGGATCGCCGCGGCGGATGACGGGTTCGGCCTTCGCCGGCGCGATGACCGTCGGCCGCACCGCAGCGGCGGTCGGCGGCGCGGCGGCGGGGCGGATCACCGGCACGAAGATGCGCCAGTCGGGCCCCGAACAGGAGACGACGACCGCATCATGCGCCTCGGTACGCCACGCGAGCGCCACCGTCGGGCATTGCGCGAGGCGCAGCCGGGCGTCGATCGCGGTGCGCGCGCCGCCCTCCGCGCCGATCGGACGGCTAGTGAAGGCGGCGACCGCGCGATCGAGGCCGCCGGTATCCTGGAACGCGATCACGCCACCCATCGGGGCGGCGGCGAGCAGCAGGGGAAGGATCATGGCTGGTGTCCGTTGGGATGTTCGCCGACGAAGGCGAGGGAGACGATGGCGGCGCGACGCCCGGGGCGGGCGGCGCTGGTGACGGTGACGCGGCGAGTGACCGGCGCGAGGACTAGCGCGAGCGCGCGGGCGCGGTCGGCGGCGAGGATCGCGGCGCTGCCGCTGGCGGTATCGACGTCGTTGGCGCTGCCGTCGGTCGATCCGGTGACGGTCAGCGCGACGCGCGGATCGCGGGCGGCTTCGCGCGCCCAGGCGATCACCGCGGCGGGGCTGTCGGGTAGCGCCGCCGAACCGGGGGCGAAATCGAACAGGCCGGCGGCCATCACGGGGATCGCCGGTGGCGCCGATGCCGGCGCCGCGCTTCCGCCGAAGCTGTGGCGCAGCGCATCGGTGACCGCACGCGGCTTCTCGCTGGCCTGCAGCAGCACGAAGAAGCCGACGAGCAGCAGCGCGAGATCGGCGAGCGTCATCAGCCACAGCGGCTTGGCGGGCGCAGGCTCGGGATAGGCGATGGTCGCCATCACGCGACGCTCTGCAACTGGTGACGCGGTGTCTCGCGCAGCGCGAGCGCGACCAGCGGTGCCTCGACCCGTACGCGTTCGAATGCCTCGATCCGGCCGGCGGCGCGCAGGCGGTGGCAGATCGGCATGAGGACGAGGTTGGCGAGCAGCGCGCCGTAGAGCGTCGCGAGCAAGGCGATCGCCATCGCGCTGCCGATCGCCTTGGGATCGGTCATGTTGGCGAACATGCCGGCGAGGCCGATCAGCGTGCCGACCATACCCATCGCTGGCGCGGCCTCGGCGGCCGCGGACCAGACGTCGGCGGCGGCGACGTGGCGTTCGATCCGTGCCTGGCGGTGGTAGCGCAGCACGCCCTCGACCTCGCGCGGGATCGCGCCGTCGACGATTGCGGCGATCGCGGCGGCGACGTCGGGGTCGGCGATCACCGAACGGTCGAGCGCGATGACGCCGTGGCGTTTGGCGATGCGCGATTGCGCGGCGATCTGTTCGAGCAATATGTCGGCGGCGAAGCGGCGGCGGACGAGGACGCGTAGCGCCGATACCGCGCGGGCGACGTCGCGTAGCGGCGAGCGCAGGATTGTCGCGGCGGCAGTGCCACCGACGACGATGGCGAACGCGGCCGGGTCGAAGAGCTGGGCGATCATCATGTGCGGGTACTGTGCAAGGAGCGGGCCAATCGGGAAGGGCTGGTTTCCCAAGCGTTTCGTCACCCCGGACGTGTTCCGGGTGTGGATTCACAATCGAAGTGCAACGGGAAGAAAACTTCGGCGGGGTTTCGGAAGCCGAGGCATTTCCTGGGTGTGTGGTTGTGTCTGGCGAGGATGGCG
>NZ_JAMLDY010000021.1 GCF_024211255.1 Sphingomonas liriopis | reverse complement strand
CGCGATCCGCTCCCACTGCGCATCGGAAAACCAGAAGAAATCCGCCATTTCACTACCTCCTCACAAAGGTAGTGAATCACCATCAGGCATCCAACGGAAGCCGGTTATTGGGTCCGGACCCTAAAACACTGGACTGACGGATGGTTGGTCGATTGATCCGCAGTCCGCTCTTGAAATGCTGGACTGGCGAACTGAAATACCGGACTATTCATGCCATTAGATTCAGCGGTGAGGTCATGGACCGATGCGCGAAGTGAGACCGGATGCAGCCAGTGACGGGGACTGGGAAGATGCCCTTCGTCGTGAGCTAATTATCCGGCCGCTTGCTTCCAAAACCCGCATCGATACGGCTGTTACCGTCGCAGCGATGACGACGTTGGGCATTGGGCGCTCCCGCCCGTTCGACTCATCCGCGACTATCGTGCCGTCCCACAAGCGGCAACCCTGCTGCCTGCGAAGCGCGGACGGATCAAGGGCGAACGCCGCCTTTCAAATGACCGGGAGTCGCTGATTGGTGAGCGCTGGCTGAGTGCTATCTTATGGTGGAGAAGCCATCCGTGGCCGATGTGCGACGCTGGCTTTGTCACGAGTGCGCGAAGGCAGAATGCCCGTTCCGAGTACCAAAGTCATAGTGACTCGTATCAATGCCCTGTCGCCCAGGCAGGTCGTGATGACGCGCGAAGGCGCGAAAGCTGCTGCTGACCAATACCGACCCGTGCGAGGACGCCTCGAGGCGAATTACGCGATCGAACTCGTGCAGTCAGATCACACGCTGGTCGACATGATCGTGGTAGATGACGAATGCCGCCAGCCGATCGGCCGGCCGTGGCTGACCCTGATGATCGATGTCGCAAGCAGGACGGTGCCGGGCTTCCATCTTACCATGCTGGATCTCTCAGCCGTGTCGGTTGGCATGGCCATGCGGCACGCCGTGTTGCCCAACGAGCCATGGCTCATCGAGCGTGGGATGGCGGCGTCATGGACCAACGAGGGCGTCATTGACGTGACTGACGTGACCCCCGCAATTCGTGCTTTCGAGCAGGATATGTCTTCGCATGCGCTGCGGCGCACTTCCCGGCTTGGTCGATCGTACCGGGCAAGGGCATTCGCCAAGGCTGGCGGGGCAGCGCCTTCGACGGCCGAAAACCGGGTGGAGAGTCAGCCGGTAGCCACGATACCGGATATACCACGCTATTGCCCCTCCGGAATCTACACTCTAAGGCACCGGCATGGTTTCCGCTTTGCCCAGTAATCTGTTATCGACAAGGCGGGAACGTATGGTCGCTCCGTATTGCGCGGTGACCGGCGCAATCCATTGATCCGTAGTGGTTAGCAAGCGTTCCCCAATGCACAGGCGCGGCTTGCCCGGCCTGCCGCCCGTTCTCCTTGTGCTATTGTTCGCTATGCTGTGGTTTGCCGGCGGATCGTCGCGCAACGAGGTGCCGGGCCAAATACTGGTGCAGTTCGTCACCTGGGGCACGCTGTTCTTCGCAGTGCTGCTTGCGCCACCGCCCGCATCGGACAGCAAGGCCGTGCTGTGGCTGCTCATGGCGATCGCGCTGGTGCCGCTCGTCCAGCTCATACCGCTGCCGCCGGCGATCTGGCAGGCGCTGCCCGGACATGCCGCCTTGTCGGAGGCGGCGCGCGTTTCCGGCCAGGCGCAACCCTGGCGGCCGATCGCGGTCGTACCGGGCGCAACGCTGAACGCGCTATTCGCGCTGGCAACGCCCGCCGCGGTGTTATTGCTCGTTGCGGGGCTGAAGGAAAGCTCGCGCGGATGGTTGCTCGGGCTGATCGTGGCACTTGTCACGGGCGCGGCACTGGTCGGTCTGGTCCAGTTTTCCGGTAACCGGTTCGAACAACCGCTCATCGGCTATCGCTACGATGTCAGCGGCATCTTCGGAAACCGGAATCATTTCGCTCTGTTCCTTGCTATCGGCTGCGTGGCGGTCTTTGCCTGGTCGCTCGACAAATCCAGGGGGATTGGCTGGCGCGGCGCCGTTGCCCTTGGCCTTCCGGTGCTGTTCGTCCTGACCGCTCTGGCGAGCGGGTCGCGGGCCGGCACGACGGCCACGTTCGCAGCGCTGATCCTCGGCCCGTTGACCGTACGTGAGAACATCCGCGGCTTGCTGATCGGGCGCCCGCGCTGGGTGGTGCCGACCCTGATCGCCGCCAGCCTGCTCCTCGCAGCGTCTGCGATCACGCTAAGCTTCGTGTCGGGCCGTGCGGATTCGATCGACCGGGCGATGGGAGGACAGTTTGCGGAGGATATGCGTGCGCGGGGCTTGCCGACGATCCTAATGATGACGCGCGACCATTTCCCCGTCGGTATCGGCATGGGCGACTTCGATCCGGTGTTCCGTCGCTACGAACCGTTCGAACTGTTGAAACCGACCTATTTTAACCAGGCACATAACGATGTGCTGGCGGCGGTGCTGGAGGGAGGATTGCCGGGACTGCTGGTTCTGTTGCTGGCGCTATTCTGGTGGCTGCATGCCAGCGTGGTCGTGTGGCGCTCGTTGCGCGAACACGATCCTGCGGCAGGACAGATCGTACGCGCCCGCTTCGGATCTGCCGTCCTGGCGCTGGTGTTCGTGGCCAGCTTGGTCGATTATCCTGCCCGTGCGCCGCTGATGTCAGCCACGACGGCCCTCGCCGCCGCTCTACTTGCGTGGGGATGGACAACTCGCCGCCCTTCGAGTTTACCACAAGCAGAACGCTCGATATAGGTGGTCGAAACTGCTCGCCGATGCGTTGGAAATCAGACAATATGCGCAAGATCTTTGCCGTTTCGAGCCTTGCGCTCGTCCTCGCGGTTACTGCCTGTGGTGCTCCTGACAGGATCCGTTCTAGCAGCGATTTGACGGTCGTGGAAACCGACGTGCTCCCCGCACCGGGACGTGACGATCTGACTGCCGCCGACCGCCCCTCTCTCATCGGTCCGCTCGATACCATCGAGGTCGATGTTTTCGGGATCCCCGAACTCGAACGGGAGATACAGGTCGACGCCAGTGGTCGCATCGCGATGCCACTGGCCGGCACGATCGACGCGCGCGGCAAGACCGCCAGCGAGTTGGGAGAGGCGATCGCCGCTGCGTTGCAGGCAAGCCACGTTCGCAATCCGAAAGTGACGGTCAACATCAAGAGTTCGGTCAGCCAGGTGGTCACGATCGATGGCCAGGTCGTCGAACCAGGTCTGTATCCCGTCACCAATCAGATGACGCTCATGCGCGTCGTGGCATCGGCCAAGGGCCTTTCCGAATTTGCCAAACAGGACGATATCGTGATCCTGCGCACCGTAGGTACGCGTAGAATGGCAGGCCTGTACAATATCGACGCCATACGCCGCGGCGCCTATAATGATCCGCCTGTCTATGCCAACGACGTCATCATCGTCGGCGATTCACCGCAACGGCGCCTGTTCCGCGACTTCGTATCCGTGTCGCCGCTACTCGCTGCCCCGCTGATCGCCATCTTGAATTAAGGGCGTCTCATGAACTTGGCCAAATCGAATATGGGCGCCGCTCACGGTCCGAAGGATGCGTTCCCCGGGATAGCCGGATCACAGGCAAGCGAGACGCCACTGATCCGTCAGTATTGGCGTATCGCCAACCGGTGGCGATGGGTCATCCTGGGGGTCGTCGCCGCCTGCGCCATCACCGGCCTAATCATTACGCTGCTGATGACGCCGCAATATACGGCGACCGCGCAGATAGAAATATCGCGCGAGGGAAATCAGGTCACCAGCTTTCAGGGCGTTGAGCGCAACAACAGCCAGGTAGACCAGGAATTCTACCAGACCCAGTATGGGCTGTTGAAATCGCGCAGCCTTAGCGAACGGGTCGCCACCCAGTTGCAACTGACCGACGATCCGCGTTTCTTCGAAATGTTCGGCGTCGGAAAGGATGGTGAGAAGGCGTTTGCGCGGATCAACAATCGCTATACCGCGGCGGGGCGGGCTGCACGGCTGCGTATCGCGGGAGAATTGCTGCGCAACAATGTTGATATCTCGCCGGCACGATTGTCGCGCCTAGTGGACATATTTTTCACCAGCCCGAATGCGACCTTTTCTGCGCGCGTAGCCAATTCATGGGCCGATGCATATATTCAGACCAACCTCGAACGGAAAAGTCAGGCGACATCCTACGGTCGCAATCTTCTTCAGCGGCAACTTGGCCAAGCCAAGGAACGGCTTGATGAATCGCAGCGCCAACTCGTCAACTACGCATCGCAGCAGCAGATCATAAACCTGCCGACACAGAGCGGCAGTACCAACGGCCCGGCGACGTCCGAACGCTCGATTGTTGCCGACGACCTCGCCACGCTCAATGCGGCACTCTCGCAGGCGATCACGGAACGCATTCAGGCCGAGGCCCGCTATCAGCAGGCCGGTCGTGCGGGTGCGTCGACGGAAGCATTGCGAAATTCGGCCATCAGTGCACTTCGGCAGCAGCGCGCCGAACTTGCCGCTAACTATCAAAAGCTCATGGTGCAGTTCGAGCCGGAATATCCGGCGGCACGTGCGCTGAAGGCACAGATCGATCAACTCGACCGGTCGATCGCACGCGAGGAAAGCCGAGTCAGCGGGTCCCAGCTCGCCGATTACCGCGAAGCGCAAGCGCGCGAAAATGCCCTCAAGGCGCGTGTAGACCAGTTGAAATCCAGCTATCTCGACCTGCGCCGACGTTCCATCCAGTATAATATCTATCAGCAAGAAGTAGATACGAACCGAGCACTCTATGATGGACTGCTCCAGCGCTACAAGGAGATCGGCGTCGCCGGCGGGGTCGGCATCAACAACATCTCGGTAGTGGATACCGCCGACGTACCGCAAAAGCCGTCGCGCCCCCGTCTGTTGCTCAACCTTGCAATCGCCTTGCTGGCAGGCCTTGGCCTCGGGGTTCTCGTTGCCTTCTGCCTCGAACAGATGGACGAAGCGATCGCCGATCCGGCGGAGATCGAACACCAGTTCGACCTTCCGCTCCTCGGATCGGTGCCGAAGGTGGGTGACGGCCTCAACCCGCGCGACGTGCTGCTCGACCGCAAATCCGATATGGTCGATGCGTATCTCGCGGTGCAGACCAATCTCGGTTTCACCACCGCGCATGGGATCCCGCGTTCGTTCGCCGTCACCTCCACTCGTCCTGGGGAAGGCAAATCGACTACCGCATTGTCGCTCGCCACTATGCTTGCCCGGGCACAGCGCCGAGTGATCCTGGTCGATGGAGACATGCGCTCGCCGTCCGTCCACCATCTGGGCGGCGTCGACCATAATCGCGGGCTCAGCAATTTCCTGGCCGGGGAAAACGACATTCCCTCGCTGACATTCCCGATGAGCGACCTCGGCTTCACCGCCATGTCGGCGGGTCCCATCCCGCCAAATGCGGCCGAACTGTTGACCGGCGACCGGTTGGGCGTGCTGCTCAACCGATTACTCGAGGAATACGATCATGTCGTGGTGGATTCGCCCCCAGTCATGGGGCTGGCCGATGCGCCGTTGATCGCGAGTAAGGTCGAAGGCGTCATCTATGCTATTGAATCGCGTGGTATCCGGGCGACGCTGGTGAAGACCGCACTCAGCCGCCTGGCCAATGCGAACGTCCATGTGTTCGGTGGTGTTCTGACCAAGTTCGAAGCTCATAAGGCCAATTCGGGATATGGTTATGAATATGGCTATGGCTATGGTCGTGCCGACAAGGCCAATACCTAGGCCATGTCCGCTTCCCGACCCATTGCAGCGCGATCCGGGCAGGAATGGGCCGTGCGCGGGGTGCTGGCAGCCATTGTCGCGAGCATTGGCTATTTCGGCGTAACTTTCGCGCTGGCCTGCGCGCAGGCGACCAGCAATCCGCTACTGGCATATCGCCTTGCGCCTTATGATGGTCGACTGTCCGGCAGGGCGGCGATTGCGACAGCGACCACGGACATCGCGGATGCGTCCAAGCGCGCGCGTGGCGAACGACTGGCCCGCCGCGCGCTGTTGCAGGACCCGATGGCCGTGCCGGCCATCACGGCATTGGGCGTGAATGCGGAAGCGCGCGGCGACATAGCTGCGGCGCGACGACTGTTCCACTATGCGCAGTTGCTCACGCGCCGCGACCAGCGCACGCAATTATGGGCGATCGAAGACGCGGTGCGGCGCGACGACGTTGCTGATGCGCTGCGGCAGCATGACATTGCCCTACGCACCATGCCGAAAATGAAGGAGCTTCTCTATCCGGTGCTCCGTCAGGCCAGCGCGGATGACGGCATCCGTCCGGCACTAGTGCAGACTCTCGCCAAAAACCCGATCTGGCGCGACAATTTTATCGATTATGTCGCCGGGGATAAGGATAGCGATCCCGTTGCGATGGCGTCGTTGTTCATGGCGCTGCAACGTGCCCGGGTTCCCGTTGCAGCGACCGCGCAGAACCGGGTCGTCGATGTGTTGCTAGGCGCCGGCAAGAACGACAGCGCCTGGAACTATTATGCCCTGATCCGTCCCGGCGCGGTACGCGAGCGATCACGCGATCCGCGGTTCTCGGGTGCCGGCGAAACACCTTCCCAGTTCGATTGGGTGCCAAGCAACGACAATGGCATCGCATCCAGCATGTCCACCGGCGTGTTTGATTTTTCCGTATCGCCGAGTATCGGAGGCGTATTGCTGCGCCAGGATCAGTTGCTGCCGCCCGGGACATACCGGCTGACCGGCCATACGAGCGGCATCGATCAGCCTAACGATGCCAGACCTTATTGGAGCCTTGCGTGTCAGAATGGCAAGGAGCTGGGGCGCGTCCCCCTTCCCGATTCTGCGGCTGACAATGGCGTGTTTTCCGGTACGGTAACGGTCCCATTAGCCTGTCCCAGGCAGACGCTGAATCTCGTCGCCCGACCGTCGGACTCGGTCGGTGGATCCAGTGGGCAAATCAACAGGATGGAATTGATACCGCTTCCGTGATCTGTTCCTTGACCATCTCACCCGCCGTCATCTGCCGGCGATGGCGGGGCGTGCGCCGCTGACCGGGTTACCCGCGATATCGGCGGCTTGTCGTCGGCGTCCAGTCTTCCCCGCCACGCGGGTATGGCAAGGCTCATGCAACAAACTCGTCGCGCATGCGGCTTGGGCGTCTGGCGCGAGATGGTGCCCGGCCTTCGTCTCGCCCATCGGCGGTAAATTGGAGTGACCGGTTGTACTATTATGCAATAGACCTTAGGCGCAATTCTGGATTGCCTCGTGATCCAAAAGCCTGTCCTGTGAGCTTCCCCAACTATGTTGCATACGTCGGTACATTCAGGAATGATGGAACTGGAGCCAAGGGATCTTCCGCCGACCGGACCAAAAAAGTCCGATGGCGCGAGTACACAGTGGCGCACGCGTAGCAGCACGCTGCACAATCGGGCCATCCTGTTGCTGAGCAGCAGCGACATCCTGATCATCGGCCTCGTCTTCACCCTTGCAGCGATCGTCTGCGGCGCAAGTGGCTATGGCTGGGTAATCTTCACGACCGCCCTGATTCCCACCTATGCCGTGATCGCGATGGGCAACCATGCCTTTCACTCCTATGCGCTCAGCAATCCGTTTACTGCGATCGTCAAAAGCTGTCGTTCGCTCGTTGCCTCGGTTGGACTGCTTATTCTGATCGCATTCTATCTGAAGAGTGCCGATTTCTTCCCTCGACTGACGATATCGGTAGGTTCGGCAGCGACATTGTTCTGCCTAGCCATAGGGCGCTACTTTATCGTACCCAGGTTATCTCGACTGATCGGCGGGAATCCGTTCAACGCAATTTTGATACGCGATGGAAACGAAGCGGTTCCTCCGGGAGATTTCTCCATCGTCATCATGGCGGAGTCCTTTTTCGATCCCGACGTACATGATCCGCTCACCTACGATCGACTGGCAAGTTCGTTAATGCTGGCTGACCGGGTCGTCGTCGCATGTCCCGCGGAACGTCGGGCAAGCTGGACGCAGGCCCTGCAAGGGGCGCACATCCAGGCGGAAATCATCGTCGATGAGCTTCGGCCATTGTCTCCCATTGGCTTGGGGCCGGATCGGAATGCACCATCGGTCATCGTGGCGATCGGACCGCTCAGCCTGCCCAATCGGGCAGTGAAGCGACTGTTCGACCTCGTCGTTGCAACTCTGGCATTGATACTGCTCGCACCCTTGATGGTCGTAGTTACCGTGCTCATCAAAATTGACAGTCCAGGACCGGTCTTGTTTAAGCAGGCGCGGATCGGACGGGGCAATCGCCTGTTCAATATCTACAAGTTCCGCAGTATGCGGACGGAAGCATGCGACAAGAACGCCGACCGGCTTACTGCGCGCAACGACGATCGCGTGACCCGCATCGGGAAGTTCCTCCGCAAGACGAGCATCGACGAACTGCCCCAGCTTATCCAGGTCCTGACTGGCCGGATGAGCCTGGTCGGGCCCCGCCCGCATGCGACAGGTGCGCGCGCCGCGTCCAAACTCTATTGGGAAGTCGATCAGCGTTACTGGAGCCGACATGCGGCCAAACCGGGCCTGACCGGACTGGCACAGATCAGGGGTTATCGCGGGAATACCGAGTTTGAGGATGATCTGCTCAACCGGCTCAGTTCGGACATTGAATATCTTCAGTCATGGTCGTTTTGGCGCGATCTCAAAATCCTGTTCCTGACATTCCGCGTCATCTTTCACCAAAACGCATTCTGACCCGCTTAAATCCCAAGCGCGCGTTCGAACGCGGGGAGTAGCGTCGACGCATCGAGCGCCTGCGTGCGCTCGATGCGCAACGATGCACTAGTATCCGGCGTATCGATCATATCTTGCAGCGCCCGCATGACCGCATCGACATCGCCCGGTGGGGTGAATATGGCGGCACCGCCGAGGAAATCGGCAAGTTCGCTGTCCTCGTCCGCCGTAATCAGGATGCGCTTGCCACTGGCGAGCATGCCACCCAGCTTGGATGGCAGGACGAGTTCACTTACGCCTTGTTCCTGCGGAAGGATATGGCAGTCCGCTAGGTTCAGAAATTCCCCCAGTCGCTCGGTCGGCTGCAATGGCAGCAAGCGGATGTTCGGCAGCCGCGTGGCGGCCGCTTCCAGCTCCGGACGCATCGGCCCGTTCCCAGCGAGCAGAAAGAGAAAGCGCGCGTCCCCGAGCATCTGTTCGGCCGCTCGGATGATGACATTCAACGCCTGCTTGCGTCCCATCTGCCCCGAATATTGTACTACGAACGTCTCGGGGGAAATGCCCAGTTCCTCCCGATAGGAACTGGGCCTAGCCAACGGATACACCAACTCAGTATCGACCCAGTTTCGCACGATCTTAATCCGATCCGGCGCCAATCCTTTCGCAATCAGACGAGACCGCATCTGCGACGAGATCGTGATGACCCTGTCGAACCGGCGCATAATCCATCGTTCGACGGCGAACACGAAACGAATGACGCCCTTGCCTGCCCGGACGTGCCCGACAGCCAGCGCGGTATCGATTTCCAGATCCTGAACATGCTGGATAGGCCGCGCTCCACACAGGAAGGAAGCCAAGACCACCGATGGTGCATTTGTGATCGTCGGTTGCACCGCGATGATAATCGCCGGTTTTTTCCATAACGCCCGCCACAGAAGGACTGGCGTCGCCATGATCGACCAGCTCAACGGCATGAGCAAGCGCGCCAATCCAGCGGCGGCTTCGTTGAGGTACATCGGAATACGCCAGACCTTTACACCATGCAGACGCTCCGAAGAATATCTCCATGCGCTATATCCAGAAAACGTCTTCCACCCCGGATAATGCGGTGCGGTAGTAATCACCTCCACATCATGCCCCCTGCCGGCAAGATACTCGCAGAGTTCGAAGGTGTATTTACCCGTTGATATGATTTCAGGGCGATAATTCATGCAGCAAAGGATTATCTTGGCCATAAAGCGGGGTGCTTAATCCAATTGGCGACTGTATGCGTAAAGGCAGGTTTTCAAACTGTTTCAGCGTGGAGGTACGATGCTCGTTACCGTTCGGTGCTGTTCTGCAAATTGTCCTCCGGCGCGATCGGAACGCTTGACCTGCCTTGGGCGGGGCGGTTCGTACGCTGCAAAGATGTGCCACCCGCCGTCGCTGTCGGGTTGTTGCGCGTACCATCATCGCGCGACACCGTATATGCGGCATTGGGGTCCGCCAGCGTCGTTGGCGTATATCGCTCGATCCGCAGACTGAGGCGGTTGTTGATCCGGTTGTTGAGGCGGTTGTTAACCCGGTGCCGGTTGGCCGCGGCCGGCGTCGCGTCGGCGGTCAGACGGGCGCCATATGCGGTGGCAGTATCCCGCGTGGATCGGGTTTGAGCGCTCGCCGCACCCGACGGGAACAGCGCAGCGGCGATAACCGCCCCGGTACGTACGGCTTGGCCAAGACTCATTCGAACAATTCCATTCCGATCGGTACGCGTCGTTCGGCAATTACGCCTGAAGACTGGCCGCCGTCCATCACCGACTGGGCCGCTGTCCGGTCCTCCCAAATCTCCGTCGGCAATGACAGCCATTACGCGCCCGGAGTATCCGTCGGTAAACGCAAAGACGAACTACCGCCATAGGTCGGATCGCGCAGACCGGGTCGCGGATCGATCGAGATGGGGCTTTTCAACTGCTGCACCACGCGCCGGTCGCGGTACAGGGTGACGACCGCCGTGCCCGGGATGGCCGGGACGCGAATGGTCTGCAACCCCGAACCTACGACTTTCCGAACGACGGCATCGCCCGATTGCAGGACCATCTCGCCCGGTTTCGTGAGCAAGGCTACCACTTCGATATCGTTGGTCCATGGCGCATCCCCTGTCCGTGTCCAACGCGCTCCCGGAGCCGCCGCGTCCGGCCGAAATATTTGCCGCCGCTGGATGAAATAGAATGCGTCACGCATCAGGGCAGGAGCCTGTCGCGCTTTGATCCAGGCTATATAATAGGCCGTTAGATCGTAGAATGCGAATTGGGAAAAGCTGGACGGCGAGATTTCGGACGTTTCCGAATAGTCGTTCCATGTGACGATCTGGACCTGTTTGGCACCCAGGTCGATCGCGACATCCCACTGATTCCTGTAGGATCGTGAATTTCCCGCCTCAAACGCCGCCAAATCCTTCGGACGAGAATCTTGTGGCGATACCGGAATCATCCAGTTGGAATATTTCAGCTTTTCGACACCGGTGATCACTTCCCTGGCATTATCGCCTGCCGCTGGTCCCCGCGTTCCCCAGAACGTCATGCCCCAGCTCACATCGCGCAACTTTGCCATCGTAGCGGTCGCCGGATCGTAGTAGCACGGCATCAACGCGATCGGGTGCCCCCGTTCGCCCATGATCGTGGTCAATTGCCGCCAGAAAGCGACGGGATATCTTTCCGCGGCGATCGGCATCACCAACAATTTTCCGTCAACCCGCAATGCCGCCGGATGCGTCGCGAACGGCATGAGCGCGTCGGCCAGTCCAGCGGGCGACAGCCCGGCAACTACGCTCATGTCCGGTTCGGGAAAAACCTTGAATCCGGTACCCGATGCGTGCGCCGCATCAAGGAGCTTGCGCGCGGTCGGCAGGAACATCGTATCAGTGAAGTTGAGAAGATTGACGCCAAAACCATCAATGCCGATGCGGGCGGCGCGCGCCACGTCGACGGCAAAGTTGGTGTCGTGAAATCGCGGCGTCGACCGGAACGGCGCAGGAAGTGGACGCTCCCGCAAAAACCCGCCCTGCCGCGCATATTTACCGTTTTCGCCCGACGCCGTCAGATATTGCGTGGCGTAATAATCCTTGTCGGGAGGCAGCCCTTCGTAAGACAAGGGAAAAAATGGAAAGTAATGCGCGATCACCAGCGCCTTTCCTTCACCCGTCTTTGCCGTTCTGAACGGGAATGCGGCGGCGGGCGACTCCTGCGCGACGACATCGCGTGCGGCCGTCGCAAGGCCTTGCCAGTCCGTGCGCGGATCGGATGCACTGCAGATCGCCGATGACGCCAGGGTCATCGACATGGATATCGACAACAGCCAAGCCGGCCAGCCAGTTTTCGCAAGGATATTCATCTATACCTGTCTCCAACAACCCGACAGTCGATCACGGCGGGCCGATTGCAAGGGTTGACCATTTTGCTGCCCGATCGTTTCCCGACCTGATTGCATCGGCGTTCTTCCCCAACGATGACCAACGCCCCGGGCCACCAAGGCGCCTTGTCCATGCCGGACACCTCTCGCGATCAGCGATCCCTCACCATATCCTTGTCCTTTTGCAGGATCTTGAGCAGCGCCTGTTCGATAATCTCGGTCTGGATCTGCGAGTTCCATTTCTCATGGACAACGAGTTCCATTTCTCATGGACAATATGACGGCAAGCGGCACGCACCCTGTCGCGATCGGCGGTATCCAGCCATTCCATGATCGTATCGGCCAGGCTTGCCCCATCGTTGCGGACGAAAAAGACACCGGTACGCCCGGGACCAATCGCATCCGCCTCCGGCATTTGCCAGTCCAGATCGCCATGCGTGATGACAGGCGTACCATACATCAGGCTATGAACCGCGGTCAGCCCGACCTTTCCCGGAGAAACCGTCCAGTCCGCCCAGTATATCATCTGCCCTGTGATATTCTCATCATAGCATGATCCATAGAAATGGACGTCCACGCCCAGCGAGTGAGCCTGATCTTCCAACGCCTGCCGTTCCGGTCCGTTACCCACGAGCAGTATATTCACCGCCCTCCGGCGCTTCGCCAGCAATGCCGCGGCATCCAGCAGCAGGTCGAACCGGCATAAACGCGTGATCCGTGCCGAACATATCAGCAACGGGCGATCCTGGTGGACGAACAGTGCCTGGTCGCGTATCGTTCAACCCCTTGGCCTCGATCCGCCTAACGACATCGTCCGCCACATCCAGATCGAGACTGTTGTAGACGACCGTGATCCGCTCCGGCGACGCGCCATTCATCACGCCAAGGCGTTTGCTGCGCGAGGCATAAACGAAAAAATGATCCGCAAGACTATAGAACATCCTGCGAAGCGTCTTTTTCACCATGGCTTCCGGGCGCTTCCAGCCATGCCCCCAGAAAACGACCGGTGTTTTCCGGAGCTGCGCCAGAGCGGCACCGATCCAGGTGGAAATTACGTTGGGATCACCAAGGTAGATGATCGCATCGTAAACCCCCCGATGCCGCAACCCTGATACCGGTCGGCTGCCACATCTTTCCCCGAAAATATAGCAGCGGTGCTGTTATGAAATGGCGTACCAATACGGTATCGACATGCTCGATGCCTTGGAAAGACTTACCGCTACCGTAGAACGTGAACTCGAAGGCGTCCGATTGTTCCAGCGTCTACATCAACGGCCGACGGTAGTGGGGCCACATGTAATATATAATGGCAACGCGCAGCTTCCGCTTATCCGAGATCCTCTCGTTCCATTTGCCGGATAGGCTGCATTCCCCAGCGCGCTATCACCCACAGGCCAAGAGCCACGATCACGAACGGCGGCAACACGCCGAGCAGCGTACCGCGAAACACGGTGAGCCCGAAACCCATCAGCCATCCTGCGGCCAGCCTGGTACGATGATCGGTGACCCAGCCACGATCGATCCACCGATCCAGTCGGCTGAACACCATTCCGAGCAATAATCCGCCGATGATCACACCCGCCCAGCCAAAATCGACATAGAACTCGCTGGGAAGCGGCTGCGAGATGTTGGTAAAGGTATACCCTACCGCTTCCGACGTCAGCTGCCCGGTCGGTTCGCCCTTTCCGGGCCATATCGAGCGCGGCACAAAAAACAGGATCGCCGACAACAGCTGGACGCCAGCAGTATGGTGATACAAATCTACATACACAACGGAATTTGCAACGGACTGATAACCGTCGAAATCACCCGACTCGAAATATGATGATGTCACTTGGCGCAAATTAAGGTCCGCAAGCGTACCGCCGCGGCGGCTGAAATGGTTCAGCACAGGCATGGCGATCAAGGCGCCGAACACATACGCACTGCTCAGGACGCTTCGGGCGGAAACTTTCTTGAAATTGACAATGAGCAGCAAGAACAGGATTATTATACCAAAAACCTGACTTCGCGGCAAGGAAAGGGGAAAGTTCACTACCAAAAATATTGGTGTGTTGATCAGTAGCAGTAATACTCCCAAACGCTTACTCTTGCTAAATTTTACGAGCAGGGTGCCATAGATGAGCGGCAGGAACGTCACGGCACGCGGCACCGCCACGGCAAATCCAGCGGCGACGTTGTCGCTGGTGGCGGCGTCGAGGGTTTCACGTGTACCCAAAGCCGCCGACAGACCGATCGCTTTCACAAAGGCTGCCATCGATATCAGGGAAACGATCGTCAGGACGACACCGAGGAGGCCGTTATCCTGGATCACCCGTCCTGTCGAATGTGCAACAACCCCAGGGCGGCCGTGCGCGCGCGCCGGCGGCATAACGATGTAGCCAACCGCCACCGCGATCATGAACAGCATGACGATGACGGCAGCGCTTGTTCGAACTTCGGGGGAATAAGAGAATCCGAAAAAGGGAAACAGATTGATCGAAGCGTGGTTGTATCCCGGCAGCACCAGATAGATCGAAAAATAGATCGTCATCAACTGCAGCGACAATTGCATCCGATGATTGGTCGAGGCGAACGCCATGGCGATCATCGACGCGATGAATGTCGCCGCGAGCAGGAGCATCGACGCATCGCCGGCCCATCCGGCGGTGGGCGATCCATTTGCTATCAGCAAAACGAGGATTGCTGCGCCCAGCGTCCAAACCGCCGTACTGAACTGTCTGCTCATGCGCCGGCTGTAAGCCGGCCACGCGCAGCGGGCAACGCCGTTGATATCCACGAACGCTACGGCTTGTCGATCCAGCGGCCGTGGCCGCGCCACAGAGGAAGCATCGACGGGATGCCCACCGTCAACCGTGCGGAACGCACCTGCAAGATGGTACGAACGAGGGCAGACGGCTCCCGCCGCGGCCATGAACCGCAGTATATCCGGATGCGGCATCGTATCGGAATCTGCCCCAAGGCAACTGAACCGAGGCTGCCCGGTCACCGGCCCTGCGCGCCTTCCATGCAGAACCGCTGGCCCCGATCGTCAGCCCTGAGCGGTATCGAGGAACCAGCGATAGACGCTGGCGATGCCCTGATCGAGCGGCGTACGCGGACGCCAGCCCACCTCCGCCAGGCGGCTGCTGTCCATGAGTTTGCGCGGCGTGCCATCCGGCTTGGAGGTATCGCAGATCACCGCCCCGTCGAACCCGATCGCGGTCTTCACCGCTTCGGCCAGTTCGCGGATCGTCACGTCGTCGCCGAAGCCGATATTGATGTGACTGTCGCCCGAATAGGTCTTCATCAGGAAAACGCAGGCATCGGCGAGGTCGTCGACATGCAGGAACTCGCGCCGCGGCGTGCCGGTACCCCAGATCATTATGCTGTCAGCACCCGCCATCTTGGCTTCGTGCGTCTTGCGGATCAGCGCCGGCAGAACATGGCTGGACTGGAGATCGAAATTGTCCCCCGGCCCATAGAGGTTGGTGGGCATCGCTGAGATGAAGTCGCGTCCGTGCTGCCGGCGATAGGCCTGAGCGAGCTTAATGCCGGCGATCTTGGCGATCGCGTACCATTCATTCGTCGGCTCGAGCGGGCCGGTCAGCAACGCATCTTCCACGATCGGCTGCGCGGCGAACTTGGGATAGATGCAACTCGATCCGAGGAACAGCAGCTTGGCGACGTCGGCCCGGTGCGCCGCCTCGATGACGTTCGCTTCGATCATCAGATTGTCGTAGAGGAAGTCCGCCGGGAAGCTGTCGTTCGCGAGGATTCCACCGACCTTGGCCGCGGCAAGGAATACCGCATCCAGTCGCTGCGCGGCGAACCAGTCCCGTACGGCGCGCTGGTCTTTCAAATCCAGTTCCGCACGCGTCGCCGTCAGCACCTCGCACCCTTCTGACGCCAGGCGACGCACGATCGCGGATCCCACCATGCCGCGATGGCCCGCGACGAAAACCCGCTTTTCTTTGAGGTCGAACATGATCACCGATCTGGTTGTGGATGCGCAGGGGAGCCGGAAGCCGGCACGTAGCGCGAGCCCTTAAACCGGTGATGCGAACGTGACCAGCCATGAGTCGCCGGCACCCTATGGGTCGGAACCGTCGGCCGGCGCTTGGCGATCGCTGCGTTTACCCCTATTGTGATCGCAAAGAAGCAGGGAGAGGGCGTCGCACGCACCATGCCGTAGCCGGTAGTCGTTCCGGACATCGACCCCGCGGTCGCCACCGGGCGACGGCATCGTCCGCGCACCGGACCCGATCGCCGGGACCGATCGAATTCACCTCCTGAAACGGTAGATCTTGCTGATGAGTTGCGAAACGCTGCCGCGGGTATTGTTCGTCTGGGATCAGTTCGGTCCCTATCACATGGATCGATGCGAGGCGGTGGGCAAGGCTTTGGCCGGACGGGCGCGGGTGGTGGGGATCGAACTGTCCGCCGTCAGCCTGACCTACGCCTGGGATGTGACCGGCAACGGGCGCCACTTTGAAAAACACACGCTGTTCGGCAGCAAGCCCACCGAAACCCTGCCCGTTGCCGATGTCGCTCGCGCATTAGTACATGCCGTCACCCGCCCGGACGTCCGGGCGGTGTTCTTTTCCGGTTACGAACGGCCGTCGCATTTCCTTGCCGCGCTTGCCGCACGCGCATGCGGCCGACGCGCTGTCGTCATGCTGGATTCCAAATATGACGACAAGCCACGCCGTGCCGCACTGGAAGCCATGAAAAGGCTTCTAATGTTCCCCTATAGCGGCGGCTTTGCCGCCGGCGGACGTTCGGCCGACTATCTGCGGTTTCTGGGATTGCAGCGACGTCCGATCACGACCGGCTACGACACCGTCTCGCTCGATCGCATTCGGGCACTTGCCGCCGGCACCACGCCGCAACCCTGGCCCGCACGCCCGTTCGTGGCGGTCGCGCGCTATGTTCCCAAGAAGAACCTAGCCTTCCTGCTCCATGCCTATGCCAGGTTCCGCCGGATCGATCCGACGTCGCGACGGCGTCTGATATTGTGCGGCGGAGGACCGCTGGAAGGCGAATTGCGTGCGACGGCGGCGGAACTGGGCCTGCTCGACTGGGTCGACTTCACGGGGTTCGTTGGCCAGGCCGAGGTCGCACTGCATCTGGCGAACGCGGTCTGCCTGCTGTTGCCGAGTATCGAGGAACAATGGGGCTTGGTCGTCAACGAGGCGCTCGCCTTTGCGCTACCGGTCATCCTCGCCACGAATGTAGGGGCGATCGACCTGCTCGCGGTCGAGAACGGGAATGCCTTCATCCACGCGCCGACCGATCACGATGGCTGGGCACGCGCCATGATGGCCATCGGATCGGAACCGTCGACGTGGCAACGGATGACGGCGCAGTCGGCTGCGCTCGCCCCTTTGGGCGATGTCGGCGAATTCGTGAGCGGCGTGCTGCCGCACCTGCCGTTCGCGACAGATTGAGCCGCACCTTTTCGGGCAAACCATGCCGGATCTGCCCGATCCCGGCCCGGCAAAATCCGCACCCCGCCTTCGTCGCGAAATCGGGACACTCGCACGCGGCCACGAAGCATCGGCAATCGCTTCGGCCTGATTGTGAACGCATATGGTGATGGGTCTGGTCACTCTTGCGATTACCGTCTATGGCCCGGCCTCCCCGGCAAGGTTCTTTTGCGAAGCCGATGGCGCGATGTCCTTGCTGCGGTGATGCGCGTCCAGCCGGTTTCGTGACTGCGACTGCGATTGATGAAATGACCGTCCTTCTATGAGCCAGATTCGTCGTGTGTTCATGTCGTATGAACCTAGTTACTGGCGGGGGATGGTATGCACTCTCGGTTCGCTTACGCGCACCGCGCAGGTGCCGGTCGAGGTAGAAGTCTTGATGCGGCGCGACCATGTCGCCGCGTTCGACCGCTTGCTGAACGGGATGTTCCGCCAGGCGCGGGACGCGATGACCGTAAAGACGCTTCCGATGAGCGATGCGGCACTGCGCGAATGCGAAACGCTGCAGTTCACCGATCATTTCAAGCCGGAAATCTGTTTCCGGCTATACTATTTCGATATGAGCAACCTGACAGGCAATGCTCTTTACGTTGATATCGACACGATCATCCACACCTCGATCGACGATATCGGTCTTTCGCTGCCGACCGACAAACCGCTCTCGGCACGTCCCCACGACCAGGTTGGCACATCGATCAGAGCGATCGACCCCGATATCACTTCCTATTTCAATTCCGGCGTGATGATCTTCAACCACGATACGTTCGGTAAGGAAATTGCCGAACGGATGCGCGAAAGCCGCACCATTATGCGGCGGATACACCAATCCTCCGGATTTCTGGACCAGGATGCGCTGAACCTGGCCTTTCGCGATCGCTGGACGGCGCTGCCGACACGGTTCAACTACATGTCCAACGACCATGCGCCGCTCGACAGACAGCAGGGGCATATCCTGCACGCGACCGGATCGCGCAAGCCGTGGATGCTGGGCAGCCGCCATCGTTTCAGCGCCGAATATGCGCAGGAAATGCGTGCCCTTCGATACCCGCTCCTACAGCGTTACGAGGCGGGCTGGATCCTGCAGCGCACCACCCGTAAAATTGCAAACCTACTTGGAAAATGATGATGCAAAGACAGAACGAAGGGTATTTGAGCCGCTTTCGGCGCATTGCCGCCCAGGATGGCTGGTCACGGGCGATGGAGAAGGCGGTCGAGTTCGTTCAGGCGCATCTGGGCATAACCGGCGGACTTGGACGGCGCCGGATCATTCTGTCGAAACGGCTGTTCAACAGGCTGGGCGGCGTCGTCCGCCGCGGCCCCTTCGCCGGCCTGAATATCCGCCTTGATGCCACCTGGGGAGCGGGCGACCGCGCCGGCATGTTGCTCGGGCTGTATGAAAAGGAAGTCGTCGAGACGGTCGCCGACGCGCTGCGTACACGGCCAGTCTTCATCGATATCGGAGCCGCCGACGGCTATTATGCGGTCGGCGTTCTCAAGGCCGGGCTGGCAAAGCGCAGCATCGCCTTCGAAATGAATCCCAAGGCACGCGCGTCGATCAAGGCGCTCGCTGAATTGAACGGCGTACAGGACGATCTGGAGATCCATAGCGCGGCGGATGCCGGATCGTTGACCTCACTGTCGGTGGAATCGTTCGACCGTTGCATGGTACTGTGCGACATCGAAGGTGCCGAGGTCTTCGTTCTGAACGACGACGCCCTGAAACTGCTGTCGCAGGCGGTCATCGTTGTCGAAATCCACGATCACGAGGATATGGACGAACATCAGGTAGAAAAGATATTGCGCGACCGCGCGGCACCGATCTTCGATGTGCAATCCTTCACCACCGGAGCACGCTCGCCGCTACAGATCGAAGAGATCTCCGACTTGACCGAAGATGACCAATGGCTCATTTGCTCCGAAGGTCGAAAATATCGGCAGACATGGCTGGTCTTCCGGCCCAAATCGTAATCCGATGCTGCGTTCGGCTGCCCTCAACACGATCTTCAGCGCTGTTCTGAAGATCGGAGGCTTCGTCTATACATTGCTAATCGTGGGCGTGGCGGCACGAACCATCACGGCCGAGCAGACGAGACAACTCCTGCTCGTGTTCGGATATCTGGCTCCCCTGGGCTTGGTACAGGCCGGAATGGGTGCGCTCGTCCTGCGGACCGCCATGCACAATCATGTGGCGAACGGGTCCATTGCCGGCACCCAGGAGATCGGGTTGTATGTCCGCCTGACCGCGGCCATCGCGTTGGTCGTTGGCGTCGCGGTCCTGCTCGTCGCGCCGATGACCGGCTTGGGTTTCATCATTCCAACGACATGGATCATACTAGCCGGGCTCGTCTGTTCCGTAGCGGACCAGACATGGTTCGCCACCGAACGGGCGTGGGTGGTCAATTCCTGTCTTGCGCTGTCCTTCGTCGTGATGGCGACGGCATTTCTGATCCTGCGCGCTACCGGCCATTACGATCTCACGATCGTTTCGATCATCACCTATTGCGCACCGGCCCTCGCCTCGATGCTGTCCTTCGGCGCGCGGCTTCGCGATCCGACATTTCGCGGACTGCTCGTCTCGGGGGGAAGCGGTATTGGCCGGTCGCTGCGGGCGGGGGTGCCGCTGTTTCTCGTGTCCGTCGCATCGGCAATCCTCGTGACCCTGCCGACGATCTCCACCTTCTGGCCGTCGCTACCGAGCATCTCCACCGCCGAAGCGCCGCTTTTCCGCCTGGCGACCATCGGCGCCAATCTGGCGGTCGCGCTTCTGGTCCCCTTTCTGCCATGGCTGGTGTTCAACATGCGCGCGCCCAACCCGAATGCCGGCCGGGTCATGGCACGAGCATGTGTCGCCGTCGTGATCGTCTGCATCCCGGTCGGCGGCTACCTGCTGGTACAGATCCTGCCATGGGCGGTGCGTGTCTGGATCGGAATCGACATTGCGGGCCTGCCGATCGTCCGGCCATGGGCGTTCATCATCATGCTATGGACCACGGCAGCAATATGCGGACAGCTGACCCTGATGCTGTGCGATGCCCTCGCAGTCGCCGCCATGGTGGCGATCTGTGACGTGCTGATACTCCTGATGCTCGTGGCGGGAGTTCGCCTGACGTCGATCACCGTATCGTCCGCCATGATCGTCGGGCTTGCCGTACATACGGTGCTGGCATTGATGCTCATGTACCGGACGGTCGTCGTCAAGCGCGTCGCGAACTGACCCGGTCCGACTGCGTCGGAAGGGCACAAACCGCGACCGCATCCCCTCCGCCTGCTCGCGATCAGCCCCCGGCGGGACGTCCGGTCGTGCGGAAGCGTCGTTTCCTGAGCGCCGTCGCCGGATTGCCGGTATAGATCGTCCATGGTTCGAGATCGCGCATGGCGACCCCGCGCGCACCGAGCAATGCCCCGGCCCCAACCTTCACGGCTGGGCCGACGAACGCCTCCGCCGCGATCCAGGCATCGTCGTCGATCGTAATGGGGCGCAACACCAGCTGGAAATGCGGATCGGAAACGTCGTGACTGCTCGCGCAAAGCGAAGCGTCCTGCGACACCGTCACCCGGTCTCCGATGGTGATATGCCCCTGATTATAGCAGCGCACGCGCGGGCCGAGGACCGATTGATCGCCGATAGACAGGTTCCGCGGCAACCAGACACGCGTACTGCCATAGACGCGCGCGCGCCGTCCCACCTTTGCCCCGAACGTGCGCAGCAACGCGGCGCGCCACCGATGCATCGGGGGGGGCGTCCAGCGTGCCAGCATCAGCCATGCGACGCCCCAAAGGACGCGATGCGCCCGGTTGGCGATCGAAAAACTGGGGCCGCCCGCGCGATGGGCCTCAAGGGGAGCTGTCATATGCGTCGCTCGATCAGCCGCCGATAGGCGGAAAACCATGCGGTGCGGATTACCGGAACGACGAAGCGTTCGGCGACCAGGCGACGGGCCGCGGCAGAGCGGGCCGCGCGGGCCGTCGCATCTTCGTCGATCAGGGTGGACAGGGCCGCGGCGATCGTCCCGGGCTCCGTTCCGCTATCGACCGCGGCACCGGCACCGAACCCTTCGGACAGGTGGCAATGGGTCGACATCGCCGTGGGGACGCCGGCGGCCCAGCTTTCGAGGATCACCATCGGCAATCCCTCGCTATGGGACGGCAGCGCAAGCGCGACGGCACCTGCGATTAGCCGCTGCTTGTCGGCACCATACACCGGACCGACGAAGGAAAGCCGGGCATCCCCCACGGCGGCGATACGCGCACCGAGCGCTGCGACATCATGATCGTCCCCCCATCCTGCGATGGTCAGGGGCGGCGTCGCCATGCCGCGCCGGTCGACCAGCAACCGCCACCCGTCGATCAGGGAATCAATATTCTTTTTCGAATGGATGCGGCCGAGATACACGATCGGCTGCGGACCTGATGCCGCCGGGGCCGGGGCTGCATCGAAGTCCACGGGGTTCGGAATGACGGTGACGGCATCGCGCCCGGTTTCCCGGGCGATGTCGGCGGCCTCCGCATCCGTCAATGCGTGGAACATCGTTGCCCTCGCCCAGCTGCGCCGCTCGTACAGGCGTCTGGCGATCCATTTCTTGGTCCGGCCGCGGCCGGTAATCCAGGGGTCCAGCATGCCGTGCGGCGAGATAACATAGGGCTTGTCCGTCCTGCGGGCCCATGCGGCGCCCAGATGGGACGTCGCCGTCCATACGCCGTGGAGATGTAACAGGTCGAGGTCGGCGGCGGCCAGCATGCGTCCAAGGTCGGGGCTCCATCCCACCTGCCGCGGTCCCACCACATGGCCGGTATGGACCGAGATGGTGCCGAAACGATGGCGATCGGCGTCGCAATATTCGTCGTGCAGCGCGAACACGATCGGCTCGGCATCTGCGTCCGCGAGCATCTGCGCCTGCGCCACGATCGCCTCGAACACTCCGCCTCCGGAACGCGACGCCCAAGGGGACAATAGTCCGATCCGCATCCGTCGCTCGTACAAGACCGCGTCCTTTGCCGCATTTTACAATGTTCGGGGAGGAGTAGGTACAGGGGTGCTCTTGCCTCACCTGCCTGCCCAGACTAGGCACGCTTACATTCAGATCGGGGACAAGGCAACGTGAACGGTAAAACTGCACTCATCACCGGCGTGACCGGCCAGGACGGCGCGTATCTTGCGCAGCTTCTACTCGAAAAAGGTTACCGTGTTCATGGTGTTAAGCGGCGCTCCTCGTCTTTCAATACGGGCCGGATCGAGGATATCTACGAGGACCCGCACGTCGACGATGCGCGTTTCTCGTTGCATTACGGCGATCTCACGGATTCGACCAACCTCATCCGGCTTGTTCAGGAGACGCAGCCCGACGAGATCTACAATCTCGCTGCGCAGAGCCATGTGGCGGTAAGCTTCGAAACGCCGGAATATACCGCTAATGCCGATGGCATCGGCACGCTCCGGCTACTGGAAGCGATCCGTATCCTCGGCCGCGAAAAGACGACGCGCTTCTATCAGGCGTCGACGTCGGAACTCTACGGTCTCGTGCAGGAAGTGCCGCAGCGCGAAACCACCCCCTTCTATCCGCGCAGTCCCTATGCCGCCGCCAAGCTCTATGCCTATTGGATCGTCGTGAACTATCGCGAGGCATATGGCATGCACGCGTCGAACGGTATCCTGTTCAATCACGAAAGCCCGCTGCGCGGCGAGACGTTCGTCACGCGCAAGATCACCCGCGCCGCCGCTGCGATCAGCCTGGGCCGCCAAGACAAGCTCTGGCTCGGCAACCTCGATGCCAAGCGCGACTGGGGCCATGCGCGCGAATATGTCCGCGGCATGTGGCTGATGCTCCAGCAGGACACGCCCGACGATTACGTGCTCGCCACCGGTGAGACGACGCCGGTGCGCACCTTTGTCGAATGGGCGTTCGAGGATGTCGGCATCCACCTGCGCTGGGAAGGCGAAGGGGAGAACGAGAAGGGCTATTGCCAAGAAACCGGGCACTGCCTGGTCGAGGTCGATCCCCGCTATTTCCGCCCGACGGAGGTCGAACTACTCATCGGCGATCCGGCCAAGGCCCAGGCAAAGCTGGGCTGGCGCCATGAAACCAGCCCGCGCGACCTGGCCCGTGAGATGGTCGAGGCGGATCTCAAGATCATGGTCTCCGCACCGATCGGAAAAGGTGCATAAGGCGGACCTGACCAAAGGAACCTATTGCTGCGAACTGGCGGCGGGAACGCCGCCATACGGGTGGCAAGCTTACGCAGAATGCGCTGATGGCGCACAGGAGATTTGATGACGATTTCGCAGGACAGTACGGGTAGCCGGAAAGCGGCCGTCGTGATGACGTCGATCGCGGCGCCGAACGGGGTGATGCGCCGCATCGCTGAGGATACGACCCGACTGGGATATGATTTCTACGTCATCGGCGATACCAAGAGCCCGGCCGATTTCGCGCTCGATGGATGCACCTATCTCAGCGTCGACCAGCAGCTGGCGCTTAATTCGCGGTTCGCCGTAACCTGTCCGACCCGGCATTATGCCCGCAAGAACATCGGCTATCTGCTGGCATGGCGCAGCGGCGCCGATTTCATCGTCGAGACCGACGACGACAACATGCCGTCCGAAGCCTTCTACCACCCGCTCGATCCGCATCTGCCGGTCGCGACGCTCAGCGGTACGGGGTGGGTCAATCTGTACCGCTATTATTCGGACAAGCTGATCTGGCCACGCGGCCTTCCACTTGACGCCGTCAACGACCCGCTGCCCGGGCTGCCCGAACCTGTCGCCGGCTATGCGCCGATCCAGCAGGGGCTGGCCGACGAAAATCCGGACGTCGACGCCATCTATCGCCTTTTGCTGCCCTTGCCGTTCAGCTTCGATGGCGATCTGCGCGTTGCGCTCGGCAACGATGCCTGGTGTCCGTTCAACAGCCAGAACACGATCTTTTTCCGCGAAGCGTTCCCGCTGCTTTACCTGCCGGCCTATTGCTCGTTCCGCATGACCGACATCTGGCGCAGCTTCGTGGCGCAGCGCATCGCGTGGGCCAATGGCTGGACGGTGCTGTTCCGGGAGGCGACGGTCGTTCAGGATCGGAACGACCATAATCTCATGCGCGATTTCGAAGACGAGATCAGCGGCTATCTAGGCAATCGCAGGATCGCGGAGCTTCTGAAGGAACTGCCGCTGGCAGGCGGCGTCGACCGGATCCCGGCGGATATGCGCCTTTGCTATGCGGCGCTGGCGAAGGAAGGCTTCGTGGGCCAAGAGGAAATCGCGCTGCTCGATGCCTGGCTCGACGATCTGGCAAGCGGGGAATAACCGAGTGATGGCGTCCTGTCGCGCAGCTGCAGTCTTCGTCTTCAATCACAAATACGAGAAGAACGTCGCCAAGCTGGATGAAATGTACGGCGATCGCTTCAGGCACCGCCAGTTCATCATGCCGTTCGGAACATCCCCCGATCCGAGGGTCATCGCGGTCCATGAATCCAGCTGGCGCTTCAGCGGCCATGTGGCGCAGGCGGGCGGGCGCCTCGAACGTGATGAGGGCATTACCCATTATGCCTTCATCGCCGACGATCTGATCGTCAATCCGCGGTTCGACGAAACCAGCCTGTTGACCGCGCTCGACCTGGGGCGCGGTTCGGGCTTCATCAAATCGCTCACACCGGCCGACACGGTCCGCTATCGCTGGCCCTGGGCGGGTGAGGCGGCGATGTGCATCCGGAAATTCGGCAGGGGCTTCGACTGGCGCAGCGAATTACCGCCGGCATCGGAAGCGCAGGCCCGCTTCGAGGCGATGGGCCTTCGGTTCGTGGCGCCTGTCCCGCGATCGGTCGACGAATTGTGGTTCGGCCTGATCGGCGGTGCGCGGCGCAGCCTGTGGACGCATGCCATGGGGCTGGGCGTCACCGGGCGGCGCAGCGACTATCCCATCCTGGCGGGCTATGCGGACTTCTTCGTCGTCCCGGCAGAAGCGCTCGATCATTTCGTCCATTATTGCGGCGTCTTCGCGGCGATGAACGTCTTTGCGGAAGTGGCGGTACCGACTGCGCTGGCATTGGCAGTCGACGATCTGCGTACCGAACTACCCCTCGGACACTTCTTCATGACCCCACCGCCGCGTGCCGGCGAATTGCGCGGTGTCGAATTCTGGAATGGTCAGGACGCGGAACAATTCGCCGATAGCCTTGGCAAGAATCCCGCGCGTCTGGCACGGGAATTTCCACATGACTGGCTTTATGCGCACCCGGTGAAGCTCAGCCAGTGGCACTAAAGTAGCGATGGAACACCCTCGTCAGGAATGAGGGCGTTCCGGAGGAATTACTTCGTCTGGCCCTTCGCCGCACGCTCCACAAAGCCGTCGGCATCTTTGCGGAGATGCCGCGGTGAAGTTCGCCTTTATCGAGCAGCATTCGTCCACCTGGCCGGTGAACGTCATGTGCCGCATGCTCGGCGTGTCATGGCACGCGGCTATTACGGCTGGCGCGACCGCCTGCCAAGCGCACGGACGACGGCCAACCTGGTGTAGCTGGATGACGTGCGCAGGATCCAGCAGCGGCACCAGGGCCGCTACGGATCGCCCAGAATGCATGCCGCGCTGCGCGCGGAAGGCCATTGGTGCAGCCGTGGCCGCGTCGAGCGCCTCTTGCGCCGGCATCGCATCCGCGCGCTGGCCGGGCGCCGGTTCCGGCCGTGCACCACTGACAGCCGCCACTACCTGCCGATCGCCCCGAACCTGCTAGCGCAGCGCTTCACGGCATCTGCGCCAAACCGGGTCTGGCTCGCGGACATCACCTACATCGCCACCGGGGAGGGCTGGCTATATCTCGCGGCCGTCCTCGACTTAGCGACCCGCAAGATCGTCGGTTGGGCAATGCGCGACCATATGCGGACCGAGCCGCCGCTCGTCGCGCTGATGATGGCAGCCCAGCGGCAACGACCAGCGCCGAATCGCTGAAGGCAAATCACCTCGCGAGATCCGCAGATGCCTCAAACGCTACATCGCTCGCGAAATCTACCAGCATCTCTGAGCTGTCAAGCAGCCGACCACGACAGGTGCGAAAGAATCTTGACCAACATAGGAGCATCAATGCCCCGATGGAGAGCTTCTTCCACACCCTCAAGGTCGAACTCGTTCATCAGTGCCGATGGGCGACGCGGGCCGAGGCGAGGCAGGCGCTGTTCGGATACATCGAGGGCTACTACAACCGGCACCGCATGCACTCGGCCATCGGGTATCTTACGCCCGAACAAGCCGAGCAACGCATGATCGGCTAATCCAAGGTGTCCGCCGAACCGGGGGAAGATCACTTCCACGTTGATCTGGCCGAGGTGCGAACCGAGCAGGGCAAGCTTTACCTGCTGGTTGCGATCGACCGAACCTCCAAGTTTGCGTTCGTCGAGCTGCACGAGAAGGCGACCCGTCACGTCGCCGGCGACTTCCTGCGGCATTGGCCGCTGCCGTGCCGCACCGGATCCACATCGTGCTCACCAACAACGGCACGCACTTCACCGACCCGACTGGCGACGGCTGGACGCGCGAAGACATCAAGGAGATGCGGGCGTAGAAGCTGCCGTTCCGCTGCCACGCCTTTGAGTCGGCATGCGCCGACCTCGACATCGAGCACCGCCTCACCCGTCGACCAACGGCAGGTCGAGCAAATGAACCGCACCATCAAGGAAGCGACCGTCAAACGCTACCACTACGAAAATCACGATCAGCTGCCCCAGCACCTGACCGACTTCGTCGCCGCCTACAACTTCGCCCGCCGGCTCAAAACTCTGCGCGGTCTCACACCCTACGAAGCCATCTGCAAGGCTTGGACGGATGAGCCGGAACGCTTTATATCAAACCCGCACCATCAATCGTCGGGACCAAACATCTAGGCGGATGAATGTCATCATCCGGGCCAAGCGTTTCCGGCGATCCTCGAGGGAGGAACGTGTGACAGTGCTTCCGAAATGAAGCAAGCCGGAAGCCACATTGGTCGGCGTATCGCGACGGCGAGATATATCGGCAATCTCATCGCTACTCCCGCAAGACGCGTCATGAGACCAAGCACACCGCTGCGAGCCGTGAAAGTTAATAAATCATTCCAGCCGCAATGCAACTGCACTCCGTCGCGAGGAGGCGACAGACATACATAGCCTCTGTGGCGGTCCACGCCCAACATGGCGACGACATGCGCGCGATCATTGGCACGCCCTGCAACTTATCAGAGGCCGCAGCATAGCCGTGATCCATAGCGGCCTTAAATGTATCCTCGAAAAGATACTGCGATGACCTCAGGGAGCGCAAGCCAGCCAAGGCTTAGAGCCATTCCGACAATTTAGCTGCTTATCGAGCGCGTTCGGCGAGAACGCGCTCCCAAGCAAGCGCGTCCCTGACGATCGTATCCAGATCGTCGCGCTGCGGGCGCCATGGCAGGGTGGCCAAGATCGCGCTGTTGTCGGCGACGAGCGCGGCGGGGTCGCCGGCGCGGCGTCTCTCGTGCCGGCGCTGGATCGTCAGGTTGGTGACGCGATCGACCGCGTCGAGCACCTCGTTGACTGAGAAGCCGCGATTGTAGCCGGCGTTGAGCGTGTGACTCTTGGTCAGTTCGGCAACGAGCAGTTCAAGCGCCGCTACGTGCGCGGCGGCGAGGTCGTGCACGTGGATATAGTCGCGCACGCCGGTGCCGTCGGGCGTATCAAAATCGGTGCCGAAGACCGATACCGCGTCGCGCTTGCCGGTCGCCGCCTCCACCGCGATCTTGATGAGGTGCGTGGCGCCGACGGTGGACTGGCCCGAGCGACCCTGCGGATCGGCACCGGCGACGTTAAAGTATCGGAGCGCGCAATAGTTGATCGGGTGCGCCGCGGCGACGTCGCGTATCATCGCCTCGGTCATCAGCTTCGACATGCCATAAGGGTTGATCGGGACGGTCGGGTCGGTTTCGACCACCGGCACCTTGACGGGGGTGCTGTAGGTCGCGGCGGTCGAGGAGAAGATGAAGTGCGGGACGCCCTCGACGACCGCGCTTTCGAGGAGCGCCCGGGTGGCGGCGGTGTTGCTGCGATAATATTTGAGCGAGTCGCTGACCGATTCCGGCACCACCACCGATCCGGCGAAGTGCATGATCGCGCGTACGGCGTGGTCGCGGATAGTAGCGCGGACGGTGGCATCATCCTCGATATTCGCCTGCACCAGCGTGGCGCGGGGATCGACCGCCCAGTCGAGCCGGTGACGAGATTGTCGACGACGATGACGTCATAGCCGGCATCGCACAGCGCCAACACCGCATGGCTGCCGATATAGCCCGCCCCGCCGGTCACCATTACCTTGCCGTCGATCGACATGGAAATACCCAATCTCTTCGCAAATTCTAACGCAGTAGCGCTTTCGCGAAACTGCGCACCACTGGGCCGATGTCGGGCCGGACAAGCGCAAGGGCCAGGTTCGCTTGGATATAGCCTGCTTTGTCCCCGCAGTCGTAACGGGCACCGTTGAAGGTAAATCCGTGAAACGGCTGCTTCCCGATCAGCTGCGCCAGCGCGTCGGTCAACTGGATTTCGCCGCCAGCTCCCTTCTCCTGCCGATCAAGGACGTGCATCACTTCAGGCTGAAGTATGTAGCGGCCCGGGATCATCAGGTTGGATGGTGCAGTGTCTTTGCTAGGCTTTTCTACCAACGCAGTGACTTCGGTCAGACGCCCATCGATCTTGCCGGGCGAGATGATGCCGTATTTGTCCGTTTCGCTGTCGGCGACCTCAAGCGCGCCCACGATATTGCCGCCGACCTTCTCGTAGGCTGCGACCATCTGCGCAACGAAGCCGGGCGTGCCCACCATCAGCTCGTCGGGTAGCAAAACCGCGAAGGGCTCGTCGCCGATGATCTCCCGCGCGCACCACACGGCATGGCCAAGACCCAGCGGCTGCTGCTGCCGGATATACACGGGACTACCCGGCTTCATCCGGGTGCCGTTAACAATCTCAAGGCTCTTACCCCGAGACCGCATCGTGTCTTCGAGCTCATAGGCGATGTCGAAATGGTCTTCGAGCGCTTGCTTGCCGCGGCCGGTCACGAAGATGATTTGCTCGATCCCCGCCTCCAGCGCCTCGTCCACCGCATATTGGATCAGTGGTTTGTCGACAACTGTCAGCATCTCCTTCGGCATCGCTTTGGTGGCGGGGAGGAACCGCGTGCCAAGGCCCGCCACGGGGAATACTGCTTTGCGTATACGCTTAATCGTCATGCCATCCCCTCACTGATCAGCCGGGTTAGGCAATTCTCGCGATCATCACAACCATTCTGGTCTTAATCCCCGATGGGGCTTTCGCCATGTTTGCGCAGTACGTCGTTGAACGCTTCGGCCATCAGCGCCTGGAGGCTGCGGCCCTGGCGGCGGGCCAGCGTGTGCATGGCGAAGGACATTTCGGGGCTGAAGAAGCCGGCGATCTGTTTGCGGCCCTGGCGGCTGGCGGGGGTCGTCGGTTGGCCGGTAATTGGTGCAGCGATGGGGGTTTCCGCGACCGCCGCAGGCGAGGCGCTGCGCAAATTGGCGAAGCTGGGTTTGCGGCTCATGCGGCGGCTTTCTTGGGCGATGATTTGCGGGGAACAGGCAGGCCGACCTGTCGACATGTCCACGTGTAGATCTGGCGGATGTCGTCGGCCGCCTTGCCGCCGGGTTCGTATTCCATGACGGTCCGGCCTTCGCCGCTGGCGTGACGATAGGCGGCACGGTCGGGGATCTGGATTGGACAGGGCGGCGTGCCGAAGCTTTCCACCAGCTCGCCGGCTTCATGATAAACGCGGGGGGCGTTCGGACTGCCGGCAGTGAAGACGACATAGGCGGGTTTCTTGAGCAGCTGGACGAGCTTCGCGGTGGTCTGGATCGCCGAGAGGTCGAAGGCGCTCGGTCGGCACGGGATCAGCACCAGGTCGGCGACCTCGACCGCCGCACGGGCGGCGCTGTCGGCGTGCGGAGGCGTGTCGATAACGATCAGCTCGGCACCCTGCGCGCGAGCCGCCTCGACCTTGGCGGCGAGGCGCGGAGGCGGGCTGTCGATCACCTCGGGCGGTGCGTCGCTGCGCCATGCCGCCCATTGGCTGGCGGTCGCCTGCGGGTCGGTATCGACGATGAGCGCGACCCGACCGGCATCCTGCGCGGCGGCTGCGAGGTGGATGGCGAGCGTCGTCTTTCCCGCCCCCCCCTTCTGACTGATGATCGCGATGACTGGCATGATCCCATTCCTACATGTCGACATGGCGACGTAGCAAGTGCTCGACATGTCTGCGCGCGCACAATTCCTACCCGTCGTGAGGGCATCCTCCGGCAATCGCTTGCTCCTTTTAGGAAGCATGTGACGGCGTAGCCAGCACTCCTGTGATTGATTGGATGCCTGAAGGTCGGGTTGTGCCTTCAAATGTGTGGCTTGCCGTCAGGCAAATGTGTTGGCCGCCTAGGCCAACTCTTGAGAATCAAGGTACCCATCCGGTCATGACCGCACGCTGGGCCTGTGGTAGCAGGACGCCGGGTGGCCGAGGATCTTCCTAGGTAGCCGATACCGTCGCGGGTGAAGGCGGTGACGGATGGAGCGTCGTCATTGCTGTCGATGATGGAGATGCGTCCGTCTTCAGGTTTCATCGCCATACAGGCGATCTCCTCGACGAGATCTTCCTCGACGCCGAGTTGTTCGGCCACGAAGCGTGCGGTTCAGGCGAAGGTAGGACTCGCCATCAGGCGGCCTGGGCAAGTGCCGGCGTGGCGCCAGTCAGCTGCCAGTTCCAGGGGAGCAGTTCACCAAGCCGGGCCTGGGGCATGTCGGCGATGCGGGCGAGCACGTCGGCAAGCCAAGCCTGCGGGTCGATGCCATTGAGCTTTGCAGTGACGATGAGACTGTACATGAACGCCGCGCGGTCACCGCCCCGGTCGGAACCCGCGAAGAGCCATGCTTTCCTGCCAAGGGCCACGCCACGCAGGGCACGTTCTGCGGAATTGTTCGTCAAGCAAATGTGCCCGTCATTCAGGAAGGTGGTGAAGGCCGGCCAGTCCTTGAGCAGATAGTCGCACGCGGCCGCGACCGGGTTGTGGCGCGCCATGGCGGCGCGTTGACCACGCAGCCATGTGCCGAGGTCGGTCACCAGCGGCAGGCTCAGTTCCTGACGCGCGGCCTGCCGCTCGGCCGCAGGCTTGCTGAGGATGGCGCGATCGATGTCGAACAGCGCGTCGATCCGCTGTACCGCCTCGACAGCAATGGGCGAGATGACCGGGCTCCCGCGCCGACGCCGCGCCTGTCCGCCAACATCGGCCAACTCGAAGAACTTGCGACGCGCATGCGCCCAGCACAGTGCCCGGATCATCGGCGCAGGCAGCCGGTCGCCGCGGAACAGCGCATTGTAGCCGGCATAGGCGTCGGCCTGCAGGATGCCGGCATATCCTTCCAGATGCCGGACCGGATGTTCGGCGCGTCGGTCGCGCGAATAATGGAACAGCGCGGCCGGTGGCACCAGCCCGCCATGCGGGCGGTCGTCGCGGACATAGGTCCACAGCCGTCCGGTATCGGTCTTGCCTTTGGCGAGCACCGGCACCGTGGTGTCGTCGCCGTGCAGACGCCCGGCCCCGAGCACATGGCCTGCGATGAGGCGATGCAGCGGCGCCAGGGCCGCGGCGCAGGCGCCGACTTGGTCGGCCAGCGTCGACAGGCTGATGTCCACGCCCTCGCGAGCATAGCGCTCGGCCTGTCGGTTTAGCGGCTGGTGTTGGCCGAACTTCTCGAACAGCAGCTGCGCGAGGAACTGCGGTCCGAACAGGCCGCGTGGCGTGACGTGGAACGGCGCGGGCGGTTGGGCCACCGTCTCGCAAGCCCGGCATGCGAAGCGTTCGCGCACCGTCTGCACCACCTTCCAGCGTCTCGGTCACGTCCTCGCCCAGTTTCGACAGCCGGTCGGACCCGCAGCAGGGACAATGGGCAGGAGCGGCCACGACGCGCTCGCGCGGCAGATGAGCAGGCAGCGGCTTGCGTGACGGGCGCGCTCTGGTGAATGCCACGACGCCGATGCCAGCTGCCGCCGTTGCGGCCAGCGCCTCGTCTTCGCCGGCAGTCGCCTCCAGTTCTTCGAATCCGAGTTCGAGCTGCTCGATGAGCAGGCGTCCGCGCTCGGCACTTTGGCCGAACAGTGCCCGGCGCATCTTCTCGTTCTGCAACTCCAGCAGCGCGACGCAAGCCGCCAGATCGGTGTTGACCGCCTTGGTCCAGGCGGCCTCCGCCTCGGCCCGGGCAAGGGCTGCGCGCAAGGTCGCGATATCATCGGAAGGCACCGCTGCCATGCCCGGCAGGATAGCAGAATAGCGGTATATAACCCACGCTTTTCTGCCGTTTCCGGCGGATTATTCTACCGCGGAGGGGCGCCACGTCATACGGGGATTGCGCCAGTCTATCACCTCCAGCAGGCACGCCATCTGCGATGGCGTGATAGCCACCACACCGTCGCTCGCCGCAGGCCAGATGAACCGGCCGCGGTCGAGCCGCTTGGCGTACAGCAACAGGCCAACGCCATTGTGCCACAGAATCTTCACCAGATCGCCGCGCCGGCCCCGGAAGAGGTAGAGGTCGCCGGCATGCGGGTCGCGGTGCAGTCCCTGCTGAACCTGCAGCGCCAGACCATGCATCCCGCGACGCATGTCGGTGTGCCCGGTCGCCATCCAGATCCGCGCACCGCCCGGAATGGCGATCATCGCGCCAGCGCGCCGATAACCGCCGTCACCAGCACCGGCGACGCCCCCGCCGCGATGCGGACCACCGCACCGCCGAACTCCACCACTACCGCGTCACATGTCCCGGGTCTGTCCGGTGGTTCCGGCGTCAATGTCACAGCGGCGAAGCCGGACACCGGGCGGCTCATCTCCTGCCACCACCGATAGATCTGGCCCGCCCGCAAATCCGCCCGTCGCGCGATCTCGGCAACGCTCGCCCCCGGCTCGCACGACGCCAAGACCAGCACGCGTTTCTGCTCCGCCGTCCACATCCGGCGCCTCTCCGCGCCCGTAATTACCGTCACTTGGGCCATCGCACCGTCGCTAACACCAGTGCAAACACCGGCGCTTGCACCAGTGCTACCTCCAGATCCCATCAGCTCCAGGCAATGCGGCCTTCACCGAAGGGGTACGAATCAAGGATCATATAGAATCTCTAAGCGGTTGCGGATTGTTTTGAGACCCGCGCGTCACATCGATCCGTGCCCCCAGCCGGGCGAGCACACGACCAAGCGCGCTACCCACCTGAACCTCCGCCAGTTCGCGGCAGCTAAGCGTCGCGAGCATCGCCGCATCGTCCGTACGCCGGTCGACCTCGCGTGGATATGGTTGTCGGGCAGCGGCGCAGGCCGCAACCAGCGCGGCAGATAGGCGCGCGCAGACGCGGGCAGCAATACGCGATAAGCGTTGGAGGTCTGGCGATAGCGTGGCCTCCCCTGCCCCCCATCCTGTGCGCCATCGCGCGCGAAGCGGCGCTGGCGGAGCAGGAAGCCGGCGTTTTCCAGCAGCACGAGCGCACACGCGATCGTCGCGCACGCCAAGCCCGTCGCCTCGGCAAGCCAGTCGTAGCTCGGGAAGACGCGGCCGCGATTGAGCCGGGCGAGCGTGCAAATTTCCTCAAACATGCGCACCGCGCCGGCGGTGAGGCTCATCTTCGTGCTTTTGAGTAACAATTGCGTACACGCGGTTTCGATCAAGCTTCCGGCGCCGATCCCGATTTGCGCGGTGATTTGTGACGGGTTCCTCCGACCCGTGCCGCAGGGGCCCACCCTGCCCCGCCCCCTGCCCCAGCGCGGCCTTGCGCGGTGTGATCAGCACGCAGGCCTGCGATGCACGACGGCCACGGCGCGGTGCGCCCTCACCTGCCGCGGCGGGCTCGGTATCCTCGACCAATTCCAGGCGGTAATCGGGGATGCCGTCGGTTGCGACAATCTGTTTTCAGCGCTGCCTTGAAGTTCGACAGCGGGCTCTGATAGCCGATCTGCAAGCGGAAGATCGCCAAATCGATGTCGAGCGTGCCGCCTGCCTAGCAGGTCGAGCGTGCGACTTCGTAGATGCGCCGTTCGATCGGCCCGAGCTGGAAATAGGCGGCGGCATAATCAAGGACGTGGCGATCGAGCAGGATTGCGCGGTACAGCCAGTCGCACAGGCTTACCTTGACCGCCTTCAGCCGCCGCTCGCCGCCCTTGGTCTTGGTCTTGGTGTAATGCAGCTTCGCCTCGGACAGCCACGAGAAGAAGCCTTCCTCGCCCGCGCCGCCCGCCTCGATATTGGTCTTGATCTGCGTGCCCTGCAGCCGCTCCAGCGCCTCCGACAGCCGGCCGTAGGAGCGCGCGCTGTGGTTGGAGCCCGTCACGCTGAACAGGTCGTGCGCGGTAAAGACGAAATCCTGGTCGACGCTCCCGCCCGCCTCCAGGCTGGCGATGTAGAGCACGATCTCCTAGTCGTAGATCGTCGCGACGCCGCTCGCCGAGGGGCGCACCTCGATCGAGACGGTCGCATGATCGTAGGTCAGCGGTCTCATCCAGGCGTTCTTCGACAGCGCGAAGAACGAAAACGCCATCAGCGAGCGCTCGCCGCGGATCTAGCCGTCCAGCGGGCTGTCGAGCGTAAACAGGTCGCGCACGACGACGCTGCCGGCGGACGTGGAGGGGCGGTTCGAAACAGGGGTACGGGCCATGGTCATTTCCTACTCGAAAGCACGAGGATTTGGAGCCGCCAGCGGCTTTCACGAGGGAGAATGGGGGTGAGGGACCCACAGTTCGTGCTTTCGAGTAGGAAATGGGCTTGTCGGCACGCCGCATTGTCGCCCGTTGCGTACACCGACAGGCCGATCTGTCGACATGTCGGCAGGGCATGCGTTGCACACACCCTTGACCCCTCCCCTGCCCCGGCCGATAGCCGTGGGCATCGACATGGGAGAGACCGGGTAACGTCCGGCGCCGAAGGAGCAACCGCCCCGGAAACTCTCAGGCAGAAGGACCATGGCGATGCGAGGATATCTGGAGAGAGGCGTAAGGGCAGCCCCGCGTCCGCCGACGGGATAGCGATCTCAGGCACAAGCGACAGATGGGGCATGCGCACGGCCGGATATGTCCGGCGATGAGGACATGCATGCACGTCGACACGTCTACACCTCTACCCGCCGCCCTCGACCGCGGGCTGCACCGGCCGATTAGCGTCGCCGAGCTGTTCACGATCGGCATCGGGCCGTCGAGCTCGCACACCGTCGGGCCGATGCGCGCGGCGTTCGACTTCGCGCAGCGGGCCGTGGGGCAAAGCGGGGCAGGGAGGACCGCCCCTACCCACGTCACCTGCGACCTGTACGGCAGCCTCGCGCTGACCGGCCGCGGCCATGCGACCGATACTGCGGCGATCCTGGGCCTTGCCGGCTGGGAGCCTGAGCGGCTCGATCCCGATGCGGCACCGCGCATCCTTGCCGATATCGCCGTGCAAAGCCGCTTGCCGCTTGCCGGCATGCACCTAGTCGATTTCGAAGCCACCGACATCGTCTTCCACCCGCGCGAATTCCTGCCCGAACACCCCAACGGCATGACCTTCACCGCGCGCCTCGCCGATGGCGGGATCTACACTGAGACCTATTTCTCGATCGGCGGGGGCGCGATCCTGCGCAAAGGTGCGCCCGCGTCGGCGAGCAACGTCGCGGTGCGCCACCCTTTCAGTTCGGGCGCCGGACTGCTGGTGCTGGGCGACGAGAACGGCCTGTCGATCGCCGATATCGTCCGCGCCAACGAGACCGCATGGCGCGAAGCCTCCGAAACCGACGCTTTTCTCGACGCGGTGCGTACCGCGATGCACGCCTCCATCGACCGGGGTATCGCTCAGGACGGCATCCTGCCCGGCGGCCTGAAGGTCCGGCGCCGTGCGCGCGCGATCGAGCAGGGGCTGACCGGCGATACGCCCGGCAGCAACCCCGCCGAGGTGTTCGAATGGGTCAGCCTGTGGGCGCTTGCGGTGAACGAGGAGAATGCCGCGGGCGGCCGCGTCGTCACCGCGCCGACCAACGGCGCCGCGGGCGTGCTGCCCGCCGTACTGCGCTTCTACGAAACGCTGATCGCGCGCGACGAGGACACGCGGCGGGAAGGGGCGCGTACCTTCCTGCTGACCGCCGCGGCGATCGGCATGCTGTACAAGAAGCGCGCGTCGATCTCGGCCGCCGAAATGGGCTGCCAGGGTGAAGTCGGCGTCGCTTGCTCGATGGCGGCAGGCGCGCTCGCGGCGGTGCTCGGCGGCAGCAACGGCCAGATCGAGAATGCCGCGGAGATCGGCATGGAGCATAACCTCGGCCTCACCTGCGATCCGATCGGCGGGCTGGTGCAGATCCCCTGCATCGAGCGCAACACGATGGGCGCGGTGAAGGCGATCAACGCTGCCTATCTGGCGTTGCGCGGCGACGGCAGCCATGTCGTGAGCCTGGACGCGGTGATCGAGACGATGCGGCAAACGGGCGAGGACATGCGCTCGCAGTACAAGGAAACCAGCCTTGGCGGGCTGGCGGTCAACGTGGTGGAATGTTGACGTGTCTACATTCCGACACGTAGAGCATCGTAGCTGACAGTGATGGATTAACCTTCGGACGCTAAGACCAGCTCATGCGTATCTTCGTCACCGGCGGGGCCGGCTTTATCGGTTCGGCGCTTGTCCGCCACCTGATCCGCGAAACCGGACACGAGGTGCTCGTCTATGACGCGCTGACCTATGCTGGCACGCTGACAGCGCTCGCCCCGATCGCCAACGACCCGCGCTACCGCTTCGTGCGCGGCGACATTCGCGACGGAACGGCAGTTGCGACCGCGCTAAAGGATTTTCGGCCCGACGTCGTCACGCATCTCGCTGCGGAAAGTCATGTCGACCGCTCGATCGACGGGCCCGCCGCATTCATCGACACCAACGTCGTCGGCACCCTCACCGTGCTATCGGCAGTTCGCGACTATTGGGAAAATCTGCCCCCAGACCCCCGCGCCTCTTTCCGTTTTCACCACATCTCGACCGACGAGGTATTCGGCAGCCTCGGCCCGACCGGCCTGTTTACCGAGGATACGCCCTACGATCCGCGCTCGCCCTATTCGGCGAGCAAGGCGGCGTCCGACCATCTGGTCAGCGCCTGGGGCCATACCTACGGCCTGCCGGTGCTCGTCACCAACTGTTCGAACAATTACGGGCCCTACCACTTCCCCGAGAAAATGATCCCGCTGATAATCGTCAAGGCGCTCGCTGGCGAGACGCTGCCCGTCTATGGCCGTGGCGAGAACGTTCGCGACTGGTTGTTTGTCGACGATCACGTCCGCGCGCTGCAGGCCGTGTTTGAGCGCGGGCAGCCTGGGCGGCGCTACAATATCGGCGGCAATGCCGAACGCCACAACATCGATGTTGTGGAAACGCTCTGCGCAACGCTCGACCGACTGCGCCCCCGTGACGACGGTCGCTCCTATGCGACGCAGATCGGCTTCGTGACCGACCGACCCGGCCATGACCTGCGCTATGCGATCGATGCCACGCGCATTCGCGACGAACTCGGCTGGACCCCGCGCGAAAGCTTCAAGAGCGGGCTGCAGACGACGGTACGCTGGTATCTCGACAACGAAGCCTGGTGGCGCCCGATCGTCGCCGAGCAGGGCGCGGACATGCGGCGGGGACTTGACGGCGTTAGGACCGCCTGACGCCTTGCTTTAGGATTGCAAGCTTGTCGTCCGCCGCTTAGCCGATGCGACATGACTGATACCGTCCTCGCCAGTCGCCCGCTCTACAAAGGCTGGCTCAGCCTCATCATGCTGCGCCTGCGCCTCGGTGGAATCGAATGCGAGCGGGCGATTGTCGATCATGTCTCGGGTACGACGGTCCTTGCCTATGACCCCGATCGCCGCGTCGCCATGACGGTTCGCCAGACGCGAGATGCTGTGCTGTACCTTGGCCAAGCATCCTTTACCGAGGCGATCGCCGGCGCTACCGAGAGCGAGGCCCCGGCTGACACCGCCTATCGCGAGGCATTCGAGGAAACCGGCCTGCGCCTGCACCATCTCGAGCCGGTCGCTCAGGTCTGGATGACCCCGTCGTCCACCACCGAGCGCGTGCACCTGTTCCTTGCCGAGTACCGTCTCGAGGACCGCATCGGAACAGGCGGCGGGATGGTCGACGAACTCGAAACCATCGACGCGCGGGAGGAGGCGTTGGCGACCCTTTGGGCCGATGCGACGAGCGGCCGGATGGCCGACGCCAAGTTGTTCATGCTGCTCCAAGCGTTACGGTTACGCCGGCCCGATCTGTTCTAACCACTTCTTCAGCGCTTGCTGCTATGTCCTGCAACATGAAGGGCATCATCCTCGCCGGCGGCACGGGCACGCGGCTCCATCCGGCGACGCTCGTCGTCAACAAGCAGCTGTTGCCGGTCTACGACAAGCCGATGATCTATTATCCGCTGTCGGCGCTGATGCTCGCCGGCATCCGCGAGATCCTCATCATCTCCAGCCCCGAATACCTGCCGCATTACCGCATCCTGTTCGGCGACGGATCCGCGCTCGGCCTGCAGATCGCCTATGCCCAACAGCCCCGTCCCGAAGGCCTGCCGCAGGCGTTCACGATCGGGCGGGACTGGATTGCGGGGGAGCCGGTCGCGCTGGTGCTGGGCGACAACATCTTCTTCGGCAATGGCCTGGGCCCAATGCTGCGCCGCGCGGTCGGGCGGGTACAGGCAGGGGAGGGGGCGACGATCTTTTCCTATCGTGTCGACGACCCCGAGCGTTACGGCGTCATCGCCTTCGATAGCGATGCCCGCGCAGTATCGATCGAGGAGAAACCCGAACGCCCACGCTCGAACCATGCGATCACCGGTCTCTACGTCTTCGACGCCGACGTGTGCGACCATGCTGCCGCGCTGATCCCATCGGACCGCGGCGAACTCGAGATCACCGATCTCGCCCGCCGCTACATGGAAGCGGGGGCGCTCCACGTCGAACCGATGGGCCGCGGCTTCGCCTGGCTCGACACCGGCACGCACGACAGCCTGCTCGAAGCGGCCGAGTTCGTCCGCACCATCCAGCACCGCCAGGGCATCCAGATCGCCTGCCTGGAAGAGATCGCCTATCTGCAAGGCTTCATCACCCGCGATATGGCCGAGGCGCGGGGGAAGGCACTCGTCAAGACGGCTTACGGCCGCGCGATCCTGACCGCGATCGAGGACGCACCAGCGCCGCTACCGTTCGGCGAGCGGCGGGCGGGGGATAGGCGCAGGGGGTAAGCGCTGATTCACTCGCTGAATCACACAGCTCGCATTGATTCAGGAAATCCGTCGGACACGTGGCGCGTATCGCCGTAGCATCGGCGGCATGGAGACGCTGCCTCTTATCCCCATCGAGCTCTTCGCGATCGATGTGGCGCGGAACGTGCGTCGGCGGTGGAGTGTGGCGGCGTATCGCGATCTGGTCTCGATACGCCGGTGCGCGGAATCAAACATCGGATGCGCCAGCGCCAGCGATCGGCTAGCATCGCAGGCCATGCCGATGCGTACCGGCCTCGACCATCTGCCGCTCATCAAACGCCACGAACTGGGTCGTACGCATCCTCTTCGACGAGTTCGGGATTGCGCTGGCGGGACGGAACGCGCCGCATCGCAAGGCGGGGCGGATCTGCAAGGTCATCCTGTTCGGCTCCTACGCCCGCGGCGACTGGGTGGTCGATCCGGTCGGCGGCTATTATTCCGACTATGAGATTCTGGTGGTCGTCAACCACGACGAGCCGGCCGACACGACCAGCTATTGGGCGGGCGCAGAAGATCATCTGCTTCGCGAGTTCGAGATCGCGCAGCGCATTAGGACGCCGGTCAACCTGATCGTCCACAGCCTGTCGGACGTGAACGGCAAACTGAAGCGAGGGCGGCCGTTCTTCGTCGACATCGTGCGCGACGGCATCGCACTGTACGAAGCACCGGATCACCCGTCCGATCACCTCAAACCGTTGTTGGCGGCCGATGCCAAGGCCGAAGCGCAGGGGTATCTTAACGAGTGGCTGCCTGGGGCAGACAATTTCGGCATTCTGGCCAAACAGGCTCAACATGCAGGAATAGTAAAGGAGGCAGCATTCCTCCTGCATCAAGCCACCGAGCGCTTGTATCACTGCACATTGCTGGTCCTGACCCTCTACAGCCCCAAGTCGCACAAGCTGTTGTTCCTGCGATCGCAGGCCGAGCGTCTGGTCCCTTCACTGATCACCGCGTGGCCGCGCGACACCGGTTCGCGCAACGATCGTTCGAACTGCTGCGGCGCGCCTATGTCGATGCGCGCTATTCGCCGCACTACAAGATTACCGACGAGGAACTCGCCTGCTGGTCGAGCGTGTCGGGATCCTGCAACAGCTGGTCGCCGACGTCTGTGAAACGCATCTGGCCGACATCACCGATTAGGGCGTCGCGTCGAACGGCCGGGCAGATATACCGCGATCCGGTGCACATAACGGTAATGGCGAGCGGCACCATTTGGTTCGACCCCGAACACGCTTCGATCACGGCAGAACAAACATTGGCCTATGTCCGCAGCCCGATCCCGACCGGTCAACCACGGCGAAGGCCGTAATCTTCATCCATCAGAAACCGCGTGCTCCTGTTGGGAGCATGTGACGGCGTAGCCGGCACTCCTGTCCATGAGTCTTGGCATGGTGCTGATGGTTTTCTGTCCTTTCGCCCAGACTCGCTGTTAGGTGTGGGTGTTGGCCGGCTAGGCCAACTCTTTTGAAGCCGGGATCATATGAATTTGTGAGCGGTTGCGGATCGTCATGATACTCGCGCTCACGATCGTCCACGGCAGCCCCCAGCTTGGCGAGTATCTTCGCAAGCGGGCCGTCCACGATCACGGCATGGGCAAGGTCACGACAGTCCAGACCCGCCAGCATCGCCCGCGTATCCTCGACCCGGTCGGCCTCGCGCTGCAGCATATCGTCGGGGAGCGGCGCCGGGCGCATCCAGCGCGGCAGATAGCGCAGGATGCGATTGGGAAGGTGGGCTCGATAGACGTTCGACGTCTGCTCGTAGCGTGGCCCGGGGCCCTGCGCCTCGACGCGCTTGAACCGGCGTTGCCGGACGATGAAGCCGATCGCGTCGAGGACGTGCAGCGCGCGCGCGATGGTCGCACGGCCGAGGCTCGTCGCCTCGGCGAGATAGTCGTAGCTCGGGTAGACGCGCCCGGCGTTGAGCCGGGCCAGCGTCAGGATCTCCTCGAGGACGCGGACCGCGCCGCTCGTCAGGGCCGCCAGCTGCCCCTCTAGCCCCGTCAGCGACCGCCCCTCGGCGCGCGCATCGCGCCGCAACCGTCGGCCAGCGTCAAGCGCGCGGCGCGCGGCGCGCAGGATGGTGTCGGTTTCCCCCTTGGCCGGGGTCGCGAAGAAGACCTCCTCGAACGTCCCCGCCTCGACGCTGTCGCGCAGCACCGGCGCGCCGGTGCGATGCCTCGCCCCCGACCGTGCCTTCCGCCCCGGGCGCAAGGCCCCCAGCGCCTGGAGCGAGGCCGCCCCAACCGTTATCGCCGCCATCCTTCGTCCCCGATCTGGGATCGTTCGAACGGGCAAAGAAGAGCCGTGGCGCGAAACGCGCATTCTTGCGGAAGCTGCCGAAAACGGCTATCTGACGGATCGTTGTGGACGATCGTGCACGCTTGCCGGCGTGTGCCAGAGTACAGCTAACTGAATGCCCGGCTTTCGAGCCGGGTTTTCTTTATCCGATCATGACCGTCCCCGTTTGTACCTCCATCGCCCCTGGCCGCTCTCCGCGACCGCTGCGGAAAACGGATGCCGGCGTCGGCATCGGCCCGGTGTGGGAACGCCGTCGATCCGGATCCTGGTTTTCCGCACCATAGGGCGAACCCGAACCGCTACCGATCGTCCCCGTCCGCATCTGCGGGCGACGGCATATCGGTTCCCGATTCGGGCAGGCCACGATTGCCGACCGGCGGATTCCCCTCAAGCGATGTGAATCGTGTGTTTACCGGGCAAACCCGACGAAGATTCGTGTCATCGCACGGAAAACCTCCGGCATGCCCGCTCGCCGGTCGGGATCGGGGGGCGATCTGACCGATGCCGGCCGGCAGACGGCCCCCGGTCGCGCAACTGGCGATAGCACGGCACACGAGGTGGTGTTTCTCGTGCTTTCGCACGGAAAACCCCCTGGGTCAGTGAGGGCTGGGGAGCGCCGCCTGATCCGGTGCGTCCTGCCGCGCCCGGAGCGCGACGACGGTCTTGATCCGGGGACGCCCCCCGCGCGGCGAGGGGATCTTCTCTTCGGCCAGCGTCACGACATATTCGGGCAGCGAATCCTGCTCGGCGACATCCCGCAGCTGCTTCTTGAAATATTCGAGGCCGCGCTTGTCCGAGGCGCAGCCGACGCGTTGGGCCAGCACGTCCAGATCGACCTCGAAACCGCCGCTATCGCCACAGTTGAACTTGGCGAGCTCGTACAATCGGCGTTCGATCGGCGCGAGCTTGAAGAAGTCGAGGTGATAGGCGGCGATGCGGCGATCGGTCAGGATGGCGCGGTGCAGCCAGTCGCACACCATCACCTCGATCCGCTTGACCCGGCGTTCGCCGTTGGGAAGCTTCACATATTTGATGTCGGCCTTCAGCAGCCACGAAAAGGCGCTGTCCGATCCTTCGCCGCCCGTTTCGATGTTGGTGATGATCTGCGTGCCCTGCAGCCGGTTGAGCGACGCCTTCAGCGAACTATAGGAGCGCGCCGACGCATTGGTGCCGGTAACGCGGAAGAGATCGTTGGCGGTGAAGCTCCAGACCCGATCGACGACGTCGCCCGCCTCCATGCGATCCGCCATCAGGCTGGCAATATAGAGCAGGATTTCCTTGTCGTAGATCGTCGCCACGCCGGTCTTGCTGGGATTGATCTCGATACGGGCATCGCCGCTCTCGAAGACCATCGGCGTCATCTGCGCTTTCTTCGACAGCGAGAAGAAGGGGAATTCGGCAACCGTGCGTTCGCCCTGAACATCCCCGTACAAGGGACTGTCCAGCGGAAAGAGGTCGTCTTGTTTGATCGAGGTTCTGGACATGCCCACGTTGCATTCGAGCGGACCATCAGATTGTGGGGAACGATGCGGCTTGTCCAGCCATCGCGCGTCCGCCAGCGGATTATCCGCGTGAAAGCACGAGGATTAGCAGGCACCCTGGCGATTTTGCCCGCAGATGGCGACTCTTGGTCCGTTTGCGCAGCCAATCCTTGCACCGCTCCTGCTTTAACGCGGAAAACGGGCCGGGATCCTCGTCCGCCGCCAGGCGGCCTCCCGGCATTCGTGCTTTGACGCGGAAAACCGATTTAGGCTGCGGACGACGGCACACGCCCCCCGAGAAGGGCGAGATTGATACTCCCGTTCGCGCGGTGGCCGTCGTACAGGCCACTTGCACTCCGCCTCCCTACGGAAGCGTTTCCTGAGACCGTGCAGGATATTTACGGCTTGTCCGCCCCGCATTCATCAAATGCGCCGTGCAATCGCCGGACTGTCGACATGCGGCATGTCGACAGTCCTATAATTCGAGCGCTGCCAACACCTTTGCCCAACTCGCATATTTGAAGTTCTGCGTGTCGGGGGCGTTGTCGCCGTCTTGCGCCACAAACAGGCCTTTGGGGTAATCCGGGCCGAAATCGCCCAGCGCCAGCTCGATGCCGTCAGTGTCGCTCGTGCCGTCGATATTGCCTCCGCCGATGCGGAAGCGGCCGGCGTAGGTGACCGCGGGCAGGCGGTAGAGCGTGTAGGCGTTGTCGCCCTGGCTCGAGACGACGAGGTAGCCGCCGGTGCGGCCCTTCGGCGCGAGCGCGAGGCCTTCGGCGTCGGCGACCAGCGTCTTGCCGTCGACCTTGGCGATCGGCGTCGCCGTGGCGGGCGCGGCGGGGTCTGCGGCGAAGCGCCACAGGCCGACGTCCTCCTCGGCGACGTAGAGCGTGCCGGTGCGGTCGTCGACGACGCAGCCTTCGGCCTGCGTGCCGAGCTTCATGCTGCGCACCGTCGTCACGCGCGGGGAGGGGCCCGATACGTCGATGCTGACCTGGTCGATGCGGCCGTCCTTCAGGACGACGAAGCCGAACAGCGCCTTGTCCTTCGCGCGCGTCCACAGGCACATGCCGTACGCCTCGCCGGGGCCGGCCGGATAGCGGCCCATCGGCACCAGTCGACGTGTCGACGTGTCGAGCGTGAACAGCGAGACATGTGCCTGGGCCACGTCGGCGCGATCGCTCGCCACCGCAATCACACGTCCCTGCGTCTCGCGCAGATCGACGTTGTTGAGCCGCGCGGCGGGGGTGAACGACACGCGCTTGCCGGCGAGGTCGTAGACGTGGATGCCCGCCTTCTTGTCGGTGCCGATGACGAGGCTCTTCGCCGGGTCGGCCGGGTTGCGCCAGATCGCGGGGTCGTCCGCGGCATCGTGCGCGGTGTCGACGGGATCGGTCTCCGCGGTGGCCGCGACCTGCGGCGCCTCGGTCAGCGGCGCCGCGACCGGGCCCCCCGATGCCACCGGCGCGCAGCCGGCGAGCAGCAGGAAGGGGAGGGTGCGCCTCACAGTTTCACCCGCACACCACCGAAGATCGTGTAGCCGAACTTCTCATATTCGTACGTGCGATAGCGCGTCCCGAAATAGCGGACGCCGGCGGTGTTGGTCAGGTTCTTGCCCTCGGCGAACAGGTTGATGCCCTTCATCAGCTGGACGCTGCCGGTGACGTCGAGCTGGCCGCGGCCCTCCCAGTACAGGTCCAGCGCGGGATTGTCGGCGTTGATCTCGTCGAGATAGTCCGACCGCTTGGTATAGGCGACGCGCAGGTTCACCGGCCCGCGCTCGTAGAAGACGCTGGCGTTCCACATATGCTTCGACTGGCCGGGCAGCGCGAAGCGGCTGCGCCCGCCATAGGTGCCGTCGAACGTCGCATGCCCCTGGGTGTAGGTGTAGTTGGCGAACACGCCGAAGCCGCCGAGCAGGCCGGGCAGGAAGCTAAGCTGCTGCTGCCAGTTGACCTCGACGCCGTACAATTCGCCGCGGCGCGCGTTGACCGGGCGGCTGAGGATCGCCGCCAGCCCCTGATACGTGCCGGTGCTGTTCACCGTGTAGCGATAGTCGGTCAGGTCCTTGTAGAAACCATTGACCGCGATCAGCCCCAGCGGCCGGATGTAATATTCGAGCCCCGCATCGGCATTGTTCGACAGCGTCGGGTCGAGCCCCGGATTGCCGAATTCGACGCGCACGGTGTTGCCCTCGGTCGTCTCGAGCACGCGCGGCGCGATCTGCGGGAAATTGGGGCGATTGATCGCGCGGGACAAAGCGGCGCGCAGGATCAGGTTCGGGGTGAACGCCTGGCGCAGCGTCAGATTGGGGAAGAATTCGACATAGCCGCTCTTGCCCTGCGCGGTGGTGATCGCGCCGGTGCGCGAGACCGATGGCGCCTGGCTCAGGAAATTGGTCGTCTCGACGCGCAGGCCGGCGATCAGCGTCGTGCCCTCCTTCACGTATTTCGCCATGCCGAACATGCCGAGGATCTTTTCCTCGGCGGTGTAATCGGCGGTCAGCGACTGCGGCAGGCGGCGTTCCGAGGTCGCCTTGGTCGCGTCGAAATAGGCGTCGGCGAGCCCGGTGTCGAAGCGGTTGCCGAGCGCATAGTCGAAGTTGCGCGATTCCTGATCGGACAGCAGCCCGGTCAGCGTCTGGCTCGGCGCCGCGCTGGTACGGCGGTCGCGGAAGCGCTCCTCGTCAGCGTTGATGTGGCGCTCGCGATACTTGCCGCCCGCCGACAGCGTCAGCGTGTCGTCGAACGGCACGTCGCTGCGCACCGCGAGCGTCAGCTCGTCGTTCTTGGTCGTGTTCGACCGATAGGTGTTCTCGCGGAACGCGTAGGTGCCGGTCTGCAGATGCTCCTTGCTGGTGAACAGCGAATAGGCGGGCAAATTGGCGTCGGCGAAATCATACGACAGCGTCGGCCGCAGGCTCGAACGGAACAGCAGCTCGTCGCGGCGCGGATAGGTCTGCGAGCTCTCGCTATACGCGGCGTCGAGGCGGATCGTGCCTTCGCCCAGCCGCTGTTCGAGCCCGCCGGTCGCCGACCAGATTTCGTTGATCTGCTTGCGATGGCGCACCTGCTTCTCGATGCGGGTATTGGCATAGGTCGCGGCGCGGTCGGTCGAACCCGCCTGTAGCGTGCCCTCGCTCCACAGGATGCCGATGCGGTCGCGGAATTCGTCGTCCTCGAACCGCGCATAGGTGCCGCGCACCCAGGCGTGCGTCGCGTCGGACGGACGCCATTCGAACGCACCGGTGCCGGCGATGCGCTGGCGCTTGGTGTCGTAATCCTTGAACAGGGTTTCGGTGACGCGCAGGCCCGCAGGCGTCTGGCTCCAGGTGTTCTCGACGTTGTCGGGGCGGCGATGCGTCTTCGAATAGCTCCCCGACAGCAGCAGCCCGAACTGGCGGTCGGGTCCGAACGTGTCGCTGACCGCGGCCGAGCCGCGATAGTCGCTGCCCTTGCCGAACTGGTTGTAGCTGGCGCCCGCCATGCCGGTCAGCGCGAAGCCCTTGCGGTCGAACGCCGAGCGCGTCGCGATATTGACCGCGCCCGAGATCGAGTCCGCATCCTGGCTGGGGAGCAGCGACTTGGTCACCTCGATATTGGCGACGATGTCGGATGGCAGCGTGTCGAGATCGACCGCGCGCGTGGTGGGATCGACCGAGGGGATCTGGATGCCGTCGACCGACACCGCCGAGAATTCGGACGGCGCGCCGCGGACGTTGATGTAGCGGCCCTCGCCCTGGTCGCGCTCGATGCCGACGCCGGGCGCGCGCTGCAGCGCCTCGGCGATGTTGGGATCGGGGAAGCGGCCGATCGCGTCCGCCGAGATGACGGTGATCGTGTTGTCGGCGGTGCGCTGCTGGTTGAGCGCGCGCGCGGTATTGTCGAGCAGCGAGGCACCGACGACGACGATATCGCCCTCCGATGCACCCGCGGCGGGGAGGGTGAAGGACACCGCGCGGCCACGCTCCGCAGCGGTGACGGTACGCGTTGCCGGCAGACGGCCGAGATAGTCGATCAGCAGCGTCACGTCGCCCACCGCATCGGGCGCGGCGACGGTGAATTCGCCCTGCAGGTTGGTGGTCGCCTCGGCGCCCGTCCCCTCCACGACGACGCGCGCGCCGGGCAGCGCGACCCCGGTCGCATCATAGACGCGCCCCGACACGCTCGCACCCGGCGCCGCGGCCGCGGCGGGGGAGGCGGCGTCGCTAACCGGATCGGCCGCGGCGAACGCCGGCGTACCCGCCAGCGCGAGGGCGATGAGCGAGACACCCGCGGATGCGCGGATGCCGAAACGGATGGCGTGCATGATGCTCCCCCTCGAGCGTGATGACGCCGGCACGTACCGCACCGGTCGTTCGAGGGGTCCCGTGGCGGGGGTTTGTTACACGGGCATGGGGTTGCGGTGACGGTTTCGTGACAGGCGTCGAGTACCGATGTCGGCCTATTCGTGCCTGAATATATTCACATCGCAATATGCCGAGGCGGCGCTGGCGAAGGTCGACGAGGCTATTGCGCCGATCGAGGACACCGGGGGACGTGCCACCGGCGCGACGCCACACGTCGCGGCGCCCGCGCAAGCCGTGACGCGCCAAGCCGGCGTATGCTCCTTGCTACGCGACGGCGATGGCGGCGCGCTGGTCGAGCTGACGCCGCGGTAGGGCGCGACGACGCCGCGTCGATCGGTCAGGAACGATGTCGTGTCGGCTGCGTAATGCCTGTCGCGCGCCGCCCCGGAGCGCGAAAGGATGATCCATGAAATTGAGCACGATCCTCGCGGCCGTCGGCATGATCGCCGCGACCGTCGCCACCGCCGGCAGCGCGGACGCGCAGCGCCGCGACCATGACCGCGGCCGCTACGAACAGCGCGACCATCGCGACGCCCGCGATCATCGCGGCTACCGCGACGCGCGCCACGATCGCGGCCGCCATTTCGGGCGCGACCGGCACGACCGCTGCCGCACCGTGATCCGCCATCAGCGCCGCGTGCGCGTCTGCCGCTGATCCTAGAAGGGCTGCGTCAGCGCAATGCGCTGCGTAGCCCTGCGGGCAGCTGGTCGATCGGGCAATATAGATAGGTCGTCGGGGCGCCGCGCGTGGCTTGCGTGAAGGTCAGCGCATCGCGAACCGTCACCGTCTGCCGCTCGGTCGAGCGCGGTGCGGGGCCGGTGCCGGCATCGATGCACGACTGATCGACGACGAAGCGGTTGCCGCGTCGCGACAGGATCTTGGCACGGCAGGCCCGGCTGTGCGCCCCGCTGATCCCGCGCCCGTCATACTGCCGGATCACCGCATTCGCCGGATCGCGACAGCTCGCCCCTTGCGCGACGTAGATGCCGGGCTTCAGCCGATAGACGCCGCCTGGTTTGGGCGAGGGGTCGATGCTGGCAAGGGCTCCGGTGCCGGCGAAGGCGAGGGCAACGATGGCAAAGATCAGGCGGGTCATACGGGCCTCCATGGTCCCGTCGATAACGCCCGATAGCTGAACCATGGCCCAATAGGACATCCGCTAGACCGGAACCGGCATAGCGCATCCCAACCTGTGCAGCTGCGCACGCCGCGCCGCGATCGTGGTCGCATTCTCCTCCGTCGGCCGCCGCAGCAACGTCATATGCAACGCCTTCGCCTGATGCCGGTCGAACAGCATGACACGGCTGCGTGTACACAGCCGAGTGAGCGTCGCCGCGGGGACATAGCCGAGATCGAGCAGCACGGGTGTCGGCGCGGCATCGTCGATCCTGACGATATCCTTCAGATAGGCGACCTGCCGGGTGTCGATCAGCACGTAATCCGCCGGCGCCGAACGCACCGCACGATAGGCGGCCTCGAACGGTGCGGCATAGACGACCGACCGCCACATCGCGAAGGGCAGGCCGACCGCCAGCGTCAGCAGCGCGGCCGTCCACAGCGCCGCGGCGGGCAGCGGTTTGCCCCTTTGCTCCTCCAGCACCAGCCAGCCGCGCGCGGCGAGCAGGCCGAAGGCGGGGATCAGGCCGTGGAGGTAGCGATAACCGAAACCGCGATCCTGAAAGGTCAACGCCAGCAGCCCCAGAGCGCATGCCAGCGCGCACCCCAGCAGCGGCGACCAGCGCCCGTCCGGATCGCGCAGGCCGGTCGCCCCCGCCAATGCCAGCGGCAGCAACAGCATCACCTGCCATGCTGCGAAGCGCGACAGGCTTTCCGCCGGCTCGAGCTGGTCCAGTCGATGAAGGCGCCCGATCAGTATCTCGATCAGCGTCGAATGCGGTTTGCCGTCAGTCTGCACCGCGCCCAGCAGGGCATCCATCAGCGCGCCATACCCCACCTGCCACACGAGCAGATAGGCGCAGCAGGCTGCCGCATAGAGCAGCGCTAGCGGCCGGCGTCGGTCGAGCCACAGCCAGACGATGAAGCCGCTGACGAACATGATGTGGAAATGCCATTGATGCAGACCGGTCGCCGCCAGTCCGATCAGCAGCGCCGCGCCGTGTCCGACGCGGCCGCCGCGCAGGAAGCACACGAGCCATAACGCGTTCAGCGAGAAGTGCGCGGTGGTCGCGAACGGCGACATGGCGTTCATCAGCACCTGCGGCGCGCTCAGCACCAGCACGAGCGCGACCGTCGCCGCATAACCGCGATCCGGCCACATGATCCGCGCGGCCCGCCAGATCGCGGTCGCACCGACGAACAACAGCAGCGGTCCCGCCAGCCAGCCATCGCCCAGCGCCTCGGCGAGTGCGCGGATCGCGGCGGAAACCGGCAGATAGGCCGAAGTCAGATAGGCACCATCACCTCGGATGAACGTGTAGACCGGCGTCATCGCCGGCACTAGATCGTGCATGCCGTCCGGCACCGCCCAGGCAATCTGCCCTTTGGCGAAATAATGCATCGCGAAATTCGCCGACTGTTCGTCCCCCGACAGCGCAATGCGATGCAGGACGAAGAAAGTGCCGAGATAGGCGACGATCGCGGCGATCGCGCTCAGTTGGACCGCACGCGTCCGCGACACGCCGGGCAGCGGCCGGCCAGGCAAGGGCCAATAGGCGAGGAGCAACAGAACGCCGCCCCCAAACAGCAGCAGATAGCGGTCCTGATCGAGGAAATAATAGAGCGACAAGCGCACCGGCCCGGCCGGCGCATAAGCGATCGTCATCACCAGCGCCGCGGCGATCTGCAACAGACCGAAACGCCCGATCAGATAGCGCCACGGATCGGTCGTCGCTGCTTTCGGCACCCGCCGGCCCGCCGTCCGCATGATGGTTTCGCTCCCCATGCCCCCATAGGTGCCCGCGGCCGGTTAAAAACGCACTAACCATCCCTTGGGCCGTCGTGCCCTATGCCGCCAATAGCCCAGCATCCCCCTGATCTTGTGACGCAGGCGGAACGTGTAGAAGGCGCGGATGCCGGTGTGGGTGGTGACGGGATCGGTCAGGTCGCGGCGCAGGTCGGCGAGGTCGCGCAGGATCGCGCGAAGGATGCGGGGGTCGCGCCGGTGCTTGGCGTAGAGCGCGCCGTCGCCGAAGCCGTAGCCGGCGAGCAGCGCAGTTTCCTCCGCCGGGTCGCGGCGGCCGTGGTGGTGGTCGACGACGAAGCGCGGATCGTAGCGCAACGCGATGCCGAGGCCCTGCGCGCGGAACAGGAAATCGGTATCCTCCGCCGCGACGAACGGCGCGCCGGCGCCGAAGCGTTCGTCGAAGCGGCCGACAAGGGCAGGCACGTCGGCGGTGAAGGCGAGGTTGGCGCCCATCACGAAGCCGCCGGGAAAGGCGCCCGGCGCCGCGACCATCGGATGATCCTCGAGCTTCACGGTGACGGGCAGGTCGGCGGGATCGCCGAGCAGGATGCGGCCGCCGATGATCGCCGGCGCCGCGACCTCGCCGAACGCGCGGACCAGCGCGGCGACATAGTCCGGGTGCAGCACGCAATCGTCGTCGGTCATCGCAACGATCCGCCCGCTTGCCTTTGCAAGGCCGCGGTTGCGCGCACGGGCGAGGCCGGGCCGCGCCTCGTGCAGCAGATGGACGGGGAAGGGCTGCGTGGCGTGCCATTCCGCCAGCAGTCGCGGCGTATCGTCGGTCGAGCCATTGTCGACCAGCACCACCTCGACCGTGCAATCCGGCGCGGCGTCGATCGCGCGCGATATCGAGGCGAGCGTCGCCGCCAGCGACGCGGCACGGTCGCGCGTGCAGACGAGCAGGGTGACGTCCGGCTTCACCGTGCGGGCAGCAGCCGCCCGGCCAGTTCCACCGCCTGCGCCATCGTCGTCGCGGTCAGGGCGGGAGAGGGCCATGCCGCCAGATAAGCGGCGATCTTGCCATAGTCATTGTCGAGGACGACGTGCGGGATAGCCAGCAGCCCGGCGAGGATCGAGCCGTGCAGCCGGTCGGTGACCACCACCTCGCCCTGCCCCAGCAGTCGCAGACCGCGTGCCACCCTCGCGCGCGCCTGTGCCTCGCGCGCCGCGGGCGTGGTGCCGGCGGGCATGCCGGCATCGTCCTCCAGCCAGTCGACGACGCGCGCCTGCGCGGGCGGGGGGCCGCCATGATCGCGGCGCTCGTCGTCGCTGCGCAGCAGCATCAGCAGCGGGACCTCGGGCTCTCCCCGCGGCTGCGGCCCCAGCGCCATCGCGGAATCGGGGACGAGATGGGTGGGGCAAGCGAACCGGTTCGCAAGCGCGAGGCTGCGCGCATCGCGCACGTAGAGCGTAAAGTCGGGATGATCCGCCACCAGCGCCGCGAAGCGCGCCGCGCGCGCGGGGTCGCGGAAGTGGATCGATTGCGGCAGCTGCACCACCGGCCGGTCGCGCACCTCCGCCAGCACGGCCTCGCGGAAACGCTGGTGATGCGGCCAGATGTCGCCGAGATTGCCGCCGCCATGCAGGAACAGCGGGCCGGTCGGGCAGGCGCGGCGAAACGCATCCAAGTCGAAATCATGCCATGTCGACACGTAGACGGGTCCACATCCGGTCAGCGCGCGCAGGATCGCGAGCTCGCCCAGCCAGATCGCGCTGTCGCCGACATTGGCGTGATCGGGAAAATCGACCAGCGCATAGGCCTGCCCCGGCGCGACATGCGCGCGATACGGGGCGGCGAGTGCGGCGAGGTTGGTCATGCGGCGGGGATCGCAGGGATCATGGCGTCACCCTCGTCGCCGCCCCGGCGGAGGCCGTGGCCCAGTTGCGATGGCCGTCGTACGTCATGACGAAGCTTCACCCCACTGGGCCCCGGCCTTCGCCGGGGAAGTGTATGTAGAGTGGTCGAGCGGGCGCGGCCCATCACGCCGCCAGCGCGCGCGCGTCGCTCGCGTCGCGGTACAGCGCCTCGCAGCGGTCGAGCCATCGGTCGCGGGTGAACAGGCGCTCGACGCGTTGCCGCGATGCCGCGCGGGGGAGGGAGAGCGCCACTCGAATTGCCTCCGCCAGACCCGCGACGTCGCCGGCGGGGGCGAAGGCGCCGGCCTCGCCGATCACCTCGCGCGCCGCGCCCGCATCGAAGGCGGCGACGGGCAGGCCGCACGCCATCGCCTCCGCCGCGACCAGCCCGAACGGCTCGTCCCAGCATGGCGTGAACAGGAACACCGACGCCCGGCCCAGTTCGGCCGCCAGCGCGTCGCCGGCGAGATGCCCGCCGTAGCGCACGTCGGGGCCGAGCAAGGGTTCGACCTCGGCCGCCCAGTAATCCGGGTCCTCGATCGGCCCGAACAGGGTAAGCGGCACGCCCGCGGCCCGCGCCGCCTGCACCGCGCAATGCGTCCCCTTGTTGGGCGTCACCCGTCCGCACCAGACCGCGCTGCCGTCGCCTTGGCGTACGAAGGGCCAGGCGGCGGGGTCGATGCCGTTGTGCAGCACCGATGCCTCGGCCGGCGCCCCTTCCGGCCACCAGGCGGCAAGCTGCGGTGCCGAGGTGACGGTAAGGCGATGCCCCGGTGTCGCGCTCGCGCGCACGAACCAGTGCAGCGCGTCATAGGGGGGCACGTGCAGCGAGGTGACGGTCGGCGTCACCGCGGTGCGCCGCGGCTCGATCGGGAAGCGGTGCAGGCTGTTGTTGTGCACCACGTCGAACCCGCCGGCCGCGATCCGGTCGCAGGCGGCGGCATAGCCCGCGTCGAGATGCGCGATCAGCGGCGCGCTGCCGCGATGCTCGGCCCAGGGAAAGACGCGCTCATAATGCTCGGGCACGACCGGATCGATGCGGAAGCGCGGATCGCTGTCGCCCGCGGCGAACAAGGTCACGTCATGCCCGCGCGCCTGCAATCCCGCGGTCAGCTGCCAGCAATGCGCCTCCATCCCCCCGGCGAAGGGCTGGGCGATCCGCTGGCGGACGTGCCCCAGGATCGCGATCCTCACGCCGCCACCCGCGCCTCGAGCACGCGGATGACGCTGGCGGTATTGGCATAGGGCTGGTGGCTCTGCTGCCCGGTGAGCGCGAGGTCGTCGGGACCCGGGCGGCGCAGGATGCGCACCGGCCGCCCCGCGGCATCGTCGACCAGCCCCATCAGGCGGAACGCGTAGAGCCAGTGGCCCATCGTCCGATACCCCCATTTCGCCTCGAACAGCTGCGCGTTGCGCACGACGCTGTCGAGATGGTGGACCGGCGGCATGTGGTGCGGGTGATATTGGTGATAGGCGCGCGCGCCCTTGACCCAGGCGATCGGCACGCCCGCCTGGTCGAGCGTCTTGCCGAAATCGGTATCCTCGCCGCCATAGCCGACATAGCGTTCGTCGAACCCGCCGATATCGAGGAAGGTCGACCGCCGCATCGCGAAATTGAGCGACCAGAAGCAGCGATAGTCGTTGCAGATCTCCACCCCCTGCGGCGGGGGCCCGCGCCGGTCGGAATGCTGCACGGCGATGGCAGCGAAGCGGTCGGTCGACCAGTCGCCCTCGGTCGCCCCGCCGGGCAGGTACAGCACCTCGCCCATCAGCAGCGCGTCGGTGTCGGCGAGGAAGCCGGCATAATCGGCGACCAGCTCCGGCGTCGGGATACAGTCCATGTCGAGGAAGACGAGCGCCTCACCCACCGCCGCGCGCGCGGCCGCGTTGCGCGCCGCGGCCAGCGGCAGCGCGTCGGCGACAACGTGCATCTGGCGGATCGGGAAGGGGGCGGGGGGCAGGTCGTACGCCTCCTCCTGCATCACCGCGACGATCAGCTCGGCGGGCGGCAGGCTCTGACGCGCGAGACCGCGGACCAGATTGACGAGATGGTCTGGCCGCCCCCTAGCGAGCGTGACGACGGATACGGTCATGATGGGGTTCCTGCGGGGGAGGGGGCTTGGGGGGAAAAGGCTGGCTGGTCGTCAAAGGGCGCGACGTTACCACAAGGGCTTCGTCACCCCGGACTTGTTCCGGGGTCCACAGGGCCGCGAGCGTACGTTCGCGCCTCCAGCCCTGCGCCTCGCCGCGGAGTGGACCCCGGAACAAGGGACCCCATCAAAGTAATACTTTGATGGGACCCAAGTCCGGGGTGACGGGGGGTGTGGGTCATAGGGAATGCCCCTCCACCACCGGCACCACGCCCCGCGGCGTCCACAACCGGTCGCTCAGCGCCTCCAGCCATGCCGCCGCCTTCTCCGCCGGCGCGTCGTCGATCATCGCGCGCTGCGCCTCCGGCCGATGGCCCGCGCGCGTCTCGGCCAGCGCCTCGATCCACCCGCCCGCCGACGAGGGCAGGTGCGGCCGCACGCAGGCGACGCCCGCCGCGGCGAGCGCCTGCGCCTTGCGGTGCTGTTCGTCGAAATAGCGCCATTCGGGTACCGCCAGCCACGGCCGCCCCGCGCTCAGAACCTGCTGGCACGTCGTATTGCCGGTCGAGGCGATCACCAGATCCGCCGCGGCGATATGGTCGGCGGCATCCTCGACCCAGCCGCGGTGTTCCAGATTGGCGGGCTCGGTCGCGTGCCAGTCGCGCTGCACCGGCCCGATCGTGATCCAGCGCGCGGCCGGCGTCGCGCGCGCACCGACGCCGAGCGGTGCAGCCGCGAAGCCGCCGCCACCCCCGCCCGCGACGACGAGGACCATCTCCTCGTCCGGGGCGACGCCGATCCGCTGCCGCGCGACCTCGCGCTCGGGCACGCGCGTATCGACGCCGAGCCCGCCGGCGAAACAGGTGCGGCCAAGCATCCCCGCATCCCATTCGGGCTGGGCGAGACCGGCATGGAAGGGGGCGAGCAGCCCCGCCGCGCCATCGTACGCCGCGCGATGCCCGGGATCGCCGCGGTCGCCGTGCTGCAGCACCTTGACGTGCGGCACCGAACAGATCCGCGCCAGCTGCGCGATCTCGGCCGACACGTCGCAGATCATCAGCGCCGGATCGGCCGCGTCGAACCAGCCGGCGATCGTCGCCATCGCCCGCCGGATACCCGGCCAGCCCAAGGGCGCGCAATGCAGCGTCTCGGGCGTCGGCACCCAGTCCATCGACCCCGCCTCGTCGCCGGTCGGCTCGAACAGCGAGGGGATGCGCAGAATCGCGACATGGCCGGGCAGCGGCGGGAAGATATCGTCGCGCGCGCAGAACAAGGTCAGCGGCCGGGCCGGCGGCAACGCCCAGGCGATCGCCGCGCAGCGTTCGGCATGGCCGCGGCCCTGGTGATGGACGAAATAGCCGAACGGCCTCATGCCGCCTCCGCCAGCGCCACGGGGACGAGGCCGAGCCGCTCCAGCCCCTCCAGCACGCCCGCCGCATGATGCGCATCGACCCGGTGCAGCCCGGGCCGCGGGCACAGATCGGCGAGCTCGTCGCTGGCATTGCCGACGACGATCGCATGGCCGCAGGCGTCGAGCATGTCGACGTCGTTGCCGCTGTCGCCCGCGGCGATGCACTGGCCGAGCGACCAGCCGGCGCGCGCGGCATAAGCGGCGATGGCGGCGGCCTTGCCGCCGGCGGGCGCGAGCACGTCGATCAGCCGCCCGTGCGAGAAGATCACCCGCGCCCGCAGCCCCGCCGCGGCGAGCGTCGCGCGGATCCGCGCGGCATCGGCGTCGTCGCCGAAGAAACTGAGCTTGTGCGGCCCGGCGGTCTCCGCCGGCTGCGGCGTCACCCCGAGCGGCGCCAGCGCGCGCGCGACCGCCTCGCGATCCCAGTCGCGGTCGAGCGTCCGCGCATAATCGGCGCATTCGCGCCAGCCACCGGTGTCATCGGCCAGCCACAGCCGCGTGCCGACATCGACGATGAACGCATCGGGCTCGGGCAGCTGCCAGCGCGACAGGATCGCACGCGCCGCCTCGATCCCCCGTCCGGTCGCGACGACGAAGCCGAGCGGCGATGCGCTGCGCCACGCCGCGAAGGCCGCCGCGCCCGCCCGGCATCCGGTCAGCGTATTGTCGATGTCGCAGGCGAGCAGCCGCGGCGCGGCGGCATCGCGATAGACCGCGACCGAGGCGGCGGCATAACGCTCCCAGCAATAGGCACCCACGCGCGCTCGTCCCGCGGCGGACAGCGCGGCATGGCGTCGCGAATCGCCGACGATGTCGCGGCAGGCGCGCGCGATTCCGCCCTCGTCGCGCGGATCGACGAGCATGCCGTGGCGCAGCGTCGCGACGATCTCGGCCGGCCCGCCATTGGCGGTCGCGACCACCGGCACGCCCGCCGCGGCCGCCTCGATCAGCGTCAGGCCGAACGGTTCGTGCAGCGCCGGGTTGACGAACACCCCGCCCTGCGCAGCGCGATCGTAGAGCGCGGCGACGTCCGCCGCATCGTGCCGCGGCGGCAGCGCGACGCGCGCCGCCAGCGCCGGGTCCGCGGCGAGCGCGGCCAGTTCGGCGAGCACCTCGCGTTCCTCGCCCGCAGCATGGTCGTGGCACCCGGCGAGGACGACCAGATTGGCGCGCGCCTGCAACGCGGCATCGCCGGCGTAGGCGCGGACCAGCGCGGCGAGGTTCTTCTTGGCGACCGGCCGCGCCACGGCGAGCAGGATCGGCAGCTCCGGCCGGTCGAACCAGTCGCCCAAGCGGTTCGCCAGCGTCGCCGCCCCGTCGGGGTCCACGCGCTGCGGCACGCCGGGGGGCAGGCAGTGGATGCGCCCGGCGACCGCGACGCCATAGCCGCCGATCTGCCGCTCCGCCTCGTCATGCGTCGACACGATGATCGCCGCGGCGCCGGCGATCGCCGCGCGCTCGGCGCGGATCCGGCCCTCGTCGCAGCCGAGCCCCTGCGCACGCTTGTCGATCCCCAGCGCGTGCGGCGTGTAGACGAAGGGGATGCCGAACCGCGCCTGCGCGACGCGCGCGACCGCGGCGGCATCGGCGAAATGCGCGTGGATGACGTCGGGCAGGCGCGGCAGCGCGGCGAGGTGCGCGCAGAATCCTTCCGTAAAGGCGGGCAATTCCGCCGCCAGCGCGTCCTTTTCCAGATAGGCGCGGCAGGGGGTGGCGATGCGGTCGATCGCGACCCGCGCATCGACCCGCTCGCGAGGCCCGCCATGCGCCGCGCCGAGCCGCGGATCGTCGAACGCGCGCGTGACGATCGAGACGTGGCTGACCCCCGCGCAGGCGCCCTGCGCCCGCGCCGCGTCGAGGATATAGGCGATATGCCCGCCGGTGTCCGCGGTGATCCCGTAATCGACGGGCGGCGCCTTGAGACACCCGCCGAGGGCGAGATGCAGGATAAACAAAGGACCCCCAAGTTATTGTAAGGCCGCAACGTTTCCTGATCCGATTTGGTTTCGGGCGGTTAGTGCGTTTCCCGGTGCCCGGAAAAAAGCGCTTTGCAGCGAATCGCCGATGATTCATAGAATCGGGATGCCGATCCGCGCCGAGAACCGCTGGCTTTACCCGATCGACTGGACGCAGCTGTCGCACGCGATCCGCTTCGTCCGCGCCGGCGCCCGCTGCGAACGCTGCCGCCGGCCGCACCGTCGGCGGATCGCGCATCTCGGCGACGGGCGCTGGTGGGATGGCGAGGCACGGATCTGGCGCTCGCACCATGGCCGGCGCGTCGCCGTCCGCGATGCCGCGTTGCTCGCCGACGTGCGCACCACCTATGTCGTGCTCGCCTGCGCGCACCTCGACCACGATCCCGGCAACAACGCGCCCGCCAACCTCGCCGCTCTGTGCCAGCGCTGCCACATGCTCCACGATGCCGCCGAACACCGCTGGCAACGCTGGTGGAACGCCTTCCGCCGACGCGCCATCCGCGACCTGTACGAAGACCCGCCGGTCACGCGCCGGCGGCTGGCCGAGGTGACGACACGTCGAATTGTCTACATGTAGTGACGTCCACGTGTATGCGGGGCGACACGTCTACAGGAAACGCTGTCCCGCGTGATCCTTGAACAGCTCGGCGTTGCGGACATAATCGGACAACACCTGCACCGACTTGTGCCGGCTGACCTCCTGCAGCTTGAAGATCGTCGCCCCCTGCGCCGCGCCCTCGGTGAGGAACCCCGCACGCAGCGAATGGCCGGCGAACTGCGTCGGGTCATAGCCCGCCGCAGCGGCATGCTGCTGCACCAGCCGCGCGATCGCCCGATCCGACATCGCGGCCGGGGTCAGCGCATCGGCACGCGACAGCCGGCGGAACAGCGGCCCCTCGCGATGCCCGGCCGCCGCCATCCAGTCGAGCAGCAGCGCCTTGGGCCGGATCCGCGAGCCTTCGGGGATCGCGATCACCGCCCCCTCTCCCGCCTGGTCGGTCTTCGACCGCGCGATCGTCAGCCGCAGCCCCTCGGGCACGATCCCGACATGATTGACGGTGAGCGCGACGATCTCCGACCGGCGCAGCGCGGCCGCCATCCCAATCGCCAGGATCGCCCGGTCGCGCACCGCGCGCAGGCCGTCGCCGGGAATCGCCGCCAACATGTTGCGCAACGCCGCGGCGTCGGCGGGCGCCTTGCGCCGCTTCGCACCGCCATGTTCGGCACGGATCCCGGCGAGCACCTCGGCAAGGCGTCCCGCGGTCGGCAGAGCGGTCGGCGCCGGATAGCCCGCGGCGCGGTGATGATGCCCGATCGCCGCCACGCGCCGCCCGATCGTCGCCGGATTGCGCCCCGCCGTCGCCTGATCGCTCGCGAACACTGCCACGACGTCCGGCGTCGCCGGCAGCGCACCGAGCTGGTGCGCGGCGCACCACGCGGTGAAGATCGCCCAGTCGGACTCATACGCCCGCCGCGTCGCGGCCGACCGCGCCGCCCTGGCATAAGCCGCCGCGCGCTCGATCTTGGCGTCGAGGATCGCGGGGAGTGCGGGCTGCTCGGTTGCGACCGGCAGGAAAACGGGTTCAATCAGCAGATCGGCCGGATCGTTGGGCGACGGGGAGGCGAGGAAACGGGTCACCAAGCCGGTGTGGCACGCTCAATTCCATGGCACCAGTCCTGTGTCCGGGAATCATATTTATCGGACAGATGATACCGGGTGGTTTCAAAACCGGCTGTCGGTGTCCCTAGGGTCCGGACTCATAACCACCAGATGACGGCTGCTGCGAAGGCGATGGCAGCCATGAAGGTCTTGATGTTACGGTCGAAGCGGGTGGCGATGCGTCTCCAGTCCTTCAGGCGACAGAACA
>NZ_JAMLDY010000020.1 GCF_024211255.1 Sphingomonas liriopis | reverse complement strand
CTCGACGCCATCCTCGCCAGACACAACCACACACCCAGGAAATGCCTCGGCTTCCGAAACCCCGCCGAAGTTTTCTTCCCGTTGCACTTCGATTGTGAATCCACACCCGGAACAAGTCCGGGGTGACGGAGGGAGTTTGGAAAGCGTCCGGAATCAAGCTCTGTAGTTGGCCCCTAACGCGCCACGTCACGCCCCCACGAACCGCCCCGGACGGCGTTCGTTGACGGCCCTCACCCCTTCGGCGAAGTCCGCCGTCTTCTGCAGCCACGCCTGTTCCGCCAGTTCGTGATCGGTCTGGCGTTCGACCAGCGCGGCGAGGTCGCCGCGCAGCGTCGCGCGGGTCGACTGGACGGCCAGGGGGGCGCCGGCGGCGATCTCCTGCGCCAGCGCCAGTGCCTCGGCGTACAGGCGGTCGGCGGGGACGAGGAGGTCGACGAGCCCCCAGTCGGCGGCCTGCTCCGCCTTGATGCGGCGGCCGGTGAGGTTCATCAGCAGCGCGCGCTGGCGGCCGACAACGCGTTCGAGCACCGCGGAGATGCCGAAACCGGGGTGGAAGCCCAGATGCACGAAGTTCGCGACGAAGCGCGCCTCGGGCGTGGCAACGCGGAAGTCGGCGACCAGCGCGAGGCCCAGCCCCGCGCCCACCGCCGACCCCTGGATCGCCGCGACCACCGGCTTCTTCACCGCGAACAATCGCGCGGCGGCGACGTAGAAGGGGTTGCGCGTGCCGGCGGGCTGATCCTTCTCGACCGGATTGTCGCGCGCGAGGTCGGCGCCGGCGCAGAAGATGCGCCCTTCCGACCGCAGCAGGATGGCGCGGACGTTCGCGTCCGTATCGGCGGCCACCAGGCCTGCGCCGATCCCCTCGATCAGCGCCAGATCGGCGAAATTGTGCGGCGGCCGGGCGAAGGTGAGGATCGCGACATGGCCGTCGTGCGCAATCGAAACGGGGGAAGTATCGGTCATGGTCGCCCTCTTGCCGCCGGGCATCGATCAATACCAGCCTGTGGCTCCGCGGCAGCGCTGTTGCCCGTATGCAACGCTCCGTTCAAGATCGTCGTCATCGTCGGAACCGTAGCGTCGCACCCCGCTTTAACGCTGGTGCCGGCGGGCCCGCGCTCCTACGGGAGCCGCCCCCGGCGATAGAGAAGCGGGGTACCGCTCGAAGAGCCGAGGAATGGGGCGACGTCGCTCCGCCCCGGGGAGGATGACGAGGAACGGTGGTTGGCGCCATCGCACCCCGGACGGCTGGACTCGATACCGGCCGCGCTGCTTCCCCGGACGCAAGAGACATCAGCAGGGCCGTCGCCGAACGACCTGCCGCAAAGGGGAACAGACATGAAGACCTTTACCGCCGGCGCGCTGCGCGCCGCGCTCGCCACCACCACCATCCTCGGCGGCGTCGCCCTTGCGGCGCCGCTCGCCGCGCAGACGACCACGGCGCAGCTGCGCGGTCAGGTCAGCGGTGCCGACGGCGTGCCGATCGCAGGCGCGAGCGTCACCGCGGTCAGCACCGGCACCAATCAGACGTTCCGCGCCGTCACCGCCGCCAACGGCGCCTATGCGCTGAACGGCCTGCGTCCCGGCGAATACCGGATCACGATCACCGGCGCGAACGGCCTGACCTTCGAGCGGCTGGTGTCGGTCGGCGTCGGCCAGTCGGCGACGCTGGATGCGACGCTGGGCGAAGCCGCCCCCGCCGAGACGACCACGGTCGGCGGCAGCACCGCCACCAACGAGGGCGGCGACATCGTCGTCACCGGCAGCCGCCTCATCGAGACGCGCACCAGCGAGGTCGCGACCAACGTCAGCCAGGCACAGATCCGCGCCCTGCCGCAGACCGACCGCAACTTCCTGAGTTTCGCCGCGCTGGCGCCGGGCGTCACCTATATCGACAGCGAACAGAACAAGGGCATCCAGTCGGGCGCCTCGACGCGCAGCCAGGTCAACGTCTTCATCGACGGCATCAGCCTGAAGAACCAGGTGCTCGACGGCGGCATCGCCGGCCAGCAGGACAGCCGCGGCAACCCGTTCGGCCAGCTCGCCATCGGCGAATTCCGCGTGCTGACGCAGAACTACAAGGCCGAATACGAACAGGCCGGCGCGGCGATCGTCACCGCGGTGACCAAGTCGGGTACCAACGAATTCCACGGCGAAGCGTTCGGCCAGTATACCGACCGCAGCCTTGCCGAGAAATCCTATATCGACAAGCGCGACGGCAATGCCGAGCCGGCGTTCAAGCGCAAGCAGTACGGCGTGTCGCTGGGCGGGCCGATCATCAAGGACAAGCTGTTCTTCTTCGGCGCCTATGAAGGCAACGATCAGGACCGCGCATTCAACGTTCGCCTGGGCAATCGCACCGCCGCCAACCTCGCCGCATTCGGCCAGTATGAAGGCGCATTCGTCAGCCCGTTCCGCGGCGACTTCTACTTCGGCAAGCTGACCTTCACGCCGGACTCGGCGCAGGTCTTCGACGTTTCCTATTCGAAGCGCCGGGAGACCGACATCCAGGGCTTCGGCGGTCCCAGCAACACCGCCTATTCGGCGGCGGAGAACAAGAAGAACACCGTCGATACCTATGCGTTCAAGTGGACGTATACCGGCAACGACTTCGTCAACGAATGGAATGCGAGCTACCTCAACTACGTCTATAATCCGACGTCGCTGAACCCCAACTCGCCGACCTTCATCTATGACGGCGTCATCACCTTCGGCGGCAAGAATGCCAGCCAGCGGATCAATCAGCAGAGCTATACGCTGCGTGACGACGTGACCTACAGTGGTCTGGACGGTCATGTGTTCAAGGCGGGGATCAAGTTCGCCTTCCAGGATTATGAATTCCAGAAGCTGTTCTACGTCCAGCCGACCTATACCTATCGCGTGGACACGACCAACGGACTGGACTTCACCTTCCCAGCACAGGCGCAATTGGGCCTTGGCAACACACGAATCGCGGCGTCCAATTCGCAACTCGGCCTGTATGCGCAGGACGACTGGAACATCACCGACAAGCTGCAGCTGAACCTGGGCCTGCGGTGGGACTATGAGTCCAACATGTTCAATAACCGCTACGTCACGCCGGTACAGGCGGCGGCGTTGCTGCGCGGCCTGCCCCAGACCTATTACTTCAACGCCAACGACTATATCACCGATGGCACCGATCGTCCGGCGTACAAGAAGATGTTCCAGCCGCGTGCCGGCTTCAGCTACGACTTTGCCGGCGACCAGCGCACGGTGCTGTTCGGTGGATACGGCCGCTATTACGATCGCAACGTGTTCAACAACACGCTCGACGAGCAATATCGCCTGCAATATGGCATCTATAACTTCTACTTCTCGCGCAACGGCAACCAGACGATCAACGGCAACCCGACCGTCGCCTGGGACCCCAAGTACCTGACGCGCGACGGTCTGCTCGCGCTGCAGGCGACCGGCACCACCGGTCGGCCGGAATTGTTCGCGGTCAAGAACAATGCCAAGCCGCCCGTCACCGACCAGTTCAGCATCGGCGTCCGCCAGCGCGTCGGCATCTTCCGCACCAGCCTGACCGGCAGCTACGTGCGTGGCCGCAACGGCTATACGACGCTGTTCGCGACGCGGACCAACAATGGCCTGGGCAATTGCTGCAACACCGCGCTCGCCAACAGCTTCGGCTATGCCAACGTGTTGATCGGCTATGACGGGCTCGACACGCGCTACAAGGCGCTGTTTGCGACGATCGACAAGGATTATACCCAGTCGTCGGGCTGGGGCGTCAACATCAACTATACGCTGTCGAAGGGCGAGCAGAACGGCGGCGATCTGTTCAGCCTGGATGGCGTCACGCCGGACGCCTATGGCTATCGCCCGCGTGCCGGTGACGAGCGGCACCATCTGGTGATCTCGAGCATCGTCGACCTGCCCTGGGGCTTCCAGTTCTCGACGCTGTCGACGTTCGGATCGGGCCAAGCCTATCAGGTGTTCGACGCGACCAACCCGGCGCAGGGCCGCGTCACCGCGCGCTATCCCGAGAAGAACTGCATCAAGGGACTGTGGGCCTATTGCGAGGTCAATCTGACGCTGGAAAAGAAGGTCGAGCTGTTCGAAAAGCATGAGGTCAGCCTGGCGGTCGACCTGTTCAATGCGTTCAACAACAAGAACTTCACCGGTTTCGACGGTTATTTCAACAACCAGGTGCAGGCAAACGGCCAGGTCGCCGATCCGCTGACGCCTGCCAACGCGCAGAATGCCACCGGCACGCTGACGCTGCCGCGGCGGGTGCAGTTCCGGGTCGGCTACCGGTTCTGATCGCGTGAACGGGCGGCCTTCCGCTGAAGGCCGCCCGTCTCATGACCGGCGGATATTCCCGTCTGATCCGTCCTCGAAGCAAGGGCAGGCTCATACGCCTTTCGACCGCTTCGAGGCGACCGCGTCGGCACGGCCCGATGCCGGCTAATCAGGAAGAGGCTCGCAATGCTCGACAGACGACAGATCCTCGGCGCCGGCGGGATGGCGCTGACCGGGTTGGTCGGGGGCTGCGCGACGATGCCCCGCCCCGCCCCCTCACCGAGCGCACCGCGCGATTTCGTCCACGATCTGCAGGAACGCAGCTTCCGCTTCTTCTGGGACACCACCGATCCCGCCACCGGCTGGGCGCCGGATCGCTGGCCGACGCCCAGCTTTTCGTCGATCGCCGCGGTCGGCTTCGCGCTGACCGCCTATCCGGTCGGCGTGGTCAACGGCTGGATCACGCGCGATCAGGCGCGCGCGCGCACGTTCGCCACGCTGGAATGGTTCGCCGCCGCGCCGCAGGGTCCGGGCAGCGACGACGCCAGCGGGTACAAGGGCTTCTTCTACCATTTCCTGGGCGTCACGAAGGGGCTGCGCTTCGCGCGCGCCGAGCTGTCGACGATCGATACCGCGCTGCTGATCGCGGGCGTGCTGTTCGCGGGCACGTGGTTCGATGGCGCCGATCCTGCCGAGGCGCGCATCCGGGCACTCGCCGACCAATTGTACGCCGCGGTCGACTGGACGTGGATCCTGCCGCGGCCGCCGTTCCTGTCGATGGGCTGGCATCCGGAGAGCGGCTTCATCCCGTCGGACTGGAACATCTACAACGAGGGGATGCTGATGTACCTCCTCGCCATCGCCTCCCCCACCCATCCGCTGCCCGCCAGTACCTGGGGCGCGCTGACGCAGCGGTTCGAGAACGCGTGGACCGACCGCTGGGGCGAACCCTATCTGCACTACCCGCCGCTGTTCGTGCACCAGTACAGCCACGTCTGGGTCGATTTCCGCGGCATCCGGGACCCCTTCATCAAGTCCAAGGGCATCGATTATTTCGAGAACAGCCGCCGCGCGGTGCGCAACCAGCGTGCCTATGCACAAGCGAACGCCGGTGGCTGGATCGGCTACGACAAGGATTGCTGGGGCTGGACCGCGTGCGACGGGCCGGGCGATTTCACGCTGAACCTGCGTGGTCGCTCACGCGAGTTTTTCAGCTATTCCGAGCGCGGTCCCGGCACGCGCGACGACGGGACGATCGCGCCGACCGCGGCGGCGGGATCGATCGCGTTCGAGCCGGAACTCGCCACCCGCTGCGTCGAGACGATGCATCAGCGCTATGGCGAGGGCATCTATGGCCGATATGGTTTCCTCGATTCGTTCAACCCGACGCTGACCGACGCGAAGGCGCCGCTGAAGCACGGGCAGGTCGTCCCCGGCGTCGGCTGGGTCGACAAGGATCATCTCGGCATCGATCAGGGGCCGATCGTCGCGATGATCGAGAACCAGCGCACCGGGCTGATCTGGAAGACGATGCAGAGAAATCCGCACCTGCGCCGCGGGCTGGAGCGGGCGGGCTTTCGCGGCGGCTGGCTCAGCTGAGGGCGACTCCGCCAAAACGGGTCCGTTTTTGCCTGACTTTTACGATTGCGCGCTATTGCCTCGCGCCCATGAGACGACGAATCCTGTGGGCGGCAGCGCTGGCCGCGATCGGAGCGGCGCCGCAGCCGGTATGGGCGCACGGCCGCGCGACGGATGTGCAGGCGACCCTGGCCGATCGGCTGACGCGGTTCGCCGCGCGGATCGCGCGCGACCGGAAGAGCGGCATCCTCTCGCCGGGGCAGGCGGATTTCATGACCGCGGACCTGACGCGCATCTGGAGCGACGCGACGCGGGTCATCGACAGCGAGGGCGCGATCGGTCCCGCCGAACGGGCGAGCTATACCGCGATGCTGCGCCGGATCGAGGCGCGACTGGACGCGGCGGAGGCGACGCGCCCCCACCCCCGCCCGATCACGCGGCGATCAGTCCGCGAATAGCAGGACGGGCGTTTCCAGCTGCTTCTTGAGCGCCTGGACGTAGCTTGCCGCATCCCAGCCGTCGACGACGCGGTGGTCGCAGCTGATCGACAGGTTCATCAGCTTGGCGCGGCGGATCTCATCGCCGCGGCCGGTGAAGACCGGGCGTTCGACGATCTTGTTGGGGCCGATGATCGCGACTTCGGGGCGGTTGATGACCGGCGTCGTCGCGATGCCGCCGAGTGGCCCGAGCGAGGTGACGGTGATCGTGCCGTTGCCGAGTTCGTCCGGTTTGAGCTTGTTGGCGCGTGCGGCTTCGGCGAGGCGGGTGATCTCGGTGGCGAGCTGCCAGACGTTGCGGTCCTGCGCGTCGCGGATCACCGGCACGGTAAGGCCGGCGTCGGTCTGCGCCGCCATGCCGAGATGGACGCGGCCCGAACGCGTGACCACGCCCGCCTCGTCGTCGTAGCGCGCGTTGAGCATGGGAAACTCGGGCAGCGTGCGGCAGATGGCGACGATCAGCAGCGGCAGCATGGTGAGCTTGGGGCGGACGCCGCGGTGGTCGTTGAGGTCGGCGCGCATGGCTTCGAGCGCGGTGACGTCGATCTCGTCGACATAGGTGAAGTGCGGGATGTTGCGCTTCGACGCGGCCATGTTCTCGGCGATGCGTCGGCGCATGCCGATGACGCGGACCTGTTCGTCGGCGCGGGCGCGCGATGCACCGGGGGCTTGGTAGCCCTGGCCGGCGTTGTAGCGCAGGAAGGCGTCGAGATCGGCGTGGCGGACGCGATCGGCGTCGGTCTTCACCTGGGCAAGATCGATGCCGAGATCGCGCGCGCGGGCGCGAACGGCGGGCGAGGCGAGGACGTGAGGTTGCGGAGCCCCCTTCTCCTCCGTTCGCCCTGAGCCTGTCGAAGGGCCGCTCGCGGCAGGCGCGACGCTTGCGGCCTGTGCTTCGACAGGCTCAGCACGAACGGGGGATGGGTCGGCGCTTTCGTCCGAACGCGCCGGCGTGGTCAGGCCCGCGCTCTGCGCGTCCTCGACGCCCGGGTTTTCGGCCTCATACTGTTCGGCGACCTCCGCCTGCTCGGGCGATGGCGGCGCGGCTACCACCTCGCCCTCGCCCGCATCCTCGGTCTCGATCACCACCAGCGCGGCGCCGATCGCGACCTGGTCGCCGACCTCGCCGGCCAGTTGGACGACCACGCCCGACACCGGCGATTCCATCTCGACGGTCGCCTTGTCGGTCATCATGTCGGCGATATTCTGGTCTTCCTCGATCCGGTCGCCGATGCTCACGTGCCAGGCGACGATCTCGGCCTCGGCGATGCCTTCGCCGATGTCCGGCAGCTTGAAGGTGAAGCGGGCCATTATGCGTCCTTCATGATCTTCTTGAGGGCCTGGCCGATGCGCACCGGCCCCGGGAAATACGCCCATTCCAGGCTGTGCGGATACGGCGTGTCGTAACCGGTGACGCGCTCGATCGGCGCCTCGAGGTGGTAGAAGCAGCGTTCCTGCACCAGTGCCGACAGCTCCGCGCCGAAGCCCGACGTGCGCGTCGCCTCGTGGACGATCATGCAGCGGCCGGTCTTCTTCACCGACGCCTCGATCGTCTCGATGTCGAGCGGCACGAGCGTGCGCAGGTCGACGATCTCGGCGTCGATATTGTGTTCGGCGATCACCGCGGTGCAGACGTGGACCATCGTGCCGTAGCACAGGATGGTCAGCGCCTCGCCCTCGCGCACCACCGCCGCCTTGCCGAGCGGGACCTTGTAATAGCCGGTCGGCACGTCGCCGGCGGGATGCTTCGACCAATTCTCCGACGGCTTGTCCCAATAGCCGTTGAAAGGGCCGTTGTAGATGCGCTTGGGTTCGAGGAACAGGACGGGGTCGTTGTCCTCGATCGCCGCGATCAGCAGCCCCTTGGCGTCATAGGGCGTCGCCGGGATCACCGTCTTCATCCCCGACACGTGAGTGAAGATCCCCTCGGGCGATTGCGAATGCGTCTGCCCGCCGAAGATGCCGCCGCCATAGGGCGAGCGGATCGTGATCGGCGAGGTGAACTCGCCTGCCGAGCGATAGCGCAGCCGCGCCGCCTCGCTGACCAGCTGGTCGAGCGCAGGATAGATATAATCGGCGAACTGGATTTCGGGGACCGGGCGCAGGCCATAGGCGCCCATGCCGATCGCGACGCCCATGATTCCCGTCTCGGTGATCGGCGTGTCGAAGACGCGGGTCTTGCCGTGCTTGGCCTGCAGCCCCGCGGTCGCGCGGAAGACACCGCCGAAATAGCCGACGTCCTCGCCCATCACCAGCACGTCGGGGTCGCGCGTCATGCAGAGGTCGAGCGCGGAGTTGATCGCCTGGATCATGTTCATGCGGGTGGTGCCGGTGTCAGTCATGGCGTCACTCATTGTCCCTCTCCCATTGGGAGAGGGAGGGAGCCGCGGAGCGGCGGAAGGGTGAGGGTGATAGCGGCGGTCGCCCTCACCCTTCCCACGACCTGCGGTCGCGGGCCCCTTCCCTCTCCCAATGGGAGAGGGAGATTCACTTGCGCGCCCATGGCCGCCCCGACGCCTCTTCCTCCGCCATCATCTGCGCCTGCTGTTCGCGCAAATGCCACGGCATCTCCTCGAACACGCCGTCGAACAAAGTATCCAGCGGCTGGTGCAGGCCGTGGCCGAGGATGCCGTTCTTCTCGGCTTCCTTCTGCTCGGCCTTCACATATTCGGCGAGCTCGCGGTCCTGCGCGGCGTGACGCTCCTCGTCCCATTCGCCGATCGCGATCAGGTGCTGCTTGAGCCGCGCGACGGGATCGCCGAGCGGCCATGCCGTCGGCTCGCCGGCGCTGCGATACTGCGTCGGATCGTCCGAGGTCGAATGGCCCTCGGCGCGATAGGTGAAATGCTCGATCAGCGTCGGCCCGGCGTTGGTGCGCGCGCGCTCCGCCGCCCATTGCGTCGCGGCATAGACAGCGAGCGCATCATTGCCGTCGACGCGCAGGCCCGCGATGCCATAGCCGATCGCGCGCGCAGCGAAGGTCGTCGCCTCCGCGCCGGCGAACCCTGAGAAGCTGCTGATCGCCCATTGGTTGTTGACGACGTTGAAGATCACCGGCGCGCGATAGACGCTCGCGAAGGTGCAGGCGGAGTGGAAGTCGCCCTCCGCGGTCGAACCCTCGCCGCACCAGACGGCGGCAATCCGCGTGTCGCCCTTGGCGGCCGAGGCCATCGCCCAGCCGACGGCCTGCGGATATTGCGTGGTGAGGTTGCCCGAGATCGAGAAGAAGCCGTAGTCGCGCGCCGAATACATGATCGGCAACTGCTTGCCCTGCAGCTTGTCGCCGCGGTTCGAGTAGATCTGGTTCATCATCTCGACCAGCGGATAGCCGCGCGCGATGAGCAGGCCCTGCTGGCGATACGAGGGAAAGCACATATCCTCGAAATCGAGCGCCTGCGCCGCGGCGATCGACACCGCCTCCTCGCCGGTCGCCTTCATGTAGAAGCTGGTCTTGCCCTGCCGCTGCGCGCGGAACATGCGTTCGTCGAAGGCGCGGAGCAGCGCCATGTTGCGCAGCATCCGGCGCAGCACGTCGGGCGAGAGCTTGGGGTCCCACGGGCCGACCGCGCGGCCGTCGTCGTCGAGAACGCGGACCAGCGTATAGGCGAGATCGGTGAACTCCCGCGCCGGGGCCGCGGTGTCGGGACGGCGTGCTTCGCCCGCGGGCGGCACGTCGACGCCGACGAAATCGACCGCATCGCCCGGCCGGAACTTGGGTTCCGGCACATGCAGCGTGAGCGGCTGCAGATTGGCGCGAGGATGCTCGCTGGCCACCATCTCTCTCCTTCACGTCCGGCACAGGCGCCGGCGCTGTTGGTTGATCCTGTCGCGCCGTTGTAATTAGATTTCAAGTGCGATGTGGTCCGGTCGGCGCGTGCAGGGTGTCATTGATCGGAACGCATGCTGTGCCGGATGGGTTCGCGCCGGCGATCCTCCCCGTCACGGGGAGGGCCATCGCCTATGGCGGATCGGCTGGCAGCTCCCCTTCCCCTTCGTCACCCCGGACTTGTTCCGGGGTCCACCGTTCGGCAGGCGTAGCGTTTCAAGCCTCTTGTCCGACGCTTGCGGCCCGGTGGACCCCGGAACGAGTCCGGGGTGACGGCGTATGTCGGGCGTCTGGTTCGTCACTACCCCAAGCGATGCCCCTCCCCGTGCCGGGGAGGAATGGCTCACCCCACCGTCTGCTCGATGACGCCGAAGATCGGGTGGTGGCGATCGTCCTCTGCCCAGATGCGTACCGTGTCGCCCTTTTTGAGGAAGGGGGTAGCCGGCTTGCCGTCGGCGATCGTCTCGACGGTGCGCAGTTCGGCGAGGCAGGAATAGCCGACGCCGCCCGCCGCGATGCTCTGTCCCGGGCCGCCGTCGGGACCGCGGTTGGAGACCGTGCCCGAGCCGACGATCGTCCCCGCCCCCAGCGCCCGCGTCTTCGCCGCATGGGCGACGAGCGTGCCGAAATCGAACGTCATGTCCTCGCCCGCCTCGGCGCGGCCGAACGGCTGCCCGTTGAGGTCGACGTGGAGCTTGCGGTGCAGCTTGCCGTCACGCCACCAGTCGCCCAGCGCATCGGGGGTGACGAACACCGGCGAGAAGGCGCTCGCCGGCTTGGACTGGAAGAAGCCGAAGCCCTTCGCCAGTTCGCCGGGGATAAGGTTGCGCAAGCTGACGTCGTTGGTCAGGCCGACCAGGCGGATGCCGGCCAGCGCCTCGTCGCGGCTCGCGCCCAGCGGCACGTCGCCGGTTACGACGACCACCTCGGCCTCGAGGTCGCAGCCCCAGCTCTCGTCGGCGAGCGGGATCGGGTCGCGGGGGCCGAGGAAACCGTCCGAGCCGCCCTGGTACATCAGCGGATCGTGCCAGAAGGTCTCGGGCATCTCGGCACCGCGCGCCTGCCGGACGAGCGCGACATGGTTCACATAGGCCGATCCGTCCGCCCATTGATACGCGCGCGGCAGCGGCGCGGCGGCGTCGTGTTCGTGGAAACGTTCGCGCGGGATGACTTCATGGTCGAGGTCGGTGGCGAGGTTGCGGAGGTCGGGCAGCAGCCGGTCCCAATCGTCCAGCGCCGCCTGCAGCGTCGGCACGATATGGCCCGCATCCGCATACCAGGCGAGGTCCTGCGAGACGACGACGAGCCTGCCGTCACGCCCGTGCTTCAGACTGGCCAGTTTCATGGAGACGCATCCTCTTGTCGTTGGACGCACTGTGTATCGGCTCCGCCGGGGCCGTGCACCGGAAAAGTCTCATCCGATACCGATCGACCGTAACTTTTGTTATTCGACGCTTGACGGCTGCCCCCGCGCGCCGCAGCCTGCCGGCAAAACGAACGAAAGAGGATGCCATGACGCTCGACGATGTCGCGGGACGGTTCGCCTATGACCCGGATCACGAGGCGTTCCGCCAGACGGTGCGCCAGTTCCTGCGCAAGGAGGGCGTGCCCAACGTCGCCGAATGGGAGGCGAACCGGCTGGTGCCGCCCGCCTTCTGGCGCGCGGCGGGCGCGGTCGGGCTGCTGTGCCCGACGGTGCCGGAGGAATATGGCGGGCTCGGCCTCGACTTCGGCTATAACGCGATCGTCAACGAGGAGCTGAGCTACAACGGCGTGCCCGCGGGGTTCACGCTGCAATCGGACATCGTCGTCGGCTATCTGGAGCATTACGGGTCGGAGGAGCAGAAGCGCCACTGGCTGCCGCGCATGGTGTCGGGCGAGACGATCAGCGCGATCGCGATGACCGAGCCGGGCACCGGCAGCGACCTGCAGGCGATCCGCACCACCGCCAGGCGCGACGGCAACCATTATGTGCTGAACGGCAGCAAGACGTACATCACCAACGGCCAGAACGCCGATCTGGTGCTGGTCGTCGCCAAGACCGATCCCGCCGCGAAGCCCGCCTACAAGGGTATGTCGATCATCCTCGTCAAGGCCGACCGCGACGGTTTCCGCCGCGGGCGCAAGCTCGACAAGATCGGGCAGGATGCGGCGGACACGTCGGAGCTGTTCTTCGACGACGTGCGCGTGCCGATCACCAGCTGCCTGGGCGAGGAGGGCAAGGGCTTCGTCTACCTCATGAGCCAGCTGCCGCAGGAGCGATTGTCGATCGCGGTGGGCGCGCAAGGCTCAGCGCAGAAGGCGTTCGACGAGACGGTCGCCTTCACCAAGGATCGCAAGGCGTTCGCCGGCGTGGTGTTCGATTTCCAGAACACGCGCTTCGTGCTGGCGGGGCTGAAGGCGAAACTGCAGGTCGGCTGGGCGCACCTCGACTGGGCGATCAAGCGGCATCTGGCGGGCGCCCTGACCAACGAAGAGGGCGCGGCGGCGAAATTGTGGCACACCGACCTGCAATGGGAGGTGATGGACGCCTGCCTCCAGCTGCACGGCGGCGCGGGGTATATGAACGAATATCCGATCGCGCGGGCGTGGCGCTCGGCGCGGGTGAGCCGGATCTACGGCGGGACGAACGAGATCATGAAGGAGGTGATCGGGCGGAAGCTGTAGGCCGGGTCGAGGTTGGGGCTGGCCGGATGGGCGGGCCAGAGGTGTTGTTGGCTACCTCTCGCACCCATGCTCAGGGATGGCGCTAGGATCGATCGACATTCAGACGGGTGAACGACGCACGTCCTCCCCCGCCACGACAGGGCTATCGTATATGGCCGCGTGACAACCGGCAGCCTGGAATAGTTCGTCACCCCGGACGTGTTCCGGGGTCCACCGTGCCGCAAGCGTCGAAAAAGAGCCTCGAAACGACGAGTTCGCCGAACCGTGGACCCCGGAACAAGTCCGGGGTGACGAAGGAATTGGGGAGCCGCCGGCCAATCACTCCTATGCAATAGCCCTGCCCGCCAAAGAGGGCGGAATGTCTCTACACCGCTGAATGTCGATCCGGCCTAGGGTACGAGGAATTGGCCGGCGGTTCTATTTCAGGAGTGGTTCCTCACCGATAACGCGAGCCGCGAAATCCATGACGGCGCGGACTGGCACGGCGTTGCGCAAGTCGCGATGAACGATGATCCAGATATCCCGCGAAAAGGCCGGAGCACCCTTATCAAGGCGCACGAGGTCGGGGTCTGCTTCGCCCAGAAAGAGCGGAAGGCCGGCGACGCCGACACCGGCTCGGGCTGCGATCAGGTGTTCGCCGATGTAGTTCAGTTCGCAGACCACAGGGCGGCTGGCGGCAATACCGAGCAACCACCGCTGCTGCGGCATCTCGGCGTAGGTCTCGTCGAAGGCGATGAACTGCCACCGTTCCGGCACCGCCAGATGGACATAGGCGCGGTGAGCGTAGACGCCGAAGGGCATCGCACCGATCTTTCTCGTCACGCTGCCTGTCTCCTCCGGCCGCACCAGCCGTACTGCGATATCGGCCTCCCGGCGGCTCAGCGAGACCTGCTCTCCCTGAGCGGCGATCGAAAGGCGAATGTCCGGGAATTCCTGATGGAAACGGGCAAGATGGCGGGCGAGGAGCGGCGCCACGAGGACAGGCGGTGCGCTGAGCGCAACGCGGCCGACAAGAGGTGCGTGCGCGGCTTTGGCCAGCCGGGCGATTCCGTCCGCATCGGATTCCATCGCAGCTGCGCGATCCCGTACGGCTTCCCCGATGATCGTCAAACGGCAGGCGCGCGGCAGCCGGTCGACCAGTCGAACGTCGAGCGTCGCTTCCAGCGCGGCAAGCCGACGGCTCACCGTGGCGTGGTCCACCTTCAGCTTGCGCGCGGCGCCCGAGAGGGTTCCGGCCTCGGCGACGGCGAGAAAATGGCGAACGTTTTCCCAATCGATCATCTGTGCGAATTCTCAAGGATCGTTCGCGTATATACCGAATTTTCTCATGGAATGCACTCGCTTAGGCTGGACGATGAGAACAGGCTTCCGCGTCACGTCCACGGCCAGGTGTCTGACGGACGGCACGGCGGAATGCAGTCCGGAAAGGCAAATCGGCATGTCGTTACAACGTCTTCGGGTCGGCATCATCGGCGTACAACCCGGCCGGAGCTGGGCGGCGAGATCCCATATTCCGGCGTTGCAGGCACTGTCCGACACCTTCGAAATCACGGGGATCGCGAACACGGGCCGAGCAAGCGCCGAAGCTGCTGCTGCAGAGACCGGGATCGCACGGGCATTCGACAATGCCGCCGAGTTGATCGCGTCCCCCGATGTAGACATCGTCACCGTCGCGGTGAAAGTGCCGCCGCATTTCGAGCTTGTGCAAGCGGCGGTCGCGGCGGGCAAACACGTCTATTGCGAATGGCCGCTCGGCAATGGACTGGCCGAGGCGGCGGAGATGGCTGCGCTGGCGCGAGCGAAGGGTATCATCGGCGTCGTCGGCACACAGGCTCCTTTCGCGCCGGAAATCCAGTATCTCAAACATCTCATCGCGGACGGGTTCGTCGGGGATGTCGTTTCCACGACGATCGTCGCCTGGGGCGGCGCCTTGCAGGGCGGCGGGACGATCCCGGACAAGAAGACCTACGGATATCTGCTGGATCGCGCCAACGGCGCCACCCTGTTGACGATTCCGGTCGGTCACACGCTGTCCGCGCTTACCAGCGTGCTCGGCGCCGTTAACGCGATCTCGGCCGTGCTGGCGACCAGGCGTCCCACCGCGCGGGTGCTCGATACGCAGGAGGTTCTGCCCGCTACCGCGCCGGATCAGGTTCTCGTGTCAGGCGTCCTGGCAAGCGGCGCGCCTCTGTCGCTGCATTTTCGCGGGGGCGCACCACGCGACGACGATGGCCTCTTCTGGGAGATCAACGGCACGAACGGCGATATCCGCATCTCCGGCCCTTCCGGTCACGTGCAGATGGTCCAGCTCTCGCTGCGAGGCGTGCAAGGCGAGGAAAGGGTCTTCCATCCTGTCGATGTGCCGCAATCCTATCGCACCGGCTGGCCGGAGGACGTGGAAGCGGGAAACGTCGCCCGCGTCTATGCTGCGATGGCGCACGACCTGCGTCATGGAACACGCACGACACCGCGCTTCGAAGACGCAACGGTCCTCCATCATATTGTCGATGCCATCGAACGCGCCGCCGAATCCGGTCGTACCATATTGCTGTAGGCGATGCGCCCGATGCCGTGTGCCTGCCTTCATCGGCTGCCACGCCGTCACTACGTCGAGCAGGCCAGGAAAGCGGGCGTCCGGACCTCCTCGTTGCATCCCGGCAAAATCGTCACGCCGCTCCAGCGGCATCGCACACAGGGCGAAATGACGAGCAAGGCGCGGCAACGGCGGTCTGGGAGGTCTAGCAGATTACCCGGTCGATCAGGGCTTCGTCCGGTGGAATCTGTCCATCGAGCATCAGCATGGCAAGCCCGTGAACCAATGCCCAGGCGCTTTTCGCATGGATATCCGGATCTCCGCCTGCTCGCGTCGCTTCGATGATGGCGTTGTCCCGAAGAAGCGCGCCCGCTTCCGGCATGTAATCGCCTTTCTCCTTTTCCGACGCCAATGCAGGCGAAGCGAAGATCAATCGGAACAGAGCCGGGTTCGCCAACGCGAAGCGAACATAGGCACGACCGATCGCGGCAAAGCTGGCACGGCCGCCCCCGGCGCCCTCCCCAGCGCGGCGCTGTGCCGCACCCAGCAGATCCAGGCCTTCCATGGCAAGCGCGGTCATCAGCGCGTCCTTGTCAGGAAAATGGCGGTATACCGACGTCGCACTGACGCCGACGCCGCGCGCCACTTCGCGTAACGACAGCAGGTCAACGTCACGCTCCGCCAGCAGCCTCAGTCCCTCCGTAATCAATGCTCTTCGCAAGTCACCGTGATGGTAGCCACCCCGCATCATGTTGACACTGTTATCACTATTGCCCATAGTAACACTGTAAACATGGGAGGCGGTCATGGGAATCGAAAACTGGATCCGACAGTCCCTCGCCAAGGGTGTGGAAGCCCTGGCCGGATACAATCGCAAGCGTCTGCGCGAGCCGGCGGGTGGCAATCCGTTCCTGACCGGGATCCATGCGCCGATGACCGAAGAGGCTACGTTGACCGAGCTGTCGGTCACCGGCACCATCCCGGCAGGCCTCGATGGCCGTTATCTGCGCATCGGTCCCAATCCGGTCGATCCGGATCCCGCATCCTATCACTGGTTCAGTGGCGACGGCATGGTACACGGCCTAGCGATCGAGAACGGGCGCGCGCTGTGGTATCGCAACCGCTGGATCCGTTCCGATGAGGTAGCGGCCGCGCGGGGTGTCGAACCGGCACCGGGCCCGCGACATGATTTCGATATGGTCAACACGAATGTCGTCAGCATCGGTGGCCGCACATTCGCATTGGTAGAGGCGGGTAGCTATCCGGTCGAACTGAGCGAAAGCCTGGAGGCGCAAACCTATAACCCTTTCGATGGATCGCTGAAGGGGTCGTTTACTGCGCACCCCCACCGCGACCCGAAGACCGGCGAGTATCATGCCGTCTGCTACGAAGCGCGCGATCCGAAGACGATCCGACATGTCGTGATCGATGCGAATGGTCGAGTCGTCCGAGAGGAACCGGTGGCCGTCAAGCACGGCCCGATGGTCCATGATTGCGCGATCACCGACCGCTTCGTGCTGATCCTCGACCTTCCCCTCACCTTTTCCGTCTCGGCGCTGATTTCCGGATACAGCATTCCCTATCGCTGGAATACGAAACACGAAGCCCGCATCGGCTTGATGCCGCGCGCAGGCAGCGATGCCGATATCATCTGGTGCGACGTCGACCCATGCTACGCCTTCCACGTCGTCAACGCGTACGACCTGCCCGACGGTAGCGTGGTGGCTGACCTGTGCGTCTACGAGAGCATGTTTCACGATGGCGCGATGGGGCCGGATGCGCGATCCCTGGGGCTGGAGCGTTGGACGATCGACCCGGTCCGGCGTACCGTCGACCGGCAAGCAATAGACGCAACCCCACAGGAATTTCCGCGTCAGGATGACCGCTTCTACGGCCAGCCGCACCGTTACGTGTGGACGATGGCGCTGCCAGCCGCCCCACTCGATCGTTATGTGGGAGGCACGGCGATCTACGCGCACGACCTGATCGCAGGTTCGCGTCAGGTGCACGATTTCGGCGCGGGCCGCTTCCCTGGCGAGTTCGTCTTCGTACCTGAGGCGGCAGATTGCGGCGAAGGACAGGGATGGCTCATCGGCCTCGTCATCGACACGGCCGCTCAAACGACGGACCTCGTGATCCTCGATGCGCGACGCTTCGAAGACGATCCCGTCGCGAGCATACGCATTCCTCATCGCATCCCGCCCGGGTTCCATGGCAATTGGGTCAGCTCGTGACGCTGCAGCCATCCTCCCAGCAATATTGCGCAGCGCTGGAAAGTACGCTCAGCCAAGTCGATCGCGACCGTGGACGTCGATCGATGAGGCCCTGAAAGGGCCTGCAACGGTTATAATTGCCTGTACGCCGTCAAGCCTTGGCGGTGATGGTGGCGGGAAGCGACGCCAGCCGGACGCAACAGCGGCGACCGCCCTGCTCCGTGACATGGCGCTGCTCGCGCTGTGCGGGCTGGGCGTCGACAGCGCGCGCGCGGCCGCGGCGGCCATGCGGCTCGACGTGCCTAAGAAGGCGAAATCACCCGAAAGATGTTGAGGAGGTCTCATGAAGCGGTTCGATGGCAAGGTCGTGCTGATTACCGGCGGAACGTCGGGCATCGGGCTCGCGCTCGCGGAGGCGTTCGCCGCACGAGGCGCGTCGGTCGCGGTATGCGCGCGCTCGCGCGCAGGACTGGAGGCGTTTCGCGCCACGCATCCGGACCTGCTGGCGGTCGAGGCGGACGTCACCGACACCGCGTCCCAGACCGCGCTGCTGGATGCGGTCGAGCAGCGATACGGCCGCATCGACGTGTTGGTGAGCAACGCCGGGTTGCTGATCGAGCGGGACTTCACGATCGCGCCACCCACCGCCGCGGAACTGGCGGACGAATTCGCGTTGAACCTGGTCGCGCCGGTTCAGCTCACCGCGTCGACGCTGTCGCGCTGGCCCAGGCTGGACGCGATCGTCCTCGTCAGCTCGGGGTACGCGCTGGTGTCCCCGAAGCGGTCGCCGACCTATGGCGCGGCAAAGGCGGGGCTGCACGGCTTCGCCGAAGGACTGCGTCGACAACTGGCGAGCAGGGGCACCCATGTGCTCGAAGTGCTGCCGCCGACGGTGGACACGCGTGCGACTGCGCACCTTCAGGTTTCGAAGGTGAAACCGGACATGGTGGCGGCCGCCACGCTCGATGCGCTCGCAAAGAAGCGGCCGATGGCGCTGGTGGGTCAGACGCGGATGCTTCCGGCGCTGCTGCGCCTCGCGCCGAACGCCATCGGGCGGATGGTCGGACAGACCTGACGGCGGCGCCCCTCCACCCCGTGTCAGGGACGCTCGAACGCGGCAACGAACCTCCCGCCAAAAAGTTATTTGCAACTGATTGCATTTGAAAACGAAGCGAGGTATCCCGTTATTCAACGCGTTGCATAAAGGGGTATGGGGTGTCGTTTCCAAAGCTGCTCGAACCGCTCGATCTGGGCTTCACCACGTTGCGCAACCGGGTGCTCATGGGCTCGATGCACGTGGGCCTGGAAGAAGCGCCGAACGGGTTCGAGCGAATGGCGGCCTTCTATGCCGAGCGGGCCCGCGGCGAGGTCGGCCTCATCGTCACCGGCGGGATCGCCCCGAACGACAGAGGGCGCCCGCAGCCGCATGGTGCGGCGCTGACCACCGAGGCGGAAGCGGACGAGCATCGCCGGGTGACGCGCGCGGTCCATGCCGAGGGTGGCAGGATCGCGATGCAGATATTGCACTTCGGCCGCTACGCCTATCATGCGGACCTGGTCGCGCCGTCCGCCGTGCAGGCGCCGATCAACCCCCTTCGCCCCCACGCGCTGCAAACCGATGAGGTCGAGGAGACGATCAGCGACTTCGTCCGCCGCGCAGGCCTGGCGCAATATGCGGGCTATGACGGCGTCGAGATCATGGGATCCGAAGGCTATCTCATCAACGAATTCGTCGCCGCGCGGACCAACCATCGCGATGACGCATGGGGCGGATCGTACGAGAACCGGATGCGCTTTCCCGTCGAGATCGTGCGACGGACGCGCGAGCGGGTCGGCCCCGATTTCATCATCGTCTATCGCCTGTCGATGCTCGATCTCGTCGAGGGCGGGTCGACGCTCGACGAGGTGGTCCAACTGGGGCAGGCGATCGAGGCTGCCGGCGCGACGATCATCAACACCGGGATCGGGTGGCACGAGGCGCGCGTGCCGACCATCGCCACGCGCGTGCCGCGGGCCGCGTTCGGATGGGTCACGCGGCTGCTGAAGGACAAGATCGCGATCCCGCTCGTCGCCACCAACCGCATCAACACGCCCGAGACCGCCGAGATGCTCCTGGCGGAAGGGTGCGCCGACATGATCTCGATGGCGCGGCCGTTCCTCGCCGACTCACAGTTCGTCCGCAAGGCGCGGGAAGGCAGGGCCGACGAGATCAACACGTGCATCGGCTGCAACCAGGCGTGCCTGGACCATACGTTCGGGGGCAAGATCACCTCCTGTCTCGTCAACCCCCGCGCCTGCCACGAAACCGAGCTGACGCTCGCGCCGACGCCGGTCCGCAAGCGGTTCGCGGTCGTCGGCGCCGGTCCCGCCGGACTTGCCTTCGCCACGACGGCGGCGGAGCGCGGTCATGACGTGACCCTGTTCGAGGCCGACGGTGAGATCGGCGGCCAGTTCAACATCGCCAGGAAGATCCCCGGCAAGGAGGAATTCGACGAGACGCTGCGTTACTTCCGCCGCAAGCTCGATCTGACGGGTGTTTCGCTGCGGCTGAACACGCGGGCCGATGTGGACCTTCTGGCGGGCGGCGATTTCGACGAGATCGTGCTGGCCACCGGCGTCGTTCCGCGGGTGCCCGAGATCGACGGTGTCGATCATCCCCGGACGCTCGGCTATCTCGACGTGCTTCGCGACGATGTACCGGTCGGCAGGGACGTGGCCGTGATCGGGGCGGGCGGGATCGGGGTCGACACCTGTGCCTATCTGGTCGAGCCCCACGAACCGCCTTCGCTCGATCGTTTCTTCGCGCTGTGGGGAGTCGATCCGTCGTACCGCACGCCGGGCGGATGCGTGGCACCCGCCCCGGTCGCGGCAGAACGCAACGTCACGCTGCTGCAACGCTCGCCCGGCAGGCTCGGCGGAAAGCTGGGCAAGACCACCGGATGGATCCATCGCGCCGCGCTCAAGGCCTATGGCGTGGCGGAGGCCGGCGGCGTCACCTATCGGCGGATCGACGACGAGGGACTGCACGTCACGATCGCCGGGGAGGAGCGCGTCCTTGCGGTCGACAACGTCGTCATCTGCGCCGGGCAGGAGCCGCAGCGACACCTGCTTGACGGCCTGCGCGAACGCGGATGCGTCGTGCACCTGATCGGGGGCGCCGACGTCGCCGCCGAACTCGATGCCAAGCGAGCGATCGATCAGGGCACGCGCCTGGCCTGCGCCGTTTGAGCGCCCCGAATAGCAAAATGGAGGACAATGCCGTGTCGACTCTTCCCAACCTTCATCCCAACGCCGCTGCCTCGCTGGCGAAATGGCACGACATGATCGCGCGCGCCGACCTGAGCGACTTGCCGGCGATCGTGCATCCGAATGCGACGTTCCGCTCGCCGGTCGCCATCAATCCGTACAGGAGCGCGGATGCGCTCGTCCTGGCGCTCAGGACCGTGCTGCAGGTATTCCAGGACTTCACGTATCACCGGCAGGCGGTGACCCCGGACGGCCTCAGCGTCGTTCTGGAATTCGGCGCCAACGTGGCGGACAAGACGGTCAAGGGCATCGATTTCATCCGCTTCGACGAAGCCGGTCGCATCGTCGATTTCGAGGTGATGATGCGACCCTTGAACGGCGTCCAGACCCTGGCGGCGGAAATGGGCAGGCGCCTGGGCGACGTCCTGCCGTCGTTCAAGGTCAAGGGCTGAACGCGTTCGCGTCGTCGCCGTCACCGGCGACGCTTCGATCACCGCATCAACGGGGCAGAACAGATGACGGGCAAGCCATGGGAGGCGAGCTATCCGCCGTCCTTACGCGGGTATGAAGTCGATCCGGCCACGCTGGACGGCAATCTCGCCGACCTGATCGGCGCCGGCGCGGCCCGCTTCGGCGACGCGCCCGCGTTCACGCTGGTGCTGCCGGACGGCGCGAAGGGGACCATCTCGCACGCGCGCCTCGACGCCTTGTCGGATCGGTTCGCGGGCTTCCTGGCCGGTGATCTGGCACTGGTTCCGGGAGACGTCCTCGCCATCCAGTTGCCGAATTCGCTGCACTATCCGATCGCCGTTCTGGGCGCCTGGAAGGCGGGATTGATCGTCACCAACGTCAATCCCCTCTACACCAGCCGCGAGGTGGCGATCCAGCTCGCGGACAGCGGGGCGAAGGCGCTGGTGTGCCACGAGCTGTTTCTCGCGCCGGTCAGGGAGATCGCCGCGACGGAAGCGCGAGCGCTCATCGTCGCCAGTTTCGCGGACACCTTCCACGCCGTCGCCGCCGTTGGCGAGGATGGCCATCAGGAGGTCCGGTTCGACGACGCGCTTGCGCGTGGGGTTCCGCTGTCGCCGCGTCGGCGGCACCCCGTCGCGCTCTACCAATATACCGGCGGCACCACGGGGCGCAGCAAAGGCGCCGTACTGACGCATGCGAACCAATGCGCCATATTGCACATGGCCCGGGACTATATGCAGGCGTTCGAGGTGACGCTCGAACCGGGCGATGCGATCATCACCGCCCTTCCCTTCTATCACATCTTCGCGTTCAATTTTAACTTCCTGCTGATGCTCTGGTCGGGGGTGCACAATCTTCTGATCCCCAATCCACGGCCACTCACCAACCTGAAACCGGCGTTCGACGCATTCCGGGTCGACTGGATCACCGGCGTCGATACGCTGTACGCGGGCCTGCTCGCCGAGCCGTGGTTCGGCGATCGACCGCGTCGGTTGAAACTGGCTGTATCGGGCGGCGCGTCGCTTCGCGCCGATACGGCCGCGCGGTGGCGGGAGCGTGGCGGTGTGATCGTCGAGGGTTATGGCATGACCGAGACGAGTTGCTTCGTCTCGTTCAATCCGCCGGGTCCGGCGGCGCGCGACGGCACCGTGGGCCTGCTCATGCCCGGTTGCCAGGCGCGGGTCGTCGACGAGAACGGCGACGACGTTCCGCCGGGTCACCCCGGCGAACTGCTCGTCCGCGGTCCCCATATCATCGAACGCTACCTGAACCGCCCGGAGGAAACCGCCACCGCGATCGTCGACGGCTGGCTTCATACCGGCGACATCGTCATCATGGATCAGGACGGATATCTGCGCATCGTGGATCGCAAGAAGGACCTGATCCTGGTGTCGGGCTTCAACGTCTACCCCAACGAGATCGAGGATGTCCTGACGTCCCATCCCGACGTCCTGGAGGCTGCGGTGATCGGGGTGCCCGACGCGGTCACGGGCGAGGCGGTCCGGGCGTTCGTCTCGACAACGCGCGCCGCTGTGACCGGCGAGGAGCTGGGCGCCTTCTGTCGCGAGCGGCTGACCGCCTACAAGGTGCCGAAGCAATTCGAGATGCGCGACCAGCTGCCGAAATCGCCGGTCGGGAAGATCCTGCGCGCGCAGCTGCGGATGCCATCCGGCGCCACCTGACGGCGTCTCGCCGGCCGCCGCGGTACGGCGCGCAAAAAGAGGGTGCCCGACCGCGCCCGACAGGCCAGGGCCCAAACCCGATCACGATCCTTGTCGTGATCGGGTTTGGGCCCTAGGCGGAAGCGTTCACGAGACAGTCCGCCCAATGTCCCTGCCCCATGCGTTATTGACCGCCCTCGCCGAGCGTCCTTGCTCGGGCTCCGAACTGGCCGCCCGCTTCGACCGCTCGCTGGGCTATTTCTGGCAGGCGACGCACCAGCAGATCTATCGCGAACTGGCGCGGCTCGAAGAAGCGGGCTTGATCAAGGGTACGCGCGTCGAACGGGCGAGAGGCCGCAAGCGCGAATATCGGATCCTGCCCGCGGGCACCGCGGAACTGGCGCGCTGGGTGGCCGAGCCTCAGCAACCCGATGCCATCCGCGACGAGTTGATGGTGCGCCTGCGTGCAGCGGCCATCACCGATGTCGATACGCTCCGCGCCAATCTGCAAAATCTGCTGGACCACCATCGCGCCAAGCTCGAACTCTATGTCGGGATCGCAACGCGTGATTTCACGAAGGAGACGATGTCGCGCGCGGCGCGATTGCGCGCGCTCGTACTCCAGGCCGGCATTGATTTCGAACAGCAAAGGATCAACATCTGCCAGGATGCGATCGCCATTCTGACGGAAGATTGACCGAATGGGCAGGCCGCTCTGCCGTACGATCGGAGTCGCTCGGCGCCGACAGCATTTCCGGATCGTTCACGCCGTTCATGATGTTGATGGTCGATTTGGGGGCGCGGTGGCAGCGATCAGCGCGCGGCGCTGACGACCCAGCGGGCGTGGCGATAGCCAGGCGTTACCGGCGGCACGATCGGTTCGTCGGGTGCTGTCAGCGTAACGAGAAACGGTCCCACACGATGCAGGTCGGGCATCGAGGGCACCGTGGCGACTGGACCCCGGCCTTCGCCGGGGAGGCATTTGTCCGAACGGGACAAGCACTAACGTGTTCCGGGGTCCACGACGCCGCGAGCGCGATCCCTCAAACCTCCTGCCGACGGACTGGCCGCCCGGTGGACCCCGCAACACGTCGGCGTTTATGCCCTTCGAACATATAACCGTCATCCCCGCGAAGGCGGGGATCCATAATCACTGGCGTCACAGATAGAGCCGAAGGGTCAGCCAGTATGGATTCCCGCCTGCGCGGGAATGACGAAAGAAGACATGGCAGAGCGGTATAACTGCCGAACACGTCCGGGGTGACGGCGTAAGACGGCGGCGATCGGTCCAACCATTCCGGTCTGGCGCTGTCGCAGGCCAGAGAAGGTTCGAGGTCGCGCGAAGACTTAAAGGCGCGAAGAGGCGAAGAAGGTTGGTTCACACGGAGGCGCGGAGAAGACGGGTTTTGTACGCAGAGGGCGCGGAGATGTTGTGTCCGTGGTACGCGTGGTGTTGCCCCCTCCCCGGTTGTCGATTGAGACGACGTCTGCCTCCCTGAATGCGGTGGCAAACGGTAGCGATACGCTCACCGGGCGCACCACGACCTTCGTCATCCCACGCCCACGCCGACACACCGCAACCTTCGTCATTCCCGCGGAGGCGGGAATCCATACTGGCTGACGATGCGGCTCCATTCGCGCACGTCGTGATGATGGATCCCCGCCTTCGCGGAGATGACGCATCGGTTGGGGGGAGCGCCACGGTCTCCACCACAACCCTCTGCGCTCTCTGCGCCTCTGCGCGCAAAACCCTTCTTCTCCGCGTCCTCGCGCGAACCACGCAGCGCCCGGCAATCCCGCAAACGACAAGGGCCGCCCTTCCCGTCGGAAGAGCGGCCCCGGCCGTCAGTCGGATCGGAGGATCAGAATTTGAACTTCACCGCGCCGCGATAGGCCTGGTTGCGGACGTCGTTGCGCTCGATCGTCGTATCGGCGCTGAGCGACAGTTCGAACCGCTCGCCCGAATAGGACAGGCCCGCGGCGATCTCGCCCCAGTTCTGGTCCTGGCTGCTCAGGCGGAAGCCCGCCGGTGCCGTGCCGCCGATGAAGTTGGCGGTGAAGACGCCCGGCTGGTCCTTGAAGTCATGGACGAAATAGGCCGAGGCGAAGGGCTTGAGCACCTGGCCACCCGCGATCTGCAGGCCGGCGCGGCCCTGATAGCTGGCGAGCTGGTACCGGTCGAAGCGCAGCGCGCCGTTGCCGCCGGTCTCCAGCGTCGGGGTGAAGTCGATACGGTTGATCCGGCCGGCGATGCGCGGCCCGATCTGGAACCCGCCGACGTCGAACATCTGCGCGGCGCCGACCTCTGCCGAGATCGCGAGCGCATTGTCGCGGCTGCGCAGGTTGGAGGCGTTGCCGGCGATCGACACGTTGCGGTTGGTCCGCGCCTGGAAGACGCCGCCGCTGACCTGCGCATCGAGCACCTGCCCGGTCAGGCTCTGCGCTTTGACGAACAGCGTGCCCTGATACAGCTCGCCGCGCGCGGTCTGCGCGACGCCGCCGGTGGTGCCGTCGAGCTTGGTATAGCTGAGACCGAAGCCGATCACGCCATTGTCGCCCGCCTTCGCCTCGATCCCGCTCGCGACGTAGAAGCCGTCGAAATTGTCGCGCCCGCCGAACGGCAGCGCATCGCGCAGGCTGCGGCTGTCGCCGTCGATATAGCCGCCAGCGATGAACACCGCGACATTCTCCGGCAGCACGCCTTCGCGCACCGTCGTCGACGTCGTGTCGCTCGCCGTCGCCTGGCTCGTCGGCAGGTCGCTCGCCATCAGCGAGGCGAACTGCAGCGGCTGGCCGGTCATGGTCAGCGTGCCCGACAGCGGCTGGCTGGCGTCGATGCCGGCCAGATGCTGGCGATAGAAGCGCGACATGTTCTCGGTCGCGACCGTGCCCATGCCGTACTTCAGCGGCGTGGTGCGCGGCGCCAGGCCCTCCAGCGTCGACTGGATCGTCGCCGCATTCTGGATGTCGAGGATCCCGTACAGGCCCGACAGGTTGCCGTAATTGGCGGCGCGGTTGCGATCGAGCAGCCCGGCGAACGCGGTCTGGATCGGCGTGTTGGCGACGACGCTGGCATAGGTGCCGGCGATGATCCGCGCCTGCACCGCATTGGTCGAATAGATGAACTGCGGGCTGAGGATCGCCGAGATCGCCGCCGGCGCCTGGAACGTGCCGCTGATCCCGCCCGCCGCGGTCAGGATCGTATAGACGTCGTTGTAGCGGATCGTGTGACCCGCCACCGCCGCGAAGCCGACGCGGCCGCCGATGTTGGCGAGGCCGTCGGTCGTGCCGTTGCGCACCACCGCGACACTGTCCGACGTGCCGTTCGGCCCGACGTCGATCAGCAGCGTGCTGGCCGAGGCGAGGACGAGGTTGCCGCCGACGGTCAGCGTGCCGATCGTGCCGGTCGTGCCCGGCGCGATCATGCCCGACACGTTGGTCAGGAACGGCGCGTTGATCCGGCCGGTGCCGGTGATCATCCCGCCGAGGTTCATGTAATCGCCGCGGCTGTTGATGACGCCGTTGTTGTCGACGACGCCGGTCACCTGCGTGACGCCCATCAGGCTGGTCAGCGACCCGCCCGAGGTCACCGCCAGCTTGGCGGTGCTGCCCGCGACGGTGAAGCGGTCGATCGTCACCGCGGTGTTGAGCGTGGTGGTGCCCGCGGCGGTCAGCGACACGTCGTAATAGCGTGCCGCGGTCTTGGCGACGCGGTTGGGATCGACGTTGTTGGGGACGAAGTTGGTCGCGCCGGGCAGACCGTTGGCAGGCGTCGCCGCCGGGGTCGGGGTGACCGCCGCGATCGCGTCGCCGGCCTGCGCGACATTCTCGCCGCCGACGAGCAGCGATGCGTCCGTCCTGCCGTCCTGGCCGATGTCCTCGACGCTCATCCCCGCACCACGGCCGCCGCCGGTCGCCGAGGCGGTGGCCGGCGCCGCCGCGGTGGTGGCGGATTCGGCGATGGCGGCATCGCGCGCCGCGATCGCTTCGGCGCTGACGCTGGCGACGTTGCCGGTGCCGGCGACCGGCTGGCCGTTGATATATTCGATGCCGGTCTTGATGTCCTGGCAATCGCTGACCGTCGCGGTCTCGAAGCAGACCTTGCCGAACTTGTTGGCGTCACCCGCGATGCCCGCGCCGGTCGTGGTCGGCACGCCGTTCGCCAGCTGGCCATTGACGATCACCTGATAATTGGGATCGAGCGCGGTCACCCAGCGCGACGCGTCGGTCCACAGGCCGTCGCCGGCCTTGGTCTGCGCATAGCGATAGGGGTTGTTGGCGACGATATAGTCCCAGAACAGATAGAGCGGCTGATAGAAGCTCTCGGTGCCGTACGAGCCGAACGGCTGCGCGCCGTAGAAGCGGCTGCCGCCGGACAGCACGCCGATCACCACCTGCTTGGCGAAGGCGCGGTCGAGGATCAGCGGACCACCCGAATCGCCGCCCGCGGTCGTGCCCTCGTTGGGCAGCGCATTGTCCTTGAACAGGTTGAAATCGTACGGGCTCTTGGTCGCCGTGCCGCGACGCGGATCGTCCATGTCGAGCTGGTACAGGTTCTGCGGCAGGTTGCTGGTCGAACCGAACAGGAAGGTGTCGCGGTCGTTGAACGAACCGAGGATGCCGATCGTGTTCTCGGCGATGCGGCGGCGATAGTCGATGCCGACGGTGTCGCCGGTCGTCGTCGTCGCGGTGCCGCTGCGGCCGTAGCCGGTGATGGTGACGTGATAGCCGGTGCCGGTCGTGTCGCTGATCGTCGCCGGCGCGGGCAGCGCCGAGAACAGCAGCGCCCAGGTGGGCACGTTGGCGGCCGGCGTGTCGAGCGTCGCGATCGCGATGTCGGCCTGGATGAAGTTCTGCGCGAGGCCGAGCTTCAGCGAGTCGGCGTTATAGACGACCTGGTTGACGTTGTAGAGGAAGTTGGCGGTGTTGGTCTTGAACTGGTTGGGGTTGACGGCGCCGGTCGAGGTCGTCGCCAGATACCAGTCGCGCACCGCGGGCAGGTTGTTCGCCTGGAAGCCGAAGGCGATCGGGATGCCGCCGCCGGCCGAGCCGTACTGCCACGGATCCTGCGCGCCGGTGCCGGCGCCATTCTCGTTCACGCAATGCGCCGCGAAGATCACGGTGCGCGGGTTGATGAGCGTGCCGGTGCAGATGCCGAGGCCGTCGGCATAGGCGATCGTCATGTTGCCGACGCCGTTGACGCTGGTGCCGGTGTCGAGCGACGTCGTCGAGGTGCCGGGCTGGCGGATGACGATGTTGGGCTGGTTCTCCTGCTGCAGCGCCGACAGCGGCAGCGCGCGGTTCTGCGCGACCTTCTCGTCGAGGTTGGCGAGCGCGCCGAGCGTCACCCCTTGCGCGATATTGTCGGCGAAGACCGGCCGTTCGCCCTGGCCGATGGTCTCGAGCCCCGAGATCGCGAGCAGCGGGTTACCGTGCGCGATATTCTCCACCCCCGTCGGGGCGACCTGCGCCTGGGCGACGGCGGGCAGCGCGATCAGCGCGGTGGAGGCGAGCAAAGCGCGCCGCGCGGCGCCACGAAAAACGTGATCGGTCATGATTGTATCGAACCCCTGTACATCCGCCGCTCTCCCAAGCGGCTTATCGGATGACTGCAGCCTATTCGCCGTTACGGCCAAGTCAACGGCCGATCGTGGCCATCGATCGCCACGCCGACATTCCGTCAGGAGTGTTGACTGACGGCAACACACGCTGCCTTGACTTTTGCCGCGGTGCAGCGCACATGGCGGGCAATCGAGGCGTCATGCAGCGTGAACGGGTTGGCTTTCGGCCACCCGCGGCTCCGCCTCGGTCGTTAGCGCAAGGCTTCCCTTTTCACGCGGGGCGTCGGTTTTTCCCCGCCGCACCGGTGTGCCGACTCCCCTTCGGATCGGCGCGCGGGCCAGGCCGTTTTTTCAAGGTTCGCATTTCCATGTCATTCGCTCATCTCGGCCTCGCCGAGCCGCTCGTCCGTGCGCTCGAAGCCAAGGGCTATACCACTCCTACCCCGATCCAGGCGCAGTCGATCCCGATCCTGCTCGAAGGCGGCGACCTGCTCGGCATCGCGCAGACCGGCACCGGCAAGACCGCCGCGTTCGTGCTGCCGTCGATCCAGCGCCTGACCGAAAACCAGAAGCGCGTGCTGCCGACGCATTGCCGCATGCTGGTGCTCGCGCCGACGCGCGAGCTCGCCAGCCAGATCGCCGACAATGCGCGCGGCTACGGCCAGTTCAGCAAGCTCAGCGTCGCGACCGTGTTCGGCGGCACCAGCATCAACAAGAACCGGCAGGACCTCAGCCGCGGCGTCGACATCCTCGTCGCCACGCCGGGCCGTCTGATCGACCTCGTCGAGCAGGGCATGTGCAACCTGTCGATGATCGAGATCCTGGTGCTCGACGAAGCCGACCAGATGATGGACCTGGGCTTCATCCATGCGCTCAAGAAGATCGTGCGGATGATCCCGCGCAAGCGCCAGACGCTGTTCTTCTCGGCGACGATGCCGACTGCGATCCGCGAGCTCGCCAACCAGTTCCTGCACGAGCCGAAGACGGTGTCGGTGGTGCCGGCGTCGACCACCGCCGAGCGCGTCGACCAGTACGTCACCTTCGTCAACCAGAGCGAGAAGCAGGCGCTGCTGACGATCGTGCTGCAGGATCCGACGATCAACCGCGCGCTTGTGTTCACCCGCACCAAGCATGGCGCCGACCGCGTCGTGAAGCTGCTCGCCGGCAACGGCATCGCGGCGAACGCGATCCACGGCAACAAGAGCCAGGGCCAGCGCGAACGCGCGCTTGGCGAGTTCAAGGACGGCAAGACCAAGGTGCTGGTCGCGACCGATATCGCGGCGCGCGGCATCGACGTCTCGGGCGTCAGTCACGTCATCAACTTCGAGTTGCCCAATGTCGCCGAACAGTACGTCCACCGCATCGGACGGACGGCACGTGCGGGTGCGAGCGGTATCGCGGTCGCCTTCTGCGCGGATGACGAGCGTCCGTACCTGAAGGACATCGAGAAGCTGACCCGCCAGAAGGTCGCGGTGCGTCCGCTGCCCGACAATTTCCAGGGCCTGTCGAACGAGATCAAGGCGACCCGCGTCAAGGCGATCGGCGCCGATCCCGCACCGCGCGCCGACCTGCCGCGCGGCCAGCGCCAGCCGGCGCGGCCGCGCGCGACGCATGCGCCGACCGCGACGAGGAACTATGCCAACGCCAGCCGTGGCGGCCAGCGCGGCAGCGGTGGTGGTCAGGGCGGTGGCGGCCGCGGTCGCTCGGGCGGCGGTGGCGGTGGTCGCGGTCAGGGTTCGGGCGCGGCGCGCTAAGCCCTCAAGACTGCCCCTCCTCCCCCGTTCGTGCTGAGCTTGTCGAAGCACCGGTGAGTCTCAATGCCCTTCGACAGTGAACAGGTGAAACGTCCCCCGGACGTTTCAGTCGAGGCCGGGGGCCTCGACGACCTGCTCACCAGGGCGAACGGAGTGGAGGGCGCGACTGTAGGATTATCGAACGGCCCCGCAGGAGCGATCCTGCGGGGCCGTTCGCATTCGGGGATGGCAACTCGCCCGTTCCTCGCGCATTCTCCCGTCAGAGGAGAGATGCCATGGACGTGTCCACCACCCCGCTTCCCGAACGGATCGCCCGCGTGCTCGCCGGGCAGCGGATCAGCGCCAACGCGGGCGGCGATGCCGAAAGCGCGGGCGAGCAGGTCGACAACGCCTGGCGCGACTATCTGGCCGACGCCCGCGCGGTGCTGCGCACGCTGCGCGAGCCGGATCGCAAGATGGCGGCGGCGGGCGATCCGGCGGTGTGGGAACGCATGGTGCTCGCGGCGATCGAGGAGTCGAAGCCCGAGACGGTGGTGCTGTAGAAGGGAATCCGAAGGCCGCCCCGCACACATCGTCACCCCGGACTTGTTCCGGGGTCCACTCTGCGGCGGGGCGCGGGGCTCGAGGCGCTAACATGCGCATGCGCCCGGTGGACCCCGGAACACGTCCGGGGTGACGGAGGAGTTGTGGAGACCGTGCGGCCTACTCCTTGCCTTTCTCAACCACGCTCAACCACTCCCCTACCGGCGCGCGCTCGCTCCGCAGCGCATTGGCCGCCGCGCCCTCATCCTCGAACCCGATCGCCACGCCGCAGAACAACATCCGCCCCTCTCGCAGCCCGAGGAACCGCCCGATCGTCTCCGGGTACATCGACCAGCATTCCTGCGGACAGGTGGCGAGACCCGCCTCGACCGCGAGCAACATCAGCGTCTGCAGATACATGCCGAGGTCGGACCATTGCGGCGGCCCCATGCCGCGATCGACCGAGCAGAAACAGGCCGCCGGCGCGCCGAAAAACCGGAAATTATCCGCGAACCAGCGCCGCCGCGCCGCCCGATCCTCGCGCGGGATGCCGAGACGGCCGTACAGCGCCTCGCCGATATCGGATCGCCGCGTCGCATAGGGCGCCGCCAGCCCGGGCGGGTACACCGCATACTCCGGCGTCTCCGTTTCACCGCGCGCCAGCACACCCGCCATATCGGCCTTGAGCCGCGCCATCGCCTCGCCATGGACGATATGGACATGCCACGGCTGCAGGTTGCCGCCCGACGGCGCCCGCGCCGCCGTCTCCGCCAGATTGCGCAGTATCGCCACGTCCACCGGCGTGTCGAGGAACCCGCGAACCGATCGCCGTGCCGTCACCGCCTGTCGAACGTCCATCTCGATCCCCTTGCGCTTGCGTTCCGATTGCGCGACACCCTAGCACAATAACAAGAGTTATGGAGAGCGGATGATGGGGCAGGCCTATATCGTCGAGGCGGTGCGCACCGCGGGCGGGCGGCGCGGCGGGCGGCTTGCCGGCTGGCACCCGGCGGACATGGCGGCGGAGGTGCTCGACGCGGTGGTGGGGCGCAGCGGCATCGATCCCGCGGCGGTCGAGGACGTCATCATGGGCTGCGTCAGCCAGGGCGGGGAGCAGGGTTTCCAGGTCGGCCGCGGCGCGGTGCTCGCGTCGACATTGCCGACCAGCGTGCCGGCGGTGACGATCGACCGCCAGTGCGGATCGTCGCAGCAGGCGATCCAGTTCGCCGCGCAGGCGATCATGAGCGGCACGCAGGACGTGGTGATCGCCGCCGGCGTCGAGAGCATGACGCGCGTGCCGATGGGCTCGACCGGGATGTTGTTCGCGCAAGCCGGGCTCGGCAAGGCGAAGAGCCCGCGGCAGGAAACGCGCTTCCCCGATATCCAGTTCAGCCAGTTCATGGGCGCCGAGATGATCGCGCGCAAATACGGTTTCGACCGCGCGGCGCTTGACGCGTACGCGCTCGAAAGCCACCGCCGCGCCGCTGCGGCAACCGAGCGGGGCGCCTTCGCCGGCGAGATCGTCGGGCTGGAGGTGGAAACGCCCGACGGCGCGCTCTGCCATGATCGCGACGAGGGTATCCGCTACGATGCGACGCCGGAATCGATCGGCGCGGTGAAGACCCTGCAGGAGGGCGGCACGATCACCGCCGCCAACGCCAGCCAGATCTGCGACGGGTCGAGCGCGGTGCTGGTGGTGAGCGAGGCGGCGCTCAAGGCGCACGGGCTCACCCCGCTGGCGCGCATCCACAACCTGACCGTCACCGCCGGCGATCCGGTCATCATGCTGGAGGAGCCGCTGTTCGCCACGACCCGCGCCCTGCAGCGTGCCGGCATGCGGATCGAGGATATCGACCTGTACGAGGTCAACGAGGCGTTCGCACCGGTGCCGCTCGCGTGGCTGCAGCACACGGGCGGCGATCCCGAGCGGCTCAACGTCAACGGCGGCGCGATCGCACTGGGGCATCCGCTCGGCGCGAGCGGCACGAAGCTGATGGCGACGCTGGTGCATGCGCTGCACGCGCGCGGCGGTCGCTACGGCTTGCAGACGATGTGCGAGGGCGGCGGCATCGCCAACGTGACGATCGTCGAGCGATTGTAACGCATCTCATCACTCCAGCGAAAGCTGGAGTCTTGCTGGGGAACGGCACGACCTCACCGAGAAAGATGCCAGCCTGCGCTGGCATGACGGCTGCTTGGAAAAGGGCACATTCATGAACATCACCGATACCATCGCCGCGGTCGTCACCGGCGGCGCCTCCGGCCTCGGCGCCGCGACCGCACGGGCGCTCGCCGCCAAGGGCGCGCGCGTCGCGATCTTCGACCTGCAGCGCGAGAAGGGCGAGGCGCTCGCCGCCGAGATCGGCGGCGTCTTCTGCGAGGTGAACGTCACGCAGGACGACAGCGTCGACGCCGGTTTCGCCAGGGCGCGCGAGGCGCACGGGCAGGAGGCGATCCTCGTCTGCTGTGCGGGCACCGGCAATGCGGTGAAGACCGCCAGCCGATCGAAGGAAGACGGCAGCATCAAGCATTTCCCGCTCGCCGCGTTCGACTGGCTGGTGCAGATCAACCTCGTCGGCACCTTCCGCTGCGTCGCGAAATCGGCGGCGGGGATGCTGACGCTGGCGCCGGGCGCGCATGGCGAACGCGGGGCGATCGTGATGACCGCCAGCGTCGCCGCCGAGGACGGCCAGATCGGCCAGGCGGCCTATGCCGCGTCGAAGGGCGGCGTCGTCGGCATGACGCTGCCGATCGCGCGCGACCTGATGGGCGAGGGCATCCGGGTGAACACGATCCTGCCCGGGATCTTCGACACCCCGCTGCTGCAGGGCGCGCCGCAACCGGTCAAGGATGCGTTGGCGGCGAGCGTGCCGTTCCCGAAACGGCTGGGCGATCCGGCGGAATATGCGCATCTCGCATGCACGCTGATCGAGAACGGTTATTTCAACGGCGAGCATATCCGCCTCGACGGCGGCATCCGCATGGCACCGCGCTGATCGGTCGGCCTCACCCCAAATCCCTCGTCACCCCGGACTTGTTCCGGGGTCCACCGTGCGGCTGGGCACAGGTCTTGCGCTTCTTGCCGTATGCTTGCGGATGGGTGGACCCCGGAACACGTCCGGGGTGACGACGGTCTTGGGACCGCGCTCAGTCCGCGAACACCGGCGGTCGCTTCGCCATGTTCGCCGCCACCGCTTCCATCATGTTCGGCTTGCCGATCACCTTGAGCTGTTCCTTCGTCTCCGCCTCCAGCATCGCCCGCGGATCGGCATCGTGCGCTATGTTGAGCAGCCGCTTCGCCCCGCGAATCGCGTGCGGCGAGCGCCCCGCGATCTCGCGCGCCAGCGCTAGCGCCGCGGCGAGCGGATCGTCCGCCAGCCGCGTGACGAAGCCATGGCGCAGCGCCTCGTCCGCGCCGAATTCTCGCGCGGTATAGACCAGTTCGCGCAGCACGTCGTCGCGCACCAGCCCGCGCCAGATCGGGAAACCCGCCATGTCGGGCACCAGTCCCCAATGCGTCTCGCGGATCGCGAAGCGGGTGTCGGGCGCGGCGATGCGGATGTCGGCGCCTGACATGATCTGGAAACCGCCGCCGAACGCGACGCCGTGCACCGCGGCGATCACCGGCATCGGCAATTGCCGCCAGCCCCAGGTGACGTGCTGCGGCGGGATGCTGCCTTGCGCGTTGCGTGTCGTCGACATGCCGGAGCCGCCGCGCGCCATGCTCGCCATGTCGAGCCCGGCGCAGAACCCCCTGCCCTCGCCCGACAGCACGACGCAGCGCACGTCGGTGCGGGTCGCGAGCGCGTCGATCGCCGCGCCGATCCCTTCGAACATCGCGGGGTCGATCGCGTTCATCTTGTCGGGCCGCGCGAGGCGGACGTCGGCGATGCCGTCGGCGACGGTGAGGGTGACGCGGTCGTTCATGGTTCTCTCTCCTGACATTCCCCCGCCCCCATCCCGTTCGGGCCGAGCTTGTCGAAGCCCAGGCTTGCGATCGAGCGATGCCCTTCGACAGGCTCAGGGCGAACGGGAGGGGGGTGGTTTGCTCTGACTCCCACGCTACCGCCGCGGCCCACGTTGCGCTACCGCCGATGGCGTGTAGAGACGCGCGGATGAGCGGCTTCAACATCGACGCCTTCATGGCGCACCGGTTCGGTGGCCATGGCGGCACGCTGGGCATCCAGTTCCACGGCTCGGGCGACGGCTGGGTCGAGCTGGCGCTGCCTTATGCCGACAGCCTGATCGGCGATCCCGACAGCGGCGTGCTCGCATCGGGCCCGATCATCGCGCTGATGGACATGGCGACCAGCGTCGCGGTGTGGGTGAAGCGCGACAAATTCGCGCCGCAGGCGACGCTCGACCTGCGCGTCGACTATCTGCGCCCGGCGGTGCCCGGCCGCACCGTGATCGGGCGCGGCGAATGCCTGAAGCTGACCCGCTCGATCGCCTTCGTCCGCGGCATCGCCTACGACGAGACGCCCGACGATCCGCTCGCGCACGTCGCCGGCACGTTCATGCTGATCGATCAGATGGGAGGCGCGGCATGACGCCGGCGCACGCGCTGCCGCCCTATGCCGAGCTGCTCGGCGTGACGCTGGAGCCGCGCGACGGCGCGGCGCCGATGCTGGTGATGCCGTTTCGCGACGACGTGCTCGGCCGGCCCGGCTTCCTGCACGGCGGCGCGATCGCCGGGCTGCTCGAGGTGGCGGCGATCGTCTCGCTGCAGCATGCGCTGGCCGAAGAGGGCGGCGGGCGGATCAAGCCGGTCAACGTCACCGTCGATTTCATGCGCGGCGGTCGCGACAAGCCGACGCATGCCGAGGGGATCGTCACCCGCCTCGGCACCCGCGTCGCCAACGTCGAGGCGATCGCCTGGCAGGACGACCGCGACAAGCCGATCGCGCATGCGCGGATGAACTATCTGGTGGTGCGCGACTGATCCTCCCCGAGACGGCAGGACTATCGCACATGGCCGCGTGACGAACTGGCAGCCCGGAATACTTCGTCACCCCGGACTTGTTCCGGGGCCACGGTTCGGCGAACCTGTCGTTTCGAGGCTCTTTTCCGACGCTTGCGGCACGGTGAACCCCGGAACAAGTCCGGGGTGACGAAGGAATTGGGGAGCCGCCGACCAAACACTCATATGCAATAGCCCTTCCCGCGAGCGGGAGGGTTTACCGCGGCGTCAGCCGGATCAGCCGCCCCTGCGACTTGCCGCCGTCCTCGATCACCCAGATCGCGCCGTCCGGCCCCTGTTCGACGTCGCGGATACGCGCGCCCATCGGCCATTGGTCGGCCTTCTTCGCATTCTGCCCGTCGAGATCGACGCGGACCAGCGACTGCGACGACAGGCCGCCGATGAAGGCATCGCCCTTCCACGCCGGGAACAGCGATCCCGAATAGATCATCAGCCCGCCCGGCGAGATCACCGGGTTCCACCACACCTTGGGCGGTTCGTAGCCGTCACCGGGGGCGTGATCGGGAATGTCGCTGCCGTCGTAGTTGCTGCCATTCGACGCCTTGGGCCAACCGTAGTTGCGCCCCGGCATGATGAGGTTGAGCTCGTCGCCACCCTTCGGCCCCATCTCCTGTTCCCACAACCGGCCTTCACCGTCGAAGGCGATGCCGAGCAGGTTGCGATGGCCGTAGCTCCACACTTCCGGCGCGAAGCCCTTCGCCACCAGCGGATTGCCCGGCGCCGGCTTGCCGTCGAGCGTCAGGCGCAGCACCTTGCCCAGCGTCGCCTGCGGGTCCTGCGCCGGCGTGAACTTCTGCCGCTCGCCGTTGGTGAAAAAGAGGGACTGGCCATCGGGCGAAAAGGCGATGCGGCCCGAATAATGGCCGTTGCCCTCGACGAACGGCCGCGCGCGGAACAGCGCCTCGATCTCGCCGAGCCGGTCGCCGCCCTGCCCGTCGGAACGTAGCCGGCCGCGCGCCAGCACGACGCCCTTGCCGCCCTCGCCCGCGGTCGAATAGCTGAAATAGAGTCGCTTGCTGCTCGCGAAATCGGGCGCGGGGACGACGTCCATCAGCGCGCCCTGCCCCGCCGCGTCGACGGTGATCGTCGCGATCGTCTGGCGGCGTTTGCCGTCCGCGGACAGCAGGATCATCTGCCCCGCCTTCTCGGTCACCACGATCCGCTCGTCGGGCAGGAAGGCGAGCGCCCAGGGCGAGACGAAGTCGGCGACCACCGTCTCGCGGAACGGTTTCGCCGAGGGCGGCGTCTCGCCCGCCTGCCCCTCCACCGGCGCGTTGCCCGAACAGGCGATGAGGGCGATCGACAGGGTGGCGAGCAGGCTGTGGCGCATTGGATTCTCCCGGTACGACCACGCAAACGCACGGGGGCGGACGAGGATGCTTGTTTCCGACGGGGCTCCGACGTATATGGCCGATGCCTTCTCTTACATCTTTGGTGAAAGAGGCTGCGGGGGACCCCTCCCGCGGCGGCGACGACCTATAGCTGGAGCCTGCATGGCGGACATCGCCCTTCTCACCCGATTGATCGAACCCGAAGCGACCGCGCTCGGCTTCGACCTCGTGCGCGTGAAGATGTTCGGCGGCAAATCGGACCCGACGTTGCAGGTGATGGCGGAGCGCCCGGACACCGGCCAGCTGACGATCGACGATTGCGCCGATTTGTCGCGCCGCATCTCGGACGTGCTCGACGCGCTGGAAGCGGAGGGCAAGGACCCGATCGAAGACGCCTACCGCCTCGAAGTCTCCTCGCCTGGTATCGACCGCCCGCTGACCCGGCCGCAGGATTACGTCAAATGGGCGGGGCATGAGGCGAAGATCACGCTCGCCGAGAAGATCGACAATCGCAAGATCCTGACCGGCGATCTCGTCGGCATCGAGGGGGATCAGGTGTCGATCGACGTGCGCGGCCACACCCGCATGACCGTCGGCCTCGCTGCGATCCACGACGCCAAGCTGACGATCACCGACCGGCTGCTCGCCGCCACCGCGCCGCTTTCGAGCGAGGGCGCCGACGAATTCGAAGACGCCGACGATTTGAACGACAACGACGACCTGAACGAAGGACAGCAGTAAGATGGCCACCGTCGCCACCGCCAACCGCGCGGAACTGATCGCGATCGCCAATTCGGTCGCTTCCGAAAAGATGATCGACAAGAGCATCGTCATCGAGGCTCTGGAAGAGGCGATCCAGCGCGCCGCCAAGACGCGCTACGGCATCGAGAACGACATCCGCGCGAAGCTCGATCCGACGACCGGCGACTTGCGTCTGTGGCGTGTCGTCGAGGTGGTCGAGGCGGTCGACGATTATTTCAAGCAGGTCGACGTCGCGCAGGCCCAGAAGCTGCAGAAGGGCGCGGTCGTCGGCGACTATATCGTCGATCCGCTCCCCCCGATCGAATTCGGCCGCATCCAGGCGCAGGCGTCGAAGCAGATCATTTTCCAGAAGGTCCGCGACGCCGAGCGCGAGCGGCAATATGAAGAGTTCAAGGACCGCCAGGGCGAGATCATCACCGGTGTCGTCAAGCGCGTCGAATTCGGCCATGTCGTCGTCGACTTGGGGAGGGCAGAGGGCGTCATCCGCCGCGACGCGCAGATCCCGCGCGAGGTGGTGCGCGTCAACGACCGCATCCGCAGCCTCATCCTCAACGTCCGCCGCGAAAACCGCGGGCCGCAGATCTTCCTCAGCCGCGCGCACCCCGACTTCATGAAGAAGCTGTTCGCGCAGGAAGTGCCCGAAATCTACGACGGCATCATCACCATCCAGGCCGCCGCACGCGACCCGGGCAGCCGCGCCAAGATCGGCGTCATCAGCCGCGATTCGTCGATCGATCCGGTCGGCGCCTGCGTCGGCATGAAGGGCAGCCGCGTCCAGGCGGTCGTGCAGGAGATGCAGGGCGAGAAGATCGACATCATCCCCTGGTCGCCCGACATCGCGACCTTCGTCGTCAACGCCTTGCAGCCCGCTTCGGTGAGCCGCGTCGTGATCGACGAGGAGGAGGAGCGGATCGAGGTCGTCGTTCCCGACGATCAGCTGTCCCTCGCCATCGGTCGTCGCGGCCAGAACGTGCGCCTCGCCAGCCAGCTGACCGGCAAGGCGATCGACATCCTCACCGAGCAGGATGCCAGCGAGAAGCGCCAGAAGGAGTTCACCGAGCGCACCGAGATGTTCCAGACCGAGCTGGACGTCGACGAGACGCTGGCGCAGCTGCTGGTCGCGGAAGGGTTCGGCGCGCTCGAAGAGGTCGCCTATGTCGAGCTCGACGAGATCGCGTCGATCGAGGGCTTCGACGAGGATCTCGGCCAGGAGCTGCAGAGCCGCGCGCAGGAAGCGCTCGACCGCCGCGAGGCCGCGAACCGCGAGGAGCGCACCGCGCTCGGCGTCGAGGACGCGCTGATCGATATCCCGTACCTGACCGAAGCGATGCTGGTCACGCTCGGCAAGGCGGGGATCAAGACGCTCGACGACCTCGCCGACCTCGCCACCGACGAACTGGTCGAGAAGAAGCGCATCGAACCGCGCCGCCGCAACGAGGACGCCCCCAAGCGTCCCGAGCCGAAGGGCGGCATCCTGTCCGAATACGGCCTGTCGGACGAACAGGGCAACGAGATCATCATGGCCGCGCGCCAGCACTGGTTCGCCGACGAAGAGCCCGCCACGACGGATGCGGCGGAGGGCGAGGAGGCCTGATGCCGTTCGTCTCGATCCGACTGGCGGGCAGCGCGACCCGCGAACAGAAAGCGGGGATCGTCGCCGACGTGACGTCCTCGCTCGTCACCCGGCTGGGGAAGAACCCGGCCGCGGTGCAGATCGTGATCGAGGAGGTCTCGACGGAGAATTACGGCGCCGGCGGCCAGCTGATCGCCGACCGCGACGCGGCGCCTGTATCCTTGGCCCAACCGAGGGAGGACGCGCATGCGGTTCCCTCACAATGAGGCGCTAGGGCGTCCACAGGTTCGCGGAGAGCGATGCGACTCGCGGGAAACCGCGGGGGTGTCGGCGCGCGTCCGCTTTCCCCGCACCGCCCGGTTTACGGCACGGTGGACCCCGGACCAAGTCCGGGGCGACGTAGGCTGTGTCGCAAGCACTTCGCACCATTCCCATCGTCACCCCGGACTTGTTCCGGGGTCCACCCGTCCGCGGGCACGACGGCCTGTCGCGTCACCTCAACGGCGGCAAGCCAAGGCTGACGGCCAAGTCATCCCAATGCGGGTTATCGCGCTCGACCAGGTTCTTCTTCCAGTCACGACGCCACGCCTTGATGCGCTTCTCGCTGGCGATGGCATCGGCCATGGTGTCGGTCACCTCGAACCACACCAGGATCACGATGCCGTAGCGGCTGGTGAAACCTTCAAAACTGCCGTCCCGGTGCTGGATGATCCGACCGACGAGGTTCGAGGTCACGCCGGTATACAACGCACCGTTGTAGCCGTTGGCGAGCATGTAGACGCAGGGCTGCCTGTCCCTCATGCCGATGAGCATGCCGCCCGGTGGACCCCGGAACAAGTCCGGGGTGACGAAGGATGTGTCGTACCCGCCTCGCCCTACCACCGCCGTCACCCCGGACTTGTTCCGGGGTCCACCGCGCCACACGCGAAAGGCGGGTTCGCATGACCGACGCCATCCGCAAGTGCATCCTGACGCAGGACCGCGACAACCGCGACAATCTCATCCGTCTCGCGCTCGCGCCCGACGGGCAGATCCTGCCCGACGTGCGCGCCAAGGCGCCGGGGCGGGGCGCGTGGATCGGCGTCACCCGTGCGACGCTCGAAGAGGCGATCGCGAAGAAGAAACTGCGCGGTGCGCTCGCCCGCGCGTTCAAGGGCACCGAGTTCGTCATCCCCGACGATCTGCCCGCGCGCATCCAGGCGGCGCTGGAGCGCAACGCGCTCGACCGGCTGGGCCTCGAATCGCGCTCGGGCATGCTGCTGACGGGATCGGACAAGATCGAGACGGCGGCGCGTGCCGGGCAGCTGCACGCACTCTACCATGCCGCGGATGCCGGCACCGACGGCAACCGCAAGCTCGACCAGGCGTGGCGGATCGGATCGGATCGCGAAGGCTCAGCCTTGCGGGGCTTGGTATTGCCGATGCCGCGCCCCATATTGTCGTTGGCGCTGGGCCGCGAAAATGTGGTACACATCGCGCTGACCGACCGCGCTGCCGCCGCGCGGGTGAGCGATGCGCTCGACCGCTGGCTGCATTTTATCGGACCTGAACCCACTCCCGTGCCTTGCGAAACGGCCCCGCAAGGCGCATCGGCGCCCGGACTTTCCGGCGCCGCCCCACGCGGGACGCGACCGGCCGTAGACGTGAACGAGGAATTTGAGTGAGCGACACCGACAACGATAAGCCGAAACTTGGCATGCGCGCGCCCCTGGGGCTGAAGCGCACGGTCGAGACCGGCCAGGTGAAGCAGAGCTTCAGCCATGGCCGGTCCAATACGGTGATCGTGGAAACGAAGAAGCGGCGCATCCTGGGCCGCCCGGGCGAGACGCCGGCGGCCCCGGAACCGCAGGTGCAGGCGCCCGAGCCCGCACCGGTGGCGGCGCCTGCCCCCGCACCGCGCGCCGCCCCGGCGGGCGAGACGCCGCAGGAGCGCCAGGCACGCATGCTGCGCGAGGCCGAAGACCAGCGCATGCATGCGCTGGAGGACGCGCGTCGCCGCGAGGAGGCCGCGCGTGCGCAGGCCGCCGAGGACGAGCGTACCCGCGCCGCCGAGAAGGCCGCCGCCGCCCGTGCGCCCGCCGCACCGGAGCCGGTCGCCGAGCCCACGCCCGCCCCTGCTCCCGTGCAGGCCGAGCCGGCCGCGCCCGCGCCGGTGGTGCCGACACCCGCCGGCCGCGGCTTCCGCCCGGTCGAGCGCCCCGTGCCGCCCGCCCCGGTCGAAGCGCCCGAACCCGTCGCCGCACCGGCGCCGGCGCCCGCACCGACGCCTGCCCCGGCCCCGGTCGCCGCGGCACCACGACCCGCTGCGCCGGCTCCTGCGCCCGCGCCCGCGCCGACGGTCGAGCTGGGCCGCGACCCGTCGATGCCGGCGCCGCGCCGCTTCTCGCCGGTCGCGCGTCCCGAAATCCCCAAGCCGCAGCCCAAGCCGGTCGCCGCACCCGCGCCCGCGGCAGCCCCGACCACGAGCGCATCCGGCCCCGCCGGCAGCGCCGCGTCGCGCAACCTGCCTTCGGGTCAGGCGACGCCGCGCAACGCACCGCCGAGCCGTCCGACGCAGCGCGACCGCAAGGGCGACGAGCGTCGCGGTGGCAAGCTGACCGTCAACCGTGCATTGGGCGACGATGGTGCGCGTTCGCGCAGCCTCGCCGCGCTCAAGCGTGCGCGCGAAAAGGAAAAGCGTCACTTCGGCGGCCCACGCGAACAGCAGGCCAAGCAGATCCGCGACGTCCAGGTGCCCGAGGCGATCACCGTCCAGGAACTCGCCAACCGCATGGCGGAAAAGGGCGCGGACCTCGTCAAGACGCTGTTCAAGATGGGCATGCCCGTCACGATGACGCAGACGATCGATCAGGACACCGCCGAGCTGCTGGTGACCGAATTCGGCCATAACATCGTCCGCGTCAGCGACAGCGACATCGACCTGGCGCTCGACACCGGCGAAGATGCCGACGACACGCTGCGTCCGCGTCCCCCGGTGGTCACGATCATGGGTCACGTCGATCACGGCAAGACGAGCCTGCTCGACGCGCTGCGCGGCACCGATGTGGTGCGCGGCGAGGCCGGCGGCATCACGCAGCATATCGGCGCCTATCAGGTCACGCTGAAGGACAAGTCGAAGGTCACGTTCCTCGACACGCCGGGTCACGAGGCGTTCACGCAGATGCGCGCGCGCGGTGCCGACGTCACCGACATCGTCGTGTTGGTCGTCGCCGCCGACGACGGGCTGATGCCGCAGACGATCGAGGCGATCAACCACACCCGAGCGGCCGGCGTGCCGATGATCGTCGCGATCAACAAGATCGACAAGTACGAGGCCAATGCCCAGCGCGTGCGCGAGCGCCTGTTGAGCGAAGAGGTGGTGGTCGAGGAAATGGGCGGCGACGTCCAGGACGTCGAGGTCTCCGCGCTCAAGAAGACCGGGCTCGACATGCTGATCGAGAAGATCCAGCTGCAGGCCGAGCTGCTCGAACTGCGCGCCAACCCCGATCGCCCCGCCGAGGCGACGGTGATCGAGGCGAAGCTGGACAAGGGCCGCGGCCCCGTCGCGACGGTGCTCGTCAATCGCGGCACGCTGAAGGTCGGCGACATCTTCGTCATCGGCGCGGAAAGCGGCAAGGTCCGTGCGCTGATCGACGACAAGGGGCGTCAGGTGAAGGAAGCCGGCCCGGCGATGCCGGTCGAGGTGCTCGGCATGACCGGCGTTCCCTCGGCGGGCGATCCGCTGCAGGTCGTCGAGAGCGAGGCGCGCGCCCGCGAGGTCGCCGAATATCGCCAGGGCGTGCTGACGCAGAAGCGCACCACGACCGCGCCGGCGAGCCTCGAGAGCATGTTCTCGGCGCTGAAGGCCAATGCCGCGATCGAATATCCGCTGGTGGTGAAGGCCGATACGCAAGGCACGGTCGAGGCGATCGTCGCGTCGATCAACAAGATCTCGACCGATCTCATCAAGGCGCGCGTGCTGCACGCGGGCGTCGGTGGCATCACCGAGAGCGACGTGACGCTGGCCGGCGCGAGCGGCGCGCCGATCATCGGCTTCAACGTCCGCGCCAACGCCAAGGCGCGCGAGATCGCCGACCGGCAGAAGGTGGCGTTGAAATATTACGACGTCATCTACGACCTGACCGACGAGATCCGCGCCGGCATGGCCGGGCAGCTCGGGCCGGAAGCGTTCGAGACCGTGGTGGGCCGCGCGGAAATCCGCGACGTCTTCTCGGCGGGCAAGCATGGCAAGGCCGCCGGTCTGCTGGTGGTCGAGGGCGTCATCCGCAAGGCGCTCAAGGCACGCATCACGCGCAACGATGTCATCATCTATCAGGGTGAGATCGCCAGCCTGCGCCGCTTCAAGGACGACGTCCCCGAAGTACGCGCCGGTCTGGAGTGCGGCGTGACCTTCACGTCGAACTTCGTCGACATCAAGCCGGGCGACTTCCTCGAGACGTTCGAAGTCGAGATGCGCGAACGGACGTTGTAACGGATTTCCCTCTCCCTCCGGGAGAGGGAGGGAGCCGGCAAAGCCGGCGGAAGGGTGAGGGCGACGTAACGTCTGCCGCATCACCCTCACCCTCCCACGGCTTTGCCGCGGGCCCCTCCCTCTCCCACCGGGAAAGGGGTGAGAGGCATCATGAACAAAGAACCCCAGGAAAAGTCCGTCCGCACGCTGCGCGTCGGCGAACAGGTGCGCCACGTCCTGTCGGAGATTCTCGCGCGCGGCGACGTCCACGATGCGACGCTCGAACAGCATATGGTTTCGATCACCGAAGTGCGCATGTCCCCCGACCTGCGCCACGCGACCGTGTTCGTGAAACCGCTGCTCGGCAAGGACGAGGAGAAGGTGCTGAAGGCGCTACGCACCAACACCGCCTACCTCCAGCGCGAGGTCGCGCACCGCATCCAGAACAAATACGCCGCGAAGCTGAAGTTCCTGGCGGACGACAGTTTCGACGAAGGCAGCCATATCGACGCCCTGCTCCGCAAGCCCGAGGTGGCGCGCGATCTGGGCGAGGATTGACGCGAGCACCGGTAAGGCGCATCTTACCGGCATGAACGCCTATACGAAGATGTCGGAGAAGGGTCAGGTCGTCATTCCCAAGGACGTACGTGATCGGCTGCGTATGGCATCGGGAGATCGTCTCGAGGTCGTCGAGCGGTCGGATGGCGTCCTGCTCCGCAAAGCATTCGAGCGGTCGGGAGAGAGCTTCGAAGCGATCACGGCCCGTATTCGGGCAAGGGTTCAGACAGCCACGCGGACAACGTCGATCGCCGAGATGAACGATGCCGTATCGGAGATGTGGGCGCAAGGCGGACCGCGTTGGGATCAATGAAGGCGATCGATACCAACGTTATCGCCCGGTACGTGACCAACGACGATCCGGTGCAGAGCCCGATCGCCACCGCCGTCCTGGCCAATCCCTGCTACATTTCTGACACCGTCCTGCTCGAAGCCGCCTGGCTGCTGGCGTCGCGATACCGGTTCGGCCGTGCGCTTCTCGCCGAAACGCTGAGCGATCTGATCGAACTGCTCACCGTCGCCGTCAGCGACGCAGGACTCATCCGCTGGGCGATCGAGCGATTCGCGGATGGTGCCGATTTCGCCGACATGATGCACCTGATCTCGGGCCGCCATGCCGATGCGTTCGTCTCGTTCGAAGACGATCTTGCACGCCTGGCTGGAGCGGACACCCCCCTAGGCATCGAAAAACCACGCTGATGGCCAAGCTCTATTTCTACTACGCCAGCATGAACGCGGGCAAGTCGACGACGCTGTTGCAGGCGGACTTCAACTATCGCGAGCGGGGGATGGAGACGATGCTGTTCACCGCGGCGGTGGACGATCGCTTCGCCGCGGGGACGATCACCAGCCGCATCGGGCTGGAGGCGCCGGCGACGCCGTTCGAGGCGGAGACCGACCTGGCCGCCTGCGTCGCCGATCGGCTGGCGACCGGGCCGCTGGCCTGCGTGCTGGTCGACGAGGCGCAGTTCCTGTCCGCCGCGCAGGTCGCGCAGCTGGCGCGCATCTGCGATGGACTCAACGTGCCGGTGCTCACCTACGGCCTGCGCACCGATTTCCAAGGGCGGTTGTTCGAAGGGTCGGCGCGGCTGCTGGCGATCGCCGACGCGCTCATCGAGATCAAATCGGTATGCGTGTGCGGTCGGAAAGCGATCATGAACCTGCGCGTCGATGCCGAGGGCCGCGCCATCGCCGAGGGCGCGCAGACGGAAATCGGCGGCAACGACCGCTATGTCGCGCTGTGCCGGCGGCATTTCGGGGAGGCGCTGGGGTCCTAACCGTCCACCCTCACCCTTCCCACCGCCTGCGGCGGCGGGCCCCTTCCCTCTCCCGCCGGGAGAGGGAGAGACGGCAAAGCCGGCGATGGGTGAGGGTGAGCGCAACGCGCTCTGGCGCTCCTCCCTCCCCCGCGCCATATCGCGCACATGAACCCCGACAACATCGTCTACCGCGCCGCCATCTGGATCATCCCGCTGGTGATCGCGATCGTCTTCCACGAGGTCGCACACGGCTGGATGGCGAAATGGCTCGGCGATCCGACCGCCGAGGAGCAGCGGCGGCTGAGCTTCAATCCGATCCGCCACGTCGATCCGGTCGGCACGCTGATCCTCCCCCTCGGCCTCGCCATCGCCGGCGCACCGGTGTTCGGCTGGGCGAAGCCGGTGCCGGTGATCGCGCAGCGCCTGCGCAATCCGCGCTGGGGGATGGTCGCGGTGGCGCTCGCCGGGCCGGGGATGAACCTGATCCTCGCCACCTTTGCCGCGATCGCGATCGGCGCCGCGGCGGCGCTGTCGCATGGCGTCCAGCCGACGGGGATGGCGGCATTCGTGCTGGCGAATCTCGTCAACTTCCTGCTGGTCAACGTCTTCCTCGCGCTGTTCAACCTGCTGCCGATGCCGCCGTTCGATGGCGGCCATGTCGTCGAGGGGCTGCTGCCGCGTCCGCTCGCGGCGCAATGGGCGAAGATCGGGCGGTTCGGCTTCCTGCTGCTGATCCTCGTCCTCGTCGTGCTGCCGATGGTCTTCCCCGGTGCCGATCTGGTCGGGCGCGTCGTCGGACCGCCGGCGCAGGCGGTGATCGGCTGGTTCCTCGCGCTGGCGCAGGCGATCGCCTGATGCATGGCTGGGTGATCGTCGACAAGCCGCTGGGATTGGGGAGCACGCAGGTCGTCTCCGCGGTCAAACGCGCGCTGCGGCAGGGCGGCTACGGCAAGTTCAAGGTCGGGCATGGCGGCACGCTCGATCCGCTGGCGACGGGCGTGCTGCCGGTCGCGGTCGGCGAGGCGACGAAACTCGCGGGCCGGATGCTCGACAGCGACAAAGTGTACGACTTCACCATCCGCTTCGGCGAGCAGACCGATACGCTGGATGCGGAAGGGGTGGTGATCGGGACGTCGGACGTGCGGCCGACGCTCGCGCAGGTGGAGGCGGTGTTGCCGCGCTTTACGGGGCCGATTGCGCAGGTGCCGCCGGCCTATTCGGCGCTGAAGGTGGATGGCGAGCGGGCGTACGACCTCGCGCGCGCGGGCGAGGATGTGGTGCTGGCAAGCCGCGACGTCACGGTGCACGCCCTCAAATCCTCCCCGGCACGGGGAGGGGGACCATTCGCGCCAGCGAATGGTGGAGGGGGGCTTCCACAACGGGAATCGCCCGAGGAAGCCCCCCTCCACCATCCTGCGGATGGTCCCCCTCCCCGTACCGGGGAGGATTTGAATGAGGTCACCCTCACCGCGCACGTCTCCAAGGGCACCTACATCCGCAGCCTCGCGCGCGACATCGCACTGGCGCTCGGCAGCGTCGGCCACGTCACCATGCTCCGCCGCACCAAGGCCGGGCCGTTCGACCTTGCCCCCGCGATAACGCTGGACAAATTGAGCGAAGCCGCTACTGCGCGCACCCTTGAACACCTAATCCTGCCGTTGAGGGCGGGGCTGGACGACATCCCGGCTCTGTCCCTCACCCCCGATCAGGCAGGGGCGCTCCGCCAGGGGCGCGTTCTGAGCGGGATCGCCGCAGACGCTGGCCCATACTTCGCATGCGACGGCGACACGCCGGTCGCGCTGGTATCGGTCGAGGACCATCAGGTCCGCGTCGTCCGCGGCTTCAACCTTACGATGTCGAGGACGTAGAACATGACCATTACCGCAGAACGCAAGGCCGAAGTCGTCAAGGAGCATGCGCGCGCAGAAGGCGACACGGGCTCTTCCGAAGTGCAGGTCGCGATCCTGACCGAGCGCATCCGCAACCTGACCGAGCACTTCAAGGGCCACAAGAAGGACAACCATTCGCGCCGCGGGCTGCTGATGATGGTCAACAAGCGTCGCTCGCTGCTCGACTATCTGCGCAAGACCGATGGCCAGCGCTATCTGGACCTGATCGCGAAGCTCGGCCTTCGCAAGTAACGCAAACGTTCGGCCCGCCCTCGGCGGGCCGTTTACGTTTTGCGTTATCCCCGTGTAAACGGGGATCCAGAGCCAAGCAGTATATCGCTCGTGGCTCTGGGCTCCTGCCTTCGCAGGAGCACATGGAGGCGGCAATTCGGCAACCTCCGCGAGCCGATACTGGCTCACTCAAAGGCCCCGGCCGGGATCTGCCCGCCGGAGTGAAGGAAAATACATGTTCAATGCCAAGAAGGTATCGATCGAGTGGGGCGGCAGCACGCTGACCCTCGAAACGGGCAAGGTCGCCCGCCAGGCCGACGGCGCGGTGATCGCGACGCTCGGCGAGACGGTCGTGCTCTGCGCGGTGACCGCCGCCAAATCGGTGAAGGAAGGCCAGGATTTCTTCCCGCTGACCGTCCACTATCAGGAAAAGTTCTCCTCGAGCGGCCGCATCCCCGGCGGCTTCTTCAAGCGCGAGCGTGGCGCGACCGAGCGTGAGACGCTGGTCAGCCGCCTGATCGACCGTCCGCTCCGCCCGCTGTTCCCGGAAGGCTTCTACAACGAGATCAACTGCATCGCGCAGGTGATGAGCTACGACGGCGAGAACGAGCCCGATCTGCTGGCGATGATCGCCGCATCGGCCGCGATGACGCTGTCGGGCGTGCCGTTCATGGGTCCGATCGGCGCGGCGCGCGTCGGCTACAAGGACGGCGAATATCAGCTCAACCCGTCGGACACCGAAGTCGCCACCGGCGAGCTCGACCTGATGGTCGCTGCCACCCACGACGCGGTGATGATGGTCGAATCGGAAGCCAAGGAGCTGTCCGAGGACGTCATGCTCGGCGCCGTGATGTTCGCGCACAAGGCGTCGCAGCAGGTGATCGACGCGATCATCAAGCTCGCCGAGCAGGCCGCCAAGGAGCCGTGGGAGCTGAAGCAGGGTGCCGACATGTCGGCGCACAAGACCAAGCTCAAGGGCCTGATCGGTGCCGACCTCGCCGCCGCCTACAAGCTGACCGACAAGCAAGCGCGCCAGACCGCGATCAACGACGCCCGCACCAAGGCGCGCGACGCGTTCGAGACGCTGAAGCACGAAAACCCGGCCGAATATCTCGGCGCGCTCAAGCTGGTGAAGAAGCTGGAGGCGGAGATCGTCCGCGGCCAGATCCTGAACGACGGCGTGCGCATCGACGGCCGCAACACGACGACGGTCCGCCCGATCGAATCGGAAGTCCACTTCCTGCCGCGCGCGCATGGCTCCGCCCTGTTCACCCGCGGCGAGACGCAGACGATCGCGACCACCACGCTCGGCACCCGCGACGCGGAGCAGATGATCGACGGCCTCAACGGCCTGTCGTACCAGAACTTCATGCTCCACTATAACTTCCCGCCCTATTCGGTCGGTGAAGTCGGCCGCTTCGGTGCGCCGGGTCGTCGCGAAGTCGGCCACGGCAAGCTCGCCTGGCGCGCGCTGCACCCGGTGCTGCCGACCAAGGAGGAATTCCCCTACACGATCCGCGTCACCAGCGACATCACGGAGAGCAACGGCTCGTCGTCGATGGCGACGGTGTGCGGCGGTTCGCTGTCGATGATGGACGCCGGCGTGCCGCTGAAGCGCCCCGTCTCGGGCATCGCGATGGGCCTGATCCTCGAAGGCGACAAGTTCGCGGTCCTGTCGGACATCCTGGGCGATGAGGATCACCTCGGCGACATGGACTTCAAGGTCGCCGGCACCAGCGAGGGCATCACCGCGCTGCAGATGGACATCAAGATCTCGGGCATCACCGAAGAGATCATGAAGGTCGCGCTGCGCCAGGCGCATGAAGGCCGCGCGCACATCCTCGGCGAAATGGCCAAGGCGCTGGGCGAGACGCGTTCGGAGCTGTCGGCACATGCGCCGCGCATCGAGACCTTCACGATCGACAAGTCGAAGATCCGCGAAGTCATCGGCACCGGCGGCAAGGTGATCCGCGAGATCGTCGCGACGACCGGCGCCAAGGTCGACATCGACGACGAGGGCGTCATCAAGGTCTCCTCGTCCGACCCGACGCAGATCGAAGCCGCGATCAAGTGGATCAAGGGCCTCGTCGAGGAAGCCGAAGTCGGCAAGGTCTATGACGGCAAGGTCGTCAACCTGGTCGATTTCGGGGCGTTCGTGAACTTCATGGGTGGCAAGGACGGCCTCGTCCACGTCAGCGAGATCAAGAACGAGCGCGTCGAGAAGGTGTCGGACGTCCTCTCGGAAGGCCAGGCCGTCAAGGTCAAGGTCCTCGAGATCGATCCGCGCGGCAAGGTCCGCCTGTCGATGCGCGTCGTCGATCAGGAAACCGGCGCCGAGCTGGAGGACACCCGTCCGGCGCGCGAACCGCGTGAAGGTGGCGACCGCGGTCCCCGCGGCCCGCGCAGCGGCGGCGATCGTGACGGCGGTGGCCGTGGCGACCGCGGCCCGCGCCGTGACGGTTCGGGCCGTGACGGCGGTGGCCGTGGCCCGCGTCGCGACGGCGGCGACCGTGGTCCCCGTGGCGAGGGTGGCGAGCGTGCCCCGCGCAGCGGCGGCAACGACGCCAACGACGATCGGGGCCCCGCGCCCGAGTTCGCGCCCGCCTTCCTGACCGGCGATCGCGACTGATCCTTCGGGTTCGGTACGAACAAGGGGGTCCGGCAGCGATGCCGGGCCCCTTTTTCGTGCGCCGTCTACCCCCTTGAAAATCATCCACATATTTGATGCAGATTAGCGGAACTCTCCGCAACCAGGCGTACAGTCTGCGTGCTTGTGATGCGTTGCCCGTTGGCGACAAGCATGTTCTCCGCCGGAGCCTGCCGTCATGCCCACCACCGCTGAAGCCGATTTCTACATCCGCCGCGAAGCCCAGGAACGGCGACTCGCCGACTGTACGCCGAATCCCGAGGGGCGGCGCATCCATCTCGAACTGGCAGAACGCTATGCCCGGCTGGTTGCCGAGGCACGGGATGCGCCCCCGGCGATACGCATCCCCGCCTGAACGCGCGGATCAGCGGGCGATGGAGTTGCCGTAGCCGATGACGACGGTGGCGATCAGCAGCAGCGCGACGCCGCTCCAAACGATCGCCTTGATCCGCACGCCCACGTCGCGCCATTCGCGGAACGCGAAGCCCCACAAAGTGCCGAAGATGATGATCGACGCCATGTGCAGCGTCCAGCTGGAAAAGCCGAGCCGCCCCATCTGGCTCTCGCCCATCGTGTAGAAGAAGAACTGGAAATACCAAGTGACGCCGGCAAGCGCGCTCAATGCGAAGTTGCGCAGCAGCGGCGGGCGCTCGACGCCGGGCTTGGTCCGCCCCGCCCATTCGCCGCCGCTCTTGTTCTTGGCGATCAGCCACGCGCACCACACGCCGTTGGTGACGAGCCCGCCCGCCATGACGAGGCACAGCACCGGCAGCCCGGTCCACAGCGGCCCGGTGCCCGCCGCCGCCGACAGCGCCTTGATCGGCTCGCCCGCGGCGAGGCCGAAGGCGAAGCAGGCGGACATGACGCCGGCGAAGATCGCGACCGCGATGCCTTTGCGGAAATCGAACTCGGCGACCACCGCCGCCTTCTGTTCGGGGGTGAGCAGCGCGTCCTTGCGCCCGCCCGCGATCGCGACGACGACGATGCCGAGCAGCGTCAGCCCGATCCCCGCCAGCACGACCCGGCCGGAGGCGGTCGCGAGCAGCTTGGCATGGAATTCGCCGGTGAACAGCGGCGGGATCAGCGTCCCGAACACGGTGCACAGCCCCAGCACCACCGCCATGCCGAGGCTCAGCCCCAGATAGCGCATGACGAGGCCATAGCCGAGGCCGCCGAACCCCCACAGCACCCCGAACAGGATCGGCCACCAGAACGCCCCCGCCGGCGCGCTGCCCAGCACGCCGAGCAGGTCGTGCGTCTGCAGCGACGCGAAGAACCACGGGGCGAACACCCAGGAAAAGATGCCGCCGGTCAGCCAGTAGATCTCCCACGACCAGCGCTTCACCCCACGAAAGGGAACGTAGAAGCTCGCCGAGGCGAGACCGCCGAGCCAGTGGTAGAGGACGCCGATCAGCGGATTGGGGGGCATGCGTCGTTATCCTCTTCCATCGCGGTTCCGCGCGAACGAACTACCTGCCGTCATGCCGGACTCGTTCCGGCATCCACGGTTCCGCACAACCAGAAAGCGTTGCTCGCGCGGCTCACACGGACAACCCGAGCCGATAAACCCGATTCGCGTTGCGCCCGAACAGATCGCGCCGCTCGTCCTCGGACAGGTCCGCGGTCAGCGCGTAATACGTCTCCATATACCGGTCGATCGGTGCGAACAGCCGATCGGTCGGCGCATCGCTCGCCACCATCGCGCGATGGGTGCCGAACAGGTCGATCGTCTCCAGCAGCAACGGCCGCACCCGTTCCGCCGTCCAGTCGCGCCAGATGAAGCCCAGCCCCGACAGCTTGACCGCGACCTGCGGCAATGCCGCCAGCGCCGCCATCCCCCGCCGCCAGTCGGCCAGGCCGTCCGCATCGCTCATCACCGGCATGCCGAGGTGGTTGACGATCACCGGCACCTCCGGATGCCGCGCGAACAGCGCCGCCAGCGCCGGCATCTGCCCCGGATAGCATTGCAGATCGAACGACAGCCCATGCCGCCCAAGCGCCGCGAACCCCGCCTGCCACCGGGGGTCCTGCGTCACGTCGCGGTCTGTGTAGCTGCGCTGCGCATCGGCATGCCAGTTGACGATCTGGCGGATACCGCGAACGCGCGGATGCGCCGCCTGTGCGGCGAGCGCGGCGTCCGCATCGGGCGCATCGAGCGCCGCGAAGGCGACGATGCCGCTCGGCAATCCGGTCGCCTCCGCCTGTCGCTCCAGCCACGCGGTCTCGCGCAACGCGTCGTCGGGATGCGCACCCGCATCGATATGCACCGCACCGACGAGGTTCCAGCGCGCGAGCTCGGCACGATAGGCGACGACGTCATAGTCGCGCGCGATTCCCTCGGCGCTGCCGTTCGGCCCGTCGCCCGAAAAGGGTGGGGTCAGCCACGGATAGCGGACATGCGACAGGTCCCACAGATGGACGTGCGCATCGACGAACGGAACGGTCATCCGCCTTGTCTCCGGTTGCTGGCCCCCGCCACCCTCACCCTTCCGCGGCTTCGGGCACCCATGAAAGTAATACTTTCATGGGACCCTCGTCGCTCCCTCCCTCTCCCGCCGGGAGAGGGAAGAGGCGCGCAGCGCCGATAGGGTGAGGGTGAGGGTGAGCGCGATGGCTCAATACGTCGTCCGCCCCCCGGACGTGTCGAACACCGACGCGGTCGTGAAGCTGCATTCCTCGCTCGCCATGAAACACACCATCGCGGTCGATTCGTACACCTCGCCCAAACGCCCCATCGGGATCTTCGAGCGCATGTAATCGACCTGGCTCTGCGGCAGCTGCTCGAGGATCGGACTCTCGAACGTCGCCGGGGTCAGCGCGTTGGCGATGACGCCCTTGCCCGCCAGTTCCTTGCCGAGCGATTTGGTGAAGCCGATCACCCCCGCCTTGGTCGCCGAATAGGCGGACGCATTGGGATTGCCTTCCTTGCCCGCGACCGACGCGACGTTGACGATCCGGCCATAGCCGTTCGCCAGCATCGCCGGCACGATCGCGCGGTTGCAATAGAACAGCCCGTTGAGGTTGACCCCGACGACAGCCAACCAGCTGTCGATGGGAAATTCGTGCACCGGCACCGTCGCCCCGGTGATCCCCGCCGAACAGACCAGAATGTCGATCTTGCCGAGCGCCGCCAGCGTCGTCTCCGCCGCCTTCGCCACCGCATCCGCGTCGGACACGTCGAGCGCGACGACATGCGCCGCACCGATCTCGTCCTTGGCGGACGCCAGCGCATCGGCGTTGAGATCCCACAACGCCACCGTGCCGCCCTCGGCGACGATCCGCCTCGCGACGTCCTTGCCGAGCCCCGACGCGCCGCCGGTAATCACCGCGTGGCGCCCCTCGAACCGTCCCGCGAAGCTCATGCCGCGGTTCCAGTCCAGGCGACGAAGTCCTGGCGCTGCTGCCCCAGCTTCTCGATGCCGAGTTCGACGACGTCGCCCGCCTTCAGATACCAGGGTTCGGGCTTCTGGCCGAGGCCGACGCCCGGCGGCGTCCCGGTAGTGATGATGTCGCCGGGGAGCAGCGTCATCAGCTTCGAGACATAGGCGACGATCGCGGCCACGCCGAAGATCATCGTCGACGTGCTGCCGTCCTGCACGCGCTTGCCGTTGACCGACAGCCACATCGACAGGGCCTGCGGATCGCCGACCTCGTCGCTGGTAACCAGCCACGGCCCGACCGGACCGAAGGTCGGGAAGCCCTTGCCCTTGTCCCACGTCGGCCCGCGCTCGGTCTGCCAGTGACGCTCGGACACGTCGTTGACGACGACGAAGCCCGCGACGTGGCGCAGCGCATCGGCTTCCGACACGTTGTTGGCGGCGGTGCCGACGACGATGCCGAGTTCGACCTCCCAATCGGTCTTGAGCGAATCCTTCGGGATCGTCACCGGATCGTTCGGCCCCTGCAGGCACGATATCCACTTGTTGAACACCACCGGTTCATCGGGGATCGGCAGGTTCGATTCGGCGGCGTGGTCGGCATAGTTGAGGCCGATCGCGACGAACTGGCGGGTGCCGCTGAACGGCACGCCGTAGCGCGGATCACCCTCGACCACCGGCAGGTCGTCGACCGGCAGCGCCGCGAGGCGCGCCAGCCCCTCGGGCGACAGCTCGGCGGGCGAGATGTCGGCGACATGCGCGGACAGGTCGCGGATGCGCCCCTGTGCGTCGATCAGGCCGGGCTTCTCGGCGCCCGGCTGGCCAAAACGGCAGAGCTTCATGGGAGGGGTCTTTCTACGACGATCAGTGGGTGTAGGGACGGTGCATCGCGATCTCGCGATTGAGCTCGACGCCGAAGCCCGGCGCATCGAGCGCGCTCACCTTCAGCCGGCCGTCCTGCGGCACGGGCTCGCCGATCAGCTGGGGATGGAACATCGGCACCACCTCGGTCGGGCCGGGGTGCATCATCAGATATTCGGCGAACGGCGAATTGTGCCGCGTGATGACGAAATGATAGCTGTAGACCGACGATCCGTGCGGCACGACCATCTTGCCGTGCGCATCGGCCAGCGCGCTGATCTTCAGCAATTCGGTGACGCCGCCGCACCAGCCGACATCGGGCTGGATGATGTCGCAGCAATCCATCTCGAGCAGCATGCGAAAGCCCCAGCGCGTCGCCTCATGCTCGCCGGTGGTGACCAGCATCCCCTTGGGCACGTTGCGCTTGAGCTGTTGATAGCCCCAGTAATCGTCCGGGCTGATCGCCTCCTCGATCCATTTCAGGCCGTAGTCCTGCGCGGCGATGGCGAGGCGCGTGGCGTAATCCACGTCCAGTGCCATCCAGCAATCCCACATCAGCCAGAAGTCGTCGCCGCACTTCGCGCGCATGTCGGCGAGTTCGGCAATGTTCTTGTGCAGCCCCTCGACACCCTCGGCCGGCCCGTGGTGCAACGGCATCTTGCCGCCGATGAAGCCGAACTCCTTCGCCTTGTCGGGCCGCGCGCCGGTCGCGTAGAATTGCAGCTCGTCGCGCACCGCGCCGCCCAGCATATGGTACACCGGCTCCTGCCGCAGCTTGCCGAGCAGATCCCACAGCGCGAGATCGACGCCGGAAATCGCGTTGATGACCAGCCCCTTGCGCCCGTAATATTGGGTCGAGAAGTACATCTGGTCCCAGATCTTCTCATAATCGGTCGGGCTGCGCCCCTCGAGGAAGCGCGCCAGGTGCTTCTCGACGATGAAGCAGGCGGGCTCGCCGCCGGTGGTCACTGCGAAGCCGATCGTCCCGTCCTCGGCCTCGATCTCGACGACCAGCGTACCGAGCACGTTGATGCCGAAGCTCTGCCGCGACTGGCGATATTCGGGATAGCGCGACATCGGCGTGGCGATGTGGTTGTCGATCCAATGGCCTTCGCCCTGGTCGTGATAGTCGGCACCGCCGCCGCGCACCGTAAAGGCGCGGACATGCTTGATCTTGGGCAAGGACACGATTCCCACCAGCAGCTCCCATCATCGCAATCGGGGGCTGCCACCGTCTGTCGCAACGGCGGAACGGCATCCCCTCGAGCGTTTTACTTTTACCACTTTATGGGATAGCTCGTTACGACATGAGAAAAGCCGCGTCAAACGCAGACTCCGAATGGGCGAGGAAAACGAATTTGAGCCGGCCTCAACCGCTGCCACACACCCGTCGTCACCGCGGACTTGTTCCGGGGTCCACCCCGCCTCTTGGCGTAGGGTTGGAAGTGGGAGCGCATGCCAGGCGGACGAGTGGACCCCGGAACAAGTCCGCGGTGACGGGGACGTTGGCGTGACCGCAGCCCCTGCCCCCCGCGTCGCGCTGTTCGTCACCTGCCTCGTCGACCTCATCCGCCCGCGCATCGGCTTCGCCGCGATCGCCGCGCTTGAAGCCGCCGGCTGCGAGGTCATCGTCCCCGAAGCGCAGACCTGCTGCGGCCAGCCCGCGCTCAACTCGGGCGACCGCAAGACCGCCGAGGACCTTGCCCGCCGCGCGATCGCCGCGCTTGAGCCGTACGACCATGTCGTCATCCCGTCGGGCTCGTGCGCCGCGACGGTCCGCGTCCATTATCCCGAGATCCTCGAACACGATTCCGTCTGGGGTCCGCGCGCCCACGCACTTGCCGCGAAGACGTACGAAATCATGGCCTATCTCGACGAGGTCCGCGGCTGGCGCCCCGACGGCGTCGCCCTCCCCGCCACCGCCACCTATCACGACAGCTGCTCGGGCCTGCGCGAACTCGGCATCAAACGCCAGCCGCGCCGGCTGCTCGCCGCGGTCGATGGGCTCGCGCTGAAACCGCTGGCGGGGGAGGAGACGTGCTGCGGCTTCGGCGGCACCTTCTGCGTCAAATATCCCGCCATCTCCAACGCGATCGTCGGCGAAAAGGCTGCGGCGATCGACGCGAGCGGCGCGGAACTGTTGCTGGCGGGCGACCTCGGCTGCCTGATGAACATGGCGGGCAAGCTGCACCGCGACGGCTCCCCCGTCCGCGCCTTCCACGCGATCGAGCTGATCGCCGGCATGGGCGACGGCCCGGCGATCGGGGAAGAGGCATGAGCTTCGCCACCCGCGTCGATGAGGCGCTCGCCGACCGCAATCTCAAGCTCGCGGTCGAGCGCACCGCCGGCACCGCCGAGGCCAAGCGCACCCTCGCGGTCGACGCCTTCCCCGATTTCGACGCCGCACGCGACCGCGCCGCCGCGATCAAGGATCACGTCGTCGCCAATCTCGGCCATTACCTGCAAGCGTTCGAGGCGAACGCCACCGCCGCCGGCGCGCAGGTCCATTGGGCGCGCACCGCACAGGAGGCGTGCGACATCGTCGTGCGACTCTGCAAGGCGGCAAACGCGAAGAGCGTCGCGCGCTCGAAATCGATGCTCGGCGAGGAGATCGGCCTGCCGCACGCACTTGCGGAAGCCGGCATCGGCCGGATCGAGACCGACCTTGCCGAACATATCATCCAGCTCAGCGGCGAGCGCCCGTCGCACATCATCTGGCCGGCGATGCACAAGACGCGCGAACAGGTTTCCGCGCTGTTCAAGGCGAGCCACCGCGCCCCCCACGAGGAAGAGACGATCGCGGCGATGGCGGAAAGCGCGCGCCGCCACCTGCGCGAAGGCATGCTCGCCGCCGACGTCGGCATCTCGGGCGCCAATTTCCTCGTCGCCGATACCGGCGCGGTCTGCACCGTCACCAACGAGGGCAATGCGGAGCTGTCGCTGGTGCCGCCGCGGATGCATATCGTCACCGCGGGGATCGAGAAGATCGTGCCCTCGACCGGCCATGCCGTCCACCTGTTGCGCATGCTGTCGCGCTCGGCGACCGGCGCGCCCTTGAGCCAGTATACCACCTTCTATACCGGCCCGAAACGCGCGCTCGACCGCGACGGACCGGAAGAGATGCACATCGTCCTCGTCGACAACGGCCGCACGACGATGCGCGAGGAGGGGCTGGCCGAGATGCTCCGCTGCATCCGCTGCGGCGCGTGCATGAACCATTGCGTCGTGTTCCGGCAGATCGGCGGCCATGCCTATGGCGGCACCTATCCCGGCCCGATGGGCGCGGTGCTCACCCCCGCGTTCGACGGGCTGAAGCAGAGTCGCGACCTGCCCAACGCCTGCACGCTCAACGGCAAATGCCAGGAGGTGTGCCCGGTGCGCATCCCCCTCCCCACGCTGCTGCGCGGCTGGCGCGAGAAGAGCTGGCGCGAAGGGCTGGAACCCGCCAGCCTGCGCTCCGGCCTCGGCACCTGGGCGTGGTTCGCACGTCGCCCGCGCCTCTACCGCGCCGCCACCGCCACGGCGCTGCGCGCGATGCGGCTGATGGGGCGTAGCGGCTGGCTGACCAGACTGCCGCTCGCCGACGGCTGGACGCGCTATCGCGACATGCCGCGGCCCACGGAGGAAAGTTTCATGGCGCAATACCGGAAGGGCCGCCGGTCGTGACCGCCCGCGCCGATATCCTCGCCCGCCTCACCGGCACCGCCACCCCCGCCGGAATCGCGGCGGAGGCCGCCGCGCTGCTCATCGCCCCCGAACGCCCGCGGGTCGACCCGGCGCAGGTGGAGGAGACGTTCCTCGCCCGCCTGACCCTCTCCAGCGTCGCGGCGACGGTCGATCGCATCGCGACGCTCGCCGACCTGCCCGCCGCGATCGCGCGCTATTGCGCCGATCAAAGCCTGCCGCTCACGCTCTGCGTCCCCCCCGACCCACGTCTGGGGCAATGCGACTGGACCGGCTTCACCCTCCACGACCGCGCCGCGCCCGACGAACCCGCCGCGCTCGCCATCGCGCGGTGCGGCGTCGCCGAAACCGGCAGCCTCGTCTTCGAGACGGGCGCCGCCGCACCGATGCTGCCCAACTTCCTAGCGCTCCACCATATCGTGGTGGTGCCGCAGGTGGTCGCCTATCTCGAGGACGCGACGCTCCCCGGCGCCCATCCGCGCGCGCATTACTGGGTCACCGGCGTCTCCGGCACGACCGATATCGAGGGCACCTACGTTCGCGGTGCACACGGGCCGCGCTTCCTGCACGTCATCCGGCTGGGATGATCGGTTCGTTTCGGTCGGCCGATGTGTACGTGGGCGATCCGATCGGCTAATCCTCCCACGAGCTGGGGAGAGAGCATACCGTGACCACCATTGCCAGCGCCCGGGCGGACGCCGCCGACGATGCCGCCGAAGACACCGGCCGCACCGCCAAGGCGGGCACGCAGACGCTCGACCGCGGCCTCGACCTGCTCGAACTGGCGGTGCGCGAATCGGGCACCGTGCTGCAGCTGGCGCAGCGCAGCGGCCTGTCGCGCGCGATCGCCTATCGCCTCGTCGGCTCGCTCGCCGCACGCGGGTTCCTCGCCACCGGTCCCGGCGGGCAGGTGCGCGGCGGTCGCCAGCTGCTGCGCCTCAAGCATCTGGTCCAGGACCAGACCGACCTCGTCGCGCTCGCCCGGCCGCAGCTCGAATGGCTGGCGCAGGAATCGGGGTTGAGCGCGTTCATGGGCCGGCGCGAGGGCGACGAATCGGTGCACATGCTGCGCATCGCCGGCGCCGAGCGCGTCGCGGTCATCACCCAGCCCGGCACCCGCCGCCGGCTCGCCGAGACCGGCCTCGGCAAGGCGCTGCTGCTCGACGAGACCGAGGGATCGTGGCGCCGCCTGTTCGGCCAGGCCGCGGAGCCGCACCGCCAGGGCGACTGGCCGGCGCAGATGCGCGCCGCGGTGGAGCGCGGCGTCGTGCTGCAATGCGGCCCCGCGCCCGACCATATCCATTCAGTCGCCGCGCCGGTGCGCGACGCCGCCGGCCGCATCGTCGCCGCGATCAACGTCGCCGCCGCCGCACCCTATCTGTCCGCGACCCGGATGGACGAGCTCGCCCCCCTGCTGCGCACCGCCGCCGCCGCGATCGGCGAGGCGCTCGGCAACATGAAACCAGGATGAAGCCGGCGAGGCGGCGGCCGTCACCGAACCGCAACGCCGCCGCCACACCCCGCGGCTAGGCGCGGCCTTCGAAGGCACATTGCCTCGAAGGGGATTGTTTCATCATGACGAACACGCTCGGCAGCCGCGCGCTGCTGATGATCGGCGTCGCCGCGGCCGCCCTCGGCGCCGCGCCCGCCTTCGCCGCGGACACCAGGGCCGCCACGCCGGCCGCCGCGACCGATCCGACGACGGCCGCGCCCGCCGCCGATCCCGCCCCCGATCAGCTGACCGACATCGTCGTCACCGCGACCAAGCGCGAAACCAACCTGCAGAAGACGCCGATCGCGATCAACGTGCTGGGCGGCCAGGACCTCAAGGACCGCCACGTCCAGAGCCTGTACGACCTGGCCGACGGTGCGGTCCCGTCCTTGCGCATCGCGACGTTCGAGGCGCGCCAGACCGCGCTCACCATCGGCATCCGCGGCATCGTGCCCCTGGACGCCAACCAGCCCGCGCGCGAACAGGGCGTCGGCATCTACGTCGACGGCGTCTATCTCGGCCGCCAGCACGGCCTCAACGCCGCGCTGTTCGACGTCGAGCGGATCGAGGTGCTGAAGGGCCCGCAGGGCACGCTGTTCGGCCGCAACACCGAAGGCGGCGCGCTGTCGATCGTCACCAGGGCGCCGACGGGCAAGTTCGCCCTGCGCGCCACCGCCGGCACCGCCACCTATGGCGGCTACAACGCCGACGCGCACCTCGACCTGCCGGCGATCGCCGGCTTCGCGATCAAGCTGGACGGCGTCATCCAGCATCAGGATCCGACGACGACGAACCCGCTCGCCGGCCAGACCGGCTGGAACTATTTCCACCGCCGCGGCGGCCGCGCCGCGGTGCGCTGGCAGCCGATCGACGGGCTGACCGACGATTTCGCCTATGACAACGGCTACGATTCCAACTCGCCGTTCTACAGCCAGCTGCTCAACTACAACCCGAACGGGTGCGCCGCCGGCACGCAGGCGTCGCAGCCCAATTGCTACCTGCCCGGCACCAACTACACCAACCTGACCGGCACGGTGAAGCCGCCGCTGCCCGGCGTCGTCGTCAACGGCACCAGCCGGCAGCGGATCGCCGACATCGGCGTGCCGCAGCAGCCCAGCATCGACAAGACGCACGGCTTCACCAACACGCTGAAATACGCCGCCAGCCCCGCGGTCGAGCTGCGCTCGATCACCGCCTGGCGCGGCGTTTCCTCGACCCAGTGGGACAATTCGGGCGGCGCGCACCGCGTGCCGGTCGTCGCGCCCGGCTGCACGGGCAACGCCTGCAACTTCAGCCGCTACAGCCTCGCCGACCTGTACCAGCATCAGTTCAGCCAGGAATTCCAGGCGGTCGGCGGGTTCGACCGGCTGCAGTATGTCGCCGGCCTGTACTATTTCTACGAACACGCCAGCGACGACGCGGCGACGCCGAACTCGAACGCGATCGCCGGCTACACCACCGCCGGCCAGACCAGCGGCTATATGAACGTGATCCTCGATCCGTGCACCGGCTCGGCGGGCTTCGGCTCGACGCAGGGCTGTCGCTCGATCGACCGCGCCTCGGAAGTCTGGTCGCGCAGCTACGCCGCCTACGGCCAGCTGACCTATGACCTGACCGACGCGCTGCACTTCACCGCCGGCGGCCGCTACACGCACGACAAGAAGCGCGGCGTGCTGCACTTCTCGCGCAACATCAACTATGACACCGCGCCGCAGACCGCCGCGATCAACGGCTACAAGCCGCTCGACAAGACGTGGGACCGGTTCAACCCGATGGCGACGCTGGCCTATGATTTCAGCAGTACCATCCACGGCTATGCCAAATATTCGACCGGCTATCGGGCCGGCGGCGCCAGCTCGCGTACCGCCAACTATCAGGCCTTCGATCCGGAGGACGTGAAGGCGTACGAGCTCGGCCTCAAGACCGATTTCTGGGATCGCCGCGCGCGGTTCAACCTTGCCGGCTACATCATGGATCGCAAGAACAGCCAGGTCGACATCAGCTCGATCCAGCCGACCGCGACCGGCAGCTTCAACAACCTCGTCACGATCAATGCGCCGGGCATCACCAGGATCCGCGGCGTGGAAGCGGACCTGACCGTGCAGCCGGTCGCCGGCCTGACGCTGACCGGCTCCTATGCCTATACCTACACCAGGATCCCGCCGGTGCTCATCAGCGCGACGGCGGGCGGCACGACGACGAATGTCTACCAGAACTTCTACATCGTCTTCACGCCCCGCAACGCGGCGAGCGGCGCGATCGACTACAGCCTGCCGGTCGGCAGCGGCGATACCAGGCTGCGCTTCCACCTCGACGCGAACTATGCGCAATCGACGCAGGCGTTCGACCAGTTCGCGACGCACAACGATGCCTCGTTCATCGTCAACGGCCGCGTCGCGCTCGCCGACATCACCACCGGCGACCGCAAGCTGACGCTGTCGGTCTGGGCACGCAACCTGCTCGACGAACAATATGTCTTCCGTCGCGACCCGTCGAACAGCCTGCCCGGCTCGCCCTCGACCAGCGTGACGACGGGCAGCGTCAACAACGTGCTCGGCGACTACGGCAACTTCAACGCACCGCGCACGATCGGCCTGGAAGCCTCGATCGCGATGTAAGCGCGGGGGAGTCTTCGCCCCCAAGCGCCGGTCGGCCCGGTTCCCGTCAGGGAAGCCGGGCCGATTGCGTTGGCCGGTCTGCCCCTTGTCGCCCGAGCCACCAGGACCTCAAATCAATACGAGGCGTGCAAAACCCTCTTCACCTCCCCGGCGAAGGCCGGGGCCCAGTCGGGAAAACGGTCGCAAGTCATTACAAACCTTAACCCAGCTGGACCCCGGCCTTCGCGAGACCTTTGCGAAAGTCCGCGCCCTTCAGTGCTCCCGCGCAGGCGGGAGCCCAGAGCCAAGCAAAACGACAGCTTATAGGGATCGGGACTCCTGGGCTCCCGCCTGCGCGGGAGCACGAATAGGGTTTTGCGGAGGTCTCGCCTTCGTCGGGGATGCGCCATCGGATAGTCGCGCGGACTTTCGCGGACGCTCCGCACAGGGCCGGGGTAACGGAACGCACCGCCCCTCAAGCCAGCGGCACCTCGATCACCACCCGCAACCCCGGCGCCGCATCCTCCAGCCACAGCGCACCGCCGTGCAGCCGCGCGATCGCCGCGGCGAGCGGCAGGCCCAGCCCATGCCCCGCGGTCGAACGGCTGCGGTCGAGCCGCCCGAACCGGCGCAGCGCCAGCGCGCGATCCTCATCCGCGATCCCCGGCCCGTCGTCGGACAGCGTCAGCACCCCGCTCGTCCCCCGGCGCCCGCCAGCCAGCACGATCCGCGTGCCCGCCGGCGTATGCCGCGTCGCATTGCCGATCAGGTTGATGAGCGTCTGCGTCAGCAACTGCGGGTCGCCGCGCACCGGCAGCGGCGGCAGCGCCGCGACGGCCAGCGTCCGGCCGCCGTCCTCGACCACCGGCGCCATCATCCCTGAGACCTCCCCCGCCAGCGCGCTGAGATCGATGTCGGCGAATCCCGCCCGCCGCGCGCCGCCCTCGACCTCGGCGATGCGTAGGATCGCGGCGAACATCGCCAGGATATCGTCGTTCTGCGCGATCGCCGCCGCCAGCCCCTCGCGCAAGGCCGGCGTCTCGGCGCGGCGTTCGAGCTGGACCAGCTGGCCGCGCAGCCGGGCGAGCGGGCTGCGCAGGTCGTGCGCGATGTCGCTCGACACGCCGGCGATCCCGCGCATCAGCTCGGCGATGCGATCGAGCATCGCGTTGAACGCCTCGGCCTGCGCGTCGAAGGGACCGCCATCGCCCTCGGTCGGCACGCGCCGCTGCAGGTCGCCCTCGACGATCGCCGCCGCGGTCGCGCGCATCGCGCCGATCCGCCGCGCGATCAGCCGTGAAAAGCCGGTCAGGCCGATCGCGACGACCAGCAGGATCGATCCGAAACCGATCAGATAGATGCGCAACCGCGCGGCGCCGTAATCGTCGAACGGCTCGGTCTCGGCGATCATCGTCAGCATCCGCCCGTCGCCGACGCTGCGGGTATAGGCGCGCCCGGCGCTCAGCCCCTTGATCCCGTCGCCCGCGCGCAGCGAGGCATAGCCCGGCGGCAACCGCCGGCGCAGCGTCACGTTGCCGCCGATCGCCACGCCGCGCGCGTCGGTCAGCAGCGCGCCGATGTCGCCGGTGTCGCGATCGCGGGTCAGCGCCGCCAGCCGTCGCAGCAGCACGGGGGTCGGCAGCACCGGCGTCGGCCGCGGGCCCGCCTCGCCCGCGACCGCCCCCGCCGCCGCCGCGATCCGCTCGTCGACCAGCCGCACGATCGTGCGATGCGTCGCGGTGAAGATCGCCGCCCCCGTCCCCACCGTCGTCGCGAGCAGCGCGGCGACGACGATGGCGGTCAGCGCGCGCAGCGACCGGGGCGCCCGCACCGGGGTCAGCCGCGCAGCATATAGCCGACGCCGCGCATCGTCCGGATCGGATCGTCGCCGCCCGCCGCGGTCAGCTTCTGCCGCAGCCGGCGGATATAGACGTCGACCAGATTGGTATCGGGTTCGAAGTCATATCCCCAGACGCGTTCGATCAGCATCGCGCGGGTCAGCACGGTGCCGGCACCACGCACCAGTTCGGCAAGCAGCTTCAGCTCCAGCTTGGCGAGGTCCAGCGGCTGGTCGTCGCGCCACGCGCGGAAGCGCGACGGGCTGACGACGATATCGCCGGCGCGCAGCGTATCGCTCGATCCTTGCGTCCATTGCCGGCCGCGCAGCACCGCCTGCAACCGCGCGTGCAGTTCGGCCGCCTCGACCGGCTTGACGACATAATCGTCGGCGCCCGCCGCCAGCCCGGCGATCTTGTCGTCGGACTGCCCGCGCGCGCTGAGCATGATGACGGGTATCGAGCGCGCGTCGCCGCGCAGCCGTTCGAGCAGCGCGATCCCGTCGACCCGCGGCATCATCCGGTCGAGCACCACCGCGTCATAAGCGTCCTGGTCGATCGCCGCGAGCCCCGCGCGCCCGTCCTCCGCCACCGCCAGCGCATGGCCGAACCCGGTCAGTTCCTCCACCAGCGCCGCGGCGAATACGGGGTCGTCGTCGACGAGGAGAATCTTCATGCCGGTCGGGTCCGCTCTGGCGCTGATACGCTCGCGAGCGCTGCCGCGCGGCGCGATGGTTGGCAAGATACGCTATACTATTTGCTCCCCTTCCTTCCGGGCAAGACAGATCATGAGACGACGACCGTTCGTCCCGTCGAACAGACCTGACCTCCGCCCAGCCCCCCATCGTCATCAAGTCAGTTGTTGTGTGGTGGGAGGGCATCGCGGATGCGTGCGTTGGCGATGGTGATGATCTTACGCATGAGGGCGGCGATGGCGAGGCGCTTGGGTTTGCCGTTGGCGAGGAGGG
>NZ_JAMLDY010000002.1 GCF_024211255.1 Sphingomonas liriopis | reverse complement strand
TGCCTGGGCCTGCGCCTGCGCATAGGCGGGACGGTAACCGATCGTCGCGCCGGCATTGCGCATCAGCTCGCGCGAGACGGTCGACGGCTGGCGATCCAGAGTTGCAGCGATTTGCCGGATCGAATGCCCGGCTTCATGAAGCCGGGCAATCGAACATCGTTCTTCAAGCGATAGCTGGCGATAGGTCGACATAGCAGCACCTGTCTCAGGTGTTGCACTTCGTTTGTGAACTCAGGGGGGTCCACTCTGCGGCGAGGCATACGGCTGGAGGCGAAAGCATACGCGTGCGGCCCGGTGGACCCCAGAACACGTCCGGGGTGACGAAGGGTGTGCGATACGCGTCGCAACAGAAAAAGGGCCGGACCACCCATCGGTGATCCGGCCCCTTTTCGTTTGTCCGAAGGGGCGAACCCTTACTTCGGCAACACCACGCTCGGCCCGATGCTGTCGACCACCGCCTTGGCGTTGAACGCGCGCAGATTGTCGCGCGGGATCGGCCCCTTGCGCATCACGATCTCCGCGGTCGCTTCGTAGCGGTCGATGGTGCGGATATCGAAATCGTTGCCCCAAGGCCCGAAGCCGCCGCCCAGCCACGGATCCCACGAACGCCAGCCGAAACCGCGCCCGTAATAGCGCCACGACGGACCCCAATAGCCACCGAAGCCGCCATAACCGAACCCGCCGCCGATCCCCGGCGTCGAATAGGTCCGCGACTGCAGATCGGTGTCGCGGTTGGCCATCAGGAAATAGTCGTAGCCATTCTGCAGCGTCAGTTCGGCGGCACGGAACAGCAGGTAACGCTCCACCGTATCGCGCGACGTCACGCTGTTGCCGGCGAAGCTGACGAGGAAACGGTTGGGCTCGACCTGGCGGTCGCTGTAACCGGTACGGTTGAACCCCTGTCCCGTGGCGGGGCGATAGGTGGTCTCGGTCGCGCAGCCGGCGACCATCAATGTGGAGGCGGCGAGGGCGGCGACCACAGCCTTGCGGCCTAGATGCATCATGACTCCATTACTCCATTCGCGCGCGGATGCGGCGAACCATTCCGCTGTATCGTGCGTCAGTGGAACGAGCGATGAACGACTTGGCTCCGCGCCGTAACGTTTCGTCGCAGATCACGCGCCGATCAGGTGCAGCGCCAGCTCGCGCCGGTGCGGCCGGGTGCGATGTTCGAACAGATAGATGCCCTGCCACGTCCCCAGCGCCGGCACGCCGCCGAGGACGGGGATCGACAGCTGCACACCGGTCAGCGCGGTCTTGAGATGCGCGGGCATGTCGTCCGACCCCTCGTCGTCATGCTCATAGTCGCGGCTTTCGGGTGCGAGGCGGTTGAAATAGGCCTCCATATCGCGCCGCACCGCCGGCGCCGCATTCTCCTGGATCACCAGCGAGGCGGAGGTATGGCGGCAGAAGACGGTGAGCAGCCCCTCGGCGATGCCTTGTCGCTCCACCCAGCCGACGACGCGATCGGTGACGTCGACCAGCCCCTGTCGCCGCGTATCGATCGTCAGTATCCCGGTCGCCTGTCGCACGTCACGTCCTCGAATCGCAGCCCCCGCGGATCGGGCGCGCTCGATGAGCCCGGCGATCGCGGCGGCATTCAGCGTTCGCCGCACGCGCGGCTCCGGCCCTTCGATCACCAGATAGGCACGCGCACGCGTCATTGCATCCAGCCGGCTCCACCGTTCGAGGCATTCGCCGACCGGCGCGCGCAGCGGCTGGTGGATCGAGGCGACGAGCTGGGCGGTGGCGGAGCGATAGGTTGCGTCCACGGATGGATCCTGTGCGATCGGGATGAGGCGCTCCGTCCTACCCGCTGTTTCACCACCACCGCGTTAACGCAATTCGATCAGCCGGACTGGCGCTCGCCGCCATCGCCCTTGCGCCCGGTCACCGCCATCAGCACCGGCACTGTCAGAATCGCCGCCGCCATCGCACCGATCGCCACTTTCAGAAAGATCATCACATCGCTCTCCTCGCGGGAGCATTTTGCGCTCCTCGTCCTGCGGCGATGATGCGGATCGCCCGCGCGGTTCGCAAGCGCAATCTGCTGGCGTCCTATCGGGCGCCGGGCAAACCGTTGACGATGTGAGGAAAATGGCTCCCTGAGTAGGATTCGAACCTACGGCCGCTCGATTAACAGTCGAGAGCTCTACCGCTGAGCTATCAGGGAACGCTGCGTCGTGGAGGGGGTCTATAGCCGCCAGAAATCGCGATGCAACCCCGTTCTGGGCTTTTTCCACAGCTTCGTTCAGGCGACGAACTGCTCCATCGTGATCCGGTCGTCGAGCGCATGCTCGGGATCGAACAGCAAGGTCAGCTCGCGCGCGCGGTCGATCGCGATCGATACCTCGGCGACGTCGCGGAACTCCCGCTGGTCCGCCACCGCCGATACCGGGCGCTTGGCGGGATCGAGCACGCGCAGCGCGATCCGCGCCTTGTCGGGCAGGATCGCGCCGCGCCAGCGCCGCGGGCGGAACGGGCTGATCGGGGTCAGCGCCAGCATGTTCGACCCCAGCGGCAGGATCGGCCCGTGCGCCGACAGATTGTACGCGGTCGATCCCGCCGGCGTCGCGACGAGGATGCCGTCGCAGGCGAGCTCCGGCATCACCACGCGGTCGTTGACCGACACCTCCAGCTTGGCGGTCTGGCGCGTCTCGCGCAGCAGCGAGACCTCGTTGATCGCCGGCGCCTGGTGCACGCGCCCGTCGATCCCGGTGACCGTGGCGAGCAGCGGCGAGACCTTGAACGGCTTGGCGCGCTCCAGCCGCTCGCCGATGCCGTGGCGGCGCCATTCGTTCATCATGAAGCCGACCGTGCCGAGGTTCATGCCGAACACCGGCACCGCGGTGCCACGCCGGTCGAGCAGCCCGTGCAGCGTCTGCAGCATGAAGCCGTCACCGCCCAGCGCGATGATGACGTCGGCGTCGGCCGGATCGACCCAGTCGGCCGCATCCGCCAGCTCGGCCGCGGCGGCGCGCGCAGGGGCGGTCGGCGAGGCGACCAGCGCCCGCCGCTCGTACCGGCTCATCCGCCGGTGACGCTCATGTGCCGCGCCACCGCCGGCGCCGACCCGCTCGCGATGCGGAAATCGTGCCGCGCGGGCTTGCGCGTCAGGCCTAAATCGATCGCGGTATCCAGCCCGGCGATGCCGCCGTCGCGCAGCGCCGCCTTCAGGTCGACCTGATCGTCATGCCCCAGACACAGGTACAATTTGCCCTCGGTCGTCAAACGCACGCGGTTGCATCCGTCGCAGAAATTGGCGGTCAGCGGCGAGATCAGCCCCAGCTTCGTCGACGAGCCATCGACCCGCCAGTAGCGTGCCGGCCCGCCGGTGCGGTGCGCATCGCGGACCAGCGCGAACCGGCCCTTCAAATCCTCGAACACCCGCGTCAGCGGCACGAAGCGGTCGGTGCGATCCTCGTCGATTGCGCCCAGCGGCATCGTCTCGATCAGCGACAGGTCGTGGCCCTCGGCGACGCACCATTCCAGCATCGCCGGAATCTCGGCCTCATTGAGCCCCGCCAGCGCGACCATGTTGATCTTGACCGCCAGCCCCGCCGCCTTCGCCGCGGCGATGCCGCGCAGCACCTGATCGAGATCGCCGTGGCGGGTGATGTAGCGGAACCGTTCGGCGTCGAGGCTGTCGAGGCTGACGTTGATCCGCCGGATGCCGGCATCGACCATCTCGTCCGCATGTCGGTCGAGCCGCGTCGCGTTGGTCGTCATCGTCAGCTCGTCGAGGCCACCGCCCGATCCCTTGGCCCCGACATGCCGCCCCAGCCGGCGCACCAGATCGCCGACATCGCGGCGCACCAGCGGCTCACCGCCCGACAGCCGGATCTTGGTCACCCCGCGCGCGATGAAGCGTTCGGCGATGATCGCGATCTCGTCGAGGCTCAGCAGCTTGGCGCGCGGCAGGAACGTCATCTGCTCCGCCATACAATAACGGCAGCGCAGGTCGCACCGGTCGGTGACCGAGATACGCAGATAGCGGATGGTACGACCCTGGGGGTCGACCAGCGGCTGATCGATGGGGGGGAGGGCGCTGGTCATCATCAAGGAGCTAGGCGGTGAACCCGTGGACGACAAGTCCGTTCCATCTGCGATCGCTTCGCCCGCCTCTCCATTGCCGGTTAACCGATGCCGCCCTAGGCTGGCGGCGATGGAGAAGGGTGCCGAGCAAGCGACGCTGTTCATCGTATCGGCCGGGGCGGGCGATGCGCTGGCCGTGGCGGCGCGTGCCGACGGCTGGTCGGTCGTCGTCGATGCGGGCGGGGACGACGTCGCCGCGCGGGTGCTAGCCAGCGGTGCCGGCGTCGTGCTGGTCGATGGCCGCGACGATCCCGCTTTGGGCCTGGCCACGACCGAGGCGCTGGGCGGTTTCGTCGCCGCGACCGGTGCGGCGCTGCTCGCGCTGGTCGCCGGCGATGCCGATCTCGACGCATTGTTCGCGGCCGGTGCGACGCATTTCCTGATCGATTCCGGCGATGCGGACGAACGCCGCCACGCGATCCGCTTCGCCGCGCGCCATGCCGCGCGCGACCTCGGCGACCGGCGCGGGCCGGCGTTCGGTGCGATCGCCGATCCCGACCGGATCACCGACCGGGTCGCCGGGTGGCTAAGCGAGGGCCGCCATGTCGGCCTCCTGATGATCGCGCTGTCGCGGCTCGATATCCTCAACGCCGCGCGCGGCCGCGCGGTCGGCGACGCGCTGATCGCCGAGGCGCACCGCCAGGTCGAGGCGATCACCCGCGGCCTGCTCGGCCCCGCCGGGCTCGTCTCCACGCCCGACGGCGGCGATATCGTCGTCGCCGCCGCAACCGATCCCGCGACGCTCGCCCGCCTCTCCACCGAACTCAACGCCGCGCTGGTACGCCCGCTGTCCGCCATGGGCCGCGAGGCGGTGCTCGGCAGCCGCTGGGGCATGGCCGAAGGCACCGCCAGCGACGATGCCGCCAGCCTGATGCGCCGCGCGTCCGAAGCGCTGGTCGCCGCCAAGGCGAGCGACGGCGCGACGATCCGCATCGCCGGCCCGGAAGGCGCCGCGCCGCTCGATTCGCTCGCCATCGACCTCCATTTCGCGATCGAGCGCGGCGAGATCGATATCCTGTTCCAGCCACAGGCGCCGATCGACGGCGGAAGGATAAGCGGGGTCGAGGCGCTGGCACGCTGGAACCACGGCCGATTGGGCCCGCTCGGCGCCGACGCGCTGTTCGCCGCGGCGGATCGCGCCGATCTGGGCCTCGCGCTGTCCGACCATATCCAGGGGCTGGTGCTCGCGCGCATGGCCGACTGGCCGCCGGCGCTGCGGAGCTTGCGCGTCGCGCTCAACCTCACCGCCGGCGATCTCGGCCGGCCGGGGTTCGCCGCCGCCTTCCTCGCGCGCGTCGCGGCGAGCGGCGTGCCGGTCGGGCGGCTGACCGTGGAGATCACCGAAAGCGGCGCGATCCGCCATCTCGACGTCGCCGCCGCGACGCTGTCCGAATTGCGCGCAGCCGGCCTTCGCGTCGCGCTCGACGATTTCGGCACCGGCTATTCCAGCCTCGCCTATCTCACCGCGCTGCCGCTCGATTACCTCAAGCTCGACAAGGCACTGGCGCTCGGCATCGAGGGCACCGCGCGCCATCGCGCTGTCGTGCGCGCGGTGATGACGCTCGCCCGCTCGCTCGACCTCGCGGTCGTCGCCGAGGGGATCGAGACCGAGGCACAGCGCGCCTTGCTCGCCGCCGAGGGTTGCACCTATTATCAGGGCTATCTGCTCGCCCCGCCACTCGACGCGGCCGCGCTCGCCCGGTTGATGGAGACGCCATGTTGATCCCGACCATCGCTTTGCTGGTCGCGGCCCCCGCCGCGGCAGCGGACCCGCAGGCCGCGATCACCGCGGCGATGACCGACAGCGCTGCCGGCTGGAGCATGGGAGACATGCCGCGTTTCCTCGCCATCTACGCCGACGATGCGGTATTCGTGACGAAGGACGGCCTGATCCGCGGCAAGCCCGCGATCGCCGCGCGCTATGCGAAGAACTACGGCGCCGATGCCGCGAAGCGCGGCACGCTGTCGTTCCGCATGCTCGGCTTCCGCCGCATCGATGCGACGCACCAGATGCTCTGGGCGCAATGGATGCTCGCCTATCCCGCCGGCAAACAGGCCACGGGCGTGACGTCGCTACTGTTCGAACGACAGGCGACGGGCTGGAAGATCGTCTCCGACCACAGCAGCTGAGTCCATACCAAGGTCACCCTCACCCTTCGCCGCCTTCGGCGTCTTTCCCTCTCCCGATGGGAGAGGGAGGGAGGCGCGAAGCGCTGGAAGGGTGAGGGCGAGTAGCGATCGTTACCCCGCCGCCTTCGCCAGCCCCTTCGACAGCTGCAACGCGCCATGCAACCGCGACTTCGCATCGGGCCAGGCCCGCTGCAGCACCAGCTTGCTGTCCGGCCGCAGCTTGGCCACGCCATTCAGCCGCGCGACATACGCCAGCAGCCCCGGCACGTTGGGCGGCGTATCGTCGTGGAACCCGACCAGCACCCCGCGCGGCCCGACGTCCATCTTGGCGATACACGCCTTGCGCGCGTTCAATTTGATCTCGATCACGCGGATCAGATTGTCGGTCGCATCGGGCAGCGGCCCGAACCGGTCGATCATCTCCGCGGCGAACGCCTCGATCTCGCGATTGTCCTCCAGCTCGTTGAGCCGGCGATACAGCCCCATGCGCAAATCAAGGTCCGGCACGTAATCGTCCGGGATCAAGATCGGCGCATCGACGGTGATCTGCGGCGAGAAATCACGCGGCCGCGCGGCAAGACCGCCAGCCTTGGCGTCCATGATCGCCTCTTCCAGCATCGACTGGTACAGCTCGTAGCCGACCTCCTTGATATGCCCCGATTGTTCGTCGCCGAGCAGATTGCCCGCGCCGCGAATGTCGAGATCGTGGCTGGCCAGCTGGAACCCCGCGCCGAGCGAATCGAGGTCGCTCAATACCTTTAGGCGCTTCTCCGCCGTCTCGGTCATCATCCGCTCGGGCGGGGTCACCAGATAGGCATAGGCGCGCGTCTTCGACCGCCCGACCCGCCCGCGCAGCTGATAGAGCTGCGCGAGGCCGAACCGGTCGGCACGGTTGACGATGATCGTGTTGGCCGATGCGATATCGATCCCGCTCTCGATGATCGTCGTCGAGACGAGCACCTCGAACTTTTTGTCGTAGAAGGCGCTCATCCGCTCCTCGACCTCGGTCGGGCTCATCTGGCCGTGCGCGACGACGTAGCGGATCTCGGGCACCTCGTTGCGCAGATACTCCTCAAGATCGGGCAGGTCGGCGACGCGCGGCGTGACGATGAAGCTCTGACCGCCGCGATAATGTTCGCGTAAGAGCGCCTCGCGCAGCACCACCGGGTCCCACGGGATAACATAGGTCCGCACCGCCAGTCGATCGACCGGCGGCGTCTGGATCACCGACAGTTCGCGGATACCGCTCATCGCCATTTGCAGCGTGCGCGGGATCGGCGTCGCGGTCAGTGTCAGCATATGAACGTCGGCACGCAGCGCCTTCAAACGCTCCTTATGGGTGACGCCGAAGCGCTGCTCCTCGTCGACGATGACGAGCCCCAATCGCTTGAAGTCGATGTTCTTCGCGAGCAGCGCGTGCGTGCCGATGACGACGTCGACCGTGCCGCCGGCGAGGCCCTCCTTGGTCGCCTTCGCCTCGTTCGCCGGGACGAGTCGCGACAGCCGCCCCATCTGCATCGGGAAGCCTTCGAACCGCGCGCTGAAATTGTTGTAATGCTGGCGCGCGAGCAGCGTAGTCGGGCACACCACCGCGACCTGCTTGCCCGCCATCGCCGCGACGAAGGCGGCGCGCAGCGCGATCTCGGTCTTGCCGAAGCCGACGTCGCCGACGATCAGCCGGTCCATCGGCTTGCCCGCCGACAGATCGCCGAGCACGTCCTCGATCGCGCGATCCTGATCGTCCGTTTCGGCATAAGGGAAACGGTCGACGAAGCTCGGATAGCCGCTGACATCGGGTTCGAGCACGTCGCCGGGGTGCAGCGCGCGTTCGGCCGCGGTCTTGATGAGCTCGCCCGCGATCTCGCGGATCCGCTCCTTCATCTTCGACTTGCGCCGCTGCCACGCCTCGCCGCCCAATCGGTCGAGGCTCGCGCCTTCCTCGTTCGAGCCGTAGCGCGACAGCACCTCGAGGTTCTCGACCGGCACGAACAATTTGTCGCCGCCGGCATATTCGACCGCGACGCAATCGTGCGGGGATTGCCCGACGGGGATCGAGGTCAGCCCGAGATATTTGCCGATGCCGTGATCGCTGTGGACGACGAGGTCGCCCGGCGTCAGCGCGGCGAGTTCCGCGAGGAAGGCGTCGGCGGACTTCTTGCGCTTCGCCCGCCGCACCAACCGGTCGCCGAGCATGTCCTGCTCGGTCAGCACCGCGACGCCGGGCGCGGTGAAGCCGTGGTCGAGCGGCAGCACGACGAGCGCGACGCCCGCGGATTTGCCGGTGTCGGCGATGCCGAGCGCCGCCTGCCAGCTGTCCGCCGCCTTGCCGCCGTGGAGGCCGTGGTCCTTGAGCAGATTGCCGAGCCGCTCGCGCGCGCCGACCGAATAGCTCGCCAGCACGGGCTTCTTGCCTGCCTTGCGCAGCGCCTTCAGGTGATCGACGACCGCCTCGTAGACGTTGGCGCTCGCCGACCGCTCCGGCCCGAAATCGCGCGGGCCGTCGACGCCGAAATCGAGCACGCTGGCGCTTTCCGGCTCGTGGAACGGCGTCGTCAGATGCGCGTGCGCCGCGTCGAGGCTCGCCGCCCATTCCCTGGCGTCGAGATACAGCGTCTTCGCGGCAAGCGGCCGGTAGCTCCCCGGCTGCGCGGCTTCCGCGCGCTGGCGGTTCTCGTAATAATCGGCGATCGATTCCATCCGCCCCTCGGCGGCGCCAGTGACGCCGAAATCGCGCACCACCACGTCGCCCTCTGACAGATGGTCGAACAGCGTCGCCAGCTTGTCCTCGAACAGCGGCAGCCAGTGCTCCATGCCCGCCAGCCGCCGCCCGTCGCTGATCGTCTGGTACAAGGGATCGCCGGTCGCGGTCGCGCCGAACTTCTCGCGATAGCGCGTGCGGAACCGCTTGATCGATTCCTCGTCGAGCAACGCCTCGGACGCGGGCAGCAGGGTGAAGCCGTCGATCCGCCCGGTGGTGCGCTGGTCCTCGGGACTGAAGGTGCGCACCGTCTCGATTTCGTCACCGAAGAAGTCGAGCCGCAGCGCCTGTTCCTCGCCGCTCGGGAACAGGTCAACGATGCCGCCGCGCACCGCATATTCGCCCTGGTCGTGCACCGTCTCGGTCCGCACGTAGCCGTTCGCCTGGAGCAGCCGCGCCAGATCGTCGCGATCGATCCGCGCGCCGGGCTCCAGCGTCGCGACCAGCTGGCGGATGCGGAACGGCGTCAGCACCCGCTGCGTCGCGGCGTTGGCGGTGGTCAGAAACAGCTGCGGTCCCTTGGCGGGCTTCTGCAGCCGCCACAGCGCCGCGATCCGCTCCGCCATGATCCGCAGCGTCGGGCTGGCGCGATCATAGGGCAGGCAGTCCCACGCCGGGAAGCTGACGATCTCCAGTTCGGGCGCGAAGAACGCCGCGGTCGCCGCCACCGCGCGCATCGCCGCATCGTCCGGCGCGATGAAGACGGCACGCCCCTTCGCCGCCCGCGCAAGGTCGGCGAGCAGCGACGGCTGGAACCCGGTGGGTACCCCCGACAGGGTGAGCGGCGTCTTGGCGGACAGGATCGTCTTCAGATCGGGCATCGGTTTCTCGGTTGGGCGCAGCGGGTGAGCGCCGGGCGGTCATGCAGTTGATTGGGTCCCGCTGGCGGGATCGGTCACCTGTCCAGCATATCCCCGTCACCCCGGACTTGTTCCGGGGTCCACTCTGCGGCGAGGCGCGCGGCCTGAGCTTCAAACCATTCGCCCGCGGCTTGGTGGACCCCGGGACAAGTCCGGGGTGACGGTGTATGGATGGCGACGTCAGCGCACCACCGGCACGTAGCTGAGCGACCGCATCGCTTGCATCATCGCACCCTCCCATTCCGCGGGACACGGCAGCGATCCGATCGCCCAGCCCATGATATCGACGTCCTGCTCCTCGAGCAGCGCCTCGAACCAGTCGAGTTCTGCGGGCGTCCACCCCGCGCCGTGGGCATCGAAGAAGCCGCCGATCATCAGGTCGGCCTCCTTGGTGCCACGATGCCAGCTGCGGAACTTCAGGCGTTTCAGGCGGGTGGCGTGGTCCACGGGCGATCCAATGCAAATAGCCCGGTAACCGCTGGCGGCGGTTATCGGGTAGGGTATAGCGGCCATGTAGTCATGCGCCCCGATATCCTCAATCCGCTGTTCGCCGAAGTCACCGCCCTCAAGGGCGTCGGCCCCGGCCTCGCCAAGCCGCTCGACCGATTGGGCCTCGCGCGTGTCGTCGACGTCGCCTTCCACCTCCCGAGCGGCTGGATCGACCGGCTGCCCCGCGAGGAACTCGACGTCGCCGACGCCGGCCGGATCATCGCGATCACGCTGACCCCGCGCGATTACCGCACCAGCTCCGGCCGCGGCCCCACCCGCGTGCAGGCCACCGACGCGAAGGGCAACGCCGTCAGCCTCGTCTATTTCGGCGGCTCGTCGGGCTGGGTGAAGAAGCTGCTGCCACTGAACGAACCCCGCCGCGTCTCGGGCAAGCTCGAAAGCTATGGCGACACGCTCCAGATCATCCACCCCGACATCGTTGGTGGTGGGGGGGGCGAACCCGACGAACCGTTCCGCGAACGCGAGGCGATCTACCCGCTCTCCGAAGGGCTGACCTCGCGCCGCCTCGCCGGTTTCGCGAGCCAGGCGATCGAGCGCGCGCCCGACCTTGCCGAATGGATCGAGCCCGGTCTGAAAGCCAAACGCGGCTGGCCCGACTGGCGCGAGGCGTTGCAGCGCATCCACGCCGACCCCGCCGACAAGACCGCCCGCGAACGCCTCGCCTATGACGAGATCTTCGCAAACCAGCTCGCGCTGACGCTCGTCCGCGCCGACACGCGCAAGCGGCGGGGCAGGGCGCTCGTCGGCGACGGCCGCCTGCGCGACCTGCTGCGCCTGCCGTACACCCCCACCGGCGCGCAGACCCGCTCCGTGGCCGAGATCGAGGGCGACCTCGCCCAGACGGCGCCGATGCTGCGCCTGCTGCAGGGCGACGTCGGCTCAGGCAAGACGCTGGTCGCGGCGATGGCGCTGCTGATCGCGGTCGAGGCCGGCGCACAGGGCGCGATGCTCGCCCCAACCGAAATCCTCGCCCGCCAGCATTACGAGACGCTGCGCAAGCAGCTCGCCGGCCTGCCCGTCGAAATCGCCGTCCTCACCGGCCGCGACAAGGGCAAGGCGCGCGAGGCGACGCTGATGGCGCTGGCCAGCGGCGAGATCGACATCCTCGTCGGCACCCACGCCATCTTCCAGGAGGCGGTCGGCTACAAGGACCTCGGGCTGGTCGTCGTCGACGAACAGCACCGCTTCGGCGTCGCCCAGCGCATGCTGTTGCAGGCCAAGGGCAAGGCGCCGCCGCACCTGCTCGCGATGACCGCCACCCCGATCCCGCGCACGCTGACCCTCGCCCAGTATGGCGAAATGGACGTCAGCCGGCTCGACGAAATGCCCCCCGGCCGCGAACCGATCGAGACGCGAGTCGTCTCCGAGGATCGGCTCGACGAAGTCGTCAACGCGATCGGCCGCCACATCTCCGAAGGCGGCCAGGCCTATTGGGTCTGCCCCTTGGTCGAGGAAAGCGAGAAGAGCGACCTCGCCGCCGCCGAAATGCGCGCCGAGACGCTGCGCAACCGTTTCGGAGAGCGGATCGGCGTCGTCCACGGCCGGATGAAGCCCGCCGAGAAGGACGCCGTCATGGAGGCGTTCGCCGGCAACCGCCTGAGCGTCCTCGTCGCCACGACGGTGATCGAAGTCGGCGTCGACGTCCCCAACGCCACCCTCATCGTCATCGAACATGCCGACCGCTTCGGCCTCGCCCAGCTCCACCAGCTGCGCGGCCGCGTCGGGCGCGGCGGCGGCCTGTCGCGCTGCCTGCTGCTGCGCGGGTCGGCGCTCAGCGAAACTTCCCGCGCAAGGCTCGCCTTGATGCGCGAGAGCAACGACGGCTTCCGCATCGCCGAGGAGGATCTTCGCCTGCGCGGCGGCGGCGAACTGCTCGGCACGCGCCAGTCGGGCGAGGTGACCTTCCGCTTGGCGCTGCCCGAGATGCTAAGCGATCTGCTGCAATGCGCGCAGGACGACGCCCGCCTGCTGATCGATCGCGACGGCGGGCTGGAAGGGCCGCGCGGGCAGGCGGCGCGGGTCGCGCTCTACCTGTTCGATCGCGATGCCGGCGTGGCGCTGCTTAGGTCGGGCTGAAACGCGGCCTCGATCACCCTCACCCTTCGCCGCCTTCGGCGTCTTTTCCCTCTCCCAGCGGGAGAGGGAGGGGGCGGCGAGGGGCCCATGAAAGTAATACTTTCATGGGTTCCCAAAGCCGCGGAAGGGTGAGGGCGACCTCTGCCGTCTAGACGTCGATCACCCCGCCATCGCCCCCAGCACCGCATGATACTGCCCTCCTGGAATCGCCCGCTCCAGCTGGCACCCGATTCGCCCGCCGAGCGCCCAGCGCACCGCCGCCTGCACCTCGCCCATCACCGGCAGCGTGATGCGCAGCCATTCGCCGACGCTCACCGGCGCATCGCTGCGGATCATCAGCCCCTGCGGCGACAGGTTGACGACCAGCACCGGCACCGAGCGCCGGTCGGCGAGCATCGCGCGACAGCGGTGATGCACCTCGTCGCGCGGTTCGGCACGGCCGTCGGACAGGTTCAGCGCGGCAAGCGTCACAGCCAGAACTCCTCATGGCCCAAAGGGTCGGACCATTTCGGATGCAGCGATAGAAGCCTATCGGTTTACAGACACTTACTGCCCCGAAACGAGCAGACCGTGGTTCTTTTTTCCCGCCGACAGACGGACGGGTTCCGCGCCCACCGCGATCAATTGCGCCTCGTCGGTGATCTTGTCCGCACCGACCCGCGCGCCGCCGCCGGCGATCAGCCGCCGCGCCTCGCCCTTCGACTTGGCGAAGCCGAGCGCGATCAGCGCATCGACCACCGCGATGCTGCCGCCCGCGACGGTGACGCTCGGCAGGGCCGCGCCGCTCGCGCCCTCCTCGAACGTCCGCCGCGCCGTCTCCGCCGCCTCGTCCGCCGCGGCGCGCCCGCGGCACATCGCGGTCGCTTCGTTGGCCAGCACCTTCTTCGCCTCGTTGATCCCGGCGCCCTCCAGCGCCTCCAGCCGCGCGATCTCGTCGAGCGGCAGATCGGTGAACAGCCGCAGGAACCGCCCGACGTCGCGGTCGTCGGTGTTGCGCCAGAACTGCCAGTAATCGAAATGCGACAGCTGGTCCTCGTGCAGCCACACCGCACCCGCCATCGTCTTGCCCATCTTGCCGCCGTCCGCGGTGGTGATGAGCGGCGTCGTCACCCCGAACACCTCGGTCCCGTCCATCCGGCGCGACAGCTCGATACCGTTGACGATATTGCCCCATTGATCCGATCCGCCCATCTGCAACCGGCACCCGGCGCGACGGGAAAGTTCAAGAAAATCATAGGCCTGCAGGATCATGTAGTTGAATTCGAGGAACGAGAGCGACTGTTCCCGGTCGAGCCGCAGCTTGACCGAATCGAACGACAGCATCCGGTTGACGCTGAAATGCTGCCCGACGTCGCGCAGGAACGGGATGTATTCGAGGGCATCGAGCCATTCGGCATTGTCGAGCATCACCGCATCCGTCGACCCGTCCCCGAAGGTCAGGAAACGCTCGAAGATCCGCTTGATCGACGCGACGTTCGCCTTGATCCCCTCCTCGCCGAGCAACTTGCGCGCCTCGTCCTTGAACGAGGGATCGCCGATCTTGCCGGTGCCGCCGCCCATCAGCACGATCGGCTTGTGCCCGGTCTGCTGCAGCCGCCGCAGCAGCATGATCTGGACGAGACTGCCGACATGCAGCGACGGCGCGGTCGGATCGAAGCCGATATAGCCAGGCACGACGCTCTTCGCTGCCAGCGCGTCGAGCGCACCCGCATCGGTCATCTGATGGATATAGCCGCGCGAGGCGAGCGTGCTGAGCAGGTCGGACTGGTACGTCATGCGCGCCGGTTAGCAAGCGCGACGCACTTCGTCACCCTCACCCTTCCGGCGCTATGCGCCTCCCTCCCTCTTCCGACGGGAGAGGGAAGGGGCCCGCCCGGCACAGCCGGGTGGGAAGGGTGAGGGTGACCGGAAAATCACCGCCGCGGCAACTGCCCCTGCGGATCGACCGGCGTCCGGCCCTTGCGCAGCTCGAAATGCACCTCGGGCCGGTCGGCGAAGCCGGTGTCGCCCGACAGCGCGATCGTCTGCCCGCGCTTCACGCTCTGCCCGCGCTGGACGAGGAGTTTCGAGGCATGGCCGTAGACGCTGGTCCAGCCGCCGCCATGGCGGATGATGACCAGCCCGCCGAGCGCCGCGATCCCGTCGCCGGCATAGGCGACGACGCCGTCCGCGGTCGCGTGGATCGGAGTGGAGACGGGGACCGCGATCTTGATCCCGTCGTTGCGCTCGCCGCTCTTGCCGGGGCCGAAGCGGCGCACGACCGTGCCATCGACCGGCCAGGCGAAGCCACCCTGCAACCGCGCCGGCGCCGCGACCACCGCGGTCGGCGGCAGCACGCGGGTCGGGTTGGCGACCGGCTTGGCTGGCGCCTGCCGCGGCGCCGGCGCGGGTTCGCCGCCGGTCAGGATGTCGTCGATGTCGAGCCGGAACGCCGCCGCCCGCTCGGCGCGGCTCGGCGCACGCGCCGGGTCGCCGGGGATCAGCACGCGCTGCCCGGCGCGCAGCACATAAGGTTCCTCCAGCGCGTTGGCGGCGACGATCCGCGACCATTCGACGCCATAGGCGCGCGCGATCGCGATGCCGCTCTCCCCCTGCCGGACGAGGTGATAGCGCCCGCCGGGGACGGTCAGCACCTGTCCGGCGCGGATCGTGAACGGCGGCTCCAGCGCATTGGCACGCGCGATCGCCTCCGACCCAGCACCGGTGCGCTCGGCGACGCGGCGCAGCGAATCGCCGGGCTGCACGGTGTAGCTCTGGTCGGCGACCACCTGCGCATCCGGCGTGACCGGCCGCGCCTCCCACGCCGGACGCGCGGTGCGCGGCATCGCCACGCCGCCGCGATCGGCACCGTCGCGGCCGGGCAGGTCGTTGCGCGCCGGCTCGTAGCGCTGCGGCGGGTCGTAGCGCGGCGCCGGCTCGCGCGGCAGATAGGTCGGCCGTGGCGGCGGCCCTGCGTCCTCGGCCGGCGCACCGTCGATGCTGGGGATGCAGCCGGACAGCGCCAGCGCCGCAACCCCCACGCCACCAACGATCCGCCAGCGCGCCATGCCGTCAGCCCTTCGGTTCGAGCCGGTCGAGCCCGCCGAGATAGGGCTGGAGCACTGCCGGCACCGCGACCGAACCGTCGGCCTGCTGGTAATTCTCCAGCACCGCCACCAGCGTGCGGCCCACCGCGAGCCCCGACCCGTTGAGCGTATGGACGAAGCGCGTCGCCTTCCCGCCGTCTGCCCGATAGCGCGCGTTCATCCGCCGCGCCTGGAAATCGCCGCAAGTCGAGCAGCTCGAAATCTCGCGATACGTGTCCTGCCCGGGCAACCATACCTCCAGGTCGTAGGTCCGCCGCGCGGTGAACCCCATGTCGCCCGCGCACAGCAGCATCCGCCGATACGGCAGCGCCAGCGCATCGAGGATGCCCTCGGCGCACGCCGTCATCCGCTCGTGCTCGGCCTCGGACGCATCCTCGGCCACGATCGACACCATCTCGACCTTGTCGAACTGATGCTGGCGGATATAGCCGCGCGTATCACGCCCCGCCGCCCCCGCTTCCGAGCGGAAACACGGGGTCAGCGCCGCGAAGCGCAGCGGCAGATCGCCCTGCGGCAGGATCGTCTCGCGGACGATGTTGGTCAGCGACACCTCGGCGGTCGGGATCAGCCAGCGCCCGTCGGTGGTGCGGAACAGGTCCTCGGCGAACTTGGGCAACTGCCCCGTGCCGAACACCGCCTCGTCGCGGACGAGCAGCGGCGGCGCCACCTCTTCATAGCCATGCGCCTGCGTCAGCGTGTCGAGCATGAACTGCCCCAGAGCACGCTGCAACCGCGCCGCCGCCCCGCGCACCAGCGTGAACCGCGCACCCGCGATCGCGACGCCCGTTTCGAAATCGAGGCCCAGCGCCGGCCCGATCGCGTCATGTTCGCGGGGCGTAAAGTCGAAGCTCGGGATCGTGCCACGCTGATGGACGACGACGTTGCCGCTCTCGTCCTCGCCCTCGGGCACGTCGGCGGCGGGGCGGTTGGGGAGGGCAGCGAGCGCGGCATCGAGCGCCGCGGCGGTCTCGCCCTCCGCCTGCTCCAGCTCGGGCAGCTGACCCTTCAGCGCGGCGACCTCCGCCATCAGCGCCTGCGCGCGCGCCTCGTCCTTCTGCGCCTTCGCCTGGCCGATCTGCTTCGACACATCGTTGCGGCGCGTCTGCGCGTCCTGCGCGGCGGCGATCGCGGTCTTGCGCGCGTCGTCGAGCGCGATCAGCGCGGCGGCCGGCGAGGCGACGCCGCGGCGGGCAAGGGCGGCGTCGAAGGCGGCGGGATCGTCCCGGATGGCGCGGATGTCGTGCATGATGGCCCGGCTATGCCGACGCACCCCCCGTGGCGCAAGTCGGCAACCCATGCGGTCCCCCTTGCGTTGACCCATCCGATTGCAACGATCAGGAGAAACAGTGATGCAGGTCCCCCATAACGCGTTCGTGCTCGTCGCGGACGGCCGCAAGGCGCTGTTCTTCCGCAACCAAGGCGATGCCGAATATCCGAACCTGAAGGTCGAGCACGCCGAGGAGCAGGACAATCCCGCCAATCGCGACCAGAAGACCGACGCCGCGGGCGCCGCATCCTCGACCCGCGGTGGCGGTGCCTTCGCCGCCGGTGGCGGGTCGATGGGCGAAACCGACTTCCACCAGCAGGAGGAAGACCGCTTCGCCGCCGAGACTGCCGACATGCTCAAGCGCCGCGCGCTCGCCAACGATTTCGAATCGCTCATCATCGTCGCGCCGCCCAGGACGCTCGGCGAATTGCGCAAACATTACCATAAGGAGGTCAGCGACCGCCTGACCGGAGAGCTCGCCAAGGACCTGACCGGCCATCCGGTGCCCGATATCGAACAGGCCCTGCGCGCCGCCTGATCGACGGACATGAAAAAGGGCTGCCGGACACTGGGTCCGGCAGCCCTTTTCATAACCCGCCAAGCGCTCAGGCGGCCTGCGGCTTGGCCAGCTTGCGGCGCGCGACCAGTGCCGCCGCGGCAGCCCCGAACAGCAGCACCATCGGCGGTGCCGGCACCGGCGCGGGCGGGCCGCCCGACGATCCCGGCGGGCCGGGAGGGGGGCCTTCGTGATGGCCGCTCGACGTCCAACCGCCGCTCGTGCTCCAGCCCTTCGAACTCGACCCGTAGTTGGTCTGGTCCTGGTTCTGGTGCTGGCTCTGATCCTGGTTCTGGCTCTGCTCGTTCTTGTTGGTATTATTGTTGTTGTTCTTGTTTTCGTTGTTGTTCTGATTGTTGTTGTTGTTCTGGTTGTCGACGACATTGCTGTTCTTGTTGTCGATATCGACATAGGCGCCGCCGCTCGACGTCGACGAGATCACGACGCTGCCCGACGATCCCGACGAACCGCCGAAGCCGCCGCCGAAGAAGCCGCCGCTGCCGCCACCCCAGCCGCCGCTGCCACCGACCACGACCGGCACGCCGCCACCACCGCCGCCGCCGACGAATCCTTCGGAGACGGGGAGGGGCACGGGCGCAGCCTGGCTGGCGACGGTCACCACCGCGGGCGCACACGTCGTCGTCGTCGTGGTCACGATGCGGCGACGCGCGCCGGCGCGCTTCACCGATGCGACCTGCCGCCGCACGACGACGCGCTTCTTGACCTGCTTCACGTACGCGGGACGGCTCGGCCGCTCTGCGACATGGACGGCGCCGCCGCCGATCAGCGCTCCCCCGCATGCGCAAGCGCACAATTTCGCCAAAGCCATCCGTACGGACATAACGTCTCTCTTTCGTTGCCGGGGCTTGCCCCCCGGAATCCCGGTTGCAGCAGAGCATCGCCGCTATGAGACCAAGTGCAAAACAAAGCGTTAAGTGCAAGTTCGTTAACCATGTTCTTGCGTCCCGATCCGAGTTTTCTTGATGCCGGGGCGGGGCGATCGCCGTTAACGTACCAGAGTGGAACAGTAATGTGCCGCTCGACTGGCGGATGGTCGGCTGCATCACGCCGCGCGGTAGCGCAACCGAAACGGCCGCAACCGCAACAAACGGTCGCATTTTGGTTAGATTCGGCAACTCTGCTCGCTTGTGGTTCTTTACGCGCACGATTATAGGCCCGAACACCAATTTGGGGGCGGTCCCTGGGTCAATCACGGGGACCGGAGGGAGAGTGGCATGGCAACGCAAGTCAGTCGCGTACACGATAGGGGTGCCGATCCGATGGCGGCAAACGATGCCGACGTCTGGGCAGACGATGGTTATCGGCCCAGCGCCGACGAACCGTTCATGAGCCTGCGCCAGCAGGCGTATTTCCGGAACAAGCTGCTGCGCTGGAAGGACGCGATCCTGCAGGACGCGGCGGGCACGCTCAACCAGCTGCAGCTCGATTCGCTGCGGGAATCGGACCTGACCGATCGCGCGTCGAGCGAGACCGACTGGTCGATCGAACTGCGCACCCGCGATCGCCAGCGCAAGCTGGTCTCGAAGATCGAGGCGGCGATCCGCCGCATCGACGAGGGGGAATACGGCTATTGCGAAGTGACCGGCGAACCGATCAGCCTCGGCCGCCTGGAAGCGCGCCCGATCGCGACGATGACGCTGGAGGCGCAGGAGCGTCACGAGCGCAACGAAAAGATCTCGCGCGAGGATTGAGGATCGGCGCGGTTAACGCTTTGGCGACGATTGTGCGGGTACGCGCGGACGTGGCCGATCGCCGATCGTCCCGCCCGCCCGGTCATGATCGAGACGCTTCGGATATGGACAGCTTTTCCTACGATCCCGCCGCTGCTCCCGCCGCCGATGCCGAGGGTGCGCGCAGCCGGTCGCGCGACAGCCTGTTCCTGATGGCGCAGCTGCGCTTCGACGGAGAGGGCACGACGCGCGAGGTGCGCGTACGCAATTTGTCCGAAGGCGGGCTGATGGTCGATTGCGACCGGGTCAAGGATCCGGGCACCGCGGTGACGCTCGACGTGCGGGGCCTGGGCGAGATCGCAGGACGGGTGGCTTGGTGTACGGAGGGACGGATCGGCATCGCACTCGACCGGCCGATCGACCCCAAGAAGGCGCGCAAGCCGGTGGGTCAGGCCAGGCGCTGAACACCGCTCCAACGAAAAGCCCCTCCGCGAAGGGAGGGGCCGGTGGATGGCGCTACAGGCCGGTCAGCTCTTCCTTGAGCTTCAATTTTTGGCGCTTCAGGTCGGTGATGATCGCGGAGTTGGGCATCGGGCGGTGGGTCTCGTCGGCGATGCGGCGGTCGAGCGCGGCATGCTTGGTTTCCAGTGCCTGTTGATGCGTCGTCTGCATTTCGGTGTACCTCCTGATGCATGCGTGTTGGGGGAATGGAGTAAACCATCGAACCGTCGAAAAGTCCTCACCCAAATTGACCGAACGCGATTAGTCGAGGGGCATACTGCGACGACTTGGGTTGGCACCGCCGCTGGGCTAGGGCAGGGGCCGGACGACGGGATCGGCAACAGGGGGTCGCCATGGACGAAGCGCAGATCATCGCCCGGCTCGACCTGTTGCGCACCGAGCATCGCGACCTCGACGCTGCGATCGACGCGCTGGCGGCGACCGGCATCCCCGACCAGCTGCAGATCGCGCGCCTCAAGAAGCGCAAGCTGCGCCTGCGCGACGAGATCGCCAGCTGCGAGGACGAGCTGATCCCCGACATCATCGCCTGATATGGCCGATGCGTCCGTTTTGACACATGTCGCCCGCGCGGCGATGCTGTGCAGCGCCGCCCCACTGTGCCACCAGTTCCTGCCATGACCGCCCGCTCTTCCGAATCGCGCATCCACCGCCGCCTGATCGATTCGCTGTATACCGAGGCGATGCTGCTCGCCGACGAAGCGCGCAGTTATTTCGACGAAGCGGGGCGGGCGGAGCGCGAGGCGCTCGATCCGCTGATCCGCGTCGGCTTCAGCTGCGAATCGCTGAAGGTGACGACACGGCTGATGCACGTCATCGCCTGGCTGCTCACCCAGCGCGCGGTCGATGCCGGCGAATTGAAGCCGCGCGAGGCGCTAGACCCTGCCCGCCGGCTCGGCCATGCGCCGCAGTTCGACGCCGACCTGATCCGCGCGCTGCCGGTGCGCGCCCGCACGCTGGTGGAAGCGAGCGCCAACCTCCACCGCCGCGTCGGCCTGCTCGATGCCGCGCAGGAGAACGAACTGGCGCCGAGCCCCGTCCACCGCCTGCACGACCGGCTGGCGCTCGCGTTCTGACGCGGGCTGACCCAACACCCACCGTTCGCCCTGGTGAGCAGGTCGTCGAGGCCGGGGGCCTTGACGACCTGCTCACCAGGGCGAACGGTGGGCAATAACGTTCGCGTTCCAACATACATCGTCATGGCGAGCCGGACGATCTTACCCCGTCAGCCGCGCCTTCGCCGCCCGGTACTCGCCCACCAACCGCGCCACGCGATCCGCAACGCTCTCGACCCGGTCGACCACGCCGATCCCCTGGCCCGAACCCCAGATATCGCGCCACGCCTTGGCCTTGGACCCGTTGCCGCCACCGAAGTCCATCGTCTTGAGATCGCCCTCGGGCAGCGCGTCGGGGTCGAGCCCCGCCGCCTCGATCGAGGCGCGCAGGTAGTTGCCGTGCACCCCGGTGAACAGGTTCGAATAGACGATGTCCGCCGCGCGGCTCGCGACGATCGACTGCTTGTACTCGGGCGCCGCATTCGCCTCGGTCGTCGCGATGAAGGGCGAACCGATATAGGCGAAATCCGCCCCCATCGCCTGCGCCGCCAGCACCGCGCCGCCGGTTGCGATCGACCCCGACAGCGCCAGCGGCCCGTCGAACCACTGGCGGATCTCCTGCACGATCGCGAACGGCGACAGCTTGCCGGCATGGCCGCCGGCCCCCGCCGCGACCGCGATCAGCCCGTCCGCGCCCTTTTCGATCGCCTTGCGCGCAAACCGATCGTCGATGACGTCGTGCAAGGTAATCCCGCCCCAGCCATGGACCGCGGTGTTGAGGTCTTCGCGCGCGCCCAGCGAGGTGATGACGATCGGCACCTGCCATTTGGCGCAGGTGGCAAGGTCCGCCTCCAGCCGGTCGTTCGACTTGTGGACGATCTGGTTGACCGCGAAGGGCGCCGCGGGTGCATCGGGATGGTCGCGGTTGTGCGCCGCCAGGTCCTCGGTGATCCGGTGCAGCCATTCGTCGAGCAGGCCCTGCGGTCGCGCGTTGAGCGCCGGGAAGGATCCGACGATCCCCGCCTTGCACTGTGCGATCACCAGATCGGGGTTCGAAATGATGAACAGCGGCGACCCGATCACGGGCAGCGCCAGACGGTCGAACAGCTTGGGGGTCATCGGCATCCTCTCTGGGATCGGTTGTTTAGCGCAACCGATCGGCCTGTCCAGCGAGCCGCCGTCTTGCCGTCGTGAAACAATGGCGTAAGAGCTGTCGCAATATCGTATCCGGAGTTACCAACCCCATGAAGATCGCTTTCGCCGCCGCGCTGGCGCTGACCGTGTCCGCCCCCGCGCTCGCCGCCGGCAGCCTGCCGACCGACGTCGTCCCCGTCGTCTACGACATCGCGGTGACGCCGAACGCGCAAGCGATGACCTTCACCGGCACCGAGACGGTGACCGTCGACGTCAAGACGGCGACGCGGACGATCACGCTCAACGCCGCCGATCTGGCGATCACCGCGGCGAACGTCGATGGCAAGGCGGTGCCGTTCGCGCTCGACAAGGACAGGCAGCAGGTCGTGCTGACGCTGCCCGCAACGCTCGGCATCGGCCGTCACACCGTCGGCTTCGTCTGGAGCGGCAAGATCAACCAGTCCGCCGCCGGCCTGTTCGCGATCGACTATACCAATCAGGACGGGTCGAAGGCGCGCATGCTCGCCACCCAGTTCGAGGCGCCCGACGCACGCCGCTTCGCGCCGATGTGGGACGAGCCCGCGTTCAAGGCGAAGTTCCGGCTGAAGGCGGTGGCGCCCGCGGGCCAGCTCGCGCTGTCGAACATGCCCGTCATCTCGAACGTCAAGCAGAAGGACGGCACGCAGCTGTACAGCTTCGCCGAGACGCCGGTCATGTCGAGCTACCTCCTCTACCTCGGCATGGGCGATCTCGAGCGCAAGACGGTGCAGGCAGGGAACGTCGAGATCGGCGTGGTCACCCGCCGCGGCGTCGCCGACCAGGGCGATTATGCGCTCGCCGAGGCGAAGCGGCTGCTGCCCTATTACAACCAGTATTTCGGCCAGCCTTATCCGCTCCCCAAGCTCGACATGATCGCCGGCCCCGGTTCCAGCCAGTTCTTCGGCGCGATGGAGAATTGGGGCGCGATCTTCTATTTCGAACCCGAACTGCTGTTCGACCCCGCCCGCGCCACCGAAAGCGCCAAGCAGCGCATCTTCACCGTCGTCGCGCACGAAATGGCGCATCAGTGGTTCGGCGACCTCGTCACCATGGCGTGGTGGGACGACCTGTGGCTCAACGAAGGCTTTGCCTCGTGGATGGAGACCAAGTCCGCCGCCGACCTCAATCCGACATGGAAGGCGGAGGCCGCCGCCGTATCGAGCTCGCGCGAAGGCGCGATGAGCTTCGACGCGACCGCCGCGACTCACCCGATCATCCGCAAGATCGAGACCGTCGACCAGATCGGCGAAGCGTTCGACGGCATTACCTATGCGAAGGGGGAGGCGGTGATCGGCATGCTCGAATCGACGCTCGGCCCCGACAAGTTCCGCGACGGCATCCGCCGCTACATGGCGAAGTACAAATACGGCAACACCGTCACCGACCAGCTGTGGGCCGAGCTGTCCGCCGCCGCCGGGCAGCCGGTGGCGCAGATCGCGCACGGCTATACGCTGCAGGGCGGCGTACCGCTGGTGACGCTCACCGCCGCGCGCTGCACCGGCGGCACGACCAACGTGACGCTGGCGCAGGGCCGCTTCGGCATGGATGCCGCGTCGAAGACGCCGCAGACGTGGCAGGTGCCGCTCGTCGTCGCGACGCTCGACGGCGCCGACACGCGCGCGATCGTCACCGGGCCGGCGACCAACGTCGCGGTCAAGGGCTGCGGCACGTTGCTGCTCAACAAGGGCAAGGGCAGCTATACGCGCGTGCTGTACGACCAGCCGACGCATGACGCGCTGGTCCGCGATTACACGAAGCTGCCGCTCACCGACCGGCTCGGTACGCTCGCCGATGATTACGCGCTGGCGGCGGGCGGCTATCAGGACCTGTCGCGCTATTTCGCGGTGATGGGTCGGGTCGGGGCGAACGCCGACCCGCTCGAATGGTCGCTGGTGTCGGGGCGGCTGTCCGGCCTCGTTGCGCTCTACGACAACACCCCGCTCGAGGCGCCGCTGCGTGCGCGGACGGTGGCGATCCTCGCGCCGGTCCTCAGCCGCATCGGCTTCACCGCAGCCGCGGGCGAATCGCCTTTGGTCAGCAATTTGCGCGAAAGCCTCGTCGGACAGCTCGGCGCCAACGGCGATGCCGAGGTGCTGCGTCAGGCGCGCACTTACGTCGGCCAGCTCGCGACCAATCCGACCGCGATCCCGCCGGCGATCCGCCAGCCGATCCTGTCGACCTTCGCCGCCAATGCGACCGCGGCCGAATGGGACCAGCTGCTTGGCCTGACCAAGGCGGAGACCAACCCCGTCGCCCGCAACCGCTTCGTGTCGCTGCTCGGCGCAGCGCGCGACGATGCGATTGCCCGCCGCGCGATCGACCTGCTCAAGACCGATACCTTCACCGCGCCGCAAAAGGCCTCGCTGCTCCGCGCGATCGCCGGCCGCCACCCCGACATGGCGTTCGACTGGGCCGTCGCCAACCGCGCCACGGTCGAGGGCTTCATCGAGGAAAGCAGCCGCTCGGGGTATATCGTCGGCCTGGGCGGTGGATCGAACGACCCGGCGATGCCCGCCAAGATCGACGCCTTCGCCAAGACGCTTCCGGAGACGTCGCGCGGTGCCGCCAAGCGGGTCGTGTCGGGCATCGCGGTACGCAAGGCGGTCGCCGACCGCCTGCGTCCGGCGGTGCAGACGTGGGTGGGGAAAGGGGCCTAATCGCCTTTACGCGCTCACACGCTTGAGCGGATGCAAGTGCGGGCGGGAAGGGCGCGCGAGCCCCTTCACCGTTCGCCCTGAGCCTGTCGAAGGGCTTCTATCCACGGGCCGATAGGTTCGTGGATAGCACGGTTTCGACAAGCTCAGCCCGAACGGGGATGGTGGATGTCGATCGCTCTGCAGCGAAGGGGTGTGGGGACCTTAATGTCACCTGCAACCCTTCGTCACCCCGGACTTGTTCCCGGGTCCACCGGCCCGCAAGCAAACGGCCGATGGTCACGCGGAACCGTGGATGCCGGAACAAGTCCGGCATGACGAAGGGGGGTCGGGGGGCGTAGGGCGACCGGCAATCCGCCGCATCTACGCCGAAGTGGCCGATCAGCCGTTGGGTTCGGCGCGCACAGCGCCCCCGAACCCGCAGCCGCGCTCATCCCCCGCCATTCCCCGGAATACCCGTCACGTCCGCCATCCCGTCATCGCCCAGCGCGATCAGCCACGCGCTGTTGTCGATACACCGTACCGCCCATACCGGCTTGCCCTGCCGGTCGGCCTGCCGCGTCGCTTCCGCGATGCCCTGGCACGGCCGCTTGGCGTCGTCGATCGCGCGATACAGCACGCCGTTGAGCTGCCGCGGCGGCAGCGCCAGCACCTTGGCGATATAACCGCTCTCCTTCGGCGCCGCGGCGGTGTTGGTCGCCGGCTGCTCGGCCGCGGGCTGCGATCCGCACGCCGTCAGCGCCACGCCCAGCACCAGAGCCATCGATCCGCGCATCGTCCGTCTCCCACCGCCATCAACACCACGGCATAGGCCGCCAGCCCGGACAACGACAAGCGGGCGGGCGCGTTCCGGTTGATCGCGCGCGCCGCTTGGTGGCACAGCGATGGCATGAACTGGCAGGTATCGATCGAGCGGCACGGTGCCGAGGCGCAACCGGTGGTGGTGATCGACGGCTTCGCCGACGCGGAGCGTTTCCGCGACGATGCCGCCTTCCTGTCCTTCGCGCCGATCGGCCCGCATTATCCCGGCATCCGCGCGGTCGTCGCCCCGCCGATGCTGCGTGACCTCATCGCCCGGATCGAGCCGATTGCGGCGGAGATGTTCGGCATCCCGGCATTGCAGGTGGTCGACGCCTTCTATTCGATCGTCACCACGCCGCCGTCCGCCCTGACGCCGATCCAGCGCCTGCCGCACTTCGACGAGGTCTCGCCCGACCGGCTGGCGCTGCTCCACTATCTGTCGCCCGACGAGCGCAGCGGCACCGCCTTCTACCGCCACCGTACCACCGGCTTCGAATCGATCGATGCCGGCCGGCTCGCGCCCTATCGCGCCGCACTCGACGCAGACCTTCGGCGCCACGGCATACCCGATGCTCGATACATCGCCGGCGACACGCCGGTGTTCGAGCGGCTGGCGGTGTACGGGGGACGCTTCAATCGGGCGATCCTCTATCGCTCCAACACGCTGCATTGCGCCGACCTGCCCGACAGCCTCACGCTCGATCCCGATCCCGCGACCGGCCGGCTGACCGTCAACACCTTCCTCGACAAGGCTTAACCGCCGACGCTGTTGCACAAAAAGCACGGGCGCCGCGGCGCCATGTGAATACGTATGTGGCCGACTTGGCACCTAAACCCCCCGCGTTCACAAGCCGGCAACACAGTCAGCCGATCGTCCGCGATGGTAGCGGGTGGGGGCAATGGCAGGCTCAAGGGGGAGGATTATCGTGTCCCATATCGATTCCCGTTTTTCGAAGCGCGCGCTGATCGCGCTGCGCTCCAGCACCGTCGCGATCGGCAGCATCCTGCTGGTCACCGGCGGTGCCGCGTTCGCGCAGGAAGCGCCGAACCCGCAGTCGCCGACCGCCAACCCGCCCGCCGCGGCGACGGTCAACGCGCCGGCCCCCGCCGCCGAGCCGACTCCCAATCAGGACGCCGCTCAGGCGCAGACCGTCCAGAACGCCGTCGCCGATGACGGCGACATCGTCGTCACCGGCATCCGCGCCAGCCTCGCCAACTCCGCCAAGATCAAGCGCGATTCGACGCTGATCGTCGACAGCGTCTCGGCCGAAGACGTCGGCAAGCTGCCCGACGTGTCGATCGCCGACAGCCTCGCCCGCCTGCCCGGCGTCACCGCACAGCGCCTCGAAGGGCGCGACCAGCGCCTGTCGATCCGCGGCCTCGGCCCCGATTTCTCGACGACGCTGCTCAACGGCCGCGAACAGGTCACCGTCGGCGACAACCGCGGCGTCGAATACGACCAGTATCCTTCCGAATTCTTCCGCAACGTCAACGTCTACAAGTCCGCCGACGCCTCGCTGATCGCGGCGGGTATCTCGGGCACCGTCGACCTGCGCATGCTGCGCCCGCTCGACCAGCCGGGCCGCGTCTTCGCGATCAATGCGCGCGGCCAGATGAACGGCATCGACAATCTCAACCCGGATTCGTCGCGCTACGGCTATCGCGGCTCGGCGACCTATATCGACAAGTTCGCCGACAACACGCTCGGCATCGCGATCGGCGTGTCCGCGACGCAGACGCCGTCGCAGGACGAGCGCTACAACGCCTGGGGCTATTCGGGCAGCGGCACCGCGGCCGACCCGTACGTCCTCGGCGGCGCCAAGCCCTACGTCCAGTCAAACGAGCTGCGCCGCTACGGCGCGGTCGGCACGGTGGAGTGGGAGCCGTCCGACTCGTTCCATTCGACCTTCGACGCGCTCTATTCGAACTTCACGGAAGAACAGCGGCTGCGCGGTATCGAATTCCCGCTCGGCTTCTCCGATCCGGTCAAGAGCGGCATCGCCGTCACCAACGGCTTCGCGACGGCAACGACGTTCAGCAACGTCTTCGCCGTGCAGCGCAACGACTATAACAAGCGCACCGCCGAGAACCTGTCGCTCGGCTGGAACAACGACTTCAAGATCGCCGACAGCGTCCACCTCAACGTCGATGCCAGCTGGAGCCGTGCGACCCGCACCGACTTCCTGCTCGAGACGAACACCGGTACCGGTTACCAGAAGAGCGGTGCCGCCGATCGTGTGACCGTGACGCAGAATGCCAACGGCACCTACAAGATCGTGCCGACGCTCGATTACACCAACACCAACATCTTCAAGCTGACCGATCCGCAGGGCTGGGGCTATAACGGCACGCAGCCGGTGGTGCAGTCGGGCTTCCTCAACCAGCCGAGCTTCAAGGACGACCTCAAGTCGCTCCGCGCCAGCCTCAACGGTGAGTTCGAGGGCAGCGTCGTCAAGGGCTGGGAAGTCGGCGGCAACTTCAGCCGTCGCGAGAAGACCAGCGCTTACACCTCCTACTTCCTGTGCCCGAAGGGCGCGGGCACCGGCTGCACGCTCGCCAGCGGCACGCCGCGTACCGGCAACGTGCCGGCCGAGGCGCTGCTCGGCACCAACATCCCGCTGACCTATCTCGGCATCCCTGCGATGCTGACCTACGATCCGCTGTACGTGTACAACAACGCGCTGAATGCGGCGTTCGACGGCCGGCCATCGGCGCTGGTCCGCGACAATCGCGTCATCGAGAACGTCTACACCGGCTACGCCAAGCTCAACATCGACGGCGAGCTCGGCGGCAAGGCGATCAAGGGCGCGCTCGGCGTGCAGGTCATCCGTTCGGAACAGCGTTCGGTCGGCCAGATCGCCAGCCTCGTCGGTTCGACCGTCGTCGTCGCGCCGGCCGACCAGACCGAAAAGTACACCAACGTCCTGCCGTCGGCGACCTTCTCGGTCGAGCTCGTCGACAACGGCTACGTCAAGATGGGCGCATCGCAGACGATGGTCCGCCCGCGTCTCGACCAGGAGCGCGTGACGCAGGACGTGTCGGTCAACCCGGCCAATATCGGCATCCGTCCGATCGCCAGCAACCCGGTCTTCACCTCGACCGGTGGCAACGTCGCGCTGCGTCCGTACCAGTCGACCAACATCGATCTGTCGTTCGAAAAGTATTTCGACGGCGGCGGCTATGTCGCGCTGTCGGGCTATTTCAAAAACCTGACCGACTTCGTCGATCCCAACAACAGCCTGCCGTACGACTTCAGCGGCCTGCTCGCCACGCTCACCCCGGCGCAGCAGCAGGCGGTGATCGCCAACGGCCAGCAGATCGGCGTCGTCAGCACGCCGGCGAACACCGGCCGCGGCAACATCCTGGGCGTCGAGGCGACGATCTCGCTGCCGTTCAAGGCGATCACCAGCGCGCTCGACGGCTTCGGCATCTTCGCGAGCGGCAACTACACCGACTCGACGATCCGCTATGCCAACAGCCCTGCGGCGATCACGCTCCCCGGCCTGTCCGACTGGACCGGCAGCGGCACGATCTACTTCGAAAAGTGGGGCTTTCAGGCGCGCGCCAACTACCGCTACCGCTCGTCGTTCCTCGCCGAGATCGCCGGCCTGTCGGCCAACCCGGAATATCGCACCTCGAAGGCCGAAGGCATCCTCGATGCGCAGGTCGGCTACGAATTCCAGGAAGGCTTCCTGCAGGGCCTGTCGATCCTCGCGCAGGCGAAGAACCTGACCGACCGTCCGTTCATCACCTACCAGAACGGCGACGAACGCCAGATCCGCGACTATCAGCGCTACGGCCGCGACTATTACATCGGCGTCACCTACAAGTTCTAAGACCGGTTCCTTACCGGGACCTTGCGGGCTGTCGTCCTGTGACGGCAGCCCGTTTTGTTGATAGGCGACAGGCATGTCCGACCAACGCGTTACCACGATCGTCATCGCCGGCGGCGGCACCGCGGGCTGGATGGCGGCGGCGACCTTCGGCCGCTTCCTCGAAAGCGGCTATCGCATCCGCCTGATCGAATCGGAGGAGATCGGCACGGTCGGCGTCGGCGAGGCGACGATCCCGCAGATCCGCCTGTTCAACCAGGCATTGGGGCTCGACGAGGACGCCTTCCTCCGCGCCACCGGCGGCACGTTCAAGCTCGGCATCGCCTTCGACGGCTGGCGTGAGCCCGGCCACAGCTACATGCACGCCTTCGGCGACGTCGGCCGCGACGTCGGGCTGATCGCCTTCCAGCATTACTGGCTGCGCGCGAAAGCGCTGGGGCTGGCCAAGCCGCTCGACGCCTATGCGCTCAACGAGGTCGCCGCGCGCGCCGGTCGCATGCATCGTGGCGGGCCGCTCACCGCGGCGACGATCCCGGCGATGCCCTACGCCTTTCACTTCGACGCAGGATTGTATGCGGCGTACCTCCGCCGTTTCGCGGTCAACCGCGGCGTCGAACGCACCGAAGGCCGCATCGACCGCATCGAGCGCGACGGCGAGAGCGGCGACCTCGCCGCGCTGGTCCTCGCGTCCGGCGAACGGATCGAAGGCGACCTGTTCCTCGACTGCACCGGCTTTCGCGGCCTGCTGATCGAGGGCGCGCTGGAGACGGGCTACGAGGACTGGACCCACTGGCTCCCCTGCGACCGCGCGATCGCGGTGCCGAGCGCCAACGTCGGCGCGCCGCTGCCCTATACCCGCGCGATCGCACGCGAGGCGGGGTGGCAGTGGCGCATCCCGCTCCAGCACCGCACCGGCAATGGCCATGTCTATTGCAGCGCCTTCACCAGCGACGATGCCGCCACCGACACCTTGCTCTCGAACATCGAGGGCGAGCCGCAGGCCGAGCCCCGCCGCCTGCGCTTCGTCACCGGCCGCCGCAAGCGCGCATGGAACCGCAACGTCGTCGCGATGGGGCTGGCCAGCGGCTTCCTAGAACCGCTCGAATCGACCAGCATCCACCTCATCCAGGCAGCGATCGCCCGCCTCATCAAGCTGCTCCCGACGCTTCCCGTGGCGGCGGCGGTGCGCGACGAATACAACCGCCAGACCGATTTCGAGATCGAGCGCATCCGCGACTTCCTGATCCTCCATTACTGGGCGAACGGGCGGCCGGAGCCCTTCTGGCAGTCCTGCCGCGCGATGGAACTGCCCGACACGCTCAAGGCCAAGATCGAACTCTGGCAACAGGCCGGCACGATCGTCCGCGAGCACGAGGAACTGTTCACCGAGGACGGCTGGCTACAGGTGCTGGCCGGGCAGGGGGTCGAGGCGCACGCGCACCATCCCCTCGCCGACCAGATCGCGACCGGCGACCTCGCCGAGTATATGGAAACGCTCGAGCTGCTCTACCGGCGCGAGGCGAACGCGATGCCGACGCATGCGGCGTTCATCGCGCAGCATTGCGCCGCGCGGAGTTAAGGCGCGCTACCTTTCCACCGTTCGTGCTGAGCCTGTCGAAGTACGATGAGACTCAGGGTCCTTCGACAAGCTCAGGGCGAACGGCGGTGGGTCGATCGCGGTCCATTGCTCAACTCGACCCCCGCACGATCAGCCGCGGCTGCAGCAACGCCGTATCCGTCGGTTCCTCGGCGATCCGGCGCAGCAGCGTATCGACCAGCACCTCGCCCGCCTTGCGGTAATCCTGCGCGATCGTCGTCAGCGGCGGCTGCGTCGTCGCCGCGGCGGGGATGTCGTCGAAGCCGATGATCGCGACGTCCTGCGGCACGCGGAGCTGCGCCTCGGTCAACGCCCGCGCCGCGCCGAGCGCGATGACGTCGGATGCGGCGAACAGCGCGTCGAAGGGCAGGTCGCGCGCGATCAGCCGCCGCGTCGCGTCATAGCCGGATTGCTCGACGCTCAGCGCATCGACGTGCAGCCCGGGATGCACCGGCAACCCCGCCTCGCGCAGCGTCGCGCACAGGCCGCAATAACGGTCGCGGAATTCGGGATAATGGTCGTTGGCCTCGCCGACGAACGCGATGCGCTTCGCCCCGCGCGCGATCAGATGTTCCCCCGCCATCCGCCCGCCCGCGACATTGTCGCAGCCGATGGTGACGCCCAGATTGTCGGGATCGACCGATCCCCAGCGGACGAAATGCGTCCCCTGCGCGACCAGCGCCTCCAGCCGCGCCTTGTACAGCTCGTAATCGCCATAGCCGAGCAGGATGATCCCGTCCGCCTTGCGGCTGTCCTCGAAATCGCGGTGCCAGTTCGCCGACAGCTGCTGGAACGAGGTGAGCAGGTCGTAGCCCCGCGCCGCACAGGTGCGCAGGATCGATCCCAGCATCGACAGGAAGAACGGGTTGATGAAGCTGCCGTCGTCGAGCGGGTCCTCGAAGAACAGCAGCGCCAGCGTCATGCTCTGCCCGCGACGCAGCGAGGAGGCGTTCTTGTCGACCTTGTAATTGAGCTGGCGCGCGATCGCCTCGATCCGCATCCGCGTCGCGCTGCTGACCGTGCGGTCGCCGCGCAGCGCCCGGCTGACGGTGGGCTGCGACACGCCGGCGAGCGCGGCGATATCGAACGAGGTCGGCTTGTCGCTCGCCCCCGCTGCCCCCCGCCTTCTGCTCTTCACGGCCATCGGCAGAGCTTTACCGCAGCCCGGGCCGGGGCGATAGCGCGTTTGAATACGTATGCCCTATCCTTGGCTTGGCGGTCCCGCGCCCGCACAACGGCGGCTCGGACGCGGCCGGCGAAGGATCGGACGCGCGACACCCCGGGGGATGCATGCTGAAGCTCGCCACACGAACCGCGACCGCGCTGGCGCTGCTCCTCGCGGCCCCCGCCGCGTCGGCCCAGTCCATGTCGGCAACCGCGGATTATCGCGCGCGCCTGCCGCAGGACGAGGTGATCTATTTCCTGCTCCCCGATCGCTTCGAGAACGGCGACACCGCCAACGACAACGGCGGTTTGAAGGGGGATCGCAGCGTTACCGGCTTCGATCCCACCGCCAAGGGCTTCTACCACGGCGGCGACCTGAAGGGGCTGACGCAGCGCCTCGACTATATCCAGTCACTCGGCGCGACCGCGATCTGGGTCGGGCCGATCTTCAGGAACAAGCCGGTGCAGGGCGGCCCCGGCCAGCTGTCCGCGGGCTATCACGGCTATTGGATCACCGACTTCACGTCAGTCGATCCGCACCTCGGCACCAACGCCGATTTCGACGCGCTGGTGAAGGCGGCGCACGCGCGGGGGATGAAGGTCTATATGGACATCATCGTCAACCACACCGCCGACGTGATCCAGTATCGCGAATGCGTCGGCCAGCGGGAATGCCCCTATCGCAGGCGCGCCGATTACCCCTATCAGCGCCAGCTCGGCGTGAACGGCAAGCCGATCAACCCGGGGTTCGCGGGCGACGACGTCCGCACGCCGGAGAATTTCGCGCGGCTCACCGACCCGGCCTACGCCTACACCCCGTTCGTCCCCGCCGCCGAGCGGAACGTGAAGGTGCCGGCATGGCTCAACGACGTCACGCTCTACCACAATCGCGGCGACACGACCTATCGCAACGAAAGCTCGACGATGGGCGACTTCGTCGGCCTCGACGACCTGATGACCGAGAACCCGAAGGTGGTCGCCGGGATGATTGACATCTTCGGCGGCTGGATTGACCGCTACGGCGTCGACGGCTTCCGCATCGACACCGCCCGCCACGTCAACCCGGCATTCTGGGCGCAGTTCGTCCCCGCGATGGAAGCACGCGCCAAGGCGAAGGGTATCCCCAACTTCCACATCTTCGGCGAAGTGTCGGACCACGACGTCCGCCCCGCGGTGCTCGCGCAGCACACGATCGTCGACAAGCTGCCCGCGGTGCTCGACTTCTCGTTCCGGCAGGCGGTGGTGGAAACCGTCGCCGGCACGCGCGGCACCGATGCGTTTGAAGCGCTGTTCGACGGCGACGCGCTGTATGCGAAGGGCTTCGACACCGCGGTGCAATTGCCGACCTTCACCGGCAACCACGACGACGGCCGCTTCGCCACCTTCGTGCGCAAGGCGTTCCCGCAGGCCAGCGACGCGGAGGTCCTCCGGCGCGTCATGCTGTCCAACGCAATGCTGCTGACGCTGCGTGGCGTCCCGACGATCTATTCGGGCGACGAACAGGGCTTCGTCAGCGACGGCAACGATCAGGACGCGCGCGAGGACATGTTCGCCAGCCGCGTCGCGGTCTACAACGACAACCGCCTGCTCGGCACGAGCACGACCACTGCGACCGCGCACTTCGGCCAGGACAATCCGCTGTTCAAACAGACTGCGATGCTGGCCAAGCTGCGCACCGCGACGCCGGCGCTGACCCGCGGTCGGCAACAGCTGCGCGCGCGCGAAGAGACACCGGGCCTGCTCGCCATCTCGCGCTTCGACCCGACAACCGGCGCGGAAATCCTCCTCGCCTTCAACACCTCAACGGCGCCGCTGACGCGGCAGGTCGAGGTCGGAGTCGGCGCGACCGCCGCGACGACGCTCGCCGGCACCGGCTGCGGCGCGGTCGCCGCACCGGGCAGCCTGACGATCACGCTTCCTCCCCTCGGCTATGCCGTCTGCGCACTCAAGGCCACGCAATGACCTCTCTCGAACGCCCGTGGTGGCACGGCGCGACCATCTACCAAATCTACCCGCGCAGCTTCGCCGATTCGAACGGCGACGGCGTCGGCGACCTCGCCGGCATCACCGCGCATCTCGACCATGTCGCCAGCCTGGGCGTCGAGGCGATCTGGCTGTCGCCCTTCTTCACGTCGCCGATGGCCGATTTCGGCTATGACGTATCCGATTATTGCGACGTCGATCCGATCTTCGGCACGCTCGCCGATTTCGACGCGCTGGTCGTCCGCGCGCATACGCTCGGCCTCAAGGTCATCGTCGATCAGGTCTGGGCGCACACCAGCGACCGGCACCCCTGGTTCGAGGAAAGCCGCTCGAGCCGCGACAACCCGCGCGCCGACTGGTACGTCTGGCGCGATCCCAAGCCGGAAGGGTCGCCACCGAACAACTGGCAGTCGGTCTTCGGCGGCCCGGCCTGGACGTGGGACGCGCGCCGCGGCCAATATTACATGCACAATTTCCTGAAGGAGCAGCCGCAGGTCAACGGCCATCATCCAGCGGTGCAGCAGGCGTTCCTCGACGTCGCGCGCTTCTGGCTGGAGCGCGGCGTCGACGGCTTCCGCATCGACGCGATCAACTTCATGATGTTCGACCCCGATCTGCGCGACAACCCGCCCGCGCCGCTCGACGACGGTGTGCCCCGCACCCGCCCGTTCGATTTCCAGCTGCACCAATACAACCAGAGCCACGACGCGATCCCCGGCTTCCTCGAACGAGTCCGCGCGCTGTTCGACAGCTACGAGGCGCGCTTCACCGTGGCGGAGGTCGGCGGTGCCGACAGCGACCGCGAGATGAAGCTGTTCACCGCCGAGGGGCGCCGCCTCAACAGCGCCTATGGCTTCGACTTCCTCTACGCACCCGAGCTGACGCCGGCGGTGGTCGCCGACGCGATCGAAAAATGGCCTGAGCAGGACGGCGTCGGCTGGCCGAGCTGGGCGTTCGAGAACCACGACGCGCCGCGCGCCATCTCGCGCTGGGTCGCGGAGGACCGGCGCGAGGCGTTCGCGCGGATGAAGATGCTGCTGCTCGCCGCGCTCCGCGGCAACATCTTCCTCTATTACGGCGAGGAACTGGGACTGACGCAGGTCGACGTGGCGTTCGAGGACCTGCAGGACCCCGAAGCGATCGCCAACTGGCCGCGCACGCTGTCGCGCGACGGCGCACGCACGCCGATGCCGTGGGTCGCCGATGCGCCCAACCTCGGCTTCTCGGATGCCAAGCCGTGGCTGCCGATCGGCGCCGATCACGCCGCGCTCGCGGTCGATCGCCAGGAAGCCGACCCGCACGCGCTGATCCACTGGACGCGCGACGTGCTCCGCTTGCGCAAGCGCCACCCGGCGCTGCTCACCGGCGACATCCGCGTCGTCGCGGCGGACGATGCGATGCTCGCGATCGAGCGGCGCGGGGGGGGCGAGACCCTGCTCTGCGTATTCAACCTGTCGCCCGAGCCGCAGCGCTGGGCGCCCGACCAGCCCGATGCGTGGCAGCCGGTCGCCGGCACCGCGACGCAGGGCTGGCATTTCGACGGATATGGCGCATTCATCGCGCAACATACGGGAGAGGCATGATGACACACTTCAGGATCGGCGCCGCGATGGCGCTGGCACTGGTCGCGACCGCTGGGTACGCGCAGACCGATCCCAATGCGGTCGCGCAAATCCCCACCACCGCGTTCAAGCCGGTCGCCACGGCGACCTCGCCCGACAAGTCGCTGGTCGTCACCATCGCCTTCGACAACGACGGCCGCCCGACCTATGCGGTGGCCCGCAAAGGCAAGGCGATCCTCAACCCGGGCAAGCTCGGCGTGATGTTCACCGACGCGCCCAAGATCGAGCGCAACCTCGAACTGATCGGCAAGTCGACCGACAGCAGCGACAGCAGCTGGACGCAGCCGTTCGGCGAATGGAAGACGATCCGCGACCGCCACAACGAACTCACGCTGCGCTTCCGCGAGAAGGCAGGCCTGAAGCGCGAAATGGACGTCGTCTTCCGCATCTTCGACGACGGCATCGGCTTCCGCTACAATTTCCCCGATCAGCCCAATCTGCATCAGGCGAACATCAGCGACGAGCTGACCGAATTCGCCTTCGCGCAGAACGGCACCGCCTGGTGGAAGCCGGCGTACCAGTGGAACCGCGAGGAATACCTCTACAACAAGACCTCGCTCGATGCGGTGAGCACGGCGCAGACGGTGATGACGGTCAAGCTCGCCGACGGCACCCACGCCGCGCTGCACGAAGCGGCGCTGGTCGATTATGCCGCGATGAACCTCGCGCGCAGCGAGGGCAACACGCTGAAGGCCTCGCTGACCCCGGGCGCGGGCGCGCCCAAGGTTACGCGCATGGCGCCCTTCGCCTCGCCGTGGCGGACGGTGATCCTGTCCGACGACGCCCCCGGCCTGTACATGAGCCACCTCGAGCTCAACCTCAACGAACCCAACAAATTGGGCGACGTCAGCTGGATCAAGCCCGCCAAGTTCGTCGGCGTGTGGTGGAACATGATCAAGGGCGACTGGAGCTGGGCGACCGGCCCGATCCACGGCGCCACCACCGCCAACGTCAAGAAATACATCGACTTCGCCGCCGCCAACCGCATCCCCGGCGTGCTGGTCGAGGGGTGGAACGTCGGCTGGGACGGCGACTGGTTCGGTAACGGCAACGCCATGCAGTTCGACCAGCCGACCCCCGATTTCGACGCGGCGGAACTCTACCGCTACGCCAGGGCGAAGGGCGTGCATCTCGTCGGCCATAACGAGACCGGCGGCTCGGCGAGCCATTACGACAGCCAGCTCGATCGTGCGTTCAGCTACGCGCGCGACCACGGCATCCCGGTGGTCAAGACCGGTTATGTCACCGACGCCGGCCAGATCGAGCGCGTCGATGCCGACGGCACCAAGAAGCGCGAATGGCACGAGGGCCAGTGGATGGTGAACCACTATCTCCGCGTCGTGCAGACCGCGGCGAAGTACAAGGTTGGCATCGACAGCCACGAACCCGTCAAGGACACCGGCCTCCGCCGTACCTATCCCAACTGGCTGGCGCGCGAGGGCGGACGCGGCATGGAATACAACAGCTGGCCGGGCAAGAACCCGCCCAACCACGAAGCCAACATGTTCTTCACGCAGTGGCTCGGCGGCCCGATGGACTTCACGCCCGGCGTGCTGAGCCTCGAAGGGCAGGGCGGCAGCGCGATCCTGTCGACCGAGGCGAAGCAGCTGGCGCTATACGTCGTCATCTACTCCCCGGTGCAGATGGCCGCGGACACGCCGGAAAATTACGCAAAGCACATGAACGCCTTCCAGTTCATCCGCGACGTGCCGGTCGACTGGTCGGAAACGCGCGTACTCAACGGCGAGGTCGGCGAATACGTCACCGTGGCGCGCAAGGACCGCGCCGGCGACGACTGGTATCTCGGCAGCATCACCAACGAGGAACCGCGGACGCTCAACGTCGCGCTGGATTTCCTCGATGCCGGGCGCAGCTACACCGCCGAAGTCTACCGCGATGGCGCGGGGGCGGACTACCGGACGTCGGCGCGCCATTCCATCGCGATCGAGAAGCGCGTGGTGAAGAAGGGCGATACGCTCAGCCTGGCGCTGGCGCCCGGCGGTGGCCAGGCGATCCGCTTCGCCGCCACCGGCCAGGCGCGCCGGCGGTAAGTGTTCCGCAGGTCGCCCCACACCCGGCGTCACCCCGGACTTGTTCCGGGGTCCACGGTGCCACATATCCTCCGACCGCTGGTTACGAGGACGGGTGGACCCCGGAACAAGTCCGGGGTGACGAGGGGAGGGTGGCGAGGGTGACGACCCAGCCACCTCCTGCCTCGATTGCGATCCTCGGCGGGGGCACCGCCGGCTGGATGGCCGCGTGCCTGATGGCGCGCGCGTGGCCGAGCACGCGCATCACCGTCATCGAGTCCCCCGAGATCGGCATCGTCGGCGTCGGCGAGGGCTCCACCCCGCAACTAAAGGCGCTGTTCGACACGCTCGGCATCGCCGAGGCGGACTGGATGCCGGCGGCGGACGCGACCTACAAGGCCGGCATCGCCTTCCACGGCTGGGCGGACGATACGCCGTCCTATTTCCACCCCTTCGCCGGCCAGATCGACCTTCACACGCAGGGCGCCTTCTTCGCCAGTACGCGCGCGCGCCGGCTCGGCGCGGACGTGGGGGCGCATCCCGATCGCTTCTTTCTCAATGCGCGACTCGCCGCGGCGGGAAGGGCACCGCTTGCGGCAGCGAACTTCCCGTTCCGCATCGGCTACGGCTATCACTTCGACGCGCACAAGGTCGGAGCGGTGCTGCGCGATCACGCTCTCACCCGCGGTGTCGGCCATCTGCCGCGGCGGGTGACTGAGGTCGTCGTTGGCGATGACGGCAACGTCGCGCGGCTGATGCTCGACGCGGGCGACGCTGTCACCGCCGAGCTGTTCGTCGACGCCAGCGGCTTCCGTTCGGTGATCGCGCAAGGTGCGCTTTGCGTGCCGTTCCGTTCCTTCGCCAACAATCTGTTCGCCGACCGGGCGGTGGTGCTGCCGACGCCGCGCGGCGAGACGCTGCCGGTACAGACCAAGGCGACCGCACTGTCGGCAGGCTGGGCGTGGGACATCCCGCTGACCACGCGCACCGGCAACGGCTACGTCTATTCCTCGCGCCACCTGTCGGCGGACGCGGCCGAAACCGAGCTGCGCGCCCACTTGAGGCTGCTTGACGCCGACGTCGCCGCGCGGCACCTGACGATGAAGGTCGGCCGCGTCGAAACGAGCTGGACCGCCAACTGCCTCGCCATCGGATTGGCGCAGGGCTTCATCGAACCGCTCGAAGCGACCGCACTCCACATCGTCCAGGCGACGATAGAAGACTTCATCGCCGCGCAAAGCAAGGGCGAGCGCGACACCTTCAACGCCGCGATCGCACGCCGCTACGAAGGCATACGCGACTATATCGTCGCCCACTACCGGCTGAACCGCCGCCGGGGCGCCTTCTGGCTGGAGAATGCGGCGAACGGCGATCTGTCGGACGATCTCAAGGCGATCATGACCGCCTGGTTCACCGGCCGCGACGTCGCAGAGGTGATCGCCGCGCGCGACCTCGCCGGTTATTACGCGCCGATGTCGTGGGAGGTGCTGTTCGCCGGCTACGGCCACTTCCCCGACGCCGCCCGGCTACGATCATCGCCGCCGGTCGCCGATCTTGGCGCGGTGGATGTGTTCCTCGACGGCTGCCTGCTCAATTTCCCAGACCATCAAGCGGCGCCAGACCGCACCCGGAGGATGCCATGACGACCGCCACCACCCGCCCGCGGCAGAGCTGGGCGGGGCTATGGAACATCTCGTTCGGCTTCTTCGGCATCCAGATCGGCTTCGCGCTGCAGAACGCCAATATGAGCCGCATCTTCCAGTCGCTCGGCACCAGCCTCGACGATCTGCCCGCCCTGTGGGTGGCAGCACCGCTGACCGGGCTGCTGGTACAGCCGATCATCGGCCACATGAGCGACCGAACCTGGCTCGGCCGGCTTGGGCGGCGACGGCCGTATTTCCTCGCCGGATCGGTGCTCGCGGCGATCGCGCTGCTGCTGATGCCGGAAAGCCCGGGGCTGCTGATGGCGGCGATGCTCTTGTGGGTGCTCGACGCCTCGCTCAACGTGTCGATGGAGCCGTTCCGCGCCTTCGTCGGCGACATGCTCGACAAGGACCAGCATGCCGCGGGCTATGCGGTGCAGACCGCCTTCATCGGCGCGGGCGCGGTGTTCGGGTCGATCTTTCCGTGGCTGCTCGAACATCTCGGCGTATCGAACGTCGCGAGCGGCGGCGGCATCCCCGATACGGTGCGCTTTGCCTTCTGGTTCGGCGGCGCGGCCTTGTTCCTCGCGGTGCTGTGGACGGTGCTGACGACGCGCGAATATTCACCCGACGAGATGGCGGCGTTCCACGGTGCCGCCGACGAGGACCACGGCCACACCATGCGCGTCCTTGCCGCGCGGAGCTATACGAGCAGCCTCGTCTGGATCGGTGCGGGTATCGTCGTGATCGCCGCAGTCGCTGCGCTGGGGCTGGAGAAGGAGGTATACCTGCTCGGTGCCCTCCTCGTCGGCTACGGGCTTGCCAGCATCGTCGCGATCGCGCGGGCGCGCAGCGGCAGCCCGGCAGGGATGCTCGGCCACATCGTCGGCGATTTCGGCGGCATGCCGCCGTTGATGAAGCGGCTCGCGGTCGCGCAGTTCTTCAGCTGGTCGGCGCTCTTCATCATGTGGATCAACACCACGCCGATCGTCGCCGGCGCCTTCTACGCCGCGCCCGATGCGCAAAGCCCGCTCTACCAGCAGGCGGGCAATTGGGTCGACGTGCTGTTCGCGACCTACAACGGCGTCGCCGCATTGGCGGCCCTCACGCTGCTGCCGCTGCTGGCGAAACGGATCGGGCAGGCGAAGACGCATATCGTCGGCCTGCTCTGCGGCGCGGCCGGGTTCGCGAGCTTCTTCGTCGTCACCGATCCCAAATGGCTGCTCGCCAGCGAGGTCGGCATCGGCATCGCTTGGGCGTCGATCCTCGCCATGCCGTACGCGATCCTCGCCTCCAGCCTGCCGCAACGCAAGCTCGGTATCTACATGGGCCTGTTCAACGTCTTCGTCGTCGTGCCGCAGCTGCTGGTGGCGACGGTGATGGGGTCGATCACCAAGCATTTCTTTCCGACCGCGCCGATCTGGACGCTGGCCTTCGCCGCCGGCGCGCTGCTGCTCGCCGCGGTGGCGATGACGCGGGTGATCGCCAAGCCGGACGCCAGCGCCTAGAGAACGGCGGAGAGCAACCGCCGGGACATGCGATGATGCCGACGACATTGGTGACGGGCGCGGCGGGCTTCATCGGCATGCATACCGCCGATGCGCTGCTCGCGCGGGGCAGGCGGGTGATCGGGATCGATTCGCTCAACGCCTATTACGACCCGGCTTTGAAGCACGCGCGGCTCGCCCAGCTGACCGAGCGGCACGGCGATCGCTTCACCTTCCTGCCCATCGATTTCGCCGATGCCGGCGCATTGCACGCGGCGCTGGAGGGGCGCGACTTCGACCGCATCGTCCATCTCGGCGCACAGGCGGGGGTGCGCTATTCGATCGAGAATCCGCAAGCCTATGGCCAGTCGAACCTCGTCGGCCACCTCAACATCCTCGAACTCGCGCGGGCGCGGCGGGTGGCGCATTGCGTCTATGCTTCCTCGTCGTCGGTCTATGGCGGCAACACCTCGGTGCCGTTCCGCGTCGAGGATCGCGTCGATCGACCGGTGTCGCTCTACGCTGCGACCAAGCGCGCCAACGAGGTGATGAGCGAAAGCTATGCGCACCTCTATCGCCTGCCGCTGACGGGCCTGCGCTTCTTCACCGTCTATGGCCCGTGGGGACGGCCGGACATGATGCTGTGGATCTTCACGCGTGCGATGTTCGCCGGCGAGCCGATCCCGGTGTTCAACCATGGCCGGATGGAGCGCGACTTCACCTTCATAAACGACATCGTCGCGGGCGTCGTCGCGGCGCATGACAATCCGCCCCCCGACGACGGCGCGGAGAAAGCGGGCGGCAGCGTCTCGCCGCACCGGCTCTACAATATCGGCAACAACCGGTCGGAACCGCTCGGGCGCGTGATCGATCTGCTGGAAGCGGCGACCGGCCGGCCGGCGGTACGCAACTATCTGCCGATCCAGCCCGGCGACGTGGTGCGGACGGCGGCCGACATCGATGCAATCGCCCGCGATCTGGGCTATCGGCCGACCACGTCGATCGACGTCGGCGTGCCGCGCTTCGTGGACTGGTATCGCGCCTATCACGGCCTGTGACGCCGCTGCGGCGATCGTCACATTTTCGGCACCGCAGCGATGCCGTTCCTGCCCTTCCGCCGGCGCACCATCATGCGCATCTTGGCGGCAACCGGGCCGTTGTTGCCCACAGGAGATACGCCATGATCGAACGTCGCCCCTTCGCCAGCCTCGGCGGTGCCAACCACGGCTGGCTCGATGCCAAGCACCATTTCTCGTTCGCCAATTACTATGATCCCAAGCGGATGGGCTGGGGCCCGATCCGCGTGTGGAACGACGACGTCATCGCCGCGGGCACCGGCTTTCCGCCGCACCCGCATGCCGACATGGAGATCGTCACCTACGTCCGCAGCGGCGCGATCACGCATCAGGACAGCCTGGGCAACACCGGCCGCACCGAGGCGGGAGACGTGCAGGTGATGAGCGCCGGATCGGGCGTCCGCCATGCCGAATACAATCGCGAATCCGACGCGACGACGCTGTTCCAGATCTGGATCGAGCCCAAGGCGCGAGGCGGTGCGCCGTCCTGGGGTGCCAAGCCGTTCCCCAAGGGCGAGCGTTCGGGCAGGTTCGTGACGCTGGCGAGCGGCTTCGCCGAGGATACCGACGCGCTGCCGATCCGCACCGACGCCCGCGTCGTCGCCGCGACGATCAAGGCGGGCGAGACGGCGGACTATGCGCTCGGCGCCGGACGGCACGCCTATCTGGTGCCGGCGACGGGCGCGATCGAGGTCAACGGCGTCGCGCTGAACGCGCGCGACGGCGCGGCGATCGTCGACGAGCCGGTGCTGCGCGTGACCGCGCGCGAGGATGCCGAGATCGTGCTGGTCGACGCGGGCTAACGCCCCGCAACCCGACCGTTCGTGCTGAGCCTGTCGAAGCACAGGTGAGACTCAGGCCCTTCGACAGGCTCAGGGCGAACGGCGGGGATGAGTTAGCCTAAGCCATTGCATCCGCCGCTTTCCGCTCCGCGCGGAAGCGGTGGAGCAGGGGTTCGGTATAGCCATTGGGTTGCTCCACCCCTTCGAACACCAGCGCACGTGCCGCCCGATAGGCGAGGCTGTCGTCGGCATGCCCGCTCATCGGCCGATAGAGCGGGTCGCCTTCGTTCTGCCCGTCGACCTTGGCCGCCATGCGGGTGAAGGCGGCGTCGACCTCCGCCGGCGTCGCGACACCGTGGAGCAGCCAGTTGGCGATATGCTGCGACGAGATGCGCAGCGTCGCGCGATCCTCCATCAGCCCGATGTCGTGGATATCGGGGACCTTGGAACACCCCACCCCCTGATCGATCCAGCGCACGACATAGCCGAGGATCCCCTGCGCATTGTTGTCGAGTTCGGCGCGGACCTCGTCGGGCTGCCAGTTGCGTCCCGCCGCGGCGACCGGGATGGTCAGCAGGTCGGCAAGGCTCGCCACCGGTTCGGCGCCACGCTCGCGCTGGCGAGCGAAGACGTCGACGCGGTGGTAATGCGTCGCGTGCAGCGTCGCCGCGGTGGGCGAGGGCACCCAGGCTGTATTGGCGCCGGTCTGCGGATGACCGATCTTCTGGTCGAGCATGTCCGCCATCCGGTCGGGCGCCGCCCACATCCCCTTGCCGATCTGCGCCTTGCCCGACAGGCCGCAGGCGAGGCCGATCTGGACGTTGCGGTTCTCGTAGGCCGCGATCCAGGCGCTCGCCTTCATGTCCGCCTTGGGGATCATCGGGCCGGCGCGCATCGACGTGTGCATCTCGTCGCCAGTGCGGTCGAGGAACCCGGTGTTGATGAAGACCAGCCGGTGACGCAGCGCATGGATGCACGCGGCGAGATTGGCGCTGGTGCGTCGCTCCTCGTCCATCAGCCCGACCTTGATCGTGTGGCGCGGCAGGCGGAGCAGGTCCTCGACCGCGTCGAACAGGCGGTTGGTGAAGGCAGCCTCGTCCGGCCCGTGCATCTTGGGTTTGACGATATAGACCGATCCGGCGCGGCTGTTACGGCGCGGGCCGTTGACGTCGTGCAGCGCGATCAGGCTGGTGACGATCGCGTCGAGGATCCCCTCCGGCGCCTCGCTGCCGTCGGGAAGGCGGATCGCGGGATTGGTCATCAGATGGCCGACGTTGCGGACGAACAACAGGCTGCGCCCGGGCAGCGTCAGCGTGCCGCCGTCGGGCGCGGTATAGCTGCGGTCGCCCTCCAGCGTGCGGGTCAGCGTTCGGCCGCCCTTGTCGAAACTGGCGGACAGATCGCCCCGCATCAGCCCGAGCCAATTGGCATAGGCCGCGACCTTGTCCCCGGCATCGACCGCCGCGACCGAATCCTCAAGGTCGCAGATCGTGGTCAGCGCGGATTCGAGGATGACGTCGGCAATGCCGGCGGGATCGTCGCGGCCGATGCGATGGTCGCGGTCGATCACCACCTCGATGTGCAGGCCATGGTGCCGGAACAGCAGATTGTCGCCGTTGCGCCCGACCAGCTGCGCCGGGTCGGCGAGAGCGGGCGTACCGCCGGTCCAGTCGCTCCAGCTGCCGCCGGCGAGCGGGACGGCGGAATCGAGGAACGCCTTCGCCCAGGCGATCACCTGCGCACCGCGAGCGGGATCATAGCCGCCGGGTCGGGCCGTGCCGGGCAAGGCGTCGGTGCCGTACAGCGCGTCGTACAGGCTGCCCCAGCGTGCGTTGGCGGCGTTGAGCAGGAAGCGCGCGTTGAGGATCGGCACGACGAGCTGCGGCCCAGCCATCGTCGCGATCTCGGCGTCGACGTTCGCCGGGTCGATCGCGAACGGCGCCGGCTCGGCGACGAGGTAGCCGATATCGCGCAGGAACGCTTCGTAGGCGGTGGCATCGAAGGCGTTGTCGCGGTGCCAGCCATCGATCGCCGCCTGCAGCCGATCGCGCGTCGCGAGCAGATCGCGGTTCGCTGGCGTAAAATCGGCGAAGATCGCCGCGACGCCGGTCCAGAAGGCTGCGGGGTCGATGCCGGTGCCCGGCAGCGCACGTTCTTCGAGAAAGGTGGCGAGTTCGGGGGCGATGGATAGCCCGGCACGGTTCGTCATGACACATGATCCCTTGATGACGCACCATTACTAGACCCCCACGGATCATCGCGGTAGAGGCGAAGATGTTGAAACACCTTCTCCATACGGGCACGAATGGCACTCGATCCTGATTACGCCCTTTTCGTCGCGGTGGCCGACGGTGGCAGCCTGTCGGCAGCGGCACGGGCGCTCGGCCTGTCGCCGGCGATGGTGTCGAAGCGGTTGCAGCGGCTCGAACGGCGGCTGGGCGTGACGCTGATGCATCGCACGACGCGGCGGCTGGCGCTCAGCCCCGCGGGCGAGCGATTCCGCGACGATCTCGGCGGCATTCTGTCGGCGCTGGCCGAGGCGGAGGCGCGGGTGACCGGCGCGCGGGAAGCGCCGGCAGGGCGGCTCAAGGTCTCGGCGCCGACCTCGTTCGGGCGGCTGCACGTCGCGCCGCATCTGGGCGCGTTCCTTGCCGCCTATCCGGGAATCGCGCTGACCTTCGACCTCGACGACGGCTTCGTCGACCTGCTCGGGAAGCGGGTGGATTGCGCGATCCGCATCGCCGCCAACGTGCCGGCCGGGATCGCCGCGGAACGGCTGGGAACGAGCCGCCGCATCCTCTGCGCCGCCCCGGCCTATCTGGCGGCGCAGGGCATGCCGGCGTCGGTCGACGATCTCTCACGCCATCGCCTGCTCGCGGCGGAGGGCCAGATGCCATGGCGGCTGGTGTCCGCGACGCGCACGGCGGCGATCGACGGCACCAGCCACGTCCGCACCAATTCGAGCGAGATGGTACGCGAACTGGCGCTGGGCGGGGTGGGAATCGCGCTGCGCTCGCTGTGGGACGTCGGTGAGGCACTCCGCGACGGACGGCTGGTGCGGGTGCTGCCCGACTGGGAGGGGTCGAGCGACGTCGGCATCTATGCCGTGCATCTCGCGAGCGCGGCGGTGCCGGCCGCGGTGACTGCATTCGTACGGTTCCTGCAGGAGACGATCGATCCCGCCTACTGGGGCTGATGCTCGCCCAAGTCTTTGCTTAGGCAATGCTTTGTTGTAGCTTAACCCGCTCGGGGGACGCGATGACGGTTCGGGCGACGCCGCTGGCGCAATGTATCACGGACGAGCGCTGCACGATCGTCGCAGCGGACGACGCCTATCTCGAGCTCCTCCGCCGACCGCGGGGCGAGATCGTCGGGCGTTCGGCGCTCGATTTCACCGCGGCGGCGGATCGCACGCTCAACCACATGCTGCTGGCGAAGCTCAATCGCGAGGATCGCGGCTATGCGATGACCAAGCGCTACGTGCGCGGCGACGGCACGCTGCAATGGGTCAGCAGCCATATCTCGCCGGTCAGCGACGGCGTCGGCCCTCGCCGTATCCTCGCCACCTTCACCGTCGCGAGCGAGCCGGAGGTGATCCGTGACGTCGCGCATATCCGCCGTTGCGCGTTCGACGTCACCCGCGTGCTGACATCGGTGAAGCAGCGGTTCGGCGACGAATTGATCGGTGCGCCAGCGTTGGAAGCGCTGCTCCACCTGCATCTCGCCGAACTGGAGGGGCGATCGCTGACGCCGCGGTGCATAGCCGCGCTGATCGGCCAGAGCGAACGCACGACGCTGCGCTGGATCGGCGTGCTCGAACAGCGCCGCCTCGTCGAGGTGGAACGAGTCGGCTTGCTCGACCTTGCGGCACCGCTGCGCATTTCGCTGCTCGCACAACAGACGATGGAGGACGTCGTCGCGCCCTTCGGCACCGCACCCCGTCAGCGTAGCGTCGCCGCGGCGGCAAGCGCCCGCTCGCGCCCTTCGCGATGCCCGACGATCTTGGCGGGATACCCGCGCGGGCGCACGCCATGCGCGTCGGGATCGTGGATCGTCGTATCGGACAGGCCGGAAAGCTCGGGCACCCAGTCGCGGATATAATCCGCCGCGTCGAACTTCTCTGACTGGCCGAGCGGCGCCATGATCCGTCCGAACATGTTGGCATCGACGCCGGTGCCGGCGACCCACTGCCAATTGACCGAATTGTTGCCGTAGTCGGCATCGATCAGGCAGTCCCAGAACCAGCGCTCGCCCGCGCGCCAGTCGATCAGCAGATGCTTGACCAGGAAGCTGGCGGTAATCATCCGCACGCGATTGTGCATCCAGCCGGTCGCCCACAATTGGCGCATGCCGGCATCGACGATCGGATAGCCGGTGCGGCCCTGCTGCCATGCCTTCAGGTCGTGCTGCGCGTCGGCATCGTCGCGCCACGGCAAGGCGTCGTACCTGCGCCGGCCATTGACCGATCCGTAGTCGGGCAGCGCGAGCAGCACGCCGGCAGTGAAATCGCGCCAGGCAAGTTCGCGCAGGAAGGCGGCGGACGCCGCATCGTGGCCGAGCGCATGATAGATCGTGGCCGACGAAACCTCGCCATGGTGCAAATGCGGCGACAGGCGCGACGTGCCCTCTTCGGACGGCAGATTGCGGCGCCGGTCGTAGGCGGCGACCTCCTTGGGCCAGTCCTTCGCCTTGCCCAGCGCCTCGGCCTCGCCCGGGATCCAGTCCTCGGCAAAGCGCGTCGCCCAGTCGGGTTTGTGCGGCAGCAATCGCCAGTCGGCGAGCGCATCGCTGGCAGGCCATGAAGCCGGTGCATGAATCGCCCGTGGCACGGCAAGCGGCTCGGGCGGCGGGAGGTGCGACTGCAACGCCTTCCAGAACGACGAGAAGACCTTGAACGGCGTGCCGGCACCGGTGGTGACGTCCTCGATCCGGGCGAGGCGGTTGCCGTCGTGCAGCACGATCCGGTCGGCGAGCGCATCCTCCGCCTTGCGCCACCAGGGCTCGTAATGACGGATCGCATGGATCTGGCCGGCACCGGTCTCGTCGAGCAGCTGTTGCAGTACATCGACAGTCTTGCCCCGGCGCAGGATCAGGCGGCTATGCTTGGCCTTCAGGCGCACGTCCAACGCGGCGAGGCTATGGTGCAGCCACCACCGCTGTGCGCCGCCGATCGCCCATGGCCCGGGTGCGTCGTCGTCGAGGATATAGACCGGGATCACCGGCCCTTCGTGACTGGCGGCGACGAGGGCGGGCTGGTCGTGGAGGCGCAGGTCCTGACGGAGCCACAACAGGTTCGGTACGGTCATCGCCGATCCAAGCGTTCGGGCGCGCTGCGCGGTTCCGTTCGGGCAACGCAACTGCCGGTGGAGAAGGCTGTTCGTCCCCCACAATTCCGCTTAATTAAATCGATCGCTGGTGGGGCGAGGGAGCGTGCTACACACCACCGTCACCCCGGACTTGTTCCGGGGTCCACTCGACCACAGGCTCAAACGCTCGCGGCACGGTGGATGCCGGAACAAGTCCGGCATGACGGGTGAGGTGGGCAGAGGCCTTGCACTCCCCTGAAGCGATGGTTGGGTTTCCGCTTCATAGACGTGCTACGGCCCTGTCCTATGAAGGACGTAGCGCTCAAACGAGTCATAATCGCAGCGGCACTGCTCGGCGCCTGTTCGCCATCGGCACCCGACCCCGCAGCGCCACGACTGCCGGTCCCGATCCGCGGATCGGAACAGATGACACTCGTCCGTGGCACGGCGCTCGAACAGCTGGTGCGTGGCAGCTTGCAAACACGTCGCGGCGCAGTACCGCCGGTCGAACGGTTCGCCGCGGTCGGCGACGACTATACGCTGCGCTTCAACGACAGACCGGATTCGGCCGGCCGCTATCGGGTGACGCCCGATCGCATATGCCTGCGCTTCGAAGGGGATCGCAGCAGCTACTGCCGCTTCTACCTGACCGATCGCACAGGCAAGGTCTGGATGGCGGAGGACGATCGCGACTATCCGCTGCATGTCGCAGAGGTGACGGTGGCGCGGGATACCCAAACCGCTGTCCGTGCCGAGCCTCTCGAAACACCTTAACGCAGAACGAAGAGGCCGGGCGCGACGGACCTTGGACGTCAAGATGCCCCGCATACCGAAGATGATTTACGCGGAGGGCGCGGAGGGCGCGGAGGGCGCGGAGGTGTATCGCGCGGACAGCGTAGCTCTTTGATCGTCATCGCCTGATGGTGAACGTGACCGACGCAGCAAGCCCAACATCTCTGCGTCCTCCGCGCCTCCGCGTGAACAAGATCACTTCTTTTTCAATATGTTTCGCTGATGTCGGAGAATATCACGCCACCATCGCGGTGCCGGCGATGACCTTGTCGAGCGTGATGGGATATTCGCGGATGCGCACGCCGCTGGCATTGTAGATCGCATTGGCGATCGCCGCGCCGACGCCGCACAGGCCGAGCTCGCCGACACCTTTCGCCTTCATCGGCGACGACATCGGATCGACCTCCTCGAGGAAGATCACCTCCTGATGCGGAATGTCGGCATGCACCGGCACCTCGTAGCTGGCGAGATCGTGATTGACGAAGAAGCCGAAGCGCTTGTCGATCGCGAGCTCTTCCATCAGCGCGGCGCCGACGCCCATCGTCATCGCACCGATCACCTGGCTGCGCGCCGACTTGGGGTTCAGGATGCGCCCCGCCGCACACACCGCGAGCATGCGGCGGATGCGAATCTCGCCGGTATAGGCATCGACGCCGACCTCGACGAAATGGCCGGCGAAGGTCGATTGCTGTTCCTTCTTGGCGAGATCGCCGAACTCGATGCTGTCCTCGGCGGACAGGCCTGCGTCGCCCGCCGCCTGCGCCAACGGCACGCTGCGGTTGCCCGAGCGGACCTTGCCATCGGCGAATTCGACGTCGGCGGAATTGAAGCCGAGCTTTTGCGCCACCGCCTCGCGCAGCTTCATGCACGCCGCATAGACGCCCGCGGTCGAGCTGTTGGCGCCCCATTGGCCGCCCGACCCGGCGGCGACGGGGAAGCTGCTGTCGCCGAGCAGCACGTTCACCTTCTCCAGCGGCACACCCATCACCTCGGCAGCGGTCTGCGCAATGATCGTATAGGTGCCGGTGCCGATATCGGTCATGTCGGTGGCGACGGTGACCATGCCCTTCTTGTCGATGCCGACCCGCGCGCCCGACTTCATCGTGATGTTGTTGCGGAAGCCGCTGGCGACCCCCATGCCGACCAGCCAGCGCCCGTCGCGGACGGAACGCGGCTTCGCATTGCGCTGCGACCAGCCGAATTTGTCGGCCCCCATGCGCAGACATTCGACCAGCTGACGCTGCGAGAATTTGCGGCCCGGCTTTTCGGGATCGACCTGCGTATCGTTGACGATGCGGAACTGGACCGGGTCCATGTTCAGCTTTTCCGCCATCTCGTCCATCGCGACCTCGAGCGCCATCAGCCCGGGCGCTTCGCCGGGCGCGCGCATCGCATTGCCCTCGGGCAGGTCGAGCACCGCGAGCCGCATCGACGTCAGGCGGTTGGCGCCGGCATAGAGCAACCGGGTCTGCGACACCGCGGTCTCGGGGCCACCACCGGGCAGATCGCCCGATCCGCTCTCATGCGCGATCGCGGTCAACTTGCCGTCCTCGCCCGCGCCGAGGCGGATGCGCTGGCGTGTCGCCGGCCGGTGCGTCGTATTGTTGATCATCAGTGGGCGTTGCAGCGCCACCTTGACCGGCCGGCCCGCCTGTTTCGCGCCCAGCGCGGCGAGGATCGCATCGGCGCGGACGAACAGCTTCCCGCCGAAACCGCCGCCGATATAGGGCGAAATCAGCCGGACATCGTCCTTGGGAATGCCGAGCGTCTTGGCGACGTCGCCCTTGCCCCAGGCGATCATCTGGTTCGACGTCCACAGCGTCAGCTTGTCGCCCGCCCACGACGCGATCGAGGCATGCGGCTCCATCATCGCGTGGCTCTGGTCGGGCGTTTCGTACAAAGCGTCGAGCTTGATCGGTGCGGCGGCGAACGCCTTCTCGAAATCGCCGACGCGATGGACTGGGGGCGCCTTGTCGTCGTCGCCCTTCAGCGGCGCGGTCTTGAGCGCGGTGTCGAGGTCGAAGCGGCCCTTGTCGCGCGCATAATCGACACGGATCAGCGCTGCGGCGGCACGCGCCTGTTCGAACGTCTCCGCGACGACCAGCGCGACCGCCTGATGGTAATGATCGATCGCCGGGCCGCCGAGCAGCTTGGCGGTATTGAAATCGCCCTTCACCAGCGGTCCGGCCGTATCGGCGGTGACGATCGCCAGCACGCCGGGTGCGGCCTTGGCGGCGGTGAGGTCCATCGCGGTGATCCGCCCCTTGGCGATCCCCGCCCCGACGACATAACCGTACGCCGCATCGGGCGCGGCGTCGTGGCGCTCATAGGCATAGGGCGCGGTGCCGGTCGTCTTGAACTTGCCGTCGATGCGGTTCGTCGGCTTGCCGATGACCTTCAACTGGTCGATCGGGTTCTGGCCCGCAGGCTGGTCGAACTTCATGCTGCGTCTTTCGCTTGTGCGATCACCGCGGCGAGCGTGCGCTCGACGAGGGGCACTTTGAAGGCATTGTCCGGGCGGGGGCGGGCACCGGCGAGCAGCCGGGTCGCGACCGCCTTGGCGCCCTGCGGCAGCGCGGCTTCCGCCGCCTCGACGCGCCACGGCTTGGGGGCGATACCACCGATCGCGACATGACCGCTGCCGTCGCGCTGCAGGATCGCCGCCACGGAAACGAGGGCGTAGGCATAGGAAGCGCGGTCGCGGACCTTGTGATAGATGTGCGTACCGCCGACGGGCTTGGGCAGCGTCACTGCAGTAATGAGCTCGCCCGGCTGCAGATTTGTATCGATGTGCGGCGTATCACCCCACACGCGGTGGAAGTCGGCGATCGGGATGTGCCGCGTGCTGCCGGAGGGCTGGACCGTCTCCACCGTCGCGTCGAGCACGCGCATCGCCACCGCCATGTCGCCCGGGTAGGTGGCGATGCAGGCATCGCTTGTGCCGATGATGCCGAGCTGGCGGCTATAACCACCGATCGCGGCGCAACCCGAGCCGGGCTTGCGCTTGTTGCAGGGTTGGTTGGTGTCGTAGAAATAGGGGCAGCGGGTGCGCTGGAGCAGATTGCCTGCTGTTGTGGCCTTGTTGCGCAACTGGCCGCTGGCGCCGGCGACGATCGCTCGGGTGAGCACGCCATAGTCGCGACGGACGCGTTCGTCGGCGGCGAGGTCGGTGTTGCGCACCAGCGCGCCGATGCGCAGGCCGCCATCGGGCGTCGGCTCGATCTTGTCGAGCGCGAGGCGGTTGACGTCGACGAGGTGGACGGGCTCCTCGATCTGTAGCTTCATCAGGTCGAGCAGGTTGGTGCCGCCGGCGATGAACTTGGCGCCGGGCCTGGCGGCGACGGCAGCCGCTGCCGCGGCGGGGCTTTCGGCGCGTTCGTAGGTGAAGGCCTTCATGCTTTGGTCCCCGCCACTTCGCTCATCGCGTCGATGATGTTGGAATAGGCGCCGCAGCGGCAGATATTGCCACTCATCCGTTCGCGCATTTCGACGGCGGTCGGCGACGCGCCCGCGGTGATGTCGGCCTGAACATGGCTGGGTACGCCGCGCTTGATCTCGTCGAGTACCGCCACCGCCGAGCAGATCTGCCCCGGCGTGCAATAGCCGCACTGATAGCCGTCGTGCTTGATGAAAGCCGCCTGCATCGGGTGCAGGTCGTCGGGCTTGCCGAGGCCTTCGATCGTGGTGATCTCGTCACCGTCGTGCATCACCGCCAGCGTCAGGCACGAGTTAATCCGGCGGCCATCGACCAGCACGGTACAGGCACCGCACTGGCCGTGGTCGCAGCCCTTCTTGGTGCCGGTCAGCTTCCAATGTTCGCGCAGGGCGTCGAGCAACGTGGTGCGGGTGTCGAGGTCGAGGCGGCTGGTGCGGCCGTTGACCTTCAGCGTCACCGGCATCGTCGGGGTCATCGCGCGGTCCTGCAGCGGCGGCGTCGCGGCCTCGGCGGGCAGCGCCGTCGCGGCAACGCCGACGGTCCCGGCCGCGATCACGCCGCGGCGGGACAGTTGGAATTCGTTCTGACTCATAAGGAAGCCCCCGTGATGCTGTCGAGCCCCGGGACCTTCACGATCCCGATCGCCGATCGGCTCTGGACGGGGCTTACCGCGCCTTATCCAACCAGAGCAAACGCTTGGGGAAGAGTACGCGGCAAGGCAGGCCCGGGTTCCACCGTTCGCGACGGAACCCGGATCGCAGGATCAGAAACCGACGTGCGCGCCGGCCGAGACGACCACGGCATGGGCGCCCTCAAGCCGCCCGTTGGTCAGGATGTTGGTCTGTGCCGCGGTGCCGACATAGGCCGCGGTGCGGCGGTCGATCGTCGTATCCTCGAAGTCGACGTAGTTTGCCGCCAGATCGATGCCGAACTTCGGCGTGATCTGGAAGGTGCCGCCGGCGCCATAGTTCCAGCGGTTGGCATCCGGCACGCGCGCGTCGCGCAGGCCATCCTGCGTCGGCGTCGTCGCGCGCTGCACGCCCGCACGCAGCGTCAGCTGCGGCGAAACGGCATAATCGAGGCCGCCTGCCAGACTGTAGCTGTCACGATAATTTTCCGGCAGCGCACTGTTGAGCGGCGCGCCGAGGCGGATCGCGTCGAACTTGCTCCAGTTGTAGCGCACCGCCTGGCCGTTGAGCGTCAGCGCGGGGGTGGCGCGGATGCGGGCGCCGACGATCGTCTGCGCGGGGGTGTAGAAGCTCGCCTCGATATCGTTGAGCGTGCGGTTCTGCGTCGCGAGCGGCCCGACGAGGCCCTCGACGAGCAGGTCGCCCTTCAGCGTATGCTCGATCCGCGACTTGTAGCTGATGCCTACGGTCGCCCAGTCGTTGTGCAGCTGCACGCCCGCGCTCCAGCCGAGATCCCAGCCGTCGCCTTCCAGCCGCTGGCGGCCGTCGGGCAGCGCCGCCGACAAATTGGGCAGCGCATTGCCGAGGCTGGCATAGACGTGCTCGACGTTGGCGGCACCGCCAACGCGCAGCCAGTCGGTCAGCGCGATGGCGATCGACGGCTGGATGTCGATCGTCTGCAGCTTGGTGCGGGTCGCGCTGTAGCGGGTCCAGCTGGTCGAATCGTAATCGGTGGTAAAGCTGTAGGGCGACGTCACCGCGAGGCCGATCGCGACCGGGCCGAACGGCATGGCGATCGCGCCCGACGGCAGCAGGCCCTTGTCGATCGGGTTGCGCGACACCTGATCGCCACCGACGGCGGCATATTGGCCGGCGGGCGTGCGCTGAATCAGCGTGCCGTTGTTGACGACCTTGCCCTTGGGCAGGATGCCCGAGGCGTTGATCGCGGCTTCGCCACGCTCCATGCCGGCGATCGACGCCGGGTTCCACCACAGCGACTGAGGGCCGGTGTCGGCCACTTCGCCCGAGAAGGCGCGACCGGCGCCGCGCGCCGACTGTTCCTGAAGGTAAAAGGCCTGGGCGTGCGCGACGGTCGCGAAGCCGAACGAGCCGAGGACGGCGGTGGCGAGCAGGGGAGCCTTGAAGCGAAGGGACATAGCGGTTTTCCTAAAGCGTTACTGGGAAGGGGGCGGGGGGGGCGGTTTCACACCGTTCGTGCCGAGCTTGTCGAAATACGATGAGTCTCAATGCCCTTCGACAGGCTGAGGGCGAACGGGCGGGCGCGGGTCACGCGGATCGAGGGTTCAGCGCACGCGGGTCCAGGTCTGCGTCTTGCAGAGCGGCACGAACACGCAGCCGCGGACCTTCAGCGTATTGGCGTCGGTCGGCGTGACCTTCGCCTTGTAGGTCTTGCCGTCGTCGGGGTTGTAGATCTGCCCGCCGGCCCAGGCATCACCGTCGGCGGTGAAGCCGCTGATGAGCAGCAGGCCCTTGAGCGGGCGCCCACGCTGCGCGGCGTTCTGGTTGTTGGCGTCCTTCAGGTCGGGACGCTGACGGAGCAGGTCGGACGAGAGCAGGCGACCGCAGATCGACGCGCCGCAGCGCTGGATTTCGACGATGCCGTTCTTGGTTTCGGTCTTCCAGCGGCCGATCGCGGTGTCGGCGGCGGGCGCGGGCGCCGCGGCGAGCAGGGCACCGAGCAGAAGCAGCGACATGAAAAATCTCCTCTCCGAGTGATGCGCGCTAACAGCTGCGCGCATCGAACAGTCCACGGTAACGGCGCGCCGTATGCGTACGGTCACGGGGTGTCGCCATCATGACCGTTCCAAGATGAACGGTTACCTAACCGCGAGCACATTGCCGTATACGGCAACTTGCGGCCCGACTAGCCTGATGGCGTGATGTGTCAAGTGTCGTGTCATAGTTGGCGATGGCTCGAAGCCTGGCGTTCGCCGTATCCGTCATGGCCGCGGCGCGCTTGCCAGCAATACGCCGTCACCCCGGACTTGTTCCGGGGTCCACTCTGCGGCGAGGCGCAGGGCTCGAGGCGCGAGCGCTTCGCCGGCGGAACGGTGGACCCCGGAACGAGTCCGGGGTGACGGGGTGAGTGGGGCCCATGCCGGGGCCCCATTCACCGGTCGCGCATCAGTTGCGCAGCGGCTTGCCCGTGGTCAGCATCTGCTGGACGCGGGCCTGCGTCCGCGGGTCCTTTACCGCGTCGATGAACGCCTCGCGCTCCAGCGTGAGCAGGTCGTCCTCCTGCACGATATCGACCAGATCGGCCTCGCCGCCGGTCAGCACGGTGGCGAGGCGGCCCGAGACGACCTCGTCATATTCGGTCGCGATGCCCCGCTTGCGGAAACCATCGACGACGCCGGCGATGCCGACGCGGCCGCTCTCGCCGGGCAGGCGGAAGGTCGGCTTCTCCGGCGCGACATAGCCGTCGACCAGCGACAGGGCCTTGGCCTTGGCGTCGGCCAGCAGGCGGTCGCGGTTCATCGTGATGCCGTCGGTCGGGCGCAGGAACATCATCTCCTTCGCCAGCGCCGCCGACTTGGACACCTGCGCGGTCGAGATCGTCTCGAACGCCTTGGCGACCGCGGGCATCGGGCCGCGCGGCATCATCGGTGCTTTCGCCATGCGGTCGAGCATCTCGCCATTGCCGCCCCAGCCAGGGAGCAGCCCGACGCCGCATTCGACGAGGCCGATGTAGCTTTCCGCATGCGCCTGCACCGCGTCGGAATGGAGCAGTACCTCACACCCGCCGCCCAATGCCATGCCGGCGGGCGCCGACACGACGGGGAAGGGGGCGTATTTCAGCGCCTTCAACGCCTGCTGCCCGCCAGCGATCAGCTTCTCGATCTCGCCCCACATGCCCGCGGCAACGGCGAACATCGCCATGCCGAGGTTGGCGCCCGCCGAGAAGTTCGACCCTTCGTTGTAGATCACCAGCGCCTTGAAGCGATCCTGCACCAGCGGGATCGCCTGCTGGATCAGGCCCATGATCTCGCCGTCGAGCGCGTTCATCTTGGTGGTGAATTCGAGCGCGACGACGCCGTCGCCGATATCCCACAGCGCCGCCGAGGCGTTGCTGACGATCGGCTCGGCACCGAGCTTGATATCCTCGAGCAGCACGACGCCCTCGCCGCGCACGACATCCAGATACTCGCCCGCGAGCGTGAGGAACTGGCGCTTGCCATCGACGACGCGGTAGAAGGGACGATCGCCCGCCGTGTCGAGGATCGCGGGTACGCTGCGGCCCTCGTCGCGCAGACGCGCGGCGAATGTGGCGGCGCCGATCTTGTCGATCAGCTCGAACGGCCCGAACTTCCAATTGTAGCCGAGCTTCATCGCGTCATCGATCGCCACGACGTCGTCGGCGGCTTCGCCAACCAGCATCGCGGCATAGGCGAGCGTCTTGCCGAGGATCTCCCAGGCGTAATCGCCGACCTTGCCCGGCACCGCGATCAGCGCGGCGAGGTCCTTTTCCGCCTTGGGCGGCAGCGCGGCGGGCTTGATCCCTTCGCGATAGTCGCCGGTGGCGAGGTCGAGCGCGAGCTTGGTCCTGGTCGCCTTGTCGAAGCGGTAGAAGCCGCCCTTGCCCTTGCGGCCGGTGAAGCCCTCGGCGATCATCCTGTCGACGAGCGGCATTGGCCGCACGGTGTCGAAATAGGGATCGCCCTGCGGCAGGGTCGACGACAGGCTTTTCGACAGCAACGGCATCAGGTCGACGCCGACGAGATCGACGAGGCCGAAGATACCCGTCTTCGGCACGCCCATCGGCCGGCCGCCGATCTGGTCGGCCTCTTCGACGGTCAGCCCCTGATCCATCGCCGCGTTGATCGCGACGGCGAGCCAATAGGTGCCGATGCGGTTGGCGATGAAGCCCGGCGTATCCTTGGCGCGGACGATGCGCTTGCCCATGAAGCGGTCGACGAAATCCTCGACCCGCTCCGCCACGGCGGCGTCGGTGTGTGCGCCACGGACGATCTCGATCAGCCGCATGTAGCGCGGCGGATTGAAGAAGTGGGTGATGAGGAAATCGGCCTTGAACTGGTCCGAGCGCCCCTCGACCAGATGGCCCAAGGGAATCGTCGAGGTGTTCGACGACACCGCCGTGCCGGGACGCTTCAATGCCTCCAGCTTGGCGTAGAGCGCCTGCTTGATATCGAGCCGCTCGACGATCGCCTCGACGATCCAGTCGCATTCGGCGACGCGACCGAGATGATCGTCGATATTGCCCGTCTCGACCAGCTTCGCCGCACCCTTCGACATGAAGGGCGCGGGATCGGTCTTGAGCATCTTCGCCACCGCGCCCTTGGCGACCGCATCGCGATCGTCGCCCTCACGGGGCACGATGTCGAGCAGCAGCACGGGGATACCGGCGTTGGCGACCTGTGCGGCGATGCCGGCGCCCATCACGCCGGCACCGATCACGCACACCTTCTTGATTGCGTCGCTCATGTTATACGCGCTCCAGCACCGTGGCGATACCCTGGCCACCGCCGATACACTGGGTCGCCAGCGCATAGCGGCCGCCCTCACGCTCGAGCAGCGCCGCGGCCTTGCCGACGATGCGCGCGCCCGTCGCGCCGAGCGGATGACCGATCGCGATCGCGCCGCCATCGAGGTTGATCGTCTCCGGCTTCAGGCCGAGGTCGCGGATGCAGGCGATCGCCTGGCTGGCGAAGGCTTCGTTGATCTCGACCACGTCGAGGTCGGCGACCGAGACGCCGGCGCGCGCCAGCGCCTTCTGCGACGCGCTGATCGGCCCAAGGCCCATCGTCTCGGGCTCGATCCCCGACACGCCCACCGCCTTGATGCGGGCGAGGATCTTGAGGCCGTGCTTCTGCGCGAACTCCTCGGAGGTGACGAGCACCGCCGAGGCGCCGTCGGTCAGCGGCGACGAGGTGCCGGCAGTCACCGATCCCTCCTGGCTGAACGCGGGCTTGAGGTTGCCGAGCGCTTCGACGGTGGTGTCGGGACGGATCGTGCCGTCCTCGCTGACCGTGCCGGCCTTGGTGGTGATCGGGACGATCTCGTCGGTCAGGCGACCATCGGCGCGGGCGGCGGCGGCCTTCTGCTGGCTGGTCACCGCGAAGGCATCCTGCTCGCCGCGCGTGATCTGGTATTTGGTCGCGACGTTCTCCGCCGTCTCGCCCATGCCCATGTATGCGCCCGGGTTCGCCTTGGCGAGCGCCGGGTTGGGCAGGGGGTTGTAGCCGCCCATCGGGATGCGGCTCATCGATTCGAGGCCCGCGCAGATGAACGCCTCGCCCGCGCCGATCTGGATCTGGCCCATCGCGATATGGATCGCGCTCATCGACGATCCGCAGAAGCGGTTGACCGTCATGCCGCCGACCGACAGCGGCAGGTCGGCGAGCAACCCGATGAGGCGGGCGACGTTGAGGCCCTGTTCCCCTTCCGGGAAGGCGCAGCCGAGGATGATGTCCTCGATTTGCGCCGCATCGACGCCGGTCTTCTCGATCAGCCCGCGGATCGTCTGCGCGGCGAGATCGTCGGGGCGGACGCGGGCGAGCGCGCCCTTGCCGGCGAGGTGGAAGGGCGAGCGCGCGTATCCGGCGATGACGACGTTGGTCATGAAATCCTCTCTAACTTCACGCATCCGCACTTGCGGGATGCCGTATAGGTGCGATACCTTCCCATTACGTCAAGTGGCATAAGCCGACAATATGCTTGATGACGAGAGTTCGAGAGGAAGCACGGATGAGCGACACCGCCAACATCGACACGGGCGTGCATGCGCCGCTGGCGATCAAGCAGGGTCTGCCGTTGCCGAGCCATCCGCGCCTGCTCGGCGACCTGCTCGACCGATCGGTGGCCCGCTTTCCAGACCGCGCGGCGATCGACTTCATGGGACGGATCACGTCCTGGAGCGAACTGGGGGTGGCGGTCGATCGTGCCGCGGCGGGATTGCAGGCGCTGGGCGTGGTGAAGGGCACGCGCGTCGCGCTCTGCCTGCCCAACACGCCGTATTATCCGATCCTGTTCTATGCGACGCTGAAGGCGGGCGGCATCGTCGTCAACGTCAACCCGCTCTACGTCGAGCGCGAGCTGACGCATCTGATCGCCGATTCGGGCGCGGAGATCATCGTCACCGCCGACGTCGCGGAGATCCAGGCGCGCGTGCTCAAGGTCGCGGGCGAGACGGGCATCCGCCACGTCGTCAGCTGCCCGATCGCCGACGTGCTGCCCGCGCTCAAGCGGTTCGGCTACAGGCTCTTCAAGCGCAAGGAGATCGGCCGCGCGCGCGCCACGCCGCAGCATCTCTATTTCGCCGACTTCATGAAGCTGCGGCGCTCGCCGACCCCGGTGCCGGTCGCGCCGGACGAGGTCGCGGTGCTGCAATATACCGGCGGCACCACCGGCGTGCCCAAGGCGGCGATGCTGTCCCATGCCAATATCGTCGCCAATACCGATGCGATGCTGATCCATGTCGGCGGCGAGACCCCGGATCAGGATCGCGTGCTCGGCGTGCTGCCGCTGTTCCACGTCTTCGCGCTGACCAACGTGCTGACCTTCTCGACTCTTGTCGGAGCGGAGATGATCCTGCTCCCGCGCTTCGAGCTGACGCAGTTGCTCGCCACGCTGAAGCGCACCCGGCCGACCTATTTCCCCGCGGTCCCGACGATCTACAACGCGCTCGCCAATCTCGGGCCCGACGAGCGGCCCGACCTGTCGACGATCAAGGTGTGCATCTCGGGCGGTGCGCCGCTGCCCGCCGAGGTGCGCCATGCGTTCGAGGCGAATGCGGGTGCCAAGCTGGTCGAGGGCTATGGCCTGTCGGAGGCGTCGCCGATCATCACCTGCAACCCGTTCGAAGGGGTCAACAAGGAAGGCTCGGCGGGGCTGCCGTTTCCCGGCACGACGATCGAGATCCGCGACCGCGAGGATCCGAGCCGGATCGTGCCGGCGGGGGAGAAGGGCGAGATCTGCGCGCGCGGGCCGCAGGTGATGGCGGGATATTGGCACAAGCCCGCCGAGACCGAGGCGGCGTTCGCGGACGGCGCGCTGCGCACCGGCGACGTCGGCTATCTCGACGCGGACGGCTATCTGTTCATCGTCGACCGGATCAAGGACATGATCCTGTGCGGCGGCTACAACGTCTATCCGCGCGTGATCGAGGAGGCGCTGTACGAGCACCCCGCGGTGGTCGAGGCGGTGGCGATCGGCGTCCCCGACGCGCATCGCGGCCAGGCGCCCAAGGCGTTCGTCGTGGTCAACGACCCCGCGGTGACCGGCACCGTGCTGCGTGACTTCCTGCGCGACAAGATCAGCAAGATCGAGCTTCCCCGCGAGGTCGAAATCCGCGACACTCTCCCCAAGACCTTGATCGGCAAGCTTTCCAAGAAGGAACTGGTCGAGGAGGAACTGCGCAAAGCCGCGCGCTAAGCCGCGGCGGGAGAGGGTGATGAACGGGGCCGGGGAAGACAGGGGGGAACTGCAGGGAATCCAGGAGGTGGCCGACATGCTCGGCATCACGCCCAGGACGCTGCGCTTCTACGAGGACAAGGGGCTGATCGAGCCGTGCCGGATCGGCACGACGCGCGTCTATCGCCGGCGCGAGATCGCGCGGATGCAGCTGATCCTGCGCGGCAAACGGCTGGGTTTCTCGCTGACCGATATCGCCGAGTTCCTCGATCTGTACGACGCCGATCCGCAGCATCTGGAACAGATGCGCGCGCTCGCCGAACGCGTGCGGATGCGGATCGACGAACTGGAGGCGCAACGCGACGCGCTCGACCAGACGCTGGGCGAACTGGCGAAGCTGGAGGGCGAGGCGCTGGCGCGGGTGCATGCGCATGAGCCGGAGGCGAAGCGAGCGGTGGGGTGAGGCTGCGCTACGCATGCGTCATTTCCAGATAACAGGCCTAAAGGCTGTGAGGATCTACCTGCCGGCCGATCACCCAGCTGTGAAAGCAGTCATCGCGGCATTCAAATCTTCAACCGTCAAAGTCGAAGCGTACTGCGGGGGTAAAGTCATCGAGGGAGCCGGATCCATTCCGTCTCCGATGCTCCTCTCGATCTGTCCGGCCTCATGGCCACCACGCGCGTGTTCGTCCACCACGGCGGAACGGGGGCGGCGAGCCACGCACTTCTTCATGGCATCCCACAGATCATCCTGCCGACCGATCTGGAGAAGGACATCGCATGCAGTGCCCTGTCAAAGGCGGGCGTCGGTTTGTGCCTCCCTCCACATTGCGGCCCAGCTGAAATCCACGCGGCGTTTCAAGCCGCAGATTCCGATCTTTCACGTCGGCGGATCCGCCCGCTGATCAGAGGGCCCGCCGCCATGGAAGAACTCCGGAAAATATGCCGCAATCGCTGATCGCCGACCTCTGCAGCACCGCATGTCGAATCCAGCACAGTCGTCAAAAGGGGGGCGCTATGTCCATACGAGGAATCCTGATGGCCGCATGTCTCGGCCTGACGGTCGTAGCGGCGGCGTGCGCGCTTTCGAACAACCGAGCGACCGCCAACTATCGCGTGACGGTGTCGTTGTTGGTGGACGGCAAGCCACGTACAGGAAGCGCCGTTTGGTCCGCTTCCGTATGGCGACCCACGATACCGCTGGTAAGTCGCTATGAAGGTGCTTTTCATGGCGATGCCATCCCCATCGAAATCGGCCCCAACCATTACATATTCGCAATGCTTCTAGACTCGCTGCCCGGTCGGAGTTCGCTCGCCTTTCAAAGTCCGACGCTCGGCGCAGGTAGTCTGCCTCGCGTTCTATTTTCAGATATCGCACCCTATAAAGGACGTGACGAAGTAGAATTACTCAGGTCAATTTCAACCATCAGAGACATTCCCGGTAAACTTGTTTGCGAAGGAAACGGACGCCCCATCGTCGGATGGACGTCAGATCACAAGGCTCGCAAGGCCTTATTTTGCTTTACCTTCTCGGAATCAAATGGATCCGGCGATCCCCGCAAACTTTCATTGATCGATGCAGATCGCGTATACTTTGATAGGTCTAACAGAATTCACTTTCTCGACGCGACCGTTCAAATGACAGATCATCCAGTTACAGAAGATCTAAAAAGGATTCTACCGTTGATGAAGGGTAAGCTGGACTTCTCGGATAGAATAGACGACCGCGCAGCTTCGGCCGAACATCTTCCTTTTTTCATATATGCGATGAGGAGATAGACCCATGACCGCTCCATCCAATCGTTGATCGCCGACCTCTACGGCGCCGCATGTCGAATCCAGCACAGTGATCAAAAGAGGACCGCTATGTCCATACGACGAAACCTGATGGGCGCATGTCTCGGCCTGACGGTCGCAACGACGGCGTGCGCGCTTTCAAACAACCGGGCGACAGCCAACTATCGCGTGACGGTGTCGTTGTTGGTGGACGGCAAGCCACGTACAGGAAGCGCCGTTTGGTCCGCTTCCGTCTCACGGCCCATGATACCGCTGGTAAGTCGCTATGAAGGTGCCTTTCATGGCGATGCCATCCCCATCGAAATCGGCCCCAACCATTACATATTCGCAATGCTTCACAGCTCACCGCCCGGCAGGAGTTCGACCTCCTTTCGAAATCCGACGCTCGGCGCAGGTAATCTGCCTCGAGTTCTATTTGCGGATATCTCGCCATATAAGGGCCGGGACGAAGTGGAATTACTCAGGTCAATTTCAACCATCAGAGACATTCCTGGCAAACTTGTTTGCGAAGGAAACGGACGACCCATCGTCGGATGGACGTCCGATCACAAGGCTCGCAAGGCGCTGTTCTGCTTTACCTTCTCGGAATCAAATGGATCCGGCGATCCCCGCAAACTTTCATTGATCGACGCAGATCGCGTATACTTTGATAGGTCTAACAGAATTCGCTTTCTCGACGCGACCCTTCAAATGACGGATCATCCGGTTACAGAAGATCTAAAAAGGATTCTACCGTTGATGAAGGGTAAGCTGGACTTCTCGGATAGAATAGACGACCGCGCAGCCTCGGCCGAACATCTTCCTTTTTTCATATATGCGATGAGGAGATAGACCAATGACCGCTCCATCTACAAATCAAAAAAGCCTCGACCTAGCCTTACTTGCGATGGAATCTTACAACATCGGAAGTTCCCTGCACGTATTGAACCGTGATCTCGATGCCACATTCAAGCCACTAATTTTGGAAGGGCATTCAACAAATTTCGTCGACCTCGCCGATGGGTTTGTCGCAGCAACCTACACGTACGGTAACCACGTAGTCATAGGTTTTCGCTGAACCCATTTCAGCGGTATCGACGCCGTGCATGATGTAAGCTATGGAGAGCCTCTAGACGACCCCGGTAGTTGCAACGAAAGTCGGCTATGAAAAATCAGATATCTTTCATGGCGCTGTCAATGTGCCCGGCTCAGCTACTTATGCTGAGCATGGTGATGTCTTGCTCAGAAAGTCCAAGAGAGATTCGCATTCCATTACAGGAAAGCGATGCTCAGATAAAATGGCAAATTGCTACGCCAGGACTTTCCGACGGAAAATACTCCTTGGTTGTTTCATCAAGGCAAATTGAGCGAAAGTATCCCATGTGGGAGGACTGGGGTCCGGCACAGCAGGCTCGCTTTTATATCGATCATGACGACAGGGGGCTGTTAGTTTTAGGGGCGGGGGCAGATATAATGATCGATCTTACTCATAACAAAATTACTTCATTACCAATGAATAGACACGACATCGATATGAAGGGATGGTGTTTCGTGGGGAAAGTGGATGGCCCGCCACCCGTTCATTTTGAAAAGAATAACGATCTAAAATTGTGCGATGAGAAGACAGGCACTTAATTGACTACAGTATTAAGGTCAGGGCCCATCGATATGAGCGTCGTGGCCTGCTCGCGGGAAATCATGCCATTGGTCTGTTAACTCGGCAGATGGAGACGAGCGACGCGACGTTTTAGCACACCGTTCGTGCTGAGCCTGTCGAAGTACGATGAGTCTTACCTGCCACTCGACAGTGAGCAGGTGAAACGTCCCCCGGACGATTCAGTCGAGGCCGGGGGCCTCGACGACCTGCTCACCAGGGCAAACGGGAGGGGAGTTCGCGGGGATGACGAATGGGGTGTGGGACGTGTAGGACCCCCCTCATGCCCGATCCTCGCGAAACCGAGCTTGTCCTCCACCCAAAATACGATGCCGCTGGCCTTATCACCGCGGTCGTCACCGACCGCAAAGGCGCGCTGTTGATGGTCGCGCATATGAATGCCGAGGCGCTGGCCCTGACGCAGGCGAGCGGCGAGGCGACCTTCTGGTCGCGCAGCCGCGGGCGGTTGTGGAAGAAGGGGGAGACCAGTGGCAACGTGCTGCGCGTCGTCGAACTGCGCATCGACTGCGATCAGGACGCGCTGTGGGTGATCGCCGATCCCGCCGGGCCGGCGTGCCATACCGGCGCGGCGAGCTGTTTCTATCGCAAGGTCGAGGGCGACCGGTTGCAGCGGATCGCATGAGGGCGCCGCTCGCGGTGGTGGTGCTGCTCGCGGGTTGCGGATCGCCGCAACGCCAGCCTGCCGCCGATACGCCCGGCGCGCGGCTGGAGGCGGCGGCGGTGCAAGTGGGGCTGGTCGGCGATCCTGCCAAGGCGAGCGTCGTCGGGTCATGGGCGCGCGATACCGATCGGCTGTGCGTCGTGCCGGGGGAGGGCGACCGGCTGCGCATCGGGGCGCTGATCGATTATGGCGAGGGGCAGGGCTGCGCCGCCGCCGGCACCGCGCAGCGTCGCGGGGCGAGCGTCGCGGTCGATTTCGGCGCGTGCCGCTTCGACGCGGCGTTCGATGGCGAGCGAATCGTGTTTCCGGCCGAGCTGCCGGCGGCGTGCGACCGGCTGTGCACCGGGCGCGCCTCGCTCGCGGCGCTGACCGTCGAGCATCTCAGCCCCTCGACGTCCGAGGCGGAAACGCTGCGCACACCGGCGGGGAAATTGCTTTGTGGGACGGCGAGGTAGGTTGACGTTGACGTAAACGTGACGTAACTGACGCACATGGCCTCGACACCCGCTTACGCCGTGATCGAACATCGCCACGATCGCGACGCCTTCACCATTTCCGACCTGTCCGACGAGTTCGGCGTCACCGCGCGTGCGCTGCGCTTCTACGAGGACGAGGGGCTGATCGCGCCCGAACGCCGCGGCACGCAACGCATCTATTCGCATCGAGACCGTGCTCGGCTGGCGTGGATCCTGCGCGGCAAGCGCGTCGGATTCTCGCTGGGCGAGATCCGCGAGATGATCGACCTGTACGATCTGGGCGACGGGCGCCGCGTGCAGCGGCAGGTGTCGATCGACCGCTGCCGCGCGCGCATCGCGCTGCTCGAACGGCAGAAGCAGGACATCGACGCCGCCATCGCCGAACTTCACGAGTTCGTGGGGGCCGTCGAGGCCGTCCACACCGCCGACCCACACGCCTGATCTTTTAGGGATAACCCGATGCCCCAATATACGCCCCCCGTCCGCGACACGCGCTTCATCCTGGAGCATGTCGTCGGCCTGCAAAAATATGCGAACCTGCCCGGGTTCGACGCCGCGACCCCCGACGTGGTCGAAGCGGTGCTGGAGGAAGGCGGCCGTTTCGTCGCCGACGTGCTGTTTCCGCTCAACCTGTCGGGCGATCAGGAAGGCTGCACGCGGCATGAGGACGGCAGCGTCACCACGCCCAAGGGCTTCAAGGACGCCTACGACCGTTATGTCGAGAGCGGCTGGGCGACGCTGGGCAATGCGCCCGAGTACGGCGGGCAGGGCATGCCGCACGTCGTGTCGATCGCCTTCCAGGAATATATGATCTCGTCGAACATGGCGTTCGCCATGTACCCCGGCCTGACGCATGGCGCGATCGCCGCGCTGATCGCCAAGGGGTCGCCCGAGCAGCAGCAGATGTACGTGCCGAAGATGGTGTCGGGCGAATGGGGCGGCACGATGAACCTGACGGAGCCGCAGTGTGGCACCGACCTGGGCCTGATCCGCACCAAGGCGGAGCCGCAGGCGGACGGGTCGTATGCGATCACCGGCACCAAGATTTTCATCTCGGCGGGCGAGCACGACCTGACCGACAATATCATCCACCTCGTGCTCGCCAAGACGCCGGGCGCGCCCGACAGTTCGAAGGGCATTTCGCTGTTCGTGGTGCCGAAGGTGCTGGTCAACGCCGACGGGTCGCTGGGTGAGCGCAACGCGGTGACCTGCGGTTCGATCGAGCACAAGATGGGCATCCACGCCAATTCGACCTGCGTCATGAACTATGACGGCGCCAAGGGCTGGCTGGTCGGCGAGGAGATGAAGGGCCTCGCCGCGATGTTCATCATGATGAACGCCGCGCGGCTCGGCGTCGGCCTGCAGGGGCTCGGTATCGCCGAGGTCGCCTACCAGAACGCCGTCCAGTACGCCGAGGACCGTCGTCAGGGCCGTGCGCTGACCGGCGCCAAGGAGCCGGGCGAGAAGGCGGACACGCTGTTCGTCCACCCCGACATCCGCCGCATGCTGATGGAAGCCAAGGCGTGGACGGAGGGCCTGCGTGCCCTGTGCCTGTGGGGGGCGCTGCAGGTCGATCTCGAGCACAATGCCGGGACCGAGGAAGAGCGCGAGATGGCGGGCGACCTGATCGGCCTGCTGACCCCGGTCATCAAGGGCGTCGGCACCGACAAGGGCTATGAGGTCGCGACCAACGCGCAGCAGGTCTATGGCGGCCACGGCTATATCGCCGAATGGGGCATGGAACAGTATGTCCGCGATGCCCGGATCGCGATGATCTACGAAGGCACCAATGGCGTGCAGGCGATGGACCTCGTCGGCCGCAAGCTCGCCACCAAGGGCGGGCGCGCGGTGCAGGCGCTCTTCAAGATCGTGATGGAGGAGACCGCGGCGGCCGAGGGCGTCGAGGCGACAGCGCAGATCGCCACCGCGCTCAAGAAGGCGCTCGGCGAGCTTCAGGCGGCGACGATGTGGTTCATGGCCAACGGCATGAAGAACCCGGAGAACGTCGGCGCCGGCGCGGTGCCGTACATGCACCTGATGGGCATCGTCGCCACCGGCCTGATGTGGCTGCGCATGGCGAAGGCGGCGGCCGAGCTGAAGGCGGCGGGAGAGGGCGATACCGCGTTCCTCGACGCCAAGCTGGTGACCGCGCGCTTCTTCGCCGAGCGGATCGTGCCGGACGCGGGCGCGCTGCGGCGGAAGATCGAGGGCGGTGCGGAGAGCCTGATGGCGCTGCCGCCGGAGATGTTCCGGGCGGCGTAATCTTTCCGGTTTGGATGGGAAGAAAAGGCTATGGAGGAGAGCAGCGTCGTGGGTGTTACGACGCTGCTTCCAAACTCCTCCGTCACCCCGGACTTGTTCCGGGGTCCACTCTGCGGCGAGGCGTGTCGCTCGCATCGGGAGCGTCGCGCTTGCGGATCGGTGGACCCCGGAGCAAGTCCGGGGTGACGAGGGAAGTGGGGCAGCCGGCCAGCGCGCCCCACGTCGGTCGCTGATCGATCAGCCCAGCCGCTCCGCCAACCCCCGGATCGCCTGGCCCTCGAACGCCGTCACCGTCTCGCCGTCCACCACCACGGCGTGCTCGGGGCGCAGCACGGCCTCGTTCTGCAACCCGTTGTCGAGCGCCAGCCACGCGCGCACCGCGTCGCCGAGGTTGGTCACCTCGGGCACCTCGTTGCCGCCGCGCGTCACGTTGGCGAGCGCGGCGCTCATGCTCCAGTCGATGCTGCTCATGCGAGGTCGTTCTCGCTGATGACGATCAGCTCCTGGTCGGGATCGCGGGCGAGCGCGTCGGCGGCGAGCGTCTGGACGCGCGCCTGATGCTGGCGGAACAGCGGCAGCGGGTCGATCGACATGCTCCCCGCCAGCGCCTCCAGCACATCGTAGCGCAGCGCGAAGGCATAGCGTTCGCCACTGGCTTCGCCGGTGAACTCGATCTGGCGTTCGTCGACATTGTCGAACAGGGTGGCGGTGTCGATGGTGACGCGGTCTTCGGCCATGTCGCAGGCTCCTTTCGCTGTGATCGATCAGGCGCGTTCGCTGCGCCCGTAAAAAAAGGCGCCGATGCCCGCCGCGAATGCCGCGGCAACGGTCGTCGCGATGACGGAATGCAGCACGGCGGCGGTGTAGATGCTGGTGCGCCGCGCGGCGGGATGCTCGCCCGACCGGACCTCTCCGGTGCGGGCGCTGGCGAACAGGTTGCTCGGCCGCGGCTGTTCCTTCGCCGGATCGACGAAGGCGACCGCCGCCTTGGGGGCGAGCCGGTCGAACAGGCCCGGGAAATGCGCTGCGAACAGCGCCTGCGCGCGGCCCGCGCCGCCGACGGTGATGTCGCGCTTGCGATGCGTCGCGCAGAACAGGATCGCGTCGGCGACCAGTTCGGGATCGTAGGCGGGCGGCGGGATCTGCGCTTCGCCCGGTTCGTGGTTCGCGGCGTGTTGGGCGATCGGCGTGTCGATGCCCGACGGCTTCACCAGCGTCACCGTCACCGGCACGTCGTCCGCGGCCAGCTCCATGCGCAGCGTATCGATATAGGCCTTCGTCGCGTGCTTGGTCGCGGCATAGGCGCCCATCAGCGGGCTCGGCATGTCGGACGCGACCGAGCCGACGGTGATGAGCGCGCCGCCGCTGTCGCGCAGATGCGGGATCGCGGCGAGGCAGCCGTGCACCACCCCGAAATAATTGGTCTGGAACAGCTGGCGATGCTCGTCGTCGGGGACGTCGACCAGCTTGCCGTAGATCGCGGTGCCGGCATCGTTGACCCAGGTGTCGATCCGCCCGAACCGCTGCCGCGCATGCGCCGCGGCGGCAACCACCGCATCGGCGTCGCCGACGTCGGCGGCATAGGCATCGGCGATACCCCCCGCGGCGGTGATGTCGGCGACGATCCCGCGCAACCCCGCCTCGTCGCGCGACACCAGCAGCACGCGCGCGCCCCTGGTGGCGGCGCGGCGCGCGGTGGCGAGGCCGATCCCCGAACTGGCGCCGGTGATGACGATCACCTGTTGCGAAAGGGGCTTGAGCGCAGGCGTCATGGCGGCATCGTCTCCGGTCGCGGGACATGCCAAGCGCGCCAGGTCCGGCGGCGGTTCCCGACGGCTTTGGTGCGTGGCGGGGGAACTTGCTGCGCCGCGGAAGGTTCGCCGCGCCATGACCGATCTTCATGCCGCCAACATCGCCAGCAAATATCCGTTGCTCGCGCTCCCGCATATCCAGCTGCACGGCGCCGTCGACGACATGATGTACGCGCGCTTCAAGACGCAGCTGGCGGGCGCGCCGCAGGACGGGCCGCTCGTCGTGTCGATCACGACGCTGGGCGGCGACCCGGAGATGGGCCGCGCGATGGGCGACGACATCCGCCTGCTGCGCAACTACACCGGCCGCGAGACGCTGTTCCTCGGCAAGGTCGCGGTCTATTCCGCTGGCGCCACTTTCATGGCGGCGTTCCCCGTCGAGAAGCGCTTCCTGACCCGCGGCACGCGGCTGATGCTGCACGAGCGGCTGATGACGAGCAGCGTCCAGCTGTCCGGCCCGCTCACTACGCTGCCCGCGGTGCTCAAGGCCAAGCTGCATGAGATCGAGGAATCGGTGAAGATCCAGGAGGAGGGCTTCCGCGATATCGTGCGCGGTTCGTCGGTGACGTTCGAGGAATTGCGCAGCAAGGCGCCGACCAACTGGTATATCGAGGCGGAGGAGGCGCTCGCCCGCGGATTGGTGCTCGACGTGATCTGATGCACGCGGGGGTTGCACTCGCCCGGCGAAAGGCATAGCCGCAGGCGCAGCATTGATTAGGAGCGTTGCGGCGATGGCCGAGTTCACCCTGCCCAAGAACAGCAAGGTCAAGGCGAAGGGCAAGGTCCACAAGGCGACCGGGGACGCCAAGCGGATCAAGACCTTCAAGGTCTATCGCTACGACCCCGATACCGCCGAAAACCCGCGCTACGACACGTTCGAGATCAACCTCGACGAATGCGGGCCGATGGTACTCGACGCGCTCATCAAGATGAAGGCGGAGCAGGACAGCTCGCTCACCTTCCGCCGCTCGTGCCGCGAGGGCATCTGCGGGTCGTGCTCGATGAACATCGACGGGCGCAACGGCCTTGCCTGCACCACCGCGATCGAGGACGTGAAGGGCGAGGTGAAGATCACGCCGCTGCCGGCGATGGACGTCATCAAGGATCTGGTCCCCGATTTCACGCATTTCTACGCGCAGTACAGCTCGATCAAGCCGTGGATGCAGACGGTCAGCCCGCCGCCGTCGGGCAAGGAGCGGCTGCAGTCGCCGGAGGACCGCGCCAAGCTCGACGGCCTGTACGAGTGCATCCTCTGCGCGTGCTGCTCGACATCGTGCCCCAGCTATTGGTGGAATGCGGACAAGTTCCTGGGACCGGCGATCCTGCTCCAGGCGTATCGCTGGCTCGCCGACAGCCGCGACGAGATGACCGGCGAGCGGCTCGACGATCTGGAGGATCCGTTCCGCCTGTATCGCTGCCACACGATCATGAACTGCGCGAACACCTGTCCCAAGGGCCTCAACCCGGCCAAGGCGATCGCCGAGGTCAAGAAGATGGAAGCCGAGCGTATCCTGTAACGGCGCGTGACGGACCAGCCTTCCCCGGTCTTCAGTTATGAGGACGATTCCGACCTGCCGGGGTGGAAACGCTGGCAGGTTCGCGATGCCACGCGCTACAATGCGTTCATCGAACCGCTGCACGTCCGCGTCGAGGGTGACATCGCCCGCGTGCGGATGATGCCGCGGCACGATCATTCCAACATGCGCAATCAGGTCCATGGCGGCGCGCTGCTCGGCTTCATGGACGTCGCGCTGTTCGCCGCGGCGCGCGGCTTCGGCGTGATCGGGGCAGGGGGCGCGGTGACGCTCGACCTGTCGGCGCAGTTCATCGGCGGCGGCGCGATCGGCGAGCCGCTGGAGGCACGGATCGAGCTGTTGCGCGAGACGGGCCGCATGCTGTTCCTGCGCGGGCTGGTGGTGCAGGACGGGTCGCCGACGATCGCGAGCTTTACGGCCACGCTGCGCAAGGTGACCGAGCGGGGCTGATCCACCGACCGATCGCTCTCAACCTCACCCATCGGTCGCTTCGCGACCTCATCCCTCTCCCGGCGGGAGAGGGATAGACGCCGAAGGCGGCGCTGGGTGAGGGTGAGGGCAATGCGTCTGTTACCGCCACGAACGCCCTTGCGTTCGCAGGAGTACGAATGACCAAAGTCCTCAACGCCTATGACGCGCTCGTCGCCGCGGGCGAACTGCGCACCGACCCCGAACAGCGTGCCGCCGCGATCCGCCTCGACGCGCTCGCCGCCCAGCTCGAAGCGCCGAGGAAGACCGGCCTGCTTGCCCGCCTGACCCGCCGCGGCGGCATGCCCCCGCGCGGTGTCTACATGTTCGGCGACGTCGGGCGCGGCAAGTCGATGATGATGGACCTGTTCTTCGCCAACGTCGCCGTCGCGAAGAAGCGTCGCGTCCATTTCAGCGAATTCATGATCGAGGTTCACGGCCGGATCGCGATCGAACGGCGCAAGGAGGCGGGTGATCCGATCGCCCCGGTCGCCGCGGCACTCGCCGAGGAAACGCGGCTGCTCGCGTTCGACGAGATGATGGTCACCAACTCTCCCGACGCGATGATCCTCAGCCGGCTGTTCACCGCGCTGCTGGAGGCGGGGGTGACGATGGTCACCACCTCGAACCGCGCGCCGGCCGATCTCTACAAGAACGGCCTCAACCGCGAGCATTTCCTGCCCTTCATCGCACTGATCGAGAGCCGGCTCGACGTGGTGACGCTGAACGGCCCGATCGACTATCGCCGCGACCGGCTGGGCCAGCAGAACACCTGGCTCGTCCCCAACGGCCCCGAGGCGACCAAGGACCTGTCCGCCGCCTTCTTCCGCCTGACCGATCACGAGGTGACCGAGCCGATCCCGGCGGAGGACTTGGTGGTGCAGGGCCGCACGCTCCATGTCCCCAAGACGCTGAAGGGCGTCGCCGTCTTCTCGTTCAGGAAGCTGTGCGGCGAGGCGCGGGGGGCGGCGGACTATCTTGCGGTGGCGCGCCGCTATCACACCGTGATCCTCGTCGGCATACCGAAACTCGGTCCCGAGAACCGCAACGAGGCGGCGCGCTTCGTCGCGCTGATCGATGCGCTGTACGAGCATAAGGTCAAGCTGCTCGCCGCCGCCGATGCCGAGCCCGACGCGCTCTACCCGGAGGGCGACGGCCGCTTCGAGTTCCAGCGCACCGTCAGCCGGCTGGAGGAAATGCGCTCCGAGGACTATCTAGCGCAAGGGCATGGCACGGCTTAATGCACCTGCGAACCATTATCATATAAAGTCTTAATCCTCACCGTTTAGCGGTTGCCGCGCGCCGAAAAGGGGCGTAACCGGCGTGGCCAATCACGACCTGCCTGTAACGGAGATGGATTGGATGGCTCGCAAGAAGATCGCGCTGATCGGCGCCGGTAACATCGGCGGCACGCTCGCGCACCTCGCGGCGTTGAAGGGCCTGGGCGACATCGTCCTGTTCGACGTCGTCGAAGGCGTGCCGCAGGGCAAGGCGCTCGACCTGTCGCAGTGCGGCCCGGTCGAAGGCTTCGACGCGACGATCACCGGTTCGAACGATTATGCCGATATCGCCGGTGCCGACGTCATCATCGTCACCGCCGGTGTCGCGCGCAAGCCCGGCATGAGCCGCGACGACCTGCTCGGCATCAACCTCAAGGTGATGAAGGCGGTGGGCGAGGGCATCAAGGCGAACGCCCCCGACGCCTTCGTGATCTGCATCACCAACCCGCTCGACGCGATGGTCTGGGCGCTGCGCGAATTCTCCGGCCTGCCGCACAACAAGGTCGTCGGCATGGCCGGCGTGCTCGACAGCGCGCGCTTCAGCCACTTCCTCGCCGACGAGTTCCAGGTTTCGGTCAAGGACGTCACCAGCTTCGTGCTCGGCGGCCACGGCGACACGATGGTGCCGGTCATCAGCTATTCGACCGTCTCGGGCATCCCGGTTCCCGACCTCATCAAGATGGGCCGCTCGACGCAGGAGAAGATCGACGCGATCGTCAAGCGCACGCGCGGTGGCGGTGGCGAGATCGTCGGCCTGCTCAAAACCGGCTCGGCCTATTATGCGCCCGCGACCAGCGGCATCGCGATGGCGGAAGCGTATCTGTACGACCAGAAGCGCGTCCTGCCCGCAGCAGCCTATGTCGATGGCCAGTATGGCGTGAACGACCTGTACGTCGGCGTGCCGGTGGTGATCGGTGCCGGCGGCGTCGAGCAGATCGTCGAGATCGCGCTCGACGACGAGGCGAAGGCGAACCTCACCGTCTCGGTCGATGCGGTCAAGGAACTGCTCGAGGCGTGCAAGGGGATCGACAGCTCGCTGAATTGAGGACTGTGAAACCCACCCCGGCGAAGGCCGGGGTCCAGTTGCGAGGGCTTCGTGTTGGACCAGTCCGCTTCCGTCTACATCATGGCGAGCGGCCGTAACGGCACCCTCTATATCGGATCGGCGCTTAATCTGGCGAAGCGGGTGTGGGAACATCGCAACGCCGTGGTCGATGGGTTCACGAAGACATATGGTTGCCACCTCCTCGTCTGGTATGAGGTCTGCGGTAGCCTGGAAGTCGCCCGGCAGCGCGAGCTGCAGATGAAACAATGGAAGCGAGCTTGGAAACTGCGTGAGATCGAAGGTTTGAACCCGAACTGGGACGACCTGTACGACCGGATCGCACTACCCTGACCGCCTTCCCAACTGGACCCCGGCCTGCGCCGGGGTGGACAGGACTGGAGATCCAATGAGCATCCTCGTCAACAAGAACACCAAGGTCATCACGCAAGGGATGACCGGCGAAACCGGCAGCTTCCATACCAAGGCGGCGCTGGAATATGGCACGCAGATGGTCGGCGGCGTGACGCCGGGCAAGGGCGGCACCGAGCATCTCGGCCTGCCGGTGTACAACACCGTCGCCGAAGCCAAGTCGAAGACCGGTGCGGACGCGTCGGTGATCTACGTGCCGCCGCCCTTCGCCGCGGATTCGATCCTCGAGGCGATCGATGCCGAGATCCCGCTGATCGTGACGATCACCGAAGGCATTCCGGTGCTCGACATGGTCCGCGTCAAGCGCGCGCTGTCGGGCAGCAAGTCGCGGCTGATCGGGCCGAACTGCCCGGGCGTGCTGACGCCGGGCGAGTGCAAGATCGGCATCATGCCGGGCAGCATCTTCAAGCAGGGTTCGGTCGGCGTCGTCTCGCGCTCGGGCACGCTGACCTATGAGGCGGTGTTCCAGACCTCGAACGCGGGCCTCGGCCAGACCACCGCGGTCGGCATCGGCGGCGATCCGGTCAACGGCACCAACTTCATCGACGTGCTCGAACTGTTCCTGGCCGACGAGGCGACGCAGTCGATCATCATGATCGGCGAGATCGGCGGCGATGCCGAGGAGCAGGCCGCGCAATTCCTGATCGACGAGGCCAAGCGTGGCCGAAGCAAGCCGATGGCCGGCTTCATCGCGGGCCGTACCGCGCCTCCCGGGCGTCGCATGGGCCATGCCGGCGCGATCGTCTCGGGCGGCAAGGGCGATGCGGAAAGCAAGATCGCGGCGATGGAAGCGGCCGGGATCAAGGTTGCGGCTTCCCCCAGCGAGCTGGGTTCGACGCTGCTGGAAGTGTTGAACGGTTGATTGTCTTCCCTCTCCCATCGGGAGAGGGAGGGAGCGCCGGAGGCGCGGAAGGGTGAGGGTGATGAGCCGCTCGCCCTCATCCTCCCACCCGCTGACGCGGGCGGGCCCCTCCTTCTCCCGATGGGAGAAGGGTCAAGGAAGCAGACCATGGGCTACGAAGGTCAGGATTTCGGCGACATCGCATCCGGCGTGTCGCCTGCGTTCATCGAAGCGCTCTACGCCAAGTATCAGGCCGACCAGTCGTCGGTGGATCTGGGCTGGCGCGGGTTCTTCGAGGGGCTGGAGGCCGGCACCGGCGGGCCGAGCTGGACCAACGCGCGCTGGCCGCTGTCGACCACCGACGACCTGACCGCGGGGCTCGACCCCACGCAGATGGAGCCCGCGCCCAAGCCCGCCAAGGGCGGCAAGCCCGCCGCGGCACCTTCTTCGGCCGCGCCCTCCAAGGACGACATCATCAAGGCCGCCGGCGACGCGATCCGCGCGCAGATGCTGGTCCGCACCTATCGCGTCCGCGGCCATCTTGCCGCCAACCTCGATCCGCTGGGGCTGTCGCATCGCGACATGCCCGAGGATCTGCGCACCGAATATCACGGCTTCACCGACGCCGATCTCGACCGGCCGATCTACCTCGGCGGCACGCTGGGGTTCGAATGGGCGACCGTCCGCGAGCTGGTCGATACGTTGCGTCGCAATTATTGCGGCAACGTCGGCCTCGAATTCATGCACATCGTCGACGTCGAGGAGCGCCGCTTCCTGCAGGACCGCATGGAGGGCAAGGACAAGGCGATCGAGTTCAGCACCGACGGCAAGCGCGCGATCCTCAGCAAGGTCATCGAGGCCGAGCAATGGGAGAAGTTCCTCGGCAAGAAGTATGTCGGGACGAAACGCTTCGGGCTCGACGGCGGTGAATCGATGATCCCGGCGCTGGAAAGCGTCATCAAATACGGCGGCCAGGCCGGCGTACGCGAGATCGTCTATGGCATGGCGCATCGCGGCCGGCTGAACGTGCTCGCCAACGTGATGGCCAAGCCGCTGCGCGTGATCTTCCACGAATTCGCCGGCGGTTCGGCCAACCCGGACGACATCGGCGGCTCGGGTGACGTGAAGTATCACCTCGGTACCTCGACCGACCGTGAGTTCGACGGGCACAAGGTGCATATGTCGCTCGTCGCCAATCCGTCGCATCTCGAGGCGGCAGACCCGGTGGTGCTCGGCAAGACGCGCGCGATCCAGACGATCGCCAACGATCTGGTCGAACATACCGGCGCGCTGCCGGTGCTGATCCACGGCGACGCGGCGTTCGCGGGGCAGGGGATCGTGTGGGAATGCCTCGGCTTCTCCGGCATCCGCGGCTACAATACCGGTGGCTGCGTCCACTTCATCATCAACAACCAGGTCGGCTTCACCACGAGCCCGCAGTTCGCGCGATCGTCGCCCTATCCATCGGACGTGGCGAAGGGCGTGCAGGCGCCGGTGTTCCACGTCAACGGCGACGATCCCGAGGCGGTGACCTTCGCCACCAAGATGGCGATCGAATTCCGCCAGAAGTTCCACCGCGACATCGTCATCGACATGTGGTGCTATCGCCGCTTCGGCCATAACGAGGGCGACGAGCCGGGCTTCACCCAGCCGCTGATGTACAACACGATCCGTTCGCACCCGGGGGTCAGCGAAATCTATGCCAAGCGGCTGATTTCGGAAGGCGTGATCGATCAGGCGTGGCTGGACGCCAAGGTCCATCAGTTCACCACGCTGCTGGAAGGCGAGTTCGAGGCGGGCGCGAGCTACAAGCCGAACAAGGCGGACTGGTTCGCCGGCCGCTGGTCGGGCCTGTCGGCGCCGACCGATGGCGGCAGCGAACGGCGCAACGTCGAGACGGGCATCGAGCTCAAGCTGTTCGATGCGCTCGGCCGCACCCTGACGACGGTGCCGGAGGGCATCCAGATCCACAAGACGCTCGCCCGTGTGCTCGACGCCAAGCGCCAGATGTTCAAGACCGGCGCGAATTTCGACTGGGCGACCGGCGAGGCCCTGGCCTTCGGATCGTTGCTGTCGGAGGGCTATGGCGTGCGCCTGTCGGGGCAGGACTCCGGCCGCGGCACCTTCTCGCAGCGGCACGCGGTGTGGGTCGACCAGACCGACGAGCATAAATACGTGCCGCTGACCACCGTCGAGCACGGCCGGTTCGAGGTGCTCGACAGCCCCTTGAGCGAATATGGCGTGCTGGGCTTCGAATATGGCTATGCGCTCGCCGATCCCAAGACGCTGGTGATGTGGGAGGCGCAGTTCGGCGATTTCGTCAACGGCGCGCAGATCATGATCGACCAGTTCATCACCAGCGGCGAGGCCAAGTGGCTGCGCGCCAACGGCCTCGTGATGCTGCTGCCGCATGGTTACGAGGGGCAGGGCCCCGAGCATAGCTCGGCGCGTCCCGAGCGTTTCCTGCAGAGCTGCGCGCAGGACAATATCCAGGTCGCGAACTGCACCACGCCGGCGAACTATTTCCACCTGCTCCGCCGGCAGATGCATCGCAATTTCCGTAAACCCCTGATCGTGATGACGCCCAAGTCGCTGCTCCGCCACAAGCTGGCGGTGTCGGCCGCGGCGGACTTCCAGGGTGACAGCCACTTCAAGCGTATCCTGTCCGACACCAACGGCGCCGCGGACGCGGAGACGAAGCGGCTGGTGCTGTGCACCGGCAAGGTCGCCTACGATCTGATCGAGGCGCGCAACGCCGCGGGCGACACGGGGACGCAGATCGTGCGGATCGAGCAGCTCTATCCGTTCCCGGGCGATGCGCTGGCGCGCAGGATCGCGCGGATGCCCAACCTCGAGGACGTGGTCTGGGCGCAGGAAGAGCCGAAGAACAACGGTTACTGGTTCTTCGTCGAGCCGCTGATCGAGGACTCGCTGAAGGCCGCCGAGTGCGCGGTCAAGCGGCCGCGGTATGCCGGCCGTCAGGCGGCGGCGTCGCCGGCGACGGGCCTGATGAAGCGGCACACCGCCGAACAGGGTGCGCTGGTCGCCGATGCGCTGGGCCATAACGTCCGCGAGGAAATCCGCCGCACCCGCAGCGAAGGCTCGACCACCACCGCCCGGCCCGCACAGGCGCCGAGCAGCTAATATCCCCGATTGAGAAGACCCCCTCCCCGGGGAGAAGGATGCAAGAGATGGCAACCGAAGTCACCGTTCCCGTTCTGGGCGAATCGATCAGCGAAGCGACCTTGGGCGAATGGCTCAAGCAGCCCGGCGATCCCGTGAAGGCCGATGAGCCGATCGCCAGCCTCGAGACCGACAAGGTCTCGGTCGAGGTGCCGTCCCCCGTCGCCGGCGTGATGGGCGCGCATGCGGTGCAGGTCGGCGACACGGTGCAGGTCGGCGCGATGCTCGCGACGATCGACGCGGGTGACGGTTCGCCCGCCGCCGCGCCTGCACCTGCCGCGCCGGCTCCGGCGGCCGCCCCGGCAGCGACGCCCGCGCCGGCTCCCGCCGCGCAGCCCGAAGCGTCGAGCGATTCGCCTGCGGCGCTGTCGCCTTCGGTGCGCCGTGCGGTGCTGGAATATGGCCTCGATCCGTCGTCGATCACCGGCACCGGCAAGGACGGCCGCATCACCAAGGAGGACGTCGCGACCGCCGCCGCGTCCAAGCCCGCGACGCAGCAGGCGCCTGCCGCCGCGGCGCCGGCACCGGCCGCTGCCCCCGTGGGCGGCCGCAAGGAAGAGCGCGTCAAGATGACGCGCCTGCGCCAGACGATCGCCAAGCGCCTGAAGGAGGCGCAAAACACCGCCGCGATGCTGACGACGTTTAACGACGTCGACATGACCGCGGTGATCGAGGCGCGCGCCAAGTACAAGGACCTGTTCGAGAAGAAGCATGGCGTGCGGCTGGGCTTCATGGGCTTCTTCGTGAAGGCCGCGACGATGGCGCTGAAGGACATCCCGTCGGTCAACGCCTCGATCGAGGGCGACGAGATCGTCTATCACGATTACGCCGATATCTCGGTCGCGGTCAGCGCGCCCAACGGCCTCGTCGTCCCGGTGATCCGCGATGCGCAGGACCTGTCGGTCGCCGGCATCGAGAAGACGATCGGCGATTTCGGCCGCCGTGCCAAGGACGGCACGCTGAAGATGGACGAGATGAAGGGCGGCACCTTCACCATCTCCAACGGCGGCGTGTTCGGCAGCCTGATGTCGACCCCGATCATCAACCCGCCGCAGGCGGCGGTGCTCGGCCTGCACCGGATCGAGGATCGCCCGGTCGTCGTCAACGGCCAGGTCGTGGTGCGCCCGATGATGTATCTGGCGCTCAGCTACGATCATCGCCTGATCGACGGCCGCGAGGCGGTGACCTTCCTCGTCGCGCTCAAGAACGCGATCGAGGATCCGACGCGCATCCTGATCGACCTGTAACGCCCGCCAACGTACCAACCACCCCGGCGGAGGCCGGGGTCCAGTTGGGAAGGTGGTGGTGACGAAGCGCCACGCTCTTCCCATATGTTCCCCAACTGGGCCCGGCCTCCGCCGGGGATGTGAGAAGATCATGGCAGATACCTACGACTATGACGTCCTCGTGATCGGCGCCGGCCCCGGCGGTTATGTCGCGGCGATCCGCGCGGCGCAGCTCGGGCTGAAGACCGCGTGCGCCGAAAGCCGCGAGACGCTGGGCGGCACCTGCCTCAACGTCGGCTGCATCCCGTCGAAGGCGATGCTGCACGCGTCGGAATATTACGACGCCGCCGCCAACGGCACGATGGCCAAGATGGGCATCAAGGTGACGGCGGAGCTCGACCTCGACACGATGCATGGCCAGCGCCGCGATGCGGTCAAGCAGCTGACCGGCGGCATCGAATATCTGTTCAAGAAGAACAAGGTCGAATGGCTGAAGGGCCGCGCCGCGTTCACCGGCAAGGACAGCGTGGAGGTCGCCGGCAAGACGGTGCGCGCAAAGAACATCGTCATCGCCACGGGATCGTCGGTCACCCCGCTGCCCGGCGTCGAGGTCGACCAGAAGGTCGTCGTCGACAGCACCGGCGCGCTGGAGCTGGCCAAGGTGCCGCAGCATCTGGTCGTCATCGGCGGGGGAGTGATCGGGCTGGAGCTCGGCAGCGTCTGGCGACGGTTGGGCGCGAAGGTCACCGTGGTCGAATATCTCGACCAGATCCTGCCCGGCTTCGACGGCGACGTCCGCAAGGAAGCGCATAAGATCTTCAAGAAGCAGGGCCTCGAGTTCAAGTTGTCGACCAAGGTCACCGGCGTAGTGGTGAACGGCGAGGCTGCAACGCTGACCGTCGAGCCAGCCGCAGGCGGCACGGCCGAGACGATCGAGGCAGACGCGGTGCTGCTCGCGATCGGTCGCAAGCCGAACACCGACGGCCTCAACCTCGAGGCGGCCGGCCTGTCGGTCAACGCGCGCGGGCAGGTCGAGATCGACCATGACTTCGCCACCAGCGTCCCCGGCATCTGGGCGATCGGGGACGTCGCACCCGGCCTGATGCTCGCGCACAAGGCCGAGGACGAAGGCATCGCGGTCGCCGAGAACATCGCCGGCCTGACGGGGATCGTGAACCACGACATCATCCCGAGCGTCGTCTATACGATGCCAGAATTCGCCGGCGTCGGCCTCACCGAGGAAGCGGCGAAGGCGAAAGGCGAGATCAAGGTCGGCAAGTTCCCGATGATGGCGAACAGCCGCGCCAAGACCAACCACGAGCCCGACGGTTTCGTGAAGATCATCGCCGACGCCAAGACCGATCGCGTCGTCGGCGTCTGGGCGATCGCCAGCGTCGCGGGCACGATGATCGCGCAGGCGGCGCAGGCGATGGAGTTCGGCGCGACCAGCGAGGACATCGCCTACACCTGCCACGCCCATCCGACGCATTCGGAGGCGATCAAGGAAGCGGCGATGGCGGTGACGGGCAAGCCGATTCACATCTGACTGTGGCCGACCCCTGAGTTGGGCTCCCGCCGAAGCGGGAGCCCAGGGTTTCGCGCACCATCAGACGTGGCTCTGCTTGGCCCTGGGTTCCCACCTGCACGTGACAAGTGCCGACAGGCGCGGAAGCGAACGCGTGCTGACGGCATTGCGCCTCAGGCCGCCGATGTCGCTCCCTTGCGGATCATGTCGGCGGCCTTTTCGGCGATCATGATCGTCGGCGCGTTGGTGTTGCCGCTGACGAGGCTGGGCATCACCGACGCGTCCACCACGCGCAGGCCGGATAGCCCGCGTACACGCAACGTTCCGTCGACCACCGCGGCGGGATCGTCCGCCATGCCCATCCGGCAGGTGCCGACCGGGTGGTAGATCGTCTCGGCGGTCTGCCGGACCCAGGCGTCGATCGCGGCATCGCCCTGCACCTCCGGCCCCGGCGCCAATTCGGCATCGCGATACGGATCGAGCGCCGCCTGCGCCGCGACGTCGCGGCCGATCTTCACCGCCTCGCGCAGCACGCGGCGGTCCTCCGCGGTGCTCAGATAGTTCGCCTCGATCAGCGGATCGGCGAAGGGATCGGCGGATTGCAGGCCGATCCGCCCGCGGCTTTCCGGGCGCAGCTGGCACAGGTGCAGCGAGAAGCCGTCCTCGGTCGCCTTCACCTTGCCGTGGTCGCGCATCATCGCGAGCACAGCGTGGATCTGGATATCGGGATGGTCCAGCCCCTCGCGCGAGGGGATAAAGGCGCCCGCTTCGAGGAAATTCTGTCGCCCGATGCCCTTGCCGGTGAAGGCGTAGCGCAGGCCGACGCCCAATTGCCGCAACCCCTTCACCTCGCTGAACACGGTGCGCAGGCCGCGGCTGCGCCAGTTCATGATGACGTCGAGATGATCCTGCAGATTGATGCCGACGCCGGGCAAATCGTGGGTCGCCACCACGCCGACGGCGCGGAGCCGTTCGGGATCGCCGATTCCCGACAGCTGCAACAGCTGAGGCGACTGCACCGCGCCCGCCGCAAGCAACACCTCGCTGCGCGCCTCGGCCCGATGTTCGCGCCGGCCGACGACATAATCGGCGCCGACCGCGCGGCCGCCCTGCAAACGGATGCGGGTCGTGCGCGCGTCGGTGGCGATCGTCAGATTGGGGCGGGCGAGGGCAGGGACCAGATACGCCTCCGCCGCGGTCCAGCGCCGGCCATCGGCGATCGTCAGGTCGTACGGCCCGAACCCTTCCGGCTGCGCGCCATTGAAATCGTCGGTGACGGGATAGCCGGCCTGTCGCCCGGCTTCGATGACGGCGGCGTTGAACGGGCTGTCGCTCTCGCCCGCCGAGACACGCAAGGGGCCGCTCTGGCCGTGGAGGTCGCCGCCGCGGTGATGCCCCTCCAGCTTGCGGAACCAGGGGAGGACGTCGTCCCAGCCCCAGCCGGCGAGCCCAGACTGGCGCCAGCGGTCGTAATCGCGTGGATGGCCGCGCGAATAGACCATGCCGTTGATCGCCGAGCTGCCGCCCAGACCCCGCCCGCGCGGCCACCACAGCCGCCGTCCGTCGAGATGCGGTTCGGGCGCGGTCCAGAAACCCCAATTGTGCTTGCTTTTCGCCTTGATGAGCTCGCCGACGCCCGCGGGCATCCGCACCAGCAACTCGCGGTTGCGCCCGCCCGCCTCGATCAACAGCACGCTCGCCGCCGGGTCTTCCGACAGGCGCGCGGCGAGCACGCAGCCCGCCGATCCGCCGCCTATGACGATATAGTCGTAGCTTCCCTCCGGCATGGCCTCTCCTGTTCCGCGGCCGTTGCGGCCGTCGTGTCGGTCGGGTGGCAGAGGAGGACGATCATCTCCTCCATCAGCGTCGCGCGATCGAGTTCGGGGGCGTGGACCTTGCTCAACCCCAGCGTCATCAGCGCATAGCTGCGCACCATGGCGTCGTGCCGCGTGAAGCCCGCGGCCTGCAGGCAGCTCGCGAGGAACCCGAGCACCTGTTCGTCGTGCCGCTCGACCGCGAGGCGCGCGCGCGGATCGCTTTCGGCCCAGGCGCGCATCGCGATCGACAGCCGGGAAAGGCCGCGTCGGCGGACCACCTGCGCGAGCAGCCGGATGCGTGCGACGGGATCGGGTTCCGCCTGCGCGATCGCACCGAGCAGGTCGGCGATCTGCGCGCCGGCGAAATCCTCCGCCAGCCGACCCTGATATTCGTCGAAATCGCCAAAATGATGGTAGAAGCTGCCGGTCGACACGCGCAGCTCCGCCGCCAGCGGGCGCAGCTTCAGCGCGCGCAGGCCGCCGCGGCGCAGCAGCGATTGCCCCGCCTCCAGCCAGTCGCGGGGGTTGAGGTCTGCGCTACGCGCGATCGTATCAGTGGCGGCGCCGACCATGACGAATGTTATGCCGCCCGCCGTCCGCCGTAAAGCCTTGCGCGAGCAGCGCGCGCGTCACGCCGTTGGTCCAGCCGAACCCGTCCTGCAGCGGATATTCGCCGCCGCCGCCAGGCAGCCGCGCGACGACGTTGTACTTTTCGAGCAATTTGCCGCTGGCGTCATATTCGCGGGTTACCGTCGCGAGCCAGCGGGTGGCGATCCGCCGGGCGAACGCGTCCTCGCGATAGCGCTTCAGGCCCTGCACCGCGATCCATTGGAGCGGCGCCCAGCCGTTGGGATCGTCCCATTGCTGCCCGGTGTCGACCAGGGTCGTGCGCAGCCCACCGTCGCCGACCAAAGCCTCCAATGCTTTCGCGGTCGATGCCGCCCGCTCCGGCGCTGCGAGACCGGCGAACAGCGGGAACGCCATAGCCGCCGTCCGTCCATCGGCGACCTTGCGCGCGTCGAGGTCGTAGTCGGCATAATAGCCGGCGGGGTTCCATAGATGCGTCGCGATCGCCTTGGCCCTCGCATCCGCCGCCGTGGCGTAGTGTGACGTGCACGCGGTATCGCGCAGCGCGCGGCAAGCGTCGGCGATGCTGCGCTCCAGCCCGTAGATCAGGCTGTTGAGGTCGACCGGCACGATCCGCGTCGTGCGGATCGTCGCCAGCGTCCGGCCGTCACCGAGCCAGCGCGAGCTGAAGTCCCAGCCGCTCTCCGCGCCGGCGCGCAGGTCGCGGTACATCGCCCTGGCGTCGCGACCCGGCGTGGCGGCGACGAGGCGCGCGTCCTCGCGATAGCTTTCGTCGCGCGGATCGTCGCGATCGTCCCAATAGCGGTTGAGCAGCGACCCGTCAGCCAGCCGTACGACGCGGGCATGCTCGCCGCCGGGCCGCAGGTCCGCGGCGCCCGCCATCCAGAAATCATGCTCGGCGCGCAGCCAGCGGGTGCGCTGCGCCAGTGTCTTGGGGTCGCGCGACAGGCCGGCGATCAGGTATAGGAAGGGCGGTTGCGAGCGGCTGAGATAATAACTGCGCGTGCCGTTGGGGATGCGGCCGTAGCGGTCGATCAGGCTGCCGAAATCGACGATCATGTCCTCGACCAGATCCTGCCGCCCCGATACCTGCAGCCCCAGCATCGTGAACCAGCTGTCCCAATAATACATCTCGCGGAACCGCCCGCCCGGCACGACGAAGCGGCGCGGCAGCGACAGCGCCGACGACCCCGCCGGCACGCTGGGGAGCGTCCGGGTGAGCTGCGGCCAGAGCGCGTCGATATGCGCGGGCAGGGTCAGCTTGCGCGACGGTGGCGGCGCGGCGGGGGTCACCGGCAGCGTGAAGTTCGCCAGTACGAACGCCTTGAGCGCCGTGTCGTCCTTGCAGTCGCAGCGGCGATAGGCGGCGAGGATCGCGGCGTCGTCGCGCCGCGGCTCGGCATCGGCGAAGGTCTTCGAATCGGGGAAGATCCCGCCCATCTGCACGTCGCGGAACAGCGGCCCGAAACGCTGCGCCGGGGACAGCGGCGTGGCGGCGACAAGCAGTCCGGCGAGGGCGAGGATAATGGCACGGATCATCGGCGGCTCTCCACGGCGGCGACTTCGAGCAAGGCGACGCGGCGGGCGCGGCGATCGATGCGTACCGCGACATAGCCGCGGGCACGCGGCAGGCGCAACTCGACGCCCTCGGCACTGTGCCAGTCGTCGGCGGTCATCGGCTCGCCTGCGAGCGTGCTCCATTCGGGCGCGGCATAGGGCGTGACGGCATCCAGCCGGTGGGTGGCGCGGAAGTCCGCCAGCTGCGCGACGAAATCCTCCAGATCGCGGTCGCGCGCCGCCCAGTCGACCCAGCCGATCGCATTGTCCTGCGCATAGGCGTTGTTGTTGCCCTGCTGCGTCCGGCCGAATTCGTCACCGGCGGTCAGCATGATCGTGCCGCGCGAGGCGAACAGCGTCGCGAGCAGTGCGCGCGCATCCGCATCGCGACGGGCGCGGACGGCGGGATCGTCGCTCGGCCCCTCGACGCCGTTGTTCCAGCTGTGGTTGTCGCCATGGCCGTCGCAATTGTCCTCGCCGTTGCCGTGGTTGTGCCGCTCGGCATAGGCGACCGTGTCGGCAAGCGTGAAGCCGTCATGTGCGGCGATGAAGTTGACGGTGCGCGTGTCGCCATGGCCGAACACGTCGTCCGATCCCGCCAGCCGCGTCGCCAATGCGCCGATCCCTTCGTCACCGCGCCAGAAGCGGCGGACGTCGTCGCGATAGCGGTCGTTCCATTCCAGCCAGCCGGCGGGAAACTGCCCCAGCCGATAGCCGCCGGGGCCGATGTCCCACGGCTCAGCGATCATGATCCGGTCGGCGAGCAGCGGATCGGCGGCGATCTCCGCGAAGATCGGCGCATCCGCCGCGAAGCCCGGCCCGCGCGCCAGCACGGTGGCGAGGTCGAAGCGGAAGCCGTCGACGCCCAGCGCCGCGAAATGGCGCAAGCTGGCGAGGATCAGCGCGCGCACCTCCGTCCGGCTGCAATCGAGCGTGTTGCCGGTGCCGGTGTCGTTGATGAGACTGCCGTCGGGCGCGTGCGCATAATAGAGCCGCTCGTCGAGCCCGCGCATCGACAGCGTCGGGCCGTGGACGTCGCTCTCGCCGGTGTGGTTGAACACCAGGTCGAGGATCACGCCGATCCCCGCCGCGTGTAGTGCCGCGACCGTGTCGCGCAACTCGGCGACCCCGCCCGGCGCCAGCCGCGGCTCGAGCGCCATCGGGACGACCGGATTATACCCCCAGGCGTTGCTCAGCCCGAGCTGCGGCAGGTGGCGTTCGTCGATCCAGGCGACGATCGGCATCAGCTCGACCGCAGCGACGCGCAGCCGTTGCAGGTGGGCGATGACAGCCGGGTGCGCCAGCGCCGCGATCGTGCCGCGCTGTGCCGCGGGCACGTCGGGGTGCAGCATGGTGAAGCCGCGGACGTTGAGCTCGTAGATCAGGCCGCCAGGGGTGAAGAGGGGTGGAACCACACCGACTTCGTCACCCCGGACTTGTTCCGGGGTCCACTCATCCAGAGGCCGTCCGCTATCGGTTCCTGCCGTGATCTCCTCGAGCGGCTGGCCCGACTCCGGTCTGCCATCGGTCGCGGCGGGCGACGCGGCACGGTGGACCCCGGAACAAGTCCGGGGTGACGGCGGAATGGACGTGAACGCCACCACGCCCCACGGCACCAGTCCGCCCGTCTCGACCCCCGGCTCGCCCAACCGCGGATCGTACGCGAACGGTCGGTCCAGCTCGACGGCATAAGGATCGACCAGCAGCTTCGCCGAGTCCGCCGCCACGCGGTAGCCGTAGCGCTGACCCGGCCCGACGCCGGTTACATCGACCGACCAGATGCCGTCGACACCCGTCATCGCTACGCGTCGTTCGTGTATCCCGTCGAACAGGCACAAGGTCACCGCACTCGCCGCTCGCACTGCGAACCGCGTGCCGCCATCATGCACCACGGCGCCCAGCACCGGCGGCGTCTCGCTCAAGTGATGACGTCCGGTGCGGTCCTTGCCGTGTGCCGCACGATCCCTGCGATCGCGTCCGCCGCGGCGACGATGTCGGCGAGCATCTCGTCCGTCTCGCGATCAAGGTCCTCGCCCGCCGGCTCGTAGCGTTCCAGATAGACGCGCAGCGTCGCGCCGCTGGTGCCAGTCCCCGACAGGCGGAAGACGACGCGGCTGCCGCCTTCGAACAGGATGCGCACGCCCTGGTTGCGGCTGACCGAACCGTCGGTCGGGTCGGTGTAGGCGAAATCGTCCGCTTCCGCGATCGTCAGGCCGGCGACGGTCGTGCCGGGCAGGTCGGCGAGTTTCCCGCGCAGTTCCGCCATCAGCGCATCGGCGCGATCGCTCTCGACGCCCTCGTAGTCGTGGCGGGCATAGTAATTGCGGCCATAGGTCGCCCAATGGTCGCGCGCGATCGCATCGACCGATTCCCCGCGCGCGGCGAGGATGTTGAGCCACAGCAGCACCGCCCACACCCCGTCCTTCTCGCGGACGTGATCCGATCCGGTGCCGGCGCTCTCCTCGCCGCAGATCGTCGCCATGCCGGCGTCGAGCAGATTGCCGAAGAACTTCCACCCGGTCGGCGTCTCGAAGATCGGCAGACCGAGCTTCTCTGCCACCCGATCCGCCGCCGCGCTGGTCGGCATCGAGCGGGCGATGCCCTTGAGGCCCTCCTTGTAGCCCGGCGCGAGATGCGCGTTCGCCGCCAGCATCGCGAGGCTGTCCGACGGTGTCACGAAGCGGTGGCGCCCGATGATGAGGTTGCGGTCGCCGTCGCCATCCGATGCCGCACCGAAGTCGGGCGCATCCGCTGCCATCATCGTTTCGTACAATTCGTGCGCGTGGACGAGGTTGGGATCGGGATGATGGCCGCCGAAATCCTCCAGTGGCGTGCCGTTGCGCACCGTGCCCTTGGCGAAGCCCAGCCGGTTTTCGAGGATCTCGGTTGCGTAGGGGCCGGTCACCGCGCTCATCGCGTCGAACGCCATCGTCAGCCCCGCGGCGCGGATCGCCGGGAAGTCGAACAATTCCTCCATCAGCGCGGCGTAATCGGCGACGGAATCGACCACCTCGACCGTCATGCCGCCGACGCGCACCTCGCCGAGCGTGTCGAGATCGACATCGTCGGCATCGACCGTCAGCCAGCGGTCGATCGTCTTCGTCCGTGCGTAGAGTGCATCGGTGACCTGTTCGGGGGCGGGGCCGCCGTTGGCGATATTGTACTTGATGCCGAAATCCTCGGTCGGGCCGCCGGGATTGTGGCTCGCCGACAGCACCAGCCCGCCGAGCGCCTTGCGGATGCGGATCATGTGGCTCGCCGCGGGGGTCGACAGGATGCCGCCGCGCCCGACGACGACGCGCCCGAAGCCGTTCGCCGCGGCGATGCGGATCGCCTTCTGGATCACCGCGCGGTTGAGGAAGCGGCCGTCGCCGCCAATGACCAAGGTCGCGCCCTGCTTGCCGTCGATGACGTCGAACACCGACTGGATGAAATTCTCGGCATAGTTCGGCTGCTGGAAGACCGTCACCTTCTTGCGCAGGCCCGACGTGCCGGGCTTCTGGTCGGTATGGGGCGTGGTCGCGACGGTACGGGTCATGCTGCTCCTGTCAGGCTCTTGTAGAGATCGGCGTAGCGGCGGCCGCTTTCCGCCCATGAAAAGTCGGCGCGCATGCCGTTGCGCTGCAGCGTGCACCACAGATCGGGTCGCGCGTAGGCAGCGATCGCGCGGCGGATCGCATGCGCGAGCGTGTGATAGCCCGTCTCGCCATGCTGGAAGCCGGTCGCGACGCCGGCGGCCAGCGCCGCCTCGTTGGCGTCGATCACCGTATCGGCGAGTCCGCCGGTACGCGCGACGATCGGCACGCAGCCGTAGGCGAGGCCGTATAACTGGGTCAGCCCGCACGGTTCGAACCGCGACGGGATCAGGATGGCGTCGGCGCCGCCCTGCAACAGATGCGACAGAGGCTCGTCATAGCCAATCGTCACGCCGATCCGCCCGGGATGCCGTGCCGCCGCGGCGAAGAACGCCGCCTCGAGCGGCGCATCGCCCGACCCGAGCAGCGCCAGCCGCCCCCCCAATGCCACCAGCTCGTCGAGGCACTGGACGAGCACGTCCATCCCCTTCTGCCAGGTCAGCCGGCTGATGACGGTGAAGATGGGGCCATCACCCGTCTCCAGCCCGAACATCGCCTCTACCGCGCGCTTGTTCGCCCTGCGCCGCCCGAGCGCACGCGCGGTGTAGCGGCTGCGCAGCGCGGGATCGGTCTCGGGGTTCCACACCGCCGGGTCGATGCCGTTGACGATGCCGTGGACGCGCCCGCGCCGGCTTTCGATCAGCCCCTCCAGCCCCATGCCGAACCGGCCTTCGCGGATTTCGGCGGCATAGGTCGGACTGACCGTGGTGATCGCATCGGCGGTCTCCAACCCGCCCTTCAGGAAGCCGACGCCGCCGTAATATTCGACGCCATCGATCGCAAAGGCATCCGCGGGCAGGCCCAGCGCCGGAAAGATCTCGGCGCCGAACTGCCCCTGGAACGCGATATTGTGGACCGTCATCACGCTGGCGACCGGCGGCGCCTTGGCGTCGCGGAAGCGGAGGTAAGCCGGCGCCAGTCCCGCCTGCCAATCGTGCGCGTGGAGCAGGTCGAAGCGCAACCCCGGCACAGCCCCGCCCGCGATCTCCGCCGCCGCCTGCGACAGCGCCGCGAACCGCCGCCAGTCGTCGGCGTGGCCGTACAGGCCGCCGGCGCGCGCGAACAGGGCAGGGGCGTCGAGCACCAGCAACGGATGCTCGCCGATCCGCGCCGACAGCAGCCGCGCCTCGACGTCCATCAGTTTCGCCCAGCGATGGACGACGCGCGTGCCCTTCACCGCCTTGCCGACCGCGGGATAGCCGGGGATCAGCGTCGTCGTCGCGACGCCATGGGGCATGAGCGCATCGGGCAGCGCGCCAACGACGTCGGCCAGCCCGCCGGTCTTGACCAGCGGGAACGCCTCCGACGCGACCGACAGGACGTTGAGCGTCATCGGCGTGGTCACTGTGCCAGGCGGTCGATCATCGGCTGGGTGATGAGGCAGATGCCCTTGTCGGTGCGGCGGAAGCGGCGGGTATCCAGCTCCGGGTCCTCGCCGACGATCAGCCCGTCGGGGATGACGACGCCGCGGTCGATCACCACCCGGCTGAGCCGCGCGCCGCGGCCGATGTTGCAATAGGGTAGCACCACGGCTTCATCCAGCGACGAGAAGCTGTGCGCGCGTACGCCGGTCGACAACAGGCTGCGGTGGATCGCCGATCCCGACACGATGCAATTGCCCGACACCAGGCTCGACACCGCCGACCCGCGGCGGCCATCCTCGTCATGGACGAACTTGGCGGGCGGGGTGATCTCCGAATAGGTCCACAGCGGCCATTCGTGGTCGTAGACGTCGAGCTGCGGGATGATGTCGGTGAGGTCGATATTCGCCTCCCAATAGGCGTCCACCGTGCCGACATCGCGCCAATAGGCCGCCGGCTCCTCGCTAGTGCGCACGCAGCTCTTCGAGAAACGGTGCGCCTGCGCGGTGCCGTGCTCGACGAGGTAGGGGATGATGTCCTTGCCGAAATCGCGCGCCGATCCTTCGGTCGCGGCATCGCGCTTCAGCTGTTCGATCAGGAACTTGGTGCGGAAGACGTAGATGCCGAGGCTGGCGAGCGCGGTGTCGGGCTGGCCCGGGATGGCGGGCGGATCGGCGGGCTTCTCGACGAAGTCGATGATCCGGTCGGTTTCGTCGACGTGCATCACGCCGAACGCAACCGCTTCCATCCGCGGCACCTCCATGCAGGCGACGGTGACGTCGGCGCCACTGTCGCAATGCTGCTGGAGCATGATCTCGTAATCCATCTTGTAGATATGATCCCCGGCAAGGATCACCATATATTCGACGTTGTAGGATTCGATGATGTCGATGTTCTGGAACACCGCATCGGCGGTGCCCTCATACCATTGAAACTCGGACACGCGCTGCGAGGCGGGCAGGATGTCGAAGCTCTCGTTGCGTTCGGGGCGCAGGAAGTTCCAGCCGCGCTGCAGGTGGCGGATCAGCGAATGCGCCTTGTACTGTGTCGCGACGCCAATGCGGCGGATGCCGGAGTTGATCGCGTTGGACAGCGCGAAATCGATGATCCGGCTCTTACCGCCGAAATAGACCGCGGGCTTGGCACGCGTGTCGGTCAGCTCCATCAGCCGGCTGCCGCGGCCGCCCGCCAGCACGTATGCCATCGCATCGCGCGAAAGCGGCTGTCCTCGTCTGTCTACCATCGGCTCCCTCCTGTTTCTTGTCGTTCGATCCCGGCGCGTCAGGGATCAGCCGTCATATTCCAGCATGATCGTCGCCAGCGGCGGCAGGCTGACCCAGGCGGCGCCTTCCCTGGCCTCGACCCCGCCCAGATTGCCCAGCCCCGATCCCCAATAATCATGCGCGTCGGAATTGATGATCTCACGCCAGCGCCCGTCGTGGGGCAGGGGGATGCGATACGGCGCGCGCGCCACCGGCGTCAGGTTGGCGATCACCGCCACCGGCTTCGCGCCGGGCGCCTTGCGCAGCCAAGCGAAGACCGAATTGGCGGCATCGTCGCCGATCAGCCATTCGAACCCCTCCGCCTCGCAATCGCGCGCATGCAGCGCGGGCGTATCGCGATAGAGGCGGTTGAGATCGCGGACGAGCTTGCGCACGCCCTCATGCGCCATCGAACAGCGCAGATCCCAGTCGAGCGCGCGATCCTCGCTCCACTCGCGCCGCTGCGCGAACTCCTGTCCCATGAACAACAGCTTCTTGCCGGGATAGCCCCACATGAAGGCGTAAAGGCTGCGCAGATTGGCGAACTGTTGCCAGTCGTCGCCCGGCATCTTCGCGATCAGCGATCCCTTGCCGTGGACGACCTCGTCATGACTGAGGGGCAGCACGAAATTCTCGTCGAAGGCATAGACGAAACCGAAGGTGATCTCGCCATGATGATGGCGGCGATGGATCGGCTCACGCGCGAAATACTGGAGCGTGTCGTGCATCCAGCCCATGTTCCACTTGAAGCCGAAGCCGAGGTTTTCGCGTGGCCCTTCGGCGAAGGCCGGCATCGACACGCCGGGCCAGCTGGTCGATTCCTCGGCGATGGTCACGACGCCGGCCTGCTGGCCGTAGACCGCGCGGTTCATCTCGCGCAGGAAGTGGACCGCCTCCCAATTCTCGCGCCCGCCCTCGTCGTTGGGGATCCACTCGCCCGCCTCGCGGCTGTAGTCGCGGTAGAGCATCGAGGCGACGGCATCGACGCGCAGACCGTCGACATGATAGCGCTCGGGCCAGAACAGCGCGTTGTTGATGAGGAACGAGCGCACTTCGCGCCGCCCGAAATTGTAGATTGCGGTGTTCCAGTCGGGATGGAAACCGAGCCGCGGGTCCTCATGCTCGTACAGCGCGGTGCCGTCGAAGCGGGTCAGGCCATGCGCATCCACCGGGAAATGCGCCGGCACCCAATCGAGCAGCACCCCGATCCCGGCACGGTGCGCGCCATCGACGAAGCGTGCGAAGCCATCGGGATCGCCGAAGCGTGCCGAGGGCGCGTACAGGCCGGTCGTCTGATAGCCCCATGACGGATCATAAGGGTGTTCGCTGATCGGCATGAACTCGATATGGGTAAAGCCCATGTCGACGACGTACGGGATCAGCCGGTCGGCGAGCGCGTCCCACGACAGATACCAGCCGTTCGCGTCGCGGTCCCAGCTGCCAGCGTGCACCTCGTAGATGCTCATCGGCACGCGGCGTGGGTCGAGCTTCGCCCAGCTTTCGCGATGCGCATCGTCGCCCCAGACGTGCGTGGGCGGGGCGGTGGTGATCGACGCGGTCTTGGGCCGCAGCTCGGCCGCGAAGGCGAAGGGGTCGGCCTTCAGCGGTTGCAGCGTGCCGTCGGGACCGACAATCGCAAACTTGTAGCTGCGGCCTGCACCGATATCGGGCAGGAAGATTTCCCAGACGCCGACGTCGCTGCGCCGGCGCATGACGTGACGGGTGTCGTTCCAGTCGTTGAAGTCGCCGACCACCGACACGCGGCGGGCATTGGGCGCCCAGACGGCGAAATGCATGCCGCTCGCGCCGTCATGCTCGATCAGATGCGCGCCCATCTTGTCGTAGAGGCGGAAATGCGACCCCTCGGCTATCAGGTAATCGTCGGTCGGGCCCAGCACGGGACCGAAGCTGTACGGATCGGTCACCCACCATTCGGCGCCATAGCCCTGCGCCTTGTACTTCACCGGCCGGGGCGTGCCGGTCACCATCCCCTCGAACAGCCCGGCATCGTCGACGCGCTCCAGCGTCCCGAGCGACGTCCCAGCCAGATCGTAAGCCTCCGCCGTCTCCGCACCGGGGATCAGCGTGCGTGCGAACGTGCCGTCGGGACCGGCAAAGACGCCGAGCAGCGAAAAGGGATCGTCGTGGCGTCCGGCCAGCAGAGCGGCGATGGCGCCACGCGGTGGCTTCACATCACACCCCAGATCTGCCGCGCATATTCGCCGATCGTGCGATCGGACGAGAACCAGCCCATGTTGGCGACGTTGAGCACCGCCGACCGGCCCCAGGCGTCGGACATGCCCCAGCGCGCATCGACGGCACGCTGCGCGGCCGCATAGGCGTCGAAGTCGGCGGCGAGCATGAACCAGTCGTGGTCGCGGATTCCGTCCATAAGCCCCCTGTATCGCGCCGGATCGTCAGGAGAGAACACACCGGACGCGATTGCGTTCACCGCCTGCGCCAATTCTGCCGACCGGTCGATCGCATCGGTGCCGCGATAGCCGCTGCCTCGCTTCTCGGCGACCTCGTCCACGGTGAGGCCGAAGATGAAGATGTTGGCGTCGCCGACGTGATCCTTGATCTCGATATTCGCGCCGTCGAGCGTCCCGATGGTCAGCGCGCCATTCAATGCGAACTTCATGTTGCCGGTGCCCGACGCCTCCATGCCCGCGGTCGAAATCTGTTCGGACAGATCGGCGGCGGGGATGATCCGTTCGGCCAGGCTGACGTTGTAATTGGGGACGAACGCGACCTTGAGCAGGTCGCCGACCGCGGGATCGGCGTTGATCCTTTTGGCGATGTCGCCCGCCAGTTTGATGATGAGCTTGGCGTTGTGATAGCTCGACGCCGCCTTGCCCGCGAACAGCTTCACGCGCGGCGTCCAGTCGCGTTCGGGATGGCTGCGGATCTGGTCGTAGAGCGCGACGGTCTCGACCAGCCCCAGCAGCTGGCGCTTGTATTCGTGGATGCGCTTGATCTGCACGTCGAAGATCGCATCGGGGTTGAGCCGCAGCCCCATCGCGTCCTTGAGATAATCGGCAAGCGCCACCTTGTTCGCGCGCTTCACCGCGGCGAAGCGCTCGCGGAAGGCGGCATCGTCGGCGAAGGGAGCGAGCGCGGTCAGCTTCGCCGCATCGTCGCGGAAATCCTCGCCGATCGCCTCGCTTAGCAGGTTGGTAAGACCCGGATTGCACTGTTGCAGCCAGCGGCGCGGGGTGATGCCGTTGGTCTTGTTGTTGATCCGGTCGGGATAGAGATGGTGGAGATCGGCGAAGACCGTCTTCTTCATCAATTCGGTATGCAGCGCGGCGACGCCGTTGACGCTGTGGCTGCCGGCGAAGGCGAGGTTGGCCATGCGGACGCGCCGCTCGCCGCCCTCGTCGATCAGGCTGATCGCAGCGATCGCGCGGCCATCGATCCCCTCGACCTTCGCCGCCTCGCGCAGCAGCTTGGCGTTGATCGCATAGACGATCTGCATGTGCCGCGGCAGCAGCCGCTCGAACAGCGGCAGCGGCCAGCTTTCCAGCGCCTCGGGCAGCAGCGTATGGTTGGTGTAGCCGAACGTCGCGCGCGTGACGTCCCACGCCGCGTCGAACGAGAGTTCGTGGAAATCGGTGAGCAATCGCATCAGTTCGGCGACCGATACCGCCGGATGCGTATCGTTCAGCTGGATCGCCGCCTTGTCGGGCAGCGTGCGGATATCGCCGAAATACTGGATGTGCCGGCGGACGATGTCCTGGATCGAGGCGGACGAGAAGAAATATTCCTGCCGCAGCCGCAATTCCTGGCCCGCCGCGGTGCTGTCGTTGGGATAGAGCACGCGGGTCAGCGTCTCGGCGCGCGTCTGCCCCGCCAGCGCGCCCTCGAAATCGCCGGCGTTGAACTGGTCGAGCTTGATCGGATCGAAGGCGCGGGCGTTCCATAGCCGCAGCGTGTTGACGCGCTTGCCGCGCCAGCCGACCATCGGCGTGTCATAGGCGACCGCCTCGACCGCCTCGGCCGGTGACCAATGGCTGCGCCCGTCGGCGGTCGCCGTCACCTCGCCGCCGAAGCCGACGAAATAGGCGCTCTCGCGCCGCTCGAACTCCCAGGGGTTGCCGTGCGCGAGCCAGTTCTCGGGCAGCTCGACCTGCCAGCCGTCGTCCAATCGCTGGCGGAACATGCCGTTCACGTAGCGGATGCCATAGCCGTAGGCGGGCAGGTCGAGGCTGGCGAGACTCTCCATGAAGCACGCCGCCAGCCGCCCGAGACCACCGTTGCCGAGCGCGGCGTCGGGTTCGATCTCCTCGATCTCGGCGAGATCGACGCCGAGCGTCGCCAGCGCCTCGGCCACCTCGTCGTTGTGGCGCAGGTTCGACAGCGCATCGCGCAGCAGCCGGCCGATCAGGAATTCGAGGCTGAGGTAATAGACCCGCTTCGCGCCGGCTGCATGCGCACGCTTGGTCGATTCCATCCAGCGTTCGATGATCTCGTTACGCAGCGTGAAGATCGTCGCCGCCAGCCAGTCATGCGGCCGCGCCGCCTGCGCATCCTTGCCGATGCGGTGGACGAGCGTGTCGACGATAGCGGAGGCGAGCGCACGGGCCGGCGCGGAAGCGGTTGGTTCGGTCACGGCATGTCCGGGGAGAGGAACAGAAGGCCGGCAGTAAACGATACCGATACCCGAATGTCACTCGCCTAAATGGACGCTTACGGAATTACATCATGCCGTAGAGCAAAGTGAGGTTGAGGCCGATGATGACCGCGGCGATCCCCCAGGCGAGGACGCGCAGCCAGACCGGGCTGACGAACCGCCCCATCACCCGCGTCTGGCCGGTGAACAGCACCAATGGCACGACGGCGAAGGGCAGCTGCAGGCTGAGGATCACCTGGCTCAGCACCAGCAATTGCGTCGCGCCGCTGTCGCCCGACGCGCCGACGACGATCACCGCCGGGATGATCGCCAGCAGCCGCGTGACCAGCCGCCGCAGCCAGATCGGCAGGCGCAGGTGCAGGAACCCCTCCATCACGATCTGCCCGGCGAGCGTCCCCGTCACGGTCGAATTCTGGCCCGAGGCGAGCAGCGCGACGCCGAACACGACGCTCGCCGCGCCGACGCCCATCATCGGCGCGAGCAGGCGATAGGCTTCGTCGATATCGGCGACCTCGGTACGGCCGGCGGTGTGGAAGACCGCGGCGGCGACGATCAGGATCGCGGCGTTGATGAAGAAAGCGAGGCCCAGCGCGATCGTTCCGTCGATCGTCGCGAGCTTCGCGGCTTCCGCCTTGCCCGCATCGGTCGGCTCGAACGCGCGGGTCTGCACGATCGAGGAATGGAGGTACAGATTATGCGGCATCACCGTCGCGCCGAGGATGCCGATCGCGAGGTAGAGCTTGGCCGGGTCGGTGACGATGCCGGTGGTCGGCACGAAGCCCGCGAGCACGTCGCCGATGTCGGGCTTCGCATAGAACAGCTCGAACGCGAAGCAGCCGGCGATGATGAGCAGCAGCGCGATGATGAACGCTTCGATCTTGCGGAAGCCGAAGCGCTGGAGCGCGAGGATCAGGAACACGTCCGCCGCGGTGACGACGACGCCCCAGACGAGCGGCACGCCGAACAGCAGTTTGAGCGCGATCGCGGTGCCGAGCACCTCGGCGAGGTCGCACGCGATGATCGCGATCTCGGCGAGCACCCACAGCGCGAAGGACACCGGTCGCGCATAATAGGCGCGGCACGCCTGCGCGAGGTCGAGCCCCGCGGCGACGCCCAGTCGCGCCGACAATGCCTGCAGCACGATCGCCATCAGATTCGACAGCAGGATGACCGACAGCAACGTATAGCCGAACGCCGACCCGCCGGCGATGTCGGTCGCCCAGTTGCCCGGGTCCATATAGCCGACCGCGACCAGGAATCCCGGCCCCATGAACGCCGCCAGCCGCCGCCAGCCGGTGGTCCCTGCGGGCAACGCGACGCTGCGATACGTCTCGCCGAGCGAGCCGGACTGGGCCGCGGAAGGGAAGAGGGTCTCTGTCGTCGTGGCGGGCGGCATGGCCGCGACGTGTGGCGGATCGTGCGCAGCGGGGCAAATCGAAAAATGCGCGAACGGGAACCGTTCGAAGCGAGCGCGGGCAACACCGCCCCACCCCAACCGCCGACCCCACCCCGTGCCGTTCGCCCCGAGCCTGTCGAAGGGCAGGTAAGTCTCAATGCGCTTCGACAGACGCAGCACGAACGTTTCGTTATAGTCCTGGGATCGATCGGCATTCGGAAGGGTGAACGACGACACGTCCTCCCCCGCCACGACAGGGCTATCGCTTATGGCCGCGTGACGAACCGGCAGCCCGGAATAGTTCGTCACCCCGGACGTGTTCCGGGGTCCACCGCGCCGCAAGCGTCGAAAAAGAGCCTCGAAACGACGAGTTCGCCGAACCGTGGACCCCGGAACAAGTCCGGGGTGACGAAGGCATTGGGGAGCCGCGGACCCTTCCCCTACCGTTCGCCCTGAGCCTGTCGAAGGGCTGTTCTCCGCAGGCAACGTCTTCTCTTGTGGAAGCGCGTGCTTCGACAAGCTCAGCACGAACGCGTCTTAATATGGTGACGGCGGCAAGGACGAACAGGCCGACGGTCCCCCCTTACACCGGCGCGGCATCCTTGGGCGGCGTGTCCGGCCCGGCGCCATAATGGTGCCAGGTGAAGATCGCGAGCGCACCGCGATGCGGCCGCCACGCCTCGGCGAGGCTGCGCGTCAGCTTTTCCGACGGCCGTTCGTCATGGCCGAGCAGGCGGCCGATCTCGATCTGCACGGCGAGATCGCCGGCAGGCCAGACGTCCTGCCGGCCTTCGGCGAACAGCAGATAGATTTCCGCCGACCAGCGGCCGATCCCCTTCACGCGCACGAGCGCGGCGATCGCCTCCTCGTCGTCCTCGGGCAGGGCATCGAGGTCGAGGCGCCCGCTCGTCACCTCCTCGGCGAGGCTGCGGACGTAGGAGGCCTTCTGCCGCGAGAGGCCGGCGGCGCGCAGGATCTCGTCGCTCGCGGCGAGGATGGTGTGCGGGTCGTTCGGGTTGCCGACGAGCGATTCGAGCTTGCGATACACCGCCGCAGCGGACGCGACGCTGACCTGCTGGCCCAGGATCGTGCGCAACAGCGTCGCATAGCCGCGTTCGCGCAGCCGCGGCGGCGGATAGCCGACGCGTGACAGGCCGGCGGCGAACGCCGGTTCTGTCGCGGCGAGCGCATCCATCGCGACGCGGATCTGTTCGGCGCTCAGGCCCATGCGCGATCTCCCCAAGCTTGATCCTTGTCGAAACGCACGGCATGGCCGGGCCTACATTCAGCGGAGAACATCATGCCAAAGCTTATCGTCGTGACGCGCGAGGGGGAAGAACGCGAAATCGACGGCGAGGCCGGCCTGTCGGTCATGGAGGTGATCCGCGACGCCGGCATCGACGAACTGCTGGCGTTGTGCGGCGGTTGCTGCAGCTGCGCCACCTGCCACGTCCATGTCGATCCCGCCTTCGCCGACGCGCTGCCGGCAATGGGCCCGGACGAGGACGACCTGCTGGATTCGAGCGACGAGCGCAACGCGACGTCGCGTCTGTCGTGCCAGCTGCCGTTCACCGACGCGCTCGACGGGCTGAAGGTGACGATCGCCGGCGAGGATTGACCGGCTGGGGGCGTTCGACCGACTGCCACATACCTGTCGTCACCCCGGACGTGTTTCGGGGTCCACGGTGCGGCGGGCGCAATACCCGATCTTTTGCCGATACGCTTGTCGAACGGTGGACCCCGGAACACGTCCGGGGTGACGTAGGAGTGTTGGCGGGCGCGGCGGGCGACATCGGTTCGCCAGCCGGTGGTGGCCGGATCTAACGCGCCGCCACCGCGTACAGCGCGATCGCCGCGGCGTTCGACACGTTCAAACTCTCCACCTTGTCGCTGATCGGCAGTTTGGCGAGTTCGTCGCAATGCGCCTCGGTATTCTGGCGCATGCCTTCGCCTTCCGCGCCCAGCACGATGCAGATGCGCTGCGTCCCCATCGCCTGCGCCAGCGTCTGGTCGGCATGGCCGGTGAGCCCGATCCGCCAGAAGCCCGCTTCGGCGATCTCCTCCAGCGCACGGGCGAGGTTGACGACGCGGCACCACGGCACCGTCTCCAGCGCGCCAGAGGCGGCGCGTGCCACCGTGCCGCTTTCGGGCGGCGCGTGGCGGTCCTGCGTGACGATGCCTAGCGCGTCGAATGCCGCCGCCGAGCGCAGGATCGCGCCGACATTGTGCGGATCGGTGACCTGGTCGAGCACCACCAGCGGCCGCTGGTCGTCCTTGCCCGCGATCAGCAGGTCGGCAAGCCACATCTCTTCCAGCGGCTCGACCTCGGCGACAAGGCCCTGGTGCGGCGCGTCGGAGGGCACCAGCCGGCCGAGATCGGCGACATCGGCATAGACGACCGGCAGGGTCGAGGGGATGTCGAGCGACGCCAGCGCCTCACGCGTGCCCCAGATCTTGCGGACGGTGCGGTTCGGATTGGCGAGCGCCGCCGTCACCGGGTGGCGGCCCCAGAACTTCGGGCGGTTGGCGGTGCCCGTCGACGGGCGGTGGCCACGGCGCGCCATCAGCGGGTGCCGCCGGCGGGGAGGAAGAAGAGAAGGTCGGTCATGGCCGGCGTGCTAGGCGGCGCCCGCCTTTCGCGCAAGCGCGGCGCTTTCTTGGGGAAGGTGCGTTGACAGCCGCGTTTCGCTTCGCCAATAGGCCGCCTCGCTTCGGCGAAGCTCCCATCTGGACAGGTGGCCGAGTGGTTAAAGGCAGCAGACTGTAAATCTGCCCGTGCAAGCGTACGCTGGTTCGAATCCAGCCCTGTCCACCACCTCCCCGCCACGGCGGGGAAGTCCCGCCCCGCGGGCGACCTTCCCCCCTCGATCGATCCGGCCCGGCGTCGCGGCGTCGGTAAAAATCGGCTTTATCTATTTGAATCCGTACGCGTAACGATTGGAACGGGTGCGACTCCCGGCGGGTTAGGGCGGTCTTGCGAAGGGAGACCGCCATGACCGACCGACGCGATGACGCGCCTGTTTCTACGGCCAAGCACGGCGACGCCGCCGACCTGACGACCGCCACGCTCGCCGAAGGCAAGGGCGGTTCCGTCGCCGGCCGTTCGGTGACGATCAATCGCCCGGCCAGCGAACTCTACGGCTATTTCCGCGATTTCACGAACCTGCCGCATTTCATGGAGAACGTCGTCTCGATCGATGTGCGCGACGCGACGGTGTCGCATTGGGTGGTGAAGGCACCCGCGGGCGCGACAGTGGAATGGGACGCGCGGATCACGCAGGAACAGCCCGACCGGCTGATCGAATGGACGTCCGAACCCGGCGCCGACGTCGCCAATTCGGGGCGGATCGAATTCCGCGATGCCGGCGCGCGCGGCACGGTGGTCACCGCCACCATCGCCTATGACCCGCCCGGCGGCGCGATCGGCAAACTGATCGCCAAGATGTTCCAGCGCGAACCCGCGATCCAGGCGCGACGCGACCTCAGGCGCTTCAAGCAGCTGATGGAAACCGGCGAGATCGCCACGCCCGCGATGAACCCCAAGCAGTTCGAGGAGATGGGCCTGTGAAAGCGCTCGCATGGCACGGCAAGCACGACGTCCGCATCGACACCGTCGATGACCCGGAGATCGTCAATCCGCGCGACTGCATCATCAAGGTCACCTCGACCGCGATCTGCGGTTCGGACCTCCACCTGTACGACGGCTACATCCCTACGATGCAAGCGGGCGACATCCTCGGCCACGAATTCATGGGCGAGGTGGTCGAGGTCGGCGCGAAGTCGACGCTGAAGAAGGGCCAGCGCGTCGTGGTGCCGTTCACGATCGCCTGCGGCAGCTGCTACCACTGTAACAAGCATCAATATTCCGCCTGTCCCAATGGCTTGCCCGCGGACAATCAGGATATCGCGCAAGAACTCTACGGCCACGAAATGTCTGGCCTGTTCGGCTACAGCCACATGACCGGCGGCTATGCGGGCGGTCAGGCAGAATATGTCCGCGTGCCGTTCAGCGACGTCGGCCCGATCGTCATTCCCGACGGCGTCGCGGACGACAAGGTGCTGTTCCTCAGCGACATCCTGCCCACCGGCTGGCAGGCGGCCGAATATGCGCAGATCGAACCGGGCGACACCGTCGCGGTCTGGGGCTGCGGCCCCGTGGGGCTGTTCGCGGTGCAATCGGCGTTCCTGATGGGCGCCGAGCGCGTCATCGCGATCGATCACTTCCCGCACCGGCTGGAGCTGGCGAAGAAGTTCGGCGCCGAGACGATCAACTTCGAGGAAAGCGCGACCTACGAGGCGCTGATGGAGATGACCGGCGGCATCGGTCCCGACGCGGTGATCGACGCGGTGGGCCTCGAGGCGCACGGCATGTTCGTCGACAACATCATCGACCAGATCAAGGCGTCGACCTTCCTCGGCACCGATCGCCCGCATTCGATCCGCCAGGCGATCATCGCCTGCCGCAAGGGCGGGCGCGTATCGATGCCGGCGGTCTATGGCGGCTTCGTCGATAAATTCCCGCTCGGCGCGTTCATGGAAAAGGGGCTGACGCTCAAAACCGGCCAGACCCACGTCCAGCATTACATGCCGGCCCTCCTGAACGCGATCATGGAGGACAAGATTGATACCGAGTTCCTGATCTCGCACCGCATGCCGCTGACCGACGCGCCCAAGGGCTACGACCTGTTCAAGAACCACCAGAACGAGACGACCAAGATCGTGCTGAAACCCGGCATGACGGCCGCCTGAGGAGAGATACGATGGCTGACAAATTCGCGATCATCACCGGTGCCTCGACCGGCATCGGCTTCGAACTCGCCACGCTGGCGGCGAAGGACGGGTACGATATCCTCGTCGTCGCCGACGAACCGCTGATCGATGCCGCCGCAGCGGACTTCAAGCAGTTCGGCACCGACGTCCAGTCGGTCGAGGCGGACCTGTCGACGATCGACGGCGTCGACCGGCTGCTCGCCGCGGCCGGCGGGCGGCAGGTCGACCTGCTTTGCGCCAACGCCGGTCACGGGCTGGGCCACGCGTTCCTCGATCAGGACCTGAAAGACTGGCGTCATGTCGTCGATACCAACATCGTCGGCACCGCCTATCTGTTGCAGAAGGTGCTGAAACCGATGGTCGCGCGCAACGCGGGCAAGGTGCTCGTGACGGGATCGATCGCCGGCTATATCCCCGGCGCGTTCCAGGCGGTGTACAACGGCACCAAGGCGTTCGTGGACAGCTTCGTCGCCGCGCTCCAGAACGAGATCAGGGACGCCGACGGGGTGACGCTCACCAACCTGATGCCGGGGCCGGTCGACACGGAATTCTTCGCGCGTGGCGACATGCTCGACACGTCGGTCGGCGCCGATCCCAAGAAGAGCGATCCGGCGGATGTCGCCAGGGATGGCTGGGACGCGGTGATGGCCGGCAAGGCATCGGTCGTGTCGGGGTGGAAGAACAAGATCCAGTCGGCAGTCGCCAACGTCACGCCGAACGCGGTGCTGGCGGAGCAGCACCGCAAGATGGCCGAGCCGGGTACGGCCAACACGTGATTGCGACGGGCGCCGAAAAACGCAGGCGCCCGTCCCCGTCGCCTATCCAATGTTCTCGATCGCGGGAGCAACGGCGGGCTCCCGTCCGGCGATCATGTCGTTCCATATCACGACGTCCATGGCGTGCTGCACCTCCCGATCGCGGCGACGCACGCGGCGTCGATATGTTCGATGCACGCTCCAGCCGCCAAACCCTATCGCCATCGCCCCGATGCCTATCGCCGCTGCCATCATGATCGTACTCCAATCGTACCATCAGGAGCAGCGCCACATCGGCGTAACAGTCAAGGAAAGGCTGGAGCGGGTAACGGGAATCGAACCCGTGTATTCAGCTTGGAAGGCTGCTGCACTACCATTGTGCTATACCCGCGCATGGTGCGTCAGCGCCATTACCGCCGTCGCTGGACAGGTGCAAGCGTCCGTATCTCCCGCATGGTTCACGACTTGCTTACCGGTGCCGCGCTAGACCGGCACGCATGTACCATGATCCCGCGCTCGCCGCGCAAGCAGCCGCCGATCCGCGCCCCGCATCCGCCGTGAGCCATGGCGTCGGGCTGGTCGGCCTTGCGGGACTGCTCGTCTGGCTGGCCACGGCCTACGCGATCGGGATGGACGGGCCCTATGCCGCGCTGTGCGGGCTGCTCGCCTGCGCGCTGCCGATGGTCGGCTGGTCGCTGCTGGTCGACAAGGTCCATCGCAGCGCCAGCACCGGGATCGACTGGCATGCCCCCAAGCCGCTGATCGAGACGCGCGACGCCAGCCTGACCAAGCTTGCCGGGCTGTTCGTCACATGGGGCGGGATCGCGGTGATCTATGGCCTCGGACCTTTCTATTGGGAGGGTAATTTCGCCTTCGCCATGTGGTGTTTCAGCTGGGCGGTGCCGGTCGTCGCGGTGATCGCGGTGCCGTACGTATTGTGGCTCGACCGCTATCTCGTCGAACCGCGCGATGGCGCGTGGCACGTCGGCGCGTGGCTGACCGGGCAGGGGGGTGTCGATCCGCGGGCGATCCACGACCATCTGCGCAACTGGGCGGTGAAGGGCTTCTTCCTCGCCTTCATGCTCGCGGTGGTGCCGGGCAATTATGCGGGGTTCATCCGTACGCCGCCGGCGACGCTGACCGATCCGGTCGCCATCGCGCAATGGCTGATCGCGCTGATGTTCGTCATCGACGTCGCCTTCGCCACCGTCGGCTATATCCTGACGCTGCGCCCGCTCGACGCGCATATCCGCAGCGCCAATCCCTTTGCCGCCGCGTGGACCGCGGCGCTGATGTGCTATCCGCCGTTCATCCTGATGGATGGCGGAGGGCCGCTCGACTATCATCGCGGCACGCAGGAATGGATGGACTGGTTCGCCGGCCATCCGCTGCTGCTGGGAGCGTGGGGTGCAATGCTGGTCGTGTTGACCGCGATCTACGCCTGGGCGACGGTGGCGTTCGGCCTGCGCTTTTCCAACCTGACGCATCGCGGCATCCTGACGCACGGACCCTATGCCTGGTCGCGGCACCCGGCGTATCTGTCGAAGAACCTGTTCTGGTGGCTGTCGACGCTGCCGATCCTGACGACGGGCTCGCTGACCGACGCGGTGCGTGCTACGCTGCTGATGGCGGTGGTGAGCGGCGTCTATTACTGGCGCGCGCGTACCGAGGAGCGGCACCTGGGTCTCGACCCGGCGTATCGGGTGTATAGCGACTGGATGACGCGGCGGGGGGCGGTGCCGCGCTTCGGGCGGTGGCTGGTGGGGTGGTAGTGACCGACAACTCCCCGTTCGTGCTGAGCCTGTCGAAGCACCTTTAGACTCAGGCCCTTCGACAGGCTCAGGGCGAACGGAGGAACGGCGACCCGGCCGTTCAGGCCGCCGGCCGGTCCTTCGCCCACAAGGCATCGACCCGCTGCTGACTACCCCCGCTTTCGCGCAGGCGCAGGTCGAGCAGTTCGACCTTGCGGCCCTGGAACCGCTGCCCGCGCGTCTGCCAGACGATGTCGTAGATCGCCTGCCGCGTCGTCGGCACGTCGTCGGTAAAATAGGTGTAGCGGATCAGTACCGGCAACCGCCCGGTCAGATCGTCCGCGCCGCCATCGGTCGCCTTGCGCAGGCCGTCGTCGAACCAGTCCGCCTCGATCGTCTGCTTGACCGAATCCTGCGGCGATACGCCGAGCCCGGTCGGAAACGTGACGCGGATATCGCCGAGCGGATGCGCTTCGCTCCGCGCCAGCACGATCGCGCGCTTGTCGTCGTCGGGCGTGCCACGCAGCTGGAAGCGTGTCTTGTCGCGCGTCGCGCTCGCCGCCGCGACCGCCTTGTCGGCGGCGGCCTCGCGCCGGTCCTGCCAGTTGCTGTAGAGCGTCAGCGCCGCGATCACGACGCCCGCCACCGCCACCACCTCGGCCAGCGTGATCCAGCGGCGGCGCGTCTGCGCCTGATCGCGCGTCTCGCTCATCGCCCGCCCGCTTCGAGCAGCCGGCGCGGCGCGGCGAGCTCCCAGCTGCGCGCGATCCGATCCTCAATCAGCGTCCAGTCGGGATCGCCGGCAAGGTTCACCGCGACCCAGCCCGACGGGCCGAGATAGGCGGGCCTGCTATACGTCTCCGGCGCCGTCTCGATCAGCATCGCCTGTTCGTCGTCGCCGCTGGTCCGCACGCAGACGACGTGGCGGCCATCGCCGTGATGATCGTCGCGGACCTGCGCGAACTGCTTGCCGGCGACGAAGAAGGTCGGCTGGCCATGGCTCGGCCGCTCCTCCACCTCGGGCAACAGCAGCGCGATGGCGCGGACGCGTTCCAGAATCTCGGTCATCGGCTGGCGAACTCCTTCAGGACCTGCGGATAGAGGCGATGTTCGGCAGCCAGCACGCGCGCGGCGAGCGTGTCGGGGGTGTCGCCCGCCAGTATCGGCACCTCCGCTTGGCCGAGCAACGCGCCCGCATCCAGCTCTTCGGTGACGACATGCACCGAACAGCCCGCCACCGCATCGCCGGCGGCGATCGCGCGGGCATGCGTGTCGAGGCCCTTGTACTTGGGCAACAGCGACGGGTGGATATTGACGATCCGCCCGCGCCACGCCGCGACGAAGTCGTCCGACAGCAGCCGCATATAACCGGCGAGTGCGATCAGCTCGCACCCCGCCTCGCGCAGCGCCGCATCGACCTCGGCCTCGTACGCCGCCTTGCCGATCCCCCTGGGCGACAGCGCGAAGGTCGCCAGTCCCCGCTCGCGCGCCCAGCCGAGCCCCGGCGCATCGGGCTTGTCAGAGGCGACGAGGCCGACCGGAATCCCCGCCTCGACCAGCGCCATCATGTTCGATCCGCGGCCGGAGATCAGGATGCCGACGGTCTTCATGCGGACTCAGCCATGATCGTGCGTCGCGGTCCAGTCGGCGCGCGCGCTCCACGTCTCGGTCGATCCGCGCACGGTGCAGCCGCGCGTCCCCGCCTCGACCCGGCCGATCGTGTGGACCGTCTCGCCCGCCGCGGTCAGCGCGGTGGCGACCGTCTCGGCCTCGTCCGCCGCGACGACCACGGCCATGCCGATCCCGCAATTGAAGGTCCGCGCCATCTCCTCGGGTTCGATGCCGCCCTGCGCCTGCAGGAACGCCATCAGCCGCGGCTGTTCCCACGCGTCGGCGTCGATTACCGCATGCACGCCGTCGGGCAGTACGCGCGGGATATTTTCGAGCAGGCCACCGCCGGTGATATGCGCCAGCCCTTTGATCCGGCTTTCGCGCAGCAACGGCAGCAGCGCGGCAACATAGATGCGCGTCGGCGCCATCAGCGTATCGATCAGCAGCCGATCCGAATCGAACAGCGCCGGGCGGTCCAGCTTCCACCCGCGATCCGCCGCCAGCCGCCGGACCAGCGAGAAGCCGTTGGAATGCACCCCCGACGAGGCGAGGCCGAGGATCACGTCGCCCGCGGCGATGCTCTGCCCGGTCAGCACCTGCGTCCGCTCGACCGCACCGACGCAGAAACCGGCGAGGTCGTAGTCGCCTGTCGCATACATGCCCGGCATCTCTGCGGTCTCGCCGCCGATCAGCGCGCAGCCGGCCTGACGGCAGCCTTCCGCGATCGAGGCGACGACGCGCTCGGCGATGGCGTTGTCGAGCTTGGCGGTGGCGTAATAATCGAGGAAGAACAGCGGCTCGGCGCCCTGCACGATCAGATCGTTGGCGCACATCGCGACGAGGTCGATGCCGACGCCTTCGTGCCGGTCCCATTCGATCGCGAGCTTCAGCTTGGTGCCGACGCCGTCGTTGGCGGCGACGAGCAGCGGATCGATGAACCCCGCCGCCTTCAGGTCGAACATGCCGCCGAACCCGCCGAGATCCGCATCCGCCCCCGGTCGCCGCGTCGCCTTGGCGAGCGGCCCGATCGCGCGGACGAGCGCGTTGCCCGCGGCGATCGACACGCCGGCATCGGCATAGGTGTAGGGCTGGTCGGACGGGGAGGGGGGCGTGCTCATCCGGCCAGCCTGCTACGGTTTGGGGAAGCCGGTGGCAATGGCTGACCGACCGTGAAGGGCGTACACGTTCCCGACGCTGCGCCCACCTCTCCCGTCACCCCGGACTTGTTCCGGGGTCCACCGTTCCGCGGGCGCATCGCTTCGATCACATGGCGGTTCGCCTCGCCGCAGAGTGGACCCCGGAACAAGTCCGGGGTGACGAAGACCTTGAGGCACACATCCCGCTTGGCATCCTCCGCCCGCTTCGCCAAAAGGCATCCCCATGCGTGTCCGTACCCTGTTCTCGTCGCTGGCCGGTGCCGCATTGCTGCTCGGCGCGGGTGCGTTCGCGCAGATCGAGGGCGGGCGCGGGGTCGCGCCGGTCGACAGCTCGGGCGATTTCGAGGTCAGCGGCGTCGCCGTCGACGTCGCCGCGAAGACTGCGGACGCCGCGCGCCTCGGCGGCTGGCGGCTGGCGCAGCGCAAGGCGTGGGTACAGCTCTCGCGCCGGCTGGGCGGGGGCGGCGGGCTGATCTCCGACGGGACGCTCGACCAGATCGTGTCGGGCATCGTCGTCGAGAACGAACAGATCGGCCCCAGCCGCTATATCGCCAAGCTCGGCGTGCTGTTCGACCGCGGCCGCGCCGCGTCGATCCTCGGCATCAGCGCCTATTCCGACCGCTCGCGCCCGATGCTGGTCGTGCCGCTGCAGGTGTCGGGCGGGGTCGAGACCGTCTTCGAACAGCGCAACGACTGGCAGGAGGCGTGGGCGCGCTTCCGCACCGGCAACAGCACGCTCGATTATGTCCGCCCGTCGGGCAATGGCGCCGATTCGCTGCTGCTCAACGCCGGCCAGATCGCGCGGCCGGGGCGGGGCTGGTGGCGGACAGTCATCGACCAATATGGCGCGTCGGACATCCTGATCCCCGTCGTGCGCCTGTACCGCAGCTATCCCGGCGGGCCGATCATCGGCGTGTTCCAGGCGCGTCACGGTCCCGACAACAGCCTGATCGGCAGCTTCACGCTGCGCGTCGGCAGCGCCGCCGGGCTGACGCAGCTGCTCGACACCGGCGTCACCCGGATGGACGCGCTGTACCAGCAGGCGCTGCGCAGCGGTGCGCTCGGCTTCGATCCCACGCTCGCCCCGCCGCCTGCGCCCGAGCCGGAGGTCGCACCCGATACCGCGACCGACGATGCGGGCGGCGAGACGCTGGCGGAGATCGTGGGCGATACCGCCCCTGCCAACGCCGGCATCCCGGTGACGCTCCAGTTCGACACGCCGAGCGCCAGCTCGGTCGCCAATACCGAGGCATTGGTCCGCGGCATCCCCGGCGTGCGCGGAGCGAGCACCACCAGCCTGGCATTGGGCGGCCTGTCGCTGATGCGCGTCACCTATGACGGCGATCCCGACGCGCTGCGTGCGGCGCTGGAGGTGCGCGGGCTGCAGGTGACCGGATCGGGCCAGACGCTGCGCATCCGCCGCGCGCCGCAGCTGCTGCCGCCCAATTTGCCGTCCGACACCAATCCGACGGGCTGAGGCATGAGCAACCAGCTCGCGCTGCCGCTCGGCTGGCCGGCGGACCCCCGGGACGACGCCTTCCTCGTCACGCCTTCCAACGCCCGCGCCGCGCACACGCTGGAACATTGGGCGACGTGGCCGGTGATGACAGCGGTGCTCACCGGCCCGCGCAAGTCGGGGCGCAGCCTGCTCGCGCGCATCTTCGCCGCCAAGAGCCACGGCACGATCATCGACGACGCCGAAACCGTGCCCGAAGCGCAGATCTTCCACGCCTGGAACCAGGCGCAAGCCGAGCACCGGCCGCTGGTCATCGTCGCCGATGCGCTGCCGCCGTTATGGGCGGTGCGGCTGCCCGACCTGCGCTCGCGCCTCGCCGCCAGCCCGCATGCCGCGATCCAGCCGCCCGACGACGAACTGATCGCGGCATTGCTCGCGCATCTGTTCCACCGCCGCGGCCTCGATGCGCGGCCCGACCTCGTCGCATGGCTCAGCACCCGGATCGAGCGCAGCCATATCGTCGTCCAGCGCGTCGTCGATGCGCTAGACCAGGAGGTGCTGGAGAGCCGCAAGCGGCTGTCGATCGCGCTCGCCCGCACCGTTTTGACCGCGGCAGGGATCGTCACGCAACCGCAACCGTTGCTGCCTATGACCTGATTATGACACGCCCAGCCCACCTTTCGCATCTGTCCGCCGCCGACGACGATCCCTTCGTCCCCGAGGTCAACGACCGCTATTTCAATCGCGAACTGTCGTGGCTGGCGTTCAATCGCCGCGTGCTCGAAGAGGCGTGCAATCCGTCGCATCCCCTGCTCGAGCGCCTCCGCTTCCTCTCGATCTCGGGCAACAACCTCGACGAATTCTTCATGGTCCGCGTCGCCGGCCTGAAGGGCCAGCAGATGAAGGACGTCGATCGCCGCTCGTCCGACGGCCTGACGCCGGGACAGCAGCTCGCCGCGATCACGCAGGAGGCCGACGCGCTGATGGCCAGCCAGCAGGCGGTGTGGGGCGACCTGCGCACGCTGCTCGACGAAGCCGGCCTCCACGTCCTGCGCCGCGACGAGGTCGATGCCGCCGACGCCGAATGGCTGGAGGCGCATTTTCGCGAACAGATCTTCCCGATCCTCACCCCCCAGGCGCTCGATCCCGCGCATCCCTTCCCGTTCATCCCCAACAAGGGCATGTCGGTGATGTTCGACGTTGTCCGCGATTCGGACGGCGAGCCGGTGCGCGAGCTGGTGATGATCCCGGCGAGCGCGCCGCGCTTCGTCCGCCTGCCGGGCGAGCCCGCGCGCTACGTGTCGATCGAGGCGCTGCTCAAGCGTTTCGCCCCCGTCCTCTTCCCCGGATACACGCTGGTCGGTGCCGCCGCCTTCCGCGTGCTGCGCGACAGCGACATCGAGATCGACGAGGAGGCCGAGGACCTCGTCCGCTATTTCGCCAACGCCATCAAGCGCCGCCGCCGCGGCCGCGTCATCCGGCTGGAGCTGGAGACGGGGATGCCCGACGCGCTCGCCGACGTGCTGCGCACCGAACTGGGCGGCGCCGATGCGACGATCACCGAGAGCGGCAATTTGCTCAGCATCGGCGACCTCGACGCGGTGATCGACGAGGATCGCCCCGACCTCAAATTCCTGCCCTTCGTCCCGCGCTTCCCGGAGCGCATCCGCGAATTCGGCGGCGACTGTTTCGCCGCGATCCGGGCGAAGGACATCGTCGTCCATCACCCGTACGAGACGTTCGACGTCGTGCTCGCCTTCCTGAAGCAGGCGGCGCAGGACCCCGACGTCATCGCGATCAAGCAGACGCTGTACCGCGCCGGCAAGCAGCCCGCGGTCATCAACGCGCTGATCGCCGCCGCCGAAGCCGGCAAATCGGTCACCGCGGTCGTCGAGCTGCGCGCACGCTTCGACGAGGAGCAGAATATCCTCTGGGCCAGCGCGCTCGAACGCGCCGGGGTGCAGGTCGTCTACGGCTTCCTCGAATGGAAGACGCACGCCAAGGTGTCGATGGTCGTCCGCCGCGAAGGCGGGCAGTTCCGCACCTATTGCCACTTCGGCACGGGCAACTACCATCCGGTGACGGCGCGCATCTATACCGACCTCAGCTTCTTCACCGCCGACGCGCGGATGGGGCGCGATGCGGCGCAGATGTTCAATTACGTCACGGGTTACGTCGAGCCGACCGACATCACCAAGCTGAGCCTCAGCCCCCGCAACCTGCGCCAGAAGCTGCTCGACCTGATCGACGTCGAGATCGCCAATGCGCGCGCCGGCAAGGCGGGCGCGGTCTGGGCGAAGATGAACAGCCTCGTCGACCCCGCGATCATCGACAAATTGTACGAGGCAAGCGGCGCTGGCGTCGAGGTCGAGCTCATCATCCGCGGTATCTGCTGCCTGCGCCCCGGCGTGCCGGGCATGTCGGACAACATCCGCGTCAAGTCGATCGTCGGCCGCTTCCTCGAACACAGCCGCATCTTCTGCTTCGGCAACGGCGCGGCGCTGCCCAACGACGGTGCACGCGTCTTCATCTCGTCGGCGGACTGGATGCCGCGCAACTTCGACCGTCGCGTCGAATACATGCTGCCGATCGAGAACCCGACGGTGCACGATCAGGTGCTCGATCAGGTGATGGTGGCCAATCTGATCGACAGCGAACAGAGCTGGGAGCTGCAACCCGACGGCCGCTACATCCGCGACGAGCCGGGCGAGAAGCCGTTCAACCTGCACCGGTATTTCATGATAAACCCGTCGCTGTCGGGCCGCGGTGCGGCGCTGGCGGAAAGCGACGCGGTGCCGACGCTGGCGCTGCGACGGCGGCGATAGCGGGTTGTTGCGCATCCTTGAACCCGCCACAGTCCGGCGCATGATGTTCCGCCGCCCGCCTCGAACACCCCGTCACCCCGGACGTGTTCCGGGGCCCACTCTGCGGCGAGGCGGACGACATGATGTTGGAGCGATGCGCTCGCGGCCCGGTGGACCCCGGAACAAGTCCGGGGTGACGAGGGATGTAGGGCACGCGTCGGTGGCCCACACCCGATGACCGATTACCCCCGCACCGGCATCATCGACATCGGTTCCAACTCCGTCCGCCTCGTCGTGTACCAGGGCCATCCGCGCATCCCCGCGACGCTGTTCAACGAAAAGGTCATGGCCGGCCTCGGCCGCAGCCTCGCCGCGACCGGAGCGATCGATGCCGACAGCATGACGCTGGCGATCGGCGCGCTGCGCCGCTTCGCCGCGGTCGCGCGCGAGATGGACGCGCAGGTGCGCACCGTCGCCACCGCCGCGGTGCGCGACGCCTCCAACGGTGCCGACTTCCTTGTCGCCGCCAAGGACCTCGGGCTCGCCGTCGAACTGCTGTCGGGCGAGCAGGAGGCGACCGCGGCGGGCATGGGCGTGCTGTCGGCGATCCCCGATGCCGACGGCATCGTCGGCGATCTCGGCGGCGGCAGCCTGGAGCTGGTGCGCGTCGTCGCCGGCACGGTCACCGACCGCGTGTCCTTCCCGCTGGGCGTGCTGCGCATCGCCGCCTTGCGCGAAAGCCGCACGTTCGACCGCCACGTCAGCGCGATGATCCGCAACGCCGGCTGGACCGGGCGGGGCAGGGGCCTGCCGCTCTACATGGTCGGTGGGTCGTGGCGCGCGCTGGCGCGGCTCGACATGAGCCTGACGCATTATCCGCTGCCGATCATCCACGGCTATGCGCTCGCGCCCGAGACGGTCGCGCGGCTGGGGCGCAGCATCGCGCATCTGTCGAAACAGCGCCTGCGCGCCGTCCCTGGCATGTCCGCGGTACGCGCCGGCCAGCTCGGCGATGCCACCGCCTTGCTGTCGCTGACGATGCGCGAGCTGGGATCGACCAGCGCGATCGCCTCCACCTTTGGGCTGCGCGAGGGGTTGCTGTTCGCGGCGCTCGACCGGCCGACGCGCGCGCTCGACCCGCTGATCGTCGCCGCGCGCGAGGAGGGGCGGCTGCTCGGCCGGTTCGCGGAGCATGGCGACCTGCTCGCCGACTGGATCGCGCCCTTGTTCCCCGACGATGCGCCGCACCTCGCGCGCATCCGCCACGCCGCCTGCCTGCTCGCCGACACTGGCTGGCGCGCTAACCCGGAGTTTCGCGACGAACGCGGGTTCGAGGTCGCGCTGCACGGCAATTGGGTGGCGATCGAGGCGTCCGAACGCGCGATGCTGTCGCAGGCGCTGCACACCAGTCTGGGCGGTGGCACCACGCCGCATCCGCTGCTCTTCGGCCTCGCCAATGCCGGGCAGATCGCGCTGGCGATCGGCTGGGGCCTCGCGATCCGGCTGGGCCAGCGGTTCAGCGGCGGCCTCGCCGGCCCGCTGCAACGCGCCGGCCTGTCGTTGACGGCCGGGCAGGTGGTGCTGGAGCTGACCGACGCCGACCGCGCGCTCTATGCGGAAACGGTCGAACGCCGCCACGCCGCGCTGGCGACGGCGCTCAGGCGCAAGCCCGCGCTGTCGTGGCGGGGCTGACCAAACGACCGTTCGTGCCGAGCCTGTCGAAGCACCTTGAGTCTCATCTGCCCTTCGACAGTGAGCAGGTGAAACGTCCCCCGGGCGTTTCAGTCGAGGCCGGGGGCCTCGACGACCTGCTCACCAGGGCGAACGGAACAGGTCAGCCGCAGCGCAACCCTTCGATCTGGTTGCCATCGTCGAGCACGATATTGAGCCGGTCGGGCCGGAAATCCATCGTCGCCGCATCGCCGCGATGCAGGACCCGCGACGTCCGCGCATGCGCCGTCCGCTCGATCTCGCTACGCAGCCGCTCGCGGAACTTGACCCCGGCATAGCGCATCTGCAACTCCTGCGAGATCACGCACGGCCCCGCCGGCGCCGGCGGCTCCGCCATCGTCGTGCATCCCGCCGCCATCACCGGCAGCATCATCAGCCACGCCTTGCGCATCATGCCGCATCCTCCGTCCGCGTCATCTTGAGCTTGCCGCCCTTGACGGCGAATCCCAGTCGCCCCTCGACCAGATCCAGCGCATCGCGTCCGAACTGATCGAACCGCCACCCCTCCAGCATCGGCAGCCCCGTCCGCACGCCCGATGCCAGCGCCTCCAGCTCGTCCGATCGCGCCAGCAGCCGCGAGGCGACGTCGATATCGCGCGAGCGGATCTTGAGGAGCAGCTTGAGCAGATCGGCGACCAGCGCGCCATCCTTGCCGAGCCCCGGCTTGCGATCGTCGCGCGGCGGCAGTTCATCGGCGCCCAGCGGCACCGCCGCCTCGATCGCCGCCATCAGCCGCCCGCCGATATCGTTCGACGCCCAGGTCGCCGACAGCCCGCGCACCTTGGCGAGGTCGGCCTGCTTGCGCGGCGGATGGCCGGCGATATCACCCAACGTCTCGTCCTTGACGATGCGGCCGCGCGGCAGGTCCTTGCCCTGCGCCTCGAGCTCGCGCCAGCGCGCCAGCGCCTTCAATCGTCCCAATACCTCCGGTTTGCGGCCGGAGATGCGCACGCGTTTCCACGCCTGATCGGGGTCGTTGGCGTAATTGGCGGGATCGGACAATCGCTCCATCTCCTGATCCAGCCACACGCCGCGCCCGGTCTTGCGCAGCCGCTCGAGCATCTTGGGGAAGATCACCGCGAGGTGCGTGACGTCGCCGATCGCATATTCGATCTGGCGCGCGTCGAGCGGCCGCCGCGCCCAGTCGGTGAAGCGCGCGCCCTTGTCGACCTGGATGCCGAGCCAGCTGTCGACGAGGTTCGAATAACCGATCTGCTCGCCTTGACCCAGCGCCATCGCCGCGACCTGCGTATCGAACAGCGGATGCGGCGTCTTGCCGGTCAGGTTGTAGATGATCTCGATATCCTGCCCGCCCGCGTGGACGACCTTCAGCACGTCCTCGTTCTCGGTCAGCAGGTCGAGCAGCGGCGTCATGTCGAGCCCCGGCGCCATCGGGTCGATCGCCGCCGCCTCGTTCACGTCGGCGATCTGGATCAGGCACAGTTCGGGGTAATAGGTACTCTCCCGCATGAATTCGGTGTCGACGGTCACGAAGTCGGCCTGGGCGAGGCGGGCACACAGATTGGCGAGGCTGGCGCTGTCTGTAATCAACGGGTGGATATGCATCGCCCGTCCATAGCCACACCCGCGCGGGTTGACAAAGAGGGGATGGAAAGGGGAGGGCGCACCGTAACCACAACCCGTCACCCCAGCGAAAGCTGGGGTCTTTCTCCGCAGGCCTCGCGCCCGCGGCCGGAGATCCCAGCCTACGCTGGGATGACGTATTTCGAGAATAGTCATGCACGCCTACCGTACCCACACCTGCGCCGCGCTGACCGCGAGCAACGTCGGCGACACCGTCCGCCTGTCGGGCTGGGTCCATCGCAAGCGCGATCATGGCGGCGTGCTGTTCGTCGATCTGCGCGACCATTACGGCATCACCCAGATCGTCGCCGACAGCGATTCGCCGGCGTTGGCGACGCTCGAAGCGCTGCGCGTCGAATCGGTGGTGACGATCGACGGCCTCGTGAAGGCGCGCTCGGACGCGACGGTGAACCCCAACCTCGCCACCGGTGCGGTGGAGATCTTCGCGCAGGCCGCGACCGTGCAGAGCCACGCGCAGGAACTGCCGATGCCGGTCGCGGGCGATCAGGAGTACCCTGAGGATATCCGCCTGCGCTATCGCTTCCTCGACCTGCGCCGCGAACGCCTGCACCAGAACATCATGCTGCGCTCGAAGGTCATCTCCTCGATCCGACAACGCATGATCGGGCAGGGCTTCACCGAATTCCAGACCCCGATCCTGACCGCTTCGTCGCCCGAGGGCGCGCGCGATTACCTGGTCCCCAGCCGCGTCCATCCGGGCAAGTTCTACGCGCTGCCGCAGGCGCCTCAGATGTTCAAGCAGCTGCTGATGGTCGCCGGCTTCGACCGTTATTTCCAGATCGCGCCGTGCTTCCGCGACGAGGATGCGCGCGCCGACCGCTCCCCCGGCGAATTCTACCAGCTCGATTTCGAGATGAGCTACGTCACGCAGGAAGACGTCTTCCAGGCGATCGAGCCCGTCCTGCATGGCGTGTTCGAGGAATTCGCCGACTGGCAGGGCAAGGGTCGCACCGTCTCGGCGCTCCCCTTCAAGCGTATCCCCTACCGCGAATCGATGCTGAAATACGGCAACGACAAGCCCGATCTGCGCAACCCGATCCTCATCAGCGACGTCTCCGACCATTTCGTCGGATCGGGCTTCGGTCGCTTCGCCTCGATCGTCGAGGCCGGCGACGTCGTCCGCGCGATCCCCGCGCCGGGCACCGCTGACCGCAGTCGCAAGTTCTTCGACGACATGAACGCCTGGGCGCAGTCCGAAGGGTTCGCCGGCCTCGGCTATGCCACGCGCAAGGGCGGCGAATGGGGCGGTCCGATCGCCAAGAACCACGGCGAGGACAAGATGACCGCGATGGCCGACGCGCTCGGCCTCGGCCCCGACGACGGCCTGTTCTTCGCCGCGGGCAAGGAAGGCCAGGCGGCCAAGCTCGCCGGCCTCGCCCGCACCCGGGTGGCTGAAACCCTCGGCCTGATCGACCAGAGCCGCTTCGAATTCTGCTGGATCGTCGATTTCCCGATGTTCGAGTACGACGAGGACAACAAGAAGGTCGACTTCAGCCACAACCCCTTCTCGATGCCGCAGGGCGAGATGGAGGCACTGGAGACCAAGGACCCGCTCGACATCCTTGCCTATCAGTATGACATCGTCTGCAATGGCGTCGAACTGTCGTCGGGCGCGATCCGCAACCATCGCCCCGAGATCATGTACAAGGCGTTCGAGATCGCCGGTTACACGCAGGCCGACGTCGACACCAATTTCGCCGGCATGATCAACGCCTTCAAGTTCGGCGCCCCGCCGCACGGCGGCTCGGCGCCGGGCATCGACCGCATCGTCATGCTGCTCGCCGACGAACCCAATATCCGCGAGGTCATCGTCTTCCCGATGACGCAGAAGGCGGAAGACCTGATGATGGGCGCCCCCAATTTCGCGACGCCCAAGCAGTTGAAGGAGCTCAACCTGCGCGTCGCGCCGCAGGTTGGCGCCGACGTAGCCAAGGCGGTCGCGCCCGAGGCGGGCTGAGATGGCGCATTCCTCCCTCGCGTTAGCGGGGGAGGGGGCCTGCATATGTTTGCGTGACCAACGGGCGGCCTGGAGTACTTCGTCACCCCGAACGTGTTCCGGGGTCCACCGTGCCGCAAGCGTCGCAAAAAGAGCCTCGAAACGACACGTTCGCCGAACCGTGGCCCCCCGAACACGTCCGGGGTGACGATGGAATTGGGCGCGCGCCAGGCAATCACTCATAAGCGATGCCCCTGCCTTGGCGGGGGAGGACTTGGGGTTTGGGTTGACGACCGCTTCCCCACGCCCTTTTCCCCCGGCGTTAACCATGCCACTACCCCCGTGGGGCTAGACGCGGGGGATAATGTTAGACGATCAGTTGCTTCCGGCACCACCGACGCCGCTTGTCCGCAGTCTGGGGGTGATGGGCGTCCTGTTCCTGACGCTGTCGGTCGCGACGCCTGCGTCTTCGGTCTTCGTCATCATCCCGGGCATGCTGCAGGTCGCGGGCACCGGTGCGATCTGGGCGTTGATCCTCGCCGGGATCGTCTGCGTCGCCACCGCCTTCGTCTATGCCGAACTGTCGAGCGCGTGGCCGGTGGCGGGGGGCGAATATGTCGCGGTCGCCAAGACGCTGGGACCGCTCGCCGGGTTCGTGATGCTCGGCGTCAACGTCTTCAACAATCTGTTCTTCCCGCCGGTCGCGGCGCTGGGAATCAGCGCGGTGCTGGCGACCGTCTACCCCGGATTGCCGACGGTGCCGGTCGCGATTGCGGTGGTCGCCGCCTCGACTTTGGTCGCGCTGCTCCAGATCCGCGTCAACGCCTGGGTCACCGGGTTCTTCCTCGCCGGCGAGGTGCTGGCGCTGGTCGTCATCGTCGTGCTCGGCTGGTCGGACATCGTCCGTCCGTTCGCCGGCTTCCTGACCGCGCCCGTCATGCCGCTGGAGGGCATGTTGGTGCCGGCGTCGCCCGCGTCGATCGGGCTCGCCACCTCGATCGCGATCTTTGCGCTCAACGGCTATGGCGCCGCGGTCTATTTCGGCGAGGAGATGCGCGAGCCGTCGCGGCTGATCGCGCGCGCGATCCTCGCCAGCCTCGTCCTGACGCTGGCGTTCGAGATAGTGCCGACGATCGCCGTACTGATGGGCGCGCCCGACCTCCACGCGCTGGTCACCGCGGACGATCCGTTCGGGCTGATCGCACGGATGCGCGGCGATGGCTGGCTGGCGGATGCGGTCGCGATCGGCGTCGTCATCGCGATCGTCAACGCGATCATCGCCTGCATCCTCGCCTGCTCGCGTTTCTTCTACGGCACCGCGCGCGACAACAGCTGGGGGCGGCCGCTCGACCAGTTGATGACGCGCATCCATCCGCGCTTCGGGTCGCCGTGGATCGGCACGCTGATCGTCGGTGGCATCGGGGTGGCGTGCTGTTTCCTGCCGCTGACCCTGCTGCTGGTGCTGAGCGGCACCGGGCTCGTCGCCATCTACGCCGGGATCGCCGTCGCCGCGATGGTCGGGCGCCGCAGCGGCGCGACCGCGCACGCGCGCTATCGCATGCCGCTCTATCCCGCCGCACCGATCGTCACGCTGATCGCGCTCGGCTATGTCGTGTGGACGAGCTGGCTCGACCCGGCCGAGGGACGCCCCGGGCTCATCATGACCGCGGCGCAGATTCTGCTGTCGGCGGGCTATTACTGGTTCGTCCTGCGTCGCCGCGGCGGCTGGAGCGTTCATATCCCCGACGAGGGATGAAGGAGCCGCGCGTGATCGACCTCAACGACCATGACAAGACCAAGCCGTACAAGGGCCATTACAAGCGCGACCTCGCCGCGCTGCAGGACCGGCTCGAACGCATCCTCGTCGCGCATATCATCCACGGCCGCCGCGCGGTCGTGATGTTCGAAGGGTGGGACGCAGCGGGCAAGGGCGGCATCATCCAGCGCCTGACCGCGACATGGGACCCGCGCCATTTCGAAGTCTATCCGATCTCCGCGCCGAGCGCCGAGGAGAAGGCGCACGATTTCCTCTGGCGCTTCCGCACCCGTCTGCCGCAGCCTGGCAACGTCACCGTCTTCGACCGCAGCTGGTACGGCCGCGTCCTCGTCGAGCGGGTCGAACGCTATGCGAGCGAGGAGGAATGGCGCCGCGCCTATGACGAGATCAACGCCTTCGAGGCGGAACTGGTCGAAGGCGGCACGACACTGGTCAAGCTGTTCGTCCACATCTCGCAAGCCGAACAGGACAAACGGCTGGAGGCCCGGCTGGACGATCCCTGGAAACGCTGGAAGACCGGGCTCGACGATTACCGCAACCGCTCGCGGCGCGAGGACTATCTGGCCGCGATGCACGACATGTTCGCGCGCACCGACACCGGCGGCGCGCCCTGGATCGTGGTCAACGGCAACGACAAGAAGGCGGCGCGCATCCACGCGCTGACCGCGATCGCGGATCACCTGGAGGCGAACGTCGACATGACGCCGCCGCCGCTTGATCCGGAACTGGAGCGGGTGGCGAAGGCGGCGTTGGGGCTGGACTAAACGACTTTCGCCCTCACCCTTCCGGCGCTACGCGCCTCCCTCCCTCTCCCACCGGGAGAGGGAAGGGGCCCGCCCGGCGCAGCCGGGTGGGAAGGGTGAGGGCGATCAGAAGCTCGCCTCGTCGTACACGCGATCCAGATCGCCCGCCCACGCACCATTGTAGCGGTCGAGCAGCACCTGTGCCGGCACCTTCCCCGTCCGCACGATCTCGCGCAGCGGATCGAGGAACCCGGTCTCGTCATCCCCCGCGCCATTGCCCCGCGCCCGCGCCGCGAGCCCCGCATGCGCGATGTCGAGCACCCGGCCCGCAATATCGCCGAGCCGTCCGCCACCCGGCAACGGCGCGTCGAGGGCCAGCTTCGGCACCGCCGAGCGCAGCGCCTCGCGATCCTCCATCGACCAGTCCTTGACGAGGTCCCACGCCGCATCGAGCGCTTGGCTGTCGTACAGCAGTCCGACCCAGAACGCCGGCAGCGCGCAGATCTTGTTCCACGGCCCGCCATCCGCCCCGCGCATCTCGAGGAAGGTCTTGAGCCTTACCTCGGGGAAGGCGGTCGACAGATGGTCGTTCCAGTCGTCGAGTGTCGGCTTTTCGCCGGGCAGGACGGTCAATTCGCCCTTCAGGAAGTCGCGGAAGGACAACCCCGCGGCGTCGATATATCTGCCATCGCGATAGACGAAGTACATCGGCACATCGAGCATATAGTCGGCGTAGCGTTCGTAGCCGAAGCCGTCCTCGAACACGAACGGCAGCATGCCGGTGCGCGCCGGATCGGTGTCCGACCAGATATGGCTGCGGTACGACAGGAAGCCGTTGGGCTTGCCTTCGGTGAACGGCGAATTGGCGAACAGTGCGGTGGCGAGCGGCTGCAGCGCCAGCCCGACGCGGAACTTCTTCACCATGTCGGCCTCGGACGCATAGTCGAGGTTGACCTGGATCGTGCAGGTGCGCAGCATCATGTCGAGCCCCATGCTGCCGACCCGCGGCATATGGCGCAGCATGATCGCATAGCGGCCCTTGGGCATGATCGGCAGTTCGTCGCGCCGCTTGTCCGGCCACATGCCGAGGCCGAGGAAGCCGATCCCCAGTTTCTCGCCCGCGGCCTTCACCTGATCGAGGTGGCGTCCCGTTTCGGCACAGGTCTGGTGCAGGTTATCGAGCGGCGCGCCCGACAGCTCGAACTGCCCCGCCGGCTCAAGGCTGACGCTGCCGTCGGCGCCATTGAGCGCGATGATCTTGCCGCCCTCCTCGACCGGCTGCCACCCATGTTGCTGCAGCTCGACGAGCAGGTCGCGGATGCCGCCGGGCTCGTCCCAGCTCGGCGCGCCGTGATCGGCGGTGCGATAGACGAACTTCTCGTGCTCGGTGCCGATCCGCCAGCGCTCGGGCGGCTTTTCGCCGCGCGCGAAGCTGGCGATCAACTGGTCCCGCGATTCGATGATCGGGGAATCCGTGGCGCTGTCGGTCTTGGTCGTCATGAGCGCGCCCTTACGCGCGGATGAACGGACTTGCCAGCAAGCTTTCCTACCAGTCTCCGGCCGCCGCCATCCACAGCGACACCGCCGCCGCCGCCGCCGTATCGGCACGCAGGATGCGGGGACCCAGGCCGACGCCGATCGCCTGGCGACAGGCACGGATCGCGTCGCGTTCCTCGGCCGTGAAGCCGCCCTCCGGCCCGATCAGGATCGCCGCGGGCCCGCGATGCGCGCGCATCGCCGCGAGCGCCGGCACGCCCCCGGTTTCGTCGGCGAAGAACAGCGCGCGATTCTCCGGCCAGTCGCGCAGCAGCGCGGCCAGCTTCACCGGTTCGGCAAGCGAGGGCAGGGCGGTCCGCGCGCATTGCTCCGCCGCCTCGATCATATGCGCGCGCAGCCGGTCGGCCTTGAGCTTGTCGACGACGGTGCGGCTGGTCAGTACGGGGACGAGCCGGTCGACGCCCAACTCGCACGCCTTTTCCGCCAGCCAGTCGACCCGCCCCTTCTTGAGCGGTGCGGCGCACAGCCACAGGTCGGGCACCGGCTCGCGCTCGCGCAACCGCGTCGACACATCGACGGTCAGGTCGCGCCTGCCGACCTGCGCCGCGGTCGCCAGCCACTCGCCGGTGACGTCGTCGAACAGCTTCACCGGATCGCCCGGCGCCATCCGCATCACCGAGACGAGATAATGCGCCGCCGGCCCGTCGATGCGCAGCGGCCCCGGCGCGAGCTCGTGCTCAACGAACAATCGCGGCGCCGATTGCGGCGGCCAGGCGGGGGTGGCGGTCACGGGCGGTCCTTGAGGCGCTTCTGCCGCGCCCACAATTTGCGCAGCACGATCCAGACGAGCAACGCCGCCACCGCCGCCGCGACGACCGCGACCGTCACCACGCCCGCCACGCGCAGGATCGCCCAGAACAGCGCCTCCACGAAGCGGCCCACGGCCACCGACAGCCCGATCATGCCCCCAATCCGATCATCACTCGCGATTGCCGGAACTTCGCGGCGATAGCGAGGCAAAAGCGGGTGCGCCCTTGCCCGATGCCGCGTCGCTGCGGCAAGGACCATGGCATGACAGCCGAGATCGTCCCCGACAGCGAACACCGCGGCCTCGTCGGCCGCCTGCCGCCGCGCATCCGCGGGCTGGCGCTGCTCGCCCGGCTCGACCGGCCGATCGGCTGGTGGCTGCTGTTCTGGCCCGGCGCCTGGGGGATCGCGCTGGCGGGCGGCGCGATCGCGCGCTGGCCGTTGCTGCTCTGGGTCCTCGTCGGCAGTATCGCGATGCGCGGTGCGGGCTGCGTCTACAACGATATCGTCGATCGCGACCTCGACGCGCAGGTCGCCCGCACCCGCGCCCGGCCGATCCCCAGCGGGCTGGTGTCGATCAAGCTCGCCTGGGTGTGGCTGCTGGCGCTGTGCCTCGTCGGTCTGATCGTACTGGTCCAGCTGAACCTGCTCGCGGCGGGCGTCGCGCTCGCCAGCCTCGCGCCGGTCGCCGCCTATCCTTTCATGAAGCGGATCACCTGGTGGCCGCAGGCGTGGCTCGGCCTCGTGTTCTCCTGGGCGGCGCTGGTCGGCTGGAGCGAGGTGGCGCGCGCGCTGTCGGCGCCGATGTGGCTGCTCTACGCCGGCTGCATCGCCTGGGTCATCGGCTACGACACGATCTACGCCCTGCAGGACCGCGAGGACGACGCACTGATCGGCGTCCGCTCCTCGGCGCTGCGCATGGGCGCCCATGTGAAGGGCGGCACCGCGATCTTTTACACGCTCGCCATCGCCTTCTGGGCAGCCGCGCTCTGGCAAGTCCGCCCCGACCCCCTAGCGCTGCTCGCGCTGCTCCCGGTCGCCGCTCACCTGATCTGGCAGGTCGCAACCCTCGTCCCCGACGACGGCGCCAACGCCCTTGCCCGCTTCAGAAGCAACCGCTTCGCCGGCCTGCTGATGTTTCTGGCCAGCGCGGTGGTGGGAACGTCGGCGATCTGACGCAAGACGTGGCGATCGAAGTCATGACGTGGGATGTCGTGAAGTGGTGGAAAGCTGACGTTCGTTCCAGCGAGTCGATCCGACCAGAGAGGGTATCCGACACGCGGGATTTGTGCGAATTTCAGCGGAGGCGTGACGAAGCGTGGTCAGCAATGCAACGGCTAGATGGGCAAGATTACGACTTCTTCGCCGGAATAAAGCTACGGGATAAGGTATTTGGCTGGGCTATAATTTTTACGCCAGTTTTGGTGATGTTGATTCTGTTGAAGCTGTTTTATCAGCCAGAGTCCATTGAAGCTCGTTACGTCTATGGCTGTTACTCGAGCAATTCTGGCCCGCGCCTGCTAATAAACACGAAAACTATCATGTTCGACCAGTCTGGCGTTCGTCCGACAGGCTACGTAGTACGACAAGAAAAGCAGGGCTACTCGATCTACCCGAAAGCAAACATCATCCTTGATCGAACAATAGATGGTCAATTTGCGTTTGTGATATCATCTTATGGTACGTGGTTTCCGCTGTTGCCCGAGCACTACGACGATCCACGACGCCTTCGTCATTTGAGAGAATTTAGTGGTAGATTTTACACTTTCTCACGCCAGGCGGATAAGGTGGTCTACTCGCGAATAACGCCGAGGGGCGCCTGCTTCACGCAATCGAATGCCCGCAAGTAGGCGTGAGCGGAATAGCCGCTGCCGCATGGTTGCCGTCGCTGTCCTACATGGGATGACTTGGGTATGATGCTGGGAGCAGTCCGACTGCCCGCTCTTTCCCTCGTGTACCTCGACAAACCCATGCGGCGTTGGCGCCGAGTCGCTGACCTGCCTGTTGGAAACGTGGCCGTGCGGACGCGTCCGAACAAAAAATATTGCGCCCATTTCCCGAAACGATGGATGCGTGATCGTTTCCATCAAGGTGTCCAACTTGTCCATGTTGCGATCCGCCGCGTGCCCGGGACGCAGATGGAAAAAGCCGGACACGGTCGAACCACCGCCGGCACGCCCTAGCATCCCGCCGCGCACGCCCCTAAGTCGGGCCGATGCTGACCCCCGACCAGGCGCGCGATCGCGCCGCCGATATCGTCGCCCGTGCCGCCCGCGCCGGGGCGGACGCCGCCGATGCCGTTTTTGCCGCCGATGCCTCGCTCGACGTGTCCGTTCGGCTCGGCGCGCTGGAGGACGTCGGCCGGTCGGAGAGCGAGGAACTGGGCCTGCGCGTCTTCGTCGGACAGCGGTCAGCGAGCGTCTCGACCTCCGATCTCTCCGCCGATGCCGTCGCCGCTTTGGTCGAGCGCGCCGTGGCGATGGCGCGCGAGGCGCCGGAGGATCGCTGGGCCGGGCTCGCCCCGCAGGAGCGGCTGATGCACGGCGCGCCGCCGCTGCTCGACCTCGACGACGGTGGCACGATCGCCCCCGCCGAGCTGCGCGAGATGGCGCTCGCCGCGGAAGATGCGGCACGCGCGGTGCCCGGCGTCACCAACAGCGAAGGCGGCGGCGCCAGCGCGTCGCGATCGGTCTGGGCGCTGGCGACCAGCCACGGCTTCGCCGGCGCCTATGCCGCCACCGCCTACAGCCTGTCGGCCAGCGTCCTCGCCGGCGACGTGGCGAGCGGCATGGAGCGCGACTATGCGCATCACGCCGCCCGCAAGCGCGCGCATCTCGAGCCCGCGGAGGTAATCGGCCGCCGCGCCGGCGAGCGCGCGGTCGCCCGGATCAATCCCGGCCGTGTCTCCAGCGGGCCGATGCCCGTCGTGTTCGACCCGCGCGTCGGATCGTCGCTGCTCGGCCACCTGATCGGATCGATCGCGGGGCAGGCGATCGCGCGCAAGACCAGCTTCCTGCTCGATGCGCTCGGCACGAAGGTCTTCGCCGCCGGCGTGACCATCTGCGACGATCCGCACCGTCCGCACGGCCTGCGCTCGCGTCCCTTCGACGGCGAGGGGCTGCCAGTCTCGCCGGTATCGATCGTCGAGGACGGCATGCTCGAAATCTGGCTGCTCGACAGCGGCTCGGCGCGGCAATTGGGGCTGGAACCTACCGGCCATGCCGCGCGCGGCGTCGGCGGCGGCCCGGGCGTATCGCCCAGCAATTTGTTCATGCAGCCCGGCATCGTCCCCGTCGCGACGCTGATCGAGGACATCGCCGACGGCGTCTACGTCACCGAGCTGATCGGGCAGGGAGTCAACGGCGTCACCGGCGATTACAGCCGCGGCGCCGCGGGCTTCCGCATCGTCGGTGGCGCGATCGCCGGGCCGGTGGCGGAGTTCACGATCGCGGGCAACCTCAAGGACATGTTCCTCGCGCTCACCCCCGCCAACGACCTGGAATTCCGCCATGGCACCAACGTACCGACGCTGCGCGTCGACAGCATGACCGTCGCGAGTGGCTGACGCCGACACCGCACTGACCGCGGCGGTCGCTTTGATCGCGCAGGAAGCGGGGGAGATGGCGCTTGCCCGCTGGCGCACCGATTTCGCACGCTGGGAAAAGATCCCGGGCAGCCCGGTGTGCGAGGTCGACCTCGACGTCGACCGGATGCTTCGTGCGCGGCTGGAGGGGCTGCTTCCCGACGCCGGCTGGCTGTCCGAGGAAACGGTCGACAATGCCGATCGCCTTGCCCGACGCCGCGTCTGGGTGGTCGATCCGATCGACGGCACCCGCGACTATATCCGCGGTCGCGAAGGCTGGGCGGTGTCGATCGCGCTGGTCGAGGACGGGCGGCCGCTGCTCGGCGTGCTCGACGCACCCGCACGGCGCGAACGCTGGGCGGGGACGCGGGGAATCGGCGCCTGGCGCAACGGCGTCGCGTTGCATGCCGGTGACCGGACGGAGCTGACCGGCGCGCGCGTGCCGACCGATGCGCTGCCCAAGGTCGACCGGCATCTGACCATCGTCCACAAGCCCAATTCGATCGCGCTGCGCATGGCAATGGTCGCCGCCGACGAGGCCGATCTCGTCGCGACGCTGCGCTGGGGCAACGAATGGGACATTGCGGCAGCGGCCCTGATCGCCGCAGAGGCGGGGGCAGGGGTCAGCGATGCCCTCGGCGCGCCGCTGCGCTACAACAAGCCCGATCCGACCGCGTTCGGAGTAATGGTCACCGCACCCGGCATCCACACCGCCGCGGTGGAATGGCTCAGTGATCGTGCGAAGGCCGTGCTCGGCGGCTGATCGTCAGGCTTTGCAACATCCGCGGAACACGAACCGGTTCCGTAACGTTTTGTTGCCGATGGTCGGCCCGGTGGCCGATCGCTGGAGAGGATGCCTGACCATGTTGTGGACGATCGCCGTAATCCTGCTGATCCTGTGGCTGCTCGGCTTTTCGCTGCATATCGCAGGCGGGCTGATCCACATCCTGCTGGTCATCGCGATCATCGTCGGCCTGATCCAGCTGTTCACCGGCCGCCGCGCGATATAGCCGGACGGAGCGGCCCCCGCGGGGGCCGCTACCCGATCAGTGGACGAAGCGCGCGACGACGTCGCGATAACTGCGGCTGACCTTCACGCTGGCGCCCGAATTGAGCACCAGGAAGCATTCGCCGTTGGTATGCGGCTTGACCTGCTTGACGAGGTCGAGGTTGACGATCGTCGAGCGATGCACGCGCTGGAAACGGCGTGGATCGAGCCGCTTTTCCAGATCCTTCATCGTCTCGCGCAGGATCAGCGTGTTGTCGCCGGTATAGATGCACATGTAATCGCCCGCCGCGTCGATCCGCTCGATCGTATCGACGTCGACGCGGAAGATCTGGCCGCGATCCTTGATGTTGATGAGCTTCTCGAACCGGTTCGCGCTGACCGTATCGCCGCCGCTACCATCCGCCATGTCGGCCGCCGCCTCGGGCGCGTGCTCGGCGAGCACCTCCTTCAGCTTCTCGACCTCCTCGACACCGCGCTTCTCGCTGAGCCTTTGCCGGACCCGTTCGATCGTATCGGCGAGCCGTGCCTCCTCGACCGGCTTCATCAGATAATCGACCGCCTGCGCCTCGAACGCGCGTAGCGCATGGTCGCCGTAGGCGGTGACGAACACGAACAGCGGCGGCTCGACCTCCATCAGTCCCTGCACGACCGAAAAGCCGTCGAACCCCGGCATCTGGATATCGAGGAAGACGAGGTCGGGCTTGTGCGTCTTGATCGCCCGGATCGCCTCGCGGCCGTTGGAGCATTTCTCGATGATCTCGATGTCATCATGCGCCTGGAGCCGAAGCTCCAATCCCTGGATCGCGAGCGGTTCGTCGTCCACCAGGATGGTTCTGATCGTCATGCGGCCTCTCTACTCAGATCGTCGAGCTGGAAGGGGATTTCGATCTCCACCGAAAAGCCTCCAGCCGGCGCGGTACGCGTCTCGAAACGGTGGTCCGGACCATAAGCCTGCACCAGCCGCTCCCTAATATTGGGGAGACCCACGCCGGTTGAAAGGCTTGGCAGCGCACGACCGTCCTGCAAACCCGGTCCGGTGTCCGATACGCCGATCTGCACGCGATCCCCGGCGAGCCGCACGCGCACGCAGATTTCGGCGCCTTCCTCCTGCGTGCTGACCGCATATTTGATCGCATTCTCGACGAGCGGCTGCAGCAGCAGCGAGGGCAGGCGGGCGCGCTCGGCCGCCTGGTCGATCTCGAACACGGGCCGCAGCCGCTCCTCGAACCGCATCTTCTCGATCTCGAGATACAGCTTCAGCGTCTCGACCTCCTGCGCTACGGTGACGTGCGCGGTCGGCTCGTTGGCGAGCGTGTAGCGGAGGAACGACGACAGCCGGCTCAGCATCGCATTCGCCCGCTCGGTCTGCTTGAGCAGCACCAGCGTCGAGATCGAATTGAGCGTGTTGAACAGGAAATGCGGGTTCAGCTGATAACGCAGCATGGCCAGCTGAGCCGACGAGGCCTGACTCTCCAGATGCTGCATCTGGTCGATCTGGTCCTCGACGATCAGGTAGAAATTGATGCCGAAATACAATGCGGACCAGCCGAACAGCGCGGTCGAGGTGACGTAGAAGGACACCAGCATGCGCGGCAGCGTCACGCCGGGCTGTCCGTTCTGGATCAGCGACCAGGTGAAGGCGTCGAGGAACGCGGACAGCACCGTCGCCACCGCGAAGGCGATGATCGTCAGCACCAGTCCGGGCGCACGCGGCAGGCCACGGAAATAGCCGTAGAGCGTCGAGAGCAGCAGCGTCACGCAATAGCCGACGATCGCTTCGAAGATCACCGGGATGATGACGTCGAGCGACAGGTTGGTCAGCGTCGAGGCGCCGCGCAGCAGCAGATAGCCGGTCCAGCCGACCGCCTGCAGCGTCCAGAAGGCACGGCTCTTGTTCTCGAAGAACGGACGCACGTTGAGCGCCGGGCGGGGTGGGGCGGGAAGCGTCGCCATGTCGTGGCGGTCTCTACACGCGCACGTCCGGCGGTGCAAAAAAGAAGGACCGCCGTTCCCGATGGAACGGCGGCCCCTTTGATCGACCAGTTCAGACCGATCAGATGCCGACGTTCAGCGACATGATGAACGCCCGCGGGCTGCCGATCTGGACGAACGGGATGGTGTTGTTGACGCTGAGCGTCTGACCACCGGTGAAGCCGCCGACGTAGAACTTGTTGAAGGCGTTCACGACGTTGAACTGCAGGTAGGTCTTGTTCTTGCCGCCGATGCCGGTCCAGTCGAGCGACAGGCGAGCGTCGAAATCGACGACGGTGTAGCCCGATGCGAAGGCATCGTAGGTCTGGTACTGGATACCGCGCGTGCCGGTATAGGCCGCCGACACGTTGGCGACCGTCGGGCAGACGTTGTTCACCAGCGCGACCGTGCAGGCGAAGTTGCCGAGGTTCTGGTCGTTGACGTAGCGGCGTCCGGTACGCTTGGCCTGGGCGCCCAGTTCGAGCGGACCCAGCGTCGCCTGCACCCGGCCACCGAAGGTGTAGACCGGGGCACCCGATTCACGCATGCCGGCGGTCTGCGCGAGGATCGGCGCGCCGGCGACCGTGCAATTGGCGGTGGTGTTGGCGGCGGTCAGCACCGTCGGGCAACGGCCGATCTCGACGTTCGTCTTGATCTCCGACTTCAGGTACGAACCATAGACGTAGAACAGCAGCTCGTTGATCGGGCGATACGCGACGCTGGCATCGACGCCATACTTATCGACGCGACCCAGGTTGCGGTAGATCGTCTGCTGCGTGTCGATGTCATAGGCGCTCGCCAGACGGTTCTGGAAGCGCGTGTACCACGGCCCCACCGACGCCTGAACGCGGCCGCTGGCATAACGGATGCCGGCGTCGAAATTGTCGGTGGTTTCCGGCGTCGGGTTCGCGGGCGTGGTGTTCTGCGGATAGTAGAACGCCTGGTACAGATTGTCCGTACCCGGGACCTGAATGCCCTTCGAGTAATTGCCGAAGATCGAGAGCGCACCGCTGACCGTGTAGGTCAGGCCGCCGGCGGGAAGCAGCTTGTCGTACTTGTAGGTGCGCTGCTGCGGCGCTGCATAACCGGTGATCGTCGGAACCGCGGTGGTACCGCCGACGACATAGGGGTTGGCGCTGGCATAGGCCGCATTCGACCCCTCGGTGGCAAGGCAGTCGAGGTTGCCGTTGGCCGCCGTGACGAAGCAATAGTTGGTCAGGTCACGCTTGAACCACTTGCCGGTCAGCGACGCCTCGATGCGCAGCTTGTCTTCGAAGAAGTTGCCGATGTACTGCGCGAAGCCCTGGTTCAGGATCGCCTTCGACAGGCGGTTACGCTTCTGGATGATGCCGCCGTTGACCGCGGCGATGCCGTTGTTGACCGGGAAGACATCGAACGGAACGCCATTGGCCTGCAGGAAGCCGGTCTCGCCGGTCTGGCGATGGCGTCCGTAGTCCAGCGTGTAGCCGACGCGGATGCTCTGCGAGTCCGAGAAGTCGTAGCGCAGCGATGCGATCACGCCATAACGACGCGTCTGCGTCTGGCTCGGCGCGAGCACGGTCACCTGATCCAGCGTATCGCCGTCACCGTTGATATCGCGGCCGAAATAATATTGGCCGCCGATGAAGCCGTACTGCGGCGTCGCGATCGGCACGCCCGTGGTGCGGGTGAAGCCGGTTTCACGTGCGGTCACCGTGCCGCCGCCGTTCGCCTTGGTATACTGGTAGCTCGGATCGACGAACAGCGTCAGCTTGTCGCCCAGCGAGAAGCGCGAGTTGATGCGGATGTTGGCCGTGTTCGACGGGTTGGCACGCTCGTCGAAGCTGGTGCCGCAGCCGCTGCCGTTGTTCGACGCGCCCGGCGCGTTGACGAGGGCGGGGGTGTCGGCGACGCCGGCGCGCGGCGTGGCGATCTGGCAACGCGCGATCGAATAGGGCAGCTCGTCGCGGCTGTTCGGGAAGCGATTGAGGCTGCCGGTGCCGGCGGTGCGGACGGCGCCCGTGTTCAGCGTCGGAGCGGCCGCATTGGCGCCCGTGCCGCCGGTCGAGGTAAAGACGTTGGTGTCATAGCGCAGCGGCGCCGAACCGAAGAAGTTGTTGCGGTTCTGGTTATAGTGGCCGGAGATCGAGATGAAATCCTTGCCGCTGCCGATCGGCTGATAGATTTTGCCGTTATACTGCTGCTTGTTGATCTTGCCGAAATTGTTGAACACGACGTCGTTGGTCGCGCTCGAGCCCGAGAACCAGGCCTTGGTGCCGAACGACGTCAGCACGCCGGTGTTGACCAGACCGAAGACGCGGAAGAAGCTGTAGTCGCCGACCGAGCCGATCATCCGGGCACCGAAGTCGTCGGTAGGGATCAGCGTGCGATAGTTCACCGTCGAACCCGACGCCGATGCGGTGGGCGAATCGGGGTCGGTCGAACCGAGGTTGACGTTGACCTGCTCGATCAGCTCGGGGTCGAGCTGCTGGTTCGAATAGATCGCATAATTGCCGGTGTCGTTGAGCGGGATGCCGTCGAACGTCTGGCTGATGCGGCTGCCGTCGAAGCCGCGGATGGTGAGCGTGCCGCCCGCCGAACCGAACGGATCGTTGTTCTGGAAGCTGACGCCGGGCAGCTGGTTGATGATGTCGTTGACCGTCTGACCAGGCGTCTGGCGCGAGATGAAGGTCTGGTTGAGGACCTGCTTGTTCTTCGACGTGTTGGGGACATCGACGCCGCCGACACCGGCTTCGCGCGCGCCGGTGACGACGATGTCCGTCGTGCCGACGTTGTCGGCTTCGGCCGAACCGGTCGACTGGGCGAAAGCGGTGGTGGGGAGCATCAGCGCAGCAGCCGCCACCCCCAACATCAGGTTCATACGCATCGAAAATTCCCCTTAGAGCTTTTGCTCGGATCGCGGCGCGTCGTTATGCCGTTGCCGCGGGCCATGGGTGCTAAATATTGCGAGTTTGTGACATTGGCGAGGCGGGAAACAGGGCGCCGTCGCTTCCCTTTTGTGCGTTGCAAAAAAGCCACGCCGCGGGCGATGAGCTCATGCCGTTTCGGCCACGATTTCAGCCCATTGCGCCTCGCTGACCACCTCGACGCCCAGTTCGGCCGCCTTCTTCAGCTTCGAACCGGCGTCCGCGCCGGCGACGACGAGGTCGGTTTTTGCCGATACCGATCCCGACACGCGTGCGCCCAGCGCCTCGGCCTGCGCCTTGGCTTCGTCGCGACTCAGGGTTTCGAGCTTGCCGGTGAAGACGACCGTCTTGCCACTGACCCGCGAGGCGCGCGTTTCCCACACGACGTCGGTGGGCCGGACCTGGCGGAGCAGGTCGAAGACGACCGCGCGGTTGTGGCGTTCGGCGCAGAAGCCGACCAGCGCGCCGGCGACTTCCGGCCCGATGCCCGGGGTCTCGATCGCGGCGACGAGCAGGCGGTCGCGGCGTAGCACGAACTTGCGGTCGGTCTCGCCGATGACGGGCTGCGTCTGGTGGTGGAGGAAGACGGCGTGGCGCAGCACCGCGCCGAGCGCTCGTGCCGATCGGTAGCGGCGGGCGAGGTCGCGCGCGGTGATCTCGCCGACGTGGCGGATGCCGAGCGCGAACAGGAAGCGATCGAGCGGCGGCTGCCGCTTCGCATCGATCGCCGCGGTCAGGTCTGCCGCCGATTTTTCCGTCCACCGCGGCGGTTGGTGGGCCGGATTTCGCACCCGCAGCCGCTCGATCGCTTCGTTGCCGACGCGCACCCGACCGATCAGATCGTCGGCCCTGAGCCGAAAGATATCGGCAGGTGTTCGCACGATGCCGTCATCCAACAGGCGGTCGATCGTCGTGTCACCGAGGCCGCCGATATCCAGCGCGTTGCGTGAGACGAAATGCCTGAGGCGCTCAAGACGCTGCGCCGGACAGATCAGTCCGCCTGTACAACGATAGACGACCTCGCCCTCCTCGCGCTCGACCGCCGATCCGCATTCGGGGCAAGTGCGCGGGAAGGGCCATGCCGGTCGGTCGGCGTCGGGCGTCAGGTTCTGGACGATCTGCGGAATGACGTCGCCCGCGCGCTGCACGACGACGCGGTCGCCCTCGCGCACGCCGAGCCGCTCGATCTCGTCGGCATTGTGCAGCGTCGCATTGGTGACGACGACGCCGCCGACGGTCACCGGCGCGAGTCGCGCGACCGGGGTGAGCGCGCCGGTCCGCCCAACCTGGATATCGATCCGCTCGAGCGTCGTCTGCGCCTGTTCGGCGGGGAACTTGTGCGCAATCGCCCAGCGGGGAGCCTTTGCGACCTGGCCCAGCCGCGCCTGCCAATCGAGGCGGTCGACCTTGTAGACAACGCCATCGATGTCGAACGGCAGATCGGCGCGCGCCGCCTCGATCGCGCGATAGGCAGCGAGCGCCTGATCGACCGTGATGGTACGAACGAAGCCGTCGGCGATGGGTAGACCCCAGTTGCGGATGGTCGCCACCACGCCGGCCTGCGTCTCGGCAGGGAGGGCGGAGGTTTCGCCCCAACCATGCGCGAAGAAACGCAGTGGACGGCTCTCGGTCACGCCGGGGTCTTTCTGCCGCAGCGATCCGGCGGCTGCGTTGCGCGGGTTGGCGAACTGGCGCGCCTTGGCGGGATCGCCCGCCTCAGCCAGCAGTCGGGCGTTGAGCGCGACGAAATCCGCCTTCGCCATGTAAACCTCGCCGCGGATTTCGAACACGTCCGGGCTGTCGCCGTGCAGGCGTCCGGGAATGTCGGCAATGGTGCGGACGTTGGCAGTGACGTCCTCGCCTGTCGTGCCGTCACCACGGGTCAGCGCCTGCACCAGCCGCCCGCCTTCGTAGCGCAGCGAACAGGACAGGCCATCGATTTTGGTTTCCGCGGTCAGCGCGACGGGCGTATCGTCGTCCAGCTGCAGATAGCGGCGCACGCGCGCGACGAATTCGGCGACGTCGGCGTCGGAAAAAGCATTGTCGAGGCTCATCATCGGCCGCGCATGCGGCACCTTGCGAAGATGCGCAGCGGGCGACCCCGCAACCGCTGCGGTCGGATCGAACAGGTCGCGCAGATCGGGATTGTCGCGCTCCAGATCGCGCAGCTGTCGTTTCAGATCGTCGTATTCGGCGTCGCTGATCGTCGGATCGTCATGAACATAATAGCGATCGTCATGCATCGCGATCGCCTGCATGATCCGCGAATGCGAAGCCTGCGCTTCAGGCGGCACAAGAGGCAGGTGGCTTGTATCGATCTTTCTGCGGCGCTTGCTGGTGGTCATGGTGGTATCCGATCGACAGATGCGGGCCGTCGGCCTGAGTGGTCATGCAGTGGCGCCAATTGCCGCGTTCGCCGGCACGAGGCAATGGGTGCGGTGTCAAGCGATTGATGTGTCGTGAACAGATGGAGCGCTCGCGGGTTCATCGTGCGCGCGCTATATCAGAAGGACACACCGCATGACCGACCAGACCAATCGCCGCGACCTGTTCAAGGGCGCCGCCGTCGCCGGTGCCGCGGTCGCGGCCGGCCCGGCCTTCGCGCAGGCGACGGCGGCGCCCGCGTTGACCGATCCGCAGAGCAAATACACCAGCCAGCCCTTCCCCGAGCAGCGCCAGAAATGGCCGGCGCTCCAGCGCGAGATGAAGCCGGTGCCCGACAGCGGCGAGGCGAGCTATCGCGGATCGGGGCGGCTGGCCGGACGCAAGGCGCTGGTGACGGGGGGCGATTCGGGCATCGGCCGCGCCGCGGTGATCGCCTTCGCGCGCGAAGGAGCGGACGTCGCGATCAACTATTACCCGAGCGAGGAGCCCGATGCGCAGGATGTCGCCCGGCTGCTCCGCGGCGAGGGGCGCAAGGTCGTGCTGATCCCGGGCGACCTGACCGACGAAAAATTCTGCCGCGATCTGGTCGTGCGCGCCAATCGCGAGCTCGGCGGGCTCGACATCCTGGTCAACAACGCCGCCTATCAGCAGTCGAAGGCGTCGATCGCGGAGATCACCGCGGAACAGTTCGACCGGACGATGAAGACCAACGTCTATGCGATGTTCCATATCTGCAAGGCGGCGATCCCGCTGATGAAGCCGGGGTCGGCGATCATCAACACCGGGTCGGTCAATTCGGTGAACCCCGGCGAGGAACTGCTCGACTATGCGACGACCAAGGGCGCGATCCTGATCTTCACCAAGGGGCTGGCGAAACAGCTCGGCAAACAGGGCATCCGGGTCAACATGGTCGCGCCGGGGCCGATCTGGACGCCGTTGCAGGTCGCCGGCGGGCAGCTGCCGGGCAAGATGGGCGAATTCGGGCAGGATACACCGCTCGGCCGCGCCGGGCAGCCGGCGGAACTCGCCGGTCTGTACGTCGCGCTGGCGGAGGGCGGCAACAGCTTCACCACCGGCAGCGCGTTCGGTGCCAACGGCGGCACCGGCGCGATCTAACCGACCGGGCGACGGCGCGTCAGGCGGTTTCGAGCAGCCGTTCCGCCTGCGCGCGCGCCTCGTCGGTGACGGTGGCGCCAGACAGCATGCGCGCGATCTCCTCGCGCCGTTCCGCCTCGCCGAGGACGCGTACGCCGGTGCGGGTCACCGTACCGTCGTGGCTCTTGGCGATCAGCAGATGTTCGGCGCCGCGTGCCGCAACCTGCGGCGAATGGGTGACGACGAGCAATTGCGTATGTTCGGCGAGTCGCGCGAGGCGTTCGCCGATCGCGCTCGCCACCGCGCCGCCGACGCCGCGGTCGATCTCGTCGAAGATCATCGTCGCCGCGCCGCCTTCCTCCGCCAGCGCGACCTTGAGCGCGAGGATGAAGCGTGACAATTCGCCCCCCGAGGCGATCTTGGCGAGCGGTGCGAACGGCGCGCCGGGGTTGGTGGCGATCTCGAACTCGACGCGGTCCTTGCCGTGCGACGACCAGCTGCCCGCATCGACCGTCGCGACGACGGTGCGGAAGCGCGCCGCGTCGAGCTTCAACGGCGCCAGTTCGCCGGCCACCGCGGCATCGAGTCGTTCGGCGGCGGCATGGCGGCGCTGCGTCAGGGTGTCGGCGGCAGCATCATAATCGGCGCGCGCGGCGGCGACCGCGGTTTCGAGCAGCGCGATCCCGTCCTCGCCCGCCTCGAGCCGTTCGAGCCGGGTGCGCAGTTCTTCCGTGAGTGCGGCCAGGTCGTCGGGCTGGACGCGATGCTTGCGCGCCATGCCGCGCAGCTCGAACAGGCGCGCCTCGTCCTCTTCCAGCGCGCGCGGGTCGAAGGCGAGTGCGCGGCGCGCATCGGCCAGTTGCTCTTCGGCGGCGGAGGCCTCGATCACAGCGCGATCGATCGCCGCCAGCGCCTCGCCGAGCGCGGGATGATCCTCCGCGATCCGTTCGAGCACGCGCGCCGCCTGGCGCAGCTGCGACAGGCCGCCGTTCGATCCTTCCAGATAGTCGTCGATCGCGGCGAGTTCGTCGGCGATCTTTTCGGCGCGCTGCATGCCGCGGCGCTTGTCGGCGAGCGTTTCTTCCTCGCCCGGTTCGGCGGCGAGCGCGGTCAGTTCGCCGACCGCATGCTCCAGCCATTCGCGATCGCGCGCCGCGGTTTCGATCTCCGCCTGCGCGGCGGCGAGACGGGTTTCGGCGGCGCGGTACGTCGCCCACGCCTTGGCGGTGTCGCCGGGATCGACGCGGCCGAAGGCGTCGAGTAGCGCGCGGTGGCCGCGGGGGTTGAGCAAGCCGCGGTCGTCGTGCTGGCCGTGGATCTCGACCAGCATCGGCGCCATCTCGCGCAGCAGGGCGGCACCGGCGGGCTGGTTGTTGACGAAACCGCGGCTGCCGCCGTCGGCCTTGACGATGCGGCGGACCAGCAAGGGTTCGCCGGGTTCGACCTCGACGCCATTGTCGTCGAGCAGCGCGGCGAGCGGTCCGGTGGGCGAATCGAAGGTGGCGGTGACCACCGCCTGCGTCGCGCCGTGGCGAACGAGCCCGGTCTCGCCGCGCCCGCCGAGCGCCAGCCCGAGCGCGTCGAGCAGGATCGACTTGCCCGCACCGGTTTCGCCGGTCAACACGTCGAGCCCGGCCCCGAATTCGAGGTCGAGCGCCTCGATCAGCACCACATCGCGAATGGATAGCGCGGTCAACATCGCCGCCGATATAGCGCGGCCGGCGGCGATGTTGATCCTTAAATGTTCTCGTCGGCTGGTAAAATGCCGATCAGGTGGTCGGCGTTTCCGTGCTGGGGGCCGGCGCGCCCGTCGTGCCGCCGCTCGGGGCGACCGGCGTCGGCGTGCCCGGTGCCTCCGCCTTGGGCGTCGCATTGCCCGCATCGCCCGGCAGCGACGCGCGCTGCGAACCCGGCGTGCCCACCGGCACGATCGGCTGGCCCGGCGGAATCGCCGCCACGGCCTGCGGCGGATGCTTCTGCATCAGCTTGTACGCCTGCTCGTACCAGTCGCTGCCCGGATAATTCGCGCCGAGCACCGCGGTCGCCTTCTGCGCCTCGTCGGGCAGGCCGAGCGACAGATAGCTTTCAGTGAGCCGCATCAGCGCCTCGGGCGTGTGGGTGGTCGTCTGGTATTTGTCGATCACGGTGCGGAAGCGCAGCGTGGCCGCCAACCACTGGCCGCGGGTTTCATAGAAACGACCGATCTCCATCTCCTTGCCGGCGAGATGGTCGTTGACGAGGTCGATCTTCAGCCGCGCGTCCGAGGCATAGCGCGTGTTGGGATAGCGGCGGGTCAGTTCGCCGAGCGCGTTGAGCGCTTGCAGCGTGATCTTCTGGTCGCGGGTGACGTCGCGGATCTGTTCGTAATAGCTCAGCGCGACGAGATAATAAGCGTACGGCGCGTCGCGGTTGCCGGGGTGGACCGACAGGAAGCGCTGCGCCGACTGGATGCTCTCGGTATAGTCGCGGTTGAGATAATAGCTGAACGCGCTCATCAGCTGCGCGCGGCGGGCCCAGATCGAATAGGGGTGCTGGCGCTCGACCTCGTCGAACAGCGCCGCCGCCTCCTTGTAGCGCCCCTGGTCGAGCCGCTTGCGCGCGGTCGAATAGAGCGTGCCGACGTCGCGGGCGACGTAAGGCAGGTCGGACTTCGCACGATTGCGGGCGCAGCCCGCGATGGGAAGCGCGAGGGTGGCGATCAGCGCTGCGGCAAGCGCCTTGGACTGGGGGATACGCATCGGCTAAGGCTCTTAGCGTAACCGCTGGCCCGCGAACAATCCCCCCTGTCGCACGTTGATGCCGGCTCGATACGAAGACGAAAGGACCCGCATGCCCGCTACGTTGCTCCACACCCATCGCGTCGAAAAGCCGTGGGGCCGGCACGATCTGGGCTTCGGGTTCGAGGACGCAGCCCGCGACGGCGATCCGATCGGCGAGATCTGGTTCCAGGAACCCGGCGACACGACGCCCGATCTGCTCATCAAATATCTGTTTACGGGCCAGAAACTGTCGGTGCAGGTCCATCCCGACGACGAACAGGCGCATGCCCGCGGGCTGCCGCGGGGCAAGGACGAATGCTGGACGATCCTGGCGGCGCGCCCCGATTCGACGATCGCACTGGGACCGAAGGCACCGATCACCGCCGAAAAACTGCGCGCCGACGCACAGGACGGCTCGATCGAGGGCGATCTCGACTGGGTGCCGGTGAAAGCGGGCGATTTCTACTATGCCCCCTCGGGCACGATCCACGCGATCGGCGGTGGACTGACGCTGATCGAGGTGCAGCAGAACAGCGAGACGACGTATCGCCTGTACGATTACGGCAGCGACCGCGAACTGCACCTCGACGATGGCGTCGCGGTGTCGCACCTGACGCCCTACCAGCCGATCGTCTCGCCGGGTGCGGCGGGCGAGGGGCGCGATATCCTGGTCGAGGGGCCGAAGTTCGTGCTGGAGCGCTGGTCCGGTGGCGAGCATCCGGTTCGTCTGGACGAGGGACAGACCGGCTGGATCGTCCCGATCAGCGGATCGGGCAGCGTCGCCGGCGTCGCATTCAAGGCGGGCGAGTGCGTCACGGTGACGGGCGACGAGACGGTCACGACCAGCGCCGATGCCGATTTGCTGTTCGCCTATCCGGGCACGCGGCGGCGGTGACGTTACATTTTGTGTACGCGGCGGATCGATGAAGGAGCGTTAACCGCGGCGCATTAGCCCGGTGCCATGCTCCGCGTCCTGACGCTCTCGACCCTGTTCCCGGATCGCAGCCGGCCCAATTTCGGCGTGTTCGTCGAACGGCAGACGTTGGGACTGGCCGCGGCGCCGGGGGTGGTGGTGAAGGTCGTCGCGCCGATCGGGCTGCCGCCGGGTCCGCTGGCGCTGATCCAGCATGGCGACAAGCTGACGCTGCCGCTGCGCGAGACGTGGCGGGGGCTGGACGTGCACCGGCCGCGCTTCACCGCGGTGCCCGGCGTCGGCGGGCGCTGGCACGCGCATCACCTGCTGCGCGCGCTGGAGCCGGTGCTGGATGCGATCCGCGACGGTTTCGCGTTCGACGTGATCGATGCATCCTTCTTCTTCCCCGACGGCCCCGCCGCGGTGGCGCTGGGCGCGCGTTACGGCGTACCCGTGTCGATCAAGGCGCGCGGCGCGGACGTGCATCATTGGGGCGCGATGGGGCCGACCGCGACGCAGGTGGTCGCCGCCGCGCATGCCGCCGACGGATTGCTCGCGGTCAGCGCCGCGATGCGCGCCGACATGATCGCGCTCGGCATGCCGGCGGACGCCATTCGCGTCCATCATACCGGGGTCGATCTGGAACGCTTCCGGCCGGGCGACCGGGATGCCGCCAAGGCGGCGCTGGGCATCGCGGGGGCGACGGTGCTGTCGCTTGGCGCGCTGATCCCGCGCAAGGGCCACGGCCTCGTCCTCGACGCCGTCGCGATGCTACCGGGCGTGACGCTGCTGATCGCCGGCGAAGGGCCGGATCGCCCGAAGCTGCTCGCCCGCGCCGAGGCATTGGGGATCGGCGATCGCGTCCGGCTGCTGGGGGCGGTGTCGCACGATCGGTTGCCGGAGCTGCTGGGTGCGGCGGACGTGATGGCGCTCGCCTCCACCTCGGAAGGGCTCGCCAATGCGTGGCTGGAGGCGCTGGCCTGCGGCACGCCGATCGTCATCTCCGCGGCGGGCGGCGCGCAGGAGGTGGTGACGTCACCCGCGGCGGGGCGCATCGCGATGGGCGATCCGCGCGCCTTCGCGCACGCCATCGCCGATGTGCTGCAACAAGGCGCCGATCCGCTGGCGGTACGGGCGACCGCGGCCCGCTTCACCTGGGGGGCGAATACGGCGGGGCTGGTCGATCACCTCTCAGGATTGGTCACGCGCGGCTGTCGCGTCGTGTCGCAGGCCGCTCAGGCGTCGAGCGGGTAGAGCGCGGCGGCGATCACGCGCCCCTCGCTGCGCAGCACGCCCCAGGCGCGCGCCGCGGCGCGGCTGTCCATCGCCTCGACCCCGATCCCGCGCGCGTCGAGCGCCTGCACCAGCGCGAGCGGAGGGCGGACCAATGCTGCGCCCGTGCCGATCAGCACGAACTCGGGCGCGGTGGCTGTCAACGTTGCGAGCGCATCCTCCCCCAGCGCGGCGAGCGGCGGAGGGGTCCATTCCGCCGCGCTGTCGGGGGTCAGCAGCAGCGCACGATAGACGAAATCGTCGACGCGGAAGCCGCTACCGGCGAAGCCGCGGACGATCGGGCCGCCGGCCTGGCCCTCACGCTCCATCCGCATCGCCTAGCGCTCGCGCGGGGCGACGCGCTCCGCATTGTCGATCGTCCCGCGCGCAGGCTTGTCGCTGGGCGCCGGCTCGGCGCGCAGGCCGAGCGTGATGAGCAGCGACGACGAAACGTAGATCGACGAATAGGTACCGACGACGATGCCGAGGATCATCGCCGCGGTGAAGCCGCGCAGCACATGGCCGCCGAGCAGCAGCATCGCGACCAGCGCGAGCAGGATCGTGACCGAGGTCATCACCGTGCGCGGCAGCGTCTCGTTGACCGACAGATTGATGATCTCGCGCATCTCCATCTTGCGATAGCGGCGCATGTTCTCGCGGATGCGGTCGTCGATGACGATCTTGTCGTTGATCGAATAGCCGATGATGGTGAGGACGGCGGCGATGATGTTGAGGTCGAATTCGAACTGGGTCAGCGCGAAGAAGCCTATCGTCATCAGAAGATCGTGCACGATCGCGACGATGGTCGAGACGCCGAACTGCCATTCGAAGCGCAGGATCGCGAACAGGCCGATGCCGAGCACCGCCAGCACCACGGCGAGGACGCCGTTGCGGATCAGCTCGCCCGACACCTTGCCCGACACAGTCGAATAGCGGCTGAACGTCGCGCCGGGGAAAGCCTGGCCCAGCGCGGTCTCGACCTTTTTGACGACGGCGTTGGTGGCCCCTTCGTCGGCGCCGCTCTGGACGGGCAGGCGGATGATGAGCGTCTGCGGCCCGCCCTGCTGCTGGAGCGAGGCTTCACCGACGCCGAGGTTGTCGACCACCGAGCGGACCTTGTTCTGGTCGGGCGTGGAGGCGAACTTTTCCTCGATCATCAGGCCGCCGACGAAGTCGACGCCGAAATTGAGGCCCTTGTAGACGGTCAGCCCGACCGCGAGCAGGCTGAGCGCGAGCGTCAGCCCGAACGCCCAGCCGCGCAGGCGGACGAAGTCGATGTTGGTGTTGTCGGGTACGATTTTCAGCAGTTTCATGGGCAAATTCCGTCACCCCGGCGCAGGCCGGGGTCTTTCTCCAAGGGGGAGACCCCGGCTTGCGCCGGGGTGACGCGCATAGACATCAGATATTGATCGTCTTGGGTTTCTCGCGCCGGATCCACTGCGCGACGAGCATGCGCGTGAAGGTGACGGCGGTGAAGACCGAGGTGACGATGCCGATGAGCAGCACGACCGCGAAACCCTTCACCGGGCCGGAGCCCAGCACGAACATGATGAGGCCCGAGATCGCGTGCGTCATATTGGCTTCGAAGATGGTGCGGCTGGCTTCCTTGTAACCCAGTTCGACCGCCTGCACGACCGAGCGGCCGCGGCGGCGTTCCTCGCGGATGCGTTCGTTGATGAGCACGTTGGCGTCGACCGCGGTGCCGATCGTCAGCACGAAGCCGGCGATGCCGGGCAGCGTCAGCGTGCCCTTGAGTAGCGCGAGCACGCCGAGGATGACGAACACGTTGATGACGACCGCGAGGTTCGCATAGAGGCCGAAGCGGCCGTAGGTCACGAACATGAAGGCGACGACCAGCGCGACCGCGACCGCCGAGGCGAGGATGCCCGCCCGGATCGAATCGGCACCGAGGTCGGGACCGACGGTCGATTCCTCGATCACCTTCAGCGCGACGGGCAGCTTGCCCGAGCGCAGCGCGATCGCGAGCTGGTTGGCGCTCTCGACGGTGAAGCCGCCGTTGATGACCGCGTTGCCGCCCAGAATCGGTTCGTTGATGTTGGGCGCCGAGATCACCTTGTTGTCGACGATCATCGCGAACGGCTTGCCGGTGTTCTGTTGCGTCACGCGCGCGAAGCGGTTGCCACCGACCGCGTTGAACGTGATCTGGACGTTCGGCTGGTTGGTCTGCTGGTCGAACGCCTGCCGCGAATCGGCAAGCTGGTCGCCCGAGATGATGACCGAGCGCTTGACCGCGATGAACGGCACGCCCGACGGATTGCCGGGGTAGGGGAGCACCTGGCTGCCGACCGGCGCGATCCCCTTGACGAGGTCCGCGGGGTTGGTGGCGGTGGTGTCGACGAGCTTGAACTCGAGGCGCGCGGTCTTGCCGAGCAGGTCCTTGAGCTGTTGCGGGTTCTGCAGGCCGGGGACCTGGACGAGGATGCGGTTGTCGCCCTGACGGACGATCGTGGGTTCGCGGGTGCCGAGTTCGTCGATGCGGCGGCGCACGACGTCGGTCGCGTCCTCCATCGCGGTCTTCACCGCCTGGGTCAGGCCGGCCTGCGTCGGCGTCAGCACGAAGCGGCTCGAATCGACGACCTGGATGTCCCATTCGCGCTGGCCGGTCATGCCCGCACCGCCGCCGGTGATGCCGAGCAGGCGTTCGCGCGCGGCATCGACCTGCGCCGAATCGCGCACCATGAAGCTGATCTGGTTGTTGCGCGTCGAGATGTCGCCGATCTGGATCCGCGGCGTGCCGTTGCGCATCGTCCCCTGGATCTGTTCGCGCAGCGCCTCGATCCGGGTGTTGGCGAGATCCTGCGTATCCGCCTCGAGCATCAGATAGCTGCCGCCGGCGAGATCGAGGCCCTTGTTGACGCGCGGGTGGAACGGCCAGTTCGCGGTCACGGATTCGGGCAGGAAGGTCGGGATCGCGAGCGCGCAGAGCAATGCGAGCACCGCCCAGATCGACGCCACCTTCCAACGCGGAAAGTCGAGCATCAGTCGTTCGCCGGCTTCGAGTTGAGCCCGGTCACCTCGGCGATCGTCGCCTTGACCACGCGGATGCGGGTGTTGGGCGCGATCTCGACCTCAACGAACGCGTCCTCCACCTTGGTGACCTTGCCGAGCACGCCGCCGGCGGTGACGACGCTGTCGCCCTTCTTCACCGCGGCGACTGCCTGTTGCAGCGCCTTCATCCGCGTCTGCTGCGGGCGAATCATCAGGAAGTAGAAGACGATGAAGATGAGCAGCAGCGGCGCGAAGCTGATGAGCGAGGCGAACCCGCCGGATTCAGCGGCGCCCGCGGCGGTCTGTGCATAGGCTGGGGAGATGAACATCTGATCCGTGCATGGCTGATCGGCGGAGGAAATCCCCCGCACTGGATGCGCCGCGCGCTAGCATCGCTGCCGGCCCGACGCAATGTCGCGCCGCTGTAACGGTGCGCTCCACCGCTGGCCGCGCAAAGGCCGCTTGCATCGTCCGGCGGACCCGCCTACAGGCCCGCCTCCGGGATCGGCGGCACGGCCGTTGGTCCCGTCGGTCGGGGCGTAGCGCAGCCTGGTAGCGCATCACACTGGGGGTGTGGGGGTCGCAGGTTCGAATCCTGTCGCCCCGACCATTTCATCCTGGCGGGCGACGACGCCGCAGGATCGGGGCCGCGACCCATGCGGTTACAACCAAAACGACTTCGTAAGATGCCATTTACCGCGCAGCCGTCATCTGCCGCCGCATGAATTGCGGCGAGGGTTGAATGACGTATCGGGGCTGGGTGTGGCGGATGGCGGCCTTGGCGGTCGCAGGGGGGCTGGCCGCGCCCGTGATGGCGGCGCCTGCCTGCGCGCCGACGGCGAAGGTCACGACCACGGCCGGGCCCTATTCGCCCGCAGCGATCAGCGCGGCGAAGGTGCCGGCGGTGCCGAATTCGGCCGGGCTGGTCTGCGACAGCACGCTCGTCGTCCTGTTCGGCAGCAATTCGGTCAAGGCGACGATCAGCAGCCTCAACGGCATGAAACTTGCCAACGGCGCCGCGCGGATCGCCTATATCGCGTCCGCCGACCCGGGGGGGACGGTGCCGCTGACCCCGGGTCAGCCGATCGAATATATGCAGAACAACGTGCTCAATGCGCTGGGGCTGCTCGGCGGCACGGCGGGGACGCTGCCGCTGTACGTCAAGCCGACCGGCGGCGCCGCGCCGGCGGTGGGGCGGTATACCGACACGATCACGATCACCTGGGACTGGCGCATCTGCAAGGGCATCTCGGCGCTCGTCTGCATCGGCGGCTATGACGTGCCGACGGGCGTGGTGAAGAGCGAGGTGACGATCACGCTGGATGTCGCGCCGCAGGACATGACGATCGCGTTGACTTCTGCGACGACGTGGGACCCGGTCAACGGCACCACCCGGCCGCTGGCCTTTCCGGGCAGCAAGGGCCGGACGAGCCTGACCGTGCGCAATCCCGATCTGGTCGCGCTCGACGACGGGTCGATCGCCATCGTCTACAAGGTGCCGGCGAAGGCCAGCGTCGCGCTGGACGGCGACGGCAGCGGATCGGCGACGGTGGTCGGCTTCGCCGACGGATCGCCAGCGTCGGGAACGACGTTCAGCGCCGCGACGGACGTGTCCTATTCGGCCGACAAGGTCGATCAGGTGACCGGCACGACCAACTGGAGCTATGCGCCGGTCGCGGGCAATCGCGCGTCGGAGGCGGCGGTGACCTTCGTCCGCTTCCGCCCGCGCGGCGCGATGAAGGCCGGGACCAGCTTCACGCTGTCCGTCCCGTATCTCGTGCGCTGAACCTCAAGACTGCGGCGGGACCGCGCTCCAGCCGAGGCCCAGCGCCTTTTGCAGCGACACGAAATCGCCGGTGAGCGCGGCGAGCCCGGACGATAGGTTCTCATCGGCGGCGACACGCTGGCGTTCGGCGTCGAGCGTGTCGATCAGCGTCGCGGTGCCCGCCTGGAACCGCTGCTGCATCAGCGCCGCGGCACGATCGGCGCTCGCCTTGCTGCGCATCAGGCTGGCGACCGTTTCGCGGCGGTGGCCGAAGCGCGACAGCGAATCCTCCGCATCGCGCAAGCCGGCGAGGACCGCGCCGCGATATTGCGCCTCCGCCTCGTCGCGCTGCCCCTTCGCCTGATCGATCCGCGCGCGGTTGCGGCCGAAATCGAGGAAATTCCATTGCAGCATCGGCGCGGCGATGGCGACGAGCTTGTCGGGGCTGATATCGGACAGCTGCCTGCCGCCAAGCCCGATCAGCCCGAGGATGTTGAGCCGCGGGAAACGGGCGGCGTCGGCGATGCCGACCTGCGCGGTGCGCTGCGCCAGCTGGCGTTCGGCGGCGCGAATGTCGGGGCGGCGCTGGAGCAGTGCGGCGGGATCGCCGACCGCGACCTCGGCCGGGGGCAGCGGCACTGGGGCGGGCGTTGCAAGCACAGTATCGAGCGAACCCGGTTCCTGCCCGGTCAGCACCGCGAGCGCGTTGAGGTAGCCGTCGACCTCCGCCTGCACCGGCACGATCTGGCCGTTGGTCGTCTCGACCTGTCCGCCGAGCCGTTCGACGTCGAGTGCCGAGGCCGCGCCGCGGTCGAACCGCTGCCGGACGAGCGTCAGCATCCGTTGCTGCATCGCCGCCGACTGGCGGGCGAGCGCGATCCGGCGCTGCGCGTCGCGCAGGTTGACATAGGCCTGCGCGACATCGGCGGTCAGGCTGACCTGCGCGTCGGCGACGTTCGCCTCCGCAGCTTGCGCCTGCGCACGCGACGCCTCGACCTGACGGCGCTTGCCGCCGAACAGGTCGACCTCCCAGCTGGCGTCGAAGCCGAGATTGTAGAAGTCGACGGCGCTGGCGCCGGTGTCGGTCGCACTACCGGAGCCGCCGAGGTCGATGCCCGGCACGCGGGCGTGGAGGTAGGTCGCCGAGGCGTTGGCGCTCGGCGCCTGGTTGGCGCGGTTCAGCCGCAGCGAGGCGCGTGCCTGCCGCAGCCGCGCCTGCGCGACCGCGATATTCGGATTGGCGGCGAGCGCGCGGGTTTCGAGATCGGTCAGCGTCGCGTCGCCCAGCTGCGTCCACCAGTCGGCGACGCCGGGTGCGGCGGCGCTGGTCGTCGGGCTGACGCGCTTGAAGCCCGTGGTGCCCGCGGCATCGGACAATGTCTTCGGCGGCCCGGCATAGTTCGGGCCGACGGTGCAGGCGCCCAGCAGCAGGGCGAGCGAGAGGAGGGGGAGGGTACGCATCAATCGCCTCAATGCATCGCCGCGACTTTGCCGTGCGGCAGCGGACGGAGGAACAGGGTCAGCGGCACGACACAGCAGATGCCGACCGACAGCAGCCAGAACAGATCGTTGTAGGTCATCACCAGCGCCTCGCGCTGGATCGTCAGGCCGAGTGTACGGAGCGCGGTAGCGCTGCTGCGCAGGTAATCCTGCACGACGAGCGAATTGGCGTTGACCAGATCGTCGAGCCGGCGGCTGTGCAGGTATGATCGCTGGTCCTGCAGCGTCGCGATCCCGGCAAGCGCGAACGACCCGCCGATATTGCGCGCGGCGCTGAACAGCCCCGCTGCGTCGCCTGCCTCGGACGGCTTCACCGAGGCGATCGCCGCCTGATTGAGGAACACGAAGCCGAGGATCGTGCCGACGCCGCGCAGCAGCTGCGATTCGACGAAGGCGCTGCCGGTCGATTCGGCGGTCAGCGTGGTATCGAGGTGGCAGCTGAGCGCCATCAGCAACAGGCCGGTCGCCACCGCGAGGCGGATGTCGAGGTTGCGGATCATGACCGGTACCAGCGGCATCAACAACAGGCTGGGGATGCCGCTGAGCAGCACGACCTTGCCCGATTGCAGCGCGTTGTAATCGGCGATCGCGGCGAGGAACTGCGGGATGACGTAGCTGCTGCCGTACAGCACCATGCCGAGGACGAGGCCCATCGTCGCGACGCTGCCGAACTGGCGGTCGAGCAGCAGGCGCAACTTCACCACCGGATTGCGCGAGATGATCTGCCCGGCGAACAGCATGCCGAGCCCGACCAGCGTGAGCGCGGTCAGCTTGATGATGAGCGCCGACTGGAACCATTGTTCGCGCTGGCCCTCCTCGAGCACCACCGTCAGCCCGCCGAGACCGAGCGCGAGGCCGGCGATGCCGAGCCAGTCGGCCTTCAGCAATTCGCTCAAGTGCGCCTTCTGGTGCGGCAGGCCGACGAGCAGCAGGACGAGCAGCACCGCGCCGACCGGCACGTTGAGGAAGAAGGCGTAATGCCAGCTGACGTTCTCGGTCAGGTAACCGCCGATCAGCGGCCCGAGCACCGGCCCGAGGATCGCGGTGACGCCGAACAGCGCGGTGCCGATCGGCTGTTGCGAGCGGGGCAGGCGGGTAGCGATGATCGTCATCGCGGTCGGGATCAGCGCGCCGCCGGTGATGCCCTGGCCCGCGCGCCCGACGATCATCATCGTCAGCGAGGTCGACAAGCCGCACACCACCGAGAAACCGGTGAACAGGATCGACGCGATGAGCAGGAAGGTACGCAGGCCGAGCACCCGCTCCAGCCAGGCGGCGAGCGGGATGATGATGATCTCCGCGACCAGATACGACGTCGCGATCCATGTCCCTTCGGTGCCGCTGGCGCCGATCTCGCCCTGGATGACGGGCAAAGCGGAATTGACGATCGAGATGTCGAGCGTCGCCATCAGCGCGCCGAGGCTGCCCGCCGCGACCGCCAGCCATGCGCCGAGATCGGCGCGTCCGGGCGGGGCGGCGCGTTCGGGCAGCGACGAGCCGCGCCGGTCGGGGGCCGCGGCAGCGGCGCTCATCGGCCGCGCGCCTCGTTATGCTGGTCCTGCTCCTCGCGGATGCGTTGTACCGCGCCCTTCGCCGAACGGGTATCGACGGTAACGTCGACCGACATGCCGGGCACCAGCAGCTTGCGCGTCTCCGCGCCGGCGTCGAGCGCGATGCGCACCGGCACGCGCTGGACGATCTTGGTGAAATTGCCCGTCGCATTCTGCGGCGGCAGCAGCGAGAATTGCGCGCCGGTGCCGGGCGAGACGCTCTCGACATGACCGTGGATCTCGACGCCGGGAAGCGCATCCGCCTCCAGCGTCACCGGCTGCCCGACGCGCATCAGGCCGAGCTGCGTCTCCTTGAAATTCGCCGTGACGTAGAGCTGCTGGACGGGGACGATCGACATCAGCCGGGTGCCGGCCTGAACGAATTGCCCCGTGCGCACCGTCTTGTCGCCGACGCGGCCGTCGATGCTGGCGCGCAGGATCGTCGCGCCGACGTTGACGTTGGCGGCCTGCAGCTGCGCGCGACTCGCCTCGCCCTGCGCCTGCGCCTGTCGCACCTGCGCCTGCAGCGTGCCGACGCGGCGGGTGGCGCTGATCAGCGCGGCATTGGCGGCGGCGACCTGCGCATCGGCCTGACGCGCCTGGTTCTGCAGCTGCGACAGCTTCTCGCGCGTCTCGGCGCCCGAGGCCGCGAGCGGCTGGTAGCGGACGACCTCGGCATGCGCGAAGGCGGCGTCGCTGCGCGCGGCGGCGAGGTCCGAACGCGCCTTGTCGATCGCCGCCTGCTGTTCGCTGATCTGCGCACGGACGCCGGCGGCATTGGCGCGGGCGACATCGATCTGCGCCTCGACCTGTGCCGCCTGCGCGCGATAGTCGCGGGCGTCGATCTGGAGCAGCGGCGCGCCGGCCTTCACCTGCTGGTTGTCGGCGACGAACAGTCTGTCGACATAGCCCGACACCTTGGGCGAGATCGTCACCGCATCCGCCTGGATATAGGCGTCGTCGGTGCCTTGCATGAACTTGCCGACGCTCTGGTAGCGCACGTACCACAGCACACCGCCGATCACCGCGGCGGCGAGCACCAGCAGCAGGACGATGCGGACCCGTGGGTTCTTGAGCGGCGAGGATTTCGGCTCGCTCGTTTCCGCGGGCGCGTCGGCGGTGTCGTCCTGCGGTTGCTGCTGCTCGGCCATGCTCATCATCTTCGTCGGATCGGAGCGGCGTAAATGCTCGCACTTGCAGCATAGTGCAAGACCATTTAATGAGGGTCCTCACATATGCCCTGCCCCGAACCTCTTGCCGCTGATCTGTTCCGCCTCTTCCTGCGCCTGCACCGGCTGATGGACCGGCGGATGGCGGAGCAGGGCGCATCGCTGGCGCGGACGAAGCTGCTGCTGCTCCTCGACCGGCGGGGGCCGGCGCGCGCCGCGGATATTGCCGATTTCTTCGATCAGGCGCCACGGACGGTGACCGAGGCGATCGACGGGCTCGAACGCGACGGCCTCGTCGTGCGCAGCCCCGACACGCACGACCGCCGCGTCAAGCAGGTGTCGATCACCGACGAAGGGCGGCGGGTGACCGGCGAGACCGAACCGTTGCGGCAGGAACTGATCGACGGCGTGTTCGGCACGCTGAGCGAGGACGAGCAGGCGCGCCTGTCCGCGATGTTCGCCAAGATGCAGGCGGCGCTCGACGTCGAGGAAGCACGCGGCCGCGCCTGACGTTTCGGGCTTGCGTCCGGTTCGGCCCGTGATACTCTCTCCGTACCGCCGATAGAGCGGAAGGATAGGAGAGGTGCTGTGGAACGGTATCAGCCGACCTTGTGCCAATGCGGTTTCGGGATCCTGTGCTGCGCGAGCGGCACGGCGCTGTCGATCTGCGCGGTGACGTTCATGCTGCTGGGCTGAACGCCCTGCGATCAATGCCGACCCATGCGCTGCGCCTTAGCAGCAACGCCCGCCGTTGCGCCCGCCGTAGCGCGCCTCCTGCCGGTTCCTGAAGAAGGCGGTCTCGTCCATCACCGGCTGGTCCGGGTGCGCGGCGGCCATGTGCGCGCGATAGGCGCGATAGGACGGCACGCCGACCATTAGCCGCGCGGTGTCGGCGATGCCGCGCCACAGGCGGGCGAGCGTCATTCCGCCGCCACCGCCAGCGCGGGGATCTCGCTGGCGCTCGGGTGATCCAGGCGACGGGCGATCACGCAGGTGCGGATGCCGTAGCCGATGATCGACACCACCACGGCGAGGAACAGCGCACAGAGCGCGGCGTCGATGCGGTCGTTCATCACGACCCGGCCCATCTCGGCGAGCGACTTGGCCGGCGCCAGCGTCTGCCCCCGCGCGATCGCGTCGGAGAAGCGCGCGGCATGCGCGAGGAAGCCGACCGCGGGGTTGCTGGAGAACAGCTTCATCAGGCTGGCGGTGACGGTGCACAGCACCAGCCAGGATGCGGGCAGGATCGTCACCCAGGCATAGCGTTCGCGCTTCATGCGGAACAGCACGACCGTCGCCAGCACCAGCGCGACCGCGGCGAGCATCTGGTTGGAGATGCCGAACAGCGGCCAGAGGGTATTCACCCCGCCGAGCGGATCGGTGACGCCTTGATAGAGGAAGAAGCCCCAGGCGGCGACGCACAGCCCGGTGCCGATCAGGCCGGGCACGAACGAGGTCGCATTGCGGAAGCTGGGCACGGCGAGGCCGATCAGGTCTTGCAGCATGAACCGCCCGGCGCGCGTTCCGGCATCGACCGCGGTCAGGATGAACAATGCCTCGAACAGGATCGCGAAATGGTACCAGAAGGCCATCATGGCGCGTCCGCCGACCAGCTGGCTGAAGATCTGCGCCATGCCGACCGCGAGCGTCGGGGCGCCGCCGGCGCGGCTGATGATCGTCGCCTCGCCGACGTCCTTCGCGGTCGCGGCGATCGTGTCGGCGGTGATCGGGAAGCCCATGGCGGTGACCGCGCTCGCGGCGCTGGCGGCATCGGTGCCGACCACCGCGGCGGGGCTGTTCATCGTGAAATAGACGCCCGGATCGATCACCGACGCCGCGACCAGCGCCATGATCGCGACGAAGCTCTCCATCAGCATCGCGCCGTAACCGATGAAGCGCGCGTCGCCCTCGCTGGCGATCAGCTTGGGCGTGGTGCCGCTGGCGATCAGCGCGTGGAAGCCCGATACCGCGCCGCAGGCGATGGTGATGAACAGGAAGGGGAAGAGCGACCCCGACCACACCGGCCCGGTGCCGTCGACGAAGCGGGTCAGCGCCGGCATGCGCAGCGGCGGCGCGACGACCAGGATGCCGATCGCCAGCGCGGCGATCGCGCCGATCTTGAGAAAGGTCGAGAGGTAATCGCGCGGCGCGAGCAGCAGCCAGACGGGGAGCAGCGAGGCGACCGCGCCATAGCCGATCAGGATCCAGCACAGTTGCACCGGCGTATAGGTGAACCACGGCGCCCATGAGGCCGACGCCGCGACATCCTGCCCGTAGAGAATCGCGAGGATCAGCCCGACGAGGCCGAGCAGCGACACTTCGCCGATCCGCCCCGGCCTGATCCAGCGGCTGTAGACGCCCATCATCAACGCCAGCGGGATCGTCGCGACGACGGTGAACATCCCCCACGGGCTGCCCGCCAGCGCCCGCACGACGATCAGCGCGAGCACCGCGAGGATGATGACCATGATCGTGAAGGCACCAACCAAGGCGATGGTACCCGGCACCGGCCCCATCTCCATGCGGATCAACTCGCCGAGCGAACGCCCGTCGCGGCGCATCGAGAGGAACAGCACCATGAAATCCTGCACCGCGCCGGCCAGCACGACACCAGCGAGCAGCCACAGCATGCCGGGCAGATAGCCGATCTGCGCGGCGAGCACCGGCCCGACCAGCGGTCCCGCGCCGGCGATGGCGGCGAAATGGTGGCCGAACAGCACGCGCCGGTCGGTGGGCACGAAGTCGAGCCCGTCGGGGTGGCGCACCGCGGGCGTGGGGCGCGCGGGGTCGATGCCGACGACGACCTTGGCGAGGTACAGCGCGTAGAAGCGATAGGCGATGAGGTAGACCGAGACCGCGGCGACGACGACCCAGACGGCGTTGACCGCCTCGCCCCGCGCGGTAGCGATCACCGCGAGCGCGGCGGCGCCGACCAAGGCGAGCGCGATCCAGCCGATGCGGCCTGCGATGGTCATTGATCCGTCTCCCCTTTTGTCCTGCCTAATGGGGGCTGGGGCGAGGGACAACCCGGACCAGCGCGTTCGCAGGACAGCATCGTCCGGGACGGAGACTCATGCGGGAGCCACAAACACCCCGTCACCCCGGACTTGTTCCGGGGTCCACGGGTCCACAAACCCAACACGCCGTTGGTACGCGGCACGGTGGACCCCGGAACAAGTCCGGGGTGACGGAGGGGTTTAGGAGAGGTTCGCCCGCCAATCTTACCCGAACGCCTCAACCCACCCGGTTCGCGACCAGATCGTCGACCACGGCCGGGTCCGCCAGCGTCGAGGTGTCCCCGAGGCTCGTCACGTCCCCCTCGGCGATCTTGCGAAGGATGCGGCGCATGATCTTGCCAGAGCGCGTCTTGGGGAGGGCGGGGGCGAACTGGAGCTTGTCGGGGGTGGCGATCGGACCGATCTCCTGCCGGACCCATGCGACCAGTGCCTTGCGCAGGTCGTCATCGCCCTCGCGGCCGGCGTTCAGCGTCACATAGGCGTAGATACCCTGGCCCTTGACGTCGTGCGGCATGCCGACGACCGCGGCCTCCGCCACCGCCTCGTGCAGCACCAGCGCGCTCTCGACCTCGGCGGTGCCCATGCGGTGGCCCGAGACGTTGATGACGTCATCGACCCGGCCGGTGATCCAGTAATAGCCGTCCGCATCGCGGCGGCAGCCGTCGCCGGTGAAATACTTGCCCTCGTAGGTCGTGAAATAGGTCTGGAAGAAGCGTTCGGGATCGCCCCACACGCCGCGCATCTGCCCGGGCCAGCTTTCGGTGATGCAGAGGTTGCCCTGCGCCGCGCCGGTCAGCGCCTTGCCCTGGTCGTCGACCAGTTGCGGCGACACGCCGGGGAGCGGCTTGGAGGCGGAGCCCGGCTTCATCGGCACCGCGCCGGGCAAAGGCGCGATCATGATGCCGCCGGTCTCGGTCTGCCACCACGCGTCGACGATCGGCGCGCGACCTTCGCCGACGACGTCGTGATACCAGCGCCATGCCTCAGGGTTGATCGGTTCGCCGACCGAGCCGAGCAGCTTCAGCGACGACCGGTCGGTGCGGGTCACATAATCGTCGCCCTCCTTCATCAGCGCACGCAAGGCGGTGGGGGCGGTGAAGAGCGTGTGGACCTTGTGCCGGTCGACCACCTGCCAGATGCGGCTGGCGTCGGGCCAGTTGGGCAGCCCTTCGTACATCAGCGTCGTCGCGCCATTGGAAAGCGGGCCGTAGAGGATGTAGGTGTGCCCGGTCACCCAGCCGATGTCGGCGGCGCACCAGAAGACCTGGCCGGGCTCGTGGTCGAAGGCGATCTTGAAGGTGTAGTCGGCCCAGAGCAGGTAGCCGGCGGAGCTGTGCAGCACGCCCTTGGGCTTGCCGGTCGAGCCGCTGGTGTAGAGGATGAACAACGGATCCTCCGCCGCCATCCGCTCCGCAGGGCAGTCGGCGCCGACGCTCGCCGCGGCGTCATGATACCAGACGTCGCGATCGGTCATCGCGACCTCGGCGCCGGTCGCCTTGACGACGATCACCTTTTCCAGTGTCGGCGCGCGCGTGGCGGCTTCGTCGACGCAGGCCTTGAGCTTGATGCGCTTGCCGCCGCGGCGGCCTTCGTCGGCGGTGACGACCACCTTCGACCCGCAATCCTCGATCCGCCCGGCGAGCGCGTCGGCGGAAAAACCGCCGAACACCACCGAATGGATCGCGCCGATCCGCGCGCAGGCGAGGACGGCGAACGCCGCCTCCGGGATCATCGGCATGTAGATGGTGACGCGGTCGCCCTCACCGACGCCCTGACCCTTCAGCACGTTGGCGAAGCGGCCGACCTCGGCATGGAGCTCGCGATAGGTGATGTACCGTGCGTCTTCGGTGGGGACGTCGGGTTCCCAGATGATCGCGACGGTATCGCCGTTTTTGGCGAGATGGCGGTCGAGGCAATTGGCGGCGACGTTGAGCGCGCCGTCGGCGAACCATTTGATATGAAAGTCGGCCTTGGCAAACGACCAGTCGCCCGCGATCGTCGGTTCGGCGATCCAGTCGAGCCGCTTGGTCGCCTGATCGAGCCAGAAGCCGCCGGGGTTGCTCGCCGCGGCTTCGCAGAGTTCGGCGTATTTCTTGGCGTCGAGGCTGGCATTGGTCCAATCGCCGCTGATCGGATAGATTTCTGAATCGGTCATCACGCATCCCGACAAGGCACCGCGGACGCCGGACGGCGCCCGCGGCACTGCTTAGTCAAGCGACCCGCGGTGCGCCAGCCGCTGAAAACTTCCGTTCGTGCTGGGCTTGTCGAAGCACGTTGAGACTCACCTGCCCTTCGACAGGCTCAGGGCGAACGGGCGGGGCATCACCGACCTAGGAAGGTCAGCAGGTCGTTGGTCAGGCGGTCGCCATGCGTCGCGAACAGGCCGTGGGGGGCGCCGTCATATTCGACCAGCTGGCTGTTCGCGATGCCCGCCGCGGCGGCGCGGGCGGAGGCGTCGATCGGCACGGTGTGATCGGCGGTGCCGTGGATGATGAGCGTCGGCACGTTGAACGCCGCCAGATCGGGGCGGAAATCGGTATGGCCGAACGCCTCGGCACAGGCGAGCGTAGACTTGAGCCCCCCCTGCAACGCCAGCGAAGTCGCCCAGTCCAGTACGTCGTCGCTGACCGGATGGCTGATGATGCCGACGCCGAAGAACTGCTTGACGAAGGTGTCGCGGAAGAAGTGCGGGCGATCCGCCTTGATGCCGTCCGCGATCCCGGCGAGCGCCTCTTCGGGAACGCCGTGCGGATTGTCTTCGGTCTTGAGCATATATGGGACGACGGACGAGACCAGCGCGGCGGCGATCACGCCCTTGCCGCCGTGGCGGCTCATGTAGCGCGCTACCTCGCCGCCGCCCATCGAGAAGCCGACCAGCGTCGCCTCGCTGTCCGCGCCGGTCGCCGCCATGACGTCGGCGAGATCGTCGGCCAGCGTGTCATAGTCATAGCCGTTCCACGGCTGACCCGACCGCCCGAAGCCGCGCCGGTCGTAGGCGATCGCGCGGAAACCCGCGTCGGCGAGCGCCATCGCCTGCGGGTCCCAGCTGTCCGACGACAGCGGCCAGCCGTGCAACAGGATCACCGGGCGGCCCGATCCCCAGTCCTTGACGTAGATGTCGGTGCCGTCGCGGGTCTTTACATAGGGCATGGGCCGGTTCCTTTTCGCAGGTGACGGTTTAACGACGACCGCCCCTCCGCGTTCCCGCCGAGCGGACGGACTGGCGCAGGTGCGCGGCCGGTGTCAGGATCGCGCCGACGCATGATCGGGAGTTGGACGATGCGATTCGGGATGACGGCATCGGTGCGGGCGCTGGCGATCGGCGCGATGCTGGCGGGATGTTCGGTGGGCGGAAATGCGGCGAACGAGCCTAGGGCCGCAGCTGCGACGCCCGAGGCGACAGCGACGAGCGGCTGGTCGAAGTTTCGCGACGGATTTATCGAGGGCTGGTTCAAAATCGATCCTGCCAATGCGGTCTATCAGGGCCGCCACGACTTCGACGGCCAGCTGCCCGACTGGAGCGCGCCAGGGTTGCAGCGCCAGTCAGCCTATCTGCATCAGGCGATCGACCGCGCGCGGGCGTTCGGCGATGCCGATCTGAAGCCCGACGAACGGTTCGAACGCGACTATCTGATCCGCGTCGCCGAGGGGAAGCTGTTCTGGCTCGACGATGCCGACCAGCCGCATACCAACCCGGCCTATTATGTCGGCGGCGGGCTCGATCCCAACGTCTATATCGCGCGTCCCTACGCCGATTCGACTACGCGGCTGAAGGCGCTGATCGCCTTCCTGCAGCGCGTGCCCGCGGCGGCGGGTAATATCCGCGCGAACCTCAAGACGCCGATGCCGCGATCGTTCGTCGATTATGGCGTCGCCGGCTTCAACGGCTTCGCGGACTATTATGTCGGCGATGCAAGGAAGGCGTTCGCCGACGTCGCCGATCCCGCGCTCCAGCAGCAGCTGACCGACGCGTCGACCAAGGCGAGCGCGGCGATGCGCGCGCTCGGCGGCTGGCTGGCGAGCCAGCGCGCCACCGCGACCGGCGACTTTGCATTGGGTGCCGATCGCTTCCAGCGGATGGTGCGCGCAACCGAAGGCGTCGATACGCCGCTCGACCGGCTGGAGGCGGCGGGGCGCGCAGACCTCAAGCGCAACCAGGATGCGCTCGCCGCCGCGTGCAAGCTGTTCGCGCCGGGCGCCACCATCCCCGCGTGCATCGACAGGATGAACGCCAACAAGTCCGCCGACGGCCCGGTCGCCGAGGCGCGGCGGCAGATCCCGACGCTGCGCGCCTTCGTCGTCGCCAAGGACCTCGTCACCATTCCCGGCACCGAACAGGCGAAGGTCGAGGAAAGCCCGCCCTACAACCGCCAGAACAGCGCCTATATCGACCCCGCCGGGCCGTATGAAAAGAACGTGCCCTCGGTCTATTACATCTCGCCGCCCGACCCGGCGTGGGACAGGAAGACGCAGGATGCGTTCGTACCGGGGCGCAAGGACCTGCTGTTCACCTCGGTGCACGAGGTGATGCCGGGGCATTTCCTGCAGTTCCTGCACGCCAACCGATCCAGGTCGATGTTCGGGCGGCTGTTCGTCGGCTACGCCTTCGCCGAGGGCTGGGCACATTATGCCGAGGAGATGATGTGGGAGGCGGGGCTCGATGACGGCGATCCCGAGACGCACATCGGCCAGATCAGCAACGCGCTGCTACGCGACTGCCGCTACCTGTCCGCGATCGGGCTGCACGCGCGAGGCATGACGCAGGAACAGAGCCTCAGGATGTTCCGCGAGCAATGCTATCAGGACGAGGGCAATTCGCGGCAGCAGGCGGCGCGCGGGACATACGATCCGGCGTACCTCAACTACACGATGGGCAAACTGATGATCCGCCGCCTGCGCGCCGACTGGACCGCCAGCCGCGGCGGGCGCAAGGCGTGGAAGGCGTTCCACGACCAGTTCCTGAGCTACGGCGGCCCGGCAATTCCACTGGTGCGCCAGCGGATGATGGGCGAGGCCGAGGCGAAGGCGGTGTTCTGATCCTCCCCGGCACGGGGAGGGGGCGCCGCTCCCTCCTCAGCCATGGCCGATCCTCAAATCCTCCGTCACCCCGGACGTGTTCCGGGGTCCACCGGGCCGCGGGCACACGACAAGAGGCTCCAGCCTTACGCCAGCCGCACCGTGGACCCCGGAACAAGTCCGGGGTGACGCAGGGAAGGGGGCGACGGCATAGCCATCCGATCGGCCACGGCTCAACCTCCGCCGACAAGGCGCTTAGCGGCTGACCTGCGTCCCCGGCTGTTCGTCCTCAGCCTCTTCGCTACGCGGGTTGCGGATCGAGGGGCGCAATCGCGCGAGGCTGCACAGCCCCGCGACCAGCGCCAGCCCGGCCGCAACCAGCGGCGGCGTCGTGCCCGCGCCGACACCCATCGCCAGCAATGCCGCAACCAACGTCGCGCCCGTCGTCTGCCCGACCAGCCGCACCGTGCCGACCAGCCCGCCCGCTGCGGCGGCGCGCTCGCGCGGGGCGGAGCCGATGATGAGCCGCGCGTTGGGCGGCAGGAACAGCCCGAACCCCGATCCGCACAGCGCCATCCGCCACGCGATGTCGAAATAGGTCGCATCGACCGGCAGCAGCGCGATCAGCGTCAGCGCGACGATCGACACGCCCATGCCGATCCCGCCGAGCAGCCCCGCCGGCACCCGGTCGGACAGCCAGCCGGCGAGCGGCGCGACGATCATGTTGGTGAGCGGCCAGGGCGCGATCGCCGCGCCGACCTCTGCCGCGGTGAAGCCATAGCCGTGCTGCAAGCGGAACGGCGTCGACAGCAGCAACGTCATCGACGCGGTGAAGGCGGTGTACGCGCCGATCGCCGACAGCGCGATCACCGGCCGGGCGAGCAGGTCGATCGGCAGGATCGGCTTCGCCTCGCCGCGCTCGCGCCGGATGAAGAACCAGCCGATCGCGACGCCGACCGCAACGATCGCCGCGGACACGACCGGGCTGTCGCCGTGCACCGCGCTTTCCGCGCCCGAGATGACAAGGCCGATCATGCTCGCGCACAGCACCGCGCCAAGCACGTCGAACGGCTCGTCGCGCGGCTGCGGCGCGGGCAGGGCGCGGCCAAGGATCAGGCTGAGGATCGCGAACGGCACCGCGCTCGCGAATACCCAAGGCCAGGGCGCGATACCGAGCACCAGCCCGCCGATCGTCGGCGCCAGCGCCGCCGAACTCGACACCACCACCGAATTGATGCCGAGCCCGCGGCCCAGTTGCTTGGCGGGATAGATCGAGCGGATCAGCGCCGACGATACGCTCAGGGCCGCCGCCGCCCCCAGCGCCTGCGCTGCGCGGACGACGAGCAGGAACGGCAGGCTCTTGGCGAAGAAGCAGAGCAGCGTCGCGACGGTGAAGACGGCCTGCCCGAACTGGTACGTGCGCTTCAGCCCGAATTTGTCGCCGAGGCCGGCGAACGGCAGGATCATCATCGCCAGGATCAGCTGATAGACGGTCACCACCGCCACCACCGCGCTGTTGTCGACGTGCAGGTCGCGCGCGATCGTCGGCAGCGCGACCGTGGCGATGCCGCCGTCGATAATGACCAGCGCGGTGCCGGCCGAGATCGCGCCGATCGCGACATAGCGGCGGGGAAGGGGCAGGCCGTCGATCATGAACACTCCATCGGATGGCGGCGCATTGCGCGCTCGCGCTTTGCCGGGCAAGCTCGGGCGATTTCAGGAGATTTCGACCCCATGATCCTTCGCCCGCTGCTGATCGCCTCGACCCTGCTTGCCGCCGCGCCGGTGCTCGCCCAGAGCGCACGGATGACCGATAACGATCCCTATATCTGGCTCGAGGACAAGGACGGCGCCAAGCCGCTCGCCTGGGTCGAAACGGAAAACGCCCGCACGCTGCCGCGGTTGCAGAACGATCCGCGCTATGCGGCCTTCCATGCCGAGGCGCTGGCGATCGCCGCCGCCAAGGATCGCATCCCGATGCCCGACCAGCGCTTCGGGCGGATCTACAATTTCTGGCGCGACGCCGATCATCCGCAGGGTATCTGGCGCTGGACGAGCGAAGCGGGCTACGCCGCGCCCGCGCCGCAATGGACCACGGTCCTCGACCTCGACGCGCTGTCGAAGGCGGAGGGGAAGAAATGGGTGTGGAAGGGCGCGACCTGCCTGCAGCCCGACGAGCGATTGTGCCTGGTCGCACTGTCCGAAGGCGGCGAGGATGCGATCACCTATCGCGAATTCGACCTCGGCATCGGCCGGTTCGTCGCGAACGGCTTCGTCCTGCCGAAGTCGAAGCAGGGTGCCAGCTGGCTCGACAAGGATACGCTGCTCGTCAGCCGCGACTGGGGCGCGGGCACGATGACCGCATCGAGCTATCCGTTCGTCGTCAAGACGGTCAAGCGCGGCCAGCCGCTCGCCGCCGCGACCGAGATCTTCCGCGGCGCGGCCGGCGACCAGCTCGGCACCTATGCCGGCGTCATGACCGACGGGCAGGGCAACCGGCTGGTGACGATCGTCCGCCGCACCACTTTCTTCGGCGGCGAGACGCACGTCTGGACGCCGGCGGGAACGAAGAAGCTCGACATCCCCGCGCGCACCTTCCCGACCGGCATGGTCGCCGGGCAGGTGCTGTTCGAGACCAGCGATCCCTGGGGCGCGGTACCGGCAGGCGGAGTCGCCTCGGCGCCACTCGCCGCGGTGCAGGCGGGCGCGATCACGCCGACCGTGCTGTTCGCGCCGACGCCGCGACAGTCGGTCGACGAGGTGGTGACGACCAAAGACCATGTCGTGCTGATCTACAACGACAACGTGCGCGGCCGTGCGGCGATCTATACGCCCGGCAGGAACGGCTGGACGTCGCGACCGGTGGCGCTGCCCGACAACGCCTCGCTCGGCGTCGCCAGCGCCGACGACAAGAGCGACCATGCCTATCTGACCGTCACCGGCTTCCTGACGCCGACGACGCTGCTGCCGCTCGACGCCACCACCGCGACCGCCGCTGCGCCGGTCAAGACGCTGCCCGCCAAGTTCGACGCCAGCGGCCTCGTCGTCGAACAGCATGAGGCGACCTCGACCGACGGGACGAAGGTCCCCTATTTCATCGTCCACAAGAAGGGCATCGCGCTCGACGGCAGCACGCCGACGATCATGACGGCCTATGGCGGGTTCCAGCTGCCGATGTTGCCGAGCTATTCGGCGATCACCGGCAAATTGTGGCTGGAGCGCGGTGGTTCCTACGTGCTCGCCAACATCCGCGGTGGCGGCGAGTTCGGCCCGGCATGGCACGATGCCGGCCGCAAGACCAAGCGGCAGGTGATCTATGACGATTTCGCCAGCGTCGCGAAGGACCTGTTCGCGCGGAAACTGACCAGCGCGCAGAAGCTCGGCATCTACGGCGGGTCGAACGGCGGCCTGCTGATGGGCGTCGAGTTCAACCAGCACCCCGATCTGTGGAAGGCGGTGACCATCCAGGTGCCGCTGCTCGACATGATCCGCTACGAGGGGATCGAGGCGGGCAAGTCCTGGGTCGACGAATATGGCTCGGTGAGCGTGCCCGAGGAGAAGGCGTTCCTCGAGACGATCTCCCCCTATCGCAACATCCGGAAGGGCGTCGCCTATCCCGAACCCTATATCTGGACGACGACCAAGGACGACCGCGTCGGCCCGCAGCACGCGCGCAAATTCGCCGCGCGGCTGAAGGAATACGGCCTGCCGTACCTCTTCTACGAGGACACCGCCGGCGGCCATTCGGGCGACGCCGACATCGCGCAGGGCGCCCGGTTGCAGGCGCTGCAGATGACCTATTTCGCGCAGAAGCTGATGGGGCCGCCCGGGGCGCAGACTGCGGCGAAGTAATTAAGCCGTTCCTCATATCCTCCGTCATGCCGGACTTGTTCCGGCATCCACCGGGCCGCGAGCTTCGCGCTTGCGGCCCGGTGCCTCCCGGAACAGGTCCGGGGTGACGGGGGACTGTTGGCGAGGCGCGAGAATGAAAAAACTGGCGGAGGGAGTGGGATTCGAACCCACGGTAGGCTTCCACCCACGGCGGTTTTCAAGACCGCTGCCTTAAACCACTCGGCCATCCCTCCGCGCGGGCCTTCGGATAGTCGCTCCACGGCTGCCCGTGCAAGCCCTGCGACGATAAGAGGTTCACGCCGCCACACCCCTGTGGCACGACGATTCCCATGTGGGGGACACGATCGCAACGCGGGCTGCGGGCCGGCATCATGGCAGTAACGCTGGCGCTGGCATCCGCCGGGCCGGCGACGGCGCAGGACGAACAGGGCTTCCAGTCCTACCTGGCCACTCTCCGCCAGCAGGCGCTGGCCGAGGGCGTGACGCAGCGGACGGTCGATGCCGTCTTTCCGACGCTGACGCTCAGCCAGCGCACGATCGAGCTCGATCGCGCGCAGCCCGGCAATCCGGGCAGCACCGCGACGCCGCCGTTCGCGCCGTACAGGGCGAGCCATGTCGATGCGGCGCGGATCGGGCGCGGGCGATCGACCTATCAGGCGCAGCGCGCGCGGCTGGCGCGGGTCGAGCGCGAGACGGGCGTGCCCGAATCGATCATGGTCGCGATCTGGGGTCATGAGACCAATTACGGTGCCTATACCGGCAATTTCGACCTGCTGCGCAGCCTCGCCAGCCTCGCCTATGAAGGGCGCCGGCGCGAGCTGTTCGCGGGCGAGTTCATCGCCGGGCTCAAGATCCTCGACCGCGGCATCTCGCGCGAGACGCTGAAGGGCAGCTGGGCGGGGGCGACCGGCAATCCGCAGTTCCTGCCCTCCGTCTATATCCGCCTTGCACGCGACGGCGATGGCGACGGGCGCGCCGATATCTGGACGAGCCCGGCCGATACGCTGGCATCGATCGGCAATTACTTTGCCAATGCGGGGTGGCGGCCGGGACAGCCATGGGGGCTGGCGGTCAGCGTGCCGGCGGGGCTCGATCGCGCCGGCCTGACCAACCGGCTGGTCAGTCCACGGTGCCCGCGCGTGTTCGAACGGCACAGCCGCTGGCGGACGATGGCCGAATGGCGCGCGGCAGGGCTGGTGCCGCAGGGCAGGGGCTGGCCCGCTGACAGCGTGCAGGCGACGCTGATCGAGCCCGATGGCCCGGGCACGACCGCCTATCTGCTGACCGGCAATTATCGGGTGATCCTCGACTATAATTGCTCGAACTTCTACGCGCTGTCGGTCGGGCTGCTCGCCGACGCGATCGAGGGCTGACGCCGCGCATCCGCGGCGCTATGCCATCCGCAATCCTGCCTGATCTTTCCGGAAAGCCGAAGTCGCCGTCATGAACACGCTGATCGCCACCCCGCTCGCCATCGTCGCTGCCGCAGTCCCGTCGGTCGCCGCGGCGCCCCAGTTCCAGGGGACGGCGCCGATCGCCTATATGGAGGATCTGTCGTCGGGGGCGGTGCTGTACCAGCGCGACGCCGACCGTCGCATGCCGCCCGCGTCGATGGCCAAGATGATGACCGTCTATGTCGCGTTCGACATGATAAAGAAGGGCGAGCTGAAGCTCGACCAGACGTTCCAGGTGCGCCCGGAGACGTGGCAGCGCTGGCACGGGCCGCAGGCGGGATCGACGATGTTCCTGTCGACCGGCGAGAACGTCAGCGTCGAGAACCTGCTGAAGGGCATCGTGACGCTGTCGGGCAACGACGCCTGCGTCGTGCTGGCGGAGGGGATTTCGGGGACCGAACAGACCTTCACCGACCGGATGAACCAGCAAGCGAAGAAGATCGGCCTCGCCAACAGCCATTTCGGCACGTCGAACGGCTGGCCCGATAACGGTGTCACCTATGTCACCGCGCGCGATCTCGCGCACCTCGCCGCGGCGACGATCAAGGACTTCCCCGACCTCTACAAGCGCTTCTATTCGCTGCGCAGCTTCACCTGGGGCAAGACGCTGGGCGCGGGCGCCGACATCACCCAGGCGAACCGCGATCCGCTGCTCGGCCGCGTCGCCGGGGCCGATGGCCTGAAGACCGGGCATACCGACGAGGCGGGCTATGGCTTCACCGGCTCGGCCGAGCAGAACGGGCGCCGGCTGGTCATGGTCGTCGCCGGCCTCACCTCCTTCAACGGCCGCGCCGAGGAATCGGTGAAGTTCATGGATTGGGGTTTCCGCGCGTGGCAGGCGAAGCCCGTCGTCGCGGCAGGCAAGCAGGTATCGACCGCCGAGGTGCAGATGGGCAGTTCGAGCAGCGTCGGCCTCGCCGCCCCGAAGCAGCTGACCGTGACGTTGCCCGCCGGCGCGGTGCCGCAGATGAGCGCCAAGGTCGTCTATGAAGGCCCCGTGCGCGCGCCGATCAAGGCGGGTCAGCATATTGCCGACCTCGTGGTGAAATCGCCCGAGATGCCCGAGCAGCGCCTGCCGCTGGTCGCCGCCGCGGACGTGGGCGAGGCGGGCTTCTTCGGGCGCGCCTGGGCGGGGCTGACCTCGCTGTTCGGCTGAGCCGGAGCGCGTGACGGAGGTATTCGGTAACGCTGAAGCGCAGGCCGCTTTCGTCGCGGCGCTGCGCAGCGGGGCGTTGCACCATGCGTGGCTGCTGGTCGGACCCGAAGGCGTCGGCAAGGCGCGCTTCGCGCAGGCCGCGGCGTTGCGGATGCTGGCGGAGGCGAGCGCGACAGGCGTGTCCGCCCCCGGCCTGATCGTGCCGGAGGGGCATCCGACGCGTGCGCTGGTGGATGCCGGATCGCACCCCGATCTGCGCGTACTGCATCGCCTGCCCAAGGATGCCGAAAAGCCCGATCAGGATTTCGCACGCAGCATTACGATCGCGCAGGTGCGCTCGCTCCAGCCGATGTTCGCGACGACGCCGTCGATGGGCGCACGCCGCGCCGTCATCATCGATGCCGCCGACGATCTCGAGCGCAACGGCGCCAATGCGCTGCTCAAGAACCTGGAGGAGCCGCCGGTCGGCACGATCTTCCTGCTCGTCAGCCATGCGCCCGGGCGGCTGCTGCCGACGATCCGTTCGCGCTGCCGCGTGCTGCGGTTCGGGCCGCTCGACGATGGCGAGATGGGCGATGCGTTGCGGACCCTGCTGCCCGACGCGGACGCTGAGGAGATCGGATCGCTGATCGCCAGCGGCGAAGGGTCGCCGGGGCGGGCGATCCGCTATGCCGGGCTCGACGTGCAGGGGCTCGACCGCGCGATTGTGGGAATCGCGCAGGACGGCGACCCGATGAACGCACGTCGCGCCGCGCTCGCCAAGGCGCTGGCGGGGAAGGGCAATGCCGCGCGCTACGAGGCATTCCTCGACCGCGTTCCCGCGATGATCGCGCGCGAGGCGCGAACCCGCAGCGGCGCGCGGCTCAAGACCGCGCTCGACGCGCAGGCCGCGGCGCGCGATCTCGCCGGCGCTGCCATGGGCTTGTCGCTCGACGCACAGGCGACGGTGTTCGAGATGATGGCGATCGTCGCGACGCTGCGCTGACGCCGCTTCACCTCGCGCGGGGAAACGACTAGAACGCCCGCCATGGCCGATCCTTATTATATCACGACCGCGATCCACTACCCGAACGGGCGCCCGCACATCGGCCATGCCTATGAGATGATCGCCGCCGATGCGATCGCGCGTTTCCAGCGACAGGCGGGGCGCGACGTCCGCTTCCAGACCGGCACCGACGAGCACGGGCTGAAGATGGCGCAGACCGCGCGCGCCAAGGGTGTCGAAGTGCGTGCCTTCGCCGATGAAATGTCGTCACATTTCAGCGCGATGGCTGATACTCTCAACATCTCGTACGATCGCTTTATCCGCACCGTCGAGCCCGACCATTATGCCGCCAGCCAGGCGATCTGGCAGGCGATGCGCGACAAGGGCGACCTGTACCTCGACCGCTACGAAGGCTGGTATTCGGTGCGCGACGAGGCCTTCTACGACGAGAAGGAACTGGTCGACGGGGAGGGGGGGCAACGCCTCTCGCCGCAGGGAACGCCGGTCGAGTGGACCGCGGAGGAGACGTGGTTCTTCCGCCTGTCGAAATACCAGCAGCCGCTGCTCGACCTTTACGCCGCCAACCCCGATTTCATCCGCCCCGAGGCGCGGCGTAACGAGGTCATGCGCTTCGTCGAGGGCGGGTTGTCCGACCTGTCGGTATCGCGGACCAGCTTCGACTGGGGCGTGCCGGTGCCGGACAGCCCCGGGCACGTCATGTACGTCTGGGTCGATGCGCTGACCAATTACCTGACCGGTGCCGGCTATCCCGACAACGCGGAGGAACTGGGGCGCTTCTGGCCGGCCGATCTGCATCTGATCGGCAAGGATATCACGCGCTTCCACACCGTCTATTGGCCGGCCTTCCTGATGTCGGCCAACCTCGCATTGCCGAAACAGGTGTTTGCGCACGGCTTCGTGCTGCACCGGGGCGAAAAGATGTCGAAATCGGTCGGCAACGTCGTCAGCCCCGACGAGCTGACGCAGGCGTTCGGCGTCGATGCGGTGCGCTACTTCCTGCTGCGCGAGGTCAGCTTCGGGCAGGACGGCAGCTATTCTGCCGAGGCGATCGTGACGCGGGTCAATGCCGAACTCGCCAACAGCTTCGGCAATCTGGCGCAGCGGACGTTGTCGTTCATCGCCAAGAATCTGGGCGGCGCGCTGCCGGACGCCGGGCGCAGCGATCCCGCCGATGCGATGCTGATCGAAGAGGTCGTCGTCGCCTGCGCTGGCCTCACGACCGCGTTCGACGACCTGATGCTGAGCCAGGGGATCGAGGCGTGGATGCGCGGCGTCTTCGCCTGCAACCAGTATATCGATGCACAGGCACCGTGGGCGTTGCGCAAGACCGACCCTGAGCGGATGCATGCGGTGCTCGGCACGCTGGTGCGCGCGATTCGCATGCTGGCGATCGCGATCCTGCCGGTGGTGCCGGATTCGGCGGCCAAGGTGCTCGACCAGATCGGCGCGACCGAGCGCGATCATGCCGCGGTCGACGACGACGGCTGGTACGCGCGCCATGCCGCCACCGGCTTCGTGATCGCACCGCCGTCGCCGGTGTTTCCGCGGCTCGAGATGCCTGCCGTGGCGGAGGCGTGATGTTCGCCGACAGCCACTGCCACCTCAATTACAAGGGCGTCTTCGAACAGCAGGGCGAGGTGCTGGCGCGCGCGAGGGCGAGGGGGGTGGGCGCGATGCTCAACATCTCGACGCGCGAGAGCGAGTGGGACGCGGTGGTCGCCACCGCCGAGCGCGAGCCCGACGTCTGGGCCTCGATCGGCATCCATCCGCACGAGGCAGACCAGCATCCACACGTCGATCTGGCCAAGCTGGTCGATCGCGCGAGCCACCCGCGCGTCGTCGGCATCGGCGAATCGGGCCTCGATTATTATTACGACCATTCCGACCGCGCCCGGCAGCAGGCGAGCTTCCGCACGCATATCGCCGCCTGCCGCGAAACCGGCCTGCCGCTGATCGTCCATACCCGCGATGCCGAGGACGATACGCTGGCGATCCTGCGCGAGGAAATGGAGCAGGGGGCCTATAAGGGCGTCATCCATTGTTTCACTGCGAGCGACGCGTTTGCGGATGCCGCCATGGCGCTGGGCTTCTACATCTCGATTTCCGGGATCGTCACGTTCAAGAACGCGCGTGATTTGCAGGAAACCGCGGCACGACTGCCGATCGAGCGGCTTCTGATCGAAACCGACGCGCCGTTTCTTGCCCCGGTGCCGAACCGCGGCAAGCCAGGTGAACCGGCGTTTGTGGCCGATACCGCCGTCTTCCTCGCGAAGCTCCGCGACGAGCCGATCGATGAACTGGCGGCCAGAACGGCGGATAACTTCTTCACATTGTTCGACAAGGCCCGGCAATGAAGATCCGCATCCTCGGCTCCGGCACGTCGTCGGGGGTGCCGCGGATCGGCAACGACTGGGGGGCGTGCGACCCTATGGAACCGCGCAACCGGCGCACGCGCGCGTCGCTGCTGGTCGAGCATGACGGCACGCGGGTGCTGATCGACACCGGCCCGGACATGCGCGAGCAGTTGCTCGCCGCCGACGTCGCGGCGGTCGATGCGATCATCTGGACGCACGATCATGCCGATCACTGCCACGGCATCGACGACGTCCGCCAGATCTTCCACGCGCTCGGGCGGCCGGTACGCGGCTATGCCAGGCCGCGGACGCTGGAGGCCTTGCGCGAACGCTTCACCTATGTCTTCGCCGGGCGGCAGGGCTATCCGCCGACGATCGATGCCGCATCCTTGCCGGACCGGCTGACGATCGGCGGCATCACGATCGACGTCGTCGACCAGCCGCATGGCAGCATCACTTCCGCCGGCTTGCGCTTCACCGCCGGCGATGCGGTCGTCGGCTATGCGACCGATTTCCACGCGCTGACCCCGGCGATGCGCACGCTCTACACCGGTCTCGACGTGTGGATCGTCGATGCGTTGCGCTATGCGCCGCACCCGACGCATCCGGACGTGCCAACCGTGCTCGGCTGGATCGAGGAGCTGCGACCGCGCCGGTCAGCCTTCATACACATGGATCATAGCATGGATTATGCGACGCTGGTCGCCGCGCTGCCGCCGGGCGTCGAACCTGGCTATGACGGACTCGAATTCGCTCCATGAACATCGATCTGGGCGGTCACGCGCTCCTGTATCTGCTGCTGCTCATCCTGCCGGTGTCGGCGCTGATCGCGCGGCGCGTGCCGGTCGTGCGCGTGCTGCTGTCGCTGGCAAGCTGGGCGATCATCGCCGGCCTGCTGGTGATGGTGGTTAGCCAGCGCGAGCGGTTCGATCCGTACCTCCAGCGCGTCGCCAGCCTGCTCAAGCTCGACGATCAGAATGTCGTCGGCAAGGAAACGCGCATCCGCATGGCGGCGGACGGGCATTTCTGGGCGCGCGTGACGCTGGACGGCGTGACGCGGCGGATGCTGGTCGACAGCGGCGCGACGGTGACGGCGCTGTCGACACCGACCGCACGGGCCGCGGCGCTCGATATGCAGAAGAGCATCTTTCCGATGATCCTCAATACCGCCAACGGTCAGATCAGCGCGCAGACCGCGACGGTGCGCGAGCTGAGGCTGGGCGACATCGTCGCACGCGATCTGGGCGTCGTGGTGTCGCCGGCGTTCGGCGATACCGACGTGCTCGGCATGAATTTCCTGTCCAAGCTGAAGTCGTGGCGGGTGGAGGGAAACACGCTCATTCTCGAACCACACCACCATCAGGAATTTACATAATGTATATTATCGATCTTGATATGGTGCATGTGAGAGGGGTGCCGGCGTGATCGAACGGCTGGTCGCGATCATGGCGCGGCTGCGCGATCCGGTGAACGGTTGCGAATGGGACGTCGCGCAGACATGGGCGACGATCGTACCCTATACGATCGAGGAAGCCTATGAGGTCGCCGACGCGATCGCGCGCGACGATGCGGGCGATGTAAAGGACGAACTCGGCGACCTGCTGCTCCAGGTCGTCTTCCACAGCCGCATTGCCGAGGAAGCCGGTGCCTTCGCGCTGGCGGACGTCGTCGCGGCGATCAGCGACAAGATGGAACGCCGTCACCCGCATATCTTCGGCGATGCCGCCGCCAGTCCCGGCTGGGAGGAACTGAAAGCCGCGGAACGGCACGGCAAGGACGACCCCAGCGCCCTCGCCGGAGTCGCCGCGGGATTGCCGGCACTGATGCGGGCGGTGAAGTTGCAGAAGCGCGCCGCACGCGTCGGCTTCGACTGGCCCGACGCCGATGGCTCCAAGGCCAAGGTCATCGAGGAAATCGAAGAGGTTACCGACGCTCCTGCCGATATGGTGGAAGAAGAGGTCGGCGATTTGCTGTTCGCCGTCGTCAACTGGGCACGGCATCTTGGAATCGACCCGGAGGCCGCGCTGCGTGCCGGCAACGCCAAGTTCGAACGGCGCTTCCGGGCGATGGAGCAGGTGGCCGGCGATGGGTTTGCCGCGCTCAGCCTGGATGACAAGGAAGCACTCTGGCAGCAGGTGAAGCGCGGCTGATCCGGCTCAGCGTTGCAGGAACCGTTCGTAGTCGCGTTCCGCCAGCCGGACCTCGTAAAAGGTCTCGAGGCCCTCGCTGCTCTGCCCGAGCACCTCGCCATGCGCGTGCAGCCACGCGGCGCCCGCGCCGTCGCCGGCCTCCAGCGTGATGCGGTAGCGGCGATGGCCGGCGGTCAGCTTGGCCGCGACCTCCTCGATCATCGTCTCGACGCCCTCGCCGCTCAGCGCCGAAATCGCGACGACGTCGTCGCGGCGCGCCGCCTCCGCCGCAACCGCATCGTGCCGTTCGGGGTCGAGCAGGTCGAGCTTGTTCCACGCCTCGAACCGCGGCGTCATCTCGGACACGCCGATCTCGGCGAGCACCGCCTCGACGTCGGTGCGCTGCGCCTCGGTATCGGGGTGCGCGATGTCGCGGACGTGGATGAGGAGGTCGGCGGACACCACCTCCTCCAGCGTCGCCTTGAACGCGGCGACGAGTTGCGTCGGCAGGTCCGAGACGAAGCCGACGGTGTCCGACAGGATCGCCTTGTCGATCCCCGGCAGCGCGATCTGACGCAGCGTCGGGTCGAGCGTCGCGAAGAGCAGGTTTTCCGCCATGACGTCGGCACCGGTCAGCCGGTTGAACAGCGTCGATTTGCCGGCATTGGTATAACCGACCAGCGCAATGATCGGCCAAGGCGCACGCTGGCGCCGGTCGCGGTGCAGCCCGCGGGTGCGGCTGACCTGTTCGAGCTCGCGGCGCAGGCGCGCCATGCGGTCGCGGATCAGCCGGCGGTCGGCCTCGATCTGCGTCTCACCAGGACCGCCGAGGAAGCCGAAGCCGCCGCGCTGGCGTTCGAGGTGGGTCCAGCTGCGCACCAGCCGCCCGGCCTGATAGTCGAGATGGGCAAGTTCGACCTGCAAACGCCCCTCGGCAGTTGCGGCGCGCTCGCCGAAGATTTCGAGGATCAGGCCGGTGCGATCGATGACCTTGGCCTCGAGCGCGGTTTCGAGATTGCGCTGCTGCACCGGGGTCAGGCTGGCGTCGAACACCACGAGGTCCGCCTCGTCCTGTCGTACCTGGACCGCCAGCTGTTCGACCTGGCCGCTGCCGATCAGCGTCGCGGGCTTGGGCGCCCTCACTCGCACCGCGACCTTGTCGGTGACGACGAGGCCGATCGCGGCGGCAAGGCCGGCGGTCTCTCCCAGACGCGCGTCGGCGTCGCGGTGCGCGTCACCCTGATCGGGCAGGACGATCAGCGCACGTCCGCCGCGGGTGAATTCGTCGCGATCGCGATCGAAACCGGTGGTCATGATTATTCGTCCGTCTCGCCCTCATCGGCGAGGTTGAGCGCGCGCGCCGGCTGGATGGTCGACACCGCGTGCTTGTAGACGAGCTGCGCCATGCCCTCGCGCTGGAGCAGCATGCAGAACAGGTCGAACCCGGCGATCTGGCCCTGCAGCATGACGCCGTTGATGAGGAACATCGTGACCGAATCTTCGGATTTGCGCACCGCGTTGAGGAAAATCTCCTGCAGCAACGGCTGTTTGCGCTGCGCTTCTCCCACCGATTCGACCAAGGCGGCGATGTCCATCGGACCCGAGGGCATGATCGTCGAAATGGCGTGCTTGTAGATCAGCTGCGACTGGCCGTCGCGGCGCAGCAGCACCGAGAAATTGTCGAACCAGGTGACGATGCCTTGCAGCTTGACGCCCTTCACCAGGAACATGGTGACCGGGGTCTTGGAACGACGCAGAGCGTTGAGGAAGAGGTCCTGTAGCGAGCCTTGCTTTTCGGCCATGGATTGAGCCTTTCGCTTATTGGCGGGCCGTTCGCCCGCTATCGCGCCGTTTCCCGGCGTCGGATGGCGCCCGGGTCGGGCGCACCTTCCATCTATGAACGATGCACCCCCGCGTCCAGCGATCAATCCTCCCGCAGGTCGGTGATGCCGAGCAGCTTGAGCTTGCGATGCAGCGCCGAGCGCTCCATACCGATGAAGCTCGCGGTGCGGCTGATATTGCCCGAAAAGCGACGGATCTGGACGCGCAGATATTCGCGTTCGAACGTTTCGCGCGCCTCGCGCAAGGGCGCGCCCATGATCGCGCCGCCCCCGCCGCTGCCGAGGTCGCCTTGATCGCCGAGCACTTCGGCGGGCAGCAGGTCGAGGTCGATGCGGCCGATGCGATCACCCGGCGCGAGGATGATCGTGCGTTCGACGACGTTGCGCAACTGGCGGACGTTGCCCGGCCAGTCGTAGGACTGGAGCGCCACCATCGCATCGGCGGCGATTTCCGGCGTCGGTACGCGGCGGTCGGCGGCGTAATGCGCCATGAAATGCTCGACCAGCGCCGGGATATCCTCGCGCCGTTCGGCGAGCGCCGGCAGGACGACGGGGACGACGTTGAGCCGGTAGTAGAGGTCCTCGCGGAAGCGACCCTCGGCGATCTCGTCGGTCAGCACGCGCGACGTCGCCGAGACGACGCGGACGTCGACCTTGACGGTGCGGGTGCCGCCGATGCGGCTGAAGCTCTGGTCGGTCAGCACGCGCAGGATCCGCGCCTGCGTCGCGACCGGCATGTCGGCGATCTCGTCGAGGAACAGCGTGCCGCCGTGCGCCTGTTCGAGCAGGCCGGGGCGGACGAGGTCGCCCCCCTCCTCCACCCCGAACAGCTCCTCCTCGACGCGTTCGGGCGTCATCCGCGCGGCGCTGACGATGACGAAGGGCGCTTGCGCGCGGTTGCTCCAGCCATGGAGCAGACGCGCGGCGACCTCCTTGCCGACGCCGGCGGGGCCCATGATGAGCACGCGGCTGCCCGTCGCGGCGACGCGCTTCAGCGTCGCGCGGACGCCGTTGATCGCGGCGGAACGACCGGTGAGATCGTCCTCGCGCCCGGCGGAGACGCGCAGGCTGGCGACCTCGCGGCGCAGGCGCTCGGTCTCGGTCGCGCGGGCGACGAGCAGGAGCAGGCGTTCGGCCTCGAACGGCTTTTCGATGAAGTCGCTGGCACCGCGGCGGATCGCGGCGACCGCGGTGTCGAGGTTGCCGTGGCCCGAGATCACCAGCACCGGGATCGACGGATCGCGGCGCTTGATCTCGTCGAGCAGTTCGAGGCCGTCGAGCCGCGAACCCTGCAGCCAGACGTCGAGCAGCACCAGCGACGGGCGCCGCGTCGCGATCGCCTCCAGCGTCGCGTCGCTGTCGGCGGCGGAGCGGGTGTCGTAGCCCTCGTCTTCCAGGACGCCGGCGACCAGTTCGCGGATGTCGTGTTCGTCGTCGACGACGAGGATGTCGAGCGCCATAACTTAATTCCGATTGCGTGTGAGGGCGGCGAGCTGGTCGGTGCCGGTTTCGTCGGGGGTGGCGGCGCCCTGGTCGAGCGCGGCGAGGGCGGCGGCGTCGAAGGTCATGCGCACGACCGTGCCCCCGCCGTCGCGGTCGGCGAAGGTCATCAGCCCGTGATGTTCCTCGACGATCTTCTTGACGATGGCGAGGCCGAGGCCGGTGCCACGGGCGCGGGTGGTCATGTATGGCTCGACGATGCGGTCGCGGTCTGGGGGCAGGCCGACGCCGGTGTCGGCGACCTCGACGGTCGTACCTTCGCCATCTTCACGCACACGCATCACCACCGATCCGCTCTCGTCGCCTTTGCTTTCAATGGCTTCGACGGCATTCTTGACGATGTTCGTGAACGCCTGTCCCAATTGGCGGCGGTCGCAGACGAGGATCGGCGCGGGAAAGCTGTGGTCGAGTTCGAAGCGGACGTTGGGATGCGCGACCTCGTGCAGGAACAGCGCCTGGCGCGCGATGTCGACAAGCGATTCCTCGCGGAAGACGGGTTTGGGCATCCGCGCGAAGGAGGAGAATTCGTCGACCATGCGGCGCAGGTCGCCGACCTGGCGGACGATCGTATCAGTGAGGCGCGCGAAGGTCGTGTCCGCGGGGTCGATCTTGCTGCCGTAGCGGCGCTGGAGGCGTTCGGCGGCGAGCTGGATCGGGGTAAGCGGGTTCTTGATCTCGTGTGCGATCCGCCGCGCGACGTCGGACCAGGCCGCACGGCGCTGATCGAGCAGCTGCTGGGTGATGTCGTCGAAGGTCAGGATCGGGCCGGCATCGGTACGCGCGATGCGGACGGCGAGCGTGCGCGCGTCGCCACGCCGCGCCATCTGCACGATCGCCTCGCGATCGCCGTTCGCGACCAGCTCGGCGAGTTCGGGCGCGACCTGATCGAGCGGATGGCCGACCAGTCCGTCGGCACCGGCACCGATCAGTTCCGTCGCCGAGCGATTGACGATACGGATCGTGCCATCGACCGCCGTTGCCACCACGCCCGCCGATACGCCCGCCATGACCGCCTCGATCAGCGCGCGGCGGCTTTCCGCCGCGGCATTGGCGGTGACCAGCGCGCCGGTCTGCTCGCCCAGCCGCTCGGTCATGCGGTTGAACGCGTGCGCAAGCATGCCGATCTCGTCGGCCGAACGCGGCACCGCGACGCGCGAGGTCAGATCGCCGCCGGCGACGCGGTCGGCGGCGCTCACCAGCTCCCCAACCGGATTGGCGAGCCAGTCGGCGACTTTCAACGCGATCCATGTCGCCAGCCCGACGATCAGCAGCGCCACCGCGAACAGCGCAAGATTGAAGCGCAGCTGCAACGTGCGCGCGCGCGCCTGTAGGCTGTCATAGGCAGCAAGCTGTTGCGTCGCGGCGAGGTTCTGCTTGTTGAGAAAATCGACGTTGTTGGGCGTGGCGACGTAGAGAAACAGGCCCCGCGATCGATCAATCGGCGTGACGACCCAGATCATCCGCGTGTCGAAATTGGTATAGCTATCCTTATCGGTCAGCATGTTCAGCACGCGGCCGGAGACCCGCTGTTTGAACAGATCGGGCGCCGGAACCTCGTAGCCGTATAGCGCTTCGATCGTCTTGCCGCCGACGATCTGAAACAGCAGCGCCTGATAGAGCGACCGGTTATAGGTCTGTTGCAGGAAGAATTTGTTGAACTCGCGATTATCGCGCGGGATCGTCGGGTAAAGACGACGGGTGTCCTCAGCCATGGCGCGTGCCTCACCCGTCCAGCGTTCGACGACGAGATCCTGTCCCTGTTTCGCCAACGCGATGGTCGCATTGAACGCGCCGCGCGCGCGTTCCGACCCCCAGAACTGGATACCCGACTGGAACAGGATCGAGGCGGCGACGACCGCCAGGATGATCGGCACGCTGGCCATCAGCGAGAAGGTCGCGACGAGCCGGACATGCAGCCGACCACCGCCGACGAGCGACGTCCGCGCCGCGCGGCGCAGCGCGATGCGGCGACCCAGCAACGCGACGAGCAGCACCGCCCATAACAGGTTCGCCATCAGCAGCGTTGCGGCCACCGCCGGACTGAGCAGCGAGACCTCCGCCTTGGTGCCGGAGATCAACCGCCATGACGTCAGCACGGTCACCATCGCAATCGCGAGGACCAGCAGCTCCACCGCAGGCGTGATGCGCAGCCGGCTGGCCGGGGTCGTGTCGGTCGGATCGGGCGTCGGGGCCGCGTGCATCACGTCTTCCGTACAACGGCGATTGTTGCACGGAAACCACATAATTCTCGATTGCGGTGGTTTGGGGCCACAGTGCGGCGAGGCGGGCGCGTGGCCCGCGCGCAGTCAGTCGTCGCCGCGGGTGCTGATCCCCAGCGTATCCAGCCGCTTGCGCAGCGTATTGCGGTTGAGGCCGAGCGCGCGGGCGGCGCGCAGCTGGTTGCCGGCGTGGCGCGCCAGCATCGTCTCGATCAGCGGGCGTTCGACCTCGCCGATGACGCGATCGTAGAGCGTGCCGTCGTCGAGCGCACCGGGACGTTCGCGGGCGATGCGTTCGACGAGGTGACGCACCGCCTCGGCGATACCGGTGTCGGGGGCGTCGGGGATCGTGCCGGGCGCGCCGAGCAGGTCGCGGATCGTCGCGGCGTCGACCAGTTCGTCGCGGGCGAGCACGGCGAGGCGGCGCATCAGGTTTTCGAGCTCGCGGACGTTGCCGGGCCAGTCGTGCGCGGCGAGCGCCGCCTCCGCCGCATCGCTCAGCTGGCGGCGCGGCAGCCCCTGCGCGACGGCGCTGTCGAGGAAGTGGCGGGCGAGCAGCGGAATATCCTGCCGCCGGTCGCGCAACGCTGGGAGCGCGACGGGGACGACGTTGAGGCGGTAGAAGAGGTCTTCGCGGAACTGGCCCGACGCCACCTGCTGGACGAGGTCGCGGTTGGTGGCGGCGACGACGCGGACGTCGGCGCGCAGCGTGCGGGCGCCGCCGACGGTGGTGAATTCGCCCGACTGGAGGACGCGGAGCAGGCGCGTCTGCGCCTCCATCGGCATGTCGCCGATCTCGTCGAGGAACAGCGTGCCGCCCGCCGCCTGTTCGAAGCGGCCGGCGTTGCGCTGGCCGGCGCCGGTGAAGGCGCCGCGTTCGTGGCCGAACAATTCCGCCTCGATCAGCTCGCGCGGGATCGCGGCCATGTTGATCGCGACGAAGGGCGCGGCGCGGCGCCCCCCGAGATCGTGGATCGCGCGCGCGACCAGTTCCTTGCCCGTCCCCGATTCGCCCGAGATCAGCACGGTGAGATCGTTGGAGAGAACGCGCGCGATGATGCGATAGACGTCCTGCATCGCCGGCGACCGGCCGATCAGCGGCAGCGCCGGGTCCTCCCCCTCCCCCCGCTGCGGCATGGCGGCATGGCGGGCGAGCGCACCGGCGACGGCGCGGGTCAGGTCGTCGAGGTCGAAGGGCTTGGGCAGATATTCGTACGCGCCGACCTCCGCGGCGCGCACCGCGGTGGTCAGCGTGTTCTGCGCCGACAGGATGATGATCGGCAGCTGCGGCAGGCGCTCGCCGATCTCCTGCGCGCGCGCGATGCCGTCGCCGTCGGGCAGGACGACATCGGTGACGAGCACGTCGGGAACGCGCGTCGCGAGGATGCGATCGGCCTGCGCCAGCGTCTCGGCGGTCTGCACGTCGTGGCCGGCGCGGCGCAGCGCCTGCGCGACGACGGTGCGGATCGCGGCATCGTCGTCGACGACGAGGATCCGGCTCATGCGGCGAGCCCACGCGGCAGCAGCAGGCGGAGCGTGGTCATCTCTGGGCTTCCTTCGCGGGCGTATTGGACGATGCCGCCCATGTCGCGCATCAGTTTGTCGACGAGCGCGAGGCCGAGCCCCTGCCCCTCCGGCCGGCCCGACACGAACGGGTCGAACAGATGGTCGGCGATGTCGGCGGGCGCACCGGGACCGTTGTCGACGACGCAGATCTCGATCGGCAGCGGCACGCGCGGTTTGCCGGACGCGGCGGCGACCGACATGCCGTGGCGATAGGCCGTGGTGATCGTGATGCGCGGATTGCGCGTCGTTCGCGTGGCTTCGCCGGCGTTCTTGAGCAGGTTGATAAGAATCTGGAGCAGCGCGTCGCGGTTGATCGCGGCGGGCGGCAGCGAGGGGTCGAACCGCTCCTCGATCGCGATGCCGCGCGCGAAGCCGGCGAGCGCGAGGCGGCGGGCATGGGCGATCAGCGGATAGATGTTCTCCGCCGCGATCGGCAGCGGGCGGGTGTCGCTGAAATCCTGCATCCGGTCGATCAACGCGGCGATGCGGTCGACCTCGGTCACGATCAGCGCGGTGAGTTCACCGGCGTCGAGCAATTGCGCCGCGCCGCGGATGCCGGACAGCGGGTTCTTGATCTCGTGCGCGAGCATCGCCGCGGCACCGCTCGCCGCGCGCGCGCTCGCGCCGCGGCCGGCGAGCTGGCCCAGGCCCCGCGTGCCCGCCGCGGTATGCAGCGTGATCGCGCGCCAGCCGGGGCGATCGGGAACCACCGCCTCGACGAAATCGACGCGGATCTTCGGGCCGTGCGGCGTCGCGATCTCGGTATCGTAGAAGGCGAGCCCCTGCCCTTCGCGGCGGTCACCGGCGGTAGGCGGCGGCAGGATCGCGGCGAGCGGCTGGCCGCGCATCACCCGTTCGGACAGGTTGAGCAACTGTTCGGCAAGCGCATTGGCGTGCGCGATCCGGTCGTCGGGATCGACGACGACGACCGCCACGGGAAGCGCGGCGAACAGCTCGGCGAAGCCGGGACGGCCGGAGGTGAAGCCGCTATGCCGCTCCATTGGGGTGTCAGGCGGCCTGCCGCACGGGCTGGTCGCGGTGCGGCGCGTAGAAGTCGGCGAGCATGCGCTTGACCACGGCGGCGTCGGGCTGCTGGTTGACCGCGTTGCGGAACTCGGCCGATCCGGTCAGCCCCTTGGTGTACCAACCGATGTGCTTGCGCGCCATGTTGACGCCGGTGATCTCGCCATAATGGTCGAGCATCGCGTCGTAATGCTCGGTAATAACGCGATATTGTTCGTCGAGCGAGGGATCGGGACGACGGTTGCCGGTGGCGAGATAGTCCATCACCTGCCCGAGCAGCCACGGCCGGCCATAGGCGCCGCGGCCGATCATGATGCCGTCGGCGCCCGACTGGTCGAGCGCGGCAACCGCGTCGTCGATGCTGCAGATGTCGCCATTGGCGATCACCGGGATGCTCACCGCGTCCTTGACCGTGCGGATGAAGCGCCAGTCGGCGACGCCCTTGTACATCTGGTTGCGGGTACGGCCGTGGACGGTGATGAGTTGGACGCCAAGGCCTTCCGCGATCCGCGACAGTTCCGGCGCGTTGAGGCTGTCGAGGTCCCAGCCCATCCGCATCTTGAGCGTGACCGGCGCCTTCACCGCCTTCACCACCGCATCGACGAGTTGCGCGGCGAGTTTCAGATCACGCATTAGCGCCGAGCCGGCGTCGCCGTTGGTGACCTTGCGCACCGGGCAGCCCATATTGATGTCGATGATCGCGGCGCCGCGGTCCTCGGCGAGCTTCGCCGCCTCGGCCATCTCATACGGCGTACAGCCGACGAGCTGCATCGAGACGGGCTCTTCCGACAGATGCCATGCCGCCTTCTGGAGCGACTGGCGCGTCTCGCGGATCGCCGCCTGGCTGGCGATCATCTCGGTGACGTTGAGGCCCGAGCCGTAGCGGCGCACGAGCGTGCGGAACGGCATGTCGGTGACGCCGGTCATCGGCGCCAGGACGACGGGCTGGTCGATCCGCACGGGACCGATCTGGATGGGCGTGAGAGCTGCCATGATCTGCCTGAAAAACGGGCACGCCCTACCCCGTCCGGCCGGCGCTGGCAAGGTCGCGCGGCTTGGGCTAGGCGGCGGGCATGACAGAGAGCCACAGGACGGTGGCGCTGATCGTCGCGGCGGGCAGCGGCTCGCGCGCCGGGGGCGCGGTTCCCAAACAATATGCGATCGTGGCTGGCAAGCCGTTGATCGCGCACGCCTACCATGCCTTTGCCGCGCATCCTGCGGTGGACGAGGTGGTGGTGGTGATCGCCGACGGGGCTGAGGCGCTGGCGGAGGCTGCGCTCGGGCTGGTGCGGACGGTGGTCGGTGGGGCGACGCGACGCGAGTCGGTGGCGCTGGGCCTCGCGGCGATCGATGCTGACTACGTGCTGGTGCATGATGCGGCGCGGCCGTTCGTGCCCGCGGGCGTGATCGACCGGGTGCTGGCGGCGCTCGACGGGGCCGAGGCAGCGATGCCGGTGCTCGCGGTCGCGGATACGCTGGTGCGCGACGGCGCGGTGGTGCCGCGCGATGGCCTCTCGCGCGTGCAGACGCCGCAGGGCTTCCGGGTCGATGCCTTGCGCGCGGCGCATGCCGGCTGGCCGGCGGGCGAAGAGGCGACCGACGATGCGCAGATGGTACGGCGGCTTGGCGGGAGCGTCGCTTTGGTGCAGGGCGATGCGATGCTCGACAAGGTCACCCATCCGGACGATTTCGCCGCCGCCGAAGCGCGTGTGACGTGGGAGACGCGCAGCGCGTCGGGGTTCGACGTGCACCGGCTGGAGGCGGGCGAGGAATTGTGGCTGGGCGGCGTGCTGATCCCGCACGACAAGGGATTGTCGGGGCATAGCGATGCCGATGTCGGCCTGCATGCGCTGACCGATGCGCTGCTCGGCACGATCGCGGCGGGGGATATCGGGACACATTTCCCGCCGTCCGACCCGCAGTGGAAGGGCGCCGACTCCGCGCAATTCCTGCAGCATGCCGCGTCGCTGATCGCCGCCAAGGGCGGGCGGATCGACTTCGTCGACCTGACGCTGATCTGCGAGGCGCCCAAGATCGGGCCGCATCGCGAGGCGATGCGGGCACGGATCGGGGCGTTGCTGGGGCTCGGAGACGATCGCGTGAGCATCAAGGCGACGACGACCGAGCGGCTCGGCTTTACCGGGCGTGGCGAGGGCATCGCCGCGCAGGCGGTGGCGACCGTGAGCCTGCCGCGATGAGGGCGCTGGTCGCGATCGTCGCCTTGCTATCCGCCTCGTCCGCCGAGGCGCAGACGCGCTGCATCACCACGCCCGAGGCGGAGGCGATGACGCTCGTCGCGCTGCCCGATATCATCCAGCAGACCGGGATCATCTGCGCGACGCGGCTGCCGGCGACCAGCCTGGTACGGCGGACGGACAGCGATTTCCTCGATCGCTATCAGGCTGCCGCCGATCGGGCGTGGCCCAATGCGCGGGCGGCGATCGTCAAACTGTCCGATCCGATGATCGATTCGCTGCTCCAGTCGGAATTCGCGCGGCCGTTGCTCACCGCGGCGCTGGCGCCGTTGCTGGTCGGGCGAATCAATCCGGCCGATTGCGGGACGATCGACCGGTTCGTGATGCAGCTGGCGCCGCTGCCGCCGCAGAACACCGCGGGGGTGATCGTCACCACGCTGCGCTATTTCAAGGCGGAGAAGGCGAAGGGCAAGGCGATCGCGGTGCCCGACCTGCCGCTGTGCGCGGAAGGGGCGCGGTGATGGATATCGTGCTTCCCCCTGAACTGATCGCAGCGGCGACCCGCGTCGTCGAGGCGAACCGTGCCGCCGGGCGCACGATCGCGCTGGCGGAAAGCTGCACCGGCGGGCTGGTCGCTGCGGCGATCACCGAGGTGCCGGGATCGTCCGACGTGTTCGGCGCAGGCTTCGTGACCTATTCGAACGATGCCAAGATGAAGCTGCTCAAGGTCAACAGCGACGTGCTGGAGACGTTCGGCGCGGTGTCGATCGCGGTGGCGTGGAGCATGGCGCAGGGGGCGCTCGCCAACAGCGGCGCCGATGTCGCGGTGGCGATCACCGGGATCGCCGGGCCGGGTGGTGGGTCGATCAAGAAGCCGGTCGGCACCGTCGTCTTCGCGCGGGCGGAAAAGGGCGGCGATCCGTCCGACGTCCATGCCGATCGCAAGGCGTTCGGCGATCTGGGGCGCGGCGGGATCCGGCTTCAGGCGGCGCTGGTCGCGCTCGAACTGCTGCTGCCGTAGAGGACCCTGGCGCGATCCTCGAACGCGCCGATCATCCGGCGCAGCGCGACGCCGAAAACCTGTCCCGCCAGCATCTCGAACATCCGGTTCTTGAACTGGAAGTCGACCGCGAAGTCGACCGCGCAGCCACCCTCCTCGCTGCGAAAGCGCCAGTCGTTGTGGAGGTATTTGAGCGGGCCGTCGATATATTCGACGTGGACGCTCTCGGGGCGGACCTTCTCGACTTTGGACGTGAAGGTCTCGCGCAAGCCCTTGAAGCCGACGATCATGTCGGCGAGCGTCGCGGTGTCGCTGTCGGCGCGCACGCGCATCGCGCTGACCCAGGGCAGGAACTCCGGGTAGCGCTTCACGTCGGCGACCATGTCGAACATCTGCTCAGGGGTATAGGGCAGATGGCGCGTTTCGCTGTGCTTAGGCATGCTGGGCGAGCTTGGCCTCGCGGTTCGCGCGCATCTTCGCGAAATCGTCGCCGGCGTGATAGCTCGACCGGGTCAGCGGCGACGAGGCGACGAGCAGGAAGCCCTTGGCGCGCGCGATCGCGGCATAGCTGTCGAACGCCTTGGGGGTGACGAATTCGGCGACCTTGGCATGGCGCGGCGTCGGCTGGAGATATTGCCCCATCGTCAGGAAATCGATGTCGGCCGAGCGCATGTCGTCCATCACCTGATGCACCTCGAGCCGCTGTTCGCCCAAACCCAGCATCACGCCCGACTTGGTGAAGATCGACGGGTCGAGCTTCTTGACGCTCTCCAGCAGGCGGATCGAGGCATAGTAGCGCGCGCCGGGGCGGATCGTCGGGTAAAGCCGCGGCACGGTTTCGAGATTGTGGTTGTAGACGTCGGGACGCGCGGCGACGATCGCCTCGACCGCCGCCTCGTGCTTGTTGCGGAAATCGGGGGTGAGGATCTCGATCGTCGTCTTGGGGTTCGAACGACGGATCGCCTCGATCACCTTGACGAACTGCTTCGCGCCGCCGTCGGGCAGGTCGTCGCGATCGACCGAGGTGACGACGATATGTTCGAGCCCCATCTGTGCCGCGGCATCGGCGACGTTGTTGGGCTCCATCGGATCGACCGCGCGCGGCATGCCGGTCTTGACGTTGCAGAAGGCGCAGGCGCGCGTGCAGGTGTCGCCGAGGATCATGACGGTGGCATGCTTCTTCGACCAGCATTCGCCGATGTTCGGGCAGGCGGCCTCTTCGCACACCGTCGTCAGGCTCTTCGAGCGCATCAGCGCGCGCGTCGCGGCGAAGCCGGCGCTGGTCGGCGCCTTGACGCGAATCCAGTCGGGCTTGCGCAGACGGGGTTCGGGGCGATCCGGGTGGGCGAGCGGCGTCATCTCGTTCATCGCCGCGAGATAGCGTCCCCGGGCCTTCCGAACAACCTTTGCGGAACCGCAGCGGGACCAAGCGCGGCTTTCTGCGTTATGGACGCCGAAACCGACCCGAGACGGAGGCACAATGACCGACTTTTCCGACATGATCGAAGGCTATCGCCGTTTCCGCTCGAAGGGGTGGACCGAACAGCGCGAACGCTGGAGCGAGCTGAGCGAGGGGCAGGACCCCAAGGTGATGGTGATCGCGTGTTCGGACAGCCGCGTCGATCCGGCGCAGATCTTCGACACGTCGCCGGGCGAGATCTTCGCGGTGCGCAACGTCGCCAACCTCGTGCCGCCATATGAGGTCGGTGGCGGCTATCACGGCGTCTCGGCGGCCCTGGAGTTCGCGGTGACGCAGCTCGAGGTGCCCGAGGTGGTGGTGATGGGCCATGCCTCGTGCGGTGGCTGCGCGGCGGCGCTGTCGCAAGGGTTTGCCGACGCCAAGCCGGGCGAGGGCAAGTTCATCGCCGACTGGGTCGGGCTGCTCGACGATGCGCGCGCGCGGGTGGTGGAGAAGTTCGGCGAAGGCGCGGATGCCAAGCGCGAGCTGGAGCATGAGACGGTGCGGGTGAGCCTCGCCAACCTGCGCACGTTCCCGTTCGTCGCGGAGCGCGAGGCGGCGGGGACGCTGACGCTGCGCGGCGCGTACTTCGCGATCGCCGATGGCGTGCTGCATGTGATGGACGACGAGGGGGTGTTCGCGGAGGCTTGAGCGGTTGGCGGGTTTGGCGGAGGGGTACGGTTCCCCCGCTCCCTCTGTCACCCCGGACTTGTTCCGGGGTCCACCGGGCCGCGGGCTTAGGCCCTCCCCTCGTTCCGTACGCCTCGCCGCGGAGTGGACCCCGGAACAAGTCCGGGGTGACGAGGGGGTGGTGGGAGCGTTGGTGCTCTATAAGTTGCGTGCGTAGATGAGGTCGTCGCACAGGGTGCTGCCGACCAGATACTGGCGCTTCCCGGCGATCGTGAAGCCCTGACGTTCGTAAAAGCCGCGGGCGCGGGTATTGCCCGCATAGACCCCGAGCAACAGGCGCGTCTTGCCCATCGTGCGGGCGTCGGCGATCGCTTGCGTCATCAGCGCCTGCCCGAGGCCGATCCCCTGCGCGAGCGGCAGCGTGTAGATGCGGCGGAGTTCGGTATCGCCCTCGCCCGTCTCGATCGGCAGGTCGGGCGTGGTCAGCAGCGTATAGCCTATCGGGGCGCCGCCCTCGGCGTGTTCCGCGATCGTGACGATGCTGGCGGGGTCATCCGCCCAGTGCGCGAACCGATCGACCGAGCTGTTCTTCGCGACGTGGGCGACGATGTCGGCGCCGTCGAGGATGCCGGCGAAGGTGGCGAGGAAGCTCGCGCCCGCGACCAGCGCGACCGCGGGCGCATCCCGTTGGGACGCGCGCCGCAGCCGCCAGTCGGTCATCAGCCGACGATCTCGTCGGGTGCGAAGAAGTACGCGATCTCGATTTCGGCATTCTCGTCCGAATCCGAACCGTGGACGGTGTTCGCCTCGATCGATTCCGCCAGTTCCTTGCGGATCGTGCCGGGCTCGGCGTTCGCCGGATTGGTCGCGCCCATGATGTCGCGGTTGCGCTGCATCGCGTTCTCGCCCTCGAGCACCTGCACGACGACGGGGCCGGAGATCATGAATTCGACGAGGTCGTTGAAGAAAGGACGCTCGCGATGGACGTCGTAGAAGCCCTCGGCCTGTTCGCGGGTCATCTGGATGCGCTTCGACGCGACGACGCGCAGGCCGGCCTCCTCGAGCATCTTGGTAACCGCACCGGTCAGGTTGCGGCGGGTGGCGTCGGGCTTGATGATCGAAAAGGTACGGTTCGCGGCCATGATGGTCACGGGCTCCTGTGGTTTTTGGGCGGATCTTTGAAGTGGCGCCGCCCTAGTCGGGGGGCGTCTGGTTTGCAACCGGTTCGGCGGTCGGACGAAGAAGGTGTTTCACGCGGAGACGCGGAGACGCGGAGGTGTTGCGCTCGCCGCGTCGCGGCCATCCTATCACGGCCGTGGTGAAGGAACCGCGGGTCCCCGGTGCGAGACATCTCTGCGCCTCTGCGCGAACATATTTTCACGCGAAGACGCGAAGACGCGAAGAGGTTGGTCAGGCTGTCCTGCCGGCTTGCATGACCTCTTGGCGTCTTCGCGTCTTCGCGTGAATCTAGGCGGCCTGTTCCCAGCGACCGGTGTCGGTCTGCTTCCAGTAGCGGCGCTCGACGCCGTCGCGGCTGCCGAGCGCGCGCCAGGCGTCGCGGGCGGGGCGGATGTGTTCGTCCTCGAAGAAGTGGAAGGTGCGGTCGAAGGCGAGCGCGCCGTCGCGCCATTCGCCGTCGACCAGCGCGATGTGGCGCGCGGCGTTCGCCTGCGTGATCTCGCCGGCGAGGAGGATCGGCTGGAGGCTGTCGTCGCCTGCGCCGGCCTGGGCATGGGGAAGGAAGCTGTCGGTTTTATAGGTCCACAGCAGGCGGTCGAGGTCGACGCGCTGGTCTTCCTTGCCAGAGACGATGAGGAGGCGTGCGCCGCTGTCCACCACTTTCGCCGCGATCTGCGGAAGGGCGCGGTCGAGCGGGGTGGCGGTGAGGTGGTAGAAGTCGACCTGCATTGCGGATGGGTAGCGTGGTGGCGGCGGGGGGCCAACACGGAACTTTCGGTTCCGTGAGCTTGTCGACGGGGGCGAGTTTCAAGGTGCTTCGACAGGCTCGGCACGAACGGGGGTGTTGGGGGTCTGAACGTCCATTCCCCCGTCATGCCGGACTTGTTCCGGCATCCACTGTTCCGCTGGCGTATCGCTCTGATCGTGAACGATCAGCCTCGCCGCGGAGTGGACCCCGGAACAAGTCCGGGGTGACGGAGGTGGTTTGGTGGGGCTTAACCATCAAACGCGCCCGAGGCGATAAGGGGCGTTGGCCGGTCTTTACCCCTCGAACATATCCGCGACGAACCGGTCGAGCAGCTTGACGCCATAACCCGTCGCGCCCTTGTCGTAAGTAGCGCCGGGCTTGTCGCTCCACACCATGCCGGCGATGTCGAGGTGCGCCCAGGTGACGCCGTCGTCGACGAAGCGCTGGATGAACTGCGCCGCGGTGATCGATCCGGCGCCGCGCGGGCCGACGTTCTTCATGTCGGCGATCGGACTGTCGATCAGCTTGTTGTACGTGTCCGACAGCGGGAAGCGCCACAGCTTGTCGCCCGTCGCGAGGCCGGCGGCGAGCAGCGTGTCGGCGAGCGCGTCGTCGTTGGCGAACAGGCCGCCATATTCGTTGCCGAGGCTGACGATCATCGCGCCGGTCAACGTGGCGAGGTCGACGATCGTCTTCGGCCGGAACGTCTTCTGCGTCCAGGTGATCGCGTCGGCGAGGACCAGCCGGCCCTCGGCATCGGTGTTGAGGATCTCGATCGTCTGGCCCGACATCGACGTCACGACGTCACCGGGACGCTGTGCATTGCCGTCGGGCATGTTCTCGACGAGGCCCATGACGCCGACGACGTTGACCTTCGCCTTGCGCGCGGCGAGCGCCTTCATCGTGCCGGCGACCGCGCCGGCGCCGCCCATGTCCCACTTCATGTCCTCCATGCCGGGTCCGGGCTTCAGCGAGATGCCGCCGGTGTCGAAGGTGACGCCCTTGCCGACCAGCGCGAGCGTGGGATCGCCCTCGCCTGCGCCGTTCCACTTCAGCGCGAGGATGCGCGCCTCGCGCACCGAACCCTGGCTGACGCCGAGCAGCGCGCCCATGCCGTGGTCCGCCATCTCCGCCTCGTCGACGACGACGATCTCGAGCCCGAGGCCCTCGACCTCCTTGCGGACCAGTTCGACGAAGCTTTCGGGGTAGAGGATGTTGGGCGGCGCGGCGACGAGGTTGCGGGTGAGGTCGAGGCCGCTCACCACCGCCGCCTGCTTCCCCCACGCCTCGTCGGTGCCGGCGGGGGCGCCGGCGATGGTCAGCGTGGTCAGCGTCGCCTTCTGCTTTTCGGGCAGCTTGGTGCGATATTGGTCGTAGCGCCAGCTGCGCTGCGCGGCGGCGGCGGCGAAGCGGGCGGCGGCTTTCGGCGTCGGGCTGGCGGCGGAGAAGTCGGCGGTGACCTCCGTGGCACCCGAGGTCAGCAGCTTGGCGACCAGCGCACCGCCGGCCTTTTCCCAGTCCGCCTCGCCGCCGGCGCCGACGCCGAGCAGCAGGACGCGGGCGGTGCGCCCTTCCTCCGCGGCGAACAGTTCGACGATCGCGCCGGCCTCGCCTTCGAAGCGGGCGGCAGCGGCGGCGGCGGTGGCGAGCGCCTGATGCGCGTCGCCGAGGCCTGCCCAGCGCTCACGGCCGGCCACGTCCTTTTCCACCGGCAGCGCGAGGATCGCGGGCGCGGCGGACAAGGTGGGAGAAAAGGCGATCTGCATCGGGCGGGGGCTTTCTGGGATGAAGGACAAGTGACTGATCTAGGGTGCCCCCCGGCGAAGCACAACGATTGCAGCGCCGCGCGGGGGGTGCGATAGGCAGACGTGAACGAGGCACCGTCAGGGCGGTGCCGGTCGCGCCGAAAGGGTGTTCGGATCATCGTGTTGCGTTTCGACCTATTGGCCGGCTGTGCCCTCGCGGCGGCGCTGTTCGCCGCCCCTGCGACCGCGCAGGACCTGCAGAACCGGCCCGTCGCGCCCCCCCCGGTGAGCGATCCGCCGATTCCCGCCGCCCCCCCTGCCGCCGCCGACGCGGATCAGGTGCAGTTCAGCGCGGGCAGCCTGGAATATGACACCGACAGCGACGTCGTCACCGCGTTGACCGAGGTGCGCATGTTCCGTCAGGGCGACCGGCTGCGCGCGGACAAGGTCGTGTGGAACCGCAAGACCGGCAAGGTCGTCGCGACCGGCAATATCGCCGTCACCAACCCCGAGGGCGACGTCGCTTACGGCGATTCGATCGAGCTGACCGATTCGCTGAAGGACGGCATGGTCCAGAACATGCTCGTCGTGCTCGAACAGGGCGGGCGGATGGCGGCGGAGCGCGGCACGCGGCTGCCCGATGGCACGATGCAGCTCGACAAGGCGGCCTATACGCCGTGCGCGGTGGAGACGTCGGCCGGCTGTCCGAAGGAGCCGTCGTGGAAGATCACTGCGGTTCGCATCACCTATCGCCCCGATCGCGAGCGCGTGTTCTTCGGCGGCGGGCGCTTCCACCTGTTCGGCCTGCCCGCGCTGCCGCTGCCCGCATTTTCGATGCCGATCGGCGGGAGTTCGGAGAGCGGCCTGCTCGCGCCCGACGTGCAGCTCGACCGGGTCAACGGGCTGGAATTCGTCGCGCCTTATTACTTCCGGCTGGCGCCCAACAAGGGGCTGACGCTGACGCCGCACGTCTTCACCGCGGTGCTGCCGATGATGCAGGCGCAATATGACGCGCTGGGGACGAACGGCGCGTTCCGGGTGACCGGCTATCTCACCGAGAGCCGGCGCAGCGACGACCTCAACACCGTCACGCCGACCGATACCGAACGCGCGCTGCGCGGCTATATCGACGGCGTCGCGCGCTACCAGCTGTCGCCGTACTGGAGCGTCAGCGGCTCGGCGCGGATCGCCAGCGACCGCACCTTCCTGCGCCGCTACGACATCTCGCGCGACGACCGGCTGCGCACCACCGCGTCGCTCGAGCGGATCGATCCCAATACCTATTTCGCGCTGACCGGCTGGTATGTGCAGACGCTGCGGGTCAACGATTCGCAGGGCAACCAGCCGATCGCGCTGCCCGAACTCGATTTCCGCAAGCGGATCGATCTGGGCGGCGGCAAGCTGCAGCTGCAGGCGAACACGCTGGCGATCACCCGCACCGCCGGGCAGGATACGCAGCGCGCGTTCGTCGCGGGGCAATGGGACCTCAGGCGGCTGACCGACTGGGGGCAGGAGGTGACGCTGACCGCCTATGCCCGTGCCGACGCCTACAATACCAACGATGCGCAGCTGACCAGCGTCGCGAGCTATCGCGGGATCGAGGGGTTCCAGACGCGCGCGATCGGGGCGCTCGCCGCCGACGTCAAATGGCCGTTCGTCGGCAGCTTCCTCGGCGGGACGCAGCGGCTCACCCCGCGAGTGCAGATCGTCGCGGCGCCGAAGATCGCCAATCTCGACGTCCCCAACGAGGATGCGCGCGCCGTCGACCTCGAGGATTCGAACCTGTTCGCGCTCAACCGCTTCGCGGGGTACGACCGGTTCGAGGATTCGAGCCGCGCGACCTATGGCGCCGAATGGGCGGTGACGCTGCCCGGCATGACGCTGGATGCGGTGATCGGCCAGAGCTATCGCCTGTCGACCCGCCCGACGATCTTTCCGAGCGGCACGGGGCTCAGCGATCGCTTCTCCGATTTCGTCGGTCGCACGACGCTGCGCATCCGCGATTTCGTGTCGATCACCCACCGCTACCGGCTCGACAAGGACGGGTTCGCGGTGCGGCGCAACGAGATCGACGCGACGGTGGGATCGCGCAACACCTATGTCCTCGCCGGCTATCTGCGGCTCAACCGCGACATCTTCCCGACGATCGAGGATCTGCAGGATCGCGAGGAGGTGCGGCTCGCCGGCCGCGTGCAGTTCGCGCGCTTCTGGTCGGTGTTCGGGTCGACCGTCGTCGACCTGACGGATCGCAGCGAGGATCCGCAGTCGCTGTCCGACGGCTTCGACCCGATCCGCCACCGGCTGGGCGTGCAATATGAGGACGACTGCATCCGGCTGGGCGCGACATGGCGGCGCGATTACCAGGACACCGGCGACGCGCGCTCGGGCAACAGCTTCCTGTTCACGCTGGCGTTGACCAACCTCGGCCGCTAAGCCCAAGTTCAGCTGGAACGGGGCAATGCCAGGATCAAGGGGCACGCGCGACCGCGCGACGCCCGCGCTTTGAGGTAACGGAACAACGTGACGCACAACATTCGACGCAGCGCCCGCCTGATGGGCTGGGTTGCCCTGACCGCTCTTGGCACCGGCGCGCTGGCGCAGACGGTGGCCGACCAGCAGGTTCCCGACACCAACCTCAACATCCCGGCCAACCTGCAGATCTTCGGCAAGCTCGACCCCAACGTCCGCAAGCCCACCGCGATCGTCAACGACACGGTCATCACCGGCACCGACGTCGACCAGCGACTGGCGCTGACCGTGTTCAACAACGGCGGCCGTGGCCCCGCGCCCGAGCAGGTCGACGAGTTCAAGCTGCAGATCCTGCGTCAGCTGATCGACGAGACGCTGCAGATCCAGGAAGCCAAGAGCGCCGAGATCACAGTGACCGCGGCCGAGCTCGACCAGAGCGAGGCGGGCCTCGCCAAGCGCTTCAACATGACGCAGCCGCAGCTGCGCGCCGCGCTGCGCAAGGCGGGATCGTCGGAGCGTTCGCTCCGCCGCGCGATCGAGGGCGAACTCGCGTGGAGCCGCTACCTGCGCCGCAAGATCGAACCGTTCGTCAACGTCGGCGACGAAGAGGTCACCGCGATCCAGAAGCGGATCGAGGCATCGCGCGGCACCGAGGAATACAACCTCCGCGAAATCTACCTGAGCGCCAACGACGCCAATCGCGCCGAGGTATTCGCCAAGGCCAAGCAGATCATCGCCGAGATCCAGAAAGCGCAGCAGCCGTTCGAGCTGTTCGCGCGCAATTATTCGGAAGCGTCGACCAAGGGCGTCGGCGGCGACCTCGGCTGGATCCGCCTCGTAACGCTGCCGCAGCCGCTCGCCGATGCGACGCAGCAGATGCAGGTCGGCCAGGTCGCCGGCCCGGTCGAGACGCCGGGCGGCTATTCGATCCTGTACCTCACCGACAAGCGCACGATCGGCGCCGCCGACCCGCGCGACGCCAAGCTCAGCCTCAAGCAGCTGACCGTATCCTTCCCGCCGGGCACGACGCAGGCGCAGGCGCAGACCCGCGCGGCGACCTTCGCCAAGACGGTGCAGTCGATCCAGGGCTGCGGCACGGTGGAGAAGGTGGCGGCGACGATCGGCGCCGAGGTGGTCGACAACGATTCGATCCGCATCCGCGACCTGCCCGCGCCGCTGCAGGCGATCATGGTCAAGCTGCAGGTCGGCGAGGCCACCCCGCCGTTCGGTTCGCCGTCCGAGGGCGTGCGCGCGCTGGTGCTGTGCGGCCGCGACGATCCGCAGCAATCGTCGGTGCCGGGCGCCGCGCAGATCCAGGGCCAGCTCGAGCAGCAGCGCGTCAATTTGCGTGCGCAGAGCAAGTTGCGCGATCTGCGCCGCGATGCGGTGATCGAGTATCGCTGACATGACCACCGCCCCGCTCGCGATCCCGATGGGCGATCCTGCGGGAATCGGGCCGGAGATCATCGCCAAGAGCTGGGCGGTGCGGGCTTTGCGCAAGCTGCCGCCGTTCGCGCTGGTCGGCGACCCCGGCGCGGTGCGGCGCGTGTGGAACGGCCCGGTCGAGACCGTCGGCGCGATCGGCGAGGCGGCGGCGGTGTTCGACCGCGCGCTGCCCGTGCTGGCGGTCGCGGACGCCGGTTCGATCACGCTGGGCACGCCCGAGATCGGCGGCGCGCGCGCGGCGTTGCAGGCGCTCGACCGCTCGATCGCGCTGGTCCGCGACGGCGAGGCGCGCGCGCTGGTCACGGGGCCGGTATCCAAGGCGCAATTGTACGGAATCGGCTTCAACCAATCCGGCCAGACCGAGTTCGTGGCGGAACGCTGCGGTGTCGCGGCGGAGGATGCGGTGATGATGCTCGCCGGGCCGTCGCTGCGCGTCGTGCCGATCACCGCGCATGTGCCGCTGGCGCAGGTGTCGGCGATGCTGTCGGTCGAGCTGATCGTCGCCAAGGCGCGGACGACCGCGGCGGGGCTGCGCCGGGACTTCGGCATCGCCGCACCGCGGCTCGCCTTCGCGGGCTTCAACCCGCACGCCGGTGAGAGCGGCATGATCGGGCGCGAGGAGATCGACATCCTCGCCCCCGCGATCGCGCAGCTGCGGGCCGAGGGGATCGATGCGACCGGGCCGTTCGCGGCCGACACGCTGTTCCATGCGCGGGCGCGTACCGGTTACGACGTGGTGCTGTGCTGCTATCACGATCAGGCGCTGGTGCCGATCAAGACGCTGCATTTCGACGAGGGTGTCAACGTCACGCTGGGCCTGCCGATCGTGCGCACTTCGCCCGATCACGGCACCGCCTTCGGCATCGCCGGCACCGACCAGGCGCATCCCGGCGCGATGATCGCGGCGATCGCGATGGCGGGCCAGGCGGCGGATCGCCGCGCGCGGGCATGAGCGAGGCGGTGCCGGGCGTCAAACTGCCGCCCCAATTGCCGGCATTGCGCGAGGTGATCGCCAAATACGGACTGAACGCCAGCAAGGCACTGGGGCAGAACTTCCTGTTCGACGGGCAATTGCTGACGCGGATCGCGGCAGTCCCGGGGGATCTGCGCGATGCTGAGGTGCTGGAGGTCGGACCCGGCCCCGGCGGCCTGACCCGCGCGCTGCTCGCCGCGGGAGCGCGGGTGACCGCGATCGAGCGCGACCGGCGCTGCATCCCGGCGCTCGCCGAACTTAGCGAGGCCTATCCCGGCCAGCTGCGCGTGATCGAGGGCGATGCGCTGGCGATCGACGCGCCGGCGCTGTTCGCCGGGCGGCCGCATATCGTCTCCAACCTGCCCTACAACGTCGGCACCGCGCTGCTGGTCGGCTGGCTGACCGTGGATTGGCAGCCATGGTGGCAATCGTGCACGCTGATGTTCCAGAAGGAGGTCGCGGATCGGATCGTCGCCTCGGCGAACGACGATGCCTATGGCCGGCTGGCGGTGCTCAGCCAGTGGCGGTCGACCGCGCGGATCGCGATGCCGGTGCACCGGTCGGCGTTCACGCCGCCGCCCAAGGTGATGTCGGCGGTGGTGCATATCATGCCCGGCGAAGCGCCCGAGGGCGTCGAGGTGCGTGTGCTGGAACGGATCACCGCGGCGGCGTTCGGCCAGCGGCGCAAGATGCTGCGACAGAGTTTGAAGGGCGTGCCGGGGGCGCTCGTGGCGCTGGAGCGGATCGGGGTGGACGCGACGCGGCGTGCCGAGACGGTGAGCGTGGCGGAGTTCGTGGCGCTGGCGCGGGAGGTGGGGTAATCACCCTCACCCTTCCCCCCCGCCTGCGGCGGCGGGCCCCTTCCCTCCCCCGATGGGAGAGGGAGAGACGGCGTAGCCGGCGACGGGTGAGGGTGAGCGCGATGCGCCGCCGATTACTCTTTGGCCACCGCGGGCTTGGCCTCGACCTGCGCGGTCGTCACCGGCGGGCCCTTGGCGATCGTCGCCGCGAGCTGGTTCGCCTCAGGGCACCCCGCCTTGCAGAGCGTGCGGATCCTGGCGAGATTGCCCTTGGCGATCGCGACCGCGCCCTTGGCGACGAGTGCCTCGCCCTGCCCCTGCAGCGCCGCAATGTCGTTGGGTTCGAGCGTCAGCGCCTCGCGGTAGAGGCGGATCGCCTTGCCGGGCAGGCCGCGCGCCTCGGCGACGTCGGCGAGGACGATGAACGCCTGCCGGTTGCGCGGATCGACCGCGAGCGCGGTTTCGATCAGGTCGGTGGCGCCGTCGAGATTGCCCGCCGCCTTGGCCGCGCGACCCTGCGCGAGCAGTTGCAGCGAGCGCGCGTCGATCTGGTCGTCGGGACGCTGGCCGTTCAGCGAGGTGGACACGCATACCAGGGTCAGCGCAGCGGCGATGGCGACGGACGTAACGCGCATGAAGGTCTCCACGGGGGGCACGACCGCGAGGTTAGCAGGGGCGGATGAGCCGCGCGACAAAAAAGCCATCGGTGCCGTGGCTTGCCGGATCGAGCCGCAGGCCGTGGCCGTGGCGCGTGCCGGCGGGCAGATCGAGCGGCTCGGCGGTCCAGTCGGGATGGTCGGCGAGGAAGGCATCGACCTGATCCCTGCCCTCGGCATCGAGCAGCGAGCAGACGATATAGACCAGCGCGCCGCCGGGGCGGACGAGCGGCGCGCCGACGCTGAGCACATGGCGCTGTTGCTCGGCGACGCGGCGCAGGCGATCGGGGGTCAGCCGCCAGCGCGCCTCGGGGTTGCGGCGCCACGTGCCGGTGCCCGAACAGGGCGCGTCGATCAGCACGCAATCGGCGGTATCCTGCCAGTCGGCGAGCGCTTCGTCTTCGCGTTGCGGATCGAGCAGTCGCGGTTCGACGATCGTTACCCCTGCCTTCGTTGCCCTCGGTATCAGCCGCGACAGGCGGGCGCGGTCGATGTCGGTGGCGAGGATGCGGCCGTCGTTGGCCATCGCCGCGGCGAGCGCCAGCGTCTTGCCGCCGCCGCCGGCACACAGGTCGATCACCGACTGGCCGGGCGCGGCGCGGGCGGCGCGGCTGACGATCTGGCTGCCGGCATCCTGCACCTCGACCTGCCCCGCGAGCGGATCGAGGTTGGTGCCGGCGGGCAGGCGCAGCGCGTCGGGGAGGCCGGGGATCGGCGTGCCGCCGAGCTGGTCGGCCAGCGCCTGCGGGTCGGCGAGCAGGCGGTTGACGCGGACGTCGAGCGGGGCGCGATCGATGAGCGCGGCCTGCTGGTCGGCGGCGATACCCGACGCGGACAGCGCCTCGGCGAGCCACGCCGGCATGACCCCACCGCTGGCGGGTGCCTCGTCGGGATCGATCGGCGCGGGGCCGTGGGTCGAACCGTCGAACCGCGCGGCCAGCTCGGCATCGTCCGCCGCGACGGCGAGCATCGCGGCGCGGCCCGAGGCGGGGATCTCGCCGGCGCGGCGGATCGCGGCGTAGACGAGCTCGCGCACGGCGCGGCGGTCCTTCGACCCGGCGTAGCGGCGGGTCGCGAAATAGCGGGCGATCAGCGTGTCGGCCGCGGCACCGCCACCGCGCGCGGCGGCGATCACCTCGTCGAGCAGTTCGATCGCGGCCTGGGTGCGGGCGGCGGGGGTCATGCCTCGACCGTCATGCGAGCGGAGGCTGGCATCTCATGCGGCATGCGCTCGCGCTCCCCAACGAAAAGACCCCGGCGTGCGCTGGGGTGACGGTAGGTCGCGGGCATCACCGCGTCGGATAATTCGGCGCTTCCCGCGTGATCGTCACGTCGTGGACGTGGCTCTCCTTGAGGCCGGCACCGGTGATCTGGACGAATTGCGCACGGCGTTGCAGGTCGGGGATCGTCGCCGATCCGGTATAGCCCATCGCCGCCTTGATGCCCCCGACGAGCTGGTGGATCACGTCGCGTGCCGGGCCCTTGTAGGCGACCTGCCCCTCGATGCCTTCGGGGACCAGCTTCATCTGGTCCTTGATGTCGCCCTGGAAATAGCGATCGGCCGAGCCGCGGCCCATCGCGCCGACCGAACCCATGCCGCGGTACGATTTATAGGCGCGGCCCTGGTACAGGAAGGTCTCGCCCGGCGCTTCCTCGGTGCCGGCGAGCAGCGAGCCGACCATGCAGGTCGAGGCACCCGCCGCTAGCGCCTTGGCGAGATCGCCCGAGGTACGCAGCCCGCCGTCGGCGATCACCGGCACGCCGTGCCTGGCGGCCGCCTCGGCGCAGTCCATCACCGCGGTCAGCTGCGGCACGCCGACGCCGGCGACGACGCGGGTGGTGCAGATCGAACCCGGGCCGATGCCGACCTTGATCCCGTCCGCACCCGCGTCGATCAGCGCGCGCGTCGCCTCACCGGTCGCGACGTTGCCGGCGACGACCTGCACCGAATTGCTGAGCTTCTTCACCCGCTCGACCGCGCGGGCGACATCGCGATTGTGGCCGTGCGCGGTGTCGATGACGATCAGGTCGCATTCGGCATCGACCAGCGCCTCGGTGCGCTCGAAGCCCTTGTCGCCGACCGTGGTGGCGCTGGCGACGCGCAGGCGGCCGGCGGCATCCTTGGTCGCGCTGGGATAGGTCACCGCTTTCTCGATGTCCTTCACGGTGATGAGGCCGACGCAGCGATAGGCGTCGTCGACCACCAGCAGCTTCTCGATGCGGCGCTGGTGGAGCAGCACGCGCGCCTCCTCCTGCCCGACGTCGGTCGACACGGTGGCGAGGTTGTCGTGCGTCATCAGTTCGGCGACCGGCTGCTTGGGATTGCCGGCGAAGCGGACGTCGCGGTTGGTGAGGATGCCGACGAGCTTGCCGTCGCGCTCGACCACCGGGATGCCGCTGATCTTGTGATGCGCCATCAGCGCCTGTGCGTCGGCGAGCGTCGCGGTGGGGGCGATGGTGATCGGGTTGACGACCATGCCCGATTCGAAGCGCTTGACCTGACGCACCGCCGCCACCTGTTCCTCGACCGACAGATTGCGGTGGAGGACGCCGATGCCGCCCAGCTGCGCCATGACGATCGCCATGTCCGCCTCGGTCACCGTGTCCATCGCCGATGACAGGATCGGGATGTTGAGCGCGATGCCGCGCGTCAGCTGCGTGCGCGTGTCGGCGGTGCTCGGCAGGATGTCCGACTCGCCGGGCACGAGCAGCACGTCGTCGAAGGTGAGGCCGAGCCGGATATCCAAGGTGCCGTTTCCTCGCGGGAGGGGAGAAGTGGCGGGCCATGTAACCGCACCGACGCCTCTGCGCTAGGGGGCGCTGTGACGTGGCGCGGGGTGTGCTATCGTCGCGCCACGGCGCCTTGCGGACTCGCGGGCGGAACGGGGACATATGATGGGTATCACGATCGCCGCCTTCGCACTGGTGCTGGTGCTGTTCTACCTGTTCTCCAGCATCAAGATCGTCCGGCAGGGCTATCAGTACACGATCGACATTTCGGCCGCTACACCAACACCGCGAGCCCCGGCTTCAACTTCTACCCCGCCTTCTTCTATCGCGTGGGGCGCAAGGTGAATATGATGGAGCAGGTGATCGATATCCCGGGGCAGGAGATCATCACCAAGGACAATGCGATCGTCTCGACCGACGGCGTCGTCTTCTTCCAGGTGCTCGACGCGCCCAAGGCGGCGTATGAAGTGTCAGACCTGTATGTCGCGCTGCTCCAGCTGACGACGACCAATTTGCGCACGGTGATGGGGTCGATGGACCTCGACGAGACGCTGTCGAAGCGCGACGAGATCAACGCGCGGCTGCTGTCGGTGGTCGATCACGCGACGGTGCCGTGGGGCGTCAAGATCACCCGCGTCGAGATCAAGGACATCCGCCCGCCCGCCGATATCGTCACCGCGATGGGCCGGCAGATGAAGGCGGAGCGCGAGAAGCGCGCCAACATCCTCGAGGCCGAAGGCACGCGCGCGTCGGAGATCCTGCGCGCCGAGGGACAGAAGCAGGCGCGCATCCTCGAATCGGAAGGGCGCAAGGAATCCGCCTTCCGCGACTCGGAAGCGCGCGAACGCGCGGCGGAGGCCGAGGCGAAGGCGACGCTGGTGGTGTCCGAGGCGATCGAGCGCGGCGGCACGCAGGCGATCAATTACTTCATCGCGCAGAAATACGTCGAGGCGATCGGCAAGTTCGCGACCAGCCCCAATGCCAAGACGATCCTGTTCCCGGTCGAGGCGACGCAGCTGATCGGTACGCTGGGCGGGATCGGCGAGCTGGCCAAGGATGCGCTGGGCAAGGCGGCCCCTGCCCCCGCCGCCAAGCCCGAACCCAAGCGCGGGCCGTTCGAGCTGCCGCAGCCGTGACGCTCGACACGATCGGCGGCGCGGGCGAGGCCTGGCTGATCGGCGCGCTGGTGCTGGGGATCGCCGAGCTGCTGATCCCCGGCGTCTTCGCGATCTTCCTCGCGATCGCCGCGGCGGTGGTCGGCGTGACGACGCTGGTGCTGCCGGGCCTGCCGCCCGAGGCACAGATCGCCGCCTTCGCGCTGTGGAGCGCGGTCACGGTGCTGATCGGCAAGCGCTGGTACAAGGATTTCCCGGTGGCGAGCAGCGATCCCCAGCTGAACGATCGCGCCGCGCGGCTGATCGGCGAGACGGTGATCGTCGAGGTTGCGATCGGCACGGATGACGGACGCGTGCGGATCGGCGACGGGTCGTGGCCGGCGCGGGGACCGGTGGCGGCGATCGGCGAGCGGATGCGCATCGCCGCGGTGCGCGACGGGCTGGTGATCGTCGAACCGATCAACGGATAATTTCCGCGTTTGCGCCCGCCCCGCCCCTGTCAGCGGGCGTGCGATATGCTATATAGGCGGGTGTGACCCACAGCATCCCCCACGCCTTCCCGATCGGTATCGATCCGGCCGACATCGACTTCATGGGGCACGTTAACAACGCCAGCTATCTGAAGTGGGTACAGGACGCGGTCGTCAGCCATTGGCAGAAGCTCGCGCCAGCCGAGGCGGTCGCCACGCACCTGTGGGTCGCGCTGAAGCACGAGATCACCTATCGCAAGCCGACCTTCCTCGGCGACGACGTCATCGCGACGGTCCTGCTCGAAAAGGTGCAGGGCGCGCGCGCCTTCTACGAAACGGTGATCCGGCGCGGCGAGGACGTGCTCGCCGAGGTCAAGTCGAGCTGGTGCTGCCTCGACGCCGAGACGCTGAAGCCGGCGCGGCTGGCGCGGGATATCGTCGAGCAATTCTTCCAGCGCGGCGACGAGCCGTTGCCAGCGACGGGATTGGTCGAGCGGCGCTAGTCGCTGCGGTTCGTTGATCCCACTCCCCGCCATTCGCCCTGAGCTTGTCGAAGGGCCTGAGACTCATCTGTGCTTCGACAGGCTCAGCATGAACGGGTCTGGCCAGATCTCCGTGCTTTGGGTGATCGCCGCCTGACAGGCATGGCCTCGCCGCAGCGATTGTGCCTGCCACGAGCGCGCCTCGTCCTGGCCAGCCGGTCGACCTGCTGCAATGGCAGGATCGGCCGCCCTCCGCCGAGGACGGCCGGTGCACGGTCAGGCGGCTTGCGGCGTCCGCGTCGTCTGCGGCGCGGCCTGGCGGACGCCCTCGTCGACGTGATCGGCGAACTGCGCGAAATTATCGACGAACAGATCCACCAATCGCGCCGCGGTCGCGTCATAGTCCGCGGGGTTCGACCATGTGGCGCGCGGATCGAGGATCGCGGCATCGACGCCCGGCACCGCGACCGGCACTTCGAACCCGAAATTGGGGTCGGTGCGGAACTCGGCGTCCTTCAGGCTGCCGTCGAGCGCGGCGTTGAGCAGCGCACGCGTCGCCTTGATCGGCATGCGGTTGCCGACGCCGTATTTGCCGCCGGTCCAGCCCGTATTGACCAGCCAGCAATCGACGCCGCCGCGCGCGATCCGCTCCTTCAGCAGATTGCCGTAGACCGACGGGTGGCGCGGCATGAACGGCGCGCCGAAACAGGTCGAGAAGGTGGCGTCGGGTTCGGTGACGCCGATCTCCGTCCCCGCGACGCGTGCGGTATAGCCCGACAGGAAATGGTACATCGCCTGATCCGGCGTCAGCTTCGCGATCGGCGGCAGCACGCCATAGGCGTCCGCGGTGAGCATCACGATATTCTTCGGCACGCCCCCCATATTCTCTTCCGAGGCATTGGGGATGAAGTCGATCGGATAGGCGCCGCGGCTGTTCTCGGCCAGGCTGTTGTCGTCGAGGTCGAGCTGGCGGGTGACCGGGTCCATCACCACGTTCTCGAGCACGGTGCCGAACCGCTTGGTGGTCGCGAAGATCTCGGGCTCGGCATCGGACGACAGGCGGATCATCTTGGCGTAGCAGCCGCCTTCGAAATTGAAGACCGCGGTGTCGGACCAGCCGTGTTCGTCGTCGCCGATCAGCGTGCGGCTGGCGTCGGCGCTGAGCGTCGTCTTGCCGGTGCCCGACAGGCCGAAGAACACCGCGGTCGATCCGTCCGCGCCCATGTTCGCCGAACAATGCATCGGCATCACGCCGGTCTTGGGCAGCAGATAGTTCAGTAGCCCGAACACCGACTTCTTCATCTCGCCGGCATAGCGCGTGCCGCCGATCAGGATCAGCTTCTCGGTGAAATTGACCGCGATCACCGTCTCGCTGCGCGTGCCATGGCGCGCGGGATCGGCGCGGAAGCTCGGCAGGTCGATGATCGTATATTCGGCCTCGAACCCCTGCAGTTCCTGCTCCTCAGGGCGGACCAGCATCGTGCGGATGAAGAGGTTGTGCCAGGCGAGTTCGTTGACGACGCGCACCCGCACCCGGTTCTCGGGCTGCGATCCGCCGTACAGATCCTGGACGTACAGATGCTCCTTGTCGCGCAGCTGGCTGAGGAAATCGGCCTTCAGCGCGGCGAAATGTTCGGGCGCCATGCCCTTGTTGGACTTGCCCCACCAGACGCTGTCCTCGGTCTCGGCATCGCGGACGATGAACTTGTCCTGCGCGGAACGGCCGGTGTGCGGGCCGGTCTCTACGACCAGCGGGCCGTCGGCGCTGAGCTTGCCCTCGCCGCGCGCGACCGCGGCCTCGACCAGTCGCGCGGTGACCAGGTTCCAGTGCAGGTCGGCGCGCGTCTCGATCCCCTGGCTCGCAAGACCCGCCTGCGGAATACGCTCGTTCACTGACATCCTCCCAATGGATTTCGGCCCGCGACGGCGGGCTCGTTCTATGCGGTCGGCGCAACGCATCCTGGGGAGGGTCTGCACGCGCGCCGATGATGCGACCGACATACCCCCCGGCGTTTAACACGTCAAACAGATGCCGTAGCGGCGACGGCCGCAAACCATCCGCGCGGTTGAGCCTGGCGCCACTTTGCCCTACCGCAGCGCGATCATGGTCCCGAGGCTATCCCCCGCATGACGGCGACGATCGCGCTGGTTGACGACGACCGCAACATCCTGACCTCGGTCTCGATCGCGCTGCAGACCGAAGGGTTCCTGACGCGCGTCTATTCGGACGGGGAAACCGCGCTCAAGGCGCTGACCGACAATCCGCCCGACCTTGCCATCTTCGACATCAAGATGCCGCGGATGGACGGGCTGGAGCTGTTGCGGCGGTTGCGCGAGAAGAGCCAGGTGCCGGTGATCTTCCTGACCAGCAAGGACGACGAGCTGGATGAGGCGCTGGGCCTGGCGATGGGCGCGGACGATTATATCGCAAAGCCGTTCAGCCAGCGTCTGCTCATCGCGCGCATCCGCGCCATCCTGCGCCGTACCGAGCCGGCGACCGCCCCGGCCGACGGCAGCGAGGAGGCGGGCGCCGGGCCGCTGGTGCGCGGCCGGCTGTCGATGGACCCGGCGCGGCATCGCACCACCTGGGCCGAGGACCCGGTGACGCTGACCGTCACCGAATTCCTGATCCTCGAGACGCTGGCGCAGCGGCCGGGGATCGTGAAGACGCGCAACCAGCTGATGGATGCCGCCTATCAGGACGACATCTACGTCGACGACCGGACCATCGACAGCCATATCAAGCGCCTGCGCCGCAAATTCCGCGCGGTCGACCCGACCTTCGACGCGATCGAGACATTGTATGGCGCCGGATACCGATTCTCCGACGAATGATCCGCCCCTCGCCGACCGGCGAGGCGAAGGCGGCGATCTGGCGCTGCGCTGGTCGGGGCAGATCTCGCTCACCCGGCGGATCCTGGCGGTCAACATCTTCGCGCTGCTGCTGCTGGCGGGCGGGTTCTTCTACCTCGATTCGTACCGCAGCCGGATCGTCGACGGGCGTGTCGAACAGGCGAGCCGCGAGGCGCGGCTGATCGGCGAGGCGCTGGCGATGGTGCGCAGCGACCAGCGCGACGACCTGCTGATGCGGCTGGCGGAGGATACCGGCGGCCGGCTGCGCGTGTTCGACGCGGCCGGGCGGACGGTGGCGGACAGCCGCGCGCTCGGCGTGCGCAACGCGGTACTGCTCGATCCCGACAAACAGGCGTGGAACCAGACGATCGCGCGCTTCCTTGACGCAGGGATCGACACCGTCGTCGGCGCGGCGCGCCCGCCGCTCTATCGCGAGCGGCGCAATGGCCGGCAATGGCCCGACGTCGCCGCCGCGACGGAACGGCGCGTGGTGTCGGCGCGGGTGTGGCGGGCGCCCGATCGCACCCCGGTCATCACCGCCGCCGCGCCGCTGCCCGCCGGCGGCGTGGTGATGACCACGGTCAACGCGCGCGACATCACCCAGACGGTGCGGATCGAGCGATTCCGGCTGAGCCTCGTGCTGCTCGTCGTGACGATCGTATCGGTGCTGTTGTCGCTGTTCCTCGCGCGCACGATCGTGCGGCCGTTGCGGCGACTGGCGCGCGCGGCGGTGCGGGTGCGGCTGGGTCGCGCGCGCGAGGTGGTCGTGCCGCGCCTGCCCTCTCGGCGGGACGAGATCGGCAGCCTAGCGCGTGCCCTCTCCGACATGAGCCTAGCCCTGCGTGCGCGGATCGACGCGACCGAGGCGTTCGCCGCCGACGTGACGCATGAGATGAAGAACCCGCTTGCCTCGCTGCGCTCCGCGGTCGAGGGGCTGGGCGCGGTCAAGGACCCGGAATTGCAGGCGCGGCTGCTGGCGATCGTGCGCGACGACGTCCACCGACTCGACCGGCTGATTACCGACATTTCGGAGGCGTCGCGGCTGGATGCGCAGCTGAGCCGCGCCAATTTCGAACCGCTCGACGTCGCGGCGATGCTGCGCGCAATCGTCGAACAGCGGATCGCGCGCGAGGTCGAGCGCGGCATCCGCCTGCGCTTCGACGACCAGGGTGTGCCGCTGGTGACGCTGGGCGAGGGCGCGCGTCTGGAACGGGTGTTCGAGAACCTCATCGACAACGCGCTCTCCTTCTCGCCCGACGAAGGACTGATCGCGATCGCGGCGTCGCGTGACGCGGTGGAGCTGATCGTGCGCGTCGAGGACGACGGGCCGGGCGTGCCCAAGGAAGCGCGCGAGGCGATCTTCCGCCGCTTCCAGTCGATCCGGCCGGAGACGGAGGCGTTCGGGCAGCATTCGGGCCTGGGCCTCGCCATTGCGCGAACCATCGTCGAGGCGCATCAGGGCAGCATCGTCGTCGAATCGCGCGAGGATCGGCTGGCCGGCGCCCGTTTCGTCGTCCGCCTGCCGCTCGCCGATCGCCAGTCGTCAGCGGACTGAACCGTATCATGGCCATCCTCTCGTCCGAAATGCTGCACGCGACCAGCGTCGCGATCGACGGCCGCGCGGTGCTGCTCGAAGGCGTGTCTGGCGTCGGCAAGTCGGACCTCGCGCTGCGGCTGATCGATCGCGGCGGCGTGCTGGTCAGCGACGACCGGACGCTGGTGGTGCGGCAGGGCGACATCTTGGTGGCGCGCGCGCCCGACGCGATTCGCGGCCGAATCGAACTGCGTGGCCTCGGGATCGTCGTCATGCCGCATGTCGAGGACGTGCCCGTCGCGCTGATCGTCCGGCTGGGTGGCGAACCGCAGCGCATGCCCGAACGGCGGCAGCGGCGGCTGGCGGGGATCGCCGTGCCCGAACTCGCGTTCGATGCGTTTCATGCTTCGACACCGGTCAAGATCGAATGGGCGCTGCGCCAGCCCGAGGCGACGCCGCTGTGATCGGTGCCCGTATGAAGCGTATCGCGTGAGGAAGGGTCGATGACCAAGGACATCCTGCTCGTCACCGGCCTGTCGGGCGCGGGCAAATCGACCGTGCTCCGGACGCTGGAAGACCTCGGCTGGGAGGCGGTCGACAATTTGCCGCTGGTGCTGCTCGATCGGCTGCTCGAGGCGCCGCTGGCGGGGAGCGCCGATGGCGTGCAGCCGCTGGCGATCGGCATCGATGCGCGGACGCGCGATTTCGATCCGGCGCGAATCGTCGAGCGCATCCGCGCGCTGCGCGAGCGGCACGGGCTCGACGTCGGCATGCTGTTCCTCGACTGCGCCGGGACCGAGCTCGAGCGGCGCTTTTCGGAGACGCGGCGGCGGCATCCGCTCGCCCCCGATCGGCCGGCGAGCGACGGGATCGGGCGCGAGCGCGAGCTGCTCGCCCCCTTGCGCGACTGGGCGAACCGGCTGATCGACACGACGACGCTCACCGCCAACGCGCTGGCGCAGCAGGTGCGATCGACCTTCGCCTCCGCCGACAGCGACGCGCCGGTGCTGTCGATCCAGTCGTTCGGCTTCGCCCGCGGCCTGCCGCGCGGCGCCGACCTCGTCTTCGACATGCGATTCCTGCGCAATCCACACTGGGACGCCGCGCTGCGGCCGGGCACGGGGCTCGACGCCGACGTCGCCGCCTATGTTGCGGCCGACCCCGCTTATCCGGCGGCGATGGCGCAGATCGGCGACCTGCTCGAACTGCTGATCCCGCGCTATCGCGCCGAGGGAAAATCCTACGTGACCGTCGCGATCGGCTGTACCGGGGGGAGACACCGGTCGGTTCATGTCGCCGAGCATCTCGCTCGCCGGTTGCGCGACGCGGGTTTTTCCCCCACGATCACGCATCGCGACCTGGGGGCCGCACCGCAGGACTCGCTCGAGGGGCCGCCGGCCAGCAAATGAGTAACGTATCTGAGATGATTGGCCTCGTTCTGGTGACGCACGGGCGGCTCGCCGAGGAATTCGTGACCGCGATGATCCACGTCGTCGGCCCGCAGGAGCGGATCGCGACGATCTCGATCGGTCCCGACGACGATATGGAGGAACGCCGCGCCGACATCGCCGCCGCGATCGCCGCCGTCGACGTCGGCCGCGGGGTGATCGTGCTGACCGACCTGTTCGGCGGCACGCCCTCCAACCTCGCCATCTCGCTGATGCAGCGCGGGCAGGTCGAGGTGATCGCGGGGATGAACCTGCCGATGCTGATCCGTCTGGGTTCGGCGCGCAAGTCGATGAAGGTGGTCGAGGCGGTCGCCGCGGCGCGCGAGGCGGGACGCAAGTACATCTCGGTCGCCTCCGAGGTGCTGGGCGAGGCGGCGGCATGAGCGTCGAGCGCACCGTCCTCATCACCAACAAGCGCGGGCTCCATGCGCGGGCCAGCGCCAAGTTCGTGACCCTCGCCTCGACCCAGCCGGTCGAGGTGCAGGTGCGCAAGGATGACGGATCCGTCACCGGCACGTCGATCATGGGGCTGATGATGCTCGGCGCCGCCAAGGGCGATTCGATCACGATCAGCGCGGTCGGCGACGGCGCCGAGGCGGCGGTGGCCACGCTGTGCGAGTTGGTCGAGGCGAAGTTCGGCGAAGATTGACGGCGATGGCGCCGCGGCAAGGCCGCGCCGGCGGGGCGCGTCGTTTTCGCCTTGCGCACGCCTGCGGCTAGCGCGAAGGCCGACGCGCCATGCCCCGTGAAATCACCGCCTTCTCCAATCCGCTGGTCAAATACGCCCGCGAGCTGCGCGACAAGAAGCACCGCCGCGGCGCGCGCCAGTTCATGGCGGAGGGCTTGCGCATCCTCACCGAGGCACGCGACACCGGGCGGCTGCCGCGCATCCTGTTCTACGCCGCGGGCAATGCCGACCATCCGCTGGTCCATGCGCTGTCGATCGACGTCGAGATGGCGGGCGGCGAATCGATCCATACGACGCCCGACATCCTCTCCAAGCTGTCCGGCAAGGACAATCCGCAGGCGGTCGTCGGCGTGTTCGACGAGTTCGACCGGACGCTCGCCGATCTCGATCGCGGGACCTCGGGGATCTGGCTGGTGGCGGAGCGGCTGCGCGATCCGGGCAATCTGGGGACGATCCTGCGCACTGCCGATGCGGTCGGCGCGGGCGGGCTGATCCTGATCGGTGAGTGCGTCGACCCCTTTTCGGTCGAGGCGGTGCGCGCGAGCATGGGGGCGCTGTTCACCATCCCCGTGGTGCGCAGCGAATGGGCGCCGTTCCTCGACTGGCTGCGCGAGGGGCCGGGACAGCTGGTGGGGCTCAGCCTCGATACCGAGCACGACTATCGCGCGGCACGATACGAGACGCCGACCTTCCTGCTGACCGGCAACGAGGCGCAGGGGATGCCGGCGGACTATGCCGCGGCGTGCGACCTGCTGGTCAAGATCCCGATGCTGGGCAAGGCGGACAGCCTCAACGCCGCGGTGGCGACGGCGGTGATGGCGTATGAGGTGCTGGCGCAGCAGCGCGGCGGTTCGTCCGCAACATAGACAACATGAACACCCTGATGGAAACGATTCGCGCCGGTCGTTACGTTTCTGGCGATGATCGGGGCGGCAACGATAAGAAGGAGCGTTGCTTCCGGGTCTACCCCGTCATTCGGCCGTAGGACAGCGCCCGGCCGATCGGCGTTCGTTATCAGGGTGTTGCGGGACAACGCCTCCTATACCGCAGTCGGATGGCGTCAGCCGCAGCTTCTCAATCGGGAGCCGATGGAGCGACGCCGCAATGGCGGTCACCCTGCATCGGTCAGGGCGTGCGGTGGTCCCTCGATCGCCAACGCGTCGGTTACGGCCGGGCGCATCGCCATCCGGCCAAAGAAGTCGGCGAGATTCCGCCATGTCGTCAGGTCGAGCCCCAACCTGCCAGCCCATGTCAGCATCGTGAAGAGGTAAGCATCGGGCGCGGTGACACGGTCGCCGGAAATGTACGAACGCCCTTCCATCTGCCGGTCTACCCAATCAAGCCGAGGCGATACATGGATGCGGGTCTGCTCCTGCCCCTTACGGGTCTTGGACAGGAAGTTTGCCGCAATGCCGCCATGCCGTTCCGGCGTGATGAAGTTCTTGTGCAGCTCCGTCGCGATGAAGTTGAGCCATTCAAGAGCATGGTAGCGCGCCGGTGAGCCCGCTGGCGGGAGCAGATGCCGTTCGGGAACCTGATCGGCAATCCATTGAAGGATGATCGCGCATTCGGTGAGCAGATCACCGTTGTCGAGTAGAAGGGCGGGTACGTACCCCTTGGTGTTGAGCTGTCGATAGTCGCCGTTCGCCCAATGGTGGGTGGCGAGATCGACCCGTTCCAGAGCGAATGGCAATCCGGCTTCCCGCAGCAGGATGTGCGGCGCCTGCGAACTGGCCCCGGCGGCATAGAACAGGATCATCGGCCTTCTCCCATACAGAGGATGAGAGCTGGCTAGCAGAGGGCGTCGGCCGCCAAAACGCGTGATTCCGAGAACGAAGCGTGCAAAAATGCAACCATGTTCGACTGGCAAGACATGCGCTGCTTTCTGGCCGCCGCGAAAGTCGGTTCGTTGACGGGCGCAGCCGTCGAACTCGGCGTCGATCATGCCACCATCGGCCGACGGGTGGCGAAGCTGGAGGCCGCGATCGGCGTAAAGCTCATCCACCGGTTACCGCGCTCAATGCAGCTCACCGATCAGGGTGCCGCTCTGCTCGCCGCTGCGGGACCGATGGGGGATAGCGCCGAAGCGATCGGTCGCCACCTGCGCGGTCAGGTAGAGGGGCTATGCGGTCGCGTGACCGTCAGCGCGTTGCCCGCGCTTGCCGCTTTCGTCATCGCGCCCCGCCTGCCGCGGCTGTGCGAGGAGCATCCTGGCCTCCGCCTGATCCTCTCGGCCACATCGATGGTCGCGTCGCTGGAACGGGGTGACGCCGATATTGCGATCGGGTTCGTTCGGCCTGCACTGGCGGGCCGCATCGTTCGGCGGATCGGGAATCTCCGCTTTTCGCTCTACGGCGCAGCGGCGATGGCAGCGCAGCGTCCGGAGGACTGGCAGTTCGTCGGCTTTGAGGAGTCGCTGGCCGGCATCGTGCAACAGACGTGGTTGGACGACTTCGCGCTAGCCCGCCCCTTCGTGCTACGCACGAACGATGTGACGACGCAGTTGGCGGCGACTCGTGCCGGACTGGGCGCGGCATTGCTGCCCTGCATTCTGGCTGATGCAGACGGCGGGCTGGTTCGGCTGGATACCGATCGCCCCCCTCCCTCACGTCCGTTGTGGATGTCCGTTCATGGAGACGTGCGTCGATCCCCCGTGGTGAGGGTCGTCATGGACCATATGATCCGAACATTCGCCGACTGACAGCCCGGCATTCCCGGACCACGTCCCGACAGGACGGTCGCGGGGTCTATAATGCGATTGAGACCGTCCACTGACCAAACCCGACACGCGGCCGTCGCTGTCCATGACCGGATCGCCAGCGCGCATGCCGCGCCTCCTGGCGTAGCCTATTCCGCCGCATCGGGCAGGCGCAGCGCCTCGTCGCCATAGCGCGCCATCGCCTCGACCGGTTCTACGACCGAAATCTCGCGCGCGCCCGGTTCAATGTTGAGGTCGCGGAACTTGCGGGCCGAGACGAGCGCCCGGCTTTCGAAGCTCGAGATGAAGCCGTTGTAGTTGTTGACCGCTGTGGTGAGGCCGCTGCCAACCTTGCGCAGGTCCTCGCCGGCCTTGGCAAGGCGGTCGTAGAGCTCTTTCCCCAACGCGCCGATCGCGCGGGCTTCGGTCGCCAGCTTCTCCTGCCGCCAGACCGCCGCGACGGTGCGGGCGATCGCAACGAGGTTGGTCGGCGTCGCGAGCAGCACGCGCTTGTCGAAGGCGAACTGCCAGATGTCGGCGTCATATTCGAGCGCGGCGGACAGGAAATGTTCGCCGGGGATGAACATGATGACGTAGTCAGGCGTATCGGTAAACTGCGACCAGTAGCTCTTGGCCGACAGCCCGTTGACGTGCGCGCGGATCGAGGCGGCATGCGCCGCCAGGCCGGTGCGGCGGTCGGCATCGTCGACCGCGCCGAAGGCGTCCTGATAGGCGTTGAGCGATACCTTGGCGTCAATAATGAGCGATTTGCCCCCCGGAATGGTGACGATCGCATCGGGACGCAGACGACCGCCCTCGCCGTCCGCGACGCTGACCTCCATCGCGAAATCGGTATGTTCGGCGAGGCCGCAGCTTTCGAGGACGTTGCGCAGCTGCTGCTCGCCCCAGCGGCCGCGCGCCTTGGGGGCGTTGCGCAGCGCGTTGACCAGCTTGGCCGCCTCGCCCGAGACGCGTTCCTGACCGAGGCGCATCTGTTCGATCTGGCCCTTGAGGTCGCCGAAGGCATCGCGGCGCTCGGCCTCGACCTTGGCGACGCCCTCTTCGTAGCGGGTGAGGCGGTCGTTGACCGGCTGGAGCAGCGACTTGAGGTTGGTGCCGGCAAGTTCCTCGGACTGGCGGAAGCGCGCTTCGGCGCGGTCGAGGAACGCCTTTTGCGCGTCGGTCAGCGCCTTGTTGGCGAGATCGTTGAACTGCGCCGCCATCTGCTCCTTGGCGTCGCGCATGTCGGCGAGCCGCGCCTCGAACGCCTCGATCTGCGCGTGCGTGGTGGCGAGGCCGGTGCGCGCGGCGTCGCGATCGGCGCGGATCGTGGCGAGTTCGTCGCGCAGGGCGTCGAGCGTCGCGGCGCGGTCGTCGGACTGGGCGCGGAGTGCGGCGAGGTCGCGCATCGCCTCGTTGCGTTCGCGCTCGACCGCGTCGCGGGTGCGGGCGGCAAGGTCGGCATCCGCGGCCTTGCTCTGCGCGACGGCGAGGTCGGCGGCGAGGCCGCCGGCCTTGCGGTTGGCGAGCAGCCAGCCGACCAGCAGGCCCGCAGCGAGCGCCAAAACGGCGATGACGACGATCGACAGGTCCACGTTCCATCCCTCGGAAAGTCACAAAGGTCACACGCGCGAGGGTGTCGTGCTGGTGACGATCCGCTCGCTTGGGTGGGGAACATAGATCGAACGCGATGTGTAGGACAGCCCCTAAATGCGGCTGCGGATGCCGACCGGAACGCTGCCTCCCCCCACCGTCACCCCGGACGTGTTCCGGGGTCCACCGGGCCGCAACGGCAAGGTTTTCGCCTCAAGCCCTTCGCCTCGTCGCGGAGTGGACCCCGGAACACGTCCGGGGTGACGAAGGAAGTAGGGCGGGCGGCCGCCTCAGCGGCGCAGTTTGGCCAGCTTCTTCATGACCATGTCCCGCTTCAACCGGCTGATATGGTCGATGAAGAGCACGCCGTTGAGATGGTCGATCTCGTGCTGCATGCAGGTCGACAGCAGGCCGGTCAGCTCCTCCTCGTGGCCTTCGCCGTGTTCGTCGAGCCAGCGGACGCGGCAACTCGCAGGGCGGGCAACGTCGGCATATTGTTCGGGGATCGACAGGCAGCCTTCGTTATAGCTGCTGAGGTCCTCGCTGACCGAAAGGATTTCGGGGTTGATGTAGGCATGTGGCGCCTTGATCGGCTTGTCGTCCTCGTCCTTCTCGTCCTGCAGGTCGATGACGAGGATGCGTCGATCGACGCCGACCTGGATCGCGGCGAGGCCGATGCCGTTGGCGGCGTACATCGTATCGATCATGTCCTGCACGAACGCCCGCGTCTGGTCGGTGACCTGTTCGACGGGCTTGGAGATCAGGCGCAGGCGCGGATCGGGGACTTCGACGATGGGGAGGACTGCCATGCGGGGTGAGCTAGGTGGCGGGGCGTTTGGCGTCAAGTTCGGGCTTTATCCCTCCCCGACACGGGGAGGGGGACCATGCGCCAGCATGGTGGAGGGGGCTTTCGTCATAGGCCAGCGCTTGTGGAGCCCCCCCTCCACCACGCCTCTGCGAGGCGCGGTCCCCCTCCCCGTGCCGGGGAGGATTTAAGAGACCGGCCGTCGTGCGCGCAGCGCCTGTGCGAGCGTGCCTTCGTCGAGATAGTCGAGCTCGCCGCCGACGGGCAGGCCGTGGGCGAGTTGCGTCACCCTGACCGGGAAGCGCTCGATGCGGTCGGCGAGGTAATGCGCCGTCGTCTGTCCCTCCAGCGTCGCGTTCATCGCGAGGACGACCTCGTCGATGCCACCCGCCTCGATGCGGGCGACGAGCGTCTCGATCGCGAGGTCCTCCGGGCGGATGCCCTCCAGCGCCGACAGGCGACCGCCGAGGACGTGAAAGCGGCCGGGGAACAGGCGCGAGCGTTCGAGTGCCCACAGGTCCGCCACTTCCTCCACGACGCACAGCGCACGCGGGTCGCGGCGCGGGTCGGCGCAGATCGCGCAGGGGTTGGCGGTGTCGACGTTGCCGCAGGTGGCGCAGGTCTCGAGCCGTTCGTCGACCGCTTCGAGCGCGGCGCGCAAGGGCCCGAGCGCTGCCTCGCGCTTCTTGAGCAGGTGGAGCACCGCACGCCGTGCCGATCGCGGCCCGAGGCCGGGAAGACGCGCGAGCGCCTGGGTCAGGGCTTCGATTTCGGGAGAGGCCATGGTGGAACAGATAGGGGGTTGCGCCGCCGCCCGCCAGCGCGTTGAAGGCACGCCATGCGGATCATCTTCATGGGAACCCCCGACTTCGCCGTGCCGACGCTGGAGGCGCTGGTCGCGGCCGGGCATGACGTCGTCGCGGCCTATAGCCAGCCGCCTCGCCCCGGCGGGCGACGCGGGCGCGAGACGGTCGCCTCACCGGTGCAGCAGCGAGCCGAGGCCTTGGGGATCGCGGTGCGGCATCCGGTCAGCCTCAAGGGCGCGGAGGAGCAGGCGGCGTTCGCGGCTCTGCATGCGGATGTTGCGGTGGTGGCGGCTTATGGGCTGATCCTGCCCAGGGCGGTGCTGACGGCGCCGCGGTTCGGGTGTCTCAACGTGCATGGTTCGCTGCTGCCGCGCTGGCGCGGGGCGGCGCCGGTGCAGCGTGCGATCCTCGCCGGCGATGCCGAGACGGGGGTCGGGATCATGCAGATGGAGGCGGGACTCGATACCGGGCCGGTGCGGCTGGAGGGGCGCGTGGCGGTCGACCGCAAGACGGCGGGCGAGCTTACCGCGGAACTGGCGGCATTGGGCGCGCGGCTGATGGTCGAGGTGCTCGGCGATCTCGACGCGCATCCGCCGGTGGCGCAGCCTGACGACGGCGTCACTTATGCGAGCAAGATCGACAAGGCGGAGGCGCGGATCGACTTCACCCGTGGCGCGGTCGAGGTAGAGCGGCTGGTGCGCGCGATGAACCCGGCGCCGGGGGCTTGGCTGGAGATCGCGGGCGAGCGGGTGAAGGTGCTCGACGCGGACGTGCTGCCGTTCACCTTTCCCGGCGGCGAGGGGACGACGGTGGACGATGCTCTGACCATTGCGTGCGGCGACGGGGCGATCCGGCCGACGCTGCTGCAGCGTGCCGGGCGTGGGGTGACGAGCACCGCGGAACTGCTGCGCGGCTTTCCGGTGCGATCGGGTACGCAGCTTTGACTCGGTTCGCGCTGACGGTGGAGTATGACGGCCGGCCGTTCATGGGCTGGCAGCGGCAGAAGCATGGGCCGAGCGTGCAGGCCGCGCTGGAGGAGGCGGTGTTCGCGGTCACCGGCGAGCGTACCGTGGTCCATGCGGCGGGGCGGACCGACGCCGGGGTGCATGGACTGGGGATGCGGGCGCATGTCGATATTGGGAAGGACATTGCGCCGTTCCGACTGATGGAGGCGCTGAATGCGCGGGTGCGGCCGGCGCCGGTGGCGGTGCTCGACTGCGTCGTCGTGGCGGACGACTGGCATGCGCGCTTTTCGTGTCTGGGGCGGGGTTACGAATATCGCATCGTCAACCGCCGCGCGCCGCTGACCTGGGAAGCGGGGCTGGCGTGGCAGGTGCCGCAGCTGCTCGATGCCGCAGCGATGGCCGAGGCGGCGGCGGTATTGGTCGGGCGGCACGACTTCACCACGTTCCGCTCGGCGCATTGTCAGGCGGACAGCCCGGTACGGACGCTGGACGTGCTGTCGGTGGCGCGCGACGGTGAGCGGATCGCGGTGCGGGCGGCGGCGCGGTCCTTCCTGCATCATCAGGTGCGTTCGATGGTAGGATGTCTGGCGCTGGTCGGCATGAGGCGCTGGTCGGTGGACGACGTGCGGGTCGCGCTGGAAGCACGGGATCGGGCGCGGCTGGGGTTGAACGCGCCGCCGGACGGGCTGTTCTTCGTGTCGGCGGTCTATTGATTCACGCGAAGGCGCGAAGAGGTCGCGATTGGCGAAGCGTGAGCACATTCCTCATGCCGTTGCGGGTCTTCCGGTCGATCCGTTATCGCTTGGTGGGACCTCTCCGCGTCTTCGCGCGAAATCACCGCACGAAGCGCGCCGCGAGTTCGACGTGGGTGGACCAGCGGAACTGGCCTACGGGCTGGATCCAGTCGAGGCGCCAGCCGCCTTCGACCAGCAACCTGGCGTCGCGGGCGAAGCTCGACGGGTTGCACGAGACATAGCCGATGACCTTCGCCTGACAGGCGGCGAGCGCTTCGGCCTGATCGCGTGCGCCGGCGCGCGGCGGATCGATGACGATCGCGTCGAAGCGGTCCAGTTCGGCCACCGTCAGCGGGCGGCGGTAGAGGTCGCGGTGTTCGGTGAAGACCGGGAGTTGGCCGCGACCCACCGCCGCCTTGAGCGCGAAGAGAGCATCGCGGGCGCCCTCCGCGGCATAGACGCGCGCGGGGAGCGCGAGCGTGAAGGTGCCCAAGCCCGCGAACAGGTCGGCGATCGTGGTCGCGCCGCTGGTCGCCTCTCGCATCGCGGCGACGAGTGCGTCCTCGCCCTCCTGCGTCGCCTGCAGGAACGACGCGGGGGGCAGCGGCACCGGATGGCCGCCCAATGTGATCGTCACCGGCTGCGGCTCCCAGCGCGTCTCGGCGCCGATGCCGCTGTCGAGCGTGAAGCGGGCGATGGCGTGGCGTTCGCAGAAGCTCGTGATCGCCTCGGCGGCGGCGAGGCCGTCGGCGGTGAGGTTGGTCACCATCACGTCCGGGCCCTGATCGGACAGCGTCAGGTGGACGTCGCCGCGCCGCTTGAAGCCGAGCTTCTGGAGCAGAGTGCGCAACGGGGCGACGACCGCGAACAGTTCGGGCGCGAGGATAAGGCATTCGCGCATGTCGACGATCGCATGGCTCTTTTCGGCGGTGAAGCCGAGACTGACGCGACCGCCCTTCCCCTCCGCATGCAGCGTCGCGCGGCGGCGAGTGTTGGGCGGCGAGACGAGCGGCGGGCGCAGCGTGGCGGTCAGCTCCTGACCGTCGAGCGCGCTCGCCACGCGGTCGGTGACGAAGACGGCATAGGCGGCGTCGTCGAGATGCTGGAGCTGGCAGCCGCCGCATTCGGGGAAGTGACGGCAGGGCGCCGCCTGATGGTGCGGGCCGTGGGTGAGCGTGCCGTCGTCGTTCAGCAGGTCGCCGGGCGCGGCGAAGGCGGCGTGGCGGCCGTCGGCGGTGACGCCGTCGCCGCGCGCCGCGACGCGCAGGATCGTATCGATGGAGGTCATGCGCCGGCTCTGGCCGGGGTGAGCGCGTTTGCCAAGTCGTCGGCGATGAAGCTTTTCCCCGCGATCCATGCGGCGCGGGCATGAAGCCAGACGCCGGCATCCGCCGCGGCCATCGGATCGGCGTGGGGATGCGCGAGCTGCGCCGCGATCGTGCCGGCGAGGACGTCGCCGGTGCCGGCGGTGGAGAGCCATGGGTTGCCGGCGAGGTGGATGCGGACGCGGGCGGCGTCGGCGACGATCGTGGTGGGGCCTTTGAGGACGACGATGACGCCGGCGCGGGCGGCGGCTGTGCGCGCCCGATCGAGCAGCGAACCGTCGGGCGTACCGAAGAGCGCGTGGAATTCGCCGGCGTGGGGGGTGAGGACGACCGGATTGTGGCGGCGGCGCAGCGCGTCGGGATCGAGCAGGTGGAGCGCGTCGCCGTCGATGACGAGCCGGTGGGTGTCCGCCTCGATCAGCGCTTGGAGGTGCGCGCGCGCCTCGTCGTCGCGGCCGAGGCCGGGGCCGATGAGGATCGCGCCGATCCGCTCGTCGGCGAGTGCCTCCGGTTCGTAGGGGCGGTGGACGATCGCGTCGGGGCCGCCCTGTCCGCTGCCGCCGTAGAGCGCGACGTAGCCGGCGCCGCTGCGCAGCGCGGCGACGGCGGCAAGGCGGGCGGCGCCCTCCATCGCGCCGGCGACGATCGCGACCATGCCGCGGGTGTATTTGTGCGAGGCCGGGCCGGGCTGCGGCAGCGCCGGCCTCGCGGCCACCGTGACGGCGTCGGGGCGGTCGATGCCGAGGTCGATCAGGCGGATCGTACCGCAGGCGGCTGCGGCGGGGTGGAGGCCGTGCGCCGGCTTGAGCGCGCCGAGCGCGAGCGTTAGCGCGGCAGGACGGGCCTTCGCCCAGTCGGGGGCTTCGGCGGTGTCGGCGTTGGTGCCGCTGGGCAGATCAGCGGCGATGACGAGACGCGCGGCGTGCGACAGGCGGGCGAGTGCGGCGTCGATCTCGGGCGCAAGCGGGCGGGTCAGGCCGGTGCCGAACAGGCAGTCGAGCAGGATCGGCGCGGGCGTCGCGTCGGTGAGCGCTTCGATCGGGCCGGTCCAGCCGGCGCGCGCGGCGATCGCGGCGTCGGTCTTCGGCGGGCCGCTCGCGGCGACGCGGACGGGATGGCCGAGGCCGGCGAGTGCGGTCGCGGCGACATAGCCGTCGCCGCCGTTGTTGCCGGGGCCGCAGACGATCAGCACCTCGGCCCCGGCGACGAGACGGCGCGTGGCCGCGGCGATGCCCTCCCCTGCCCGCTGCATCAATGCGGTGACGGAGCTGCCGGCGGCGATCGCGGCGTCTTCGGCGGCGCGCATCTGCGCGGCGGTGAGGATCGGCTGGCCGTCGATGGCGATCATCGTGCGGCCTTGATCGTCGCGGGGAGGCGGTAGCGGTCGCTGCCGATCGCGACGTCGATCGTACCGGGTTCGGCAATCGTCACCCGCGCCGGCTCGGCGCCATCCGCCGCGACCACGCCGCGGCCATCACGGGTGACGAGCAGGCGGTGGAAGCCGCCGTCGGCATGACGCACGGTGAGGATCAGGCCGCGTTCGCTCTGCGTCTGTTCGATCGCGCAGTCGCGGCGCAGCGGCGCGCTCTCGCGAGAGCAGCGGATGCGGCCGTCGTCATCGGCGGCGCGGCGCTGGTCGGCCTCGACCTGCGCGAGCACGTTGGTGTCGGCGGTACGCGCGGCAGGATCGCCGCAGGCGGCGAGGAGCAGCAGCGCCGCTCCCGCGCCGCGATCAGATATCCGCGTAAACGTGGGTTTCGGCCTTGGCGCCGGGATGGGTGACGGCACCTTGCCAGGCGGGACCGACGTTCTGGGCATAGCGCCACAATGCGCCCGAGCCGTAATCGTTCACCCGCGGCTGCCACGTGGCGCGGCGCGCGGCCATCGTCGCGTCATCGACCAGCAGGTCGATCGTCCCCGCCTCGGCATCGATGCGGATCGTGTCGCCGTTCTCGACCAGCGCGATCGGGCCGCCCTCGGCCGCCTCGGGGCCGACATGGCCGATGCAGAAGCCGCGCGTCGCGCCCGAGAAGCGGCCGTCGGTGATGAGCGCGACCTTCTCGCCCATGCCGAGGCCGTAGAGCGCGGCGGTGGTCGACAGCATCTCGCGCATGCCGGGGCCGCCCTTGGGTCCTTCGTAGCGGATGACCAGCACCTCGCCCTCCTCGATCGAACGCGCCTCGACCGCGGCGAAGCAATCCTCCTCGCAGTCGAAGACGCGCGCCGGCCCCTCGAACTGGAGGCGGTGCATGCCGGCGACCTTCACGATGCCGCCGTCGGGCGCGAGGGAGCCACGCAGGCCGACCACACCGCCGGTGGGGCTGAGCGGCGTATTGACGTCGTAGATGACCTTCTGGTCGGGGTTCCACGTCACCTGGTCGATATTCTCGCCCAGCGTCTTGCCGGTGACGGTCATGCAGTCGCCGTCGAGCAGGCCGCCGGCGAGCATCGTCTTCATCAGCATGTAGACGCCGCCCGCCTCGTACATATCCTTGGCGACATACTTCCCACCCGGCTTGAGGTCGGCGATGTAAGGTGTTGATTTGAAGGCCTCGGCGACGTCGAACAGGTCGAAATCGATCCCCGCCTCGCTCGCCATCGCGGGCAGGTGCAGCGCGGCGTTGGTCGAGCCGCCGGTGGCGGCGACGACGCGGGCGGCGTTGATGAAGGCAGCGCGCGTGCAGATGTCGCGCGGGCGCAACTGCCTGGCGACCAGTTCCATCACCTGCGCGCCGGCGGCGACGGCGATCTGCTCGCGCGTGGAATAGGGCGCGGGGACCATGTTGCTGTTGGGCAGGCTGAGGCCGATCGCCTCGCCGACGCAGGCCATGGTGTTGGCGGTGAACTGGCCGCCGCAGGCGCCGTGGCCGGGGCAGGCGACCTTTTCGAGCTCGTGCACCTCGGACAACGGGCAGGCGCCGGCGGCATATTTGCCGACGACCTCGAAGACGTCGACGACGGTGACGTCGCGGTCGTGGAAGCGGCCGGGCAGGATCGAGCCGCCGTAGACGAAGATCGACGGAATGTTGAGGCGCAGCATCGCCATCATCATGCCGGGCAAGGATTTATCGCAGCCGGCGAAGCCGACGAGCGCGTCGTAGCAATGGCCGCGCACCGACAGCTCGACCGAATCGGCGATCACCTCGCGGCTGACCAGCGACGCCTTCATCCCCTGATGGCCCATCGCGATGCCGTCGGTGACGGTGATCGTGTTGAAGCGGCGCGGCATGCCGCCGCCCTGGATCACGCCGGCCTGCGCGGCATCGGCCTGACCGTCGAGCGTCGTGTTGCACGGCGCCGAATTGTTGCCGGCGCTGGCGAGCGCGACGAAGGGCTTGGCGATATCCTCTTCGCCGATGCCCATGGCGTAGTAATAGCTGCGGTGGGGAGCGCGCTCGGGGCCGACGGAGACGTGACGGCTAGGCAGGCGGGACTTGTCGAACTGGGTCATGGCGACGCCCTATGTCGCGAGAGGCCCCTTCAACGCAAGCTTGTTACGCGTAATAGCGGATACGCGCTCGACGCAGGATGCGGTCCTCCAGCGAAAAGTACAGCGATATCATACCGTTCTCGATCACGGTAGAGGCAGCGAAGGCGATGTCGGTCTTGGTGCGATCCTCCGGCGGTGGCGGCAGGATGACGGGTTCGAGGCCGCGACCCGTCACCACGGCGAAGTCGGGTGCGAAACTGATCCAGCCGATCCGCCAGCGCGCATCGACCGTCGCGCCGTTGTAGAACATCACCGGATCGGCGCCGGGCAGCTGGCAGATGGGGCCGGTAGAGAGATGCCAATTGTCCCATGAATCGGGCCGGATCGGAAAGGGATCGGCGAGCGACGTCCAGGGATCGCCGAGCTGCGCGGCGGAGGCGATGCCGATGCGCGAGGCGCCGATGCCGCGCTCCTCCGCGGCGGCATATTCGTAGAACAGCCGCCAGTCGCCATTGGAGGTCTGCGCGAAGGTGGCTTCCTTGATATTGCCCTCTCCCGCCGGCGCGGCGAGCGCGACGCGACGTTTGACGAGCCAGTCGAGCGCGGGTCCGCTGGCGGCGATCAACACTCCCTGCGTGCGCGCGGCATCGACGCCGGTATAATAGACGACATAGCTGCCGTCGTCGGCGACCAGCACGGTCGGGTCCTCGCAACCGCCGGCATCGGGATCGGCGGGGTCGGTGCCGGGGGCGATCGCGAGCTGCGGATCGAGCGTGAAGTGGAGGCCGTCGTCGCTCCAGCCGCTGGCGATCAGCCCGGTCGGATCGTGCGGCCCCAGCGGATCTGGGACGCCACGCACCAGCATGCGATAGCGGCCCTGCTCGCGCCAGACGAAGGGGCTCATCAGGTCCATGCCGTCGATCGGCGACCCCGGCGCGATGGTGACGGTGTCGAGCGCCTCGACGGCGTAGGTCGGCATCAGCCTCTCAAGCCCCTTGGGCGATGACGAGCGACAGCGCGCCGTCGATCGTCACGGTGGTGCCGGTGATATAATCGGCCGCGGGCGACAGCAGGAAGGCGACGAGCGTCGCGACCTCGTCGGCGCTGCCGGCGCGACCCCAGGGGATGTTGGCCTCCAGCTTCGCGCGATAGTCGCGATCGGCGACCGCATGCGCGTTCATCGGCGTCAGGATCATGCCGGGCGCGACGCCGTTGACCGCGATCCCCGACGGCGCGAGTTCGAGCGCCAGCGTCGCGGTCAGCTGCGCGAGCCCGCCCTTGGCCGAATCGTAATCGGCGCCACCGGGCCGCGGGGCGCGTTCGTGGATCGACGAGATATTGACGATGCGGCCGCCCGCCCTGGCGGCCTCCGCGGCGCGGACGAAGCGGCGGCAGGTCAGGAAGGGGCCGTAGAGGTCCGAGCGGATGACGCGGTCGAACTGGTCGAGCGGCATATCGACGAGCTTGGTGCCGGTCATGTTGAGGCCGGCGGAATTGACCAGCCACGTCGCGGTGCCGAAACGGCGCTCGGTCTCGGCGAAGAGCGTCTCGACCGCAGCCTCGCTCGAGACGTCGCATTGCACGGCGTGCACGCGGGTCTCGCCGCCAGCGGACTGCGCCACCGCTTCGGCGGCGTCGGCATCGCGGAAATAGGTGAAGACGACGCGGGCGCCCGCCTTGGCGAGGGCCGCGACGCAGGCGGCGCCGATCCCGGATTCGCCGCCGGTCACTACGGCGATCGGGTCGTCTGCCACGTCCGTTCCTTTCGAAAGTCCGGAACGTCAATGCGGGCAGGAGGGCTTCGTTCCGGTGACAAATGCGTCATGGGAAGCGGGCGCGCGCGCCGTGGAGCGATCGCGTAGGACGACGATCAGTGGGATTCGATCGATCGCCCCGAACGACCCGTCACCCCGGACTTGTTCCGGGGTCCACCGGGCCGCAAGCGTGAAGCCGTCCTCTCCAGCCACTCGCCTCGCCGCGGAGTGGACCCCGGAACAATTCCGGGGTGACGGGGGGATTGCGGCACCCGATGGGCTCACGCGAGCGGGCGCGAGCCTCACCTGCCCTTCCATAGGCTCAGGGCGAACGACGCCGCGTCGCGATGCTCAGAGCGCGTCGAGGGCCTTCGCGACGCCGTCCATCGTGAACGGTTTCTGCAGCACGGGGCGGTCGCGGAACTGCGCGTCGACGCTGTCGTCGCTGCCGCCGGTGGCGAAGACGAAGGGGATGTCGCGCGCCGCCAGCGCCTCGGCGACGGGGGTGCTCTTCTCGCCGCCGCGCAGGTTGACGTCGAGGATCGCCGCGTCGATGCCGCCGTCCTCGACCCGCGCGAGCGCACTGGCCACGGAATCGACGGTGCCGACGGCGGTTTTGTCCAGCACTTCGAGGAAATCCTCGAGCATCATCGCGATCAGCGGTTCATCCTCGACGACGAGGATCCGGGTGGGGGAAGGCATGCCCCGCCATAACCACCGTTGTTGCGCTATGCCAACAACTTATTGGGCCAGCACCCGTGTCGGGTCAGCGCCCGGCCAGCACGTCGCGCGCCGCCTCGGCGAGCTGCTGCACGCTGAACGGCTTGGGGAGGAAGGCGACATGGTCGAGATCGATCGACTTGCGCAGCTGTTCCTCGGCATAGCCCGACATGAAGATGATGGGCAGGTCGGGATAGCGTTCGCGCGCGTGGCGGACCATCGTCGGGCCGTCCATCGTCGGCATCACCACGTCGCTGATGAGCAGATCGGGCCGGCCGTTGCGGGTCAGCAGGTCGAGCGCGACCTCGCCGTTCTCCGCGGTCATCACCGTATAGCCCTGCCGCGTCAGCGCGCGTTCGGCGACGGCGCGGACCATGTCCTCGTCCTCGACGAGCAGGATGGTGCCGGTGCCCCAGACCTCGACCGGCTTGGCGGCGGGGCGCGACGCGGCGGGGGCGCGGGTCGCGGTGCCGGCGGCGTGGACGGGCAGGTACATGGTGAAGGTCGCGCCCTGCCCCGGCTTCGAATCGGCGAAGATCCAGCCGCCCGACTGTTTGACGATACCGTAGACGGTCGAGAGGCCGAGACCGGTGCCCTTGCCCACTTCCTTGGTGGTGAAGAAGGGTTCGAAGATCTTGGGCAGGATATCGGGCGGGATGCCGCCGCCGGTGTCGCTGACGACCAGCGCGGTGTAATCGGCGACGGGCAGGATGTCGGACGCCATCGCGCGGACCTCGGCGGCGGTCACCGCCTTGGTCTGGATGGTGAGCGTGCCCTGCGCGCGCGGATTGTGGCTGACCATCGCGTCGCGCGCGTTGACCGCGAGGTTGACGACCACCTGTTCGAGCTGCCCTGGATCGGCGCGCACCGCCCCCAGTCCGCGGCCGTGCGTCACGTCGAGGCGCACCGTCTCGCCCATCAGTCGCTTCAAGAGGTTCGAGACTTCGGCGACGACGTCGGGCAGCTGCAGCGTCTGCGGGCGCAGCGTCTGCTGGCGGCTGAACGCGAGCAGCTGGCGCGTCAGGCCAGCGGCGCGGTTCGAATTGGTGCGGATCTGCTGGATGTCGTCGTAATCGCTGTCGCCGGGCGAATGGCGCATCATCATCAGGTCGCAATGGCCGATGATCGCGGTCAGGATGTTGTTGAAATCGTGCGCGACGCCGCCCGCCAGCTGGCCGACCGCCTGCATCTTGGTCGCCTGCGCCACCTCGCGCTTCAGGCGGCTTTCCTCGCTGTTGTCCTTGAGGCTGAGCAGCACCGCCGCATCGCCCAGGCCCCGCGCGCCGGCGATGGTCAGTGCGACCGGCTCGTCGGGATGGTCCTTCAGCCGCACCGCCATGTCGGACGAATGCGTCGCGCCGGTGGCGAAGCGGCGGATCGCGTCCGCCACCGCGGCCTTGTCCTCGCGTACCACCAGATCGCCCGGATAGAGCGGCGGGCTGCGCGAATCGACGCTGGCGGCGCGGATGAAGGCGTCGTTCATCTGCAGGAAGCGCCCCTCGCGATCGACCAGCGCCATGCCGAACGGCATCAGGCTGACGAGGCTGCGGACGTGTGCCGAGGCGCTGGCGCCGATCGCCGGCGCCGTATCCTCGTCGTCGAGCAGCGCGACGAGGACGGGCGCATCCTCGGCATCGATGAACGGGATGCGCAGCACGCGCAGCGGCGTGCCGTCGAGCCCCTCGCGCTCGAAGCGCACGAGGCCGCGGCTGTCGGTGATGAGCAATCGCGCGAAATCGCGTCCCTCCAGCCCGCCGTCGCCACCGATCGCGCGCTGGCTGAGCACGCGGTTGGCGGCGCGGACGCGGCCGTCTGGTCCGATCAGTGCCGCCATCACCCCCGCACCGCCGAGCCGGTCGCCAGTGGCGCCGCAGATCAAGGTCTCGGTGGAGGCGGCGACGTCATGCTGATGGAGGATCGCGAACCGCCAGACGAGCATGTCGCCCTCGTCACCGGCACGCGCGATATGCGCGGTCAGGCGATGCGCGCCGATGCGAAGCCCCCGCACCTCGCCATTGCCGTCGCGCCACGCGATCCGTCCGGCGTTGCCGAGCTCGGCGACGCCCTCCCCCGCCAGCGGCAGGCCCGGTGGGGTGGGAAAGCCGGCGAACAGTGCCTCATAGGCGTCGTTGGCGCAGACCAGCCGTCCGGCACGGTCGGTGATCGCGACGGCATCGCCGCTCGCCTGCGCGACGGCGCGGGTGAACTCCCAGTCGATCGCGCGCGGCGCCGCAACGGGCGCCGGCGCGAGCAGCCGCCATGCGATCACGCAGGCCCCGGCGATCACCCCGATCGCGAGGAACCCGGCCGCGGCGACGATGCTGCCGACCACCAGCAGCACGAGCGCCGTCGCGGCCAGCGTCGCGGCCCCGGCGACGATGGCGGCGGTGCGGGTCGGGTTCCAGGTGGAAGGGGTCGGGAGCGTCGCCATGCTGGCGATGTCATCGCGGGGACAGGCCGGTGGCGTCAAGCGATTGATGTCGCTGGCCCTCCGCCGTCCGGGCGGACGAGGGCGCGTTTCCCGCGCCACGTCCGCCGGTCGTCGAGACGCCGCCCGCCGGGATGGCGGACGGCGTGTGTTCGCTTACCAGATCTTGATGCGATCGGCGGGCGCCAGATAGTATTTCTGGCCCGGCTTGACGCTGAACGCCGGATACCAGGCGTCGAGGTTGCGGACGACATAGGCGCGCCACTGGCCCGGCGTGTGCGGATCGGTGGTCAGCTGGTTCTTGATCGCCGCCTCGCGCGCCTTGGTCTGCCAGACCTGGCCGAAGCCCATGAAGAAGCGCTGGTCGCCGGTGAAGCCGTCGAGCACCGGCGCCTTCTTCCCCTTCAGCGACAGCTTGTAGGCGTCATAGGCGACGTTGATGCCGGCGAGATCGGCCATGTTCTCGCCCAGCGTCAGCTTGCCGTTGACGTGCGTGCCCGGGATCGGTTCGTAGGCGCCATATTGCGCGACGACCTTGTCGGTCAGCGCGGTGAAGCGCTGGACGTCGGCGGGCGTCCACCAGTCGGCGAAATTGCCCTTGGGGTCGAACTTGCGGCCCTGATCGTCGAAGTGGTGGCTGAGCTCATGGCCGATCACCGCGCCGATCGCGCCGTAATTGACCGCCGGATCGGCGTTGGGGTCGAAGAACGGCGGCTGCAGGATCGCGGCCGGGAAGACGACCTCGTTCATCAGCGGGTTGGCATAGGCGTTGACCGTCTGCGGGGTCATGAACCATTCGCTGCGGTCGACGGGCTTGCCGATCTTGTTGAGCTGGCGGTTGTATTCGAACTCGGCGACGCGGTCGGCGTTGCCCAGCACGTCGCCCTTGACGACGCGCAGGTTCGTGTAGTCGCGGAACTTGTCGGGATAGCCGATCTTCGGCGTGAAGGCGGCGAGCTTCGCACGCGCCTTCACCTTGGTCTCGGGCGCCATCCATTCGAGCTTGGCGAGCCGTGCGTCCATCGCACTGATGAGGTTGCGGACCAGTTCGTCGGCCTTGGCCTTCGCCTCGGGCGGGAAATACTTCTGGACATAGACCTGCCCGACCGCCTCGCCGAGGCTGCCGTTGACGAGGTCGACGCCGCGCTTCCAGCGATCCTTCAGCTTGGGCGTGCCGTTGAGCTGCGTGCCGTAGAAGGCGAATTGCGTGTTGACGAAGTTCGACGACAACAGCGGCGCGGCGTTGGAGATGGTGTGGAACGCCAGATATTCCTTCCACACCGGCAACGGCGTGGCGGCGATGATCTTGGCGGTGCCGGTCAGCGCCGAGGGCTGGCCGACGATCACGCGGGTCTGCGCGGCGAACCCCTGCGTGTCGAGCATCGCCTTCCAGTCGAAGCCGGGCATCGCGGTGGCGAGCTGCGCCACCGGCATCGGGTTGTAGCTTTTCTCGACCTGGCGCAGCTCGGCGCGCTCCCAATGGACCTGCGCGATCTGCTTTTCGAGATCGTAAATGCGCTGCGCCGACCCTTGCGGATCGGGCTGGCCGGCCATGCGCAGCATGTCGGCGATGTAGGTGACGTACTTGGTCCGCGCCTCGGCGAACTTGGCGTCGTCCTTCAGGTAATAGTCGCGGTCGGGCAGGCCCAGGCCGCCTTGGCCGAGGTAGACGGCATAGACGGTATTGTCCTTGAGGTCCTGCTCGACGCCGGCGCCGATCGGCACGTCGATGCCGTGCTTGGTCGCGTCGCCGAACGCTCTGGCGAGGTCGGTCGGCGTGGCGATCGCGGCGATCTTCGCGAGATAGGGCTTGAGCGGCGCGGCGCCCGCCGCCTCGATCGCGGCGGCGTCCATGAACGTCGCATAGGTGTCGCCGATCTTGGCCGAGACGGGGTCGCTGCCCGGGTTCGCCGCCGCACCCTCGATCACCGCGCGGGTGCGCGTGTCGGACAGGTCGCGCAGGATGCCGAAGCCGCCCCAGCTCGCCTTGTCGGCGGGGATCTCGGTGCGCGCCATCCAGGCACCGTTGATGTAATTGTAGAAATCGTCACCCGGCGCGACGGCCTTGTCCATCGCGGTGAGATCGACGCCGAAGCTGCCGAGCTGCGGCTTGCCGGGCGTGGCAGGTGCGGTGGCGGCGGGCTTGGTGCCGCTCTGGGCGTAGACGACGCCGGATGCGGCGGAGGCGAGCAGGAAAGCGGCGAGAACCGTATTGCGCATCGATGGTCCTTCTGAAGAAAACTACGGAAATTCGAAATTCAGGATGAACGGTGTTGTAGCCAGTTAGGACGCCTCGTCAAACGGGCTTTATCGCGTGGCGATGCCGCCACTTGCGCGCGATCCACAGCCGCCAGCCAAGCGCGCTCAACGCATAGCCCAGGCCTGCGCACGCCGCGGTCAGCACGATCAGGCCCAGCCCGAACGCCGGCCCCTGCCGCCACAGCCAGTCGAACGCGCCGGTCAGCCATTGCAGCCACCCGGTCGCCTCCGCCGCGGGCTGCGCGATCGCCGCTGCGTCGCTGTGCAGCATCCATGCGCCGATCTTGTAGGCGACGAACCACAGGAACGGCGTGGTGAAGGGGTTGGTGATGAAGGTGGTCAGCGCCGCTACCGGCACGTTGGCGCGGAACGGCAGCGCGAAGAGCGCGGCGATCGCGATCTGCGCGACCGGGAACAGGAAGCCTGCGACCATGCCGAGCGCGACGCCGCGCGGCACCGATCGGCGGTTGAACCGCCACAGCCCCGGTTCCATCACGCGATGCGCGACCGGGCGCAGCAGCCGGTTCGATTCCATCGATTCGCGCGTCGGCATGTTGCGGGCCATCCACGCGACGCTTCTCTGGAACATGCGTTGCGCCTTCGACCCCGTCAGCCGCGGTCGCGCAGGATGCGACCGGCCTCGCGCTTCCATTCGCGCTCCTTGATCGCGGCGCGCTTGTCGTGGTCCTTGCGGCCCTTCGCCAGCGCCAGCTCGACCTTCGCGCGGCCACGACCGTTGAAATAGACGCTGAGCGGCACCAGCGTCATGCCCTCGCGCGCGACCGCACCGTGCAGCTTGTTGATCTCGCGCTCGTGCAGCAGCAAGCGGCGCGGGCGCTTGGCCTCGTGGTTGAAGCGGTTGCCGTGGCTGAATTCGGGGACATTGGCGTTGACCAGCCAGACGATGCCGTCGCGTACCTCGGCATAGCTTTCCGCGATGCTGCCCTCGCCGAAGCGCAAGCTCTTCACCTCGGTGCCGGTCAGCGCGATCCCCGCCTCGTACACCGTGTCGATGCTGTACTCGAACCGCGCCTTGCGATTCTCGGCGACAATCTTCTTCTTGTCGAAGGTGGCGGGTTTGGGACGCGACATTGAGGGGCGATGTAGGAGGTGTCGGGGCGAAGGGGAAGCGGGCGTTGAAGAGGATCGCCAACGATCGACCAATACCATTGCGCCATCGAAACGACCGGCAAATATTTGCCGTTTTCATGTCTGTTTAACCATGCTCGCCAACCGACTGGTCATCGTGCCGCGGATAAACCCCGATGAATGCGGGGCTTTCTTCCCAGATGCGGCATGTGGGCCGCTGCAACATTCGGGGCAACGCTGGTTGCCGCTCCGCTGCCCGCGGCGGCGGGATTGCTCGACTATGTCGGCCAGTGCGTGCCCTTCGCACGCGCCGCGTCGGGCATCCAGATCTATGGCGATGCCTGGACGTGGTGGGGGCAGGCCGACGGCCGCTACGACCGCGGCCATGCGCCGCGTACCGGTTCGGTGATCGTCTTCGCCAAGACCAGCCGCCTGCCGCTCGGCCATGTCGCGGTGGTCAGCCGCGTCGTCGAAAAGCGCGTGCTGATGCTGACCCACGCCAATTGGTCGCGCCAGAACGGCGTGCGCGGCCACGCCGAACAGGACGTCACGCTGTACGACGTGTCCCCCGACAACGACTGGAGCGAGGTCAAGGTCTGGTTCCGCGCATCCGAAGGGCTGGGCAGCAGCGTCTATCCGGTCAAGGGCTTCATCTACGGCGGCCGCCCCTCGCCGCAACTGACCAGCACCAACCCCGATTACGTCGGCGCGCTGATCGACGCCTACGTCCCGGGCGCGGGGCGGTAGACAGCATCGGGGACGCCCCTAAGATAAGGCCATGTTCCTGAACTTCCTCGACGAGCTGCGCGCCGCCGGCATCCCCGCCAGCCTGAAGGAGCATCTGATCCTGCTCGAGGCGCTCGACGCCGAGGTGATCGACGCAACGCCCGAGGCCTTCTATTATCTCGCCCGCGCGACCTACGTGAAGGACGAAGGCCTGCTCGACCGCTTCGACCAGGTCTTCGCCAAGGTCTTCCGCGGTATCGCCACCACCTATGGCACGCAGGCGACCGAGCTGCCCGCCGACTGGCTGAAAGCCGTCGCCGAGAAGTATCTGACTCCGGAAGAGATGGAGCGAATCCAGTCGCTCGGCTCGTGGGACGAGATCATGGAGACGCTGAAAGAGCGGCTCGCCGAGCAGGAGGGCCGGCATCAGGGCGGCAGCAAGTGGATCGGCACCGGCGGCACCAGCCCCTATGGCAATTCGGGCTACAATCCCGAGGGCGTGCGCATCGGCGGCGAGAGCAAGCACGGTCGCGCGATCAAGGTCTGGGACCAGCGCGAATTCAAGAACCTCGATTCGACCCGCGAGCTCGGTACGCGCAACATCAAGGTGGCGCTGCGCCGCCTGCGCCGCTTCGCGCGCGAAGGGGCGGCGGACGAACTCGACGTCGAGGGGACGATCGACGGCACCGCGCGCGCCGGCTGGCTCGACATCCGCATGCGGCCCGAACGGCGCAATGCGGTGAAATTGCTGCTGTTCCTCGACGTCGGCGGGTCGATGGACCCGTGGGTCAAGCTGTGCGAGGAATTGTTCAGCGCGGCTACCGCCGAATTCAAGAACCTCGAATTCTTCTATTTCCACAATTGCCCGTACGAGGGCGTGTGGAAGGACAATCGCCGCCGCTTCGCCGAACGCACGCCGATGTGGGACGTGCTGCATAAATTCGGCCACGACTATAAGCTGGTCTTCGTCGGCGATGCGTCGATGAGCCCGTACGAGATCACGCATCCCGGCGGCTCGGTCGAGCATTTCAACGAGGAGGCGGGCGCGGTGTGGATGCAGCGGCTGACCAACACCTATCCCGCCGCGGTGTGGCTCAATCCGCTCCCCGAGGGGCAATGGGGCTACAGCCAGTCGATCCGTACCTTCCGGGAGCTGATGAGCGATCGCATGTACCCGCTGACGCTGGCAGGACTCGACGAGGCGATGCGCGAGCTGACCCGCAAGCGCTGAGAGCCTGTTTGGAAATTGGCGAAAAAGCCAATTTCAAGCGGTGCCGGCCCGCTCCCCCTCCCGAGGGCGCCCAGCAAAGTATTACTTTGCTGGGACCCGTCGGCCGCCCATCAGGATACCGTGTGGGTGGCCGGGAGGGGGAGCGGGCCGGCACCGCCGAAATGCGCCTGCAGCGCATTTCCAAACAGACTCTGACTACCAGGCGGTCGCGACGCCGATCCGGAGGTTGCGCGGCCGCAGCGGCGTCGTCTGGTCGCGCGTCGCGAGCCCGAACGGATTGCCGAAGGCGAAGCGGTTGACGCGGGCGTTGGTCAGATTGTCGAGCCCCAGCGTCACGTCGAGCTCGCGCCACCGAGCCCCCGCGGACAGGCCGAGCAGCAGGTAATCGCCCTGGCTGACGTCGAGCAGATCGCCGGTGCCGAGCACCGAGCGCCCGACATAGCCGATCGTCGCGCCGACCCGCGGCGTCACCGTCCCCTCGGGCCAGGCGTAATCCAGCGCGGCATGCGCGGCGAACGGCGGGGTTTCGGGCAACCGCCGGTTGTCGAGCCGCGACTGGTCGGCGATCGGGCCATAGACGGTGTTGTGTGTGTACAGCGCCGATGCGGCGATCGTGAACCGCGGCACCGGCACCCAGTCGAGCGACGTTTCCACCGTCTGGATGCGCGCATCGCCGAGGTTGGTGGTGAACGGCTGTCCGCGGCGGTTGAGCAGATCGGCCTGGATCCCCGTCCAGCGCGCCGCGGACCCGCTGAGCGACAGGCCCAGCCCCGTCGCGCCGTGGCGCAGCCGGCGGACGCCGACCTCCGCGAAATCGATCGAATCGGCGTCGAAATTGGCCACTCGCCCCACCCCTTGCGCCACCGCCAGCCCGCCGGTGCGAAACCCGGTCTGGTAGCGGGCGAAGGCGGCGAGATCGGGTGCGATCCGGTACGACAGCGCGACCGTGGGATCGAAGCGCTGCGTCGAGCGACCCTTGATGAACGCGACGGGGCGCCGCGTGCTCGACGGTTCGCCATCGACGCGGGCGCTGGTGTAGCGGCCGCCGAGGGTGACCGACAGGTCCGGCGCCAGCGCCGCGGTCGCCTCGGCGAAACCGGAAGCCGCACGGGTGACGTTGCTGACCCCGACGATGTCGATCGCCTCGCCCCCCGATCGCAGCGAGCGGGTCAGGATCGACCGGTCGCTGACCAGGCTGAACCCGGCGAGCCAGGAACGGCCATCGGCGAGCGATCGCGACAGCCGCAATTCCTGCGACAGCAGCAGTTTGTCGTTGTCGAGACGATACAGGATCGGCGTCCGCGCCGCGGGGCCGGTGGGCGGGGTCGCGTCGAACACCTCGTCGGTGCGATAGTCGGCGACGCCGGTCGCCGACACCAGGTGCAGGCCGCTGTCCCAATCCTTGACGATCGTCAGCCGGCCGAACAGGAACCGGTCGGTGAACGGCTGCGCGACAGCGGTGCTGCGCGTCAGTGGCCCGTCGCCGCGCTGCGCATATTGCCCGTCGCGCGATGCGATACGCTGCGCGACGCCGCCCGTCTCGACCCGCCAGCCGTCTCCCGGATCGGCACGCAGCGCCAGTCGCAGGCCGACGGTGTCGGTGCGGTTGACGTTGCGTGCACCGCGCCGACGGTCGTCGATATATCCGCCGTCGCGCACCGCATAGACGACGCTGCGCAGCGCCAGCCGGTCGTCGACCAGCGGCAGGTTGACCATGCCCGCCAGATCGTAACCGGGTGCGCCGCTTTGCGTCGTGGTGACGCCGACGCCGAGCGATCCCGCCACCCGGCCGAGTTCGGGCGCGTTCGAGGTCAGCCGCAGGACGCCGCCGATCGCCCCGGCGCCGTACAGCGTCCCCTGCGGCCCCTCCATCACCTCGACCGTCCGCATGTCGTAGAGGCGCAGGCCCGGATCGGGTCCCGAGGCGTTGAGCTGGACGTCGTCGAGATAGACGCTGGCGGTCGATTGCGTGGTGCCGTTGAAGCTGCTGTCGGCGATGCCGCGGATGAACACCTTGTTGCGGCCGGGGCCCAGCTGCGTGCTCTGCAGGATCGGCAACTGGCGGGCGAGATCGGTGACGTCGCCGGTGCCGCCGTCGGGGCGGCGCGGCGTTCCCGTGACGAGCGTCAGGCTGCCCGGATAGCGCAGCAGCGGCACGCGCTGCTTGCTGGCGGTGACGACGATGTCGGCGGGCACCGGCGCGGGTCGCTGCGGCGGCGGCAGGACGGGGCGCGGCCGTGGCCGGCGCAGCGGTGTGGCGACGATACGATACCCCCCCGCCCGCCCGGCCACCGCGCGATAGCCGGTGTCCGCCAGCAGGCGGTCGAGCGCGCGCGCGATCGTCATCCGGCCGGCGAGCGGCCGGGTGCGGACGGTGCGCAGGCCGGGTTCGGTACTGACGATATCGACGCCGCCCGCACGGGCCAGCGCCAGCACCGCACGATCGAGCGTCATGGGCGTAAGCGCGATCGCGACGGTGCGATCCGATTCGGCCGCAGCAACCGCCGGCGTGACGGCGGCGAGGGCGATCAGGACCGGTGCGAACCTAAGGCGCGGGGTTCGCGCGCTCCGCCAATACCCACCCTTCGCCGTCACGCCGCCATGTCGCCCCGATCAGATCGGCCAGATGCGGTATGTCGCGATCGGCAGCCCCCGTGACGTGGACCATGCCGGTAAACGGCCGTTTCGACAAGTCGCCGGCGAGTCTGACATCGATCCCGTAGCGGTGGCGCAAGGCAGCGGCGACCTCCGCGACCGGCGCGGCATCGAAGCCGAGCAGGCCGTCGCGCCAGCCGCCGACCGCTTCGGGCGCGATCGTGCCGCGGACGATCCGCCCGCCGCGCGTCATCGTCAGCGCCTGTCCCGCCGCCAGCGTAACCGCCGCGCCATCGGGCTGGAACAGCACCGATCCTTCGGCGACCGCGACCGACAGCCCGCCGTCGCCGCGGGTGACGTCGAACGTCGTCCCCATGTCGCGGATCACCTGATCGCCGGCCCGCAGCGTGAACGGATGCGCGGCGTCGTGGACGACGTGCAACGTCACCTCGCCGCGCTCCAGCCGGACGCTGCGCGGATCGGCGGGATCGAGGCGCAGCGTCGTGCCGCCGTTCATCGCGATCTGCGTCCCGTCGGTGAGGCGCACATCGCGGCGCTCGCCGTCGCGGGTCGTGAACGTCTTGGCGGCCAGCCGCGGCGCGGTCGCGACCGGTACCAGCCACAGGGCCAGCGCCGCCGCGATCGCGGCCCCGCCGGCGAGCGGCCACCAGCGTCGCGGCTGGTCGTCGTTGGCGGCGACGATCGCCGGTGCCTCGGCCGGGAACGGGACTTGCGCGATCAGCCGGTCCTGCACGGCGATCGCATCGAACGCCTCGGCATGCGCGGCGTCCGCCTCCAGCCATGCGACGAACGCGGCCCAGTCGTCCGCGGCCATCTCATCCTGGCGCAGATGCCATGCGATCGCCTGATCGACGATATGCGCTGCGGTGCGATTCACTGGCGATGGCCCCTTCCATCGTCATGACGATGCGCCCCGGGCGAATCCGCAGCATCCTCCGCGATCCGCGCGTGGATGATGCGATAGGCGCGGGCGAGCAGTTTCTCGACGCCGCTCACGCTGATGCCCAGTTCTTCGGCGATGGCGCGCTGGCCGCGCCCTTCGATGCGGAACAGACGCAGCGCGCGGCCCATCCGGTCGGGCATGGCGTCGATCGCCTGCTCGACCACCCGCAGCGCGTCGCGCGCGACGAGCGTGCGTTCGGCGTCGGGCAGATCGTCCGCGCCCGGCTGGTCGGCGAGCCACGCCGCATCGCGCGCCCCGCGCCGCGCACCCGCGATGCGGCGATCGGTCGCGAGATTGCTGGCGACGCGATAGAGGAAAGCGGCCGGCTGCGCGATCGGCTGACTGGCGAGCTGGTCGAGCCGCAGCCACATGTCCTGCAGCGCATCCTCGGCATCGTCGCGATTGCCCAGCCGCGCGGCGAGCAGGCGCAACAGCATGGCGCGCTGTTGGAGGAAGACCGCACGCAGTCCCCCCGCGGCGGCATGTCCGTCAGGCGTGCGTCCGTCCGCCAATCTGCGCTCAAGTCCCTCATCTCAGGCCGGAAACGCCAGCCCCTGGGCTGCCGCCATGTCCGCAATCGACCATTTCCGCAAGGCATCGGCCTCGCGCGGGCGCGCCTTCGCGATCGCATCGCCGGGCCGCACGCCCGCGCCGGGATGGCACATGACGAGGTGCATGCCGCCCGCCTTGCGCAGGAAGCGAGGAAACAAGTTACGGTAATCACTGGCGAAATCGTAATGACCCGCGAAACTGTCGTTGCAGCGCAGGCCATAGCGCGCCGCGGCATCGCGCAACCCGCGCGAATGATAGGCGCTGCCGATCGCCTTGCCCGAAAACGGCCGCGCCAGCATCGCAGCCACCCGATCGACGCAGTCGCGCACCCATGCCTTCGGCGCGCGGTTGGCGGTTTCGAACAGCACGATGTCGCGGATGCCGGGCAGCGCGTGCGAATGCTGGTGGCCGTCGACGAAGTCGGGCGCGCGGCCCATCGCTGCGACGAAGGCGTCGAACTGCGCCGCGACTTCGCCCGCGATCTCGTCCAGCGGCACCTGCCCGCGCGACGCCATCCGCGCCAATGGGTCGATCTCGGGTAACATGCCGTCGGGCGCCAGCATCGGCATCGCGGTCAGCGGCCGTTCGCCGGTCAGCGTCAGGTGCAGGCCGATCTCGACGTGGCGCGGCAGGTCGCGCAGCAGCGCGGCATCCTCCATCCAGCCGGGCATCAGCGTCATGCAGCTGGTCGCGTTGAGCTTCCCCTCGCGCGCCAGCGCGGCGATCGTCTCGCTGACCTCGCGCGAGAAGGCGAAATCGTCAGCGCACAGGATGAGACGAGGCATAGGCCGGCCTTTCGCTGGTCGCCTGCGGGACGGTGGCGGTCTGAAAGGCGCGTTCGCGCATCTGGACGCTCATCAGCCGGCGCCGTTGCAGCCGGCGCGCGAGGAAGCGGTAGAAGAACCAGCTGCCCGCCCAGGGCGCGGTCGCCGCATAGACCAGCCGTTCGAACAGCGTCCAGCGGATCGAGGCGCGGTCGCGCTCGCGCGGCGAGGGCATGCACCACAGGTCGCGCGAATACAGCATCGTGCCCTGCGTCATCGTGCGGTGGATGACCTCGTGATCCTCGAGGATATAGCCCCAGATCGCGGCATCGAAGCCGCCGACCGCGCGCAGCGCGGCGACGTCGAAACACTGGCCCGCGCCGCCTGCATGGCATTGCCGCGGCAGCAATCGCGCGCCCGTCAGGATGCGTCGCGCCTCGGCATCGAGCGCGGCCTGGTCCGCGCCCGGATCGACGAAATAGGCGCCGGCGACGACGCAGCCGTCGTGCGCCAGCAGCCGCTGCGCCTCGGCGAGATAGTGCGGCGGATAGAGCGTGTCGGCGTCGCAGGTCGCGACATAGCGCGTGCGTACCCAGCCGAGCCCGGTGCGCAGCGCGCTGACCTTGCCCGGCGTGGTTTCGGTGATGACCAGCGCGTCGACCCCGTGCGCCTCGATCGCCGCGCGCGCGACATCGGCGCTGCCGTCGGTCGAGCCGTTGTCGACGAGGATCATCGTCAGCGGCACGCTCTGCGCAGCAAGGCTGGCGATCGTCTGGGCCAGAAAATCGCGTTCGTTGAAGAAGGGGATCAGCACCGTCCACAGCGGCGCCGGCCCGCGACCCGTCCGGCGCGCGGCACGCGACGCGCCGGCGTCGGTCGGCGTGAACCGGTCCTGATCGGTGATGAGATACATGATGCCCCCGCAAGCCCTTCGCCGGTTCGCTGCATCCCCCGCATGCGATCCTGATGAACAGACGACACGGGGGCGTCCGATCCACACCGGGCCCCACGAAAAATGTCGCATGACGGGTGCGCGCGCCGCTCCTATGAGCCGCGCGATGCAGGCATGGAGCGAAGCGCGCGGGCGAAGCGGCACGGCGGGGCGGTGGGGCGGATGGCTTGGCTTCGCGCTGCTGCTCGGCTGGGCGGTTCTGATTCGCGCCCGCGATTTCGGCAATCCGATCATCCACGTCGACGAGCAATATTATCTGCTCGTCGGCGATCGCATGCTGCACGGCGCGCTGCCCTATGTCGACCTGTGGGATCGCAAGCCGGTGGGGCTGTTCGCGATCTTCGCGGCGATCCGGCTGCTGCCCGGCGATGGCATCCTCGCCTATCAACTGGTCGCGACGTTGTTCGCCGCGGCGACCGCGTGGCTGGTCGCGCGCGGCGGCATGAAGCTCGGCGCGACGCCGCTCGGCGGGCTGGCGGCGGCAGCGGCCTATATCCTGTGGCTGTCGCTGCTCAGCGGCCGCGGCGGGCAGTCGCCGGTCTTCTACAATCTGTTCACCGCCGGCGCCGCGGTGCTGACGCTGCGCCTGCCGCAGCTCGCCGCCGCCCAAGCGACGGGCGCGATCGTCGCCAACGGTGCCGCCGCCTGCCTGCTCGCCGGGCTCGCGATCCAGACCAAATATACGCCGGTGGTGGAGGGCGCTTTCTTCGGCCTCGCCCACCTCTGGTATCTGCGCCGCGCGGGCGGATCGATCGGCCTGATCGTCGCCGCCGCGGTGCTGTGGGCGCTGCTCGGGCTGCTGCCGACGGGGATCGTCGTCGGCGATTACTGGCGGCGCGGGCCGGCAGTGTTCGACGCCTTCTGGTTCTCCAACTTCGCCTCGGTCGCGTTGCGCAAGGGCTATCCCGCCGCCAAGATCGCCGCGCGCCTCGCCGGCACCACCGCGCAGCTGCTGCCGTTCATCGCCTGCGCCGTCCTCGCCGCGCGGATGCGGCCCGGATCGGCGGAGCGGCGGATCGTCTGGGGCTGGCTCGCCGCGGCCTTGGTCGCCTTCGCGATGATCGGCGCCTTCTTCGACCATTATGCGCTGCCGCTGATGGTGCCGCTGGCAATGATCGCCGCCCCCGTGCTCGGCCGCTGGCGCGCGGCGCCGTTCGCGGTGATCGGCTATGGCCTGATCCTGTTCGTCGCGCGCGTGATGCTGCCACCGACCGACGCCGCCTCGGCGCGCGCCGTGGCACAGGTGATGGCAGCGAACGACCGCGGCGAATGCCCCTATGTCTTCGCCGGCGACGCCATCCTCTACCATCTCGCCCGGGCATGCATTCCGACGCGCTACGCCTTCCCCTCGACGCTCGCCTACGAGTCCGAACGCGGTGCGTCGGGCGCGGACGAGGTAGCGGAGGTCCGCCGCATCCTTGCCGGCCGGCCGCCGGTGATCGTCACGATGGACGAGCCCATGGCGCCGTGGAACCCGGCGACGCAGGGCCTGATGACGCAGGCGCTCGCCACCCGCTACCGCCGGGTGCTGTCCGTGCCTCGCGAGAATGCGCACCTGCTCGTCTATCTGCGCCGCGACCTGCCGCTGCGGATCGCGCCGTCCGGCGTCGTCTATCCGTGATGATCCGCCTTCTCCTCGCGCTCCTTCTCGCCACCCCCGCTGCCGCCGAGACGATCGGCGAGGACGCCGCGCTCTGCAGGGCGGGCCGCGGCCCCGCGATCCAGGTCGACGTCCAGGGCCTGAAAGACCGGCAGGGCGAGATCTGGCTCGAACTCTATCCGGGGACCGAAGCCGATTTCCTGCGCGACGACACCGATCTGGTGCGCGAGGGCAAAGCCTTCCGCCGCACCCGCGCCCGCGTGCCGGCGAGCGGCGACGTCTCGATCTGCGTCCGTGTCCCGCGCGCCGGCCGCTACGCGCTGCTGCTCCGCCACAACCGTACGGGAAAGGACAAGTTCTCGTTCTGGAGCGACGGCGTCGGCTTCCCCGCCAACCGTCCGCTGGGGCGCAGCAAGCCGCCGTTCGCGCAGGCGATCGTCGACGCCGGGGCGGGGATCACCGTCGTGCCGATCCGCATGCAATATCTGCGCGGGCTGGGCGGGTTCGCCCCGCGCTGAACGCCATCCGTTGCAACACGCCGCACCATTGGCCCCTCCGCCGGACACATCACGGTGATCTGACCCCGCCATCCCGGTCGCGACATTCGACCGGGAGGGCAACATGACGGACCACCACGACCCCAATCCGCACGGCCACGGCCTCGCCCAAGACCTGCCGCTGATCGCGGCGCTGGTCGCGCGCCGCCGCGCGCTCAAATGGTTCGCCGGCGCAGGCACCGCCGCGCTCGTCACCGGCTGCGGCGGCAGCGGCACGGACAGCGGCAGCGTCGCGGTCGTCGCCGGCACCGCCACGCCCACCCCCACGCCGACCGCGACGGCAACGCCCACCCCCACCGCGACGGCGACGGCGACGGCGAGCGGCTGCATCGTCGATCCGACCGAGACCAACGGCCCCTACCCCGCCGACGGCACCAACACGTCGTCGGGGTCGACCAGCAACGCGCTGACCGCCAGCGGCATCGTGCGCAGCGACATCCGTTCAAGCTTCCTCGGCACCACCACCGTCGCGACCGGGGTCAAGCTGACGCTGACGCTGACCGTGGTGAACGTCAACGCGACCTGCGCGCCGCTCGCCGGCTATGCGGTCTATATCTGGTGCTGCGACCGGTCGGGCAATTATTCGCTCTATACCGTCGCCGCCGAAAGCTATCTGCGCGGCATCCAGGTCACCGATGCCAATGGGCAGGTGACCTTCACGATGATCGTGCCCGGCTGCTATTCGGGCCGCTGGCCGCACATCCATTTCGAGGTGTTCTCCACCCTCGCGACCGCGACGAGCGGCCGCTACGCCGCGTTGGTGTCGCAGCTCGCGCTGCCAGCGGCGGCGTGCAACACCGTCTACGCCGACACCGCGACCTATCCGGCGAGCGCGACCAATTTCGCGCGCATCACATTGGCGAGCGACAACGTCTTCGGCGACAACAGCGCGGCGCAGATCGCGCAGCAGACGCCGGTGCTGACAGGCAGCGTGGCGAACGGCTATACCGGCAGCGCGGTCATCGGCCTGGCGCGGTAAAGCCATTGGCGGCGTCGTGCGGCTCGCGCTAAGGCGTGCCCATGACGCCGCTGACGCTCTACAACAGCCTGACCCGCAGCCTCGAGCTGTTCCAGCCCGCCGACCCCGCGAACGTCCGTATCTATTCGTGCGGGCCGACGGTGTACCACTATGCGCATATCGGCAACCTGCGTGCCTACCTCTTCACGGACACGCTCGGCCGGGTGCTGACGTGGAAGGGTCATGGCCTGACCCATGTCATCAACATCACCGACGTCGGCCACCTGACCAGCGACGCCGACGCCGGCGACGACAAGATGGAGGCCGCGGCCAAGGCCAGCGGCCGCGACATCTGGGCGGTCGCCGCGCATTATACGCAGGCGTTCAAGGCGAACCTGAAAGACCTCAACGTCCGCGATCCCGCGCGTTTTCCCCTGGCCACCGATCACGTCCCCGGCATGATCGCGTTCGGCGAGGCGATCGCCGACAAGCATTGCTACCGCCTGCCCGACGGCCTCTATTTCGACACCTCGACCGTCCCCGACTATGGCCGCCTCGCCGGCACGCGCGACGAAGGTCCGACGGAGGGCCGCATCGACACCGTCGCGGGCAAGCGCCACGCCGCCGACTTCGCGATCTGGCGCACCAGCGCACCGGGCGAGAACCGCCAGATGGAATGGGACAGCCCGTGGGGCCGCGGCGCCCCCGGCTGGCACCTCGAATGTTCGGTGATGAGCCGCCAGTATCTGGGGGACCATTTCGACATCCACACCGGCGGCATCGACCATCGCGAGATCCACCACCCCAACGAGATCGCACAGAACCAGGCGATCGGCGGCACCGCCGACACCGGCGCGAGCCTATGGATGCACAACAACTTCCTCGTCGACCGGACGGGCAAGATGTCGAAATCGTCGGGCGAGACGCTGACGCTGCCGACGCTCGTCGCACGCGGTTTCCACCCGCTCGCCTATCGCCTTATGTGCCTGCAGGCGCATTACCGCAGCGAACTGGAATTCAGCTGGGACAATCTCGTGGCGGCGCAGACCCGGCTGAAACGGCTCGTCCAGACGGTGGCCGCGCTGCGTGTCCGCGGCGATGCCAAGGGCGCGGCATCGGCCTCGCCGTATGCCGAACGGCTCGACGCCGCGCTGTCGGACGATCTCAATACGCCGAAAGCGCTGCCGATCCTCGACGAGCTGCTCGCCGACAAGAAGGTCGGCCCCGCCGACCGCCTCGCCGCGCTTGCCGATTTCGATGCGGTACTCGGGCTGAACCTGCTTGACCTGTCGCGCGAGGACCTGCGCGTCCGTCCTGCCGATGCCCGGATCGACGAAGCCGGTATTGCCGCCCGCCTCGCCGACCGCCGCGAGGCGCGCGCGGCGAAGGACTTTCCCCGCTCCGACACGATCCGCGACGAACTCGCCGCGCTTGGTGTCGAGGTCATGGACGGCGATCCGCTGGGCTGGGACTGGAAGGTGACCGTATGAAGGCCGTCCTGCCCGCCATCGCCCGCGGTCTGCTCGAACCGCAGTTGCCCGCCGACATCGAGCCAGCGTGGTTCACCTCGCCCGATGAAGCGAAGGCGATGATCGCCGACGCGGAGATCGCCTGGGTCGACATGCAGCCGACCCGCCTGACCGAAGCGGCGATCCGCGCGTCGGGCCCGAAGCTGCGCTGGGTATCGACGATCTACGCCGGCCTCGACGCCTTCCCGCTCGACCTGCTGCGAGAGCGGAACGTCACGCTGACCAACGGTGCCGGCATCAACGCGGTCGCGGTCGCCGAATATGCCATCCTTGGCATCCTCGCCGCCGCCAAGCGTTTCGATCGGGTCGTCCGCGCCGCCGACCGCCACGACTGGCTGGCCGATGCGCCCGGCAAGATCGAACTCGACGGCACCAAGGCATTGGTCGTCGGCTATGGCACGATCGGCCGCCTGATCGGCGAGCGGCTGTCGGCGTTCGGCATGGACGTCACCGGCGTCACCCGCTCGGGCCGCGACGGGACGCTCACGCCCGATGCCTGGCGCGCAAGGCTAGGCGATTACGACTGGGTCGTCCTCGCCGCCCCCTCTACCGACGCGACCAAGACGCTGATCGGGGCGGACGAACTTGCGAGCATGAAGCGCTCCGCCTGGCTCATCAACATCGCCCGCGGCGACATGGTCGATCAGGACGCGCTACTCGCCGGCTTGCGCGACGGGACGATCGCCGGCGCGGTCCTCGACCCCACCGATCCCGAACCGCTCCCCTCCGATCACCCCCTGTGGACCGCGCCCAATTGCATGGTCACGATGCATCTGTCCGGCCGCAGCCAGACGACGATGTTCCAGCGCGGCGCCGCGCTGTTCCTGGACAATCTGCGCGCCTTCCTTGCCGGCGAACCGATGCGCAACGTCGCCGACCTCGACGCGGGGTATTGAGGGCTCCCGTCCCTATCCCATTCCGTCATTGCGAGCGATCGGCAAGCCAGCCGCTTACTCCAGCGGCCGCCCCGCCTCCGCCACGATCGGCGGCACGTACGGCCGCCCCGCCCCTGCCGGTATCCGCGCGATCTCCGCCTCCAGCGCCTTCGCCCGTGCCGCGGACGAGGGATGCGTCCGGCTGCGGAACAGCCCGCCGTCGACGTCGCCGCCATGCTCGCGCCAGAAGCGCACCGCGCTCTGCGGATCGTAGCCGGCGTTGCGCAGCAGGTGCAGCCCCAGCAGATCCGCCTGATCCTCGGTCAGCCGGAACAGCCGTCCGTTGCGTCCGACCTCCGACAACAGCCCGCGCTTGACCCCCGCCGCCTCCAGCCGTGCGGCATGGTGCAGGATGTTGTGCGCCAGCTCGTGCGCCACGACGACCGCGACCTCGTCGTCGCTGTAGCGTTCGAAGAAGCGCACCCCGATCTGCACGATCCGCCCGTCCGCCGAGGCGTCCATTCCCGGTCCCAGCAGCACCTCGAACGCGCTGCGGCACCCCGGCGACGCCGCGATGCTCACCATCCGCGTCCGCCCGTCGCGCAACAGTCCGACCTGCAACGGCCGATCCGCGGGCAGCCCGGCGATCCGCTCGACCGCCGCATCGCGCGCCGCGCTGCTCGTCGTCTTGCCCGCGGGCGGCTCACCCACCGGCTGGCCATCGACCGACACGATCGAATCGTCCGGCCGCACCAGCGCCGTTGCGGCGGGCGAGCCCGGCACCACCGCCTCGACCGCGATCGGCGCCTCGAACCCGAAGCTGCGCCGCGCCTGCTCGCGCAACGCCGGGTCATACTGGCCGATGGCATGGATCGCCCAGCCGGGGGTCGGCGCGCGATCCCGGCACAGCGACACGTTGGCGGTGGTCAGGCGATAGGCGATCCCCGCCATCCGCCCGTCGACATCGCGCAACGCGGCGAAGGTCGCGGCGACATCCTCGCCCGCGGTGGCCGGCATGGCGACGAGCATCAGCGACACGCACGCCGCGGCGCGCAGGAACAGGGCTTTCATGACGCCGACCCTAGAACAGCCCACCCGCCGACGAAACCACGTTCGCCGCCACCGCCACCCCGGCCATCCCGCCCCCAAGCCTTCCTTCATTGCGCGAAAACCGTTTTGGGCGCATGTCGCGCCACGTTTAGACCCGAAGGACGATAATATCATGGCCGCGAACTGGGCCCCCGACAGCTGGACCCGCGCCGAAGCCCGCCAGCTTCCCGACTATCCCGACGCCGCCGCGCTGACCCGCGCGACCGACACGCTGGCGACCTTTCCGCCGCTGGTCTTCGCCGGCGAAGCGCGCAACCTGACCGCCGAACTGGCCAAGGTCGCCGAGGGCAAGGCGTTCCTGCTGCAAGGCGGCGACTGCGCCGAATCCTTCGCGGAGCACAGCGCCAACAACATCCGCGACACGTTCCGGGTGATCCTGCAGATGGCCGTCGTCCTCACCTTCGCCTCGAAGCTTCCGGTCGTGAAGCTCGGCCGGATGGCGGGCCAGTTCGCCAAGCCGCGCTCCGCCCCCAACGAGACGATCGATGGTGTCGAGCTGCCGAGCTATCGCGGCGACAATATCAACGACATCGCCTTCACCCCCGAAAGCCGCATCCCCGATCCGCAGCGGATGATCCGTGCCTATTCGCAAGGCGCGGCGACGCTCAACCTGCTGCGCGCCTTCGCGCAAGGCGGGTATGCCAACCTCCATCAGGTTCATCGCTGGACACACGACTTCATGGGCCGCAGCCCGTGGACGAAGAAATATGCCGAGACCGCCGACCGCATCGGCGAGGCGCTCGAGTTCATGGCCGCCTGCGGCATAGATCCCGAAACCGTGCCGCAGCTGGCGCAGACGCATTTCTACACCAGTCACGAAGCCTTGCTGCTCCCCTTCGAACAGGCGCTGACCCGGCAGGATTCGCTGACCGGCGACTGGTACGACACGTCCGCGCATTTCCTGTGGATCGGCGACCGCACCCGTTTCGAGGGCTCGGCGCACGTCGAATTCCTGCGCGGCATCGGCAATCCGATCGGCGTGAAGTGCGGCCCCAGCCTGGACCCCGACGCGCTGCTGCGCATGCTCGACACGCTCAATCCCGGCCGCGTGCCGGGGCGGATGACGCTCATCACCCGCTACGGCTACGACAAGATCGAGGCCGCGCTGCCCAAGCTGGTCCGTGCGGTGACGCGCGAGGGCCATCCGGTGGTGTGGAGCTGCGACCCGATGCACGGCAACACGGTGAAGGCGGTGACCGGCTACAAGACGCGCCCCTTCGACCGCATCCTCGCCGAGGTGCGCGGCTTCTTCGCCGTCCACCGCGCCGAGGGCACGCACGCCGGCGGCATCCATGCCGAGATGACGGGGCAGAACGTCACCGAATGCACCGGCGGCGCGATCGACGTCACCGAACAGAGCCTCGCCGACCGCTACCACACGCATTGTGACCCGCGCCTCAACGCCGGGCAGAGCCTGGAGCTAGCCTTCCTGCTCGCCGAGATGCTCAACGAAGAGATGGCGGAACGCCGCAAGGCCGCTGCCTGATCGCCAATTTCGGGGAGCGCCAAGAAGTCGCTTGACGCTCCCCCCGCCCCCGCCTAGACGCGCCCCTCGACCGCGCACGGCCCCTTCGTCTAGCGGTTAGGACGTCGCCCTCTCACGGCGAAAACACGAGTTCGATTCTCGTAGGGGTCACCAGCGTTGCGATGGCATCGTGGAACGCCGCAGGCGCGTCGCAATCACTGACATATCGATAGTACGCAGCGAATTGGGCCACTTAGTCCGTCGAGCGGATCGGCCGGATGACGGGGCTGGCGGCTTCGGCGATGCTGTCGGGCGGCACGTCGTCGCGCAGCCAGACATTGCCGGTGATCCGCGAGCGTGCGCCGACCGTCAGCGGGCCGAGCAGGACCGCGCCTGCGAAGATCACGACATCGTCCTCGATCCGCGGATGGCGACGGGCATCCGGCCTGACCGCCCGATCAGTCCCGGCCGCCACCGCAGGCTCCCCGCCCAGCGTCACGCCTTGGTAGAGCCGGACACGATCGCCGAGGATCGCGGTTTCGCCGATGACGATTCCGGTGCCGTGGTCGATGAAGAAATCGCGGCCGATCCGGGCGCCGGGGTGGATATCGATTCCCGTCTCGGCATGCGCGACCTCTGCGATGACGCGGGCGACCAGCGGCGCGCCCAATGCGTGCAGCGCGTGCGCCAGCCGGTGATGGATGATCGCCGCGAGCGAGGGATAGGACAGCAGCACCTCGTCGACGCTGCGCGCCGCGGGATCGTTGGCATAGCCCGCCTCGACATCGCCATCGAGCTGGCGGCGGATACCGGGCAGGCCGGCGGCGAACGCGCCGATGATCCGTTCGGCCTCCAGCCCCTCGTCGTGGCTGGCGATGCCGGGATGGGTGATCCGGAGCTCGAGGCCGATCTGCGCCGCCAGCTGGGACAGCGTCGATTCGAGCGTCGCCGCCACCCACGCATTTTCGTTGCCCGCGGTCAGTTCGGGCGGCCCGAGGCGCAGCGGGAAGAGCGCCGCGCCCAATTCGCGCAGGATGCGTTCCAGCGCGCGGCGCGACGGAAACGCGATGCCACGCTCGGCGTGGCGGGCATGGCTCCGGCGCCAGTCGAGCCGCGCGCGCTCCAGCCCGTCGAGCACGCCGTCCAGGCCGCCGTGGATGTCGATCGGCTGCTGCATCACGCTTCCCTTTTCGAGTGTTCCGACGACACGGAAATATCCACTGACGGACTGGGAATGAACCAACTTCCGCTATCAGCGCGCCAAGCGGGCGTCGTAGCGTCGCGCGAGCGGGCGATCGGCACTGGCATCCTTCGCGCGGTCGTGCGTTGATGCGCCATGGACGAGCAGACAGAGATCGCGGACCTCCGGCAGCGGCTGGCAGCGGCGGAAGCCGCGTTGAGCGCCAGCGATGCGCGGCTCGCCGCGATGTTCGACAGCGTGCCTGTCGGGGTGGCGATGCTCGACATGGACGGGCGGATCGTCGCGTCCAATGCAGAATATCACCGCTTCTGCCCGACCGGCGTCATGCCGTCGCGCGATGCGAAGCGCACGTGGCGGTGGCGCGGCTGGGACCGCGACCAGCGCCCGCTCGACCCCAGCGAGTTCCCGGGCGCCCGCGCGCAGCGGGGAGAGAGCGTCGTGCCGGGGCAGGAGATGCTGTTCACCGACGATAGCGGCGCGGAGATCTGGGTCCGGGTCGCGACCACCCCGATCCGCGATGCCGAAGGGCGCGTCGCCGGACAGGCGAGCGTCATCAGCGACATCGATATGCTGAAGCGTAGTGCCGAGACGCTGCACGAAAGCCAGCAGCGACAGGCGTTCCTGCTGCGGCTGAGCGACGCGATCACCGCGCTCGACGATCCGGTCGCGATCCAGCAGCGGGCGGTCGATCTGGTCGCGGAGGCGCTCGGCGTCGATCGCTGCGCGTACGGCGAGATCGTCGTCACCGCCGGCGTCGAACAGATCGTCGTCGATGCCGATCACCGCCCGGTCGAGGCCACCGGCCTGTCCGGCGTACATCCCGTCGAGCGGATCGGTGCCGATCTGGCGCAGTTGCGCGCCGGGCGGATCGTCGCGGCAGATGACGCAAGGGAGCTTTCCGCCGGCAGTCGCCTGGTCGTGCCCGTGATGAAACGTGGACGATTGACCGCTGCGCTCGCCGTCTGGGACGCCGGTTCACGCGAATGGACGCCCGGCGATATCGCGTTGCTGCGCGAAAGCGCCGAACGGCTGCGCGCCGCGGTCGATCATGCCCGCACCGAAGCCCATCTGCGCCGCAGCGACGTCCGCTTCCGCGAGGCGCAGGCGCGCGCGCAACTGCTGGTCGAGGGGATCGCTGTCGCCACATGGGAAACGCCGCCCGACGGCAGCGTCGCGTCCGACAGCCCGAGCTGGCGCGCCTATACCGGGCAAACCTATGAGGAATGGCTGGGGTTCGGCTGGACCGATGCGATCCATCCCGATGATCGCGCCGCCTCGCTGGCGAAATGGCAGACGGCGCGCGACCGGGGCGATGCGGTCGACATCGAATATCGCCTGCGCGCAAAAAACGGCGACTATCGCTGGATGAACGCCCGCGCGATCGCGCTGCTCGACGATGCCGGCGAGATCCAGAAGTGGCTGGGCATGAACATCGACATCGACATGCGCAAACGGCTGGAGCAGCGCGTGCTCGACGACGAGCGGCGGATGCGCGCGTTGGTCGAGGGTGTGCCGCAATTGCTGTGGCGCGCGATCCTGCCCGGCGAATGGAGCTGGGCGAGCCCGCAATGGACTGCCTTCACCGGACAGGCGGAGCGCGACAGCCACGGCGGCGGCTGGATCGCCTGCCTGCATCCCGACGACCGCGAGGCGGTGCGCCGCGCCTGGGCGCTGGCCCCGGCGAGCGGCGGCATCGCGGTCGATCACCGCCTGCGCCGCGCCGACGGGGCCTATCGCTGGTTCGGCACCCGCGCGGTGCCGGTGCGCGACGATCAAGGCAGGATCGTCGAATGGCTGGGGACGTCCAACGACATCGACGCGCTGCGCCAGGCGCAGAACCGGCAGGACGTGCTGGTATCCGAATTGCAGCACCGCACCCGCAACCTGATCGCGGTGGTCCGTTCGCTGTGCGACAAGACGCTCGACGGCAGCACCTCGCTGGCGACGTTCGAACGGCGGTTCAACGACCGGTTGTCCGCGCTCGCCCGCGTGCAGGGGCTGTTGTCGCACGCCAGCGCCGGCCAGCGCGTGACCTTCGCCGAGCTGCTGCGATCCGAGCTGCTCGCGGTCGGCGCGATCGATCGCGACGAGGCGGCGACGAAGCTGACGTTCGACGGGCCCGCCGACGTGCCGCTGCGGTCGGGATCGATCCAGATCCTGGCGCTGGCGCTGCACGAACTGGCCACCAATGCGGTGAAATACGGCGCGTTGAAGAGCGATACCGGCCGGCTGGCGGTGTCGTGGCGGATGGTGTCGGACGACGACAACCTCCGCTGGCTGGATGTCGACTGGCGCGAAAGCGGCGTCGATCTGTCCGACGCGGGGCCGCACGCCAGCGGCTATGGCCGCCAGCTGATCGAACGCGCCCTGCCCTATCAATTGGGCGCACGCACCCGTTATGCCTTCGCAGCGGACGGCGTGCACTGTACGATCGCGGTGCCCGTGGTATCGGACCATTCGGGCAAGGAAAACATATGACGGATGAAGCACTTCTTCGGAACCGCCGGGTTCTGGTCGTCGAGGACGAATATATGCTGGCCGATGCGTTGCAGCGGAACCTGCAGCGGGCGGGCGCCGTCGTGCTGGGGCCGGTGCCGTCGGTCGACCAGGCGCTGGCGCTGATCGACCGCGAGGGCGCGATCGACGGCGCGGTGCTCGACATCCATCTGGGCGAACAGCGGGTCTATCCCGTCGTCGACCGGCTGCTGGCGCAAGGCACGCCGTGCATCTTCACCACCGGCAACGATCGCGCCGACGTGCCGCTCGGCTATGCGCACTTGACGCGCTACGAAAAGCCGGTCGATCCGTCGTGCGTCGTCCGGACGCTGGCGGGGCTTGCGGGGCCGCACGGCGCGACCGGCGCCACGGGCATGCGGCAGGCCGCATTCGCGGACATGCGCGACCAGCTGGTGCAGCATATCCGGACGTCGTCCGAATGGGGCCAGACGCTGCTCGCGGCCAAATTGTGCGAGGCGCTCGACGCGCTGGACGCGGTCGTCGACGCGCGATGCTGAAGAGGTCGGGGGACCAGCTGGGCCAGGCCGCGCGCGCGATCCTCGCGAACCGGCAGCTGCGTCAGACGATCCTGCCCGCCGAGCTGTTCGGCGAATGGCCGTGGGGGGCGCTGCTGACGCTGTTCGTCGCGGATGCGGAGGGGCGGCGGCTGACCGGTCATATGATCGCCGAACAGCTCGCCTGTCCGAAGCCGGTGATGGCGCGCTGGATCCAGCATCTATCGACGACCGGGCTGGTGGTGGGCGACGGCACGGGCGACCTGAACGACCTGCTGACGCTGTCGCCGCGCGCGATCTCCGCGCTGGAAACGTATCTCGCCGCCACCGTCGAGACGGCGGAAATGGTGTTGCGCCAGCAGACGCTGTAGTCCGCGGCGCTGCGATGACCGGATAAGGACCCCGGATGGACCTCGACGATCAGATGCGCCGCTATTTCGGGACCGCCGATCTGTCGGCGGTCCCGGCGGGCGCGCTCGCCGGGGGCATCGAGCATATGCGCGTCGATCTGGGGCTGGAGCGCGATTCGGCGCGGCGCTTCGCGCTTTGGACGTTGCTGTACATGCTCGATGCGGCGCCGGCGCTGGATGCGGTGTTCGATTCCCCCGCCGATCGCGATGCGGCGCGCGACCTGATGGAATGGTCCGAGCGGCTGGGCACCGACGACGCGCCGCCCGAGCCCGATCAGCCGCGGTAGAGCGCGACGCCCAGCGCGAGCATGCCGGCCACCGCGACCATGAGCATCGCGAGCATGACCAGGATCGCCCGGCGTACCAAAGGTCGGTTGTCCATTCCTTCGCCTAGCCGCCGTGCGTAATCGTGGCCATCCCCCATCGGGTCCGGCGTGCGGGAAATGCGATTTGCGCTTGTCGTGCGGCGCATGAACGCCCACACGGGGGACTGGTCACTACGGAGACCAGCGCCCCGTCCTACGGACAGCACCAAAGGCGGGGCGCTCATCCGTCGCTGTCGATCCGGCGATGTGAACAAGCCCCCACGCCGCTCGTTCGGTCACGGTGGACATTTCCTCTGCATCATCGCCCCCGACGTCGCGCAGCTGGCGACCGCGACGGCTGATCGCGACGCGTGCGGCGCGGGCGTTCGATCACGGTCGTGCGATCATCGCCCGTGCCGAGGCGCTCGGTATCGAGGTCGTGGCGCTGCCGGGCGACCGGCTCACCCTCGCGCTGCCCGACGATCCGCGCCGCGCCTATGCCGAGGCGAAGGCGACGCTGGCGCTGGTCGTCGCGCCGCCGTCGAAGCGGCGGCTGCAACCGATCGCGCCGAGCGCCGACTGGCGCGTCGATCTGGCCGAGGGCTGTCCGGCGCATTGCAGCTATTGCTATCTGGCGGGGTCGCTGAAGGGGCCGCCGATCACGCGCGTCTATGCCAATCTCGACGAGATCCTGGGCAGCCTTCCTGCCTATCTGGGCCGGGGCACGATCACTTCGCGCACGGCCGCCCGCGCGCATGAGGGCACGACGTTCGAGGCCTCCTGTTACACCGATCCGCTGGCGCTGGAGCCGTTGACGGGATCGCTGTCGGCGGCGATCGCCTGGTTCGGCCAGTGGGAGGCGGAGGCGCAGCTGCGCTTCACCACCAAGTTCGCCGATGTGGATCCGCTGCTCGGCATCGCGCATCGCGGCCGCACGCGGATGCGCGCGTCGATCAATCCGCGCGCCTTCGCGCGGTTCGAAGGCGGGACGGCGCCCGTCGCCGAGCGACTGGAGGCGCTGCGGCGGATGGCGGAAGCGGGATATCCGATCGGCCTGACGATCGCCCCGATCATCGCCGCGGACGGGTGGGAAGACGCCTATGGCGGGCTGGTCGACGACGTCGCCGCGGTGCTGGCCGGGGTGGCGGGGCTCGACCTGACGATCGAGCTCATCACCCACCGGTTCAATACGGGGTCCAAGGCGGTACTCGACAGCTGGTATCCGGGGTCGGCGCTCGACATGACCGCGCAGAACCGCGTCACCAAGCGGACCAAGTTCGGCAGCGAGAAGCAGGTCTACGACGCCGCGACGATGCGGATGCTGCGCGGGTTCTTCGAACGCCGCATCGCCGACACGCTGCCGTTCGCGCGGGTGTTGTACTGGACGTAGTGGGGGGGGCGTCCCGCCGCCAACACCTTCTTCTCTTACCGTCACCCCAGCGAAAGCTGGGGTCTCCCGGTGGAACGAACCGTCATTCCCTAATGGCGAAAGACCCCAGCTTTCGCTGGGGTGACGAATGCGGGAGGGATAAAGCGTCGTCCCCACACCGCGTCCTCCCCTACCCAACCGGCGCACGCACCAGCTTCGCATCGCCGATATGCCAGCGCAATTGTCCCGGCGTCGCGCCATCGACGCCGTTCACGCGGCGCACGACATACGTCCCCGTGAAACGCTGGTGCGTACCGTCGTCGAGTGTCGATTCGACCGTGACCGGCACCGGTTGGTAGATCGATCCGGCGGCGCCGTCGCCGGGTTGCAGGCGGCCGATCGTCACGCGCGTCGACCTGGTATGCGCGAAGCCCGCCTCGAACGCGGCGAAGCTCTGTCCCGGCCGGCCGTCGTCGCCCCATTGCTGCCACGCGGTCGCATAGTCGTGCGCGCCGATCGCCGCATAATAGCGCCGCACGACGTCCGCCGCCGCCTCCATGCTCTTGGGATCGGGCCCGCAGCCCTGCATCGGCGCGCCCTGTCCGTCGAACAGCGCGCAGCTGCGCGCGATCTCGTCGTCGATCATCGCGCAGCTGTTGGCGACGTTGCACGGCGGATGCGTCGCCGGCGAAACGTCGCGGCAGATCGCCGCGCGGCGGGCGGCGGCGGCCGCGCCGATCTGCGCGGCGCAGGACACCGGCCGATCGGACTGCGCTGCCGCGACGGTGCGCGGCGTCGGAACGGGCGCCGGTGCGGTTGTCGCCGTGATGCCCGCGCGCGGCGGCGTGACGTTGACCGGCGCCTCTTCCGCAGCATCGGAAGACGCGCCACAGGCCACCAGCGTCAGCAACAGGGGTAAGGGAAGCCAAAATCGGATCGGTTTCATCTGCGCCTCAAGCCGCCTTCAGGGAAATGCCATAACGCACGACCCGCCGATCGCGCGCCGCAGCACTTTCGCGTTTCGCGACGAACCGCGCACGATCGGTCGTACCCGATCGCCGCAGGCATGCGTTGGTCGTCGCATCGTTGGGGTGCACTAACGAAGGATCACCGCATGGCCGTAAAGTTCGCAGGCACGATGAACGCCATCAATCGAGGGCTCGACGGCACCAAGCCCGCCAAGGGCGTGACGATGATCGAGGATTGGGAGGCCGCGCTCGCCGATCTCGACGTACCGGGGTCGAAGGGCATCCTGCGTGACCTCACGTCGCTGCGCAAACAGCTGGAAAAGGACGAAGCCGACGCCGATCGCGTCCACGCCCTGCTCCACCGGCTGGGCGCCGCGACGACGCGGATCGCCGAAAAGGCCGATAGCGGGCAAGACAAGCTGCGCGCGCTCGGCGAGGCGCTGACCGAGGCGGGCGAGGAAGACCGCGACGAGGAAGAGGACACCGCCGCCGCCGCCGCCCCGAACCGCGCGCGCAAGAAGGCCTGACCGGTCGGGCGGCATCGCCTTCGGGTGGTGCCGCCGATCGATCCGGTTTCTGACGAAAAGTGGTGCCCCTGGCCGGACTCGAACCAGCATGCCTTGCGGCGTTCGATTTTGAGTCGAATGCGTCTACCAATTTCGCCACAGGGGCAGCGAAGCGTCGCCCGGTAGCGGGTGGCGGACGTCATCGCAAGCGCATAGCGGCATGGCGCGCGAATAATGCCGGCTTTGATTGACACAGGTGAAGGACCGATCCGGATGGCCCTGTACCGTCCGACGACATTGCAGATGGGGCGGGCATGGTGGTCGAACACAAGGAATTGCGCGATCTGCTGTCGAATGCGTTGGCCGAAGCCGATGCGCTGGGCGAGCACGTGATCGCGGCGCTGCTCATCGATTGCATCGAGCTGATGAACCAGCGCCAGCCCGCCTCGGAATGACCGCCGCGCCTGGCGATCAGGCGGTCGGCGCGCGCCGGCGATAACTGAGCGCCTCCGCGACGTGGACGCGGCCCACCGCGTCGTGGCCGGCGAGATCGGCGATGGTGCGCGCGACGCGCAATACGCGGGTATAGCCGCGCGCCGACATGCGCATCGCCTCGGCCGCCTGCGCCAACAGGCGGCGGCCGGCGTCGTCGGGGGTCGCGACCGTATCCAGCAGCGCGCCATCGGCCTCGGCATTGGTCCGCGCGGGTCCGCCGGCATAGCGTGCCGTCTGGATGGCGCGCGCCGCGGCCACGCGCGCGGCGACCTCCGCCGATCCTTCGGTGGGCGGCGGCAGCACAAGGTCCGCGGCGCTGACCGCAGCGACCTCGACGTGCAGGTCGATGCGATCGAGCAGCGGCCCAGACACCTTCGCCTGATAATCGGCGGCGCAGCGCGGCGCGCGGGCGCAGGCGAGGCTGGCGTCGCCGAGATGGCCGCAGCGGCACGGGTTCATCGCCGCGATCAGCTGGACGCGCGCCGGGAAGGTGACGTGGGCGTTGGCGCGGGCGACGCTGACCACGCCCGCCTCCAACGGCTGGCGCAGCGAATCGAGCACGGCGCGCTGGAACTCGGGCAGCTCGTCGAGGAACAGCACGCCGAGATGCGCGAGGCTGACCTCGCCCGGCTTCACCTTCAGCCCGCCGCCCGTCAACGCCGCCATCGACGCGCTGTGATGCGGGCTGCGGAACGGGCGGGCGCGGGTGAGGCGACCGCCGGCGAGCGTGCCGGCGACGGACTGGACCATCGACACCTCCAGCGCTTCGGCGGCGTCGAGTGGCGGCAGGATACCGGGGAGGCAGGATGCCATCAGCGACTTGCCCGCACCCGGAGGGCCAACCATCAACAGATTGTGACCACCGGCGGCGGCGATCTCCAGCGCGCGCTTGGCGACCTCCTGCCCCTTCACCTGGGCGAGGTCAGGGCCGTGGCCGGCGGGTTCGACCTCACCCGGCTGCGGCTGGGCGAGCAGGCCATGGCCCTTGAAATGGTTGATGAGCGCGAGCAGGTCGGGTGCGGCGAGCACCTCGATCGAGCCGGCCCAGGCGGCTTCCGAGCCTTGCGCGGCGGGGCAGACGAGGCCCCTGCCCTCCGCGCCCGCGTGCAACGCCGCGAGCAGCACGCCCGGCGACGGCGCGATGCGACCGTCGAGGCCGAGTTCGCCGACGACGACGTAATCGGCCAGCCCCTCGACGTCGATCACCCCCATCGCGCCCAGCAACGCGAGCGCGATCGGCAGGTCGAAGTGCGAGCCTTCCTTGGGCAGGTCTGCGGGCGACAGGTTGACGACGATCCGCTTGGGCGGGAGCGCGAGGCCCATCGCCGAGATCGCGGCGCGGACGCGCTCGCGGCTTTCGGCGACCGCCTTGTCGCCCAGGCCGACGACGTGGAAGGCGGGCAGGCCGGGGATGAGCTGCACCTGCACCTCGACGCCGCGCGCCTCCAGCCCCAGATACGCCACCGTCTGCACGATCGCCGCCATGCCCGTCCCCCCGTCAGCCCGCGTTCATAGCCGCTTTCGCAAGCGCGGGAACCGATCAACCAAGATTTTCCAAGGTGTCTTGTGCAAGCAATGCACCATCGCCAATTGAGGCCGTATGACCGATCGCCATCCCGTCAGCCGCGCGTTGCAGCTTGCGCTCGGCATCCTGCTGATCGTGGCGGCGGGGATCGTCGGGCCGTTGCCGGGGCCGGGCGGCATCTTCCTGTTCGCCGGCGGGCTGGTGCTGGTATTGCGCAATTCCCGCTGGGCGCAGGTGCGGTTCGCCCGCGCGAAGCGGCGCTGGCCGCGCATCGGCGGGCTGGTCGATCGGGCGATGCGGCGGCGGAGCGCCCTTCGTCGCCACGCGCGCGACAAACTGCGCCCGCGTTGACTTCCGCGGTTCGCCCCGGTAAGCGCGACGCCATCAAGGCCGTCCCGCGTGGCGGCCGTTTTCTATTTCGACGTATTCGAGGAATGAATCATGAAGCGGACCTTTCAGCCGAGCAACCTGGTGCGTGCCCGCCGCCACGGCTTCCGCTCGCGAATGGCGACCGTCGGTGGCCGTGCGGTGATCCGCGCCCGCCGCGCGCGCGGCCGCAAGAAGCTGTCGGCGTAACCGTGACGCCGGACGTCGGTGCTGCCGACGTCCATGCTTCCGTCGGCGATGCCGCGATACGGACGCTGACGCAGCGCCGCGATTTCCTCGCGGCCAATGCCGGGCGGCGTGCGCCGATGCCGGGATTCGTCCTGCTGGTGCACGACCGCAAGGACGGCGATCCCGCGATCCGCGTCGGCTTCACCGTCACCAAGAAGATCGGCAACGCCGTCGTCCGCAACCGCATGAAACGGCGGCTGCGGGCGTTGGCGCGCGAGCTGTTGCCCGCCGGCGGCATCCGCGGCGCCGACCATGTGCTGATCGGTCGCGACGGCGGGATCGAGCGCGACCATGCGCTGCTCAAGGCGGAATTCGCCAAGGCGCTCGGCAAGATCGCCCGTGGCGAGGATTCCCCGGCGCGACCGCGCGGGCCGCGCAAGCCGCGCCGATGATCGCGCGGCTGCTGATCCTGATCGCGCGCGGCTGGCAGATGGGGCCATCGGCGATCCTGCCGCCGACCTGCCGCTACCAGCCGTCGTGTTCGGCCTATGCAATCACCGCACTTCGCCGCTATGGCGCGGCCAAAGGGGGCTGGCTGGCGGCGAAGCGGATTGCGCGCTGCCATCCTTGGGGCGGGTACGGACCCGATCCCGTCCCATGAGACGCCGCCCGACCGGCAAAAGGGGCTGAGACCTTGAACAAAGACCGTCAGAATTTCGTCCTGTTCGCGGTGATCGCGGCGGTGATCCTGTTCGCCTGGCCGCTGATCCAGGGCAAGTTCTTCCCCGTCGCCAACCCGCCGGTGACGAAGATCGTCAACGGCAAGTCGGTGCCGGTGACCACCAAGACCGCCGATCCGACCGCGGACGCGCCCGCCGCGACGCGCAGCCGCCAGGCGGTGCTCGGCGAAAGCCCGCGCGTGCGCATCCAGACCCCGACCCTGCAGGGCTCGATCAACCTCAAGGGCGCGCGCATCGACGACCTCGTGCTGGTCAGGTACAAGGAAACGATCGCCAAGGATTCGCCGCCGATCCGGCTGCTGTCGCCCGCCGGCGCACCCGAAGCCTATTTCGCCGGCTTCGGCTGGCGCGACGACGGGCTGAAACCGCCCGCTGCCGACGCGGTGTGGACCGCCTCGTCGCAGCTGCTGGCCCCCGGTCGCCCGGTGACGCTGACCGCCGCCAACGCTACGGGTCAGCGCTTCGCGATCGAGCTGTCGGTCGACGACCAATACATGTTCACCGTTCGCCAAACGGTTCAGAACGCCGGCGCCGCACCGGTGCCGGTCGCGCCCTATGGTTACGTCAACCGCGTCGGCGTGTCGAAGGACCCCGGCACGTGGCAGATCCACACCGGCCCGATGGCGGTCCATGGCGGCGGCGCCGATTACGGCACCAAGTTCAAGGACCTCGACAAGGCGCCCGAGAAGTTCACCACGACCGGCGGCTGGCTCGGCTTCACCGACAAATACTGGTTGACCGCGCTCGTCCCCGATCAGGCGGCACAGTTCGACGGCCAGTTCCGCGCCGGCGCCAACACCGCCTATCAGGCGGACTATGCCTTCGCACCCAAGCTGCTGCCCGCCGGCCGCGCGCTGACCCAGACCAGCCGCTTCTTCGCGGGCGCCAAGGAAGTGAAGGCGCTCCAGCATTACGAGAACGACGCCGGCGTCACCAAGCTCGACAAGGCGATCGACTGGGGCTGGTTCGAGATCGTCGAAAAGCCGATCTTCACCTATCTCGACTGGCTGTTCCGCATGGTCGGCAATTTCGGTCTCGCGATCATCCTGCTGACGCTGACCATCCGCGGCCTGATGTTCCCGATCGCGCAGCGCCAGTTCGCCAGCATGGCGAAGATGCGTGGCATCCAGCCGAAGATGAAGGCGATCCAGGAGCGCTACAAGGACGACAAGCCGCGCATGCAGCAGGAGGTGATGGCGCTCTACAAGACGGAGAAGGTCAATCCCGTCGCCGGCTGCCTGCCGACGCTGCTGCAGATCCCGATCTTCTACGCGCTGTACAAGGTGCTGATGCTGACGATCGAGATGCGGCACCAGCCGTTCGTCGCGTGGATCAAGGATCTGTCCGCGCCCGATCCGCTGACCCCGCTCAACCTGTTCGGCTTCCTGCACTTCACCCCGCCGCACATGATCGCGATCGGCGTCGTGCCGATCATCCTCGGCATCTCGATGTACTTCCAGTTCAAGCTCAACCCGGCGCCGATGGACGACACGCAGAAGCAGGTGTTCGCGATCATCCCCTGGGTGCTGATGTTCGTGATGGCGAGCTATCCGGTCGGGCTGCAGGTCTACTGGATCGCGTCGAACTTCCTCGCGATCCTGCAGCAGCGCGTGCTCTACGCGCGCCACCCCGACCTCAAGATCGCGGCCGCCAAGTGAGCGAGGACATCGCCATTCCCGAGGACGATGGCTTCTCGGCTGAGCTGATCGAGCACGCGCGCAAGACCTTCGCGGGTCCGGTCAGCTTCCTCAAATCGGCGCCCGCGCTCGAACATCTGCCCGCACCCGTCGTGCCCGAGGTGGCGTTCGCCGGCCGCTCCAATGTCGGCAAATCGTCGCTGCTCAACGCGCTGACCGGCCGAAACGGCCTCGCCCGCACCTCGAACACGCCGGGCCGCACGCAGGAGCTCAACTTCTTCGACGTCGGCGCGCCGCTGGCGTTCCGGCTGGTCGACATGCCGGGCTATGGTTTCGCCAAGGCCCCCAAGGACGTCGTCAAAAAGTGGCGGTTCCTGGTCAACGACTTCCTGCGCGGGCGGGATACGTTGAAGCGCGCGCTGGTGCTGATCGATTCGCGGCACGGCATCAAGGACGTCGACCGCGACATTCTCGAAATGCTCGACAAGGCGGCGGTCAGCTATCGCCTCGTCCTCACCAAGGCGGACAAGGTCAAAGCGACCGAACTCGCCGACGTGATGGACAGCGTCGCCGCGGAAGCGCGCAAGCGGCCGGCGGCCCACCCTGATATCCTCGCGACGTCGAGCGAAGGCGGCATGGGCATCGCCGAACTGCGTGCGGCGGTGCTCGAGGCGGTGGGCTGATCCAGACCCAGCCACCGCTCGTGCCGAGCCTGTCGAAGCAGGGGAACTCTCAATGCGTCTCGACAAGCTCACGGCGAACGGGAGATGCGCTAGACTAAACGTCTAGGCGGGATCGACATTCAGCGGCGTAGAGACATTCCGCCCCCTTTGGCGGGCAGGGCTATTGCATATGAGTGATTGGCCGGCGGCTCCCCAATTCCTTCGTCACCCCGGACTTGTTCCAGGGTCCACGGTTCGGCGAACTTGTCGTTTCGAAGCTTGCGGCACGGTGGACCCCGGAACAAGTCCGGGGTGACGAACTATTCCAGGCTGCCGGTTGTCACGCGGCCATATGCGATAGCCCTGTCGTGGGGGGAGGACGTATCGTCGTTCACCCGTCTGAATGTCGATCGATCCTAGTCTTCGGGATGCTCCGCGCGAACGTCGCCCTCGCCGGCGACCCCGGCGCTACCGATCGAACGGTCGATCAGGCCCGACCGGCTCATCCACCAGAACAGCAGCACGCCGGGCAACGCCGCCGCGGTCGTGCCCCAGTAGAAGGCGACATAGCCGAAGCTGTCGACCAGCTTGCCCGTGGTCGTCGCGGTCAGCACGCGCCCGACGATGCTCGCCGCCGCCGAGATCAGCGCATATTGCGCGGCGGTGAAGCGCAGGTCGCACAGTGCGGAGAAATAGGCGACCACCGTCACGCCGCCGATGCCGCTCGCCAGATTCTCGAACGCCATCGCGCCCGCCAGGCCGATGTTGCTGTGCCCCGCCCCGGCGAGCAGCGCGAACCCGGCGTTGGACACCATCATCAGCACCAGGCTGAGCATCACCGATCGCTTGAGACCCATCCGCGCATACAGCACGCCCCCCAATGCGATGCCGATCCAGAACGCCCAGAAACCGATCATCACGTCGTACAACGCGATCTCGTCGTTGCTGAAATGCAGGTCGTCGAGCAGCAGCCGCAGCGCCTGCTGCCCCAGCGTATCGCCGATCTTGTGCAGCAGGATGAACGCCAGGATCACGAACGCGCCGTGCCGGCGGAAGAATTCGAGGAAGGGGTTGGCGATCGAAGCCACGATCTCGGCCGCGCCATGGCGCTTGATCGGTTCGCGCCGGCGATGCGGTTCGCCGCGGACCAGCGCGACGATCATCGCCGGCAGGGCGAAGACGACGCAGGCGAGATAGGCGACATGCCAGTTCGACCGCGCCGCGATCACCAGCGCCAGCGCTCCGGCGAGCACCGATCCGATCCGCCAGCCATATTGCGTCATCCCCGAACCGACGCCCATCTGGTTGGGCTCCAGCGTCTCGATGCGATAGGCGTCGATGACGATATCGTAGGTCGCGCCGGCGAACCCGACCAGGATCGCGGCGATGATCGTCGCCTGCAGATCGGCGGCGGGATCGACGAAGGCGAGGTTGGTCACCGCCGCGATCACCAGCACGCCCGACAGTAGCACCCACGACACGCGCTGCCCCAGCCGGCCGATCAGCGGCAGCGTCACGCCATCGACCATCCACGCCCATAACGGCTTCAGGTTGTAGACGAGGAAGCCCAGCGTGAAGGCGGTGATCGTCGCCTTGTCGAGCCCGTCCTGCTTCAACCGCGTCGTCAGCGTCGCGCCGATCATCGTGAAGGCGAGGCCCGATGAGATGCCCATGAAGAACACCGCGATCGGCCCACGCTCCGCATAGGGCGCGAGCGGCGCCAGTCTCGCGCGCACGGCGGTCGACCGTCGCATCGCGACGATCAGCAGGACGGCGATCGCCGCGACGATCAGGAAATACAGGTTACTGCCGGTCAACATGCGCGGGACACTAGCGCCAATTTCGCGGGCGACCAGCGGCTTTGCGGGGATGGGCTCAGCCGGCGGCGCGCTCGAACAATCGCAATCCGGTCGGCAGGCGCCTGGGCGGCTTGCCCGCCAGCGTCGCGTCGATCGCCTCGATCGCACCGATCAGGTCGCGCTGCTGATACGGCTTGGCGAGGCACCCGGCGGCGAGCGTCACCGCCTCGACCGGGCAATTGCCGGTGACGAACAGCACCGGCACGCCCGCCTCGCCCGCGGCACGCGCGACGTCGAGACCCGATCCGTCGGCAAGGCTGACATCGACCAGCACCAGATCGATCCCCACGCCCGACCGCAGCACGGCGAGCGCATCGGCAACCCGATCCACGGTGGCTACCACGACGTAACTCGCGTCGGTCAGGACATGTTCGGTATCGAACGCGATCAGCGGTTCGTCCTCCACGACGAGCAACCGCTCGATCCGTCGCTTCTTCTTCCCGAACAACATGCGCCCGCTCTGCCCCTCGTCCTGCCGGCGTCCATGGATTGTTACGCTCACGCAAGATAACGCGTATCGACGGCAAGCGACGCAAATAATTTCGCTCTGCCCGCACTTTGCGCGTTATGGGCGGATCATGGCCCAACCTCCCGAAACCCAGACCGGTGCCAACGCCGGCGACCGCATCGCCAAACTGCTCGCCCGTGCCGGCGTCGCCAGCCGCCGCGAGATCGAACGGATGATCGCCGAGGGCCGCGTCGCGGTGGACGGCACGGTGCTCGATACGCCCGCGACGATCCTGAAATCGCTGCGCGGCGTCACCGTCGATGGCCAGCCGGTAGCGCTGCCCGAGCCGACGCGGCTGTTCCTCTACCACAAGCCGACCGGGCTGCTCGTCACCGAGCGCGATCCCAAGGGGCGGCCGACGATCTACGATCGCCTGCCCCACGACCTGCCGCGGCTGGTGCCGGTCGGGCGGCTCGATCTCAATACCGAAGGGCTGCTGCTGCTGACCACCGACGGCGGCTTCAAGCGCCAGCTCGAACTGCCTTCGACCGGCGTCGAGCGCAGCTATCGCGCGCGCGCCTATGGCAACGTCACGCAGCAACAGCTCGAGGAACTGGCCGAGGGCGTCGAGATCGAGGGCATCCGCTACGGATCGATCGACGCCAATATCGAACGGCGCACCGGCGCCAACGTGTGGATCGAGATCACGATCACCGAAGGCAAGAACCGCGAGGTGCGCCGCGTGCTCGAATATCTGGGGCTGCAGGTCAGCCGGCTGATCCGCACGCGCTATGGTCCGTTCGTGCTCGGCGACCTGCCCGCCGGCGGCGTCGGCGAGGTCAAGCAGCATGAGGTCGTCGCCTTCCGCCGCACGCTGAAGGGCGGCGCGCCCGACGAGCCGATCGTGCAGGCGCCGCACGACGGCTTCCGCACCGCACCGACGGTGGACCGCAGCGCGCGTGCCCGCCCCCGCCCGGTCGAAACGCCCAGCAAGGCGCCCCGCGCCGCACCCGCCCCGGGTGCCCGCGCCGCCGCACCAGCGCGCGACGGCTTCCGCAGCGCACCGACCGTCGATCGCGGGGCGCGTGCCCGCACGCATGCCGCCGAGGCGCCACGGACGGAGGACCGCCCGGCGCGGACGCCCGCTCCCGCCGGCGGCCGTCGCGCGCCACGGCGTGGCGATTCCTCGGCAACCACGGATCGTCCTGCCCGCGCGGAGTCCGCAGGTGCGCGTCAGGATGGGCGCAAGACCTTCCAGCCCCGCACCGATCGCGGCGGCGACCGCGAGCCCTCCCGCAGCCGGTTCGGTGACGACCGTCGCCCGGATCGCACCGAGGCGAAGCCCGCCGGTGCCCGCCCGCCGCGTCCCGGTGCCCGTCCGCAGCGCCGCGACGACGCGGTGCCGCGGATGAACGTCCCGACCGGTGGATCGGCGATCAAGCCTTGGGAGAAAGCTGACGATCGCCAGCCGGGTCGCAGCTCCGAAAGATCACGCTCCGGCGACGCCAAGCCCGCCGGCAGCCGCCCGGCGCGGTCCGGCGCCCGGCCGCCCCGCGACGGCGACGCCCCGCGCGGCGGCC
>NZ_JAMLDY010000019.1 GCF_024211255.1 Sphingomonas liriopis | reverse complement strand
AGGCGCCGGCAAAAATCACAAACAAGCCCTCACCGCCTGCGCACGGAAACTCCTCATCTACGCCAACACCGTCCTCGCCAGACAAGCCGAATGGATGCCCGCATCATAATGGTTGCTGAGCCTATCGAAGGGCTGGTTTCCGCAAGCCACGCCCTCACCTGAGGATAGGTGTGCTTCGACAGGCTCAGCACGAACGGATTTGGGCGTTCACGCGAAGACGCGAAGAGGGTCACGTCCCTGGCGACGGCTGAGCGCCCCGCAAGCGAGACACCTTTGCGTCTTCGCGCCTTCGCGTGAACCAACACCGCCGCTTGCCCCGATGCTGCAATGCCGCGATGATGGGCCATGTCTGATCTCGACGCCTTCATCGCCGGCCTGCCCAAGGCGGAGCTCCACCTCCACATCGAAGGCACGCTGGAGCCCGAGCTGATGTTCGCGCTGGCGCAGCGTAACGGCGTCGCGATCCCCTTCGCCACCGTCGAGGAGGTGCGCGCCGCGTACAGCTTCAGCCGGTTGCAGGATTTCCTGGACATCTATTATCAGGGCGCCAACGTCCTGCTGACGCGCGCGGATTTCCGCGACCTCGCCATTGCCTATTTCGATCGTGCCGCCGCCGACGGCGTCGTCCATGCCGAGATCATGTTCGATCCGCAGACGCATACCGCGCGCGGCGTCGCCTTCGAGACGGTCCTCACCGGATTGATGGACGGAATCGCCGACGCGGAAGCGCGGCACGGGATGAGCGTGAAGCTGATCCTCTGCTTCCTGCGCCACCTCGACGAGGCGGATGCGTTCGCGACGCTGGAAGCGGCGGGTCCGTGGCTGGAGCATATCACCGCGGTCGGGCTCGATTCGTCGGAGCTCGGCCATCCGCCCGAGAAATTCGCGCGCGTCTTCGCCGCGGCGCGCGCGGCGGGCCTGCGGCTGGTCGCACATGCCGGCGAGGAGGGGCCGCCGGAGTATGTGCATCAGGCGCTGGACGTGCTCGGTATCGACCGGCTCGACCATGGCAACCGCAGTCTCGAGGACCCAGTGCTCACCGCGCGGCTGGCGCGCATGGGCATGACGCTGACCGTCTGTCCGCTCTCCAATCTCAAGCTCTGCGTCGTCGACGACATGGCCGACCACCCGATCGACCGGATGCTGCGCGAAGGGCTGCGCGCGACGATCAATTCGGACGATCCCGCCTATTTCGGCGGCTATGTCGCGGACAATTACCGTGCCGCCGCGGCCGCGCGCGGACTCGATCGTGACGACCTCGCGCTGCTCGCGCGCAACAGCTTCCTCGGCTCGTTCCTGCCCGACGAGGCGGTCGCGGCGCATTGCGCGACGCTTGACGCCTTCGTGGCGGCGCGGTGATGCCCGTCTTCGCCGCCATCTCGCACGAGGATTTCGTCGCCGCCGTCGCCACGCTGCGCGACCGGATCGCCGCGGCGGACTGGACGCCCGATTTCCTGATCGGTATCGGCCGCGGTGGCCTGACGCCGGCGGTCTACCTCAGCCATGCCGCGGGGCTGCCGATGCTGTCGGTCGATCATTCGAGCCAGGTCAGGGATTTCGCCGACGACGCGCTCGTCCGCCTCGCCGCGCGCACCCGCGCCGGCGAACGGCTGTTGTTCCTCGACGACATCAACGATTCGGGGCGGACGATCGCATACATCCGCCGCGCGCTCGCCACGGCGGGGGCGGAAGCCGGCGGCATCCGCTTCGCGACGCTGATCGACAACGTCAGCTCGGCCGAGCGCGTCGATTATGCCGCGCGGGTCATCGACCGGCGCGAGACCAAGGACTGGTTCGTCTTCCCGTGGGAAGCGGTGGCACCGGCGCAGAGCCTCGCCGCCGACGCCGCCGAGGTGCCCGACCGAATCGCGTGACCGTTCTCGCCACCATCCTGCCGATCTTCGCGCTGATCCTGGCAGGGTTTGTTTTTGCGCGCGCACGCGGCCTCGGCGACGAGACGGTGCGCATCCTCAATACCTATGTCGTCTGGCTGGCGCTACCCGCGCTATTGTTCGATTTCGTCGCGGAGGCCGACTGGGCGACGCTGGCGCAGCCGCGGTTCACGCTGGTGTTCGCGACCGGCATGCTGGCGACGTTCGGCCTGTCCTATTGGGCGAGCCCGCGGATCGCCAGCGCGCCGCGCAGCATGACGCGGCGCGCGCTCGATGCGCTGACCGCCAGCTATGCCAACACCGCCTATATGGGCATCCCGATCGCGCACGGGCTGCTGGGCGAGCAGGGACTCGCGGCGGCGGTGATCGCGTCGCTGCTGACCGTATGCGCGCTCTTCGCCTTTGCGGTGATGTGGGTGGAGGTCGATTTGGACCGCGGCGGCAGCCGGTCGGCGATGGTCGCGCGGGTCGGCGGGTCGGTGCTGCGCAACCCGATCGTCGCGGCGCCGGTCGCGGGGGCCATGTGGGCGCTCACCGGGTTCGCCATGCCGGAGGCGGCGACGGCGTTCCTCACGATGCTGGGGGGATCGGCGACGCCGGTGGCGCTGGTGACGATCGGCGTGTTCCTGGCGCAGCGGCGCGGGCGTGGGGCACGCACGGAGCTGGGCTTCGCGGTGGCGTGCAAGCTGCTGGTGCAGCCGCTGGTGACGCTCGCCGCGCTCGCGGTGCTGCCGCTGACCCGGCCCTATGCCGCCGCCGCGCTCATCATCGCGGCGCTGCCGACGGGGACGGGGCCGTTCATGGTGGCGGAGCTGTACCGTCAGGAGGTGATGCTGACGTCGCGGGCGATCCTGGTGTCGACGTTGCTGTCGCTGGTCACCGTCAGCGCGGTGGCGTGGTGGGCGTTGGGATAGTGGGACGCTTCCACCCACACTCCGTCACCCCGGACTTGTTCCGGGGTCCACTCTGCGGCGAGGCATGGGGCTTGAGGCTCAAACCCAACGCTTGCGGCACGGTGGACCCCGGAACAAGTCCGGGGTGACGAAGGGCTTGGGGCGAGGTTGGACGCACCTCTACCGGAGCGGTTTACCCGTCGCTTGCGCGCTCGATATCGGCCCCCACCGCCGACAGCTTCTCCTCCAGCCGCTCGTAACCGCGGTCGAGGTGATAGACGCGGGCGACCGACGTCTCGCCCTCCGCCGCCAACCCTGCGAGGATCAGGCTCATCGAAGCGCGCAGGTCGGTCGCCATCACCGGTGCGCCGACGAGGCGATCGACGCCCTTGACCAGCGCGGTGCGGCCGTGGACCTGGATGTCCGCCCCCATCCGCGCGAGCTCGGGGACGTGCATGTAGCGGTTCTCGAAGATCGTCTCGGTCAGCACGCTGGTGCCGTCCGCCTTGCATAGCATCGCCATGAACTGCGCCTGCATGTCGGTGGCGAAGCCGGGATAGGGCGCGGTCGACAGCGTCACCGGGCCGAGCGGCGCGGTCGCCTCGACCTTCACGCCGTCCTTCGTCTCGGTGACGGTGACGCCTGCCTCGCGCAGGCCGTCGATCGTCGCCTGCAGATCGGCGACGCTCGCGCCGACCAGCTCAAGACAGCCGCCGGTGATCGCCGCGGCGCAGGCATAGCTGCCCGCCTCGATCCGGTCGGGCATCACCGCATAGGTCGCGCCGTGCAGGCGGTCGACGCCCTCGATCTCCAGCGTGTCGGTGCCGATGCCCGCGATCCGCGCGCCCATCGCGACGAGGCAGTTGCACAGGTCGACGATCTCCGGCTCGCGCGCGGCATTCTCGATCACGCTGCTGCCCTTCGCCAGCACCGCCGCCATCACGACGTTCTCGGTCGCGCCGACCGAGACCACCGGGAAGCGATAGCGCCCGCCCGCCAGCCGCCCGCCGGGCGCGGTTGCCTTGACGTAGCCCGCCGCCATTTCCAGTTCGGCGCCGATCGCCTCGAGCGCCTTCAGGTGCAGGTCGATCGGCCGGTTGCCGATCGCGCAGCCGCCGGGCAGCGACACCGTCGCCTCGCCCGCGCGCGCCAGCACGGGGCCCAATACGAGGATCGACGCGCGCATCTTGCGGACGATGTCGTACGGCGCTTCGGTACTGGTCAGCTGGCCGGCACGGATCGTCATCACCCGCCCGAAATCCTCGGGCCGCGTGCCCTGGATCGCGGTCGATGCGCCCAATTGGTTGAGCAGATGCCCGAAGCCGTCGACATCGGCGAGCCGCGGCAGATTGCGCAGCGTCAGCGGTTCGTCGGTCAGCAGCGCGCACGGCATCAGCGTCAGCGCGGCGTTCTTCGCGCCGGAGATCGGTAGGCGGCCCGACAGGCGGTGGCCGCCACGGATGAGGATACGGTCCATGATCCCGCGTCTAACGCCCCGTGCCGCGGGTGCAAGGCGCCATTCCGTCGGGCGTCATTGATCGACTTTAATGCAGGCGATTCGGGCATTTGCTTACCACCCCCGCAACGAACCTGGGGGAATAGGACCGCGTGGCCAGCTGCCTCGCCGAGCGTCTCGGCGAATTGATCGACCTGTCGGCGAACGAACGGGCATCACTCGACAGGTTGGCACAGCGCGAGCGCCTGCTCCGCCGTGGCGCGGTGCTGCTGCGCGAGCGCGACCCGTTGGGCGAGCTGTTCGTCGTCCAGCGTGGCACGCTGATGAGCTACGTCATCCTGCCCGACGGCAGCCGCCAGATCCTGCGCTTCCTGTTCCGCGGCGACGCCATCGCGATGGCCGGGCTCGTCTATCGCAGCTCGCCCGAGACGGTGATCGCGCTGACCGAATGCGCGGTCGCGCCGCTCGAGCGCGCGGCGGTCGCGGCGCTGGCGGTCGAGCATCCGCGCCTGTCCGCGCTGCTGATCGCGATCGACCAGATGGAACGCGTCGCGCTGACCGATCGGCTCGCGGGGCTCGGCCGGACGTCGGCGAAGGCGCGCGTCGCGGCGCTGCTGATCGAATTGCGCAACCGCATGCGCTCGATCGACCGGCAGATCGACGGCACCTTCTCGCCCGGCCTGACGCAGGAGGAGATGGGCGATGCCACCGGCCTGACCGCGGTCCACGTCAACCGCATGCTGCGCCAGTTGCAGGACGAGGGGCTGATCGCGCGCGACGGCGGCCGCTTCACGCTGCTCGACCAACCCGCGCTCGCACGCACCGCCTATCATATCGACCGGACGGCGGGGCTCGACCTCAGCTGGCTGCCCGCACCGCGCTAAACGCTCAGGCCTTTTCCAGCGTGCATTGCAGCGGGTGCTGGTTCTGGCGGGCGAAGTCCATCACCTGCCCGACCTTGGTCTCCGCGACCTCATAGGAAAAGACGCCGCAGACGCCGACGCCCTTCTGGTGGACGTGCAGCATCACCCGCGTCGCCTCTTCCATGTTCATGCGGAAGAAGCGCTGCAGGCACAGCACGACGAATTCCATCGGCGTGTAATCGTCGTTGAGCATCAGCACGCGATACGGCGTCGGCTGTTTGGTACGCACGCGCGTCTTGGTGGCAAGGCCGGTGCCCGTGCCATCGTTGCCGTCGTCCGTGCCGTCGTCGCGGCGGTCGGCCATGGTGATCGGTTCAGCTGTCATGTGGATCGGCGAAATATGGCATCCGGGGCCATCGGGGCAAGGGCCGAACGACGAAAAGCGCGATGGGGAGTGGGGGAAGTCCTTCTTCCAGCAGGGAAGGCAGGATTGTCGCACCGGATCGCATGACTCGCCGCCCGGAATCCCTCGTCACCCCGGACTTGTTCCGGGGTCCACCGCGCCGCATGCGTCGGACAAGAGGCGCGAGCCTTAAGCTCGCCGAACCGTGGCCCCCGGAACAAGTCCGGGGTGACGAAGGACGGGAGGAAACCGCGCCGCGACAAGCCCCCGCCGCCGCCACAACGAAAAAGGGGCGGCCGCATCGCTGCGACCGCCTCCTTATCCGGCAGGCCGACGCTTACGCGGCGACCTTCAGCTTCTCGGCGGCGAGCGCGACGCGGTTCGACAGCGGCTGCGCGACTTCACCGGCGAGCTTCAGCAGCGTCTCGGTGTTGCGCGAGCTCTGCTGGACCAGCGCATCGAAAGCCGAGCGGACATAGTCCGACTGGAACTTGAGGAACTCGGTCGGCGACTTGACCGAGGTCATCGTCTTGGCGGCGACGGTCGCCTCCTCGAACGACTTCTTGGCATATGCGGCGGCTTCCTGGCCGAGCGCCTCGAGACCGCGCGCGGCGATCTTCGACGATTCGACCAGCGCCTCGATGTTGCCCTTGCCGAACTCGTTGGCGTCTTCGAACACCTTCTGGCTCTTCGCGACGGCGCCCTTCGCCTGGTTCGTCGCATCGGCGAACGCGGTCTGGGCCTTGGCGGTGACGTTTTCGATCGTTTCCATGATGGTTTCCTTCGCTGCGATGGGAGTGATCGGCGCCGGCGTGTCCGCAAGCGGAGCCGCGACGATCGGGTCGGGAACAGGCGCGGGTTCGGGTGCCGCGACGACGGGCGCGGGCGGAGCGACCGGGGCGGGTGCCGCCGGCAGCGCGGCCTGGACCACGGGTGCGGGCCTCACCGCGGGGGCCGGCTTCCTGCCGGTCGGCTTGGTTCCGGGCAGCTGGGGCGCGGCGGCGACGTCGCGCACGGGACGGCCACCCTTGACGGGCTTGACCGGTGGTTTGGCGACCGTGTCGTCCAACATTCCTACTCCCAGCTATTATGCTGCGATGCACAATAGTGGCATTTGACGCTACGTTCAAGCGGTTTTTGTGCGCTGCACCATAGAATTGTCAGCGGGCGCGGACGTACTCGCCGGGCGCTTCCCCCAGCGCGGGCAACGCGCCCTCGCCCGGCAGGCGCGCGCCTTCCGCGACGACATCCTCGGCGGACACGCCACGCAGCCAGCCCAGCCAGTCGGGCCACCAGCTGCCCTTGGTCTCGGTCGCGCCGGCGACGAAGTCGGCGAGCGTCGTCGCCCCCGATTCGTTGGTCCAGTACTGGTATTTGCCCGCCGCCGGCGGATTGACCACGCCGGCGATGTGCCCCGACCCCGCCAGCACGAAGCGCAGCGGTCCCTGGAACAGGTGCGTGATCTTCCACACGCTTTCCGCCGGCGCGATATGATCCTCGCGCCCCGCCTGGACATAGGCGGGCGTCGTCACCCGGGTAAGGTCGAGCGCCTCGCCCGCCACCGACATCGCGCCGGGCTGGACGAGCAGATTGTCGCGATACAGATCGGTCAGGTACGACAGATGCCATTTGGCGGGCAGGTTGGTGGTGTCGCCGTTCCAGTGCAGCAGGTCGAACGGTGCATAGTCCGACCCCAGCAGATAGTTGTTCGTCACGTAGTTCCAGATGAGGTCGCGCCCGCGCAGCAGGTTGAAGGTCAGCGCCATGTAGCGCCCGTCGAGGAACCCCTGCGGCGACAGCGTGCCGATCAGCGCCAGCTGGTCGTCGGTGACGAAATGCTGCAGCTCGCCGGCCTGCGCGAAATCGACCTGTGCGGTGAAGAAGGTCGCGCTGGCGACCCTGGAGGCCTCGCCTCGTGCAGCGAGCAGCGCCAGCGTCGCGGCGAGCGTCGTGCCCGCGACGCAATAGCCCACGGTGTGTACCGCGGGCACGTCGAGCACGCCGCGCACCGTATCGATCGCATCGACCTGCGCGGCGATGTAATCGTCCCACACCACGTCCTTCAGCGACGCGTCCGCCGATTTCCACGACACCATGAACACGGTGATGCCCTGCTCCACCGCCCAGCGGATGAAGCTCTTCTCCGGCGTCAGATCGAGGATGTAGAAGCGGTTGATCCACGGCGGAAAGATCACCAGCGGGATCGTGCCCACGCGTTCGGTGGTCGGGGTGTACTGGATCAGCTCGTACAGCGGCGTCCGCTTGACCACCTTGCCCGGCGTCGTGGCGAGGTTGCGGCCGACCTCGAACGCGCCCTCCGCGGTATGGGTCAGCTGCCCCTTGCCGATGTCGGCGAGCATGTGCTTGAGGCCGTCGAGCAGGTTCTGCCCCCTGGTCTCGATCGTCTTTTCGACCACCTCGGGATTGGTCATCGCGAAGTTCGACGGGCTCATCGCATCGACCAGCCCGCGCGCGGCGAAGCGCAGCTGTTCCTTCTGCTTCTCGGGCACGCCGTCGAGCGCGTCGACGCCGCGCAGCATGTGATCGGCGATCAGATTGTAGCTGCGGCGAATCCAGTCGAACCACGGGTCCTCGCGCCACGCCGCCGCCTTGAACCGGCGATCGCGCGCATCGCCCTCCGATTGCGGCGGCGGTGGCACCGCAGCGGCGGGATCGACCAGGCGCTGCCACAACGCGATATTCTCCTGCCAGAAATCCTGCGCCTGGCGGACCAGCGCCGGATTGGCGAAGGGCGTCGCGGCGGCACCGGGCGCAGCCTTGCTCGCCTCGATCAGGCCCAGCCCCTGTTCCATCATCATCTGCTGCGCGCGCCCCATCACCCACGTCCAGTGCTGGAGATCGGCAAGGTCGGGCGTGGCCCCGGGACGGGTCGGATCGTCGTGCTGGTCGGCCATGGCATCCTCTTCCTGCCCGCCATGGTAGCGGGCGCGGACGGGGGTGGGAACCGCCATCGGCGCGCGGCCCCCGAAAAGCCGCGCCGGCCGGGCAAACTACTCGAAATGGCAGGTATTCCCCGCCAGAATGGGTAGCAATAAATCCATCATAAACCGATATGGACCTATCAGGCTGCTCAATGACTATCGAGAGCATGCCATGATAATCCGTATCGCGGTGGGCGAAGCCAGGGTCGGGATGTACATCGACTCGATGGAATGCGCCTGGATCGACAATCCGTTCTGGCGCCGCAGCTTCGCGATCAAGACCGATGCGGAACTCGCCAAGCTCGTCGCCTCGCCGATCGCGCACGTATCGATCGACACCACCAAGGGCCGCGGCGTCACCGTCATCCCGACCGCCGAACGCCGCCGCGCGATCGACGATTCCGGATCGTCGGGCGCCGCCGACGCGCCCCGCGCCGTCGAGCGCCGCCGCCGGCGCAGCGGCCCGCAGGCCGGCGACCTGACCCGCGCGCTCGACCGTTCGAAAGAGCATGTCATGGCACTGTTCCGCGAGGCGCGCCTCGGCAAGGCGATCGAACTGGGCGCGGTCACGCCGGTGGTCGACGACATTTCGGTGGCGCTGCAACGCGATCCCGCCGCGTTCATCAAGGTGACGCGGCTGAAGCTCAACAACGAATATACCTATCTCCATTCGATCGCGGTCTGCGCGCTGATGGTCAATCTGGCGATGCATCTGGGCCTGCCCGAGGACGAAGTGCGCGAAATCGGCGCCGCCGGGCTGCTGCACGACATCGGCAAGGTCGCGACCCCGCTCGACATCCTCGACAAGGCCGGCACGCTCGGCGACGAGGAATGGCTGGTCATGCGCCGTCATCCCCGCGACGGCCATGCGATGCTGCGCGAACATGCCGACACCTCGCAGATCGCGCTCGACGTCTGCCTGCACCATCACGAGCGACTCGACGGCAGCGGCTATCCGGAAGGCCTCAAGGGCGATGCGATCAGCCTGCATGCGCGGATCGCCGCGATCTGCGACGTCTACGACGCGGTGACCTCGATCCGGCCCTACAAGCGGCCATGGTCGCCGCACGAGGCGCTGGCGCGGATGCTGGAGTGGGAGGGGCATTTCGATCCCGTGCTGCTCGACGCGTTCATCGCCAACCTCGGCATCCAGCCGCTGGGCGCGCTGGTGCGGCTGAACTCGAACCGGCTCGGCATCGTGCTCGACGGCGGCGAGGATCCGGCGTTTCCGCTGGTGCGCACCTTCTTCGACGTTCCCGACGCGTCGCTGCGGCCGATCGAGGACGTCGATACCAGCCGCGATCCGATCCTGCGCAGCGAACGCGGCGATTACTGGTTCCCCGATCGCTGGCCGGACATCCTGGCCAGCGTGCAGGCGGGCGAGACGCCGATGCCGCTCGATCCCGTGCCGATCGCCGCGGCGGGGGGACGATAGGTGCCCGCGCCCGATCGCGCCGCCACGCGTCTGCCGCGGCTCGCCGCTTGGTGGAAGGGCCCCGAGGGAGCGCCAGCGCCCGCGCCTGCGCCCACACCCGCGATGCCGGCGCCCGACACCGGTCTCGCCGCGATGCGCCGCGCCGGCGACCGCGCGCTGATGCAGCGGATCACCGCCTTCCTCGAGGCGCACGACCTGCCGCCGACCGCGGACTATCTGCTGATCGCGCGCGCCTATGCGGCGGGCGAGGATCGCGCATTGAGCGAGGCGATCGACGCGCGGCTGCGCGAGCGGCGACCGATCTCGCCCGCGTTTCTCGACACGCTGCCGACGTCGGCGCATGCCGAGCGGCTGGGCGCGGCGACGCTGGCCGAACTCGCCGATACGCTCGGCGCGACGCTCGCCGAAAGCAGCCGGACGATCGACCGGTCGTGCGATTCGGCGCGCGCCTATGAAGCCGCGCTCGACGGGGAGGTGCGCGATATGGCGGCCGATCCGCGCGGCTCGCTCGACCGGCTGGTGGCGCTGACCACCGCGGCGATCGAGCGTTCGCAACTGCTGGCCGGCGAGCTCGAGTCGATGGCGCGCGAATCTGACCGGCTGCGCAGCCGGCTGACCGCCGCGCGCCGCGCCGCCGAGCAGGATCATCTGACCAAATTGCCCAACCGCCGCAGCTTCGACGCGCGCATGGCACGCAGCGGCGTCGAACAGCCGCGCTGCGTCGCCCTGTGCGACATCGACGATTTCAAGCGCGTCAACGACCGCCACGGTCACGACGCCGGCGACCGGGTGTTGAAGGTCGTGGCGCGCCACCTGAAGACCGCGCTGGGGGGCCGGGTCATGGTGGCGCGCCACGGCGGCGAGGAATTCGCCTGCCTGTTCGAAGGAACGACGCTGCACGCCGCACGCCTCGCGCTGGACGATGCGTGCGAGCGGCTGGCGGAGCGCAGCTTCGTCAACCAGGTCGACGGCGTCGCGATCGGGCGGGTGACGCTGTCGATCGGGGTGGCGGCGCTGCGCGACGACCCGAGCGGCGCGATGCGCGCCGCCGACGCGGCGCTCTATGCCGCCAAGCGTGCCGGCAAGAACCGCGTCGTCGTCGCGGCGGGCGAGACGGACACCGGCGAACCGCAATTGGGTGGTTAAACCGCGCCGCGGCGGTTAGGGTCGCCCGCGTCCACTATCAGGTGACCCATGTCCGACGAATTCTACCGCATCAAGCGCCTGCCGCCCTATGTCATCGCCGAAGTCAACGGCATGCGGGCCGCGGCGCGCGCGGGCGGCGAGGACATCATCGATCTCGGCATGGGCAATCCCGACCTGCCGCCGCCCGAGCACGTCCTCGAAAAACTGATCGAGGTGACGCGCAAGCCCGACGCGCACGGCTATTCGCAGTCGAAGGGCATTCCCGGCCTGCGCCGCGCGCAGGCCAATTATTACGGCCGCCGCTTCGGCGTCGACCTCGATCCCGAGACCGAGGTCGTGGTGACGATGGGATCGAAGGAAGGGCTGGCCAGCCTTGCGACGGCAATCACCGCGCCGGGCGACGTCGTGCTGGCGCCCAACCCGTCCTATCCGATCCACACCTTCGGCTTCATCATCGCTGGCGCGACGATCCGGGCGGTGCCGACGACGCCCGACGAGGCCTATTTCGAAAGCCTCGAGCGCGCGATGGCGTTCACCGTGCCGCGCCCGTCGGTGCTGGTGGTCAATTATCCGTCCAACCCGACCGCGGAGGCGGTCGACCTCGCCTTCTACGAACGGCTGGTGGCGTGGGCGAAGGAAAACCAGGTCTGGGTCATCTCCGACCTCGCCTATTCCGAGCTGTATTACGACGGCAATCCGACGCCCTCGATCCTGCAGGTGAAGGGCGCCAAGGACATCGCGGTCGAGTTCACCTCGCTCAGCAAGACCTACAGCATGGCGGGCTGGCGGATCGGTTTCGCGGTCGGCAACGCGAAGCTGATCGCGGCGATGACGCGGGTGAAGTCCTACCTCGATTACGGCGCGTTCACGCCGATCCAGGCGGCGGCGTGCGCGGCGCTCAACGGCCCGCAGGACATCGTCGAGAAGAACCGCCAGCTCTACCACAAGCGCCGCGACGTGCTGGTCGAAAGCTTCGGCCGCGCGGGCTGGGAGATCCCCGCGCCGCGCGCGTCGATGTTCGCCTGGGCGCCGCTGCCGCCAGCGGTCGCGCACCTCGGCAGCCTCGAATTCAGCAAGCAATTGCTCACCCACGCGCAGGTCGCGGTCGCGCCCGGCGTCGGCTATGGCGAGAACGGCGAGGGCTTCGTCCGCATCGCGCTGGTCGAGAACGAGCAACGGCTGCGCCAGGCGGCGCGCAACGTGAAGCGCTACCTCCAGTCGATGGGCGTCAACACCCCGGGCCGAAAGGCAGGCTGATGTTCGTGTTCCGCGGGCTGGAAAGCCATCCGCGTTCGTTCCTGAAGGCGGTGTCGTGGCGCACCGTCGGATCGATCGACACGTTCGTGCTCGGCATGCTGTTCACCAGCGGCAACGCCAGGATCGCCGGGTCGATCGCAGGGACCGAGGTCGTCACCAAGATCCTGCTATTCTATTTCCACGAGCGCGCCTGGTCGCTCGTGCGCTGGGGCCACCGCCCCGCGGCCGAGCCCGACCAGTCGGGCGAAGGCCCGGTGGCGGCGTGAGGGCGGGCTTCGCCTTCTCCACGCGGTTCCGGGTGCGCTACGCCGAGATCGACGGGCAGAAGGTCGTCTTCAATTCGCGCTACCTCGAATATGCCGACGTCGCCGCGACCGAATTCTGGGAATGGACGGGGATCGCCGAAGCGCTCGGCGACGTCTGGCGCCACACCGAATTCCACGTCCGCAAGGCCGAGGTCGACTATCTCAAGCCCTTCGTCTGGGGCGATACGATCGAGGCGCACGTCCGGATCGACCGCGTCGGCGCGACCAGCCTGACGTTGGCGATGGATCTGGCGCACGGCGACACCGGCGCGCTGCACGCGATGATCCTGCTGGTGATGGTCAACGTCCACCTGCCGACCGGACGCCCGCTCGCGATCGGCGACGCGGTGCGCGCGTTCCTCGAGCGGCTCTAGGCGGTCTCGCCCCCCGAGACCTCTTCGGGCAGCGCCCAGATCAGGTCGCCCTTCTCGAGCACGCGGCCATCGTGCGCATGGACGGCAACGGCCGCGATCGGCCGCCGGTCGCGCGTGTCGACCAGGATCGGGAAGGCCGGCGCGCACAATTCCCAGCGCTCGCCCCATTGTCTCAGCGCAATCATCGTCGGCAGCAGCGCATGCCCCTTTTCGGTCAGCGTGTAGCGGATCTTGCGGCGGTCGCCGGGCAGCGGCTCGCGTTGCAGGATGCCGTGATCGACCAGCCGCGCCAGCCGGTTGGCGAGGATGTTGCGCGCGATGCCGAGCTCGCCCTGGAATTCCTCGAAATGATGCAGCCCGTTGAACGCCGCGCGCAGGATCAGGAACGCCCAGCGTTCGCCCATCGCTTCCAGCGCGGCGGGCAGGCTGCATTCGCGAAGCGTCTCGCGCAATCGGGGCCCATCGGCCGGTGTCGTCATCTCGATCCTTTGCGACCGCGAACCTAGCGGAAAAGCACAGCCGCGTAAGACCTTTATACGTTTTCAGTTGCAACCTGCAACCTATAACATTAGGCGACGGCATCGCTGTCGTTCAGACCGTCCGGAAAAGGATTCTCCCATGAAATCGTTCGCCCTGCTCGCGCTCGCGGTCGCCACACTGTCCGGCACCGCCGCCGTCGCCGCGCCGGCCGATCAATATGTCGCCGTCCCCGCTGCGGCATCGGCGAAGACCAGCTTCATCACGCGCTCGACCGTGTGGCGCTCGCAGAACGGTGGATTCGTCGCCGGGTCGGCGCCCGAGCGCCCCGCGGTGCTGTGCGAGCTGGTGGTGCGACAGGTGGGGGCGCTGACCAGCTTCGCGGTCGCCGGCCGGGCCTATGACGCCGACCAGCTCGCCAAATGCAATGCCAAGGCGAAGAAGGGCTGATCCGACGCGACCGGCCCGCGGGGGCCGGTCGCGCGCGTCTGCTCAGGCCGGGCCGATGAGGTGCACGATGTTCGCATTCGCATCGGTGGTCGCATTGATACCGGTGACGTTCGCCAGCAGCTGCGGCGCGGCGTTGCGGCGGATGGTGACCGCGATGCAGATCGGGTCGCCGCTGAAATCGATGACGCGCGACCGGTTGGGACCCGACAATTGCCCGCCGTGGCTCAGCGTCGCGAGCTGCGCGCTGGTCAGGTAGAAGATCGTGCTGGCGCTGGTCTGGTACAGCTGCGTCCAGCGCGCCTGCGCGACCTGATCGGCGGCGGTGACGAACTGCGCCTGCTGCGTCCCCGGATTGAGTCCCGCGGTGGTCGTCCAGGCGTGCTTCAGCGCGGTGACCTCCTGCACCGACATGCCGAGCACGGTGCGCAGATAGGTTTCGAAACCCCGGTCGAAGATCGTGGCGACGGCCTGCACGTCGAGCGGGCGGACGTGCTTGATCAGAAAATCGGCGGTGATACCCATGATGCCCTCCGGACGACGGATCGGTGCTGATCCGGCTGCAAGGTGTATCGTCGGAGCGGCGCGGCGCCCCACCGCCGATTGATCCGTTCTCGTCGTTCCGGCCGGGTCGATCCGTGTGCAGGGCCACCCGAATAATCCGCGGCGGATACTGTTGCGCACGCCGCCGGCGATACCCGCCCGGCGAAACCGGCCCGAAAAAACGCAACAATATGTTGCAAAGCGGCATCGCCCTCCCCCATGTGGTCGTCGTGCTACGGCAATACGAACTGGTCGACCGCGTGCTCGACTACGACCCGGACGCCGACGAGGCGCTGCTCAATCGCGCCTATGTCTTTTCGATGCAGGCGCACGGCTCGCAGAAGCGCGCCAGCGGCGACCCCTATTTCAGCCATCCGATCGAAGTCGCCGGCATCCTCACCGATCTGAGGCTCGACGACGAGACGATCGCCACCGCGATCCTGCACGACACGGTCGAGGACACGGTCGCGACGTCGGAGGAGATCGAGCGCGTCTTCGGCAGCAACGTCGCGCGGCTGGTCGACGGCGTCACCAAGCTCAGCAAGATCGAGGCGCAGACCGAGAACGAACGCGCCGCCGAGAACCTGCGCAAGTTCCTGCTCGCCATGTCGGACGACATCCGCGTGCTGCTGGTCAAGCTCGCCGACCGCCTGCACAACATGCGCACGCTCCATCACATTCCGAAGCCCGAGAAGCGGCGGCGGATCGCGAAGGAGACGATGGACATCTACGCCCCGCTCGCCGAGCGGATCGGCATGTACGAGTTCATGAAGGAGATGCAGACGCTCGCCTTCGCGCAGCTCGAACCCGAGGCGTACGAGTCGATCGCCCGGCGGCTGGAGCAATTGAAGACCGGCGGCGGCGACCGGATCGCGCGGATCGCCTCCGGCCTCAAGCTGCTGCTCGGGCGCGCCGGGGTCGAGGCCGAGGTGACCGGGCGCGAGAAGCATCCCTATTCGATCTGGCGCAAGATGAGCGAGCGTCACATCAGCTTCGAACAGCTGTCCGACATCATGGCGTTCCGCGCGATCGTGCCGACGGTCGAGGATTGCTACAAGGTGCTGGGCGTCATCCACCGCCGCTGGCCGATGGTGCCGGGGCGGTTCAAGGACTACATCTCGACCCCCAAGCGCAACGGCTATCGCTCGCTGCACACGAGCGTGATCCACGCCGACAATGCGCGCATCGAGATCCAGATCAGGACCGCGGAGATGCATGCCGAGGCGGAATTCGGCCTCGCCGCGCATTGGGCGTACAAGGAAAAGAAGGTCCGCGCGGACAGCCAGCACAGCTGGATCGCCGACCTCGTCGAGATTCTCGAGACCGCCGGCAGCCCCGAAGAGCTGCTCGAACACACGCGCATGGCGATGTACCAGGATCGCATCTTCGCCTTCACTCCGAAGGGCGAGCTGATCCAGCTGCCCAAGGGCGCGACGCCGATCGATTTCGCCTATGCGGTCCATACCGACCTCGGCGACCAGGCGGTCGGCGCCAAGATCAACGGCCGCGTCGTGCCACTGTCGACGGTGATCGAGAACGGCGACCAGGTGCAGGTGCTGCGCTCGAAGGGGCAGGTGCCGCAGCCCGGCTGGCTTAACTTCGCGATCACGGGGAAGGCGCTGGCCGGCATCCGCCGCCACCTGCGCCATCGCGAGCGCGACGAGCTCATCTCGCTGGGCCGCAAATTGTACGACGACATCGTCCGCCGCCTGCCCGCGCAGCTCGGCAACGATGCGCTGCCGCATGCGCTGTCGCGGTTGAAGCTCGCCGACGAGGCGGCGCTGATGACCGCGATCGCGCGGCGGACGCTGTCCGATGCCGCGGTGATGGAGGCGTTGATGCCGGGATCGGCGGGCGCCGACGCCGGGCTGCTCGCGCCGCAATCGACCGCGATCTCGATCAAGGGGCTGACCCCCGGCGTCGCCTTCGACCTCGCCGAATGCTGCCACCCGGTGCCGGGCGACCGCATCGTCGGGCTGCGCCGCCCGGATGCGGGGATCGAGGTGCATGCGATCGACTGCCGCGTGCTCGCCGAACTGGCCGAGCGTGGCGCCGACGAGACCGACTGGGTCGACGTCGACTGGGGCGACCAGGGCGAGGGCGCGGTGGCGCGGATCGCGGTGCAGGTGAAGAACGAACCCGGCGCGCTCGGCATCGTCTCGACGATCATCGGCGCGCACCGCGCGAACATCATCGCGCTGCGCCTCGATACGCGCGACTCGATCTTCCACACCAACGTCATCGACGTCGAGGTCCACGACATCCACCAGCTGATGCGCCTGATCGCGGCGTTGCGGGCCGCGGATGCGGTGAACGCGGTGGAGCGGGTCTGACCTGACCTACCCCTCGTCATTCCCGCGAAGGCGGGAATCCATAATCACGCCGGTCGGGGCAGGAAGCGCCGGCGTCAGCCAGTATGGATCCCCGCCTTCGCGGGGATGACGAAGGTGGGTTTCACGCGAAGACGCGAAGCCGCGAAGAAGAAGAGGATGTTCGCGCGGAGGCGCGGAGAACGCAGAGGGGTTGCGCTTGCGATGAGTGTCGTACGCTCCCCCCAACCGTCATCCCGGCGAACGCCGGGACCAATGGAGGCGGGACGAGCGTAAGGATGCGAATCGGTCGTTGCGGAGTCCATGGGTCCCGGCGTTCGCCGGGATGACGGATGGAGGTGGGGAGGCGTCACGTTCCCCCACATACGCTCTGCGTCCTCCGCGCCTCCGCGCGAACAAAAAAAGCTAACCCAGCAGCCCCAACGCCTGCAATTCCCCCCGCAACGTCGGCTCGTCCACGAAATGCAGCGCGATCAGCCCGACGCTCCGCGCGCCCGCGACGTTCGCCGCATTGTCGTCGATGAACACCGTGCGTTCCGCCGCCACCCCGAACCGGTCGAGCGCGAGGCGGTAGATCGCGGGGTCCGGCTTCACCAGCTTCTCGACCCCCGACACGACGACGTCGCGGAAGCGATCGAACATCGCCGCCTCGCGCGCGCGGAACGGCGGCCAGAATTCGTGGCTGAAATTGGTGATCGCGTAGAGCGGTACGTCCGCCGCCGCCAGTTCATCGACCAGCGCGGCCATCCCCGCGATCGGCGCGCCGATGCTGTCAAGGAAGCGCGGCCCCCAGGCGGCGATCAGCTCGGCATGCTGCGGGTACAGCGCGGCGAGCTCCGCCGAGGTGTCGGCGAAGTCGCGTCCGGCGTCATGCTGGAAATGCCATTCGTGCGTGACGACGTCGCGCAGGAACGCATCGAGCGCCCGATCGTCGTCGATCAGGCGCCGGTAGAGGATCCGCGGATCCCAGTCGTACAGGACCCGGCCGACGTCGAAGATGACGGCCGTGGGAACGGCCGCGGTGTCGACGACGGCCGTGGGCGTCCCCAAAGGGTTCAGCCCTGGCGCGCCTTGAAGCGGCGGTTGGTCTTGTTGATGACGTAGGTGCGGCCGCGGCGGCGGATCACGCGGTTGTCGCGATGGCGGTCCTTGAGCGATTTCAGGCTGTTGCGGATCTTCATGATCGATTCGCTTCTTTTCGTGTTGGCTGGGTGTCGATGAAAGCGCGAGCGCCTAGAGAGCACGGGCCCGATAGTCAAGCAACGGCACGCGCGTTAGAGCGTTCCCCACGTACACCATATCGCAAAAGGGTAGCCCGTCATGACCATCCGTCCGCTTCTGGTTCTCGGGCTGGGCGCCGCCGCACTCGCCGGCTGCACCACCACCGCGCCGCTGCCGCCGACCGAGGTGATCCGCTATCACCTGGGCGAACCGATCGCGCGAGGCACGATCGCGGTCGAGCCTCTGTCCGGCGGTGCGCCCGCCAGCCTGGAGTTCAAGACCTATGCCGCCGCGGTGCAGACCGAGCTGCTCAAGGTCGGCTATACCGTGCCCGCGCAAAGCGCGCGGCCCGATTTCGTCGCGACCGTCGGCTTCACCCGCACCAGCCGGCAGGGCCCGCCGCGCCAGTCGCCGATCAGCATCGGCATCGGTGGCGGCGGCTTCACCGGCGGTGGCGGACGTCGCGGCGGCGGCGGGGTGGGCCTGGGCGGCGGCGTCGGATTCCCGATCGGCAAGAGCCGCCCGACCGAAGTGCTGGTCGCCGAACTCGCGGTGACGATCAAGCGCCGTGCCGACCAGTCGCCGGTCTGGGAAGGCAAGGCGCAGGGCGTCAGCGACATCAAGGGCGCCGACGAACAGGCGGGCAAGCTCGCTCGCGCGATGTTTACCGGCTTCCCCGGGCAATCGGGGCGGACGATCACCGTCAGGTAACGAAGGTCACCCTCACCCTGCGCCGCCTGACGGCGTCTTTCCCTCTCCCGATGGGAGAGGGAGGGAGCGGCAAAGGGATCCCATGAAAGTATTACTTTCATGGGGCCCGAAGCCGCGGAAGGGTGAGGACGAAGTCACACCACCAACGCATCAGGCAGTCCCCATGACCCTTCACATCAACGCCGCCTTCGACGGCGGCAACATCCGCGTCGTCGCGATCGACGGCGACCGCGTCGACCTCGAGATCGTTCAGGATCACGCGTCGGACTTCTTCCAGTGGTTCTATTTCCGCGTCGCCGGCGCGCGCGGGCGGCGGCTGACCTTCCGCATCGTCAACGCCGGCCAGTCCGCCTATCCGTTCGGCTGGCCCGGCTACAAGACGCGCGCCAGCAGCGATCGACAAGCGTGGCGGATGATCGACACGACCTACACCGACGGCGTGCTGGCGTTCGATTATACGGTCGAGAGCGAACTCGCCTGGTTCGCCTATTTCGCGCCCTATACGATGGAGATGCACGACGATCTGGTCGCGCGCATCGCGCTGCGCCCGGGGGTGACTCATCGCCAGCTCGGCACCTCGCTCGGCGGGCAGGCGATCGATTATTTCCGGGTCGGCTCGGGCGAGAAACCCGTATGGCTCTACGCGCGCCAACATCCCGGCGAATCGATGGCCGAATGGTGGATGGAGGGCGCGCTCGACTGGCTGACCAGCGACGCCGCCGCGCCGCTGCTGGCCAAGGCGACCGTCCACGTCGTCCCCAACATGAACCCCGACGGCACCCGCCGCGGCCACCTGCGCACCAATGCCGCGGGCGTGAACCTCAACCGCGAATGGCATGCGCCCTCGGCGGAGCGCAGCCCGGAAGTGCTGTGCGTGCGCAACGCGATGGACGAGACCGGCGTCGCCTTCGCGATCGACGTCCATGGCGACGAGGCGATCCCGGCGAACTTCATCGCCGGCTACGAAGGCATTCCCAACTGGACCGAAGACCACGGCGCCAAATTCTACGCTTTCGGCCGCCGCCTCGCCGAACACACACCCGATTTCCAGGTCGAGAAGGGTTACGAGAAGGCGAGTGCGGGCAATGCCAATCTGTCGATGTCGACCAACCAGCTCGCGCAGCGCTTCGGCGCGGTGTCGGTGACGCTGGAGATGCCGTTCAAGGACCACGATCCCAACCCGGATGCCGCATACGGCTGGTCGCCGGAGCGGTCGAAGGCGCTGGGCGTGTCATGCCTGGAGGTGCTGACCGGGATGATCGACGAGATCTGATCGTCCGCCCGAGCATCCCCCTCCCAACCGTTCGCCCTGGTGAACAGGTCGTCGAGGCCCCCGGCCTCGACTGAAACGTCCGGGGGACGTTTCATCTGCTCACTGTCGAAGGGCAGGTGAGACACACCGCACTTCGACAAGCTCAGTGCGAACGGTGGGGGCCGGCGGCCGCCACCATTCGACACGCGCGCATTCGGGGATTAACGGACGCGCTCCATATCCTTCCGGGAGCCTTCGATGCCGCGCCTCGTCCTGATCCGCCACGGCCAGTCCAGCTGGAACCTCGAGAACCGCTTCACCGGCTGGTGGGACGTCGACGTCACCGAAAAGGGCGCCGCCGAGGCGCGCGCGGCGGGCGAATTGATGGCCGCCAGGGGCCTCGATTTCGACATGACCTTCACCTCGCTGCAGACGCGGGCGATCAAGACATTGAACCTCGCGCTGGAGGCGATGGGCCGGCTGTGGCTGCCGACGGAGAAGGACTGGCGTTTGAACGAGCGCCACTACGGCGGCCTCACCGGGCTCGACAAGGCGGAGACCGCAGCGAAGCACGGCGACGCGCAGGTGCACATCTGGCGCCGCAGCTTCGACGTGCCGCCGCCGGTGCTCGAGGCGGGCAGCCCCTACGACCTGTCGCAGGACCGCCGCTATGCCGGCATCGCGATTCCGGCGACCGAGAGCCTGAAGGACACGATCGATCGCGTGCTGCCCTATTGGGAAGAGCGGATCGCACCGGTGCTCAAGGCGGGCCAGCGCGTGCTGATCTCGGCGCACGGCAATTCGCTGCGCGCGCTGGTCAAGCATCTGTCGAACATCCCGGACGACGAGATCACCGGGCTGGAGATTCCGACCGGCCAGCCGATCGTCTACGAACTGGACGACGCGCTGAACGCGACGGATCGATACTATCTGAACGAGCGGTAGGTCGTTCCACCACATACCCCCCTTGTCACCCCGGACTTGTTCCGGGGTCCACCCATCCGCCAGCGTCGGACAAGAGGCGTGAAACGCTGCGTTTGCGGCGCAGTGGACCCCGGAACCAGTCCGGGGTGACGAAGGATTAGCATCACAGGCACTCGCACCCACGCGCGCCCGTTGCCCTCCCCTGCCTCTCCCGCTAACCGCGTCCCATGACATTGGTCGGCATCATCATGGGGTCCGTGTCCGATTGGGACACGATGCGCGGCGCGGCGGACGTGCTCGCCGAGCTGGGCGTGGCGCATGAGATCAAGGTCGTCTCCGCGCACCGCACCCCCGACCGGCTCTACGATTATGCCAAGACCGCGGCGAACCGCGGCCTCAAGGTGGTGATCGCCGGCGCGGGCGGCGCGGCGCACCTGCCCGGCATGGCGGCGGCGATGACGCATCTGCCGGTGCTCGGCGTGCCGGTGCAGAGCAAGGCGCTGTCGGGGCAGGACAGCCTGCTCTCGATCGTCCAGATGCCCGCCGGCATCCCGGTCGGGTGCCTCGCGATCGGCAAGGCGGGTGCGATCAACGCCGGGCTGCTCGCCGCCGCGATCCTCGCCACCAGCGACCCTGCGCTGTCGCAGCGGTTGCAGGCGTGGCGGCAGCGGCAGACCGACGCGGTCGCCGACGAGCCCGCCTGATGCTGCTCCCAGGCGCGACGATCGGCATCCTCGGCGGCGGGCAGCTCGGGCGCATGCTCGGCGTCGCCGCGGCGCAGCTGGGCTATCGCACCCACGTCCTCGCCCCCGATCGCGAGAGCGTCGCCGCGCAGACCGCGTCCAGCCTGACCCGCGCCGATTACCACAACCGCATCGTCCTCGCCGATTTCGCCGCGGCGTGCGACGTCGTCACCTACGAGTTCGAGAATATCGCGCTCGCCCCCGTCGAATGGCTCGCCGAGCGCGTCCCCGTCCACCCGCACCCGCGTGCGCTGGCCGTGGCACAGGAGCGAATCGCGGAGAAGCGCTTCGTCGAGCGCGTCGGCGGCCGCCCGGCACGCTGGGCGGCGGTCGACAGCCGCGAGAGCCTGGAGGCGGCGCTGGCGCATGTCGGCACCCCCGCGGTGCTCAAGACCGCGCGCTTCGGCTATGACGGCAAAGGGCAGGTGCGGCTCCACTCGCCCGCCGATGCCGATGCGGCGTGGGAGGCGATCGGCGGCCCCGCGGTGCTCGAGGCGTTCGTCGATTTCGCCTACGAATTCTCGATCCTGATCGCGCGCGGGCAGGACGGCGCCACCGTCCGCTACGATCCGCCGCACAACGTCCACCGCGATGCGATCCTGCACAGTTCGACCGTCCCGGCGCCGGCGGACATCCTGGCGCAGGCGGAGGAGGCGACCGCGCTCGCCGGCCGGATCGCGGAAAGCCTCGATTACGTCGGCGTGCTGGCGTGCGAGTTCTTTGCGACGGCGGACGGCCCGGTGTTCAACGAAATGGCGCCGCGCGTCCACAATTCGGGGCATTGGACGATCGAGGGCGCCGAAACCTCGCAGTTCGAAAACCACATCCGCGCGATCTGCGGCCTGCCGCTCGGCTCGACCGCGCTGACCGGGCGCAGCGTGGCGCTGGAGAATCTGATCGGCGACGATCCCTGGCAGCCGGTGCTGTCGGAAGCCGGCGCGCACCTCCACCTCTACGGCAAGGGCACCGCCCGCCCGGGGCGCAAGATGGGCCACATCACCCGCGTCGTGCGCTGAGCGACGATGACCGCGACGGCGAAACCATGGGACGAAGAGCAGGTCCGCCACTGGCTGGCCCGCCGACTTCAGGCCGCGCGGCTGGATCAGGCCGCCGCGGATCGCCGTGGCTACGAAGCGCAGGACGATTACGACAAGGCCGCCGCCGAGGAATGGCTGTGCCACGCGCTCCAGCCCGCCGCCTTCACGCAGACGCAGGCGAGCTTCGCCGCGCGGCTCAAGGACCTGATCGCGCAGGACGACTATCCGGCGACGGGTATCAACGACGACGTGCGGTTCACACGCCATGTCCGCAGCCATGCGCGGCGGCTGGCCAAGATGACCAAGGCGAACGAAGGCTTCGAGAACACGCTACGTTGGCAATGACCGCTGGTCAGGGAAGACGTTCGCCGATATCGATCCGGTTGCCATCGGGGTCCGCGAATACGAACGCCCGTTGTCCGTAATCCTTTTCCGTCAGTCCTTTGATGATCCGGACGCCTTCGGCTTCGCAGATCGCGTACAGCATCGAAGCATCGCTCACGAACATGTGCATGACGTTGACGGTTGAGGCTTTGTGGTCCGGCTTTTGGCTGAGGTGTATTTCCGCCTGATCTTTTTTCAGCACCATGAAGCCGACCGGATCGCCGTTTTCGAACGCCTTCGTGAAGCCCAGCACCCGCACGTAGAAATCATGCGCAGCGTGAATATCGCGCACGCAGATGCCGGGAGCGGTTCGGCCGAACGTGACTGCGGCTATGGTGGACGACGCCATCTTCTCTTCCTCTTCGGGCAGGGGCGGCGGTGCGCATGCCGGGTCGGGAGCGGTGTCCGTTCCATCGTTCGTGCAGAACGCACGAGGGCTTGTCAACGGAGGCGGCGTTGCGGCGTTACGCCTTCCCGAACGCCGACGATCCGCTCCCGCCAAACGCAAACGGCCCGCCTCCATCGGAAGGCGGGCCGCCGGTACGCTAGGCTAAGCCGATCAGCTGCGCTTGCCCGACAGCGGGAAGCTGCCGAACGCGCCGGCGCCGACGGTGCCGGTCAGCGTCTCGCCCTCGGCGGTGGCTTCGCAGTCGAGCGTCATCGGCATCGGCACGGTCATCTGCTGCTTCCAGCGGATCGTGTTGCCGTCGACCTCGCCCGATACGTCGCTCGATCCCATCGCGCCCGACGCGGTGCCGGTGAAGCTCGACCCGTCGCTGTTGACGGTCAGCGTCAAATTCTGGTCGCCCAGCGGCGATTTCACGGTGCAGTCCCAGCTGCCGTCGACGTCTGCCATTGCCACTCTCCTTACTTGGTTGCGGTCACGGGGCCGGCGGGGGCGCCGGCGACCGCGCTTGCGGCCATGACCTCGACCGGCAGGCCGAGGCTGTCAAGCTGCGGCTTCACCTTGGCGGCATCGCCGACCACGACCCAGGTGATCCGCTTCGGGTCGAGCGCGCCCTGGATGGCCGTGTTGAGCTGCGGCAGCGTATAGCCGCGATAGCGCGCGGTCAGCGTCGTCTGGTAATCGTCGGGGCGCTTGTACAGGTCGTTGCTCTGCATCGCGCTGAGCACCGCGTCCGACGTTTCGTAGGTGCCGGGCAGCGCGTTGATCGCGCCGTTGATCGCGCGGCGGAACTCGACCTCGGTCATCGGCTCCTTGCCGAGGAAGGCGACGACGTCGTCGCGCGCCGAGGCAAGCGACGGGCCGGTCTTGTCCGCCTGCACCGGCGCCGACAGGATGAAGGGTGCGGCCTGTTCGGCGGTCTGGAAGCCGCCGCGCGCGCCGTACGACCAATGCCTGTTCTCGCGCAGGTCCATGTTGAGCCGGCCGAGGAAGCTGCCGCCGAGCGCGTCGTTGGCGGTGTTGAGCGGCAGCAGGTCCTGCGTCCCCTTCAGCGCGGTCGGCACGACGCCGACGATCACCGACTGCGGGCTGTCGGGACGATCGATCAGCAGGATGCCGGGCTTCGCCGGGGTCTGCGCCACCGCGAAGTTCTTGGCCCCGGCAGCACCCGTCGCGGTCCAGTCGCCCAGCGCCGCGTCGAGCGCCGCGGTCACCTCGGCGAGCGGCCGGTCGCTGGTGACGAAGATCTTCGCCTTGTCCGGACGCAGCCAGGCGTTGCGGAACGCGACGAGATCGGCGCGGGTCAGCCCGGCGACGGCGCGCGGATCGCCGCCCCCCTGCGCCTTGGCGTAAGGATAGTCGGGACCGTAGGTCACGCGCGGCACGACGCGACCGATCAGCCCCTGCGGATTGGTCAGCTCCTGCTGGATGCCGGCGATCGTCTGCGCCTTGACGCGCGCGAGCTCGGCCTCGTCGAACGCCGGGTTGCGCGCGACGTCGGCGAACAGCGCCAGCGCGGGCTTCAGGTTGGCGCTCGGCACCTGCAGCGACAGCGTCGTGCGATCGAGGCTGCCGCCGGTTCCGATCTGCGCGCCCAGCCGCTCCTTCGCCTCGGCGAACCGGATCGAATTGAGCGTGGTCGTGCCCTCGTCGATCATCGCCAGCGTCAGCCCCTGCGTGCCGAGCTTGCCCGGCACGTCGGCGGCGATGCCGGCGTCGAAGCTGAGCACCGCCTGCGTCACCGGCACCGCATTGCGCTGCGCATAGACCACCTCGATGCCGTTACGCAGCTTCGCGCGCTGCACGGTCGGGAAGGTGAGGCCGGTGAGCGCGCCGACCGGCGGCAGCGGCCCGCGCGTGCCCTTGACCGGCGTCTCGGGCGCCGCCTTCACCGCAACGGCGGGCGGCACCTGCGCCTCGGCATAGGCGTCGCGCGGGCCGGGCACGACAGTGAGCGCATAGGCCGGGCGGCCGAGCCATTTGTCGGCCGCCGCCTTGACGCTCGCCGGCGTCTGCGCGGCGAGACGGGCGAGGCGCACCTTGTAGAAGCCGGGATCGTCGTAGAACAACGCACCCTGCGCCAGCGCCACCGCCTTGCCGCCGAAGCCGCCGACCGATTCCAGCCCGCCGATCGTGCTCGCGACGCGGGTGGTCACCACGCGGTTGACCTCGTCCTGCGTCGGGCCGGTCTTCAGGAAATCGGCGAGGATCGCGTCGATCCGCTGCTCGACCAGCTTCGGGTCGACGCCCGGCTTCACGATTGCGCGGATGCCGAAATTGCTGACCTGCGCACCGCCGCCGGCATAGGCCGAGACGTTCACCGCCAATTTGTCCTGCTTGATGAGCACGTTGTCGAGCCGGCTCGACGCGAGCCCGCCGAGCACCGACGCCGCGACGTCGAGCGCCGCCGCATCGGGATCGTTGCCGCCCGGAATCGCCCAGTTGCGCGACACCATCACCGCGGCGACGCGATCCTTGATCGTCTCCGCCTTGGGCGCGGCCAGTGTCGGCACCGGCGCGGGGCGCTTGACGCTCTTCGGCCCGGCCTTGATGCTCCCGAAATACTTGGTGACCAGCGTCTTCGCGGTGGCGACGTCGACGTCGCCGGCGAGCACCAGCACCGCATTGTTCGGGCCGTAATGGCCGGTGAACCAGTCCTTGACCGTCTGCAGCGATGCCGCATCCAGATCGGCCATCGAACCGATCGTGTCATGGCCATAGGGGTGGTCGGCGGGGAACAGCCCTTCGGTGATCTTGTAGCGGGTCAGGCCATAGGGCTGGTTGTCGCCTTGGCGCTTCTCGTTCTGGACGACTCCGCGCTGCTCGTCGAGCTTGGCTTGCGTGATCGCGCCGAGCAGATAGCCCATGCGGTCGCTTTCCAGGAACAGCGCGCGTTCCAGCGCGCCGGTCGGCACCGTCTCGAAATAATTGGTGCGATCGAGGTTGGTGGTGCCGTTGAAGTCGGTGGCGCCGACCTGTTTCAGCGGTTCGAAGAAATCGTCGGGGGCGTTTTCCGATCCGTTGAACATCAGATGTTCGAACAGATGCGCGAAGCCGGTCGAACCCTTGGGCTCGTGCTTGGCGCCGACGTCGTACCAGACGCTCACCGCGACGACCGGCGCCTTGCGATCGGTGTGGACGATGACGCGCAGCCCGTTGGGCAGCGTGAACTGCTGATAGGGGATGTCGACCTGCTTGACGAGGCTGGCCACCGGCGCGGGCTTGGCCGCCTGCGGGGACGTCTGGGCGTGCAGCGGCGCGGCAAGCGCGATCGATGCCACGCCGGCGAGCGCGAAGAACTTGGTCATTGGGATCCCCGGTGCTGTCTTGAACGACTGTATCGCTGGAGCATAACGGTGGGGCGATCACTAGCAAGCGATTGCGTGCGGCTTTTTAACGCCGCACGACCGGACGCGGCGGGCCGACCGACACTCTTGTGTTGCACAATGGCAACACTACATCCGGTGCAAGACAGATAGGGGCGACCATGAACCTCGAAAAATTTACCGACCGCGCCAAGGGCTTCCTCCAATCGGCGCAGACCGTCGCGATCCGCATGAACCATCAGCGGATCGCACCCGAGCATATCCTGAAGGCCCTGCTCGAGGACGAGCAGGGCATGGCCGCCGGGCTGATCGCCGCGGCGGGCGGCGACGCGCGGCGTGCCGTGACCGAAACCGATACGGCGCTCGCCAAGCTGCCGGCGGTGTCCGGCTCGGGCGCACAACAGACGCCCGGCCTCGACAACGATACCGTCCGCGTCCTCGATTCCGCCGAACAGATCGCGCAGAAGGCCGGCGACAGCTACGTCACCGTCGAACGGTTGCTGGTCGCGCTGGCGCTGTCGCTCAATACCGCGGCGGGCAAGGCGCTGAAGGCCGCGGGTGCGACGCCCGAGGCGCTCAATACCGCGATCAACGACCTGCGTGGCGGCCGCACCGCCGACACCGCGTCGGCCGAGGATCGCTACGACGCGCTCAAGAAGTTCGCGCGCGACCTGACGCAGGCGGCGCGCGACGGCAAGCTCGACCCCGTGATCGGCCGCGACGAGGAGATCCGCCGCACCATCCAGATCCTCGCGCGCCGCACCAAGAACAACCCCGCGCTGATCGGCGAACCCGGCGTCGGCAAGACCGCGATCGCGGAAGGGCTCGCGCTGCGCATCGCCAACGGCGACGTCCCCGATACGCTGAAAGGCCGCACGCTCATGTCGCTCGACATGGGCGCGCTCATCGCCGGCGCGAAATACCGCGGCGAGTTCGAGGAGCGGCTGAAGGGCGTGCTCGACGAGGTGAAGGCCGACGAGGGCGACATCGTCCTGTTCATCGACGAGATGCACCAGCTGATCGGCGCCGGCAAATCCGAGGGCGCGATGGACGCGGGCAATCTGCTGAAACCCGCGCTCGCCCGCGGCGAGCTGCATTGCGTCGGCGCGACGACGCTCGACGAATATCGCAAATATGTCGAGAAGGACCCGGCGTTGCAGCGCCGCTTCCAGCCCGTCTTCGTCGGCGAACCGACGGTCGAGGATACGATCAGCATCCTGCGCGGGCTGAAGGACAAGTACGAGATGCACCATGGCGTGCGGATCACCGACGGCGCCTTGGTGTCGGCGGCGACCCTGTCCAACCGCTACATCACCGACCGCTTCCTGCCCGACAAGGCGATCGACCTGATGGACGAGGCGGCGAGCCGCATCCGCATGGAGGTGGAATCGAAGCCCGAGGAGATCGAGACGCTCGACCGCCGCATCCTGCGGTTGAAGATCGAGCGTGAGGGGCTGCGTCGCGAAACCGACGACGCCTCGCGCGATCGTTTCGCCAATCTGGAGGGTGAGCTCGCCAACCTCGAACAGCAATCGGCCGAGCTGACCACGCGCTGGCAGGCGGAAAAGGACAAGATCGCCGGCGAGGCGAAGCTGAAGGAACAGCTCGACGCCGCGCGGCTCGAGCTGGAGCAGGCGCAGCGCGCGGGCGACCTCGCCAAGGCGGGCGAACTCTCCTACGGGCGCATCCCCTCGCTCGAGAAGCAGCTTGCCGAGGCGCAAGGCGCGACGAAGGGCGCGATGCTGCGCGAGGAGGTCACCGCGGACGACATCGCCGGCGTCGTCAGCCGCTGGACCGGCGTGCCCGTCGAACGCATGCTGCAGGGCGAACGCGACAAATTGCTGCGCATGGAAGAGGTGATCGGCAAGCGCGTCATCGGTCAGGCCGATGCGGTACGCGCCGTCTCCACCGCCGTCCGCCGTGCGCGCGCCGGGCTGCAGGACCCGAACCGGCCGCTGGGCTCGTTCCTGTTCCTCGGGCCCACCGGCGTCGGCAAGACCGAGCTGACCAAGGCGCTCGCCGAATTCCTGTTTGACGACCCTTCTGCGATGGTCCGCATCGACATGAGCGAATTCATGGAGAAGCACGCCGTATCGCGGCTGATCGGCGCGCCTCCCGGCTATGTCGGCTATGAGGAAGGCGGCGTGCTGACCGAGGCGGTGCGGCGCCGGCCCTATCAGGTCGTGTTGTTCGACGAGGTCGAGAAGGCGCACGGCGACGTGTTCAACGTGCTGTTGCAGGTGCTCGACGACGGTCGCCTGACCGACGGCCAGGGCCGCACGGTCGATTTCAGCAACACGCTCATCATCCTGACCAGCAACCTCGGCAGCCAGTATCTGGCCAACCTGGAAGAGGGGCAGGACGTCGAGACCGTCGAGCCGCAGGTGATGGAAATCGTCCGCGCGCATTTCCGGCCCGAGTTCCTCAACCGGCTGGACGAGGTGATCCTGTTCCACCGCCTGGGCCAGAGCCACATGGCGCCGATCGTCGACATCCAGGTGGCGCGCGTCGGCAAGCTGCTGGCCGACCGCAAGGTGACGCTCGACCTGACCGATGCCGCGCGCGCGTGGCTCGGCCGGGTGGGCTACGACCCGGTCTATGGCGCACGACCGTTGAAGCGCGCAGTCCAACGCTACCTGCAGGACTCGCTCGCGGAAATGATCCTGCGCGGCGAGGTGAAGGACGGCGCGAGCGTACGCGTGGATGAGGGCGACGGGAAGCTGGCGTTGCGGGTCGAATAGACCCGTTCCGCCGGGAGCGTGATGACATCAGCGCGACCCGTTCGGGCTGAGCCTGTCGCAGTCCTCCGCTCCCGCCTGCATTGCGACAGGGGAGGCCGGCCGTTCGACAAGCCCGGGGCGAACGGGACGATGATTCATTCCGTTCTGATCGACAGACAAAAAAAGGGCGGCTCCGGTGGGAGCCGCCCTTTCCCGTTTTCCGAGGAGACGGGATTTAGAAGTTGAACTTCGCGCCGGCGCGATACTGACGGCCGAAGATGCCGTCGCCGCCCTGCACCGCGTTATACAGATACGCGCCATAGGTGACCGGATCGATCGGAGGCAGGCGGTTGAAGATGTTCAGCGCATTGACGTAGAACGTGAACTTGTCGTTGACCTTGAAGCTCGCGTTCGCATCCGCCGTGATGTAGCTCTTCACGCGGCAGCCGTAATAGGCCGGTGCCTGACCGCAATCCTTGTACGCGTCGCCCTGATCCATCGCCGACAGGTCGTAACCCGACGTGTAGTTGACGGTGCCGGTCAGCGCGAAATCGCCGAAGTCGAACGTGTTGACCCAGTTGCCCTTCCACTCGAACGTGCCCGAACCGGCCGTCAGGTTGAAGTTGCCGAGCGTGTCGACATAGGTCTGGCGGACACCGTCTACCGTCGTGCTCAGCTCGAGGATGAGGCTGGCATTAAGGTTGGTATTCCACTTGAACGACCCGAAGTCGACGAAGCCGTTGGCACCGAAATCGATGCCTTCCGACTTGATCGTCTGCGCGTTGATGAGCTGCGAGCGGACGAACGCGATCTTCGGCTTGGCGGTCGGGTTGTTGACGTCGACCGCATCCGGGATGACCTCGAAGCCCGCCGGGATCGCCGAACCGGCATAATAGGCCGCGATCGCCGGCGACAGATCCGGCGTGGTGATCGCGCCCGTCTTCTTGATGTTGTAGTAGTCGACGGTCAGCGACAGGCCGCGCACCGGCTCGACCTTGATGCCGCCGGTGAAGCTGCGCGACTTCTCGGGATCGAGGTTCGGCGAGGCCAGCGTGGTCTGCCCGATCGAGTAAGCGGTGATGTAGCCCGAGCAGTTGTTCGGCGTCGCCGCCGTACAGATCTGACCGGCGCCCGGATTGGTGCTGTACTGGCGCAGGAACGCCGCCGGGATGCCGTTGAGCGACTGCGTCACGTAACCCGTCGTGGGCAGGGCGTTCGCCTCACCGAACGAGGGGATGCGGAACCCGCGCGAGTAGGTGCCGCGCAGGCTGACCTGGCGGATCGGCTGGAAAAGCGCACCGAACTTCGGCGAGAAGGCGCTCTGCCCGCTCGAATAATGATCGTAGCGGCCCGATGCATTGACCGTCAGCTGATCGAAGATCGGCGCGTTGACCTCGTAGAAGGCCGACGAGACGGTACGATTGCCCTTGGTGCCGAAGGCGTTGAGGCGGAAGTAGCGCTGGGTCGGGCCGTTATAGTCGGCGTTGGCGCTCGGCGCATCGACCGCTTCGTAGAAGATCGATCCGCCGACCGCGACGCGCAGGTCGCCACCGGGCAGCGCGAACAGCGCCTTGCCGAGGGTGAACTGGGCCTGGACGAGGTCCGAGCTGTCGTCGGTGATGTTGGTCGGCGTCAGATAGTCGCGCACCGCCTGGCTGTTTTGCGACGGATTGACGAAGTTGTAGCTGCCGTCCTTGATGACGTCGAGCAGGTGCTGGATGTAGACGTAGCCGTTCTGCGTCAGGCGCAGGTCGGTATGCATCGCGGTCGCATCGAAGCGATAGTCGACGTCGTTGAGGATCGTGCCGTTGATGCCGAAGGCGGCACGATAGACGCGGCTGCGCGTCTGGTTCGATTCGCGCGAATCGGACAGCGTGCCGATGATCCGTGCGACCTGACCCTGCAACGCGTACGGGTTGTTCGGGTTGAACGTGCCGTTGGTCGCGTTGCACGCACCGACCGTGCTGCGCGGGCAGATGTACACCGGAAGCGCGAGGATCGCCGAATTGGGATCGATCGCAGGCGTCGCATTCTGCGAGGTCGAATATTGCGGGAAGAGAATGCCCGCCGGCGCGTTCGCGCGGATGATCGACGGCGTGCCGGTGTAGCTCGACGTCGCCTGCTGGAAGTTGACCTGCAGATAGGCTTCCGACGAATCACCGACCTTGGCGGTGAAGCGCGCCGAGGCACCGTAGCGCTCGATGTCCGGCGTCACGTTGCCGTACAGCTTCTGGCCATCGACCTGGCAGACGGTGCCGGGCGCGGTCGCGTTGATCGGCAGCGCCAGTTCGGCCGCAGTCGGGTTGTAGGGCGTGCCCACGCGGCAACCCGCTGCCGGATTGAGCAGCTGATACCGGCCGAGCGCCGTGGTGTTGGCGGCGTTGGCAGGACGCACGTAGAACGTCGGGGTCGTCGCGAAACCGTTGGTGAACTGGTTGTTCGCGTCGAGGCCGTTGGCGATGTTGTTCGGGCCGCAGACGGTGCTGCCGGTGCGGTTCGAACAGATGCCACGCTCGTCGCTCGTGTTGAACGGCGAGGGCAGCGACGCCGCCTTCACGCCTTCGCTGCGATAGTAGAAGCCGCTGACATAGGCGTTGTAGCCCTGCTCATCGAGGTCGCCGGTGCCGGCGGTCAGCGTCAGGCGCTGGTTGGCATTGTAGCCACGCTCGGAAATGCCCGCTTCCGCACGACCCGAGACGCCCTTCACCGAGCGCTTCGTGATGATGTTGACGACGCCCGCGATCGCATCCGCGCCGTAGCTCGACGATGCGCCGTCGCGCAGCACTTCGACCCGGTCGACGATGTCGTCGGGGATCGTGTTGAGATCGACGAAGTTGCGCGTGCCGTCGTCCGACAGCGGATAGTAAGCGGCGCGCAGGCCGTCGAACAGAACCAGCGTCGAGTTGGTCGACAGGCCGCGCAGCGACACCGACGATGCACCGCCGGCGAACGCGCCGTTGGCGGTGAACGAGTTGGTCAGCGCCGGGCCGTTGTTCGACGACAGCGCCTGGATACCGCCCTGCACGGTGTTGATGCCGCGCGCGTCGAGGTTCTCGGCGGTGATCGTCGACACCGGCGACGGGCCGACGTCCGCACCGCGGATGATCGATCCGGTGACGATGATGTCCGAACCGGTCGACTGATCGCCGGCGGTGGTTTCGGGCAGGACACCGGCATCGGCACGCGCTTCGGCGTTCTGCTGTGCGGCAGGAAGCGTATCCTGGGTCGCGGGCGGGGTCGACGGCGCTGCGCTGGTCTGGGCGACGGCGGCGCCGGCATAGAGGATGGCGAATGGCGTGACTGCGGCGAGCAGCGCGGCCTTACGCGTCGTACGGCTGAAAGTGGTCATCATGTTCCCTCGCTTGACCCGATCCCGGACCCGCTGTGGCGGTAACCATGGACAGGTTTTGCCAAGCCCCTTTGAGCCGCGGCGCGACCCTCAAGAGACATGGGTCAGGAATGAAGGGCGCAATTCTGACTGTAAACCTGTCATTCCGGCCCGATGCCCGTTTGTGATCGGGTGTCGCCAAAATGACACAACCGTTGCCCTTGTTTCCACTTGGCGGTCGATGTTCCGGCCCGATTTTGCGGCACCGCAGCACGAACTGCCCGTTCGACGGGCAGCGTGTCACCGTTCCGGCATCGCCCCCGCCACCAGCAGCGGGTCGAGCCGGGCGTCGCGCCAGCGCAGGCTCCAGTGCAGGTGCGGCCCCGTCGCGCGGCCGGTCATGCCGACCGCGCCGATCGGCTGGCCCTGGCGGACGTGGTCGCCGGGCCGCACGTCGATACGCGACAGGTGGAGGAAGGCGCTGTTGAGGCCCATGCCATGGTCGATCATCAGGAGGTTGCCCTCCAGTGTGAAGGGCGCGGTGGCGGCGAGGACCACCACGCCGTCGGCCGGCGCCACCACCGGCGCGCCGGTCGGCAGCGCGATGTCGGTGCCCGAATGATAGGCGCCCGGTTCGCCGCGATAGATGCGTTGCGCGCCGAACAGGCCGGAGATGCGCCCGGTCGCGGGCCAGACGAAGCGCTGGCGCCAGCCGGTCGCGTCGGTCGCCTGCGCGCGGGCGGCGGCGATCTGCGCGAGTTCGCCGGGGCGGCGTTGCGCCATCACCGGATCGGGGACGGGAAAGCGCGGCAGCGTGTTCAGCCGCTCGATCCGCCACGCGCGCGGGGCGACGGCGAGCGGCTGAACGATGCGGCGGCCATCGGCGAGCGTCGCTTCGAGCCGCGCGGCGGGGCCGGCGTCACGGTCGAAGCCGGCGACGAACTGGCCGGCGGCGAGCGTTAGCGGCTGGCCGTCGAGCGTGACGGCGATGCTGCCGGCGGGCGCGGTGCCGGCGATCAGCCCGCCCTGCGTCGGCGTGCCGGTCCAGCGGAATGCGGTCGCGGCGACCGGCGGGGTCTGCGGAGCGGCGGCGACGCTGCCCAGGACGAGCGCGAGCGGCAGCAGCGCGGCCTTCATCGCGGGCGGAGCGCCTCGCTGGCGAGGTGCGCGCTGGCATAGGCCTCCTGCCGCGCGACGCTCCAGTAGCGCAGGCCGTCGAGCGGGATGCGCGCGCCGCTGACGCCGCAGACGACATGGTCGCCGGGGCTGAGCACGCGAAAGCCGTTGGCCATGTAATGGAGCCGCGCCGGGCGATCGGAATTGGAAACGAGCATCGTCAAGTGTCCGTGTCAGAGCAGCGTCGGCTGGTCGGGCTTGGGGGCGACATAGGCGCGCGCCGGCTTGCGCTCAACCTTCGCCGGCGGCGCCGGTTCGGGCGCACGATCGCCGACGGTCGCATCGACGCTGCCGTCGCGGAAGCGAAGCGTCACCGCGCCCGCGTCGCGCACCGCTGCCGCCGAGGACAGCGTCGCGCCACCGCGCGCGGTGACGCGGGCATAGCCGCGGTCGAGCACCGCATCGGGGTTGAGCGACTGCACCAGCCGCCACGTCGCCGCCAGCCGGTCACGGTTGCGGTCGACCTGCTGCTGCAGCACCGCCGGGCGCAGCGCACCGGCGGAGCGGTCGAGCTGGCCGCGCGCCAGCGTCACGCGCCGTTCGAGCCCGCGGTCGAGCCGCTGGCCGGCATCGTCGGCGCGCTGGCGCTGCGGCCCGAGCAACGCGTCGCGCCTGGGCAGGAGCCGGGCGAGACCGGTCAGCTGCTCGCGGCCGCGCTCGACATAGCGGTTGGCGCAGCGCTGCGTGCGCGAGGCATGGCTCTGGATCGTATAGCGCAGGTCGGCGAGCACCGGCACCGCCAGCTCCGCCGCCGCGGTCGGAGTCGGCGCGCGCAGGTCGGCGGCGAAGTCGCACAAGGTCGTGTCGGTCTCGTGCCCGACCGCGGAGATGATCGGGATGCGGCAATCGGCGACGGCGCGGACGACGACCTCTTCGTTGAACGCCCACAGATCCTCGATCGACCCGCCGCCGCGCGCGACGATGACGAGGTCGGGGCGCCGCACCGGGCCGTCTACGGGCATGGCATCGAAGCCGCGCACCGCCGCGGCGATCTCCTCCGCCGCGCCCTGCCCCTGCACCTTGACCGGCCAGACGAGGACATGCGTCGGGCAGCGGTCCTCGAGCCGGTGGAGGATGTCGCGGATCACCGCGCCGGTCGGCGAGGTGACGACGCCGATCGTCTGCGGCAGGTATGGCAGGCGCTGCTTGCGCGAGGCCTCGAACAGCCCCTCGCCGGCGAGCTTGGCCTTCAGTTTCTCGAACAGCGCCATCAGCGCGCCGGCGCCGGCGAGCTCCATCCGTTCGATGACGATCTGGTATTTGGAGCGCCCGGGATAGGTGGTGAGCTTGCCGGTGGCGATCACCTCGATCCCGTCCTGCGCCGCGAAGGCGAGTGCGTTCGCCGCGCCCTTCCACATCACGCCGTCGATCACCGCGCTGTCGTCCTTCAGCGCAAGGTAGACGTGGCCCGAGGTCGCGCGCTTGTAGCCCGATATCTCGCCGCGCAGGCGGACGTGGCCGAATTCGCCCTCGACCATCCGCTTCAGCTTGAAGCTGAGTTCGCCGACCGACATGGCGAGCGCGTTGTCGCCGGGGCGCTCCTCGGCTAGCAGCCGGGCGTCATCGGTATCGGATAGGAACTCTGGCATGAACGTCCTGCTGCTGGGATCAGGCGGCCGCGAACACGCTCTGGCGTGGAAACTGGCGCAATCGCCTGCCCTCGATACGCTCTATGCCGCGCCTGGCAACCCCGGCATCGCAGCGCATGCGACGTGCGTCGCGCTGGACGCGACGGATCATGCCGCGGTGGTCGCCTTCGTGCAGGGACACGCCATCGGGCTGGTGGTGATCGGGCCGGAGGCGCCGCTGGTCGATGGCCTCGCCGACAGTTTGCGCGCGGCGGACGTGCCGGTGTTCGGACCCGGCAAGGCGGCGGCGCAGCTGGAGGGGTCGAAGGGCTTCACCAAGGACCTGTGCCGCCGTGCCGACATTCCGACCGCGGGCTATGTCCGGGTGAACAACCGGGCGGAGGCGGAGGCGGCGCTGGCGAGCACCTTCAGCTATCCGGTGGTCATCAAGGCGGACGGCCTCGCCGCGGGCAAGGGCGTGGTGATCGCGATCAGCGAGGCCGAAGCCGCCGCGGCGTTCGACACGATGTTCGAGGCTGGCGACGCGCCGGTGGTGCTCGAGGAGTTCCTCGACGGCGAGGAGGCGAGCCTGTTCGTGCTGACCGACGGCGTCACGCTGCTCCCGTTCGGCAGCGCGCAGGACCACAAGCGCGTCGGCGAGGGCGACACCGGCCCCAACACCGGCGGCATGGGCGCGTACAGTCCGGCGCCGGTGCTCACCCCGGCGCTGGAACGGCGTGCGATCGACGAGATCGTCGCGCCGACGGTCAAGGCGCTGGCCGACGAGGGCACGCCGTTCAGCGGGGTGCTCTACGCCGGGCTGATGCTGACCGCGACGGGCCCCAAGCTGATCGAATATAATGCGCGGTTCGGCGATCCCGAATGCCAGGTGCTGATGGCGCGTTTCCGCGGCGACCTGCTCGCGGTGATGCTGGCGGTGGCGCAGGGGCGGCTCGCGGACCTGCCCGCGGCGGACTTTTCGGACGAAGTCGCGATGACGGTGGTGCTGGCGGCGGCGGGCTATCCCGGTACGCCCAGGGTCGGCGGTGCGATCCGCGGCATCGACGCGGCGGAAGCAACCGGCGCGACCGTGTTCCAGGCGGGCACGCGGCGGGATGGCGATACGCTCGTCGCGGCCGGCGGGCGGGTGTTGGCGGTGACGGCGACCGGTTCGGATATCCGGTCGGCGCGTGATGCGGCGTATCGCGGGGTGGATGCGATCGACTTCGCGGATGGCTTCTGCCGGCGCGACATCGGGTGGCGTGAACTGGCAAGGTAGCTTTGATTTTCACGCGAAGACGCGAAGACGCGAAGAGAAGAAGGTTTGTTCACGCGGAGACGCGGAGGCGCGGAGAAGAAGAGCATGCCGCGTCAGCGGCTTCAGTGCTTCCGCCATGAGGCTGACTAGACGCTTCGCGTCAATGACAACATCTCTGCGCCTCTGCGCGCATATTCTTCTTCTTCTCCGCGCCTCCGCGTCTCCGCGTGAATCCACTTTCTCTTCGCGCCTTAGCGTCTTCGCGTGAAATCACACTTCCTGCCGCAACGGCCGCGCCAACAGCGCGTCGATCACCTCACGCACCGGCGCGCCCTCCAGCAGGCGGCAGACCGCGGCGGTGACGGGCATATCGACGTCTGCCTCCGCTGCCGCCTCGCGGAGCACGGGGGCGGTGAAGGCACCCTCCGCCACGGTGCGGCGATCGGCGAGCAATTCGGCGGCCGCCCTGCCTTGCCCCAATCCCAGCCCGAGCGAGAAATTGCGGCTGCTGGTCGACGAACAGGTGAGGACGAGGTCGCCCAGCCCGGACAGGCCGGCCAGCGTTTCCGCGCGCGCGCCGCGGGCGAGGCCGAAGCGCGTCATCTCGGCGAAACCGCGCGCGATCAGTGCCGCGCGCGCATTCTGGCCCAGGCCGGCACCCTCGACCACGCCGCAGGCGATCGCGAGCACGTTCTTGACCGCGCCGCCGATCTCCGCACCCACGACGTCGCGGCTGGCATAGGGCCGGAAATGCGGCGCGGCGAGCCGCTCCGACAGCGCCGAGCCGAGCGCCTCGTCGGCGACCGCCAGCGTCACCGCGGTGGGCAAGCCCGCCGCCACCTCATGCGCGAAGGTCGGGCCGGAGAGCACCGCGACGGGGGCCTGCGGATGCACCTGCCGCGCGACCTCGCCGACGAGGCTACGGGTGCCCGCCTCGATCCCCTTGGCGCACAGCACCAGCGGGCGGGTACCGACGTCGATTTGCGCCAGCACGCCGCGGACATGCTGCGCCGGCGCGACGACGAGCAGCGCGTCGCTGGTCGCCAGATCGGCGAAGTCGGCGGTCGCGCGGATCGACGGCGACAGCGGTACGCCCGCCAGGAACAGGCGGTTCTCATGGGCTCCGTTGATCCCCTCGACCACCTCCGGCTCGCGCGCCCAGAGCGTGACGTGCTCGCCGCGATGCGCCGCGACCTGCGCGAGCGCGGTGCCCCACGCGCCGCCGCCGATGACGCCGATCTTCATGCCTTGCTCCCCAGATGATCCGACCATCCCTGCCGTTCGCCCTGAGCCTGCCGAAGGGCATTGGCACTCCGATCCCTCGACGAACTCGGGGCGAACGGTGTGCGGGAGGTCATGCCTTCACCCCCGCACCACGCACCGCTTCCGCGTCAGGATCGAGCGGCCAGCGCGCCCGCGCCGGCGTGTCGAGCGGATCGGTCAGCCCCGCGGCGAAGCGCTCCGCCCCCGCCCAGGCGATCATCGCGGCATTGTCGGTGCACAGCCACAAGGGCGGCGCGACGAAGCGCAGGCCGTTGGCGGTGGCGAGCTCCTGCAACGCCGCGCGCACCGCGCCGTTCGCGGCGACGCCGCCGGCGACGACCAGCGCGGTCGCCTCGATTCCCGCGATGCCGCGTCGCGTCCGGTCGATCAGGCAATCGACCACCGCCGCCTGGAACGAGGCGGCGATATCCTCGGGTGCGTGATGGCCGACCGCGCGCGCGACCGCGCTCTTGAGGCCGGCGAAGGAGAAATGCGGTTCGCTCGATCCCTTCAGCGGCCGCGGCAGCGGCACGATCGCGCGGCCGAGTGCGGCGGCCTGTTCCACCTTCGGCCCGCCGGGAAAGCCGAGGCCGAGCAGCTTGGCGGTCTTGTCGAACGCCTCGCCCGCAGCGTCGTCGATCGTCGTCGCGAGCCGGCGATAGCGCGCGACCCCCTCGACCAGCAGCAGCTGGCAATGTCCGCCCGAGACGAGCAGCAGCAGATAGGGGAATTGCAGATCGGGATCGGACAGCCGCGGGCTGAGCGCATGGCCCTCAAGATGGTTGACCGCGACCAGCGGCTTGCCCGCGGCATGCGCGAGCGCCTTGCCGGTGACGAGGCCCACCATGACCCCGCCGATCAGCCCCGGGCCGGCGGTGGCGGCGATCGCATCGACCTGATCGAGCCGCAGGCCCGCATCGGCGAGCGCCGCCGCGACCAGCGGCTCGAGCGCCTCGACATGCGCGCGCGCGGCGATTTCGGGGACGACGCCGCCGAACGGCGCGTGCGCTGCCTCCTGCCCCGCGAGGCGGTGGCTCAGCACCTGACGGTCGCTGGTGACGAGTGCGGCGGCGGTCTCGTCGCACGAGGATTCGAGGCCGAGGATGATCCGGGGGGGCATCTTCGCGTCCTTACTCCCGTTGCCGGAGGTTGTCGAAGGGCCCCGGTTTCGGCCATGGGCGGGCACAGGGTTCATGTCACCCTCACCCTTCCGCGGCTTTGCCGCTCCCTCCCTCTCCCATCGGGAGAGGGAAGAGGCGCCGCAGGGTTCCCATGAAAGTCCTACTTTCATGGGGTCCCGAAGGCGACGATAGGGTGAGGGTGACGCGGGAGTGACGATGGCGATCAATTTCAGGCTGGGTACGCGGGGATCGCCGCTGGCGCTGACGCAGGCGGGGATGGTGCGCGACGCGCTGTGTGCGGCGCACGGCTGGCGCGCGGAGGAGGTGGCGCTGGTCGTCATCCGCACCACCGGCGACCGCGTGCAGGACCGCCCGCTCGCCGAGATCGGCGGCAAGGCGCTGTGGACCAAGGAGCTCGACCGCGCGCTTCTCGACGACGAGATCGACGCCGCGGTCCATTCGATGAAGGACGTCGAGACGATCCGGCCGGCCGCGATCCGCATCGCCGCGATGCTGCCGCGCGCCGACGTGCGCGACCGGCTGATCGGTGCGGAGAGCATCGCCGCGATCGCCGCGGGGGCAGTCGTCGGCACCAGCTCGCCGCGGCGGCGCGCGCAATTGCTGCGGCTGCGCCCCGACCTCAATGTCGTGATCTTCCGCGGCAACGTCGACACGCGGCTCGCCAAGCTGGCGGCGGGCGAGGCGGATGCGACGCTGCTCGCCGCGGCGGGACTCGACCGGCTGGGCCGCGACGGCATCGGCCGCGCGATCCCAACCGACGTGATGCTCCCCGCCCCGGCGCAGGGCGCGGTGGGGATCGAGGTGCGCAGCGACGACACCCGCGCCGCGACGATCGTCGGGAAAATCGACGATGCCGCGACCAGCGCCTGCGTGCTCGCCGAGCGCGCGTTGCTCGCCGGGCTCGGCGGCGACTGCCATTCGCCGATCGCGGCGCTGGCGGCGCTGTCGGGCGAGATGCTGACGCTGCGCGCCGAACTGCTCGCCGAGGACGGCAGCCTGTTCGTCGAGGGCAATGGCGAGGGCACCGACGGCGCGCTCGTCGCCGCCGAACTCGCTGCCGACCTGCTCGACCGCGCGCCCGACGTGGTGCGGCGCCTGTTCAACCCGTGAGCGCCGCCCGTTCCTGGGGCCTGCTCGTCGTCCGTCCGGAGCCGGGCAACACCCGCACGGTGGCGCGACTGCGCAGCGGTGGTGGCGACGTCGCGAGCCTGCCGCTCTTCGCCGCGGCGCCGGTGGCGTGGGAGGTGCCCGACCCGGTGCACTTCGACGCGCTGTTGCTGACCAGCGCCAATGCGGTGCGCCACACGGGCGATGGCCTCGCGCGACTGGCGACGCTGCCGGTCATCGCGGTCGGGGCGGAGACGGCGGCGGTCGCGCAGGCGGCCGGGCTCGGCATCGCGGTGACCGGCGACGGCGGCATCGCCGACGCGCTCGCCGCCGCGGCGCGCGCCGGGCTGCACCGGCCGCTGCATCTCGCCGGCCGGGAGCATATGCCGAGCGGCCACCCGACCGCGATCGTCTATGCCAGCGCCGACGTCGCCGCCGATCCTCACGATTTCGCCACGCTGGCGAGCGGACGCATCGTGCTGCTCCATTCGGTTCGCGCCGCACGGCGAGTCGCCGGGCTGGTCGCCGACACCCGGCAAGCCACGGGAATCGCTGCCTTGAGCCCCGCGATCCGTGCCGCCGCGGGCGACGGCTGGGCGCTCGCACTGACCGCCGCGATGCCGACCGATGCCGCGCTATGTGCCATGGCGCTCGAACGGGCGATTGACCCTGCGGCGGGGGGCGGGGATAAGAGGCCATGACCGACGTCCAGCCGATCGACGCGACCGCCAGGCGTGGGACCCGAACCGGCGTGTTCCTGGCGATCATCGCGCTGGCGTTCGTCGCGGGTGCGGTGCTGACCGTCTATCTGATGCGCAACGTGTCATGGCTGGGCGGATCGGCGCCGGCGACGAAGGTGGTGCAGCCCGAACCGACCAGCTTCAACCCCGCACAGCCGCTCAACGCCAGCGGCGAGCGCGTCAACGCGACGCTCGACCCCGCCGCGCTCGCCTCGCGCGAGGCGACGCTCGCCGGGCAGCTGACCGCGCTGGAGGCGCGCACCGCGACGGTGACCAGCGATGCCGCCGCCGCCGCGGCGCAGGCGGGCCGCGCCGAGGGACTGCTCGTCGCCTTCGCCGCGCGCCGCGCGCTCGATCGCGGCGTCGGCCTGGGCTATCTCGAAGAGCAGCTGCGCACCCGCTTCGGCACCGTACAGCCCCGCGCGATCGCCTATGTCATCGACGCCGCGCGCCAGCCGGTGACGCTGGAGGACCTGCGCCAGGGGCTGGAGGCGATCGCCCCCGATATCGCGACGGTCAGCAGCGACGGCTGGTGGCGCAGCCTGCGCCGCGAGCTCGGCGGGCTGGTCGTGCTGCGCGAGGCGGGCACGCCCTCCCCGCGCCCCTCCGACCGGCTGGCGCGCGCGCGGCGGCTGCTCGAGGGCGGGCAGGTCGAGGCGGCGCGCGCCGAGGTCGCCCGGCTGCCGGGCGCGGGCGATGCCGGTAACTGGATGCAGGCCGCCGACCGCTACGTGATGGCGCGCCACGCGCTCGACCTGATCGAAAGCGCGGCGATCCTTGGGCAGGCGAGCAAGCCCCCGATCGCCGGGGCCGCGCCCGCCCCCGAACTGACGACCGTCCCCGAGGCGACGTCGAATACGGAAGAGACGACCTCCGTCGGGATGTGATGCCCCCAACCCGGCTTCGACAGGCTCAGCCTGAACGGTGGGATGGGGTGGCGTCGAACCACTCAACCCGTTCGTGCTGAGCCTGTCGAAGCACCGGTGTGTTTCGATGCCCTTCGACGGTGATCTGGTGGATCGACATCCATCATCGGCGAGGATCGTCGCGAAGACTATTCAAGAAGATGGTTCGCGCAGAGGCGCAGAGAGCGCGGAGGTGGCGTACCCGGCGCCATCGGCGCCTTTCACCAAGCAGCAGCAGAAACGAAAGAAACGAAACGCTGCCGCGCATCCAGCCCTTCTCTGCGTCCTCCGCGCCTCTGCGCGAACCATCCTTCTTCGCGTCTTCGCGCGAACGGAACAGCTGCGCGCTACGCCCGCGGCCGGGTCCATAAATCAGGATCACGCGACACCTCGATCAGCTCATGCCGCCCCCGCGCCTCGAACGCCGCTCGCGCGATGAAGCCGATCTTTTCCGTCTTCGACGTCGATACCCGGCTGTTCCACGCCGCCGCCCCCCGCGCCGCGACCTTCCGCCCGATCGTCCCATAGATCCGCGCCGCCGCCAGCACCGCCCAGGCCGACCGGAACGACAGCGCGCGCGTGCCGATCCACGCACTCGCCTCGAACTGCGCGGCACGGTCGGTCAGCCGCCGCGCAAGGACGGCGAGCGCTCCGCGATGCTCGGGCGCCATCACCGCGTCGGTCGCGATCCCCATCTCCGCCAGCCACGCGCCCGGCAGATAGCAGCGCCCGCCGCGCGCATCCTCGTCGACATCGCGCGCGATATTGGCGAGCTGGAACGCCATGCCGAGGTCGCACGCGCGGTCGAGCACCGCCTCGTCCTCGGGCGAGACCCCCATCACCACCGCCATCATGCAGCCGACGATGCCGGCGACATGGTAGCAATAGGTGAGCAGGTCATCCTCGCTCCACGGCCGCCAGCCGTCGCCGTCGAGGCGGAACCCCTGGATCAGATCGTGCGCGAAGCGGTGCGGCAACCGCGTCTCCGCCGCGACGATGCGCAGCGCGTCGAACGCCGGCTCGCCGATCACCTGCCCGGCCAGCGCCGCATCGGTCAGTGCCGCCATCGCCGCGATCCGCTGCGGCGCGTCCTCGACCACGCGCAGGTCGTGGCCGTGATCCTGCCCGTCGGCGATATCGTCGCAGGCACGGCACCAGGCATAGAGCAGCCACGCGCGCTCCCGCGTCGCGCGGTCGAACAACAGGCTCGCCGTGGCGAAGCTCTTCGATCCGCGCGCGATCGATTCGTGCGCGGTCGCAATGATAGCGTCGCGCGTCGGGATCGCGTCAGAGGTCAGACGTCTTCATCCGCACGATCGGCTGCGTCGGCACGTGGCGCTCCATCTTCGCCAGCAGCCCGTCGAGGGTATTATCGACGATCAGCAGGTCGCGATGCTGCGGCCGCAGGAAACCGACCTCGGCGGACTTCTCCCAGAAGGCGATCAGATGATCGTAATAGCCCGCGACGTTGAGCAGCCCGACCGGATCGGCGTGATAGCCGAGCTGCGCCCACGACAGCGCCTCCCACAATTCGTCCATCGTCCCCGTACCGCCGGGGATGGTGACGAAGCCATCGGCCAGATCGGTGAACGCCGCCTTGCGCGCATGCATGCCGCTGACGACGTGCAATTCGGTAAGCCCGCGATGCGCGACCTCGGCATCGACCAGCGCCTGCGGGATCACGCCGATCACCTCGCCGCCCGCCGCCAATGCGCTGTCGGCGATCGCCCCCATCAGCCCCAGCCGCCCGCCGCCATAGACGACGCCGATCCCCCGCTCGGCAAGCGTGCGCCCGATCGCGCGGGCGGATTCGATATAGACGGGGTCGGCGGGCGTGGCGGAGCCGCAATAGATGGCAAGGCGTTTCATCGCGCCGCCGCTACGCCGATGCGCGCCATGCGGCAAGGTCAACGCGGGCTCGTCTGCCAGCGGTAGCGCATTGCGGCGAGGTCCGCCGCCGACGCATCGGGCCGCGGCGCCGCCGGTCTGCCCCTGCGCAGCGCCACGCGATCGCGCTCGGGCGGGTCGACCCGCCGCACCCGCACCGCCGCCTGCCCCACCGCGCGGATGCCGAGCAGATCGGCGGCACCGCGCGACAGATCGACGATCCGGCCGGCCACGAACGGCCCGCGATCGTTGACTCGGACGAGGATCGTCCGACCGGTCTCCAGCGAGGTCACCTCGACATAGCTCGGCAGCGGCAGCGTGGTATGCGCGCCGCTGATCGCCTTCGCGCGGAACGCCTCGCCATTGGCGGTACGATTGCCCGATTCGCCGCCATACCAGCCGGCGAACCCCAGGGCGTCGTAACCGGGCGCTGGCGCCGGCGTGTAGGTGACGCCGCGGACGCTATACGGCCGCCCGATCTTGACCGGAAAATCGCTCACCGCGCGGCCACCGCAGGAGGCGAGCGAGAGGAGCAACGCCAAGCCCAAGCCTCTCCCCACCTTCGTCATCCCCGCGCAGGCGGGGATCCATACTGGCTGACGCATCGGCTCCATCACCACGTTCAGCGACTATGGATTCCCGCCTGCGCGGGAATGACGAAGAAGTGGTGGAGGTGGGTCACCGCCCACCCAACATCAGCGCCGCGGTCGCCTTCGCACTCCCCACCACCCCCGGAATACCCGCCCCCGGATGCGTCCCCGCACCGACGAAATACAGGTTCGGGATATGGTCGTCGCGATTGTGAACGCGGAACCAGGCGCTCTGCGTCAGGATCGGCTCCAGGCTGAACGCGCTGCCCAGGTGCGCGTTGAGATCGGCAGCGAAGTCGTTCGGCGCATAGCTGAACTTGGTAACGATCCGCTCGTGGATATCCGGGATCAGCCGCCGCCCGACCTCGTCGAGGATGCGCTTCTCCAAGATGGGCCCGACCTCGTCCCAGTCGACCGGGAACTTGCCCATGTGCGGCACCGGGGCGAGCGCGTAGAAGGTCGAATGCCCCTCGGGCGCCATCGACGGATCGGTGACGGTCGGGTGGTGGAGGTAGAGCGAGAAATCCTGGCTCAACACGCCATGGTCGTAGATATCCTCGAGCAGCCCCTTATAACGCGGGCCGAACAGGATCATGTGGTGCGGAATGCCCGGCCACGCGCCCTTGATGCCGAAATGGACGACGAACAGCGACGGCGAATAGCGCTTCTTTTCGAGGGACGCCCTGGTCCGCTGCGCGCTGCGCGACGTCGACAGCAGGTCGCGATAGGTGTGCATGATGTCGCTGTTCGCCGCGACCGCATCGGCCTCCGCGCTCCAGCCGCTCTCGCACCGCACGCCCGTCACCCGGTCGCCGAGCGTATCGATGCTCGCGATCGGATCGCCCAAGCGCAGCGTGCCGCCGATCCGCTGGAACTGCGCGACCAGCCCCGCGACCAGCCGGTTGGTCCCGCCTTTCGCGAACCACACGCCCCCGTCGCGCTCCAGCTTGTGGATCAGCGCATAGATCGCACTCGTCGTCATCGGATTGCCGCCGACCAGCAGCGTGTGGAACGACAGCGCCTCGCGCAGTTTCTCGTTCTTCACGAACTTCGACACGATCGAATAGACCGACCGCCACGCCTGGTATTTGGCCAGCGCCGGCGCCGCCTTCACCATCGACGCGAAGTCGAGGAAGGCGACATGGCCGAGCTTCTCATACCCCTCGTGATAGACGCCCTCGGCATATTCGAGGAACTTGGCGTAACCGGCGATATCGGCGGGATCGAGCTTGCCGATCTCGCGATGCAGCAGCGCCTCGTCGTTGGTATAGTCGAAATTGGTGCCGTCGGGCCAGTTGAGCCGGTAGAAGGGGGTGACCGGCTCGAGGGTCACGTCCTCCGCCATGTCGCGCCCGGTCAGCGCCCACAATTCCTGCAGGCAGGCGGGATCGGTGATGACCGTCGGCCCGGCATCGAAGGTGAAGCCGTCGCGTTCCCAATAATAGGCGCGCCCGCCCGGCTTGTCGCGCGCCTCGACGATCGTCGTCGCCACGCCGGCCGATTGTAGCCGGATACCCAGCGCCAGCCCGCCGAACCCTGCCCCGATGACGATCGCCGACTTCATTGCCTGTTCCATTCGTTGGTGGCTCAACGCCACGCGGTCGTTCTGAGGACCCGGATCGCCCGCCCCACCGGCACCGGCGGCTTGCCGGTCAGGATGCGTGCCTTGTCCTTGAGGCTCGACCGCCCCGCATAGAAGCGGGTGATGAGCATCGGGTCCAGCCGGTAGAAGCGCTCGATGATGCGCCAGCGTTCCGCCGGTTCGCCCGCGCGGAACATCATCGCGCCGAGCATGCGGTAGAATGCGCCGCGTTTCCACGCCGCGCGGGCGTAATCATGGGTGAAGCGCGCGAGCGCCGCCCCCGACAGATCGCTCTCCGCCGCCAGCCGCACCGCGAGGCGCACCGCATCGGGCAACGAATAGCCGGTGGCGGGCTGGAACAGCCCCGCGCGCATCCCCGCCTTGGCGATTCCGCCGCCGGTCGAGCGCCAATAGGCGTCGAAATCGCCCCCCAGCGTGATCGGCAGCACGCCGGCCTCGCCACGCACGACACCGGTCACGTCCCAGCCGCGCGCCCTCGCATAATCGGCGATGCGCACGCCGATCGCCGCGCCGTCCAGATCGGGGGTATCGCTGTAATAGGTGTCCTCGACGAACATGCGGCGCTCGCCAAAGGGCAGGCAATAGATGAAGCGATAGCCGTCGATCTGTTCGACCGTCGCGTCCATCACCCGCGGCCGGTCGATCCCGTGCGGCGCGGCCAGCGCCAGTTCCTGCCCGACGAACTTCTGCCAGCCGAGGTCGAGCGTCGACAGGTCGCCCGGCCCGCGCGCGTCGATCACCCCCTTCGCCTCGACCCGGTCGCCATCGGCGAGCACCACCGCGGTCGCCGACGCGGCGAGCACCTTGCGCCCCAGCATGACCGCGTCCGCGGGCAACGCGCCCCGCACCACCGCGTCGAACCGCTCGCTGGTCAGCGAATAATAGGTCGCATCGACGTCGCGCGACAGATGCGGAAAGGCGACGTCATAGCCGCGCCAGCCATGCACCACCAGCGGCGCGACCAGCCAGCGGTCGCCCTCCACGACGTCGCTGCCGAAGAACGACCAGACATGGTCGCCGCCCAGGCTCGCGCCGGCCTCGACGATGCGGATGTCGAGGTCGGGCCGCTTCGCCTTGAGCGCGAGCGCGATCAGCCCGCCGGCAAGCCCACCGCCGACGATCGCCAGGTCGCAAGGGATCGTCGTACCCATCGCGTCCGCGCCTAGCCCAAAGCGACGCCCGCGAGAACCGGTTTCGGTCGGTAGCGGGGATGGAGAGAGGATGGGGTCGCGCAGAGGCGCGGAAGACGCGGACGTGTATAGGCCCGGGCAAATGGCGATCCGGCCAAGGATGGTGACCTCAAACAACCCCCGTTCGTGCTGAGCCTGTCGAAGTACGATGAGTCTCACACCCCTCGACAGCAAGCAGGCGAAGAGGTGGATCACCCGACACCACCATGATTAAGACAAACGCCATGACCGCCCCGACGCTCCGCACCGACCGCCTGACGCTGGCCGCCCATCACCCGGACGATCTGGACGACCTCGCTGCGATGTGGGCGCATCCCGCGGTGTACGGGATGATCGGCGGCACGGCACGATCGCGGGAGGAGGTGTGGATCCGCCTCCTTCGCTCGATCGGCCAGTGGCAGGCGTTCGGCTACGGCAGCTGGGTGGTGCGCGACCATGCCGGCGGCTTCGTCGGCGAACTCGGCCTGATCGAGGCACGGCGCGCGATCGACCCGCCGCTCACGCTGCCGGAAATGGGCTGGACGCTGGCGCCGCACGTCCACGGCCGGGGCTATGCGCATGAGGCGCTGGTCGCGGTGCTCGGCTGGGCGGCGGTGCACGACATCGCGCGCACCACCTGCATCATCGATCCCGCCAACGCGCCCTCGCTGAAGCTCGCCGCGAAGCTCGGCTACAAGCAGGTCCGCGAGGCGCTCTACAACGACCGCCCGACACTGGTGCTCGAACGCTGACCCCCATCCCCCCGTCACCCCGGACTTGTTCCGGGGTCCACTCCGCGGCGAGGCAAAGGGTTTGAGCTGCCTGCCTTCCGCTCGCGGCGCCGTGGACCCCGGAACAAGTCCGGGGTGACGAAGTCTGTGAAGGCCCCCGCCTCACGTTCCCCCGCCCCATATCCCCCGCCGCCACATTCCGCTAAACCGCCGGCCATGCTGCTCGCCGTCACCTTGTCCGCGCTCGCGATGACGCTGATCGTCGGCGTGCGCTATCTGCTCGTCTCGGGCGCGTTCGCCGTCGCGACCCGCGCGAAGCATCCCGGCCTCTACCGCGGGCTCGATGCGCAGGTGCGGCGCGAAATCGCATGGAGCCTCGCCTCCGCGGCGATCTACGGCATCCCCGCCGGCGTACTCGCCTGGGGGTGGCAGGCGCATGGCTGGACGCGAGTGTATGGCGACGTACATGCCTATCCCTTGTGGTATCTGCCCGTGTCGGTGGCGCTGTACCTCGTCCTCCACGATACGTGGTTCTACTGGACGCACCGCTGGATGCATCGGCCGGCGGTGTTCAAGGCCGCGCACGCCGTCCATCACGCCAGCCGCCCGCCGACCGCCTGGGCGGCGATGGCGTTCCACCCGCTCGAGGCGGTGACCGGGGCTGTGGCAATTCCGCTACTGGTGCTCGTCATTCCGATCCACGTCGGCGCTCTGGGCTTCGTGCTGGCGGTGATGACGGTTATGGGCGTGACCAACCACATGGGGTGGGAGGTTTTCCCGAGGTTCATGTGGCACGGGCCATTGGGCGGGTGGCTCATCACGGCGAGCCATCATCAGCGCCATCATGAACGATATGGATGCAATTATGGGCTTTATTTCCGCTTCTGGGACCGGCTGTGCGGCACCGACCGGGGGGTCGGCGATTTCGCCCGCACGCATGCCCAGGCGGCGGGGCGCCCGATCGCCCGCCCGGTCGCTGGCCCGCGCGGCGATGCTGCTGCCGGCGGCGGCGCTGGTGCTGGGCGCGGCGCCGATCGCGCGGCTTGACGTCTCGGTCGGCCATCTGCGCTCGGCCAAGGGCATGCTGCGCGTCTGCCTGACCGCGGACCCCGCCAATTTCCCTGCCTGCGTCGACGATGCCGATGCCGTCACCCGTTCGGTGCCCGCGGGCACGCACGCGCTGCGCTTCGACGGGCTGCCGCTCGGCCAATATGCGGTGGCGGTGATCCATGACGAGAACGGCAACGCCAAGCTCGACACGATCGCCGGCATCCCGCGCGAAGGCTTTGGATTCTCACGCAATCCGGTGATCCGCTTCGGCGCGCCGCGCTTCGCCGCCGCACGCTTCGCGGTGACCAGTGATGCAAATCAGCAACAGATCAACATGCGTTATATCTTCTGACGCTCGCCGATGGGATAACTTTGGACATAATGGCGTTACGCTTACGTAACATGCTTGGAGTTGCCCCTTTGGTCCGTTCGTTCCTGATGCCGCTCGCCTGCGCGGCCGCCGCAGCCCCCGCCCTGATCCTCGCCGCGCCTGCGTTCGCGCAGGATGCCGGCGCGCCGCCCAATTCGGGTTCGGTCGCCGGCAAATCGGCGGAGTTCGACCTCGACCGCGACACGGTCACGGTCGGCGCCGCCGGCGTCTACCTGACCGATTACGAAGGGTCGAACGACTATCGCTGGACGCCCGCGCCCGCCGCGATCGGTTCGGTCAAGGGCTTTTCCTTCACGCTCGCCGGCAACCGCCTCAGCGTCGACCTGATCCCCAACCAGCCCGGCGCGTCGTGGGACGTGCAGGCGGGGCCGATCGGCGTCGTCAACTTCAACCGCAACAGCCTCAAGAGCATCGACGACCCCCGCGTCCGCGCGCTCGGCAAGGTCGATACCGCGATCGAGCTGGGCGGCTATGTCGGCATCGGCAAGACCGGCGTCATCACCAGCCCCTACGACAAACTGTCGGTCACGGTCAGCTATCGCCACGACGTCGCCGGCGCGCACGACAGCGGCATCTGGCAGCCGAGCGTCAACTATCTGACCCCGCTCAGCACCAAGGCGGCGGTCGCCGTCTTCGCCTCCGCCGAGCACGCCGGCCGCGGCTATGCGACGACCTACTTCTCGGTCTCCCCGACGCAGACGATCGCCAGCGGCCTGCCGACCTACAATGCGCGCGGCGGGTGGAAGAACTATACGCTCGGCGGCCTCGCCACCTATTCGCTGACCGGCAACCTGCTGAAGGGGTTCAAGATCGTCGCCGGCGGCACCTATCGCCGCATGCTCAACGACTTCGGCGACAGCCCGCTGGTCAGCATCGCGGGCTCGCGCAACCAGTGGCTCGGCGCGGTCGGGCTGGCGTATACGTTCTGAACTGACGGTCCTGCCTTGGCCTCAAACCCGTCGTCACCCCGGACTTGTTCCGGGGTCCACCAGGCCGCGGGCATAGGGCAAGAGGCTCGAGCCGTGCGCCTCGCCGCGGAGTGGACCCCGGAACAAGTCCGGGGTGACGGGGGAGGTGATGCAATGTCACGCGCCTCACCCGACCCGGCACCACCATCAGCCGCTGAGCTTGCCCGCGGCCACCACCGGCCCGGTCGGCAGCCCCGTGGGCGAGCCGCCCGCCGGCTCGATCGAGATCGCCAGCACCGTCTCCGCCGCCATCGCGCCGCGTAGTGCCGCCGGGACGGCAAGCCTCGCCGTACCACGTGCCGGCAGCAGCCCGAGCGAACGTGGCGCCGCCGTCCCCCGGATCGCCCACACCTCCGCGGAGCGTCCGGCGGGCACGTCGACGCCGCCGGCGATTCGCACCACGCCGCTCGCGCGGTCGTAAGCCGCGGCGATCGGCGCGCCCTTCGTGGTCGGCGCGATCGCGGCGATCAACGGCGGCGGTGTGGTGACGGTCACCGGCACGCGCACCGGCAGCGGCGCGGGACGCAGCATCAGCAGCGTCGTCACCGCCAGCAACACGCAGGCGGCGATGCTCGCCAGGATCGCCAGCGTCCGCCAGCGATGGTCGTTGTCGTTGGCCGCACCGCCCGCGCCACCCGCCGCGCCGCGGTCCAGCGTTGCCTCGATCCGCGCCGCCAGATGCGCCGGCGCCGCCACCGCGGGCCAGTCGGCGAACAAGGCCGCCAGCCGGTCGCGCCACCATTCCACCTCGGCGGCGAAACCGGGTTCGGCGACCAGCCGGCGCAACGCCGCGGCACGTTCGTCGCCGTCGAGCACGCCCAGCGCCAGTTCGGCGGCGGTCATGTCGGGATCGGGATCAGGCGTCGCCATCGAGGCACCCCCTGAGCGCCAGCAGCCCGCGCCGCACCCAGCTCTTCATCGTCCCCAGCGGCACCGCCGCCTGCACCGCCAGTTCGGCATAGGTCAGCCCGCCGAAGAACGCGCTGCGGATCGCGGCACGCTGGCGGCTCTCGATCCCCTCTAGGCAATGGTGCAGCCGCGCATGCGCCTCGACCGCGAGCAGCGCATCGTCCTGCGCCGGCGCGCCGTCGGGCACCGCCTCGGCATCCTCGACGCCCACCGCGCGGGTGCGCGCCTGTCGCCGGCGCCAGTCGATCGCCCGGTTGCGCGCGATCGTCGCCAGCCACGAGATCGGACTCGCGCGCCCCGGCTGATAGGCGCCCGCACGGTTCCAGATGGTGAGATATACGTCGTGCAGCACGTCCTCGGCGCCTTGTCGGTCGGCGCAGATACGCAGGCAGATGCCGAAAAGCTTCGCGGAGGTCAGACGATAGACGGTGCGGAACGCGTCGCGGTCCTCGTCGCCGGTGCGGACCAGCGCCTCGACCAGCGCCGCACGCGCAGCATTCAGCTCGGAAGTGTCGGTGCCCACCACGGCGTCAAGGGCTAACGATACTCGGGGTCGCAGGCAACAGCCTTCGAACCGCTTCAGCGGACCTGCCCTATCATCTTGCCACTGCTTCCCTTTTTCTTTTGTTGCCGCTGCATCCTTTGCGCGGGCGGCGCGTAACTGCCTCAGGTTGACCGTGACCGGTGCGTCCCCTGGCGCGCCGCTTTCCCGGATTTTCCGAATACAAGGTGAGGGAGGTTGCTGACGATGACCCAGACCGATCAGATCATCGAGGCGCTGGACGCCCGCGTGAGGCGGCGTGACGAACGCCGTGATTTCTTCAAGAACGCCATGGGCCTGGCCGCGGTGACCGCCGCCGGCGCCGCGACGATGGGCCTGGCGAGCGCCGCCGAGGCGCAGACGACCGGCCCGTCCGAGATCGACGTCCTCAACTTCGCGCTCAACCTCGAATATCTCGAGGCGCAATTCTACAGCTATGCCGCCTTCGGCACCGGCCTGCCCGCCAATTTGCTGACCGGCGGTGTCGGCACGCAGGGCGCGGTCATCACCGGCACCGGCGCGGGTTCGGCGCGCAAGGTCAACTTCTCCGACGCCGGCATCGCCGCCTATGCGCGCGAAATCGCGCAGGACGAGGTCGCGCACGTCAGCTTCCTGCGCGCCGCGATCGGCAATGCGGCGCTGACCGCCGCGCAGCCGCAGATCAACATCTCGAGCGGTACCGGCGGTGCCTTCGCCGCCGCAGCATCGAGCACGACGCCGCCGCTGACCGGCTTCGACGCCTATGCCGACGACAACAGCTTCCTGCAGGCGGCCTTCATCTTCGAGGATGTCGGCGTCACCGCCTACAAGGGTGCGGCCGGCGCGCTCATCAACAACAAGACGTATCTGGAAGCGGCGGCGGGCATCCTCGCGGTCGAGGCGTATCACGCCGCGATCGTGCGCACCGCGCTCTACGCCCGCGGCGTCGCCGTGCCGGCGCTGCGCACCAACGCCGATGCGATCTCCAACCTGCGCGATTCGGTCGACGGCACCACCGATCTCGATCAGGGCATTTCGGCGACCACCATGGCGGGCCAGTCGGTGTCCAACATCGTGCCGCTCGACACCAACGGCCTCGCGTTCAGCCGTACGCCGGCGCAGGTGCTCAACATCGTCTACCTCAATCCCCGCTCGGTGACCGCGGGCGGGTTCTTCCCGGCCGGCATCAACAACGGCAACACCGCGATCCGCTCCAGCGGCGCGAACTGAGGGGACCAGAGATGATCAACGAAATTTCGGTTCTCGACATCGTCGAGAAGACGACTGCCCGCCGCAACGCGCGCCGGGCGTTCATGAAGACCGCCGTCGGCGGCGCCGCCGCGGTTGGTGGCCTGACGCTGCTAGCCGCCTGCGGTGACGACGACAATGCGATGTCGACGCCGTTCCCGACGCCGACGCCGACCCCCGCGGCGGTCAGCACCGACGTCGCGGTGCTCAACTTCGCGCTCAACCTCGAATATCTCGAGGCGCAGTTCTACAGCTATGCCGCCTTCGGCGTCGGCCTCACCGCCGCGCAGCTGACCGGTACGGGCACGCAGGGCGCGGTGGTCACCGGATCGGGTGCGGGCTTCCCGCGCGCGGTCGATTTCAGCGGCGATCCGCTGATCGGCCAGTACGCGCGCGAGATCGCCTATGACGAGATCGCCCACGTCAACTTCCTGCGTGCCGCACTCGGCACGGCGGTGGTGGCACAGCCGGCGATCAACATCTCGGGCACCGCGGACGGCGCCTTCTCGGCGGCGGCACGCGCGGCCGGGATCATCTCGGGGGCGACCGCGACGTTCGATCCCTATCTGAACCCGACCAATTTCCTGCTCGCCGCCTATATCTTCGAAGACGTCGGGGTCACCGCATACAAGGGCGCATCGCCGGTCATCTCGTCGATGTACCTCGACGCCGCGGCCGGCATCCTTGCGGCGGAGGCCTATCATGCGGGTCTCGTCCGCACGATCCTCTACACCCGCGGTGTCACCAACCGCGACATCATCACCCAGGCGCAGCAGATCTCGAACCTGCGCGATGCCGCCGACGGCACCGCGACGGGCTCGCTGGCGGGCGGCACCACGCCGACCGCGGGCAGCGCCTCGCCGGACGGCAGCACCGCGAGCGCGGGCGACGACGATCAGGGCATCGGCGGTACCAACATCGGCGTGCTAGCGACCGGCGTGTCGAACATCGTGCCGACCGACGTCAACGGCCTTGCCTACAGCCGCACGACGCAGCAGGTGCACAACATCGTCTACCTCAACGCGACCGGCGCGAACCGCACCAGCGGCGGCTTCTTCCCGGCGGGGACGAACAACCCCAACCCGGCCTTCACCGTCGGGCTCGGCTAACCCCCTTCCCCTTGCCGGCCCGTGCGCCCCCCTTGCGGGCCGGCAACCCCAACCTCCCCTGGCCACCGCCTTACCGCGGTCGGCCGGGGGAGGTTTTTTTCCCCGCGTTCGCCCGCCCGCGCCGCTCCGGCCGGCCGATTTCCGGCGCACACGGGGTTGACGCATCGGGCGGGATGCGGAACGGCTGCAGGCCATCAGGGGCGGTTCGTCGCCGCCCGCGCGATGGGGAGAACCCGAGTAATGACCGCCAGCATCGACATCGACAGCGCCACCATGACCGCGGCGCTCGACGCCCGCGTCCGGCGCCGCGAGCAACGCCGCGACTTCTTCAAGTCCGCACTCGGCGCCGCGGCGGTGACCGCGGCCGGCGCCGGCGCGCTCGGCCTCGCCTCGGCAGCGGAGGCGCAGACCACCACCTATACCGACGCGGACATCCTCAACTTCGCGCTCAACCTCGAATATCTCGAGGCGCAATTCTACGCCTATGCCACCACCGGCACCGGCATCGCCGCCAATCTGCAGACCGGCACGGGGACGCAGGGCGCGGTGCGTGCCACCGGCGCCGGCGCGGTGCCGTTCAGCGATCCCGTGATCGCCCGCTACGCGCGCGAGATCGCCGCGGACGAGGTCGCGCACGTCGCCTTCCTGCGCAACGCGCTCGGCACGACCAGCGCGGTCGCGCAGCCGGCGATCGACATCTCGGTCGGTGCCTCCAGCGCCTTCTCCGCCGCCGCGGTCGCCGCCAAGATCATTACCGCCGGCCAGACGTTCAACCCTTACGCCAACGACGAGGCGTTCCTGCTCGGCGCCTTCATCTTCGAGGACGTCGGCGTCACTGCCTACAAGGGCGCGGCACCGCTGCTGACCAAGACCTATATCGAGGCGGCGGCGGGCATCCTGTCGGTCGAGGCCTATCACGCCGCGACGATCCGTGGCGAATTGTACCGCAAGGGCATCGTCGCCGGATCGGCCCTCATCACGCAGGTGCAGGGCATTTCCGACGCGCGCGACAGCCTGGATGGCGGGACCGAGATCGACCAGGGCATCACCGCGACGACGACGACCAAGCCCAACCAGACGACCGACACCACCACCTTCCCGGTGTCGAACATCCTCCCCGCCGACGCCAACGGCCTCGCCTACAGCCGCAGCCCCAATCAGGTGCTCAACATCGTCTATCTCAACGCCGCCGCGGCGAGCGCGGGTGGGTTCTTCCCCGCCGGCCTCAACGGCACGATCAAGGCGGCGACCGCCTCCTGATCCCTCGCCGCCCGCGCGTTTTGACCGATATCCTGGGGATTTGACCCGATGACCGACCTGCCTACCGACACCGTCCTCGACGCGATCGCCGCCCGCCGCGCCGAACGCCGCAATTTCCTCCGCTATGCCGGTGGCGCCGCCGCCTCGGCCGGTACGCTGTCGCTGCTCGCCGCCTGCGGCGGCGACAACGGCACCGCGACGCCGACCCCGACGCCGTCGGCCACCGCGACCTCGATCGCCGCCGACGGCGACGTGCTCAACTTCGCGCTCAACCTCGAATATCTCGAGGCGCAATTCTACAGCTTCGCCGCCTTCGGCCAGGCGCTCGCCGCCGGGCTCACCACCGGCGTCGGCACCGCCGGCACCGTGACCGGCGGCGCGCAGGTGCCCTTCTCCGATCCGCTCGTCGCGCAATATGCGCGCGAGATCGCGCTGGACGAGGCACAGCACGTCACCTTCCTGCGCACCGTGCTCGGCAGCGCGGCGGTGGCGATGCCGGCGATCAACATCGCCGGCGACGCGACCGGCGCCTTCACCGCCGCCGCGCGCGCCGCCGGCGTCGTCGGGCCCAGCGGCACGTTCAACCCCTATGCCGACGACGTCAGCTTCCTGCTCGGCGCCTATCTGTTCGAGGATGTCGGCGTCTCCGCCTACAAGGGCGCCGCCCCCGTCCTCGGCAACAAGACCTATATCGAGGCCGCCGCCGGCATCCTCGCCGCCGAAAGCTATCATGCCGGCCTCATCCGCTCGGTCCTCTACCGCAAGGGCATCGACGCCAACACGATCCTGACCAACGCGCGCCTGATCTCCGACGCGCGCGACACGCTCGACGGCGGCACCGACATCGACCAGGGCATCGGCGACGCGACGACGGCCAACATCGTGCCGACCGACACCAACGGCATCGTCTACAGCCGCTCGACCGGCCAGGTGCTCAACGTCGTCTACCTCAACAAGGCCGCGGTCGGCTCCGGCGGCTTCTTCCCCTCGGGCATCAACGGCAACATCCGGACGAGCGCCGCGAGCGGCTGACCTCGCGGGGGAGCCCCCCTTCGCCCCAACTCCCCGTCACCCCGGACTTGTTCCGGGGTCGACCGGGCCGCACGCGCCGGACAAGAGGCTCTGCCTTCACGCTCGCGGAACAGTGGACCCCGGAACAAGTCCGGGGTGACGAAGGGTGTTGGGCAGCGGGGTAACGCGCCCCCTCTGCTCTGCTGGTCGAGGAATTAGGTTGGCGCATCCTGATGAACCGCGTACAACCCGACGCATCCCCGGGGGAGCGCTGCGACGGCGCTTGAGAGGCGGCCACGAGGTCGCGACCCGCTGAACCTGATCCGGTTGACACCGGCGGAGGGAGGGAGCGGTTTTCATCCGAAATCCGTGCCCGCTCTCCGCGCATTGGAGAGCTTGCCATGGCCGACATCCCCGCCCGCACCGAAATCGGCGTCACCACCGGTCCCATCCGCGGCTCGAAGAAAGTCCACGTCGGCCCGCTCAACGTCGCGATGCGCGAGATCCACCTCGACCCGTCCTCGGGCGAGCCCCCCTTGCGCGTCTACGACACGTCCGGCCCCTATACCGATCCCAATGCCCGCATCGACATCATGGCCGGCCTGCCACAGCTGCGCCGCGACTGGATCATGGCCCGCGGCGACGTCGAGAGCTACGACGCCCGCGAAATCCGCCCCGAGGACAACGGCCAGCTCGGCCCCGACCGCTCGGGCGGCGTGCCGCAATTCCCCAACACCGTCCGCCGCCCCCTGCGCGCGAAGGCCGGCGCCAACGTCAGCCAGATGCACTACGCCCGCCGCGGCATCGTCACGCCCGAGATGGAATATGTCGCCACGCGCGAGAATCTCGGCCGCGAACGGCTGCGCGACTATGCCCGCGACGGCGAGAGCTTCGGCGCCGCCATCCCCGACTTCGTGACGCCGGAATTCGTCCGTGACGAGGTCGCCCGCGGCCGCGCGATCATCCCCAACAACGTCAACCATCCCGAATCCGAACCGATGGCGATCGGCCGCAACTTCCTGGTGAAGATCAACGCCAACATCGGCAACAGCGCGGTCGCCAGCAACGTCGCGGCAGAGGTCGACAAGCTCGTCTGGTCGATCCGCTGGGGCGCCGACACGGTCATGGACCTGTCGACGGGCCGCAACATCCACGACACCCGCGAATGGATCCTGCGCAACAGCCCCGTGCCGATCGGCACCGTCCCCATCTATCAGGCGCTCGAAAAGGTCGGCGGCATCGCCGAGGACCTGACGTGGGAGGTGTTCCGCGACACGCTGATCGAACAGGCCGAACAGGGCGTCGACTATTTCACCATCCATGCCGGCGTCCGCCTGCCCTACATCCCGATGACCGCCAAGCGCGTCACCGGCATCGTGTCGCGCGGCGGCTCGATCATGGCGAAATGGTGCCTCGCGCATCACAAGGAATCGTTCCTTTACGAACGCTTCGACGAGATCACCGAGATCATGAAGGCCTATGACATCGCCTACAGCCTCGGCGACGGCCTGCGCCCCGGCAGCATCGCCGACGCCAACGACGAGGCGCAGTTCAGCGAGCTCTACACCTTGGGCGAACTCACCCACCGCGCCTGGGCGCAGGACGTGCAGGTCATGATCGAAGGGCCCGGCCACGTGCCGATGCACAAGATCAAGCAGAACATGGAAAAGCAGCTCGAGGTCTGCGGCGAAGCCCCCTTCTACACATTGGGGCCGCTCACCACCGACATCGCGCCCGGCTACGACCATATCACCAGCGGCATCGGCGCTGCGATGATCGGCTGGTACGGCACCGCGATGCTCTGCTACGTCACTCCCAAGGAGCACCTCGGCCTCCCCGACCGCGACGACGTCAAGGTCGGCGTGGTCACCTACAAGCTCGCCGCCCACGCCGCCGACCTCGCCAAGGGCCACCCCGCCGCGCAGATGCGCGACGACGCGCTCAGCCGCGCCCGCTTCGACTTCCGCTGGCGCGACCAGTTCAACCTGTCGTTGGACCCCGAAACCGCCGAGGACTATCACGACCAGACGCTCCCCGCCGAAGGCGCCAAGACCGCCCACTTCTGCTCGATGTGCGGTCCCAAATTCTGCTCGATGAAGATCACCGCCGAGGTCCGCGAATTCGCGGCCAAGCAGAACCAGTCGGCGGACACGTTCATCGCCGCCGACGCCGCGGATGCCGACCGCGCGCTGTTCGCCAGCGGCAAGGGCAGCGTTGCGGATGCCGAAGCCGGCATGGCGGAGATGAGCGAACGCTTCCGGGAGAAGGGTGGAGAGGTTTACCTGCCGGCGGCGGAATGACCGTTTTTTGAAAAGAGAGGGCGTTGGTAAACGTTTTTAAACCGTGGTAACGGTTTTTGCATGGCCGACGCCCTTTCTCACGATGACCGACAGGCGATCGGCCACCTCTGGCTGCGGCAGACGCTGGGCCTGCGCGTGCCGCGGCCGTATGTCGAAAGCTATGTCGTGTCCGGCGCACGCCGGACCGAGGTCTACGGCACCCGGACGGTTGAATATTACGGTCGCTCTTATCTGAACGATCCGTCGGACCTGCGCGCGCACCTGCGTTTCGCGCTGCGCCACGAACCGGCCGATCTGCGCATATTGGTCGCCGCCTTCAAGGTGCTGGGCCCCGACCCCATCCGCCTGTGGGTGCAGGACGAACCGACCGGCAGTTTCAGCCGGCGCGCCTGGTTCCTGTATGAAACCTTCACCGGCGAACGCCTCGACCTCGACGACGTGCGGGGCGGTCCCTACGTCGACGCGCTCGATCCGAACCGTCACATCGTCGCCGCGCGGCGCAATTCGCCGCGCCACCGGGTCGTCGACAATCTGCTCGGCGGACGCGATTTCTGCCCCACCGTCCGCCGTACCCAGCGGCTGGAGGAATTGCGCGGGGCGCACGTCGATGCGGAGGCGCGGCGCCTGCTCGACCGCTACGATCCCGCCACGCTCGCGCGCGCGATCAGTTACCTCTACACCAAGGAAACCCGGTCCTCCTTCGCGATCGAGGGCGAAACCCCGACGCCGGGCAAGGCGGGCCGGTTCGTCGCCGCGCTGCGGTCGGCCGACCGGTTCGATCCGCAGCGCAAGGCCGCGATCCTCGCGTTGCAGAACCAGATCGTCGATCCGCGCTATGCCGCGGACGACTATCGCGATTTCCAGAATTTCGTCGGATCGACGACCGCCGGTTTCCGCGAAGAGGTGCACTTCATCTGCCCCCGCCCCGAGGACGTCGGATCGCTGATGCGCGGCTGGAGCACGTCGATCGACCGGTTGATCGACGACCTCGATCCCGTCGTCGCCGCCGCGGTGATCGCCTTCGCCTTCGTCTTCATCCATCCGTTCGAGGACGGTAACGGCCGCATCCATCGGTTCCTGATGCATCATGTGCTGGCGCGCACTGGTTTCAGCCCGTCCGGCGTGATCTTTCCGGTGTCCGCCGCAATCGCCCGCGACCAGCGCTCCTATGACGAGGTGCTCGAATCCTTCTCGACGCCATTGCTCAAGCATATCGACTGGCAGTGGAATGGCGACCAGACGATCGCCGTCGGCAACGATACCGCCGATCTCTACCGCTATTTCGATGCCACGTTGTTCGCCGAATATCTGCACGACCGGGTCATCGATACGGTGCACAAGGACCTGCGCGACGAATTGCAGTTCGTGTCGATCTTCGATGCCGCGATCGACGCGATCGACGCGATCGTCGACATGCCCGATCGTCGCGCCTCGCTGTTCGTCAAATTGTGCATGCAGAATGGCGGACGACTGGCGAACCGCAAGCGCGACGAATTTGGTGAACTGACCGACGCCGAAATCACCGCGATGGAAGACGCGGTGCGTATCATCATCCAGCGCGAAGCCAACGAACAGGCCGACATGCTGCCCGGCTTGTTCGAAACACCGTCATTCAACGCCATGTAGATCGAAAACCATTCATTGGCGTACAAAAGCGATCACCAACGCGGTTAAGGATTCAAAATCGATCATCGCATGGACGATCGAAGGGCCGGCGAATTACTCCGCCGGCCCCGATTTCGTCGACGTTATGCGTATCGCATCAACGTCCAGATCGTCGCACTGCCGTTATAGGGCGGCATCCGATTGCCCTTGGCGATCGGAGCAGTGGTCGAACCGTTTGCCGGCTTCCACACGCCGAACTCGGGGCAGGTTTCGCCGGTGCGTGCGGTCGTACCGATGGGCTTGGTCATTGTTTTCCTTCCAGACGGTCAACGCCAGCCACACGCGTTGACCCGAAGAAGGAGGGTCCCTATTGGCCATCTCGCGTAGCAACGCACGAGGTGGGCGACTGCCTCAAGGCCAGAGGCGTCTCTTCCAAGACGCCTCTGGTTACATAGCGCTAAGGCAATGTTTCAATGACGTCAACATGCCCATGCCGTCATTATTGAAAACTGCGCTTGCTGTTGTTAGATGATGGATCGCCGCTTCTGTGCGGCAGATCGAGTCAGCAATGACGGCATGTTGCGGTTGGTCCCCGATCTCTGAACGGCTACACCTCTCCGAAAACGAGGTGGGTGATCTGCCGGGTTGCAGTTGGCCCCAGATCTCTGAACGGTGAGCCGTCGCAAGACGGCTCACTACAGACGATCACACCGCCGCCGGCAATGTCCAGTCGATCGTTCCCCGGCCATGTGCCGCCAGAAACGCGTTCGCTTGGCTGAACGGCCGGCTGCCGAACCAGCCCTTATGCGCGGACAGCGGCGAGGGATGCGGCGCGCGCAGTACCAGATGGTGGCCGCCCGCCTGCACGTCGCGGACGAACCCCGCCTTCTTCTGCGCATGCGCGCCCCACAGCAGGAACACGCTGGGCTCCGGCCGGTCGGCGACGGCATGGACGACCGCGTCGGTGAACGCCTCCCACCCGCGTGCCGCATGCGAGGCGGCGCGGCCCTGTTCAACGGTCAGTACGCTGTTGAGCAGCAGCACCCCCTGGCGCGCCCAATGCTCCAGATGGCCGTGGCCGGCGGGCGCGATGCCGCAATCGTCGTGCAGCTCCTTGTAGATGTTGCGCAGCGACGGCGGCACCGCGACGCCGGGGCGCACCGAGAAGCTGAGACCATGCGCCTGCCCCGGCCCGTGATAGGGGTCCTGCCCGAGGATGACGATCCGCACCGCGTCGAGCGGCGTCAGCTCCAGCGCCCGGAACCAGTCGCGCGAATGGGGCAGCACTGTCTTCCCCGCCGCCTTTTCCGCGACGAGAAAGTCGTGCAGCCGCGCCATCGGCTCGCCGGCCAGCACCGGATCGAGCGCCGCGCGCCAGCTCGGGTCGATCGCCGCCACGCTCACGTCAGCGCTTGCGCACGAATTCGGCGCGCAGCACCAGTCCCTTGATGCCGTCGAACTTGCAGTCGATCTCCTGCGCGTCGCCGGTCAGCCGGATGCTCTTGATGAGCGTGCCGCGCTTCAGCGTCTGCCCGGCGCCCTTGACGGTCAGGTCCTTGATGAGCGTCACCTGGTCGCCATCGGCGAGCAGGTTACCGACCGCGTCGCGCACCTCGACCGCGCCGTCGCCGTCCACGCCCGCCGCCGCGGCGTCGGCGGCGCTGATCCACTCGCCGCTTGCCTCGTCGTACACGAAGCTGTCGTCATCCTGCATCCGTCGGTCCTCGTCTCATTACGCCGCCGCCCTACAGCCAAATCGTCACGCCGTCCCACACCAGCTTCGCACCGAGCAGCACCATCAGCGTATAGACGACGACGTAGAAGCGCTGCGGGCTCATCCGCCGGATGATCCACACCCCCGCCAGCGTCGAGAGGATCGCCAGCGGCAGCAGCGCCGCCGACGCGGTCAGCGTGGCGCGATCGAAGGCGCCGAGCGCCAGATAGGCCGGCACCTTCGCCCAGTTGACGATGGCGAACAGGATCGCGCCGGTGCCGACGAAGCGCTCGTGCGGCAGCTTGCGCGGCGCCACCCACATCTGGAACGGCGGCCCGCCGGCATGCGCGATCTGGCTGGCGAAGCCCATGCCGACGCCGACCAGGCTGCCGACCCAGCCGGGCGAGGTGGAGGCCGCGACGATCCGCCCGCCGCGCTCGATCCACAGCCGCCACAGCCCGAACGTCAGCGTGATCGCGCCCAGCATCGCCATCACCGCCGGCGCCGGCAGCACCGCCGCGAACGCCCAGCCGCCGGCGATGCCGATCAGCGCGCCGGGCAGCATCCAGCCGATCACCCAGCCGTCCCACGTCCGCCGGAACGCCCACACGCTCACCGCATCCTGGACGAGCAGGATGGGAAGCAGGATCGCCGCCGCGACGACGGGCGAGACGGCGAGCGCGAGCAGCGGCGTGCCGAGCGCACCCAGCCCCGACAGCCCGCCCTTGGCGAGCCCGACGAGGATCACCGCCGCCGCGGCGACGATGAGGAACAGCGGATCATGGAGCATGTATGGCGCCTAGCACGGGATGACGTCGAACACCCCGTTCGTGCCGGGTCTGTCGAAGCACAGGTGAGACCCGGACGATCCGCGCACAGGCGAACCGCGGTGAGCCGGACCGACTCCGGTCATCACGCGTCGACCGCGGCGAGCCGGTCAGAACAGCCCCGGCACCTCGCGCTGCGCCGTCGACATGCCGGTGGGCGATGGCTGCAACGCGGTCATCGTCTCTTCGCGTGCCACCTTCGCGGCCTGGCTTTGCGTGCTCGCGGCACCATCGGCACTCGCGGTGGCGCCGATCCGCGTGCAGCTCTTGCCCTGCAGGAAGTCGAGCGCCGAGCGCGTCGACGCCTCGCGCGGATCGCCGAGCGGATAGGACAGATCGTCCGCCGCGCGGCAGCTCGCCTCCACCGTATTGGCGAGGCCGTTGTAATAGGCACCCTGCCGCGCCGCATTCTGCAGCGCGAAGGCGATGACGCGCAGCCGGTCGTCGCACGCCGCCTTGTCGAGCGCGATCTGGCCGACCGGCTTGCCATAAGTGTTGGTGCCGATCAGCCCGGCGTTGGCGTGCAGATAGGGGATGAAGGCGTTGATGACATATTCGCTCGCCGACGCGGTCCCGCCGGTGCCGATGAAGGCGATGCGCGTCGCCGCGACCGATTGCGCCTGCGGCGTGAAGAAGGTCGTCTCGTTGTTCGCCGATTTCTCGCTGCGATAGGTCGTGTAGCTCTGCACCTCCGACGTCGACCGGTTGCCGCCGAGCAGATTGCTCATCAGCTCGGCGGTGCGCACCAGCCCGCCGCCGTTGTAGCGCAGGTCGACGACGATGTTGGTGATGCCCGCCGCCTTGAACCGGGCGAAGGCGTCGCGCAGCGCGGGATCGGCGGTGTCGATGAAGGTGCGCAGGTTGACATAGCCATAGCGCTGGCCGGCATCGGTGATGATCTGCGTGCCGTAACGGCTGGAGACCGGGGTCAGCGTGAAGTCGTTCTTGGTCACCGACACCGTCCGCGTGCCCGCCGCATCGCGGATCTGGAAGACCCGCGTGGTGCCCGACGTGTTCGGCCCCAGCGAATCGCTCAGCGCGTTGCCGCCGGCATTGTACAGGCTGCTCACCGTCTGCAAATTGCTGCTGGTCGTGCCGATCGCCAGAATCTCCGCACCGCGATCGACGCCCGCGGTCAGCGCCGGCGCATTCTCGAACGATTCGGTGACGTACAGCCGGCCGCTGCTGTCGAGCCCCAGCCGCCAGCCGAACCCCGCGCTCGACCCCGAGCTGTAGTAAGCGTTCTCCTGCGCGATCGAGGTCAGATAGGTGAAATAGCGATCCTTGTTCTGCGACCGCGCGGTCGCGGTGAGCGCGTCTAGATAGCTGTCGGCGCTGCTGTACGGCGTCGGATCGAGGCTGGCGGGCAGCGTGTCGGGGAACAGATACCATTCGCGCAGCTGCGCCGCGACCCAGTCCTGCCGCTCGCGCAAGCTGCAGCCGGCGACCGCGGTGGGGGTCGGCGTCACCCCCGGCGTCGGCGTCGATCCGGTCGCGCCGCCCGACGATCCGCCACCACCGCCACCGCACCCTGCCAGCATGGCGGTCATCGCCAGGAACGCCACCGAACGCCGTACTGCCACCGATTCTACTCCACCCGCGTCGACCCGAGGCTAGGCCGGGTTTTCGTCACGGGCAATCGGCTTCGCGCCGCTGTTCGCCTGATCTGCATCAAGCCCTTTCGCCGCAACCCGCGCGCATCGCCGCTCGTTGAGCCCCGCGACATCCACCATCGACACGGAGAACACTCATGGGCCTGTTCAGCAAGGACATCGCGACCTTCGAGGATCTGTACATCCACCAGCTCGAGGACGTCTATTACGCCGAGCAGCAGATCACCAAGGCGCTGCCGAAGATGATCGAGAAGGCGACCGATACGCAGCTGCGTCAGGGTTTCGAACAGCATCTGCGCGAGACCGAGGGGCAGATCGAGCGCCTGCGCCGCGTGTTCGAACTCGAGGGCCTGCAGCCCAAGGGCGCGACTTGCCCGGCGATCGACGGCATCATCAAGGAAGCCAACGAAGTCGCCGGCGAAGTCGGCGACAAGGCGGTGCTCGACGCCGCGCTGACCGCCGCCGCGCAGGCGGTCGAGCATTACGAGATCGCGCGCTACGGCACGCTCGTCACCTGGGCCAGGCAGCTCGGCCGCACCCAGAGCGCCGCGCTGTTCCAAGAAACGCTCGACGAGGAAAAGGCGACCGACGAAAAGCTCTCGCAGCTCGCCACCAGCCGCATCAACGCCCGCGCCGAAGCGGCAGTCGAGGCGTAAGGACTTGGTTCGGGGGATCATTCAGGGTCCCCCGGCAGCCCCAACCTGTTCGTCATCAAGTCAGTTGTTGGTGTGGTGGGAGGGCATCGCGGATGCGTGCGTTGGCGATGGTGATGATCTTACGCATGAGGGCGGCGATGGCGAGGCGCTTGGGTTTGCCGTTGGCGAGGAGGGTCCGATAGAAGTCGCCGAG
>NZ_JAMLDY010000018.1 GCF_024211255.1 Sphingomonas liriopis | reverse complement strand
CCCGGCCGCCGACACGGTATCCTGATGGGCGGCCGGGCGGGGGAGCGGGCCGGCACCGCGTGAAATTGGCTCTTTCGCCAATTTCCAAACAGACTCTAAGCGGCGAGCGGACGGCGCACCGGAATGCCGGCGGCGGCGAGCGCGGCATGCGCAGCGGCGACGCTCGCCTCGCCGAAGTGGAAGATCGAGGCGGCGAGGACGGCGCTGGCGTGGCCGTCGCGGATGCCGGCGACGAGGTCGTCGAGGCCGCCGACGCCGCCGGATGCCACGACCGGCACGCTCACCCGGTCGGCGATCGCGCGGACGAGGTCGAGGTCGTAGCCCGAACGCGTGCCGTCGCGGTCCATCGAGGTGACGAGCAGCTCGCCCGCGCCGAGGTCGGCGAGGTGCGTCGCGTGCCGGATCGCGTCGATCCCGGTCGGGCGGCGGCCGCCATGGGTGAACACCTCCCAGCGATTCCCCACGCGGCGCGCGTCGACCGAGGCGACGCAGCACTGGCTGCCGAACCGCTCGGCGATGTCGGCGACCACCTCCGGCCGGGCGACCGCGGCGGAATTGACCGCGACCTTGTCGGCGCCGGCGAGCAGCAGCGCGCGGGCATCCTCGGCGCTGCGCACGCCGCCGCCGACGGTCAGCGGCATGAAGCACACCGTGGCGGTGCGGCGTACGACGTCGAGGATCGTGCCGCGGTCCTCGTGGGAGGCCGTGATGTCGAGGAAGCACAATTCGTCCGCCCCGGCGGCGTCATAGGCACGCGCCTGCTCGACCGGATCGCCGGCATCGCGCAGTTCGACGAAATTGACGCCCTTCACCACGCGGCCGTTGGCGACGTCGAGGCAGGGGATGACGCGGGCGCGAACGGTCATGCCGCGAGCCTCGGGAAAAAGGTGTGTTCACGCGGAGACGCGGAGACGCGGAGAAGAAGATGGAAGGATTGAGCCGCACTTGATCGCTGGCGTTCGGAAGACATAATCCTGCCTCCGGCGACAAGAGGCAACGTGTGCTCCAAGCGCGACACCTCCGCGTCTCCGCGTCTCCGCGTGAACACCTTCTTCATTCTGCTGCCGCCCGCGCCACGTCCAGCGCCGCGGTCAGGTCGAGCCTGCCGTCGTAAAGCGCCCGCCCGGTGATGACGCCCTCGACGCCGTCGCGGACATGCAGCGCGAGGACATGGATCTCGGCGATCCCCTTTACGCCGCCGCTGGCGATGACGGGAATCGACACCGCGCGGGCGAGATCGACGGTCGCTTCGACGTTGCAGCCCTTGAGCAGGCCGTCGCGGCCGACGTCGGTGAACAGGAGCGACGCCACGCCCGCATCCTCGAACCGGCGGGCGAGGTCGACGACGCTGGTGGTCGAGACGTCGGCCCAGCCCTTGGTCGCGACCATGCCGTCGCGCGCGTCGACCGCGACGACGACGCCGCCGGGGAAGTCGCGCGCCGCGCCGCGGACGAAGTCGGGATCCTCCAGCGCCGCGGTGCCGATGACGACGCGCGCCACGCCGAGGTCGAACCAGCGCTCGACGCTGGCACGGTTGCGGATGCCGCCGCCCAGCTGGACATGGCCGGGGAAGCGTTCGACGATGGCGCGCACCGCCTCGCCGTTGACCGATGCACCGGCGAAGGCGCCGTCGAGGTCGACGACGTGAAGGTGCTGCGCGCCGGCCCCGGCGAACAGCATCGCCTGTGCGGCGGGATCGTCGCCGTAGACGGTGGCGCGATCCATGTCGCCCTCGGCGAGGCGGACGACCTGGCCGCCCTTGAGGTCGATCGCGGGGAAAACGATGAGGCTCATCAGATACTCCCCGGCACGGGGAGGGGGACCATGCGCAGCATGGTGGAGGGGGCGTGCGGCAAGCGATCCGGATCGCAGGTGAGGGCGGTGCTTGCGGCTCCCCCCCTCCACCACTCGGCTGGCGCCGAGCGGTCCCCCTCCCCGTGCCGAGGAGGAGCGAATGGGCTCACGGCCGCCATGCGAGAAACCTTTCGAGCATCGCCAGCCCGTAGCGCTGGCTCTTTTCGGGGTGGAACTGGACGCCGAGCATCGTGTCGCGCGCGATGGCAGCGGTGATCGGGCCGGCATGGTCGCTGGTGGCGATCACGTCCTCGCCTTCGTAGGCGTAGCTGTGCAGGAAATAGGCTTCCCCCGCCGGTACCAGCGGGTGGTCGCCCGACGGCACGACATCGTTCCAGCCCATGTGCGGCACCTTCGCGTCCATCGTGCCGGGTTCCAGCCGTCGTACGCGGCCGCGCATCCAACCGAGGCCGCGGTGCGATCCCATCTCCTCGCCGACATCGGCCATGAGCTGCATGCCGACGCAGACGCCGAGGAAGGGCGCGCCCTGCTGCCGGACGCGGCGTTCCATCGCCTCGACCATGCCGGGGACGGCGCGCAACGCGCTCGCACAGGCGCCGAACGCGCCGACGCCGGGCAGGACGATACGGTCGGCCTTCGCGACGACATCGGGATCGGCGGTCACCGACAGGTCGGTCGCGCCCGCCGCGCGCAATGCATTCTCCACCGAATGGAGGTTGCCCGCACCGTAATCGATCAGCGCGATGGTCACGACGACAGCATGTCCTCGAGCGGCAGCGCCGCCATGCTCGCGGTGAAGGGGGTGATCTCCGCCGTCGCGAGGCAGCGCGAGACGAACGGATCGAGCGTCAGCATCGCCTCCACCTCGGCGCGTGTGCCGATCGCGATCACGACGCCGCCGGTACGCGGCTGCTTGCGGCCCGAGGCGATCAGCCGCCCCTCGGCATAGGCCGCGCGCAGCCAGTCGACATGGTCGCTCATCGCCGCATCGATCGCGTCGAGATCGGCGCCATAGGTCAGCGACACGACGCACAGGGTTGTGCCGGGGCGGACGAAGGGTTCGCTCATAATATGCCCTTGGTCGAGGGGATCGCGTCGCCCTTGCGCGGGTCGATCTCGACCGCGGCACGCAGCGCGCGGGCGAGGCCCTTGTAGGCGCTCTCGACGATATGGTGGTTGTTGCTGCCGTACAGCGTCTCGACGTGCAGCGTCAGCCCGGCGGTCTGCGCGAAGCTGTGGAACCAGTGTTCGATCAGCTCGGTATCGAGTTCGCCGAGGCGCGAGACGGTGAAGGCGGTCTTCCATACCAGCCACGGCCGCCCCGAGATATCGAGCGCGACGCGCGTCAGCGTCTCGTCCATCGGGCTGAGCGCGTCGCCGTAGCGGCGGATGCCGCGCTTGTCCCCAAGCGCCTGCGCCATCGCCTGGCCGAGCGCCAGCGCCGAATCCTCGACGGTGTGGTGGCCGTCGATATGCAGGTCGCCGTCGACCTTCAGGTCGATGTCGATCAGGCCGTGGCGGCTCAGCTGCTCGATCATGTGATCGAGGAAGCCGATGCCGGTCGCAATCGAATAGACGCCGGTGCCGTCGAGGTTGACGGTGACGTCGATCCGCGTTTCGGCGGTGGAGCGGTTGATCGTGGCGGTGCGCATGTCGGCTGGTCCCATAAGACGGTGCATGTGTGTCGTCACACACAATCTTGACCCCACCGCCGATGCCGCTACCCAAGGGCGCATGACCGATGGCCTGCCCGATAGCCTGATCCCGTATGACGAGATCGTCCAGGAAGCGCTGCGCGCCGTCGTCGGCCGCGTGCTCGGCACGATCGCCGAATCGGGCGGGCTGCCCGGCGAGCATCACTTCTACATCACCTTCAAGACGCAGGCGCCCGGCGTCGACATCCCGCAGCGGCTGATCGAACGCTTCCCGGACGAGATGACGATCGTGCTGCAGAACCGCTACTGGGACCTGCTGGTCGACGAACGGAAGTTTTCGGTGGGCCTGTCGTTCAACCAGGTGCCGTCGAAGCTGGTCATCCCCTATTCGGCGATCACCGGCTTCCACGATCCCGCGGTCAATTTCGAGCTGCGCTTCCAGGCGACCGAGGACCCCGACGACGGTCCCGAACCGCATGACGAGGCGGAGAACGACGGCCCGACCGCGACGCCGGCGGCGGATGGGTCGAACGTCGTGAGTGTGGACTTCAAGCGGAAGAAATAGGGAGCGAGCGATTTAGCGCACGCTAAATCGTGGTCGCCAGAGCGACGCGAACCGCCGGCCGGGCTCGGCGCAGCCGAGCTTCGACGTCACGGGATTTACTCCCGTGACGGGCGCATTCCCCATTTCTGTCATCCCGGCGAACGCCGGGATTCATGGTGACGATAAGTTCATTTGTCGGACACTGTCATCGGCCGCGTGCGTCCATGGGTCCCGGCGTTCGCCGGGATGACGAAATAGGCCGGGAAACCTTCCCCTATCCCGCCGGTTCATGCCCGCATGACCACCCGCACCGAAACCGATTCGATCGGCCCGATCGACGTCCCGTCACAAGCCTATTGGGGCGCACAGACCGAGCGCAGTCTCGAGAATTTTCCGTTCGGCCCGCGCGAGGCGATGCCGATCGAGATCGTCCACGCGCTCGCCATCGTCAAACAGGCGGCGGCGCGGGTGAACCGCCGCCACGGCCTGCCCGCCGACAAGGCCGACGCGATCGAGGCCGCCGCCGCGGCGATCGTCGCCGGCACGCTCGACGACCAGTTCCCGCTGGTGATCTGGCAGACGGGCAGCGGCACGCAATCGAACATGAACGTCAACGAGGTGATCGCCGGCCACGCCAACGAAGCCCTCGCCGGTACTCGCGGCGGCAAGGTGCCGGTCCACCCCAACGACGACGTCAACCGCGGCCAGTCGTCGAACGACAGCTTCCCGACTGCGTTGCACGTCGCTGCGGCGCTCGCGGTGACGCGGCAGCTGTATCCGGCGCTCGACCGGCTGCACGACGCGCTCGCCGCGAAAGCGCGCGAATGGGACGACCTCGTCAAGATCGGCCGCACCCACCTGCAGGATGCGACGCCGCTGACGCTGGGGCAGGAATTTTCGGGCTACGTCCAGCAGCTCGCCAACGCGCGCGCGCGGATCGCGGGGACGCTGGAGCGTAACATCATGCCGCTCGCGCAAGGGGGGACCGCGGTGGGGACGGGGCTCAACGCGCCTGCTGGGTTCGCCGAGGACGTCGCGGCAGAGATCGCGGGCCTCACCGGCTTGCCGTTCGTCACCGCGCCCAACAAGTTCGAGGCGCTGGCGTCGAACGACGGGCTGGTCGACCTGCACGGCACGCTCAACGTGCTGGCGGTGGCGCTGACCAAGATCGCCAACGATATCCGGCTGCTCGGGTCGGGGCCGCGGTCGGGGCTCGGCGAGCTGGAATTGCCCGCGAACGAACCGGGCAGCTCGATCATGCCGGGCAAGGTCAATCCGACGCAGGCGGAGATGCTGACGATGGTCGCCGCGCAGGTGATGGGCAACACCGTCGCGGTCACCGTCGGCGGGCTGCAGGGGCATATGGAGCTCAACGTCTTCAAGCCGCTGATCGGCGCCAACGTGCTGCGCTCGATCGCGCTGCTGTCCGTCGGGATGCGGAGCTTCGCCGAGCGTACGGTCGATGGCCTCAAGGCGAACCGCGAGCGGATCGGCGAGCTGGTCGATCGCTCGCTGATGCTCGTCACCGCGCTGGCGCCCGAAGTCGGCTACGACAATGCCGCGAAGATCGCCAAGCATGCGCACCAGAAGGGACTGACGCTGAAGCAGGCAGGGCTGGAACTGGGGCTGGTCGACGCGGCAACGTTCGACCGGCTGGTACGGCCCGAGACGATGATCGGGCGGTAAACCCATCCCTCCGTTCGCCTTGGTGAGCAGGTGAGTCCAATGCCCTTCGACAGGCTCAGGGCGAACGGGGGATCTTGTGATTGATCGGACCGATACGCCGCCGCAACGAGGAACTTCCCCGCGGCTCGCGCGCTTCGATGCGGCAACGGAAAGGGGACGGGCGTGAGCACAACCACCACAGGCGCGCTGATCGGTGCGGCGATCGATTCGGTATCGGGCGACGACGGCGTCGCGGACGGTGCGATCATCGGCGCGGTGACCGCCAACGTGTTGAAGATCGTGCTGCCGCTCGCCGTCACCTATGCGGTCGGCTGGGCGGTGCTGCGCGGCGCGACCGAACTCAAGGACCGGATTTTCGGAAAGGTGGAATCATGATCGGCAGGATTATCGGTGCGCTCGTCGGGCGCGAGATCGACCGTCGCGACGGACAGGGCGGCATCAAGGGCGCGGCGATCGGCGCGCTGTCGGTCGGCGCGCTGCGCCGGATGGGGCCGCTCGGCCTGCTGCTCGGCGGCGGCTATGTCGCCAAGAAGGCCTATGATCGCCGCCGCGAGGCGCGCGGGCAGCGCTAACCCGCCTGCCAGATGCGGATCGCCTCGACCGGGGCGATCAGCATGATGAGGTTGAGCGTCAGATTGTCGCGGATCGCGACGAGCGCGACGACCTCCAGCAAGACGACCAGCCCGGCGCTCGCCCACCACGGCAGGCGCCGGGCGATCGTGAAGCCCAGCATCATCGCGGCGATGTCGCTGATCGAGTTGAGCACGCTGTCGCCGCTATAGCCCCAGGCCATCGTGACGGCGCGATAGCGGTCGATGATGAGCGGCGAGTTCTCGAGGATTTCCCAGCCTGCTTCGACCACGACCGCGACGACGAGTCGCGCGGTCCACGGCCAGCGGTGCAGGGCCAGCCATGTCGCGCCATAGAACAGCAGGCCATGGACGACATGGCTGAGGCTGTACCAGTCGGCGATCTGCTGGCTGTTCTGATCCGATTGCACCGCCCCGTGCCACAGCGCGATCCGCCCGCATGGACAGATCGCCGAGCGACCCATCGCCAGCAGGATCGCGGCGGTCGCGACCAACAGGGCCGGGATCAGCCAGCGACTTTTCGCGGCCAGCATCGCGCCGATGCTTGACGCCCGCCCCACCCAGACGCCACTAGCGCGCATGCCGTCGTCCCATTCCGCCGATCCGCACAACTTCCGCCGTCGCGGCGTGTTGTTCGTCCTGTCTTCGCCGTCCGGCGCGGGCAAGTCCACCATCGCGCGCAAGTTGCTGGCCGACGAACCCGAACTCGGCATGTCGGTGTCGGCGACGACGCGACCGATGCGGCCGGGCGAGGTCGACGGCAAGGACTATCATTTCGTCGATCTCGAGGAATTCCGCCGCATGGTGGCGGAGGACGAATTCCTGGAATGGGCGCACGTCTTCGACCACCGCTACGGTACGCCGCGCGCGCAGATCGAGACGATGCTCGCGGCCGGCAAGGACGTGCTGTTCGACATCGACTGGCAGGGCGCGCAGCAGCTGTTCCAGATCGCCGGTGGCGACGTGGTCCGCGTGTTCATCTTCCCGCCGTCGATGGAGGAGCTGCGCGCGCGGCTGACCAACCGCAACACCGATTCGATGGAGGTCATCGACGCACGCATGGCGCGGGCGGCGAACGAGGTCAGCCATTGGGACGGCTACGACTATGTGCTGGTCAACGACGACGTCGAGCAATGCTTCCAGGGCGTGAAGACGATTTTGGCGGCCGAGCGGTTGAAGCGGTCGCGGCAGACGGGCTTGATCGGGTTCATCCGCAAGCTGACGCGGGTGGCGGGGGCGGTTTGAGCGCATTGACGGGGACGGCCTGACCACCGTTCGTGCTGACCCTGTCGAAGCACATTGAGACTCACCTGCCCTTCGACAGTGAGCAGGTGGGCGAGAGGCCAGCCTGATTTTATCGGGTCAATCCAGCGCCGCCAGAAACCGCACCGCCGCGTCGTAATCGCGGCGCTTGTTCGCTCGTGCCTCGATCGCCAGCGTGTCGGCGCCCCATAGTTCCGCCTGCCAGTCCTCGTCGACATGCGCCGCCGCCCAGAGCGTGTCGGGATCGCCCGCGCGCTCGACCAGCGCCAGCGCGAGCACCAGCGAGCCGGTCAGCGTCACCACCGGCGACAGCGCGGCGAGGTGGAAGGCGTCGAGCGCCGCGACGGCTTCACCCAGGCGCGCCAGTGTCGCGGGCGGTTGCGCGCGGTGGATGATGCCGGCGGTCGTTTCGAGGTGCACGTCGTAGCGACCGCGCGCCCAGTCGAGCCACGGGTCCCATGCGGCGCGCTGCCGCTCGACCAGCGGTTCGGGCGATTCGGCGCGGTAGCAGAGCAGGTCGCTCGCGCCATAAGCGGCGAGGCCCGCGGCGAAGGCTGCGGGGTCGGGTGCGACGCGGTCGATCGCGGCATTGGCGAGGCCGGTCAGCGGCATGGCGCGCGGGTCGATCGTCTCGCCGACGCCTCGCCATTCGTCGGCGACGATCCGCCCGAGCGCGTCGGTTGGCAGCGCCAGCGGCACGCGGCCGGGCGTGCGCACCGGCCTGCCGTCGAGCAGGACGACACAGGCGTCGTCCAGCGTCACCTCGGTCCAGAAGCGCCTCATGGTTGCGGCGGCGTCCGCCAGCGGTGCGCGAGGCTCGCGGGCACGATCGCGATCACCGCCAGCGCCGACAGCGTGATCGCGATGCCGAGTACCTCGATCGGCCAGTCGTGCGTCCGCGCCGTCAGCACCAGCCCGAACACCGCACCGGCGGTCCCCGCCAGCCGGCTGCCGACCATCGCCAGCCACCGGCGCCGTGCACGCGTGTCGGTCATGCCAGCATCCCCCGCAACGCCGCGACGCGATCCGTGACCACGTCCGCGCCGGCATCGACCAGATCGCGCACATCGTGATAGCCCCAGGCGACGCCTACCGCGCGCGCGCCGGCCGCTTTGGCCATCGCCATGTCGAAACTCGTATCGCCGATCATCGTGGTGCTATGCGGCGTGGCGCCGGCTTCGTCCATCGCGGCGAGCAGCATCGCCGGATCGGGCTTGGACGGATGGCGATCGGCGGTCTGCAGGGTGACGAACCGGTCGGTCAGGCCGTGATGGCTAAGGATATGCGCCAGCCCGCGATCCGATTTGCCGGTCGCGACGCCGAGGCGCCAGCCGTCGTCCGCCAATTCTGCCAGCAGTTCGGCAATCCCCTCGAACAGCGGTTCCTCCTCGAGCCCGCCGGTGGTGCGCAGGCGGAAGAACGCGTCCTTGTAATCCGCCGCCATCCGCTGGTGCTGCGCGTCTTCGGCCTCCGGCAACAGCGCACGGATCGCCTCGACCAGGCTCAGCCCGACGATGCGGCGGATCGCCGCGCGGGGCGGCGCGGGGAGGGCGGCGTTGGCGAACGCCTGCTCCATCGCGACGCAGATATTGGCCTGGCTGTCGACGAGCGTGCCGTCGCAGTCGAACACGGCGAGTCTGGTCATCGGCCTGCCGTATCAGTCCTTGCTGCCGCGCCGGCGGCGCTCGCCGCGATGCTCCTTGCGCATCGACTTGGCGTGCGCCTTGGCGCGCTGCTTGAGCACCGCCTTGGGGGGCGGGCCTTTCTTGGCTTCCTCGAACGGCATCGCGTCGCCCCTGGCCTCGTCGAAGCCGAGCGTCGCGAGGCTTTCGGCGAAGTGCGTCGGCAAGCTCGCGGTCTCGTCGATGCTGCCGCCGTCGGGATGATCGACGCGGATGCGGCGGCTGTGCAGATGCATCTTGCGGCTGATCCCGCCGGTCAGGAATGCCGCCGCGCCGCCGTATTTGCCGTCGCCGACGATCGGATGGCCGATCGCCGCCATGTGGACGCGCAGCTGGTGGGTGCGGCCGGTGAAGGGTTGCAGCTCGACCCAGGCGCAGCGGTTGCCGGCGCGCTCGATCACGCGATAGCGGCTGCGCGCGGCCTGGCCGTTCTCCTCGTCGACGTGCATCTTCTCGCCGCCGGTGCCCGGCTGCTTGGCGATCGGCAGGTCGATCACGCCGTCCTCGATCGACGGCACGTCGACGACCAGCGCCCAATAGACTTTGCGCGCCGTCCGGCCCGAGAACGCCTTGGCGAAGAAGGCGGCGGCGCGCGACGTGCGGGCGACGAGCAGCGCCCCCGAGGTGTCCTTGTCGAGGCGATGGACGAGCTTCGGCCGCCCCTCCGCGTCATATTGCAGGCCGTCGAGCAGGCCGTCGACATGCTCGGTGGTCTTGGTCCCCCCTTGCGTCGCGAGGCCGGGCGGCTTGTTGAGGACGAGCGCCTGCAGATCCTTGTGGATCACCATTTCGCGCGCGAAGGCGATCTGGTCTTCCGACAAGGGCGCGCGTTCGCGCATGGGCCGGGCAACGACGGCGCCGGCCTCGTCCTTGATCTCGGGTTCGGGTGGCGGCACGCGTAGCGTCTGGCCGGCCTTGATCCGGTCGCCCGGCGTCGCGCGCGATCCATCGACGCGCAGCTGGCCGGTGCGCGCCCATTTGGCGACGGTGGTGAAGCTGGTGTCGGGCAGATGCCGCTTGAACCAGCGGTCGAGGCGGATGCCGTCGTCGTCGTAACCGACGTCGAACTGGCGGATGCCGCTGTCGCTCTTGTCGGTCATGCCGCCACGCTCCCGATCGCATTGCGCGCCAGCATCAGCCCGGCGAACAGCGCGGCGACCGATCCGATCACCGACAGCAGGGCATAGCCGAACGCCGCGCCGGTGGCGCCGCGCTCGATCATCGCGACGACGTCGAGGCTGAACGCGGAAAAGGTGGTGAAGCCGCCGAGCACGCCGACGCCGAGGAACAGGCGCCACGGCTCGCCGCCGGTCCCTGCGCGCGCCAGCACGCCGGCGAGCACGCCCATCAGCAGGCCGCCGATCAGGTTGACGGCGAGCGTGCCGAAGGGGAAGGCCGGTCCGAACAGCGCGAGCGTCGCGCGGCCGGTGAGATAGCGGGCAGCCGTGCCGAGGGCACCGCCGACCATGACAAGAACGAGAGGCATGACCGCTGCCCTAAAGCAAGATCGCCGTCAGGGGAATGCGCGGCGCTTAGCGTAGAAGCCCGGCGGCGCGCAGCGCGTCGTTGATGACGGTGGCCGGCCCCTTAAGTGCGGCGGGAACGGCGATGCCCGGCACGGAACGCAGCCGCTGCGGCGCAGGCGCCGTGGCTGGCGCGGCAATTGCGGCCGGCATCGGGGCGATGCCCCAGAAGGCGGCGATCCGGCGGGTTGAGGAGACGCCGACGTCGAGCATGAACGCGCCCGCGGTGCCGCATGCCTCCGGCCCGCGCGTAGCGATCGGGGTGCCGTGGCCCATGCCGAGGATGCGATGATCTTCGATCACCGCGCGACCGCCGGCATCGCGCCACGTCCGGTGAGGATGGCCGGCGATCGTTTCACAGCTCGACGGCGCCTCGGGCACGTCGTGCAGCCCGCGCCACTGAGCCAGGATCGCTTCCGCATTGGCGGCATGGACGGTGGCGTCGGCATCGCCGTGCCAGATCGACAGCGTCGGCCAGCCGCCGTGGTGCGTCGACGCGCCCCTGGCCAGCGTATCCAGCGCCGCCGCGTCGGGCATCGCATGCCCGCGCATCCGGTCGAGCGCCTGCACGACGCCCGCGGCCGTGCCATAGGGCAGGCCGCCGATCACCGCGCCGCCGGCGAACAGTTCGGGATAGGTCGCCAGCATCACCGCGGTCATCGCCCCGCCCGCGGACAGGCCGGTGACGAACACCCGCGTGGAATCGACGTCGTGCGCGGCGATCGTCGCGACGATCATCTCGCGGATCGAAAAGGCCTCGCCATGGTCGCGACTCATGTCCTCTGTCGCGAACCAGTTGAAGCAGAGGTTCGGATTGTTGGCGCGCTGCTGTTCGGGGAACAAGAGGACGAAGCCGGCTTCGTCGGCGAGCCGCGACCAGCCCGAGCCGATGTCGTAGCCCGCCGCGGTCTGCGTACAGCCGTGCAGCACCACGACCAGCGCCGGGCGCGGGCCGACGGATGCGGGGACGTAGAGCCGGGCGCGTAAGTTACCGGGATTGCGGCCGAATCCGGTCAGGTCGGTCAGACGGTCGGTACCGGCGGGCGCCATGCCCTCGCCGACGCCGCGTGCTGCCACGAGGCGGCCAATCGTATCAGACAAACGTCGCATGCGTGCACTCCGAAGGGGCGGAATCGCCGGCAGACGTGGATTTGCTGCGCCGCACAATATGGGTGCGCACGATGGGATGGCAAGCGACGTTCGTCGGAACGGTACGCTTTATGCCGCCCGTCGACCCGTCGCGCGGCGGGTTACCGGACCAGCAGGTCGACCGCGCTGCCGCCCGCCAGATCGGGGGTGACATGGACGAGATAGGCGGCATCGCCGCGGGTGCCGCCCAGCATGTGTTCGGCGCCGGACGCCTGATGCTCGGCGGAATAGCCGGCGCGGGTGACGCGGGCATTGTACCAGTCGAGGATGCGGCCGACAGGCGCGCCGCTCGCGAAGCTGACGACGCGCAGGCCGCAGGCGTCATTGCCCGCCGCTTCGCGGACGCGGGCGTCGGGATAGAGCGGCACGTCGGCGGGCAGCCGCGTCGCCCATCCTGCCGAATAGGACACCGCCTGCGCGCATGCCGCCGCGGTCGCGGGCGCCTGTCGCGCCGCCAGTTCGCCGAGCGTCAACGCGCCCTGCGCCTTGCGGCAGGCCGGGCAGTCGCCCCTGGCGGCGGGGGTGGGCTTCAGGTCGGCGGCGGTGACGCCGTCGGGGCGGCCGGCGCTGACATCGGGCGGGATCGACAGCGGATCGGGGCGGCTCGGCGGGCGGACGACATTGGCGTTGGCGCTTTGCGTCAGCGCGGGATCGACCATGATCTGGTCGTGAAGCGCCGCGGTGAGCGCCGGATCGCGCTGGTTGCCCGCGATGCCCGCGGTCAGTTCCTTGTCGAGGCCGTCGAGATCCTGCTGCGCCGCCGGCTGCTTGCTGCACGCGGCGAGCAGGAGGAACGAGGCGAGGAGGAGGCGATTCGGCGACACCTGCGATCCATGGCGCAGGCCGCGTTAAGGGGCCATCCGCCATTCGTGGTTAACACAACGTCACGGCCGCGACGCTTGTCTCGCGCCGGGACAGCGACCATGTTGCGGCCATGCTGAACATATTCTCCATCGCGATCGGCCTCGTCACCCTGGTGCTCGGCCTCGTCGCGTTCGTGCCGCTGCTCGGCTGGATGAACTGGCTGGTGATCCCCATCGGGATCGTCGGTGCGGCGGTGGGCGCGATGTCGTCGTCGAACGGCGGGCGCAACCTCAACCTCGTGCTGATCGTGATCTTCGCGATCCGGCTGAGCCTGGGCGGCGGCATCTTCTGATACGAAAAGGGGGCCCGGCATCGCTGCCGGACCCCCGTTCGTCGGACATACGATGGATCAGCGGCAGACGACCTGACCGCGATCGATCGACTGGCCGAGGATCGCGCCACCGCCGGCGCCGATCAGCGTGCCGAGCAGCCGCGAACCGCCGCCCGCGATGACGTTGCCCAGCGCACCGCCGGCGAGGCCGCCGACGATCAGGCCGGTCGTGCCGTCGTTGCGGCGGCAGTAATAGCGGCCGTTGTTGCCGCGATAGATGCGGTCGTTGCGGCCGAGCCTGCGCGGTTGATAGTAACGGCCGTCACGATAGTAATTGTCCGCAAAATACGCGCGCTGGCCACGCGGCAGGCGGTTGTAGTCGTAGTTGCGATACTGGCGCCAGTCGTCGCGGCGGTCCTGACGGATGTCGCGGATGTCGCCGCGGCGGTCGCGCTGCGCATCGCGCACCTGATCGCGATATTCACGACGCGCCTCGCGCACGTCGCGGCGCGAATCGGCGTCGCGGACGTCTTTGCGATAATCGCGGCGGGCATCACGCACCTCGTCGCGATATTCGCGATTGGCCTCGCGGCGGGTATCTTGCGCGGTCGCGGGGATCGCCGCGAAGGTCGTCGCCGCCAGCGCGGCAGACAGGATGGCGATACGCATGATTTCCACTCCTTGATGGGATGCGGGTATAACCAGCGGCGGCGCATGCGGGTTGCGTGAACCGCAAACTACCTGCGGTTCATCGCGGTGACAGGGGCCGCCGCCGGTGCGATCAGCCGAAGGTCGTTTCCAGCGTGATGTCGCAGGTCAGCACCTTCGACACCGGGCAGCCCGCCTTCGCCTCGTTGGCGATGCGTTCGAATTCCGCCTGGTCGATCCCTTCGACATGGCCGGTCAGCGTCAGCGCCGAGCGGGTGATCGTGAAGCCGTCGCCGTCCTTGTCGAGCGTCACCTTGGCCGAGGTCTTGAGGTCGCCCTGGCTATGGCCGGCACCGGCGAGCGCGAAGGCAAGCGCCATGGTGAAACAGCCGGCATGCGCAGCGGCGATCAGTTCTTCCGGGTTGGTGCCCGGGCCATCCTCGAACCGGGTGCCGAAGCTGTAATTGGCGTCGGACAACACGCCCGACTGGGTCGTGATCTTGCCCTTGCCGTCCTTGCCGAGGCCGGCGTAGCTCGCCGAAGCGCTGCGGGTCACCATCGTCTGTTCTCCTTTGGAATGTTCGGGGGCCATACGCGACAGGGGCGCCGCGAGTTGCCTCGCGACGCCCCTGCTGACCTAAAAAAGCCGTGCGATCAGCGGCAGCGACGCTTGCCGCCACGCTCGATCTCGCGGCCGAGCAGGCCGCCGGCGACCGCGCCGCCCAGCGTGCCGACCGTGCGGTCGCCGCGCGTATCGATCGTACGACCGAGCAGCGCACCGCCGACCGCGCCGACGACGGCGCCGGTGGTGCCGTCGGGCTTGCGGCAGCGGACGCGGCCACGATCGTCGCGCCATTCGCGATACTTGTAGCGCTGCGCGCCCGCCTGCGAGACCGGCACGATCATCGTCGCCGGCAGAACCATCGCCGCACAACCCATTGCGAGCATAAACTTGCGCATAAAAAACTCCCGTCCTTCAGAAAAGCTGAGGTCTTAACGTCGGGTGATACACGCGGTTGCATGAACCACGAACAACGTTCCGTTCAGGAAACGAATCAGGAGTTTTGCGGGGTATCGGGCGCGGCAGCCTGACGCTTGCGCCAGTGGTTGGCGACCAATGTCGCGCCCAGCAGGAAGCCGCCGGGAGCGAGCAGGACGACGGCGGCGAGGCCGATCTGGCGCTTGGTGATGGACATGGATGGAGGGTGTAGCGCGAAGCGGTGAACGGAGGCTTTCGAACCGTCGTCAGAACGGCAGCTTGAGCCGCAGCATCGCGCGCGGGCTGCTCTGGCCGTTGGGCAGCGTGCCCTGTTCGGCCTCGGCCGAGACGCGGACCTTGCCGATCCCGGTGGCGGCGCGGATCGGCTGTTGCGCATAGCGATCGGCGTCGAGCCGGGGCAGGCGATCGGCATTGCGGGCACGGGCGCAGACGACGATGTCGCCGCGCGCGTCAGTTTCTCCGCAGGGAACTGCGGGCAGAGCGGGTTTGGCGGGGCGCAGATCGGCCGGAACGGGAGGGCCTGCCATCGCCTGTACTGCCATCACGATCGCCAGCCGCATCGCCCCGCCTCCACGCGTCGCCAGCCGGTGTGCCGCCCGATTGCGGCAGGCCCGTGGCGGGTCAGCGATAGTTGAAGCTGATGCTGATCCGTTCGCCCTTGGCGGCGTTGGGGACGACCTCGTGGCGCAGCCAGCTCTCCCACAGGAAGACGCTGCCCGGTCTGGGCTCGGCATAGACGAAGGTGGCGTGATCCTCGCCCGCGTGCGGGAGGCGGGTGGGGGCGGCCATCATCATCGGCAGCCGCGGGTCCTCCAGCTTGAGCGCGCCGGCGCCCGGTGGCGTGGTGACGTAGATCGTGCCGCTGATTGCGCTGTGCGGGTGGATATGCCCAGAATGCGTGCCGCCGGGCTTGAGGACGTTGACCCACAGGCTGTCGAGCTTGAGCTTGCGGCCGCCGAGGTCGAACGCGCACGCCTCGGCGAAGCGCGCGACATGCTTGTGGAGCAGCCTGACGAGATCGGCGAAGCGCGGGTCGCGCGAGGGCAGGTCGTTGAGCGAGGCGTAGGACGTGTAACCGCGATAGCCGTGCGCCTTCGACCACGCCACGCCGGCGCGATCTTCGCGCGCGAGGCCGAGGCAGGCATCCTCCAGTTCCGCGAGCAGCGCGGCGTCGCCCAGATCGTCCTCGTAGAAGCGGGTGGCGAACAGGGTTCTGATGGTCATGCCAGCCTCCCTATCCCAACCTGAGGGCGACGTCGTTCATGAAGCGGACGTCGTCGCCTGCGGCGAGCCACGGCGCCTCCGCGCCGATCGCACCGAGCATGTCGGCGAGGTCGTCCATCTCCGCCTTGGCGTAATTGCCGAGCACATAGCCCGTCACGCGATCCTTGTGCCCCGGATGGCCGATGCCGAGCCGCACGCGGCGGAACTCCGGCCCCAGATGCTGGTCGGTCGAACGCAGCCCGTTATGCCCCGCGGTGCCGCCGCCGCGCTTCACCTTGACCTTGAAGGGCGCGAGGTCGAGCTCGTCGTGGAACACGGTCAGCGCGTCGGGGCCGAGCTTGTAGAAGCGCAGCGCCTCGCCGATCGCGCGGCCGCTCTCGTTCATGAAGGTCGCCGGCTTGAGCAGCAGCACCTTGTCGTTGCCGATGCGGCCCTCCTGCGTCCAGCCCAGGAACTGCTTCTTGACGGCCCCGAAGCCGTGCATGTCGGCGATCAGGTCGACCGCCATGAAGCCGACGTTGTGCCGGTGCATCGCATATTGCGGCCCCGGATTGCCGAGCCCGGCCCAGATCTGCATGGCACTTGGGTCCTTCTTCTTCGTCACCCCGGACTTGTTCCGGGGTCCACTCCGCGGCGAGGCGAACGGCGAGTGGTTCGAACGATGCGCCTAGCTGCCCGGTGGACCCCGGAACAAGTCCGGGGTGACGGGGAGGTGGGGCGTCCGTCGGAACCATAAACCAAAAAGGGCAGGGGAGCGTCGCCGCCACCCTGCCCCTCTTGCGGTCCGGCGAAGGGGATCAGCCCTCCTTGGCGTCGTCCTCGCCGTCGGTCGGCTCGGCTTCGGCCGCAGCCTCGGCAGCCTGCGTCTCGGCGACTTCGGCCTCGAGCGCCTCGTCCTGCGCGGTCGGGACGGTCGGCGGCACGATCGTCGCGATCGCGAAGTCGCGATCCTCGATCGCGGGCTTGGCGCCCTTGGGCAGCGTCACGTCGCTGATGTGGATCGAATCGCCGATCTCGCGACCCTTCAGCGAGATGGTGATCTCGCTGGGGATGTCGGCGGCGTCGACGACCAGCTCGATCTCGTGGCGCGTGATGTTGAGCACGCCGTTGCCGCGCTTGATGCCCGGGCATTCGTCTTCGTCGGCGAACACGACGGGGACGGCGACGGTCACCTCGGTGTGCTCACCGATGCGCAGGAAATCGACGTGCACCGGACGATCGGTGACGGGGTGGAAGGTCACGTCCTTCGGCAGCGTGCGCTCGCCCGAGACCATGATGACGGAATTCATGAAGTGACCGGTCATCAGCGCCTTCATCAGCGCCTTTTCCTCGAGATGGATCGAGGTCGGTTCCTTGTTCTGGCCGTAGATCACGGCGGGGACGCGGCCGTCACGACGCAGCGCCCGGGAGGCTCCCTTGCCAACCCGGTCGCGCGTCTCGGCTGCGAGCGTAATGGTGTCGCTCATGCAGTATACCTTCCGAAACGTGCTAAAGTGTCTTTCCGCGCCACGCCTCCAGGGATGACCATGGCCGGAAGCGGGCGCGCTTAGTGGATGGGGGAGGGAAAGGCAAGTTGGGGCTCAAGTCCTTCGTCGTGCCAGAGGCTATCCATCTGACAATATGGCGAACCCGATGCCCGGGATACCCCGTCACCCCGGACGTGTTCCGGGGTCCACCGGGCCGCAGGCCTTCCAAAGGAGGCTCGAACGACAAGCTTGCCGAACCGTGGACCCCGGAACAAGTCCGGGGTGACGAAGGATTTGCTGAGCCGCCCGCCGATCAGTCGTATGCAATGGCCCTGCGCTAGCGGAGACGCTCAGTATTTCACCCGCTCCGCCTTCACCCCCAGCTTCGCCAGCTGCGCCTGGACCGAATCCGGCCCGGCCAGATGCCCCGCACCCACCGCGACGAACACCGTCCCCGGCTTCGCCATCCGCTGCCTGATCCACGTCGCCCAGCGCGCGTTGCGGTCGACCAGCAGCACCTTGGCGACCTCGGGCGAGCTCTTCAGCTCGTCGTTCATCTCGCGTGCCAGCGCGTCGGGGTCGCCCTTCGCCCAATCCTCGACCATCGACGCCATCTGCGAATCGAGCTTGGGCAGTTCCTCGACCGTACTTTCCAGGAAGTCGAGCTGCGCCTTGTCCGACAGGCTGCCGAAGAAGCCCAGCTGCTGCTCGGGTGTCTCCAGCCCGGTCAGCGGTTTCCCTGCGCGTTTCGCCGCGGTGGCGATGACCTCCTCGGGCCCGTTGGCGCTGTCGTAGCCGAGCTTGGACAAGGGCGCGACCGACAGCTGCGTCGCCGCCAGCCACGGCTTGAACCGGTCGAGCGCGTTCGCGGGCAGGCCGAGGTCGGTCACCGCCTTGGCGAAGGCGGCGCGCTTGCCCTCGGGCAGGCGCTGCGTCAGCGGCGGCGTGCCGGCGGGGGCGACGCCGGTCGTCATCACCAGCCCCTGCATCGTGGCGGGATCGGGCATGACGATCTCCAGCTTCACCTCGTCGGAGCGGTCGAACGCGGTCTTTACCGCCTCGTCGAACCAGGTCAGGCCGGGTTTGAGCACATGGATCGTGCCGAACAGATAGACCGTCGCGTCCGCGTCCTTCACCACCCACAGCGCGGGATCGGCATCGTTGGCGGCGCGCGCGGGCGCCTTGGCGGGCTGCTGCGCGCAGGCGGGCAGCGACAGGCAGAGCGCGATCGCCGACAGTGCCGGCCTCAATTGTCGTATCATGCGGGGACGGTATCCATCGGTGAACTATTCCCCAAGTTAATGCCGCGTCGCACCACTTGCTAGACGCCGCCTCATCGGCCAAAGCCCACGCCGATGGCCGCCACACCGCTTTCCTTCCAGAAGATGATCCTGACGCTCCACGACTATTGGAGCGACCGGGGTTGCGTGATCCTCCAGCCCTACGACATGGAAATGGGCGCGGGCACCTTTCATCCCGCGACGACCTTGCGCGCGCTGGGGCCGGACACGTGGAACGCCGCCTTTGTCCAGCCGTGCCGCCGGCCGACCGACGGCCGTTATGGCGAGAACCCCAACCGGCTGCAGCATTATTACCAGTATCAGGTGATCCTGAAGCCGTCGCCGGCCGACCTGCAGGAGCTGTATCTGGGATCGCTGGCGGCGATCGGCGTCGACATGACGACCCACGATATCCGCTTCGTCGAGGACGATTGGGAATCGCCGACGCTGGGCGCCTGGGGGCTGGGCTGGGAGGTCTGGTGCGACGGCATGGAGGTGACGCAGTTCACCTATTTCCAGCAGATGGGCGGGTTCGACATGAAGCCGGTCGCGGGCGAGCTGACCTACGGTCTCGAGCGGCTGGCGATGTACATTCAGGACGTCGACAACGTCTACGACCTCAGGTTCAACGACCATGGCGTCACCTATGGCGACGTGTTTCTCGAAAACGAGAAGCAGATGTCGACGTGGAATTTCGAGGTCGCCGACACCGCGACGTTGTTCGACCAGTTCCGCAAGGCCGCGGCCGAATGCGAGAACAGCCTTGCCGCCGGCCTGCCGATCCCGGCGTACGAACAGGCGATCAAGGCCAGCCACACGTTCAACCTGTTACAGGCGCGCGGCGTCATCTCGGTCGCCGAGCGTCAGGCGTACATCGGCCGCGTCCGCGATCTGGCGAAGGGTGCCTGCGGCGCGTGGATGGACAAGAACGGGTGGACGGCGTGATGCTGCTTCGCCGGGTGGAAGAAGGTGTTTTCACGCGAAGCCGCGAAGCCGCGAAGAAGACGTGGTTCGCGCAGAGGCGCAGAGAACGCAGAGGCGCTTCGGGCGGCGCGCAGCGCCTTCGGAATCTCCTTGCTGATGCGTCAACGATAGCCATAGGCTCTCTTCGTCCTCTGCGCCTCTGCGCGCAAAACCCTCTTCGCGTCTTCGCGTCTTCGCGTGACCAAAATCTTCCTATCTTCGGCAAAGCGAAATGACCGACTTCCTGCTCGAACTTCGCTCCGAAGAAATTCCCGCCCGCATGCAGGACAAGGCGCGCGACGATCTGGCGCGGCTGTTCGCCGCCGAACTCGCCAAGGCGGGGTTGCAGGCCGCCGAGCTCGTCACCTACGCCACCCCGCGCCGGCTCGCGCTGATCGCGCGCGACCTGCCTGCCGAGACGCAGGCGGTGTCGGAGGAGGTCAAGGGGCCGAAGACGAGCGCGCCGCCGCAGGCGCTGGAGGGGTTCCTGCGCAAGACCGGCCTGACCCGCGAGCAGCTGACCGAGCGCGACGGCGTGTTGTACGCGGTCACCGACAAGCCAGGCCGCGCCACCACCGCGGTGCTGGCCGAGGCGATTCCCGCAATCGTCCGCGCCTTCCCTTGGCCCAAGTCGATGCGCTGGGGCGCCGCCTCCACCTCGACCGAGTCCCTGCGTTGGGTGCGTCCGCTGCACGGTATCGTCGCGCTGTTCGGCGAGGAACTGGTCGAGGTCGAGATCGCCGGCATCCGTTCGGGCTATGCGGCCTTCGGCCATCGCTTCCACCATCCCGGCCAGATCACGATCGGATCGGCGGCGGATTACGTCGAGAAGCTGCGCGCCTGCCACGTCATCGTCGATCAGGACGAGCGCCGCACGCTGATCCGTAATCGCGCGGGCGTACTCGCCGCCGAGGCGGGGCTCAGCCTCGTCGAGGACGAGGGGCTGGTCGCCGAGAACGCCGGGCTCACCGAATGGCCGGTGCCGCTGCTCGGCCGCTTCGACGCGGAATTCCTCACCGTCCCGCCCGAGGTGATCCAGCTCACCGCGCGCGTGAACCAGAAGTATTTCGTCTGCCGCGATGCGTCAGGCGCGCTCGCCAACGCCTTCATCTGCACCGCGAATATCGAGGCGAGCGACGGCGGCGCCAAGATCGTCGAGGGCAACCGCAAGGTGCTCGCCGCGCGATTGAGCGACGCGCGCTTCTTCTACGACACGGACCTCAAGACGCCGCTCGAAGAGCAGGCGGCGAAGCTGTCGAACATCGTCTTCCACGAGAAGCTCGGCACGGTGGCGGACAAGGTCGACCGCGTCGCCAAGCTGGCGCGGTGGCTGGTCGAGGAGGGGATAATCCTCCCCGGTACGGGGAGGGGGACCAGCGAAGCTGGTGGAGGGGGGGCGCCACAAGCGGTGCCCCCCGCGGAGGCCCCCCTCCACCATCAGCCTTCGGCTGACGGTCCCCCTCCCCGTACCGGGGAGGAATTGGCCGACATGGCCGAACGCGCCGCGCGGCTCGCCAAAGCGGACCTCGTCACCGGCATGGTCGGCGAATTCCCCGAACTGCAGGGCCTGATGGGCGGCTATTACGCCGCCGCACAGGGCGAGGCGCAGGCCGTCGCCGACGCGATCCGCGACCATTACAAGCCGGTCGGGCAGGGCGACGACGTGCCGACCGCGCCGGTGACGGTGGCGGTGAGCCTTGCCGACAAGCTCGATACGCTGGCGGCGTTCTTCGTCGCCAATCTGCCCCCGACGGGGTCGAAGGACCCGTTCGCGCTGCGTCGGGCGGCGTTGGCGGTGATCGCGCTCGTGCTGGAGAACGGCCTGCGGCTCTCGCTCGATGAGGCGGCGCTTCGGATCGTCTGGGACCTGGGGCTCAAGCCGTATCGCGATCGCATGCAGAGCGACGTGGCCTTCAACACGCTCATGCAGCGCATCTGGCCCGAATTTCCCGATCATCCCGACGACGATTCGATCGCCAGCCGGGGTGCCGCGCTCATGGCGGAACAGCCGGACCTGCAGCCTTTCATCAAGGAGCTGTTCGGCAAATTCACCGATGATGCGCCGGCGATCATGAAGAACGCGCTGCCGGCGGCGGCGGCCTTGCGCGACTTCTTCGCCGACCGGCTCAAGGTGCAGCAGCGCGAGGCGGGCGTCCGCCACGATTTGATCGACGCGGTGTTCGCGCTCGGCGGGGAGGACGACCTCGTCCGCCTGCTCGCCCGCGTGCGCGCGTTGCAGGCGTTCGTGACGACCGAAGACGGTGCCAATCTGCTTGCCGGCTACAAGCGGGCGGCGAATATCCTGAAGAAGGAGGGCGTGACCCAAATCGTCACCCCAGCGAACGCTGGGGTCTCCGGCGAGGGCGCTGGACAGGAGCCGCGGGAGGCCCCAGCTTTCGCTGGGGCGACGGATAGCGCATTGACCTACACGCCCGAACCCGCAGAAGCCGCGCTGATCGCCGCGCTCGACGCCGCCGAGCCGGCCGCCACCGCGGCGGTCGCGGCGGAGGATTTCGAGCGTGCGATGGCGGCGCTCGCCTCGCTGCGCGCGCCGATCGACGCCTTCTTCGACGACGTCACCGTCAACGATGCCGATCCGGCCAAGCGCGCCGCCCGGCTGGCGCTGCTCGCCCGGGTGCGCGCCGCGGTGCACGGCGTCGCTGATTTCGCCAAGATCGAGGGATAGCGCCACCTATTCCACGCCCCCGTTATGCTTATCACCCTCCCCGGGACAGGCATTCAAACGTAGCTCAAGGACCAGCGATGACCCAATACGTGTACCGTTTCGGTGGCGGCGTTTCGGACGGCGGAAAGGGCGACAAGAATCTGCTCGGCGGCAAGGGGTCGAACCTGGCCGAAATGGCGTCGATCGGCCTGCCGGTGCCGCCAGGGTTCACGATCAGCACCGCGATGTGCACGACCTATTACGACGAGGGCGAGCAATTCCCGCAAAGCCTGCGCGACGAGGTCGCACAGGGAATCGCGCATATCGAAGGGATTACGGGCAAGACCTTCGGCGATGCGTCAAATCCGCTGCTGGTGTCGGTGCGTTCGGGCGCGCGCGTCTCGATGCCGGGAATGATGGATACCGTCCTCAACCTTGGCCTCAACGATGCGACGGTCGAGGGGCTCAGCGCCAGGTCGGGCGACGAGCGTTTCGCCTGGGACAGCTATCGCCGCTTCATCCAGATGTACGCCGACGTGGTGCTCGAACTCGACCACGGCGCGTTCGAGGAAGCGTTGGAGATCGCCAAGGAGGACAATGGCTTCACGCTCGATACCGAGCTGACAGCCAAGGATCTCAAGGCGTTGGTCGCCGAATATAAGACATTGGTCGAAAAGGAATGGGGCAAGCCCTTCCCGCAGGACGTCCACGACCAGCTCTGGGGTGCGGTCGGCGCGGTGTTCGGATCGTGGCAGTCGGAGCGCGCCAAGGTCTATCGCCGCCTCAACGACATCCCCGCCGACTGGGGCACCGCGGTCAACGTCCAGGCCATGGTCTTCGGCAACATGGGCGAGACGTCGGCGACCGGCGTCGCCTTCACCCGCGATCCCGCCAAGGGCGACCGCGCTTATTACGGCGAATTCCTCATCAACGCGCAGGGCGAGGACGTCGTCGCCGGCATCCGCACGCCGCAATATCTGACCAGGACCGCGCGCGAAGAGGCCGGCGCCAAGCCCGCGTCGATGGAAGAGGCGATGCCCGAGGTCTATGCCGAGCTGGCGGCGGTGTTCGACCGGCTCGAGACGCATTACCGCGACATGCAGGACATCGAGTTCACCGTCGAACAGGGCAAGCTGTGGATGCTGCAGACCCGCTCGGGCAAGCGCACCGCCAAGGCGGCGCTCAAGATCGCGGTCGACATGGCGAGCGAGGGACTCATCACCCGGAACGAGGCGATCCTGCGCGTCGATCCGATGGCGCTCGACCAGCTGCTCCACCCGACGCTCGACCCCAATGCGCCGCGCGACGTGATCGCCAAGGGCCTGCCCGCGAGCCCCGGCGCGGCCTCGGGCACGGTCGTGTTCGATGCCGATACCGCCGAGAAGCGCAAGGCGGCAGGCGACAAGGTCATCCTCGTCCGCGTCGAGACCAGCCCCGAGGATATCCACGGCATGCACGCGGCGCAGGGCATCCTGACCGCGCGCGGCGGCATGACCAGCCACGCCGCCGTGGTGGCGCGCGGCATGGGCCGGCCGTGCGTGTCGGGCGCCGGATCGCTGTCGATCTCCGCCAAGGACAAGGTGATGAAGGTCGCCGGACGCGAAATCCGCGAGGGCGACACGATCACGATCGACGGCGCCAGCGGCGAGGTGATGTTCGGCGAGGTCGCGACCGTCCAGCCCGAACTCGCCGGCGATTTCGGAACGCTGATGGAATGGGCCGACGGCGTGCGCCGGCTGAAGGTTCGCGCCAATGCGGAAACGCCGCTCGACTGCCAGACCGCGCGCGATTTCGGCGCGGAGGGCGTCGGCCTGTGCCGGACGGAGCATATGTTCTTTGACGCCGACCGCATCACCGCGGTACGCCAGATGATCCTGGCGAGCGACGAGAAGGGCCGACGCGCCGCGCTGGAAAAACTGCTGCCGGCGCAGCGCAGCGACTTCACCGCGATCTTCGAGGTGATGGCCGGCCTGCCGGTGACGGTGCGCCTGCTCGATCCGCCGCTGCACGAATTCCTGCCGCACGAGGAGAATGAGTTCGCCGAGGTCGCGGTGGCGGCGGGTGTCGATGTCGAGGTCCTCAAGCGCCGCGCCACCGAGCTGCACGAATTCAACCCGATGCTCGGCCACCGCGGCTGCCGCCTCGGCGTGACCTATCCCGAAATCTACGAAACGCAGGCGCGCGCGATCTTCGAGGCGGCGCTCGACGTCGCGGAGAAATCGGGCAAGGCGCCGATCCCCGAGGTAATGATCCCGCTGGTCGCCACCAAGCGCGAGCTCGACCTGATGAAAACGGTGGTCGACAAGGCGGCACAGGCCGTGTTCGCGGAGCGTGGCAAGACCATCGAATATCTGGTTGGTACGATGATCGAATTGCCGCGCGCGGCGCTGAAGGCGGGCGAGATCGCAGAGACCGGCGAGTTCTTCTCGTTCGGCACCAACGACCTGACGCAGACGACGCTGGGCGTCAGCCGCGACGATGCCGCGCGCTTCCTCGGCGCCTATGTCGAACAGGGCATCTACGCCAAGGACCCGTTCGTCAGCCTCGATATCGAGGGCGTCGGCGAATTGGTGCAGATGGCGGCGGATCGCGGGCGCGCGACCCGGCCCGACATCAAGCTCGGCATCTGTGGCGAGCATGGCGGCGATCCGGCGAGCATCGCCTTCTGCGAGAAGGTGGGATTGGATTACGTGTCGGCGAGCCCGTACCGTGTTCCGATCGCGCGGCTGGCGGCGGCGCAGGCGGCGCTGAAGTAAGAGCGGGGGGGCACGTCTCCCCCTTCAACTCGTCACCCCGGACTTGTTCCGGGGTCCATTCTGCGGCTGGGCGTCCGGCTCGAGTGGTGGGCGTTCCGCCTGCGGCCCGGTGGACCCCGGAACAAGTCCGGCGTGACGGAGGATGTTTGGCGGGCCGGCGGTGCCAGCCGGTCACGATTGACGCTACGGCGATGGCCCCGCTATCGCGCTTACGACCTTAGGAGAAGCGGGCGATGAACAAGCTCTATCCCGATGCAGCCGCGGCGCTCGACGGCCTGCTGCACGACGGCATGACGATCTGTGCGGGCGGGTTCGGCCTGTCGGGCATTCCCGAACGGCTGATCGACGCGATCGCTGCGGCGGGGACGAAGGACCTGACGATCGCCAGCAACAATGCCGGCATCGACGGCGAGGGGCTCGGCAAGCTGCTGCGCAGCCGCCAAGTTCGCAAGATGATCTCCAGCTACGTCGGCGAGAACAAGGAGTTCGAGCGCCAGTATCTCAGCGGCGAGCTGGAGGTGGAATTCTGCCCGCAGGGGACGCTCGCCGAACGCTGTCGTGCGGGCGGCGCGGGCATCCCCGGCTTCTACACCAGGACCGGCGTCGGCACGTTGGTGGCCGAGGGCAAGGAAGTGAAGAGCTTCGACGGCGAGGATTATATCCTCGAACGCGGCATCCGCGCCGACCTGTCGATCATCAAGGGCTGGAAGGCGGACGAAAGCGGTAACCTCATCTTCCGCAAGACCGCGCGCAACTTCAACCAGCCGATGGCGACCGCGGGCAAGGTCTGCGTCGCCGAGGTCGAGGAAGTGGTACCGGTCGGCAGCCTCGATCCCGATCACATCCACTTGCCCGGCATCTATGTGAAGCGGCTGATCGTCGGTAGCCCGTACGACAAGAAGATCGAGTTCCGCACCGTGCGGACGCGCGAGGCGGCGTGATGCGGCGCGCGGTCCTGATGCTGACCGCGGCGGCGCTGCTCGCGGGGTGCGGCGCCCAGCGCCAGCACGTCGCGGGTTTGCCTGCGCCGGGGCGGACCTACACCGCCGACGGCAAGGTCGTGCGGATCACCGGGCTGAAGGCGCTGCCCGCGCCGGGCGATGGCGTCGCGATCGCGGGGGCGACGCCGGTGCCGCCGCAATTCCAGTATCTGTATGGCTCGGCGGAGGCCGCGGCGCTCAGCCGGCAGGCGTTCCGCGCCCTGGTGTCCTACGCCACCTATCGCCGCAATGCCGGAGACAGCGTCGTCCTCAAGCCCGGTGCGACGCTGGCCGCACCGCAATGGCAGCCGTGCGTGGGCAAGCAGCGCGCCGCGGTGTTCGACGCCGACGAGACGGTCGTGCTCAACCTCGGCATCGAGGCGCTGGCAGCGCGCAATCCCGCCGCGCCGTTCGATCCGGCGCAATGGGCGCGTTGGGAACGCTCCGGCGCCAGGGCGGTCGCGCCCGTGCCCGGAGCGGTCGAGGCGTTCGCCGCGCTGCGTGCCGCCAACATCGCCGTCATCATCAATTCCAACCGCAGCGCCGCCACCGCTCCGGGTACGATCGCCGGGCTGAAAGCGGCGGGGCTGGGCGATTTCACGCCCGGCACCGACCTGTTCCTGCGCGACGGGCCAAGCGGCAAGGACGCGCGCCGCACCGCGATCGCCGCGCGATATTGCGTCGTCGCGATGGCGGGCGACCAGCTCGGCGATTTCAGCGATCTGTTCAATGCGATCACCTCGCCCGCCGAGCGTCGCCGGGCCGCCGACGCCGGTGCGGTGGCGCAGCTGTGGGGCAACGGCTGGTTCGTGTTGCCCAACCCCGTCTACGGCACCGGTCTCAAGGGCGGGTTCGACGAGGTCTTCCCCGCCGACAAACGCTGGAGCGATGCGCCATGAAGCTGTCGAAGCCGCGTGCCATCCCGCTGTCCGCCATCCCCAATCTCGGCGCCAAATCGGCGGAGGTCGCGCGCATCTGGATCACCGATCGCTCCGGCTCGACCGTCGTCATCGACGCGGGCGTGCTGGCGGATGCAGAGATGTTCGGCGTGCTGATGGCCGACACGATCCAGCACGCCGCCAAGGCGCATGCGCAGGCGCTGGGCATTCCGGAAGCGGATGCGGCGGCGCTCATCTGGCGCGGTCTCGACGGCGCCCGCCCCGAACCTGATCCCGATGCGATCGCGCGGATCGCCAATCATCCCGGAGGACTGAACTGATGGCCACGCAGATCAAGGGCTGGGACCGCAACCAGATGGCCGCGCGCGCCGCGCAGGAGCTGCGCGACGGCTATTACGTCAACCTCGGCATCGGCATCCCGACGCTGGTCGCCAACAACATCCCGGCGGGGATGACGGTGACGCTGCAGTCGGAGAACGGCATGCTCGGCATCGGGCCGTTTCCCTATGCGGGCGAGGAGGATGCCGACCTCATCAACGCCGGCAAGCAGACGATCAGTGAACTGCCGCAAAGCGCGTATTTCGGCAGCGAACAGAGCTTCGCGATGATCCGCGGCGGGCATATCGACCTGACGGTATTGGGTGCGATGGAGGTCAGCGAGGGCGGCGACATCGCCAACTGGATGATCCCGGGCAAGATGATCAAGGGCATGGGCGGCGCGATGGACCTCGTCGCCGGGGTCAAGCAGATCATCGTCGTGATGGACCACAACGCCAAGGACGGCAGCCCCAAGTTCATCCCGACCTGCACGCTGCCGCTGACCGGGAAGAACGTCGTCGACATGATCGTCACCGATCTCGCCGTGTTCCGCCGGCCCGATCACGGCTCGCGTTTCAAGCTGATCGAGCTCGCCCCCGGCGTCACCGCGGACGAGGTCGCGGCGAAGACCACCGCCGCCTACGATAGCTGAATGGCGGCCGACGGCGACATCCCGCGTTGGACTAGGCGGCGCGACGAGTTCGGCCGGATGGTCGATCTGCTGGAACGCACCGATGCGATCCGGCGGGATCGCGAGCTGACCGAAGCTGAAGAGGCCGGAATGGTCCAGTTTTTCGAGATGTCGGTCGAACTGGCCTGGAAGACGCTGGCATTGCTGATGCGACACGATGGCGTCTCGCTGCCGGCTATGGCCCCCGTGCCGGTCTTTCGCGAGGCGGCGCGGCTCGGCTATGTCGATCGACCCGATGACTGGATGGCGGCCGTCGAACGGCGCAATCTGATGTCGCACACCTACGATCCGGCCGCCTTTCGCCTGTTGGTCGCTGATATCGGCGTGATGTTTCTGCCGCTGATGGCGCGGCTCCGCACGATGCTGCGGGACATGGCGGATCGATGAGCCGGAGCATCGACCTTACCGCCGTGCAACGCCGTCGGTTGCTCGAGGTGCTGGGTTGTTTCGCCCCGCCCGTCGAGCGCGTCGATGTGTTCGGGTCTCGCGTGCGGGGGACGGCGCGGCCAGGTTCGGACGTCGATCTGGTGGTCGATGGGCGGATCGATGCGCAAACAGTGCGGCGGATCGCATCGGCGCTGAGCGACAGCTATCTCGGCATCTTCGCGGACGTTGCCGCTTATTCCTTGCTCGAAGACGACGATTTCGCCCGCGAGGTGCGGCGCGATGCCGTACCGCTGTTCGATGCCGCCGATCTGGCCGCCGCTCCGCCGTTTCGTCCAGTCGATGGTTTGCGCGAATGGTATCTGCCGTAAGCGACGGTTCCGTTTGCTGTCCGACTACGCTAGAGGCGCATCATTATGGCTTCCCGACCGCAAACGCTGTACGAAAAGATCTGGACCGCGCACGTCGTCGAACGGCGCGATGACGGTACCTGCCTCATCTATATCGACCGGCACCTCGTTCATGAGGTGACGAGCCCGCAGGCGTTCGAGGGGCTGCGCGTCGCCGGCCGCCGCGTGCGCCGGCCCGAGCTGACGCTCGCGGTGCCCGATCACAATCTGCCGACGACGCCCCGCGTCGATGCCGCCGGGCGGTTGTTGCCGATCGCCGATCCCGAAAGCGCGCAGCAGCTCGACGCGCTGCGGCGGAACACCGCGGAATTCGGCGTCGATTATATCGACGCGACCGCGGCGGAGCAGGGGATCGTCCATGTCGTCGGGCCCGAGCTCGGCTTCACGCTGCCCGGCACGACATTGGTGTGCGGCGACAGCCATACCTCGACGCATGGCGCATTGGGTGCGCTCGCGTTCGGCATCGGCACCAGCGAGGTCGAGCATGTGCTCGCGACGCAGACGCTGCTGCTCAGCCAGTCGAAGACGATGGAGATCCGCGTCGACGGCACGCTGGGCTTCGGCGTCAGCCCCAAGGACGTGATTCTCGCGATCATGGGTCGCGTCGGCGCAGCGGGCGGCACCGGCCATGTCTTCGAATATACCGGCGAGGTGGTGCGCGGCATGTCGATCGAGGGGCGGATGACGCTCGCCAACATGTCGATCGAGGGCGGCGCGCGATCGGGCCTCGTCGCGCCCGACGAGACGACCTTCGCCTATCTGAAGGGCCGGCCGATGGCGCCGCAGGGCGAGGCCTGGGACAAGGCCGTGGCTTGGTGGCGCAGCCTCGCCAGCGATTCCGGCGCGACGTACGACAAAGTCGTGCGCCTCGACGCGACCGATATCGCGCCGTCGCTGACCTGGGGCACCAGCCCCGAGGACGTCGTGCCGATCACCGGCGTTGTGCCCGAACCCGACAGCTTCGCCGATCCCGCCAAGCGCGCCGCCGCGCAGCGCAGCCTCGATTACATGGGCCTGACGCCCGGCACCGCGATGCAGGACGTGGCGGTCCAGCACGTCTTCATCGGCAGCTGCACCAACAGCCGGATCGAGGATCTGCGCGCCGCCGCGGCGGTCGCCGACGGGCGCCGCGTCGCCGATGGCGTGCGCGCGATGGTCGTGCCCGGATCGGGGCTCGTCAAGCGGCAGGCGGAGGCCGAGGGGCTCGACCGCGTGTTCGTCTCCGCGGGCTTCGAATGGCGCGAGCCGGGCTGTTCGATGTGCCTCGCGATGAACCCGGACAAGGTGCCTGCGGGGGAACGGTGCGCGTCCACGTCGAACCGGAATTTCGTGGGTCGACAAGGACCTGGCGCGCGCACACATCTGGTGTCGCCGGCGATGGCGGCGGCGGCGGCGGTGACCGGGCGACTGGCCGACGTACGTGATCTGATGGGAGCGAAACTGTGAAGAAGGTCCTGGTCCTGCTGGTCGCGGGCGCGATGATGAGCGGCGTAGCGGCCTATGTCGCGGGCGCGCGCACGCTGGCCCAGTCGGCGAAGACGTCGGCCAAGACGCCACGCTGATCCGATGCAGCCCGTCACCAGCGTCAGCGGCACCGCCTATCCCTGGGGTGCCAAGAATATCGACACCGACATCATCATCCCGGCGCATTGGCTGAAGACGATCACCCGCGTCGGGCTGGGGCGCGGCGCGTTCGAGACGGTGCGGGCGCAGGCCGGCAACGTCTTCGACGATCCGCGCTACGCCGGCGCGCCGATCCTGATCGCGGGCGACAATTTCGGTTGCGGGTCGAGCCGCGAACATGCCGCCTGGGCGCTCGCCGACATGGGGGTAAGGGCGGTGATCGCGCCGAGCTTCTCCGACATCTTCTCAGGGAACGCCTTCAAGAACGGCATCGTCCCCGTCGTGCTGCCGCAGGAGGCGGTCGACCGGCTGGTCGAGGTCGCCAAGGACCAGCCGGTCACCGTCGATCTCGAAACGATGACGGTGACCACCCCGTATCAGGACCGCTTCACCTTCGAACTCGACCCGTTTCGCCGCCAGTGCCTGATGCAGGGGCTGGACGAGATCGGGCTGACGATGGCAAAGGATACCGCGATTTCGAAATTCGAAGGCGCGGTGGACGAACACCGCCCCTGGATCGGGAGCAGGAGCGGATATGCGAGCATTGCTGTCAACGGCGCCGGGCGGACCTGAAACACTGGAGCTGACGGATCTGCCCGATCCGACGCCCGCCAGGGGACAGGTGCTGATCGCCGTCGAAGCGTGCGCGATCAACTATCCCGACGTCCTCATCATCGAGGATAAATACCAGTTCAAGCCGCCGCGGCCCTTCGCGCCGGGCGGCGAGATCGCCGGCACGATCGAGGGCGTCGGCGAAGGCGTCACCGACTGGCAGGTCGGCGACCGCGTGATGGGTGTTGTCGGCCATGGCGGGCTCGCCACCAGAATCGTCACCGACGGCGCGCGGCTCTATCGCCTGCCCGAGGAGCGCAGCTTCGCCGAGGGTGCGGCGCTGATCCTCACCTATGGCACGACGATCCACGCGCTGCTCGACCGCGGGCATCTGAAGGCGGGGCAATCGCTGCTGGTGCTCGGCGCGGCGGGCGGCGTCGGCCTTGCCGCGATCGAGCTCGGCAAGGCCTATGGCGCGCGCGTCGTCGCGGCGGTGTCGTCGGAAGAGAAAGCGGCGGCGGCGAAAACTGCAGGTGCCGACGAGACGATCATCTATGGCCGCGCGCCGTTCGACAAGGATCAGTCGAAGGCGCTCGCCGAACAGTTCAAGGCGGCGGGCGGGCGCGGCGGGTTCGACGTCATCTACGATCCGGTCGGCGGCGATTATGCCGAGCCGGCGCTGCGATCGATCGGGTGGGAGGGGCGCTATCTGGTCGTCGGTTTCCCCGCGGGTATCCCGAAGCTTCCGCTCAACCTGACGCTTCTCAAGAGTTGCGATGTATGCGGAGTCTTCTGGGGTGCGTTCGCCGCGCGTGATCCACAGGCCAATGCCGCGCATGTCGAGGAACTGTTCCGCCTGTGGCGGGAGGGAAGGATCGCGCCGCGCGTCACCGAGACCTTCGCGTTCGATCGCGGCGGGGATGCCATCGCCAAGATGGCGGCGCGTGCCGCGATCGGGAAATTGGTGGTCGAGGTCGGCTGACGCCGGCCCCTTCCAGCCGGTCAGCGGACGGCGAAGAACACCGCCAGGATCATCGCCCACAGCAGCAGCGAAATCGCCGTGCCGATCATCACGCCGGTCAGCGGCGTCGCGCGCGCGGCGCGGATGATGGGGGGAGAACCGGCGGTGGCGGTCATTTTCATCATGATCCTTCTCCGAGCGGCCGATCGTTGCGTCGTACCGCATATTCAATATCGCATGTCGGAGTTAATTGTTCCCCAACGGCCGTCAAGCGCTTCCATAGAACGCATGCTCGAAACGGCGCTTTGCCGATGAGGGGAAGCCCGGAGCGGCGCAAAGCGGCAATGCGTTGCGCCGGGGCAGGGCGGCACCTATGTCATGGCGGATGCCAGACCAGATGGGGGACAGCCGGCGATGACCATGTTCGACGATCGCGAACGCGCCCATGAGGCACAGTTCGCGCGCGAGGAGGAGATGGCGTTCCGCATCACCGCGCGGCGCAACCGCCTGCTCGGCCAATGGGCCGCGGTGCAGATGGGCCTGACCCCCGAAGAGACCGATTCCTATGCGAAGGCGGTCGTCCAGGCCGATTTCGAGGAAGCCGGCGACGAGGACGTCGTCCGTAAGCTGTTCGGCGACCTGACCGCCGCCGGGGTCGATACCGACGACGGCACCGTGCGCCGCGCGCTCGCCGAAAAGGCGATCGAGGCGCGTCGTCAGCTGCTGCAGTCGGAATAGCCGCGATGCCGATGGCCGCCGACGACATCGCCGCGCTGATCCGCGCCGCCATCCCCGATGCGGAGGTCGAGATCACCGACCTCGCCGGGGACGGCGATCATTATGCCGCCCGCGTCGTGTCGGCGAGCTTTGCCGGACTGCCGCTGCGCAAGCAGCACCAGGCGGTCTATGCGGCGCTCGGCGACCGGATGGGCGGCGAACTCCACGCCTTGCAACTCAAGACCGCTGCCGCCTGAGGATATACCGATGACCGACGATACCAACGCCCGCATCGACGAGGTCGTGAAGAGCAACCCCGTCGTCCTGTTCATGAAGGGCAGCCCGCTGTTCCCGCAATGCGGCTTTTCCAGCCGTGCGATCGCGATCCTCGACCATCTCGGGGTCGAATATAAGAGCGTCGACGTGCTGCAGGATCAGGGCATCCGCCAGGGCATCAAGGCCTATTCGGACTGGCCGACGATCCCGCAGCTGTACGTCGGCGGCGAATTCGTCGGCGGATCGGACATCATGATGGAGATGTACGAGAGCGGCGAGCTAGCGACGCTGTTGAAGGGTCAAGCCGCCGCCGGCTGATACGCAGCCATCGCCGGACGGATCACGACCTCGGGGCCTGCGGGAGCCGGGGTCGTTTTGCGTCTGCCTTCCAGTGGGTTGGCCGGGTGCGGGTGGGCCTGCGCGAGACTTGGAAGCGACCGGCCCACCCTGCTGAAGCGTCGAACGCTCGGCTGCTTGGCGACGATGCAGCGCGCGTGCCATTTCGGGTGTATCGCGGTTATGCTGGGGTTCGGTGGTTAACGGCCGTTGGCGCGCGATGAGATATGTAAGGTAATCCGACGATTTCGCCGTCGTTTCTTTCGCGTGCAAATCTACGCGCCGGACGATGGCCCATTTCCTCCGTCACCCCGGACTTGTTCCGGGGTCCACTCTGCGGCGAGGCGAACAGCATGAGCTCGTAGCGATGCGCGTGCGGGTCGGTGGACCCCGGATAGAGTGAGTCATAGAGACTGGCACTGGCGCTGGTGAGGCGGGATTAGGTGCGACCAAGTGGGACAATGTGGGACGGACTAAGGCGCTGGTGATAGCGCTGGGTCGAGGAACCAGCCTGACGGAAGCCCCATTCGATCGCTGGCCCTTGAGAGGCTCCTAAGAGCTGCCTGAGACGCCCTTTCAAAATCGCACAGATCGAGCCGCTTTACTTGGGCGATCGTCAGGCCGGATAGCGCCGCTACCGCCTGCACCAGCAACTTGACCGGTTGTCCCCGATACCGATCGAGTATCATCATCTGGTCTGGCGTCGGCTGCCGCAGAACGATGCTGCTGATGCTGTCTTCGCGGCGTTCGCCGTGCGCGCCGCTCAGTACGACACGGATCGGGGTAGTCAGATCAAAGCCAATGTCCAAGGCGCTATCAGGCAGCATGGGCATTCGGATTGCTCTGGTGGCGAGTATCACCACGATGTCTTGTGCTCGAAAGCCTAGACCGGACGTCCGCAACGGCTCGTGGCTCACCAAGCGATATACTGTCGTTTAGAGCGGTTGCCAACATCAGGCCGCACCACCCATGGCACGACCCCGATTTACGTTGAGCGTTGTCCCGGACGGCGCCGTCATACCTTGCACACGAGCGTTTCGCGCGCCGTCACCCTTCAACTGGATATCCAAGGTGAGCTTCTGCGGCTTGGGGTCGCTCGGTCGCTGAGACGATCCGTCGCGTCCTCCCGGTCTTCCCCAGGGTACCGGAATAGGCCGCGCCTTACGTTGCTCGACTGGCCAGATAACCTGACTGCCCCGTCTCTGCACCTGTGAATGCCCATATTGCGCGCGGTCGAGGCGGTCGAGGTCGCGGCGAGCGGAGGCCTTCTCCGACGCGCTAGACGCTCCGATACCTGTCCCCCAAATGCCGTTGTTCTGAACGATCATGTTCAGTTGGCGTCGGGTGACATCGTTCTGCCAATTGGACCAGGCGGAAGCGGCTTTTCCAATCCACCCGACGACGTTGATGAAGCCGTCGGCGATCGCGGCGATACCCCGCGCCACTGCGGCCCAATCGGTGCTGCGTATAAATCCTTCCGCCGTGTCCCACAACTTCACCAGCGCATCCGACGCGGCTTGTGCCCATCGGTCAAGCCGGCCGTCGTCGGCAACCTTGTTGGTCCAGTCGAGTATGCCGCTGATACTGTTTTTCAGTCGGTCGAAGATGCCTCGACCGGCGACGTTGAGTTCGAAGCCGGTGATCGTATCCATGAGGTTGCGCCACATGCCGACGAGCGTCTTCGATTGTTTGGCCATGCTACCGCCGGCCCGATCGTCCATGATCTCGAGCAAGGCATCCCGAATGGCGGACGCATCCTTTTTAACGGTGCGCGTGATCGACTTTCCGGCCTTGTCGAAATAAGTCAGTGAAGCCGTTGCACCCTTGGTCGATCCTTTAATGCCCAGATCGAGCAGGCGCTCCCACTGGCCGTTCATCCCGTCGCCCACCGCAAGGACGGTATCGAGCAAGTCCTTGTTCATACTGCTGGCGGCATCGCCGATGCTGGTCATGGCACCGTGGAAGGGGTCGATGCCGTTATTCTTCGCGGCGATGAATGCCGCGGTCACCTGATCGAGTTCGTAGGGCGTGTCCTTGGCGAACTTCTGGACGAATTTCATGGCGTCTTTCGCCTTCTGAGCCGATCCCAGCAGCGTTTCGAACTGGATCTGATACTGTTCGAATTTCGCCGCGTTCTCGATCAAGCCGCGACCGAACGCGAAGATGCCCGCTACCGCGCCAGCGCCAAGAGCGCCTGCGCCGATCGCAGTGAAGCGTAGCGCATTACGCGCCAACGATCCAATAGCGGCGCTGGCCCTTTCCGCACCGATCGTCGTGCGATTGAAGGCGCTGGGCAGGCGGACGGCGCTACCGTGAACGCGAGCAAGGGCCTGTGCGGCGGGCGTCGCGGCATGGTCGAGACGCCCCACACCCCGCGCGAGTTCGCCGGTGCTCTGAGCGGCTTGCTTGGTCGGCCCGCTCCACCGATCGACAGCCTGAAGAACGAGTGAAAGTTTCATCGACTATTCTTCACCAGCATCACGCTTTCGAATCCGATCGAGCTGATCGAGCCACATTCGAGCCTCAGGCCATGTCAGGCCCAGTAATTCCGATGGAGGCCATCCGAACTGCTGGGCCAGCTCACTGAGGCATTCCTGCCAATTCAGGGGCCATTGCCGATCCCATTCATTGCAATCTCCCCCAGGGGGGCGATGTCCTCCGCGTCCAGCATTTTCACCGTTGCGGGCAGGAGCAGGTGGTTGGTGCTCAGGCGCCCAATCATCTCGATCGTCAACGCCATCGGGCGATCACGATACTCGTCGAGGATGAGAAGGTCGGCACCCGTAGGACGCCGCAGGGTGACCTCCCGCACGGTTTCGTCACCAATCGTAACGGGATACTTGAGAATGTGAGTACGATTACCGCTCATGTTCAGTCCTTCTGATCGGGCTTATTTCCACTCCAAAGGTTTTTGCCGCTTGGCTTCCGGCGGCGGCAACAGTCCCTTGGATCGCAATTTGTTGCGAGCCTTGTATACCTCGGTCGATGTCACACCGAGGATCGAAGCACTTTCCTTGGTGCTTAGCCCATCTAGAGCATGCTCCAACAGAACTGTTCGATCATAGCCTGGATTGTCATCGTCTAGCGGAGGAAGAATTCCCGCCTTTCGCAACTCAGATCGGATTTGATAGACACGCCGTTCGGTGCAGCCGAGCTTTCGAGCGGTTTCTATGACTAGAACTCCGTTAAGGGCGTCGGAGGCGGCTATTTCATTTTTGTGGCGCCAGCCCTTGTTCGGTCCCAGGGGGATCGATTTGATGTAAACCCCATGGAGTTCCCCTGCCACCGCGCGAGCCTGTTCGAGGCCGATTGCGTCGCAAAGCGGATGATCCGGTCCAAGCGTGTCGGCGGCTGGGATATAAATCGAAAGCCCCCCGAAGCGCGCCCATACCCGATCGCGGCATTCAGCCCCGAAGAGGCGTTCTGTCGTTTCGAGCAAGCCGAACTCGCCATCCCACTCATCATCGTCCCCAACATCCATGCCGCCGCTCTTTTCGAAAAGATGCGTGCTGATTGCCCGCCGCGCGCGCGCACGGGCACCTGACGCGTGTCATGACAGGCTCTCCGCCGCGATCGGCGGAAGGTCGAGGGTGGGGCTATTGTCGAGGCCGGCGCCTACGATGCGAGTGACCGCGCCAGAGGGATCATGCAGAAAACGCGGGATGAGATAGCGATATTCGCGCGCATTGATGGCTATGGTCGCATCGGATGTCCAGTTGACCACGGCCCAAATGCCGTCGTCGCGGACTTCCATCGTCAGGATATTGCCAGCGGGGACGAACGGTCGCTTGGGCGCCCGAACCGACTGGTGATCGTAGTCGATCGTCAGCCCGCGCGTGCCGAGAGCTGCGAAGGTCGATCGAACTATGGCGTCGGCCTGCGCGCGATCGCGGATCGTGAATGTGCCGGTCCCATTGCGAGCGGTCCAGGCGCCGTATGGAGGGAAGAGCTGCACCAAACGCTTGCCGCGTCGATCTATCGGCATGGCACTGACGCCCATTGGTAGACCGGCGGCGGTCGCCGGCCGATCCGCGAAAAAGCGCCAGCCTGAACGGCCGAATTCTACCGTGATGCCCGCCCCGGTGTAGCGGCGGACGAGGGCGGATGCGCCGTTGCGGACGGTGGTCCATTGCCAACTGATTCGCGCGGGTGAAACGATCGCCGTCGCGGCGGCTGCCAGGAGGCGAAGGTCGGCGGGATTGGGCAGCACCAGCCGGCCGTCCTGTTCGAACAGAGCAAGCGATACCGGCAAAGGCCAGCCATCCTTGTCGATGAAGACCTTGCCCCTTCGCGCATCGGCGGCCGAGATGTCGAACTTCGCGAAAAATGGGGTCAGAGCGCCAGAGGAGCCGCCGCTGGCAGCGGACGCGACGCTTGCGCCATCATCGCCGAGCAGCCGTGCGGGCGTGATGCCGGCGAGCGGGGCCTTGCCGACATTGTAGCTCCATCCCGGATCGATGCCGCGCTCGATCTGACTGACCTCGCCCGTGCGCTTGTTCAGATACGATACCTTGGGGAAGCTCGTCGGCTCTTCCGTGATGTGCCAACCGTTCTTGTCGAGCTGGCGTTGATTGTAGGCGACGGCCGTGCATTTGCAGCCCCACCCGCATGGGCCGTAATGCGTATCCCACCATGGATCATCGACCGGCTTGATTGTTCCGTCCCAAGCGACATGCTCCGGCCGGGCGTTCCGGGACGCGTCGGAGTGAATGTATCGCAGGAACGGGAATGCTGTCTTCTGACGTTCCAGGCGCTCCCATCGGCCCGTCTGATAGGCGGTTCGAAGGTTGATGTTGAAGATGGTTTCGAGACGCTTGGGGCTGCCCAGTTGAACCGTCTTCGCTTCCGCCGTGAGCGGGTCGATCATCGTCTTGCGACCCCACCAGCCCAGTTCCTGGAGCTTCGGCGTCAACTCGCGGCGAAAGGTGTCTAGCGTGGTCCCGTCGGCGATCGCCTGATCGACGGCGTCGCGGATGGTTTCAAGGATGTCGCGGGTCATGGCCTTGGCAACGGTGAAGGCACGCGCATGCTCCTCCTGCCAGACATCTTGCCAGGAGAACGACGGGGTGAACCCCTTGCGCCGAAAATAGTCGAGCGCCTCTTTCGGCGGTGCGACCGGGATATCGAGATCGTCGGCCATCAACTGGCGAGCAGCTGGAGACCGACGCGAAGGCTGATCGGAGTACCGTCCGCCAGCGTGACGATCGCCGGCGGGGTCCAGCGTCGGCCGCGATAGGCGACGGTCGACGAGCGGATCGGCAAGAAACCCGGCACGACCGCGATCAGCCGGTGCCGGCCGAGTTGCGCGAGACAAGCGTTGACGGTGGCCTGCGCCGCCCGCGTGTAGTGCGCACGGCGGACGATCGCGCCATCGGCGCCGGCCACCTCATGCAGCACGGTCGCCTTCTCGCCGCCATCGAGCGAGATCATGCCGTCGCGCAGGCGGATCGCGTCATGCTGGCCCATCTCGCTGCCCGCCTCGACCAGCAGGCCGATCGGCGATCCATCCGGCCGGTGATCCAGCCGCGGCGCGTCGATCGCAGCGATCGCCATCCGCCCGTCCGCCGCGCGGTACGGGGCGGCATTCGGCCGGGCGAAGGTGAAGGTCGTGGCGAAGCTCACGCGACACCGCGCCCAGCGATGTCACCGGCGGTGCGCGCGGCGAACGCCGCCTGTGACAGCCGCTCGACGATCTGATCGACGCTCATCCCGTCGAGCGCGCTGGCGATTTGATCGCGCAAGCCCTCCAGGCTGGTTGCACGATCGAACACCTCCCGAACCGGATCGAGCACCGGCGCCATCAGCCGCTCCCAATCGTCCAGCGCATCGTCCGCCGCGACATCGACGGCGTCGCGATCGACGCGATCGGCCGCGTCGGCGGTCGCCGCGCGTTCGCTCCGGCGCCCCATGCCCGATTCAGAAGGCAGAGAAGGCGCTAAGAGGGCAGTCGGTGCGAGCCGAGGGGAGATTTTACCTGTAAGGGCCTCAGGGGCGCCCACAGGGGCAGGACGAAGGATGCGACCACCGGGCTTCGGCTTTGGCAAGCCGGCGCGGTCAATGATCGCATCAGCGTCGATCTCGGCACCTAGTGGCACCAGCGCCGTCACGGCGTCCGTCAGCGCCTTCACGTCGATCGGATTGGGCCTGCCGATGCGGATGCGCGGATAGCGGCGGCGGACGCCGCGGTTGAGCATGACGATCGGCTTGACCAGCTGATCGTTCAGTGTCGCGGCAATCAGAACCGCGTCGGCGGTTTCGATGTCCTTGCGGACGCCGTCATGCACCTTGTTGCCACCATCGCCGATGCCGCCCGGCTTGGTGTCCGTGGTCCCGGTCTGACCCAGCACGGCCTTCGATACCTGGCTGTCGCAGAAATTCGCCTTGGCGAGCCACAAGTCGGCGGGTGCGGTTCCTGCCTTGCCGTCAACGAAGTCCACCTGCATCGTCTTGGGGAAGACGGCGGCGGCATCCGATCCGAGGTCGGCAAGCGCGGCCATGAGCTTGGCGATATTCGCCTCGCTCTCCCCATTGTCATACCTCCCGATCCGCAGCGGCATGCCGTATGTTTCAAGAAAGGCGACCCAATCCTTGATCGCGTAGTTCTTGAACATGTACGACCAGGCCACAGCGCGGGCCAAGCCGCCACGAATGGGCAAGCCCGACTTGGCGGGGTGCACGTGAACGATGAATTTGGCGGCCGGCAACGGTTCAGGCGTCGCGAAATCACGTAGCATCAACGTCTGGCCATCGACGCGATCGAATTCGAAGAAGCGGGGATCGCGCCATTTGAGGCGAGCCGGGAGCCACGCGTCTGCCGTGAATTCCCAGACGATCTCGGTGGCGCTGAAGCCCTTGCCCACGGCGTCGAGGATGTTGAACAGTTCCGGTTGCAGCATGTCGCGATCGAGCCAGTCGCGGACCAGCTGCGCGTCCGCCTTCGCCTCGGCATCCTCGCCAGCTGCGATCACTTCGACCGGCAACTGCGATACCTGGCGCTTTCGGGTGCCCAGCACCGATAGATAATGGAGGTCCTTTTCCTCCATCTCTTCCGCCAGTTCGAGGTAAGAGACCGCGTTGCCCTGTTCTGCGCTGCGCAGGATGCTGGCAAGCCTCTGCGGAGTCAGGCCTTGCGCGGGATGACCTGACACGATGTTGCGGACGCCGATGCTATCTGGACCTGCTATCTCACGCGACAGCAGGTCCGGGCGCATGGGCTGTCCGTTCGGCCACACCAGCGGCGGCGATGTCACGGGATCAAAGCTCGCCGGCGACGGCGCGGCGGGTGTCGCCCAGCGCGGCGTTCAGTTCCGTGCGCTTGGTCCTGAGCGCTGCGATCTCCTGCTCGACCTTTCGCAGCGCTGCGTCCCGGTCAGCCCTGTGCGTGCCGTGCCGGGCCTCCGGGTGAAGTTCGTCCACTAGCGCCGGGATTTCCTGCTCGATCCGATCGTGCAGGAAATAGCTCAGCGCCGCCGTGTTGATCTCGATCGGCTGGTTGCGCGCGCGGGCAGCCGCGTCCCATGACGTCATCGCGCTGGTGTCGAGCTGCTTCGACGGGATCGTGAGCACGTCGATCTGCGCGCGGGGATCGACCATCCTGTCCTCCGCGAAAGCGGTGGCGACACCGAACTTGGCGGCTAGGTGGGATCGAAGCTGATGCCGGTAGGCAGCGGTGCTGGCGTCGAGGCCGCGCTTGTAAACCGCGATGATGTCGTCGGTATGCGGGGCCAGTTGACGCAGCCGATTGCGTTCGATCTCCAGCGTGGTGATCTGGTTATCGACTTCCGCAATCTGCGCGCGGATGCCGCCAACAAGGTTGCGGATGGTGGCGGTGGCTTCGGATACGGACATGTCATGCTCCATCGGGGGAAAGCGCGCGCTTCCGATGGCTGTTCACCCGATCCACGGAAGCGCGCTGGCGCCAACAGGCCTGACCCGAATTGGAGGAGCCGAATTCAAACCAGATGGCGTTGATGGAGCTATGAGGCCGGCACCGAGGTTGGCGGACCCTGACCCGTGTCAGGTGCGCGGATCATCGGCAAAAAGGTCGGGCTGTCGGTAATCGTCCTCTTCGCGCAGCAGGCGATAGACATGGCGTTCCGAATAGGCTGTTTCGCGTGCGATCTGCACGATTGTCAATGAGCGCGATTTCAGGTCGAGGACGCGCGCCCGTCGCTCGGGTTGCTTGGGGATCGCGAGCGTGCCGCCGCCTGCCCAGGCGGCGAGCTGATCGGCAGCAGCGCGGCCGATCGCAGAGCAGATGGGGTGATGGTCGCCGATCGCGCGGGGAACGTAGAGGCTGGTGCCGCCGAATTGGCGGGCGAGGGCACGGGCCGCAGTCTCGCCGGTCACGCCGACGATCTCGTCCATGGCATCCTGCCCGGCGACCCGGCGAGGCGGCTTCACGCAGCCACGTCCAGGATAAGCGATGCATCCGCCACGATGGCGGTTGCATCGACCAACGGCGCAGCGACGGGCGGGACGCGTACCGTGCGCGGCGGCACCCAACGTGCCATCTGTAAAGGACGATCGGCAAGGAAGCGGGCGAGGCGTGCGCTGTAGCGCGGCAGTGAAACAGTCATCATGCCTGTCCGTGGCTGCTGGCGTAGCGGTGCTTATCGGCCGCATCCAAGGCATCCACGATCCCGCCCAGCTTGCCGACGTAAGCGAGAAGCGACAACGTTGCAGCTGCCACGCCGTCTTCATTCACTGTTCCATTTGAAGGATGAACGACCAAGTCGTGAATGGTTTCCAGCATCTTGCCGATGTGCAGCAGTCCCAAATCGAGGTCCGCTGCGACCAAGCCAATATCGATCGAAGAATTATGGCCAAGGCGATGATCGATAACTTTATCAATGAATGCCATGATTAATACCCCTAACAAACATGGTGAATTTACCAGCGCGTAGGAATGCGACCGCCACGATGGCGGGCGCATCGGATCAGACGTTGAGGATGTTGCGGACCATCTCTCCGGTGACAGGTCCGTCGCCAGCGCGACGGCGAAAGAAGGAGGCTTGTCTCTCCGCATATCTCAGATCGCGGGGACGGCCAGGTGACGAGAAATATCGCAGGAATTCCGCGATTGCGCCGGGGTCGGTTATTCCTCGAGATTGGAGAAACAGCGACAGATCGCTGTCCCCGAGATTCGCATATTGAAGGAATTCTTGAAACAGGAGGCGGCTTCTCACCGCGCCCGAGAGCACGCTTTCACCAGACGCATCCTCCTGAAGTGCAAATTCATTGTTCCCGACGAATATTAGTCCAACGGGGAATGGCGTAGTGGTGCGGTCACTGTCGTTCCAGAACCGCAGCATCTCGATCGCTTCGCGGGAGAGGTATTGCGCTTCGTCGAAGATGAACGTGAATTGGGCTGTATCGTCCCGGTCCCATGTCACCGAACGATAGTGATTAAGCATATTGTATATGCTACGACGCAATATCCAATGCGAGTTGGGGTGATTTACCTCACGGTAGTTGAGTAGTGTGGACAGTGACTCAAGAACCATCTGCATCACCATGATGCATGTGGCGCCCTTCTTCGTCGAGGCTGGTTCAACCTTCACGACAGCGACGCCGAATTCGATCTCTTTGACGAAAGCGTCGATGGCCCACGTTTTTCCGACACCCCAAGGGCCGGAAATAACGCTGATACCGCATTCTTCATGCGTCAGCCCAAGACGTGATCGCATCAGGCGCGCGATCGACGTTTCGACGAAAGGACGTGCCTCGTCAGGCGCGCTTGGGCGCATACCAGCTCTCCAATTCTTCAGTCAGCGCATTCTGGCGCGCGACACGTTTCTCAACTTCGGTCGGACCCGAGAGTTTTGCTTGGGCCCCGGCCTTCCATGCCGTTCCCATTTCTTCCGCCTGGGACGAGGCAATCACGTCCATGATCGGGGCGGGCGCGGCGGCGGTCGGGAGTGCCACGACGCGTTCGCCGGCCCTCGCGCGCATGTTGCGGGCAGGATCGATCGCGGGCAGCGCCTGACGCATGTCGCGGACGCGGCGGCGGTCCTGGGACTGCGATCGGGCAGCCGAGATGGCGCCGTCGTGCATGCCGGGGGCGTAGAATTGCTCCGCTTGGAGGTAGGCCCAGTCGCCGCCGGGAATCTTGACCAACGGGTCCGCATCGCGCCGATAGGACACTGCGATGGACACGCGGCGACCGTTCGGTAATTCCGGGTGGCGGTAGCGGACGCCGTTGATCGAGATCGCGCCGCGATCGACGGTGCGCTCCATGAATTCCGCGAAGTGCGCGTCCAGGGACAGGAGGTCGATCGTCGTGGCGCGATGGCCACTGGCGGCGAAGATTTCCCGTGGCGCACGGCCGGCGAAAGGGCCGGATGCGATCGCCTGATCCTCGAAGTCGGCGATACGAAAGCGCACCTCGGCTTCGAATTCGTCGTGGCCGTGCGGGTAGGGTTTCGTCTTCTTGCCGAGGTCGGGGCGGCGCGCCTTCATCCGGTCGCCGCCGACATAGCCGAGCATCTGGGAAAAGACCGCGCGGTCCAATTCGGAGAATCGGCTTTCGATAGGCTTGGACGCGCCTGAATAGGGCTTGGCCTTCACGACCGTCTTGAGGCCCGATGAAGTAATCATGTCGAGCAGGGGCTTGACGGTTTCGAGTTTGAAGTTCTCCGATCCGTTGTCCATGTAGATGCGCTCGGGCAGGCCCCATTCGGGGTCCGCTACCATCGCGATGAATGCTTGGATGACGTGTTCCTGACGGACGCCGCGTTCATCCTTCGTCGGAAACACGAAGTAGACGAACATGCGCTTCGTTCCGCTGTCCATGAAGGCAATCATCTTGGGATGAACCTGACTACCGTCAGGGCGGGTGACGAGTACGTCGAGATGCTTCACGTCCAGGACGACTTCCTGCATCGGTCGCCACTGGCTGTTGTCGCGACGGATGCGCGTCTTGCCGTCGTCCCAGGCCTTGCGGTTGTGGGCATATTCGTCGACCTCGCGATAGTGCTGCACGGCCATCACGGCGCGTTGCGAGAGCACGACAGCGGACTTGGGCAACTGGATGCCGGCATCGGCGAGTTCAATGCGAAGCGCCGTCTGGACCTCCAGTCGCACGCGCTTCCACCCAGCGCGTTGCGCCGCCGACGCCCACCATCCCATCAGCAGTTGATCGCGGCGCTCGCCCCAGTGGGGCAACTGGCGCGGATCGTGACCGCCATCGAGGTAGGCGCGATCGAATTCACGACTGACCCACACGCGACGCTCACCGGCGTCTGACGGGCGCTTTCGTCCTAGGCGGGTCAGGTCGTAGTCCGCCGCCTCGTATTCTGAAACGAAGCGCTGCAACGTGCGCAGTGCCAGCCCAGGACGCACGGCGGCTTTTATCGCCACCGCTCGTGCCGCCGATCCGCGCGGATGTTTCAGCGCCGGCGTGATCGCGGCGAGCAGCAGTTCGATCCGATCGCCTTGCGATGCGCGCGGCATGGGGCGAGGGGTGATGTCGATGCACGCCGGCACGCCCGCCGCTAGGCTGACGTTTGTGTTGCTAAGCGTCTTCTGAATGGCCTCTGGAAGGCTGCTTAGAAGGACTTCATATCGTCTGCCGGCATTGCCTCCACGCCCGTCGATAACACGGACATGCAGTGCCGCGCCGCGCCATGCGACGCCGCGCGTAGAGGACACCGCCGCCTTCAACGCGGCCCGGCGAGATATGCCTGCCGCCAGCGCCATCTCGGGCATCGTCAGCCAACGACCGTTCGTCACGCGAAGTTCTTCCCCTCAACGAGGTTGAGGAGCCGCAATATGGCGCCTTCCGGGACCAATCGGCGCCGACGCCATTGCGCAACGGCCGTCTTTCCTTTGCCAAGGAAAGCAGCCAGCTCGGCATCGGTTTCGCAGCGGGCGAGCCGTTTCATCTGAACGATCGCGTCGCCGCATTCAGATGCCGTGATTGCGGAATGGTCCTGGGGTGAGACAGGCCGGATAGGCAAAGGGTGGTTGGCCATTTTCAGCATCTCATTTACGGTCCACGAATGATGACCGCAGATGACATGAAAAACAGCAATTTGCAATCATCAATGTCGCTTATTCAGCCGCCGTTCGATCCCGAAGGCGTACCCGCCTATCTTGACGCTGCTGCTCGTGCGCTCGGGGCTCCCTCTGATGCGGGTCTTGCTAGGACAATGGGTGTTCGCCCTCACATCATTGCCAATTGGCGACGGCGCAAGGCAGTTCCTGAAAGCTATTGCGGATGGTTCCGATCGACTCTCGTAGAGAAGATCGGGACCTATAATACCACCTTGCCGGATGTTAGCTTAGAAGCTCGTGCGGCTGTTGTATTGCTTATTGCGGAGACGCGAGGCGATCCCGTTCGAGCAGGATCGTCAGCCGCTATCGCTGCGGGCTTAGGTCTTGGAGGACTGCTCGCCTTGGCCCAGTTCTTGGTTGATTTGGGGGCTGGTTGGGAAAGCGAGCGGCTGGTGGCGTTGATGCTTCCCCTAATGAGTCAGTTTCGGCAAGCGGACCAGCTTAGGTATGCGCTGGTGCGATAGCGGTGGGTTCTCCAACGAGTTCCCCAATCGGTTCTCCAACTTGCTGAAAGGTGGCGCTCACGAGTGCGCCTGATTGGGGAACCGCTTGCGACACAGATAGGCACCGAAATGAGGGCATAACGGCGGAAAAATGCCGTTTCGAGAGTGCCGGCTAGGCGTTTGGGGAACCGGCGCTGCTGCCAATCTCTATGGCCCGCTCCACGGAACAAGTCCGGGGTGACGGGGGCGGGAAAACCACCTCTTGACTACACGCGTAATCGGAGCGATTACATGCGTAGTTGAAGAGGGAGCACGAGCGTGGCCGAACGGATCAGCGATGCCGAACATGCGGTGATGGAGGTGCTGTGGGACGAGGCGCCGCTCACCGCGCAGGACGTGGCGGAGCGGGTCGACCCGACCCGCGGCTGGAGCGCCAACACGGTCAAGACGCTGCTCGGGCGGCTGCTCGCCAAGACGGCGATCGCGCACGAAGAGGACGGCCGGCGCTACCTCTATCGCCCGCTCGTCGCGCGCGACGATTACGTGTCGGGCGAATCGAAGCGGCTGATCGACCGGCTGTTCGGCGGCAAGCTGACGCCGCTGGTCGCGCACCTCGCCGAGCGCGACGAACTGACCGCGCAGGACATCGCCGAGATCGAGGCGCTGCTGAAGGACCTCAAACAGTGAGCGCGGCGCTGTCGGGCGCCACCGCCGGGTGGCTGGTCGAGGCGCTGATCGCCTCGACGCTGCTGATGGCGCTGGTGCTGCTCGTCCGCCGGCCGGTGCGCAACGCGTTCGGGGCGCAGGTCGGCTATCTGCTGTGGGCGCTGCCGCTGCTGCGCCTGTTGCTGCCACCGCTGCCCGATGCGTGGCGGCAGGTGGCGGTGACGCCGATCTCCAGGGCGAGCGAGACGATCACCATCTTCGTGTCCGACGCTGGCGTCGCCGACGCCGCCGCGCCGGTCGCGGCGGCGCCGTCGATCGGGCTGATCGTCGGCGCATTGTGGGCCGCGGGCGCGCTCGGTTTCCTGATCTGGCATCTGACCAGCCACACGCGCTTCTGTCGCCGCCTGCTCGGCACCGCGGCGCGGATCGAGGACCTGCGCGGCGTGCGCGTCATCGCCAGCGATGCGGCGCCCGGGCCGCTCGCCTTCGGCGTGCTGCGCCGCTACGTCGCCTTTCCGCTCGACTTCGCCGATCGCTACGACGCCGACGAGCGCGAACTCGCGCTGGCGCACGAGATCGGCCACCACCAGCGCGGCGACCTGATCGCCAACTGGATCGCGCTCGCCGTGCTGGCGGTCCATTGGTTCAATCCCGTCGCCTGGCGCGCGTTCCGCGCCTTCCGCGCCGATCAGGAGCTGGCCAACGACGCCCGCGTCCTCGCCGGCCGATCGGTGATCGACCGCCACGCTTATGCCTGCGCCATCGTCAAGGCGGCGCACGGCGGCGCGGTGTCGGCCGCCTGCCACTTGCACACCATCGACGATCTGAAAGGGAGAATCCGCATGCTGTCCACCTCGCCGCACTCGCGCCGCCGCCTCGCCGCGGGTGGTGCGCTCGTCTCGACGCTGGTCCTCGCCGGCCTCGGCCTCACCGCCTCGGGCACCAGCGCCGCCGCCGCGCTGAGCGATACGGTCGGCAAGACCGTCGGCATCGACCTGCAGGCCGCGCCGCCCGTTCCGCCGGTGCCGCCCGTGCCGGTGACGCCCGTCGGCACGCCGCAGCCCCCCGCGGCGCCGGCAGCCCCCGCCGCACCGGGCGTCCATGGCGACAAGGTCCATCGCGTCGTCATCAAGCGCGTCGACAAGGACGGCAAGATCAGCACCTATACCTCGTCCGCCGACGGCCAGTTCGACGATCGCGACATCCAGTTGCTCGTCGACCGCTCGCTCGCCGCGGCGCCCGAGGTCCGCGAGCGGCGCTGCGCCGATGGCAAGGACGGCGGACCGCGCCAGATCGTCGTCGGCGGCGACAAGCCGGACAAGGACGGCAAGCGCATCATGGTGATCTGCACCAACCGCATCGAGGCGGTCGCCAACCGCTCCGTCACGTCGATCGACACCGTGAAGATCCGCCGCGATGCGATGGCCACCGCGCTCGCCAGTGTCACCGCCTCGCGCGCCGACATCGCCGCGAACCGCGACATGCCGGCGGCCGATCGCAGCAAGGCATTGGCCGAAATGGACGAGGCGCTGGCCGAATTGCGCGCCGAAATGGCGTCGCCCGACAAGGACTGACGATGGGGTGGCGGCCTCCCTTTGCGGGAGGTCGCCCCTTGCGTTCGCGGCCGCAGCACGCCACATCGGACCCAATGGCCGCGCATCCGACCGGTATCCCGATCCAGCTCGAGCCGCTCGTCACCCGCGTGCTCGCGCCCAATCCCTCGCCCTACACCTACAGCGGGACGCAGACGCACGTCGTCGGCACGACCGATCTGGCGGTGATCGACCCGGGCCCGGACGACCCTGTGCATCTCGCCGCGCTGCTCGCTACGATCGCCGGGCGACCGGTCGCCGCGATCGTCATCACGCATCATCATCGCGACCACAGCCCGGCCAGCCGCCCGCTCGCCGCCGCAACCGGTGCGCCGATCGTCGGCCCGGTCGCGTTCCATGTCGGCGATGACGGCCCGCGTGCCGACGCCGCCTTCGACGCGGATTACGCACCCGATCGCGTACTGGCCGAAGGCGATACGGTCGCCGGCGACGGCTGGACGCTGGAGGCGGTCGCGACGCCCGGCCATACCTCGAACCATCTCGCTTATGCGCTGTGCGAGAGCGGCGCCTTGTTCTCCGGCGATCACGTCATGGGCTGGGCGACCAGCGTCGTGTCGCCGCCCGACGGCGACATGGGCGATTACATGGCGAGCCTCGACAAGCTGCTCGCCCGCGACGACCGCATCTATTATCCCGGCCACGGCGAGGCGGTCGAGACGCCGCGGCGGCTGGTGCGCGGCATGCTCGGCCACCGCAAGCAGCGCGAGGGGCAGATCCTGCGGCTGCTCGGCGAGGGCGCGCAGCCGCTCGCGGCGATGACCGCGCGGATGTACGTCGGCCTCGACCCGCGGTTGCTCGGCGCGGCGGAGCGATCGGTGCTGGCGCACCTCTACGACCTGCGTCGGCGGGGACTGGCAAGCGAGGAGGGCCCGGCATGGCGGAGCGCGACGTGAACGATCCCGCACCGGTGCGCGTGGCCTCGACCACCGGATCGTTCCTGGGCAAGGCGGCGGGGATCATCATCCTGCTCGGGCTTGCCGTGCTGGTCGGCCTGTGGGGCGTGCAGCGCTACGTCGAGCGCCGCCTGTCGCCCGACCCCACCACCGTCGCCAACGCCAGTCTGGAAGGGCTGCGCGAACAGAACCGCCTGTCCGCCTTCGCGGCGCGCTTCGTCGCGGTCAGCACCTCGCGCCAGTCGCAGCTCGGCCTGTCGACCGAAAAGACCCTCATCATGCCCGGCCTCGTCCGCTACGAGGTCGATCTCGGCAAGCTGACCCAGGCCGACGTCGCTTGGGATGCGGACACCAACACGCTGTCGGTGCGCCTGCCGGGAATCGAGCTCGACGGGCCGCAGGTCGATCTGACCGCGATCCGCGAATATGGCAGCGGCGGCATCCTGTCGCGGCTGACCGATGCGGAGACGCAGCTCGATTCGGCCAACCGCCGCGCCGGGCAGGCCGAACTGGTCCGCCAGGCGCGCGACGCGACACCGATGAAGCTCGCCAAGGACGCGACGCGGCGTGCGGTGGAAAGCAGCTTCGCGATGCCGCTGCGCGCCGCCGGGATCGACGCGCAGGTCAAGGTCCGCTTCGCCGACGATCCCGTAGCATCGACCGAGCGCTGGGACTCCAGCCGATCGCTGCAGGAGGTGCTCGGCAACGCGCGTTGATCGCCGCCGCCGGTTGCGATAGGTTCCTCGTCGTCACATCCGGGGGGATATCGACATGGCGACAACGATGACGGCGACCTCCACGCAGGTACGCCTGCGCGATCACCGGTTCTTCTTCTGGCTCGCCGTCGCGATGACTGTCGTCATCGTCGCGGGGTTTTCGATGCAGCTGGCGATGGGGCGGTCGAGCTTCGCCGTGCCGGTAAGGCTGCACATCCACGCCGCGGTTTTCTTCGGCTGGACCGCGCTCTACCTGATGCAGAACTGGCTGGTGGCGAGCGGATCGGTGGCGCTGCACCGGCGAATCGGCTGGCTGGGCGCGGGCTGGGCGGTCGCGGTGGTGGTGCTCGGCATCTACATGACGGTGATGATGGTGCGGCGCGGCGGCGCGCCGTTCTTCTTCGTACCGTCCTATTTCCTGTTCATGAACTCGCTGTCGGTGCTCTGCTTCGGGGGGCTGGTCGCGGCCGCGATCCGGTTGCGGCGGCAGACCGCGTGGCACAACCGGCTGATGGCATGCGCGATGGCGGGGCTGACCGGGCCGGCCTGGGGGCGGTTGCTGCCCGCGCCGTTCATGATCCCCTGGGTCGGCTGGGGCGTGTTCGCTGCGGTGATGCTGTTCCCGATCGCCGGCGTCGTCGCGGACCTGCGGACTCGCGGGCGGGTGCATCCCGGCTGGTGGTGGGGGATCGCCGCGCTCACCGTTACACAGGTCGCGATGGACGTCGCGGCGACGAGCGCGCCGGGGCTGGCGCTGTACCGCGCGGCGGTCGCCGGGACCCCGGGCGAGGCGGTCGCGCCGTTATCCTATCCTCCGTTTCCGCCTCTCTCTTGATCGAATGCCGCGACCGGGCCATCTGCGTCGCATGAAACAGCCCACCAACCTCGCCGGCATCGACCTGCGCGCCGAGATCGAGCGCCTCCGCAAGGAGCGCAACGCCGTGATCCTGGCGCATTACTACCAGAAGCCCGAGTTGCAGGACCTTGCCGATTTCGTTGGCGACAGCCTCGACCTCAGTCGCAAGGCGCAGGCGACCGACGCCGACGTCATCGCCTTCTGCGGCGTGCGCTTCATGGCGGAAACGGCGAAGATCCTCAGCCCCGACAAGATCGTCGTGCTGCCCGACATGGACGCCGGTTGTTCATTGGAAGACAGCTGCCCGCCCGACCAGTTCGCCGCGTTCCGCGCCGCGCACCCCGATCATATCGCGCTGACCTACATCAACTGTTCGACCGAGGTGAAGGCGCTCAGCGACGTCATCGTCACCTCCTCGTCCGCCGAGACGATCCTCGCGCAACTGCCGCGCGACCAGAAGATCATCTTCGGCCCCGACCGCAACCTCGGCGGCTATCTCCAGCGCAAGACCGGGCGCGAGCTGCTGCTATGGCCGGGCGTGTGCATCGTGCACGAGGCGTTCAGCGAGACCGAGCTGCTGAAGCTGAAGGCGCAATACCCCGGCGCGCCGGTGGCGGCGCATCCCGAATGCCCGGCGGTGATCCTCGACCATGCCGATTACGTCGGGTCGACGCGTGGTATTCTGGAGTTCGCCAATGCGATGCCGGGCGCCACGCTGATCGTCGCGACCGAGCCGCACATCATCCACCAGATGGAAAAGGCGATGCCGAACAAGGTGTTCATCGGCGCGCCGGGCGCGGACGGCAATTGCAACTGCAACATCTGCCCGTACATGGCGCTCAACACGATGGAAAAGCTCTACGTCGCGTTGCGCGACCTCGAGCCGCGGATCGAAATCGAGGAAGGCCTGCGGGTCCGCGCCAAGAAGAGCCTGGATGCGATGCTGACCATGGCGTCGGCGACGCTGGGGCAGGGGGATCTCGGCCCCGCGCCGGCGATGGCGGTGCCCGTCACCGGCGACTGACTGGCCAGCGCGCGCGGTCGGTGGGGCCGGTCAATGTGCGGTGGTGGTGCCCTGTTCGACGAGCAGGTTCTTGGCTTCGTCGATATGGATGCCGACCATCGTCAGGCCCAGCCGATCAGCCAGTTCCAGCGCGGTCTGCAGGAGCGCGTGCAGCTCCGTCGTGGCCGTCGTATCATCCATGTGCCATTCCCACCCCGTACCGACGCGAAACCACCGATAGCATATTTGGTTCCGCAGTGCAGCAGGATCGTATACACGAAATGAGCTTCGTTCTGGACCGCTTCGATACCGCCGGCTTCATACGCGCGACGCTGGCCGAGGATATGGGCGACGGCGGCGATATCACCTCCGCGGCGGTGATCCCTGCGGAGGCGCGTTTCGCGGGCGTGATGGACACGCGCGAGGCGATCGTCGTCGCCGGGCTTGGCCTCGCCGAGGCCTTCTTCCATGCGCTCGATCCGCAGGCGGTGGTGACCGGGCTGGTCGCCGATGGCGATGCGGTGCCCGCCGGCACCGAATTGCTGCGCATCGAGGGGAATGCGCGTGCGATGCTGACCGCCGAACGGTCGGCGCTCAACACCATCCAGCATCTGTCGGGGATCGCGACGCTGACCCGCGCCTATGTCGATGCGATCGCCGGCACCGGCGCGATCCTGCTCGACACGCGCAAGACGATCCCCGGCCTGCGCGTGCTGGAAAAATATGCGACCCGCACCGGCGGCGCGCAGAACCATCGCATGGGCCTGTGGGATGCGGCGATGATAAAGGACAACCACGTCGCGGTGGCGGGCGGCGTCGCCGCGGCCGTCCAGCGCGCGGTGGATGCGGGGATCGCGCGGATCATCGTCGAGGTCGACCGGATCGACCAGATCGTACCCGCGCTCGACGCAGGCGCGACGCATCTGCTGCTCGACAATATGGCGCCGCCGCTGCTGCGCGAGGCGGTGGCGCTGGTCGACGGCCGCGTGCCGACCGAGGCGTCGGGCGGCGTCCGGCTCGACACGATCCGCGGAATCGCCGACACTGGCGTCACCTATGTCTCGGTCGGGCGGCTGACCCAGTCCGCGCCGGCCGCCGATATCGGGCTGGATTTCGCTTTGGTGTGACGGCGGACGGCTTGCGCGGCGCGGCGGGGCAGCTAGGTTGGCGGACGGTATCAATCCGGGGGACCATCATGGCCAAGCCGCCGTCGATCGCGCGTTTCGAGCAACTCTATTGGGCGTCCGTCATCATCGGGCTCATCAATGCCGCGCTCAACTGGGGGACGACGCAGGCGACGCTGGCGGCCAACCCGCTGTTCGCCAACGCCGGCTGGTTCCTGCCGCTGACGCAGGTGATCGGCCTTGCCATCGCCGTGCTGCTGTGGTTCTTCATCGTCCGCCGGCCCAGCGTGGTGGCGAAATGGGTGCAGGTCGTGTTCGCCGCGTTCGGCGCGTTCGGGCTGCTGTCCGCGCTGTTCCTGCTAGCGACGGGCCGCGCGCCGACCGGCACGCAGCTGATCCTGGGGCTGTTCGCCAACATCCTGTACATCGCCGCCGCGGTGATGCTGTTCCGGCCGGACGCTAGGCTGTGGTTCGGCGAGGGGCTGGGCGAGGACGACGATCTGGACGCGCCGCGGCCATGATCGTCCGGCTGATCGCCGCGGTTGCGGCACTGGCCGTGCCGGCCATCGCGCAGGCGCAAAGCTATCGCTGTTCGGTGCCGGCGACGATCGAGCGGCCGCGGCCCGATCTGCCCAACGATCGCCAGCCGCAGCGATTGCTGCCGATCGGTGGCTATACGCTCGCGATCACCTGGGCCCCGCAATATTGCCACGAGCATGCCCGTGACGCCGCTGCGCGATTCCAGTGCGGCAGCGGCAATCGTTTCGGCTTCACGCTCCACGGGCTGTGGCCCGACGGGATCGGCAAGGACTGGCCGCAATATTGCCAGGCGACGCCGTTGCTGTCGCGCCAGGTGATCGCGCGCAACCTGTGCGCCACGCCCTCGGCGCAGCTATTGCAGCACGAATGGGCGAAGCACGGCACCTGCATGGCGGGCTATCGCCCCGACCGCTATTTCGCGCAGTCGACCGGCCTCTATGCGAAGCTGCGCTACCCCGACATGGACGCATTGTCGCGCGGGGCCCTGACCACGGGTAGACTGGCCGAAGCGGTGGCGCAGGCCAATCCGGGGATGACCGCCGACATGATGCGCGTCACCGCCAACCGGCAGGGCTGGCTCGACGAAATCTGGCTGTGTCTCGACAAGAGCTTCCGCTACCAGCGCTGCCCGGCGCATCAGGGCGGGCTGTCGCCGACCGCGACGGTCAAGATTTGGCGCGGCGTGCGCTGAAGATCTGCGCCTAAACCTAACCCCGTTCGTGCTGAGCCTGTCGAAGCACTCTTTCCGCAACACCCGTACTCGCGGATAGAGGCCCTTCGACAGGCTCGGGGCGAACGGTAGAGCGCGAGATTCCCTTAACCGATGATCGTCGCCGTCGCCGGGTGATGCCGGTCGAGGTGCTTGCGGATGATCTTCAGGTTGCGCGTGTTCGAGCGGAAGAAGAAATCGGGCACCGCGCCGACGAAGGGGATCAGGCCCAGCGCCCAGTCGATCCCGACGTTGCCGAACATCCGCGCCATCTGCACCTTCGACATGCCGAGGTTGCGCGCTTCCCAGACCAGCCACGACCCGATCAGCGCGGCGACCGTCGTGCCGATGACGGGGACGAGGTCGAGCACCACGTCCATGCCGACCTTGCGGCTGGTGCCGGGGATGGTGAACAGCCCCTCCATCACCCGCTCCATCGCCTCCAGCCGGATGCGCACCGACGCCGCATCGCGGCCGATCGGCAGCGAATCGAGCAACGGGCGAACCTGCATCGGGCGGGGGCGATCCGATCGGGTCTGGGCGGATTGGGGACGCATGGTCATGCGTTCCTAATTGGTATCGCCGCGCAGTTGGTTCAACGGGTGCCACGCCCGCGGATTGGGCCGCCACTGGCGCAACCGCAGCGCGACCAGCGACCAGCGCAGCGGCCGTGCGATCGGGACGAACGCGGTGTCGACCGCCAGCGCGGCATCGGCGGCGGCGATCAGCCGCGCCCGCTCGGCCAGCGTCGGCGCATCGCGCGCCGCGATCAACGCCGTCCGCGCCTCGTCGCCACACAATGAGCAGGCGTTGGCGAGATACCAGCGCGCGCTGTCATAGGGCGCGACCTGATCGACCAGCCGCAGATCGGCGGGATCCTGAAGGGCGACCCGCTCCGGCGTCACCCCGATCGCGAGTAGCGAGGCAGCGACCTGCGCATAGAGCAACGTCGCGCCCGGCCCCGCGGGCAGCGCGATCCGCAACCGCACCGGATCGCCCCAGCCGGCGACCCGCGCGCGCGCGCTTTCGCGCCGCTCGTCGGGGGACAGCAGCGTCCAGCCGGGCAGAGCCGGCGGCGCCGCCGAATCGAGCGTGTCGGGCAGGATGCGCTCGGCCGGTTCCCACCCCTGCATCACCGCATTGGTCACCGCGGCGCGATCGATCGCGCCGCTGATCGCCGCGCGATTGGGCGCCTCGGCCAGGAAACCGTCGCGGTTGACGATCGCGAAGCCGAACAGGCCGGCGGCGGGATCGATACGGATGTTGGCGGGGGCGACCGCACCCAGTGCGACGAGCGGCCAGTCGCCGAACGTGCCCCCTGCGACATGATCCGAATCGTGCGCGGCGAAGCGGACGATCGCGCGGGCGGCGCGTTCGCCGATCAGGCGGACGTCTTCTTCCGGGCGGGTCTCGCGCCGGTCCTCGGGATCGGCGCGGCCGGGATCGAAGGCGGGGCGCAGCAACAGGCTGCCGCCGGCATGGACGACGCGCATCGGGCCGGCGCCGCCGATCGCGTCGCTGCGCCACAGCGCGAGTTCGGGCTGCGCGAACAGCTTGAGCAGGTCGGGGCGCGGCCGGCGCAGCCGCACCTCGATCACCTGCGGGGTCATCGTGACGATCTCGTCGACCGCGGTCAGGAAGGGGGCGAGCGGGTTGCGCGATCCCGGCGCGATCTGGCGGCGCAGATGATCGACGACCTGATCGGCGGTGACGCGGCTGCCGTCGCGCCATTGTGCATCGCGCAGGCGGAAGATGTAGCTCATCCCCGCGTCGATCACGATCCAGCGTTCGGCGAGCCCGGGTTCGATCTGCCCGCTCGCGTCGAAGCGGACCAGCCCCTCGGCAGTCGCGTCGAGCAGCAGGCGGGCGGGCGTATCGGGGCGACCGCGGGCGGGATCGGCGAGGCGCGGCGGCCCGCCGATCGCGCTGACCACGACGGGCCCCGAATCGGGCCGCTGGCCGCAACCGGCGAGGCCGAGCGTCAGCGCGAGAAGGATGGTGCGGACGGCGGGACTCGAACCCGCACTCCAGGGGAAGCCGATTTTAAGTCGGCTGCGTCTACCGATTTCGCCACGTCCGCGCACCGGGTGACGACAAGCCCAGCCGGGCGCGGGCGTCAAGTCGCTATGCGGCGTGCGCCGACCGAAGACGGGCAGCGACCGGCGCGTCAGACGTTGAGGCGCGCGCGCATTTCCTTGCCGGGCTTGAAATAGGGGACGCGCTTGGCATCGACGTCGACGGTTTCGCCGGTGCGCGGATTGCGACCGACGCGGGCATCGCGCGCGCGGGTCGAAAAGGCCCCGAACCCGCGCAGTTCGACGCGACCGTTGGCGGCAAGGCGGTGGGAAATCTCGTCGAAGAACGTCGTCACGATCGTCTCGACGTCGTGGCTGGCGAGGCCGGGATTATGGTCGCACAACTTCTGGACCAATTCAGAACGGATCATCGCAAAGCCCCCCTCGGAATCGCTTCGAGGTTGATAGAGATCAAGTCCGCTCGCCTATAGAACCGTTTCGAATACGATCCAATAAAAACTATGGGGCCGACGCATCCGTGCGCCGGCCCCTAGCGTAGTTACTTCTTTTCGGCGTCCGAGCGGGCCTTCAGCGCCTCGCCCAGGATGTTGCCGAGCGTCGCGCCCGAATCGGACGAACCGTACTGGGCGACCGCCTGCTTCTCTTCGGCGATCTGCATCGCCTTGACCGAGAAGGTCGGCTTCTTGGACCGGTCGAAACCGGTGACCATCGCGTCGAACTTCTGGCCGACCTGGAAACGCTCCGGACGCTGCTCGTCGCGATCGCGACCGAGGTCGGTGCGCTTGATGAAGCCGGTCGCGCCATCGTCGCCCTGCTGGACTTCGAGACCCGCGTCGCGGACTTCGAGCACCGTCACGGTGACGACCGCATTCTTGTTCAGCTTGTCGCCAGCCGCCGCGATGCCGCCGGCCGAAGGCCCGCCGCGCTCGAGCTGCTTCATGCCGAGGCTGATGCGCTCCTTCTCGGCGTCGATGTCGAGCACGATCGCCTGAACCGTCTCGCCCTTGCGGTGCAGGTTGAGGGCATCCTCACCCGACACGCCCCAGGCGATGTCCGACATGTGGACCATGCCGTCGACGTCGTTGTCCAGGCCGATGAACAGACCGAATTCGGTCGCGTTCTTGACTTCGCCCTCGACGGTCGAACCGATCGGATGGGCGGCGGCGAACGCCTCCCAAGGATTGTTCTGCGCCTGCTTGAGGCCGAGGCTGATGCGACGCTTGTCCTCGTCGACCTCGAGCACCACCACGTCGACTTCCTGCGACGTGCTGACGATCTTGCCCGGATGGACGTTCTTCTTGGTCCAAGACATTTCCGACACGTGGACCAGGCCTTCGATGCCCGCTTCCAGCTCGACGAACGCACCGTATTCGGTGATGTTCGTGACGCGGCCCGACAGCTTGGCGCCGATCGGATACTTGGCGCTCGCGCCGTCCCACGGATCCGACTCGAGCTGCTTCATGCCGAGGCTGATGCGCTGCGTGTCCTTGTTGATGCGGATGATCTGCACCTTCACGGTGTCGCCGATCGCGATCATCTCGGACGGATGATTGACGCGCTTGTAGCTGAGGTCGGTGACGTGCAGCAGGCCGTCGATACCGCCGAGGTCGACGAACGCACCGTAATCGGTGATGTTCTTGACGACGCCGTCGATGATCTGACCCTCGGCCAGGCTCTGGATCAGGCCCGAACGCTGCTCGGCGCGGGTCTCTTCCAGCACCGCGCGACGCGACACGACGATATTGCCGCGCTTGCGGTCCATCTTCAGGATCTGGAACGGCTGGGGAATGTCCATCAGCGGCGTGACGTCGCGGACGGGGCGGATATCGACCTGGCTGCCCGGCAGGAACGCGACGGCGCCCGACAGATCGACGGTGAAGCCGCCTTTGACGCGGCCGAAGATCACGCCCTCGACGCGCGCGGTCTTGCTGAATTCCAGCTCCAGCTTGTCCCAGGCGGCTTCGCGGCGGGCGCGGTCGCGGCTGAGCATCGCTTCGCCATGCATGTTCTCGACGCGGTCGACGTACACTTCGACTTCGTCGCCGACCTTCAGGTCGGCCTTCTGGCCCGGTGCGGCGAATTCGCGCAGCGGCACGCGGCCTTCGGACTTCAGGCCGACGTCGATGACGGCAAGGTCGTTTTCGATGGCGGTGACGGTGCCGTGAACGACACGGCCCTCGAAGCTGTCGGCACCGCCGAACATGTCGTCGAGCATCGCGGCGAAATCGTCGCGCGTAGGAGTGGGCTGGGTAGCCATAGGGTTAGAGTGTCCTCGGGTTTATCTGTTTCCGGCCAAGCGGTTGGTTCCGCTGGTCTTGGCTGAAAACGCCGCGGCGACCCCATGCCGATCGCGGCATCCATCGGGCGGGAACACACGGAGGCAAGCGATGCGCGTCATGCGAAAAGGGCGCGACCGGTCCAGCCGATCACGCCTACCTCCGCGAGCGCCTGCTCGCCGGACGGGCGGGCCATAGGAGAAAACCTGCGTTTTGGCAAGGTGAGCGGGAGCCGCGGGCTCAGCCGCGCGCGGCGACGATCTGCGGCACGTTCGCCTCGACCCAATCGGCCAGCCGCCGGACGTGCGCCGCCGCCTCCTCGCCCAGCGGCGTCAGCGTATAGTCGACGTGCGGCGGCACCACCGCATGTGATACGCGCGCGACGAGGCCGTCGTGTTCCAGATGCTTGAGCGTCTGCGCCAGCATGCGCTCGCTGACCCCGTCGACGCGGCGGCGCAGCGCGCTGAACCGCTGCGTTCCCTCCTCCAGCACGATCAGGATCAGCACCGCCCAGCGGCCGGTGACATGGCGCAGCACCTCGCGCGAGGGACAGGCGGCGGCGAGCACGTCGCCACGCCGCAACCGGTCGGACAGGGAAGGGGGCTGGGTCATGGCTGTCGTTCCGCACTAACAAACATGTGCGTACTTACCGATCGTAAGTGCTGCGTCTACAGCGCGATGCCTCATCCGCAACGACATGGAGCATGCTATGACGATCGCCATCACCGGTCTGCCGGGCCAGCTCGGCCGCCTCATCGTGCAGGCGCTACGCACCCGTGCGCCGCACATCCCCATCATCGGCCTCGCCCGCTCGCCCGAGAAGGCGGCGGACCTCCGCATCGAGGTGCGGCGGTTCGACTATGACGATCCCGCCACGCTGGCGCCGGCGCTGGCGGGGGTGACCACGCTGATGTTCGTGTCGGGCAGCGCGGTCGGCCAGCGCGAGCGGCAGCATCGCAACGTCGTCACCGCGGCGCAGGCGGCGGGCGTCGGCCATATCGTCTATACCAGCCTGCTCCATGCCGACACGTCGACGCTGTCGCTCGCCGGCGAACATCGCAAGACCGAGGCGATGCTGGCGAAGTCGGGCGTCGCCCACACCATCCTGCGCAACGGCTGGTACACCGAAAATTACACACAGTCGGTGCCGCCGGCACTGGCACACGGCGCGTCCATCGGCAGCGCAGGCGAGGGGCGGATCGCAGCGGCGGCACGCGCCGATTATGCCGAGGCGGCGGCGGTGGTCCTCGCCGATGGCGGCCACGCCGGCCGCACCTATGAACTGGCCGGCGACACCGCCTTCACGCTGGCCGATCTCGCCGCGGAACTGTCGCGGCAGGCGGGGCGAGCCATTCCCTATGTCGACCTGCCTGAGGCCGATTATGCCGCCGCGCTGGTCGGTGCCGGTTTGCCTGAACCGTTCGCCGGGGCGCTCGCCAGCTACGATCGTGCCGCCGCCGGTGGCGCGCTGTTCGACGACGGGCGTGCCTTGTCCGCGCTGATCGGCCGGCCGACCACGCCGCTGTCCGCCAGCATCGCCGCGGCGCTGCCCGCCTGACGACAGTCGCTCAGGTCGCGGGCGTCGCGCCGCGGCGCGCTTCGACCAGGGCGATCGCCTTCTGCACGCTCGCCTCGATCGACAGGAAGCTGGTGTCGAGCAACGCGGCATCCTGCGCCATCACCAGCGGAGCGGCGGAGCGGCTGCTGTCGCGGGCGTCGCGGGCGCGGATGTCGGCGAGGACCTTGTCGAAGCTCAGGCCAGAGCCGTGGCCCCGCAACTCCTTGTGGCGGCGCTGGGCGCGGACCTGCGGCGTCGCCTTGACGAACAATTTGGCATCGGCGTCCGGCGCGATCACCGTGCCGATATCGCGGCCGTCGAGCACCGCGCCGCCGGGCTGGCGGGCGAAGCGCTTCTGGCGCTGGAGCAACGCGGCGCGCACCAGCGGATGCGCCGAGACGATCGAGGCGAGCTGGCCGATCGCGTCGTCGCGCAGTTCGGGGTCGGCGAGCAGGTCCTCGGCGAAGTCGCAGGCGGCGACCGCATCCGCCTCGACCGCCGGGTCCAGCTCCAGCCGCCGCACGGTCAGCGCCACCGCGCGATACAGCAGGCCGGTATCGAGATGCGGCAGGCCGTAATGGCGCGCGAGCGCCTTGGCGATCGTGCCCTTGCCGGATGCCGCCGGACCGTCGACCGCGATAATCATGCGCGCCCCGTCAGCGCATCGAGCGATGTATAGAAGGCGGGATAGCTGGTCGCGACGGGCGCCACATCGTCGATCGTGATCGGGCGTGCGGCGTGGAGGCCGGCGACGGTCATGCTCATCGCGATGCGGTGGTCGAGCAGCGAGGCGACGGTCGCGCCGCCGGGGATGGGGTCGCCGCCGGTGCCGGTGATGGCAAGGCCGTCGTCAAATTCCTCGATGGCGACGCCGCAGGCTTCGAGCGCCGCCTTCATCGCGGCGATGCGATCCGATTCCTTGACGCGCAGTTCGTGTGCGCCGCGGGCGAGCGTGCGGCCGTGCGCAAAGGCGGCGGCGACGAACAGCACCGGATATTCGTCGATCATGCTCGGCGCGAGGGTCTCCGGCACGTCGATCGCGGTGAGGGGGGTGTGGCGGACGCGCAGGTCGGCGACCGGCTCGCCGCCGACGTCACGCGGGTCGAGCTCGGTGATGTCGGCGCCCATCAGCCGCAGCGCGGCGATCAGGCCGGTGCGCGTGGCGTTGAGCCCGACGTTGCGCACGACGATATCGGAGCCGGGGACGATCGACGCCGCGACCAGCCAGAAGGCGGCGGACGACGGATCGCCGGGGACGGTGATCGTCTGCGGCTTGAGCTCGGCTTCGCCGCGGATCGCGATGATGCGGCCTTCGTTGGTGCGCTCGATCGTCAGCTCGGCGCCGAAGCCGCGCAACATCCGTTCGCTATGGTCGCGCGTCGCGACCGGCTCGATGACGCGGGTGATCCCCGGTGTGTTGAGCCCGGCGAGCAGGATCGCCGACTTGACCTGCGCCGACGCGACGGGGAGCGTGTAGCTGATCGGCACCGCGGGGCAGAGGCCGCGAACCATCAGCGGAAGCTTGCCGCCGGGGCTGGCGGTGATGTCCGCGCCCATCTGCGCCAGCGGATCGATAACGCGGCCCATCGGGCGTCCTGACAGCGAGGCGTCGCCGGTGAAGGTCGCGGTGATCGGATGGCTGGCGACGAGGCCCATCAGAAGCCGCGTCGAGGTGCCGCTGTTGCCCATCTCCAGCGCGGTGGTGGGCTGGAGCAGCCCGCCGACGCCGACACCGTCCACCTGCCATGTCCCCTCGCCGGTACGCTCGATCGTCGCGCCCATCGCGCGCAGCGCCGCGGCGGTGGCGAGCACGTCCTCGCCCTCCAGCAGGCCGGCGATGCGGCTGGTACCGACCGCGAGCGCGGCGAACATCAGCGCGCGGTGGCTGATCGACTTGTCGCCGGGCACGGCGATCGTGCCGGTCAACGCACCGCGCGGGGCGATGCTCAGCGTCTGGGGAAGGGGATGCGCCATGGGCGGGGGCTTTGACAGCCACCTTGCGCTATGGCAAGGCGCCGCCCACCTCTCGGGCTAAGGGCGACTTTAGCCTGCGACACCCAATTCCGAAAGGCATTACACGGCATGATTAAGCCGGAATGGGGCACGAAGCGTACGTGCCCGAAATGCGCGACGCGCTTCTACGACCTCGAAAAGGACGATCCCGTCACCTGCATCAATTGCGGGGCGCACTGGAATCCCGAACCGATCCTGAAATCCAAGCAGCCGCTCCCCTTCGAGCAGGCCAAGCCCGACACCAAGGAAGCCGATCGCGACCTGGAAGGTGAGGACGAGGATCTGGAAGCGCTGGGCGAAGAGGAAGAGCCCTCGGCGGACGACGAGGTCGATCTGGGCGGCGACGACGATCTGGGCGTGGAAGCGCCCACCGAAGACGACGAACATTGATCCGATAAAAAGGCATGGCGGGCGGAAAATCACCGCTTGCCATGCCCCGGCGCCCCCGCTAGTGGGGCGCCTCCCGGAACGGATGGGGCCGTAGCTCAGCTGGGAGAGCGCTGCAATGGCATTGCAGAGGTCAGGGGTTCGATCCCCCTCGGCTCCACCATTCGTTCCCTTGTGCGGCCGCCGATAGCGGCCACCGCCATCCCTTACATCGCTGGACATGCCGTCGGTCGGTATGCATCCTTTGCCCGATATCCGCATGGCGCGGATGCATGGGGGGAGGGGCGTATGAAACGGATCGGATTGGCCGTGCTGTTCGCAGCGGCAGTGCCCTTTGGCGCATATGCGCAAGAGGCGAAGCCTCCAGCTGTGAGCGTCGATGCCTATGATGGCGTCCCCGTCTTCGCCGGCGACATCACCGACCGGCCCTATCGCGTGATCGGCGACGTGTCGGCGGGCGTGCGCAAGGCAACGATCTTCAGCAAATCCGCATCCGAACAGAAGGTCTATCGCGAATTGTGGGAGCGTGCCCGCAAAATGGGTGCGGATGCGGTGATCCACGCCAGCTACGGCAGGTCGCACGTCACCGCGATCAGCTGGGGAAAGACCAACGCCACTGGCACCGCGGTGAAATTCACCGACGGGGCGGCGAAGTAGGAACGCTGGTCACCGCCGAAAGTGGAGCCTTCGAACCCGTCCACCCCGGTCTGGGGGGCGTGATGCCTAAGGCATGATGCTTTCAGGCCGATACATTCCTCACCGTTCGCCCTGAGCCTGTCGAAGGGCATTGGGACTCGCCTGTGCTTCGACAGGCTCAGCACGAACGGTTGCTTGCGACGTCATCGGTTTTCAGGGGCGACGCGGGCGATGCTCCTTATTTCGCCGCCGTCACCCGCCAGATCGTATTGCCGACGTCGTCCGCCACCAGCAACGCGCCGGTGCGGTCGCCGATGACGCCGACCGGGCGGCCCTGCGCCTTGCCGTCCTTGTCGAGGAAGCCCGACAGCACGTCGACCGGCTTGGCGCCCTCGACCGGGAAGCCGCGGGCAGCGAACGGCACGAACACCACCTTGTAGCCCGACACCGGCTTGCGGTTCCACGAGCCGTGTTCGCCGATGAACGCTCCCTGCGCGAACCGTTCTCCCAGCTTCACGTCGCCGGCGAAGGTCAGGCCAAGCGCCGCGACGTGCGGCCCGAGCGCGTAATCGGGACGCTTCGAATATTGCTGCAATTCCGGGCGCTGCGGATCGACGCGCGTGTCGGGATAGCCGCCCCAGTAGAACCACGGCCAGCCGAACTGGTCGCCCAGTTCGACCTGCGTCAGATAATCGGGCGCGAGGTCCGACCCCAGCATGTCGCGTTCGTTGACGACGGTCCACAGCTGCTGGTTGAACGGGCTGATCGCCATTCCCTGCGGATTGCGCAGGCCGGATGCGTAGATGCGGAACGTCTTCTGTTCGGGATAGACCTGCAGGATGTTGGCGCGGAATTTCTCGGCGGGAAGGCCGTTTTCGGCGATGTTCGAGGCCGAACCGACGCCGACGAACAGCGTGCGGCCATCGGGCGCCGCGACCAACGTGCGCGCCCAGTGATTGCCGCCGCCATTGAGCTTGACCACCAGTTCGGGCTTCGCCGCGATCCGCGTCGTGCCTTCGGTATAGGGCACGCGCACCACCGAATCGGTGTTGGCGACGTAGAGCTGGCCGCCGAGCAGCGCCATGCCGGTCGGCGAGTTGAGCCCCGTCATGAAGACGTGGCGCTGTTCGGCGACGCCGTCGCCGTCCGCATCGCGCAGCAGCGTGATGCGGTTGGCCGACGGCACGCCCGCGCCCGCCTTGCCCATCAGCAGCCCCATCACCCAGCCCTGGATGCCGCCGCCTTCGCGCGGGGGCGAGTTGGTCTCGGCGACCAGCACGTCGCCGTTGGGCAGGCGGTAGAGCCAGCGCGGATGATCGAGACCCTTGGCGAACGCCTTCACGCTTAAACCGGCGGCGGGGACGGGGGTCTGGTTGCCCTGCCAGCCGACGACGTCGGCGACCTTGACGGTCGGCAGCGTCTGGATGCGCGGCTGGGTGATCGACGGGCGCTTGCCGGTGACCCGGTCGAACGGCACCTGCGCGGTGTCGGGCCACGCCAGATAGACGACGACGCCGATGGCGATAACGACGAGGAGCGCGGCGACGCGCAGGACGTGCTTCAGCATGGCACGACAATAGGAGGGCGGGGGCCCGCGCGGAAGGGAAAAGGTCTGCTCCCGGTATCGGCGGTGTCGGATCGCCGGGTCGCGGCCTATTCTCGCAATACCTCGTCACCCCGGACTTGTTCCGGGGTCCACCGAACCGCAAGCGCGAGGCAAGCGGCTCCAGCTTTATGCCCGGCCGCAGAGTAGACCCCAGAACAAGTCCGGGCTGACGGGTGGGTGGAGGGAGGTTTCGCTCCTCCCTCACTCGACAACATGGCGTGCTGCCGCTTGAACGACAGCACGCTCAGGTTACCCCGCCAGCAGGTCGTAGCGGTCGGCGTTCATCACCTTCGTCCACGCCTGGACGAAATGCCTGACGAACATCTCGCCCGCATCGTTCGTCGCATAGACCTCTGCCAGCGCGCGCAGCTGCGAATTGGAGCCGAACACCAGATCGGTGCGCGACGCGGTCCAGCGGTGCTCGTGCGTCGCGCGGTCGGTGCCGACGAATTCCTCGTCGCTTTCGTCGCTGACCTGCTTCCATGCGGTGCCCATGTCGAGCAGGTTGACGAAGAAGTCGTTGGTCAACTGCCCCGGGCGGTCGGTGAACACGCCATGCTGCTTGGCCTTGGCATGGTTGGCGCCCAGCACGCGCAGGCCGCCGACCAGCACCGTCATCTCCGGCGCCGACAGGCCGAGCAGCTGGGCGCGATCGACCAGCAGCTCCTCGGTCGGCACGTTGAACTGGACCTGCAGATAGTTGCGGAAGCCGTCGACGCGCGGTTCGAGCACGTCGAAGCCCTCGGCATCGGTCTGTTCGGCCGAGGCGTCGGTGCGACCGGGAGTGAAGGGCACCTCGATCGCATGACCGGCCGCCTTCGCCGCCGCCTCGATCCCCACCGAACCGCCGAGCACGATCAGGTCGGCGATCGACACCTTCTTGACGCCCCCGTTTTTCTCCTGCGCACCGTCGAAGTCCGCCTTGATGCCTTCATAGACGCCGAGCACGCGGGCGAGCTGTTCGGGCTGGTTGACCTCCCAGTCCTTTTGCGGGGCAAGGCGGATGCGCGCGCCATTGGCGCCGCCGCGATGGTCCGATCCGCGCCACGTCGAGGCCGAGGCCCACGCGGTGGTGACGAGGTCCTCGATCGACAGGTCGGCGTTGGCGATCGCCGCCTTCAGGTCGGTGACGTCGCCGGCGTCGATCTGCGGATAGTCGGCGACCGGGATCGGATCCTGCCAGATCAGCTCTTCCTCCGGCACTTCCGGGCCGATCAGGCGGATCTTCGGCCCCATGTCGCGGTGCGTCAGCTTGTACCAGGCGCGCGCCCAGGCATCGGCGAAGTATGCCGGGTCGGCGCGGAATTTCTGGCAGATCGCGTTGTAGGCCGGGTCGACCTTGAGCGCCATGTCGGCGGTCGTCATCATCGTCGGCACGCGCTTGCCCGCGGTGTGCGCCGCGGGGGCGAGCGTGTCGTCGGGATTGCCGACCGGCTGCCACTGGTGTGCGCCCGCCGGGCTCTTCACCAGTTCGTATTCATGGTCGAAGAGCATGTCGAAATAGCTCATGTCCCACGTCGTCGGCGTCGGCGTCCACGCGCCTTCGATGCCGCTGGTGATCGTGTGATCGCCCATGCCGCTCTCGTGGGTGGAGGTCCAGCCGAGGCCCTGCGACGCGATGTCCGAACCCTCCGGCTCGACACCCACGAGCTTGGGATCGCCCGCGCCATGCGCCTTGCCGAAAGTATGGCCGCCGGCGGTCAGCGCGACCGTTTCCTCGTCGTTCATTCCCATTCGCGCGAAGGTCTCCTTCATGTCGCGCGCCGAGCCCTGCGGATGCGGACAGCCGCCCGGACCTTCGGGGTTCACGTAGATGAGGCCGTGCTGGATCGCGGCGAGCGGGCTTTCGAGCGCGAGGCCGGCTTCCTCGTCGATGCGGGTCTGGCCGAGCCATTCCTCCTCGGTGCCCCAATAGACGTCCTTCTCGGGTTCGAACACGTCCTCGCGGCCGCCGGAGAAGCCAAAGGTCGGGCCGCCCATCGATTCGATCGCGACGTTGCCGGCGAGGATGAACAGGTCCGCCCACGACAGCTGGCGGCCGTATTTCTGCTTGATCGGCCAGAGCAGGCGGCGTGCCTTGTCGAGGTTGCCGTTGTCGGGCCAGCTGTTGAGCGGCGCGAACCGTTGCTGGCCCGCGGACGAGCCGCCGCGGCCGTCGCCGGTGCGATAGGTGCCAGCGCTATGCCACGCCATGCGGATGAAGAAGGGGCCGTAATGCCCGTAATCGGCCGGCCACCACGGCTGGCTGTCGGTCATCAGCGCGGTGATATCGGCCTTCAGCTGGTCGTAGTCGAGGCTGAGGAATTCGCTGCGATAGTCGAAGTCGTCGCCCATCGGATTGCCGCTGACGCCCTTCTGATGAAGGATGTCGATCGACAGCGATTCGGGCCACCAGTCTTTGGCGGTGCGGCCGAGCAGGCGGCGCTTGGCGGCGGGCTGCTTGCGCGGATCGTTGATCGGGCTGCCTTCGGTAATGGCGTCCATGGCTTCTCTCCTCGGTCGATCATCGCGGGCGTGCGCAACGGCTCGCGCCCTGCTGGTATGACGCCATTGCTACCGCAGCGGGACAGAGTGGGAAAACGCGAATTCGCGAAGGCGGTGATCGACAGGGGCGATCAGTGGGGTGGGAGCTTTGCATGTCTCCACGTCCTCCGTCACCCCGGACTTGTTCCGGGGTCCACTCCGCGGCGAAGTGGTCGGCCAGAGCCTCTTGCCGTATGTTTGCGGCCCGGTGGACCCCGGAACAAGTCCGGGGTGACGAAGGGATTTTCAGGGCTTCGACCGCGACCGCTTAGCTACGACGATCCCATGCACCGCCTCCGCGGCGCCCTGCGTGAAGGCACGTTCGGGCTCGGTCGTGCCGCCCTCGGCATAGCGTCCGGCGAGCGCCCCGACCCGCGCATTCTCGCGGTGCAGCTCGCGCGCTTCGGCCTTGCTCAGCTGCCCGGCCCGGCGACCATCGCGGATATCGTCGCGCGTCTTGGCGACTTGATAATCGACCGGCGAGGCAGGCGTCGCCCGGATCGTGCTCCATGCCTGCGCGGACGCGGGGCGGGGAGCAACGCGGCGAGGCACAACAGCGCATTCCGTGTCACCCTCACCCTATCGCCGGCTGCGCCGTCTCTTCCCTCTCCCGATGGGAGAGGGAAAACGGCGCGCAGCGCCGAAAGGGTGAGGGCAAGCAGGAACGTCCCCGAGGTTCGGCCCGTCACCGATCGCATCGTCACCTCCCGTTTTCCCGCAGCATGGGCGTGCTCGCCGAACGGAGGATGACGCTCCCGATCAGGCGTCCTCGACCTCGCGCGCGACCGGCGGATGCAGCCGCAACCGGTGGATGCGGCGTTCGTCCGCGTCGAGCACCTCGAGCTTCCAGCCGCTGGGATGATCGACGCAATCGCCGACCTTCGGCACATGGCCGGCGAGCACCGCGGCGAGCCCACCCAGCGTATCGACATCGCTGTCCGCCTCGCCCAGCCGCGGGTCGATCAGCTCGGCGGCATCCTCCAGCTCGGCGCGCGCGTCGGCCTCCCACGCGCCGCCGTCGATCGGCACCAGCAATGCCTCGGGCGCCTCGTCATGCTCGTCCTCGATCTCGCCGACGATCTCTTCGATCAAATCCTCGATCGTCACCAGCCCTTCGGTGCCCGAATATTCGTCGAGCACCACCGCGAGATGGACATGACGCTGGCGCATGTCGGCGAGCAGGTCGAGCGCGCCGCGGCTCATCGGCACGTACAGCGGCTCGCGGATCAGCCCGGCGATGCTGGCGGGATGCTCCGCGCCGGTCGCCAGGATGTTGAAGACGTCCTTGATATGGACCATGCCGATGATCGTATCGAGCTGGCCGCGATAGACGGGCAGGCGGCTATGCCCCGCCTCGGCGAAGATCTGCACCAGATGCGCGAAGGTCGTCGCCTCCTCGACCGCGACGATGTCGGCACGCGGTACGCCGACGTCGCCCGCGTCGCGCTCGCCGAAATGGAGCAGGTTGCGCACCATCTGCCGCTCGAGCGGGGTGAGGTCGCCCTTGGCGTCGGGGGCGGGATCGTCCTCGTGCCGGTCGATCGCTTCCTCGAGCTGGTCGCGGAGCGATTCCTCCGCACCGCCGCCGAAGATCAGCGAGCGCAGCCCGCGCCAGATGTTCGAATCGTGGGAGTCGCCGTTGCCGGCGCTACTTCGGTCGTCTGCCATGGCGGCGGTGTCAGTCCTCGCGTATCAGATAGGGGTCCGCGATGCCGAGCCGGCCGAGCGCCTGGCGCTCGATCTCCTCCATCGCCTCGGCGTCGTCGTCCCCCATATGGTCGTAGCCTAGCAGATGGAGCGTGCCGTGCACCAGCAGGTGCGTGGCGTGTTCCTCCACCGTGACGCCCTTTTCCAGCGCCTCCGCGGCGCAGACACCATAGGCCAGCACGATGTCGCCGAGCAGCAGCTCGCCATCGTCGCTGTTCTGGCTGACCGTGTCGATCAGGTCGGGCTGCACCATCGGGAAGGACAGGACATTGGTGGCCTTGTCCTTGTGCCGGTATTGCGCGTTGAGCGTGCGCACCTCCTCGTCGGAGGTCAGCCGCACGCTGATCTCCACCGTGGCAGCGGTGGTGAGGAGGTCGCCGTGCGGCGTCCCCTCGATCGCCGCGCGCACCGCGCGGGTCGCGAGCGCGTCCCAGTCGGTGTCGGGGGGCCAGTGCTCTTCGCGGGCGAGTTCGATGTGGATCATGCGAGGTCCGTCTTCGAGAAATCGTCGCCCTTGTAGAGCAGGCGTGCGTCGTGGGTCTTGGCACAGGCATAGGCGAAGCAGTCGCCCATGTTGAGGCGGGCGGGGTGACGGCCCTTGCCGTAGCGATCATAGGCCGAGGCGGCTATGGCGGCCTCGGCCGCGCCAATCGATACAAGCTCCATGCGAAAATCGGCCGCGAACGCCTCGACCTCCACGTAGGCCTCGATAATCGTGACGAAGCGGATCTTCGCGAGAGCGCGGCTCGCCTCCCAAGCCGACACGGCCGAGTAGAGATGACGATCGACTGCCCCGAACCGTGCCTCCAGCTCGAAATGCTCCGGTTCCTTGACCAGCATCGCGACCATGGCCGACGCGTCGACGAAGAGGGTCAATCCTCATCCTCGTCGTTCAGCGAATCGTAGAACGCCTTGTCCGCCACCATTCCGGTCGGTTCACCCAGCGGATGTGCCTGCCGCCAGGCCTCCATCCGCTCGTGAATGGTCAATGCGCCTGCCCGCTCGAGTTCACGCTTGCGGTGCAGCAAGGCGTCGTGCACCGCTGCGGTCTTGCTGGTGCCCAGCAGGGACGCGACCTCGCTTGCCAGATCGGCGGTATCGCTGTTCTTGATATAAAGGGATGCCATGCGTCCTCCCGTATATCCTCGTCAGGTAATAAGGATATACGGGACCGTCAAGCATTCGGCCCCTCATACGCCTCGACGATCCGCCCGACGATCGGATGCCGCACCACGTCGGCGGCGGTGAAGCGGGTCATCGAGATGCCCTCGACACCGTCCAGCCGCATCGTCGCATCCGCCAGCCCCGACGCGCCGACGCCGCCGGGCAGGTCGGTCTGGTTGGGATCGCCGCAGATCACCATCCGGCTGTTCTGGCCGAAGCGGGTGAGGAACATCTTCATCTGCGCCGGCGTCGTGTTCTGCGCCTCGTCGAGGATGACGAAGGCATCCGCCAGCGTGCGTCCGCGCATGAAGGCGATCGGTGCGATCTCGATCTCGCCGCTCGCGATGCGGCGTTCGACCTGCTCGGCGGGCAGGCAGTCGTGCAGCGCGTCGTAGAGCGGGCGCAGGTACGGATCGACCTTCTCCTTCATGTCGCCGGGCAGGAAGCCCAGCTTCTCGCCCGCCTCGACCGCGGGGCGCGACAGGATCAGGCGCTGGACGCTGCCGGTGATGAGCTGCGACACCGCCTGCGCGACCGCGATATAGGTCTTGCCGGTGCCCGCCGGCCCCAGTGCGAAGATCATGTCGTTGCTGGTCAGTTCGCGCATGTAATGCGCCTGCGCCGGCGTGCGCGGCACGATCGTCTTCTTGCGCGTGCGGATCATCACCGAGGGGATGGCGCCGCGCTCGGTGCTGACGATGCCGTCCAGCGTCGGCTCCGACGCCATCGCGATCGAGGCGTCGACGAGGCCGGTGTCGATCTCCTCGCCGCGCTGCATCCGGTGATAGAGGTCCTGCAGCACGTCGCGGGCGAGCGCGACATGCTCGGCGCTCCCCTCCAGCCCGACGCGGTTGCCGCGCGCGGTGATATAGACGCCCAACCGGTTTTCGAGGGCCACCAGATTCTGGTCGTACTGACCGAACAACGTGGCGAGCAATTGCGGTTTGTCGAACAAAACCTCCGCCCGGCTGCGTTCACCGGAGCGGGCGGGGACGAGCTTGCGACTCATGCGGTCCTTTCATGCCGTGATGGCATGACGGGAATGTGGGATGCGGGCGGGCGAAAGGGAAGCGGCAAAAGCGGCGCGCAAGGACCGAAAGAAGAAGGTGGTTCACGCGGAGGCGCGGAGACGCGGAGGTGTCCTGCCCAGCGCGAAGCGCCTTCCATCCCAATTGCCGGCAGCGCCGTCTAAAGCCGCTACGCGGACGGTTACCGCAAGCACTTCTGCTTCTCCGCGCCTCCGCGTCTCCGCGTGAATCATCCTTCTTTCGTGTAGCCGTCAGGCTGCGACGCGCACTCGCTCCGCACCGGCCAGCGACACCGGCCCCGCGGAGAGCAGGTCGACCGACACCATGTCGCCGATCGCCGCGTCGGTCATCAGATGCACCGATTGCAGCCACGGCGACTTGCCGAGCATCTGGCCGGGCAATTTGCCGCGACGCTCGATCAGCACGTCGCAGCTGCGGCCGACGCTCGCCTGGTTGAACGCCTGCTGGTCGCGGCCCAGTGCCGCCTGCAGGCGTTGCAGACGCTCGTCCATCACCGCGTCGGGGATCGCACCCGCCATGTCGGCGGCGGGGGTGCCGGGGCGGGGGCTGTATTTGAACGAATAGGCCTGCGCGTAGCCGACTGCCTCGACCAAGCGCAGCGTCTCGGCGAATTCCGCCTCGGTCTCGCCGGGAAAGCCGACGATGAAGTCGCCCGACAGCGCGATATCGGGCCGCACCGCGCGCACGCGGTCGAGCAGGCGCAGGTACGAGGCGGTGTCGTGGCTGCGGTTCATCGCCTTGAGCACGCGGTCGCTGCCCGCCTGCACCGGCAGGTGGAGGAAGGGCATCAGGCTCTCGACGTCGCCATGTGCGTCGATCAGGCCCTGCGCCATGTCGTTGGGATGGCTGGTGGTATAGCGGATGCGCGCGAGGCCGGGGATACGGTCGAGCACGCGGATGAGGTCGTGCAGGCCGCGCGTCCCATCGACCCACGCGTTGACGTTCTGGCCGAGCAGCGTGATCTCGCGCGCACCGGCGTCGACCAGCGCCTTGGCCTCGTCGACGATCGCCGCGAACGGCCGGCTGACCTCGGCGCCGCGCGTATAGGGCACGACGCAATAGGTGCAGAATTTGTCGCACCCTTCCTGCACGGTCAGGAACGCCGAAGGGCCGACGCGGCGGCGCGCGGGGAGGGCGCCGAATTTCGACAGCAACGGCATGTCGGTGTCGAGGCTGGGCGTGCCGGCGGCGGCGCTCGCCACCAACGCGGGGAGGTTGTGATACGCCTGCGGCCCGACGACCACGTCGACCTTCGCGCGACGAACGATCTCCTCGCCCTCCGCCTGCGCGACGCAGCCGGCAACCGCGATCATCGGCGCGGCGCGTTCGTTGACGCGCGCGTTCTTGCGTAAGCGCCCGATGTCCGAATAGACCTTTTCCGTTGCGCGATCGCGGATGTGGCAGGTGTTGAGCACGACCAGATCGGCGGTATCGGGATCGGCGGTCGCGGTCATCCCGTCCGCCGCCATCAGTTCGGCCATGCGCTCGCCGTCGTAGACGTTCATCTGGCAACCGAACGATTTGACGTGGAAGGTCTTGGGTTTGTCCGCGGGAGTCATGGCCGCGCGCATACAGGATGTGGGTGACGGTCGCCAGCCAAACCCTTTGGTATGAAACATGCCCATGTACCAAACCCGCCGTCACCCCGAACTTGTTCCGGGGTCCACCGTGCCGCGAGCGTACGTCTTCACGTCAAGCCGTGCGCCTCGCCGCGGAGTGGACCCCGGAACGAGTCCGGGGTGACGACGGTAAGAAGGCGGCCGTCCTCCCCCACACCGGGGAAGACGGTCGGCCGGATCACATCCCGCTCATCGCGCCGCTTTTGGCGTGCGCGATATGCTTCTCGATGATCGGCACCGCGCCCATCGCGACCTGGCGCAGCGCCGGGTCCTGGCCGTCGGTGGCATAGCCCTTGTGCAGCGCCCAGGCGGCCTGATGCGCCTCCGCCTGCTGCTGCATGTACAGCGCGTCGAAATCGGCGGCGGACGCGCTGCGCAGCGCGGCGATCTTGGCGGCGTTGGCCGGGGTCAGCATCTTGCCGGGCTTCATCACCTTGGGCTGCGTCTTGGGCAGCGCGGCCATCAGCGATGCGGTGGTCTTCATGTGATCGGCGATCATCTCGCGCGCGAAGTCCTTGGTCGCCTTGGCCTTCGCCTTGGTCAGCGCGAGCTTGCTCGACTGGACCTCGTACATGTCGCTGTCCGCGGCCATCGCGACATAGTTCTGCGACGACGTGCCCATCATCGGCGGCATGGTCATGCCAGACGACGCCATGGCGCCGCCATCCTGCGCCATCGCACCGGCAGATACGCCGGCGAGGGCAATAGAACTGATGCAAATCAAGAATTTACGCATGATAATCTCCAATGACGTGGGCCCCTAACGAAGCGTCGCCACCGCTGTTCCGTCATGCGTCGGATGGCGGAAAACTCTATGGTCGCCCGCGATCGGGCGCGGAATAGTCTGGTCGATACGGTGCCCGGCCGGTCGATGCCGCCGCCGCGGCGCGGAGAGGAATGGCGCCGCTGCATCCGCGCCGGCGACACGCCCGGCATCCTGCACCAGCTGATCGGCGAGCAGGCGGGGTTCGACAGCCAGCGGTTCAGGACGTGCTCGTGCGCGCCTGCGTGAAGCAGGGGAACGACACGACCGCGAGCGCGCTGGCCTGTTTCAAGGCGCGGGTCGACTCGCTCGATCCGATCACCGGCCCGTTGCGGTACCCGATCGCGCGACGGCGCGATTGACGCTCAGGCGGCGGCGATCCGTGCGCGCGCCTCTGCGGCGATCGCCTTGCGGTTGCCGATGACGGCGGGATCGAAGGGTTCGAGCAGGTGCAGCGTCACCCGGAACGTCCTGCGCCGGCGCAGCACACGCAGCGCGTGCGCCTGGCCCGGTTCGTCGCCGACCCAGGCGAGCTCGCCGGTCGCCGCGCCGTAATCGACGCGGATCGGCTGCACCATCAGCCCCGGCGGCGGCGGATCGAGCGCGGCGAGCAATGACGCCTTGAACGGCAGCAACGCGGTGCCGTCGCCTGTCGTCCCTTCGGGAAAGATGGTGACGCCCCAGCCCGCGCCGATCGCATCGCGCAGCCGGGCGATCTGCGCCGCCACCTGCAACCGGTCCTCGCGCGCGACGAAGATCGTGCGGTTGAGCGTGCACAACCAGCCGACCAGCGGCACCCGCGCCAGCTCGCCCTTGGCAACGAACGCGCTCCCCGTTGCGCCGGCGATGGCGAGAATGTCGATCCAGCTCAAATGGTTGGCAAGGAACATCACGTCGCGCCTCAGCGGCGTGCCGACCACCCGCACCCGCGCCCCGACGATCCGCGCGACCGAACCGAGGAACAGCCGCGGCCAGGGCGAGGGCAGGCGAAACAACCGCCACAGGCCGTGGATCGCGAGCGCGGCGAGCAGGGTGGCGACCAAAGCCAACAGACGCAGCGATAGGCGGAGGTTGGCGATCATCGCGATGTACGCATCGTCGGTGCCACCACCCCTTCGTCACCCCGGACTTGTTCCGGGGTCCACCGGGCCGCAGGCGCGACGTCTCTCCTCAAGCCGTTTGCCTCGCCGCGGAGTGGACCCCGGAACACGTCCGGGATGACGGAGTGGGTAGGAAGGCCGTCGCGCCGATCACGAGACCTCGGTCCCCAGCAGTATGAAGGTCAGCCCGCTCACCCCTTGCGGTCGAGGCTGACGCCGTACAGCTCCATGCGATGGTCGACGAGGCGGAAGCCGAGCTTCTCGGCGATCGCCTTCTGCAGCTGCTCCAGCTCGGGATCGACGAACTCGATGACCTTGCCGGTCTCGACGTCGATCAGATGGTCGTGATGCGCCTCGGGCGAGGGTTCGTAGCGCGCGCGGCCGTCGCCGAAATCGTGGCGGTCGAGGATGCCCGCCTCCTCGAACAGGCGCACCGTGCGATAGACGGTCGCGATCGAGATGCCCGGATCGATCGCCGAGGCGCGCTCGTAGACCTTCTCGACGTCGGGATGGTCTTCGGCTTCGGACAGCACGCGCGCGATGACGCGGCGCTGTTCGGTGATGCGCAGGCCCTTCTGGTTGCAAAGGGCTTCGAGGTCGATCTTGCGGGGCATGGACCCCTATGTAGTGCAGGTGGCTTGTTGCGAAAAGCGAAACCGACTCGCAATAATATCGTCTCGTCCGTTCGGGCTGAGCCTGTCGAAGCCCCGGCCCGTGTGGAACGCTGCCCTTCGACAGGCTCAGCAACCATTATGATGCGGGCATCCATTCGGCTTGTCTGGCGAGGACGGTGTTGGCGTAGATGAGGAGTTTCCGTGCGCAGGCGGTGAGGGCTTGTTTGTGATTT